>CBDIHP010000001.1:0-22597 GCA_965279195.1 Isosphaeraceae bacterium
GAGAGCCCGGCGACGTACCGCGCCTGCCAGTCGGGGCGGCGTGCGGAATCGGGCCGGGCGCGTCGGGCGGGGTCGTCGGGGATCGGGTTGTAGACCATGGCGACGGTGGCCATGCGGCCGTCGGCCTTCGCCCCCTTCTTGCCCTGCTGGGGGGTGCCGGTGGCGTCGATCGAGACATACGCGCACGTCTTGCCGTCGGCGTCCCGGTGCCAGGCCCAGTCGCGGGCCGGGCCGAAGGCCTCGCCGGCGTCGAGGCGGCGGCCGACGTCGGCCCCGACGGCCTCGGTGGCGCGTCGGGCGGTGGACTCGGAGAGGTGCAGGCCGGCCATGCGCCTCACAAGCCGCGAGGCCTGCCCGAAGGCGTCGACGGCGCCGGCGGTGGCGACGACCTCGCGGGCGGCCGGGGAGAGGTCGTCGGCCAGCAGCCCCATGTCGCGGTCGGCCGGGCAGGATCCGGAGCGGCAGGCCTTGCAGTGGTAATAGGCGCGTCGGAGCCGGATGGTGCCGAGGAGGCAGACGATCGTCTTGCGGCGATATCCGACGAACCTGGCCGGGCCGCAGCACCTGGGGCAGGTCATGCTGGACCCCCGGTACCCCCTTTTTTCCGCCGACGGGCGGCGGTCTGGATGGCCTCGGCCCCGATCTTGTGGACGAGGTCCCGGACCTCGAACTCGGCCTGCCCGAGGATCTGGGAGTCCTCCTTGGAGGCGAGCAACGCCGCCAGTTCCCTGAGCTTGGCGTCGTGGGCGAGCTTCAGGTCCTCGTAGATCGCCCCGGCGCGCTCGGCCTGCTCGGGGTTGAGATGCGACCAGGACATGGGTGCCTCCCTGGATCGGCGGTCATGGATTCCTCGGCCTCGGATCGGCATCCTCAGGTGTATCCGATTTCCCACCTACTTTCGAGACGCTCACCCCGTGGCGGGCGTCTCCGATGAGAGGACGGGCAATCCTCCGGGATTTGCGGTAAGCTGTGGCCCGAAAGGGGGGACGCGGCGATGTTGCTGATGACCGAGCGGCAGGATGGCAAGGTCATCTGGGTGGTGGTGGAGCTGCACCGGCCGAAGGGGCGGATCCGCAGCCGGATCATCCGGCACCTGGGGGAGTTCTTCGACCGGGCCGAGGCCGAGGCGGCCTTGCTGGAGCGGCTCAAAGTCGACGAGGGCCTGCGGGCCCACGCGGAACTCTGGGCGAAGGAGGCCGAGGCGATCCTCAAGGACCGCAAGGCCCGGCTCAAGTTCCACCTGCACGGCGCCCCGACGGGGGGCATCGCCCCCTATGCCGATGAACTCCTCAGGCGTCGCGAGCAGGCCGAGGCGGAGGCCCGCGCGCGGGCGATGGCCGCGCTCTGGCAGGGCGACGCCCCACGCGCGGCGTTCTCGATGCTGGGGCTGCCGGCGGTGGCCAGCGTGGCCCAGATCAAGTACGCCTACCGCCGCCGCGCCATGGAACTCCACCCCGACCGCGGCGGCGACGCCGCCTCGATGGCCCGCCTCAACGCCGCCTACGACGAGGCCATCGCCTACGCCGAGTGGGCGGGCTCGGCCTGAGCGCCGGCTCGCCGCGAAATCCGAAGAAATTCATGGCGAGGCCCGCGGCGATGGCGGATACTGATCCGCATCATCATGTCACGATCGATGGCTCTGCGGGCGTGAAATGCCATGATCCCCCCTTCGGACTCCGAGGAACCCCGTCCCGCCGACACCCCCGAGGCCCCGAAGCCGCCCGGCCGCGTGCGCTGGTGGAAGCGGGTCCGCTTCGGCATGCGGACGGCCCTGGTGCTGGTCGCCGTCTCCGCGGTCATCCTCGGGCGGTATGCCAACAGCGTGAGCCGCCAGCGCGAGGTCGTCGCCGAGGTCCAGAGACGCGGCGGCAAGGTGATGTATGATTATGAATGGGCGTATCCGGCCGGGGGCGTCGCGAACCCCGCGTCGCCCTATCCCGCCTGGCTCATCAACGCCTTCGGCATCGATGCGTTCCACCACGTCACCTGGATCCGGATCGAGGACGAGACGTTCGGCGACGACGACGCCGAGCGGGTCTTCTCGGTGCTCGACCGCGTGAATACCGTCGGCGTGGCGTTCTGCGCGGTCACCGACCGCACGATGCGGTTCTTCGGCCGGTACCCGGCCCTCTGGGGGATCTTCATCGAAGGATGTGCCGATGTGACCAACGCCGGCCTCGACGACTTCCCGGTCGACGCCCTCCCCAGGCTCTCGCTCGTCGCCGTGCGGGGCACGGCCGTGACTCCGGGGAGGGCGAAGCAGCTCGACGCCGACCTGAAGGCCAGGGAGGAACGCCTCAAGGCCGGGAACCCCGGCCGGAAGATCGAGGCCCATCTCGTGCTCTACGACAGCGGCGCCTCCCGCATGTTCCGCCGCCCGGGCCTGCGCGACACGCCGGTGGATAGCTCCCGCAAGCCGCTGTCGTTGCCGAGGAATTGAGGCGGCCCCGGCCGGGGGTGACCCTGGTTCGGCACTCGCCGGCGCGTTAGGCTCGACCGGATGGGAACAAGTGAGGGGCCGATGCGTTCAATGCTGGTGGGTCTGTCGATCGTCGCCTGCGTGGCCGCGCAGGCGGCGGGGCAGGAGGGGCGGAAGGTCCTCAAATATGCACAGGCCCCGGTGGATAACCCGCTCAAGGGGCTGGTGCCCTACGCGGGGGATGTCCGGGGGCTGTTCCCGCATTCGCTGGAATTCAACTACCTGAAATATGCCGACCTGGTGAAGGATTACGACCGCTTCGACTGGGCCCCGATGGAACGCCTGCTCGACGACATCGCCGGCCGGGGGCATCAGGCGGTCGTCCGGATCTATCTCGAATATCCCAACCGCGCCGGGGCCATCCCGCCGTTCCTCCTTCGCGACGGGCTCAAGCTCACGAAGTGGCAGCACACCGAGGACGGAGTCGACCGGCCGCCGCAACCGATCGAGACGCCCGACTATGAGGATGCGAACCTCAGGCGATCGCTCCGCAGCTTCGTGGCGGCCTTCGGCCGGAAGTACGACGGCGACCCCCGCCTGGGCTTCGTCACGGCCGGGCTGCTGGGCACCTGGGGCGAGTGGCACACCTATCCCCGGTCCGAGCTGTTCGCCAGCAAGGCCGTCCAGGCCGAGGTGATGGACGCCTATCAGGCCGCGTTCAAGGTCACGCCCGTGCTGCTCCGCTACCCGGCGGGCCCGAACGACTACGCCCACGCCCGCAACGACGACCGCCCCTTCGGCTACCACGACGACTCCTTCGCCTGGGCCACGCTCGACACGGGCAAGAAGGCCGACTCGTGGTTCTACATGCCCGCGCTCAAGGCCGCCGGGCCGCTCGCGATGTCGCGCTGGAAGACCAGCCCGATCGGCGGCGAGATCCGGCCCGAGGCGTGGGGCAAGGTCTTCGACCCCGCCCCCGGCAACCCCTCGATCCAGGACTTCCGCGCCTGCGTCCTCCAGACCCACGCCTCCTGGTTGATGGATAGCGGCATGTTCTCGCGTCGATCGAATCGGGCCCGGCCCCCGGCCGATCGCGTCCGGCGGGCCGAGGAGGAGGTCCGCCGCATGGGCTACGAGTTCCACGCCCCGTCCGCCGCCGTCGGCCCGCCGGTCGCGGGCAAGCTCTCGGCCTCCCTCGACGTCGAGAACCGGGGCGTCGCCCCGTTCTACTACGACTGGAGGCCCCAGTGGGGTTTGCTGGCGCGTGGATCCGTCGTCAAGACCTGGCCCGCCTCCGGCAAGCTCATCGGCCTACTCCCCGGCGATCGGCCCCGCGCGTGGTCCGACACCCTCGACCTCGCCGGCCTCAAGCCGGGCGACTACATTCTGGCGATCCGGATCGCAAACCCACTCAAGCAGGGCCACCCGCTGAAGTTCGCCAACGCCGCCCAGGACGCCGACGCCCCCGGCTGGCTTTCGCTGGGGACGGTGCCGATCCGTTGAAGGCCTGCGCCCGACGGCCGAATCGTCATCTCAAACGAACATGTGAGGTTGCCGCCATGAAGCCCGCCGGCCCGGATGGAGTGGTCTGCGACCAGACCGATCGCCTCCGCCGCCTGGAGCGGTCCGAACGCCGTTCCCGTTGGATCGTGGGCGTGCTCCTCGGCATGGCCCCCGTCGCCCTGCTGCTGGGCGCCCGGCCCGTCGGGCCGCCGGCCGAGGTCCGGGCCGAACGCCTGGTGATCCAGAAGGACGGCGGCAAGGCCCGGATCGTCCTCTCGATCGGCAAGGACGATTGCCCCCGAATCGAACTGTTCGACAAGGACGGCCACTCTCGCCTCTGGGCGGGCACCAACGCCCGGGTCGGTGCGGCCCTCTCGGTCCTGGATGGCGACACCGGCGACGCGATCATCCTCGGGAACGACAAGGGCGGCCACGTCTTCCAGAACTTCCAGAGCGAGGTCGGCGTCGGCATCCAGATCGACCTCGACCGCGACGGCCGGGGAAGCCTCCAGAGCTTCGATCCCGAAGGCAAGCCCGAATTCGTGGCCCCAACCCGCAAGCCATGATCTGTGATCATGCCAGGATGTCGGTATGTGTAAACAATGACCCGGTGGCGCCCGGAGGGGTGCCCCTGGGCGGAGGTCGGTGGTCGGATCGGGACCGTCTTGCCACCGCCGCCGGTCCCGCCACCGCCACGGCTGCCGAAAATCGCCGGTATTGCCCGCGCGGGCGGGCGGAATTGTCTTGCCTGGGGCGATCGGCCCGATCACATTCGTGGGCTCTTCTCGACCACAATCCATGCGGCCCGCCCGGCCCCGCCCGCAGGGGCAGGGGGGCGGACGCGCGCCCAGACCGGGGAGTGACGCGATGCGGATGATGACGAGGATCGGGGCGCGGCGGCCCGCCGCGGGGTGGCTGGCGGCGGCCACCGTCACGGCGACTGCCCTGGCCGGATGCGGCGAGGAGGTGCCCCCGCCGCCCACGGGCGAGGTGACCAACACCGAGTCGTCGGGGCTGTCGCTGCCCCCGGGATTCGTGGTCGTCGACCTGCCCCTGGAGGCCCGTCGCGAGATCTTCCGGGAGGCCCACGACATCCGCGCCCTCGCCGTTCAGGAGGCCAACCACCGGCTGCCGGTCGACGAGGCGCACCTGCCGAAGGAGAAAATCGCCTTCGAGAAGCGCAGGGATGATCATCTGGCGATCATCAAGGAGGTCGAGGCGAAGAACCTCGGGGCCCTGGCCGCGAAGCACAAGATCGCGATCAAGGACATCGAGAGAATCGAGGACGAGGCGAACCGCCTGCGCTGGATCCCGCCCCAGGAGCCGACCTACGAGCCCCCGAAGTCGGCCGCCCCGGCGACGGCCCCGAAGACCTGATCGGTCGGCGGGGCGAGTGCATGTGGGACGTCTCGCATTGACGTATAAGGAAAAATGGGGCGTTGTTGATTTCTCGCTTGACTCGTCCCGGGGGGCCTCGCAAGATCGGCGTTGCGAGGCAGAACCTTCCTTTCCATCCGTCATCACACGTCACGAGCACACGGCCACCCCCGTCGGGTGGCGGGTCGCGGCCTCGCGCGCCCCCCAGTCCCGAGGCAAAGGTCTTCTCATTCTCTCATGGGAGTCTCCGCGATGACCGTCCGCAAGACGCGAGGATTCACGCTGATCGAGCTCCTGGTCGTGATCGCGATCATCGCGGTCCTGATCGCCCTGCTGCTGCCCGCCGTGCAGAGCGCCCGCGAGGCCGCCCGACGCGCCCAGTGCGTGAACAACCTCAAGCAACTCGCGCTGGCGTCGCACAACTACCACGACGTCGTCGGCAAGTTCCCCACCAACATGTACCTCCACCCGACCTTCGGGCCGGCATCCGGCACGGCGTGGAACAACGCGAGCTGGCTGGTCCTGCTGCTGCCGCAGGTCGAGCAGCAGACGCTGTTCAACGCCGTGAATTTCAGCAAGATGTTCGGCACGAACATCAGCGGCGGCTGGAAGTGGAACGCCCTTTACGCCGGCAACGACAACATGACCGTGCGGATGACCGTGCTGAACACGCTCATCTGCCCGTCGGACGACAGCCCCAACATCGACAACACCAATGCCGATGACCTGATCGGACTGGAGGCCGCCGGCACCTCCTACGTGGGCAACATGGGCGACAACTGCCTGGCCTGCGGCAGCGGCATCAACGACCGGTTCGGACAGGTGATCATCTGCTCGACCCTGAATCTCCCCTGCCGGTTCCCCCAGCTCGGCCACGCCCGCATGACCGCCGAGCAGCTCGACAACGGCTCGCCCGCGGGCAGCGGCGTCTACTGGGCCTGGGGCTCCAACGTCGGCATCAGCAACATCACCGACGGCACCTCCAACACCATCATGGCCGGCGAGCAGATCCGCAAGATCACCCGCTGGAACGCCTGGGTTCATGCGAACCAGTCGATCGGTTCCACCGCCGTGCCGCTCAACTACAAGCTCCGGCCGGCCAACGTCGAGAACTGGACCCATCAGTACACGTTCCGCAGCAACCACCCCGGCGGGGCCAACTTCGCCATGTGCGACGGCTCGGTCAAGTTCGTGAAGAACACGATCAACTTCAACATCTACCAGGCGCTCAGCACCCGGAGCCAGGGCGAGATCATCTCGGCGGACGCCTACTGATCCCGCCCCGCGACATCGACCTCGAACTCGACCTCGAACTCGACGCGGGCCCGCCGGCCGAGGGCCGTCCCCGGCGGGCCCCGACCCCTCACGACACCACCGACTCGGAGCCTCCCCCGTGCGGAACTTCCACCTCAAGGCCATCGGCGCGGGGCTCGCCCTCGTCGCCTCCGTCTCGCTCGCCGGCTGCGGATCCGGAGGCCCCGTGATGGGGCGGGTCTCCGGGACCGTCTCCTATCAAGGCAAGCCGATCCCCAAGGGCTCGATCACCTTCGTCCCGACCGACGGCACCCGTCCCAGCGCCACCGGCACCATCGAGAACGGGGCCTACACGCTCCAGACCACCGAGCCCGGCGACGGCGCGGTCGTCGGCGGCTACAAGGTCGCCGTCTCCGACATCGACGCCAACGCCCTCAACACCGCCCTCCCCGGCATGCCCGTCCAGGCCCCCAAATCGGCCATCCCCAAGAAGTACGGCGACGCCAACGCCTCCGGCCTCACCGCCGACGTCCAGTCCGGCAGCCAGACCAAGAACTTCGAACTCACCGCCGATGGCGCCGCCCCCACCCAGACCGCCGACAAGAAGTAAGTCGGCCGCCCCTCGACCGGATCCCGAACCGCCGGGACGCCCCACCACGGGACGTCCCGGCGTTTTTCGTTGAACCGCCGTCCCGGATTGAATCCGGGCGCCGTTCGGCATAGCATGCGCGGGTAGGAAATCGATCGGCCATTCAGGGGAGGTTTCCATGCCCAGGACCGAACCGACGGCGCCGCCGGAGCGTCCGCAGACGGAGCCGGAGGAGCCCTGGCTGGAGCCGGAAACCGAACCGGAACCGGAGCCCGCCGCCCCGGAGCGGAGGCCCGACCCGTTCGAACCGGCGTGGCCCGAGACGCGGCCCACGCCCGAGCCCAAGGCCAGCACGCGGGGCCGGACGTGAGCGACCAGGACGTCCGCGATCAGATCAACAAGCGATTCTCGCTCAACTGGTTGATCCAGGGGGCGGCGCAGCACGCCGGCATGACCCTCCACCACCTGCTCCGCGACGAGCTGGAGGCCATCCGGCCGGGGCTGGTCACGCTCTATGATCAGTATGCGTTGGTGAACATCCTGCAATACTGGTCGGCCGCGGGCCGGCTGATGCTCGGCTCGCCGAAGGCGTTCTGGAGGCGGGCGCAGGCCTCGCCGCGGCACCCGTTCCACGGGCATCGCGTGCTCCGCGAGCACGGGCGGCGCCCTGGCGGAGGACTCGCGTCGGCGGGCCCTGAGGCGCTGCGAGGAGAAGGGCTACAACGGCCTGCGGTACGCCTTCGGCGTGGCCAGCGAGTTCGTCGTCCTCGGCGGGATGCAACGCGAGGCGGGCGTCGAGCGCGAGCTGGAGGCCCTGGCGAAGGAGGGCCGCGGTCCGGGTCTGGGGCGTTCCCATCGAGAAGCTCGATGCCCGCATCACCGGCGACGTCCGGTTCGGGCACATCACCCCGCCCCGCACCCGCGCCGGCCGGGTGTTCCAGATGGGGGCGGTCGGCTACGGCGGCGTCCTTCGCACGGAGTCGGGCCTGATGGTCGTCGGCCGGGGCACGAACTGGTACCTGCTCGCCAAGGAACTGGTGAAGGGGACGGCCGAGCTGATCTGCATGCACGGCCTGAACGAAATCGACGACGACAACCTATCAATCGGTGATCGAGGCCGCCGACGGCGTGGACTTCGAGCCCTGGATGCTCCAGACCGGCGGCGAACTCTGGCGCCGGCTCCTCGCCGTCGCCCCCCTGCGCCGCCCGATCGCCGACCTCCTGATGCACATCGCCCGCCTGCCCCCGAGATCCCTCGAAGCCCTCCTCCTCGCCGTCCTCGAGGACCCCCCCTGGGCCGCCGAACTCCTTGGCGGGTTGGGGCCCGGGGGTGAGCCGAGTGGGTAAGCATGTGGATGCTCTGGTATCCCCCGGCTATTTCAATCCCGATGAGTCCTGCTTTGTCGATTTTTTCCATTTTGTGGCTGTAATGACGGGTCCACTTGGGTTGACGACTAGCAAGAGACAAGCGGCCTTGCCACAATGGAAAAACATCGATCTTGAATAGGTTGCAGGCGAAGTCATCATGGAAAGTCGCTATATCGTTCTCAGTCCCACACTTATGGGAAAATTTCACCAAGACGAGTTGATCACTCTGAGTCAATTAGGGGACGCTGTCACACAGTTTTTGGCCAAAGGGGCGATCCGAGAACTGAGGCAATCGGATGCAATTCGCTTCGAAGAGCTGACCTTAAAGGTATTCACTCTGCCCACAGATGCGCTTACCTTTAGTACCTGGTTATCCAGCATCATCGGCACTCCCCGGATATGCCATACAGCATTTAAACCTGACGTTGGTCGTCACGAATTCCCAATCGGAGACGGGTACATAACCGTTGGCCGTGCTGAGTCGATCCCTGCATCGCATCCGGACGGCTACCTCCGGATCGGTATACATGCCATGTATTTTGGTGTCACCAAAATGAGCACGAAAGAGCTGCAAAGTCATGAGCCGATCTCGTTTCGGATACTGACTTTGTCTCGAAATAGGATTCGAATTCAGGCCCGCAATGGTGTTATCGCACTTGCTGCATATTTTGAAGCTATACTGGCAGAGATCCAAGTTCGCTGGCCCGAAGCCGATCTTGGTTTGGAGGGAGACGAAGTCAAGCCCTCCCTTGCAGTTGACGCAAATTTGCTGGATCCACTTGCGCGACCTCTGAAAGTCATGATATGCTATTCACATCACAATGAAAGTCAACGTAAAAGAATCGATACTCACTTGGCTCTATTGAGGCGGCAGGGGTTAATTGACATTTGGTGTGATCGCAAGATCACTGCAGGTTCTAAATGGGAAAGCGAAATTGACAAACATCTCAATGGATCGGATTTGATTTTATTGCTGGTGAGCGCGGAGTTTCTTGAGTCCGATTATTGCTACGGCATCGAAATGGAACGTGCCTTAGAGCGGCATCGTGCCAGTGAAGCTCGCGTCATACCGATTGTTCTGCGAGACTGCTTTTGGTTGGATACGAAACTAAGTGAGTTGCAAGCTCTACCAACGGATGGATTTCCAGTCGATTCCAAAAAGTGGAAATCAACTAATGCTGCCTATGTGAATATTGCGAAGGGGATTCAGAAGGCGGTCGAAGAGATAAGAAAAGGCTTGAGCAAAGGGTAAGACTGGCAGTAAAAGTAGTAGAAATCCAATTAATATAATTTAACATACATGTTTATGTATGTTTTTTGTTTAATTTGTGTTTGCAACTTTGATGGTCGGCTACGTCCGCCCGTTGTCGGGGCGGCCACCCTTGCTCGATCGACGATCACAAAGGGCCGATTCTCCTCCCCGATGGCACCCGATGTTATGACCTGGCCGTCGGACCCGTCGCCGCGTTCTGGAAGACCCGATATGCGATGCTGGACGCCGACCAGTACAGTTTCCTACGCCTGCCGGGGCCCGCGTGCTCCAGCGGCTCATCGATAGCGGGAATCCTCGGCGCTTCTCGTCCAGCGAGGTGGAGGACTGAACGATGAACCGGAGCCGGGGGCGGATCCAGGAGGCGGAGAACTTCTGGAAGGACGTGGAATCCCGGCTGCGGAATCGCCGGGTTTCGAACTACAAGGCCGCGATCGCCGCGTATCAGTCTAGATTCCGCCGCGGGCCCGCTGGGGACGAGGCGGGTGTGCCCGAACTCAGCGAGGTCGTGTACAACCAGGGGGTCGAGCGGATCACCGAGATCATCGAGAAGCTCGCCCCGGATCTCCTGGCGGCGCGGCCGCCCTGATGCTCATGGCATTCCGCCCGGATGAGACCGAGGCGTGAACATTCGACCGAATCTGGAACCATGCGGTGCGAATCGTCCGCTTCTCTGTGCGTCCCGTTGAGTCTCCTGGCTCATTGGGAAATCGCAACGATGAGACGAGATGGCCCTCACCTGGCCCGGTGGTCCCACACCACCTCCACATCATTCGCCTGCCTCGGGCCCGGGGTGCTGCGGCCGTCCTGGACGTAGCGGCGCAGGAGGGTGACGAGTTCCTCGGCGAGGGCGGGGTTGGCGGAGTAGAGGTTGTCCTTCTGGGAAGGGTCGCGGGCGAGGTTGTAGAGTTCGGCCTTCTGGTTGTGGGGGGCGTAGCCGCGATCGGTGCGGAACCACGGGGGTTCGCCGGCCTGGCGGTTGTCGTCGCCGTCGGGGGCGAGGATCAGGACCCATTCGCCGCGCCGGATGGCGAAATTCCCCCGCGCACTGTGGTGGACGGTGGCCTCGCGCAGGGGGGACGCGTGGGGCCGGCCCAGCAGGGCGGGCAGGATGTTCACGCTGTCCACGCCGGCGTCGGCGGGCAGCTTGACATCCAGCAGGGCCGCCAGGGTGGCCATCAGGTCGACGTGGCAGATGGTCTCCGCGCTCGTGGATCCGGGGCGGATCCGGCCGGGCCAGCTAGCGACGAAGGGGACCCGGTGGCCCCCCTCGCGGACATCGCGCTTGACGCCCCGAAATGGTCCCATGCTCGCGTGACTATATTGCTTGATGCGGTCGTAGGCGCCGGGCTTCACCTCGCCGGTGACCTCGGGGCCGTTGTCGCTGGTGAAGATGACGAGCGTGTTCCCCGCGATTTTCCCGGCCTCGATCGCATCGAGCACGCGGCCGACGACGCGGTCGGTCTGCGCCACGAAGTCGCCGTAGTCGCCGACGCCCGTCCTGCCGCGGAACTCGGCCGAGGGCACCACGGGGTAGTGCGGCGAGGTCAGCGGCAGGTACAGGAAGAACGGTTGCCGAGATTTGGACATCTCGTCGATGTAAGCGACGGCCTGGCGCTCGAGTTCGGGGAGGATGTCGGTCAGGTCCCAGCCGGGGAGCATCGGGCCGGCGATGTTGAAGCTGCGCTTGCCGACGGGCGCGGCCTCGGTGGGCAGGCCGACGGTGCGGTCGTCCTCGATGAAGCAGTAGGGCGGGTAGTTGGGCACGTCGGTCCCGAAGTAGCGGTCGAACCCCCGCGCGGTGGGGCCGCCGGGGATCGGCCTCGCGAAGTCGCGGCGCCCCGACGCATCGGCCCTCGGCCAGTCCCAGCCCAGGTGCCACTTGCCGATGCAGGCCGTGGCATATCCTTGTTTCTTGAGCATCGCGGGCACCGTCAGCCGCCCCTCCGAGATGAGCGGCGGCGAGAACGGCCCCAGCACGTTGCGCTGGAGCTTCGTCCGCCAGGCGTAGCGGCCGGTCAGCAGCCCGTAACGCGTCGGCGTGCAGACGGCCGACGGCGAGTGGGCATCGGTGAACCGGATCCCTTGCCTCGCCAACCGGTCGACGTTCGGCGTGGGGATCTTCGACCCCGGGTGGAACGCCCCGACGTCGCCATAGCCCAGGTCATCCGCGAGGATATAAACAACATTCGGACGATCCGGCGACGAGTCCGCCGAGGCGGCGCTGCACAGCCCGATGGCGAGGAGTAGCGGGGTGAATTCAATTGTAAATAATGATCGCATCATTATGTTAGGATAGGTAGTCGTTGCTTGGAGATTTCGTAGAGTACCCCGCCTTCCAGCCGCATCTCTTCATTCACCCTCTGGAATTCCCGCCACGGCACCTTCCGGACAGGTGGGGCAATCGGCCGGTTGTCATCGGATCCGAACCACCAGAGCAGTTCGACGCGGTCCACGGGGAAGAGTTCGAGGTCGTATCCGATGAAGTGGGTCGGGATCAACCTCGCCGGACCGCCCTCACGCCCCTCGATCGCCCCGCATCCACATCCGCCACCATTCGCGATGTGATAGTTTGGGAACGCGCCGAGGCACCAGAGCCGGCCTTCCCCTTCGGGCAACCGGAACGCCGACTGGAGGGGTAGGGCCAGAGTGTCCGTGCCGGCATTCTCGTCGAGCCGGACGGTCAACTCGATGCAGTCGCACATGAGCATGGTTCCTTCCCGACCGCTCTCGTCTGCTTATGCGATGAACGGCCTTCCAGCGATTTCAAGTCGAAGATACCATCGGCCCCGCGGTTCGGCGAGGGCCGAGATCAGCAGGAACCCGCCGGGCACGCCAACCAGCAGCATCCACGGCGACCTGAGCACGGCGAAACCCCTCCTCGTGACGATCTTGTGCAGATATGTCGGCCCCGGGCCATTTTAGATGACCGCCCCGGGCCTCGCAATGGCCCCACCAGCTCGGCGCTCCGGATCCCCCATTTCGTATAAGCAAGACGAATCCGATTCATCACAGACCCTTGGGCAGTAACGTGTTCAAAATCAACACTGAAAATCTGAAACGTGAGGATGCCTCCTTGTTGATGGGGTGCGACAATTGTAGGATGTAGCATCCTCATCCGCGCCGCGCGGATTTCCCGGGGGCGTGCCGGAGTCGAGAGGGGGAGCAATCCATGGGTGTTCGCGTGATGGGTTCTCTGCTCGGGGCGCTCTGCCTGCTGGGGGGCCGGGGGGCGGTGGCTGCGGAGGGGGAGGCGGGGGAGCTGGTCGCGAGGCTGAAGGCGTCGCTGGACGCGGTGCGGACGGTGCAGGGGACGTATCGGACGTATTTCTCGCCGAAGACGCCGGGCACGAATTCCATCGAGCCGGACGGTCGGCCCGTGCCGGGGGGGGTCGCGGGGCCGGGCGGGCTGATCCTGTATTCGGAGTTCGACTGGGCCTGGCAGGCCGGTCCCTATCGCGAGGCCATCGATGGCCGCTGGGGGTTCACGCACGAGGGCCGGATGCATTACGATCCGATCACCCTTTTCTATGATGGTGCGATCCTCCGGACCTTGAATCGACAGATCCCGTCGGGACTCGTCAAGCCGCTCGACGATTCCTTTGTCGTGTGGCGGGGTCCGCTCCGGTTGATGGGCATCGAGTTCGGATTTGACCCGAAGCGAAACATTGACGATCTTCTGCATGATGCGAAGTTGATCGATCTGCCGGGCACGCCGGCCCCTATCCGGGTGCTGAGGGGGGACTTCCGCGAATACGGCCAGGACCTGCGAATCACGACCTGGATCGACACGAAGCACGGGCACCTCCCGCGCAAAATTGAAGTGTTCGAGAAGGCCAGGCGGAACGTCACCTCGCTCGTCGAGAATGAGGAGATCCGCGAGGTCGCGCCGGGGGTCTGGATGGTGACCCGGGGCGCGCAGACGAACTACTACGCCGCCAGTGTCCAGTTCCCCGGCGGGATGTCGGTTCAGGACTTCCGGAAGCTCGATCCCGAGGCCCAGAAGGCGATGGCCGCCCAGGCCGTTTTCGTCCCGGGCATCCTCGGATTGGGCACGCAGACCTGGATCGCCGACACAGCCACGCTCCGTTTGAACCAGGCAATCCCCCGGACCCGCTTCGTGCTGGATTTCGCGGAGGGGACCAAACTCTTCGACTCCACACACAACCCGCCCCTGCGGTATCCCTACAAGAAGGAGCGGACGCCCGAGGAGTGGCGGGCCATCGTCGAGTCGAACGCGAAGCGGGCGCGGCAGGATGACCAGCGACGCAAGGCGCAGGACGCCCTCCTGGGCAAGCCCGCGCCCGGGTTCCCCGAGCGGGCGGCCTGGATCAACGGCCCCTCGCGGACGGTCGCCGACCTGGCGGGGAAGGTGGTGATCCTCGACTTCTGGGCCGAGTGGTGCGGCCCCTGCCGCAACGACCTCCCCGCACTCGCCGCCCTGCACGCCAAACGCGCCGAGACCGGCATCGAGATCATCGGCGTCCACGCCGCCGGCAGCGACCGCGCGGCGATCGACCAGATCATCAAGACGTTTCATCTCGATTATTCCATCGTCGTCGATACCCCCTCCGCCGGAGGTTGGGGCACCCTCTTCGGCCGCCACGCCGTCACGACGATCCCGCACTCGGTGCTGCTCAACCGTCACGGCCGCGTGGCGGCCTCCGGGAATCTGGCGGATGTCCTCGCCCGGGCGAAGGCGATCGTCTCGGAGGGGGAATCGCCCAGGCCGTGACGGCGGTGGAACCACAACCCGGGAACCCGCGTTCGGATGGTTCGCCGGACTCACCCCCAAGGAGAATGATGCGCACCACGAGCATTCACGGCCTGATGGTGGGTGTCCTCATCTCGGGCGTCGCGCTGGCGGGGTTCGGGTGGCGGGCGTCGGTGCGGCGTTCGCATGTGGAAATGTTGACGGGGGCGGCCCTCGCGCATGCGAGGCTGGAGGTCGGCGACCTGTCGCGGTTTCGGGTGGATGTCCGCGAGGAGTCGGGCGGGGTGCGGGTGGATCTCTGCG
Organism: Isosphaeraceae bacterium; assembly: GCA_965279195.1. GTDB lineage: Bacteria > Planctomycetota > Planctomycetia > Isosphaerales > Isosphaeraceae > CBDIHP01. The sequence goes on from CBDIHP010000001.1 coordinate 14,798, forward strand.
AGTTCGATCGGGGCCGTCCGGTCGTCTCGCGGCGGTATCGCGCGACCGGATGCGACTACGGCCTCGATGTGCGTGTGGAAGCGGCGGAGGCCCCGGAGGCGCGGTGACGGGCGGGGGGTGCAGGGGGAGTTCGGGTGGGGCACGGATGATGGGTCGGAAACGTGCGGGGGGCGGGATCCAGCCCCTCCTCAGCCCGGCCCCAGCCTCGCTACAATGCCGGCGGCGCCGGGCGGCGGCCCGCGACGGGCCGGGCCCTGGCGTCGGGAAGTGGGAGGTGATCATGAAAGCGATTCTCTCGATCGCGCTGGTCGTCGGCGTGTGCGGACCGGTCGCGGGGGCGGACGACAAGGCGGCGGATCCCGTCGGGACGTGGCAGTGCCGCTACGAGATCGGCGAGATGAAGCGGACCTCCACCCTGACGATCAAGAAGGAGGGGGACAAGCTCTCCGGCACCATCGACTGGCCCGACCAGAAGGGCGAGGCGCTCAAGGACCTGAAGCTCAAGGACGGCACCCTGACCTTCTCCGCCGTGCGGAAGTTCATGGACAACACCATCCCCATCGACTACACGCTCAAGGTCGAAGGCGACACCCTCAAGGGCAAGGGCTCCGCCACCTTCGGCGACGACAAGCGCGAGTTCGACATCGAGGGCGACCGCGAGAAGAAGGACAAGTGACGCGAGGGCGCCGCGATCGCCCATCCCGAGAGGAGTCCGCGGATGCCCGTCCCCGATGAGATCGCCGAGAGCAACCGCGTGCAGACCGGACGCCTCCGGGCGCTCGCGGGTCGCCTGACGCCCGAGATGCTGGCCGTCCGCCTCCCTCGGGGGTGGACGGTCGCGGTGGCCCTGGCGCACATCGCGTTCTGGGACCGCCAGCGGTTCTGCCTCATGAGGCGCTGGGCGTCAGGCGTCGATTGCCACGGCGGCTACGACGGCGAGCTGTTCAACGAGGTCCTCCCGCCGTTCCTCGAAGCGATCCCCGCCGACCGAGCCGTCGCGCTGGCGGTCGAGGCGGCGGAGGAGGTCGACGCCCTCCTCCTCGACCTCCCCGACGACGTCATCGCCGCGGCGCTCGACCGCACCGACCGCCCCAACCTCGACCGGGGCATGCACCGCGAGGACCACCTCGACCGGATCGAACAGGCCCTCGCCGCCGCCGGCCACGCGTTGCCTTGAGGGCACAACGAGGCGAACCCGCGACACTCAGATTGGGCGCAGGTCCGGATGTGACCGGCACTCCAGATTCGGCGGTCGCTCCGATGGGGATCGGATGTCTGTCCGGGGGCGGGATCTGGAGTGCGTCCGCTTGCTGACGCTCTCGCCGGGGGGAGCTTGCTCCCGAGAGACCGCGCACGGACGAAGGTCGCATCTTTCGATCGGCCGTGCGGGGCGAACTCCTCAGCAACAGGGCGGACATTCGACGTCCGCTCCCTTGTGACCGCTCGCGATTGTCCCAGCCCGCTACCCCGGAACGCCTTGCGGCCCGACTTGCGGCCGGAATCGGAACCCCGGCGTCCCCATGAGGATGCGGCCCGCGCGGCGGGTCGAGGCGTTCGGTCGCGTCGATGGGCTCGGTGGTGAATTGGCTTCGTTCCGTCATTTCCCGCGGGACGCCCGCGGGTTCGTTGCCCCAGCGCGTGCATCACCGGGATCCAATGGGCGCGGTTGGGGTGGACCCTGCGATCTTGCCGGCCGGCGCGGTCGCGAGGCTTCTGCGGGGCCAGTCGGGTCGGTGTGCTTCGGGGTGGTTCGGGAGTGTTGATGCGTAAAGGATTCGCATGCCAGGCGTTGCGGCGAATTGGCTTCGTTCCGCCGATCCGGATTCCAGGCCTTCGGGCCGGGGATTGGCTTCGTTTCATCGGATTTGCACGCCCTCGCGGCGGTCGCCGAGCGTGAGGCGGGGGGCCGGGATTGGCTTTGTTCCACCGTTTTCGCGCCACGAAGCCGATCGCCCCAACCCGCCGCCGGTTGCCGGAATTGGCTTTGTTCCGCCGTTTTCGCAATCCGGAGGCGTGGCTATCGGAGTCGCCTCCGGAGTCGTCGAGTCGTCCGTAGCCGTCCGTGCCGACGCCGTGGTCGCGTCGGGCTGGGGCCAGGCGGATCCGGATGAACGATGCGGACGCGCGGCGGGCCGTCGAATCGGCGCACTGAGGATGGGCGGCGGTCAAGGCGTTGCTCGGTGCGGGAACGCCTCGATCGAGGCCGTCGGGGCCCGCCAGCGGGCGTGTCCGTTCGGGCCGAAGAGCAGTTGCCAGCCCCGGGTATCGTCGCAGACGAGCATCTTCTCGAATTCATACCAGAAATCGTCGAAATACGTGCAGACGGTGCTCCATGCCACGACGGCCGCGCAACTCGGTTTGAGGCTCCACTCGACATAAACATCATCGTCGGCCCCCGGCCGCAGTCGCCTCAGCCAGCACCGAGTTCGATCGAGATCGGCTTCATCGATCGTGTGAACATCCCAGTCGGGCGGCAATGCGTTCCGCTCCGCCCTCCACGCCAGCTTGGCAAGGCCATGGGCATCCGCCAGTCGGATCCCCGAATCGTCGTCGAGGGGCCGGATCGTCGACCGGGTTCGGCGGTCGAGCCGGTTGTACCGCTCGTCGGTGAAGCGGTAGGCCAGCGGACATTCTTTCAATGGGATAAATACGAATGAAGATTCTTTGAGGTTGACCATGATGTCGGCTGGGGGCTCCACGGGATCGGGGGGGATACCTGTCAGGGCTTGCGAGGGGTCTGGGGATGCTTCGCGGCCTCGGCCCGCTCGTCGAGACCTTGGGCGATCTGGAGCAAGGCTGAGGGCCTCCAGACGGCGGGGCGGTCCATCCGGGCGATCGTAGCCATGGCACCGGCCACGTCGCCCGCCCGGGCCTGGATCCGGATGATCTCCAGCAGGGAATCCTCGGGGAGCCGCATATGTGTGATCAGTTCCTCGTCCGGGGTCGGCCGGCGGATCGTCCCTACCGTCTTGAGGGCGCCGGGGATGTCCCCCGCGTCCGCCTGAACTGCGGCGATCTTCGCCAGGGCGTCGCCCCGGGTCTGGACCCCCTCGATTGTGCCGGCTAGCCGGATCGCCCCGGCGATGTCGCCGGCCACGGCCCGCCACTTCGCGATCCCGTTCAACGTGTCGTCCATGCCGAGGAGTCGGCCGAATCGCACCTCGTCGGGATCCATCCGCCGGACGGTGGTCAGCGCCCGGTCCAGCGTGCGAAGGGCCGATGGGCGATCGCCGGCCTTGATCTGGGCCATCGCGGTCCGGAGCAGGATCCGGACCGTCTCGGTGTCGTCCACCGCGGCGCGGAACGCCTCGTCCCACGCCCTCGGGTTCGCCGGGTCGCCGATCTCGTCGTGGGCCTCCGCGATCACGACCATGGCGTCCTGGCTGTGTTCAACGTCGGCGATTTGCTTCGCCAGTCGCCATGCTTCGGCCGCATTGCCGGCCTTCACCATGGCCCTGGCGACCTGCGTGATCGCCCAGTCCCGGTCGTCTTCCTTGTCGATGGATTCCGCGACCTGGCGGGCCCTCCGCCATGTCTCGGCGGCCCCCGCCCGATCCTGGGCCGCGGACTGCGTCCGCGCGATCGAGATCAGGGCGTGGAGCTTGCTCCTATTTACCCTCGCCTTGGCCCGCACGAGGTCTTCCTCTGCCCGGCCCGGCGGGATCCCCTCGGCGTAGCACATTCGCAGGAACCGCTCCACGACCGGAATGTTGCCGAGATCGTCGCGGATCCTGAGACCGGTTATCGCCTGGAACCGGTGCTCGCGATCCGCGATGGCGGCGACGTCATCCAGGGCAGCGTCGAGCCCCAGGACTTCCGCCCTCGCCGCGATGACGTAAGCGACGGCCGGTCCCTTCTCCCTGGGATCGAGGGACTCGGCGGCCTTGATAGCCCGCCGGAGGGTCGAGTCGGCGACCAATCGGTCACCCAACCGGGATTGCTCGGATGCGATGTCGATCAGTATGTGGTAGTCGGGTGGTCGCGGTTCGCTTGCGTCCGGCCCGGCCGGGGGGGGATTGCAGGCCAGGAGGAGCGTCCTGAGCGAGCCTTCCCGATCGCCGATTTTGGCCTGGACCCTCGCGATTTCGAGCAGTTTGCGACGATCCGTCTCCTTCGCGAGGGCACGCTGAAAACTCGCCCTCGCCCCGGCCGGGTCGCCGGCGCGGTGCTGGGCCAAGGCCACCGAGAGAAGCTCGTCGATCCGACCCGGCCCCGGCGGCCGATCCGCCCATTCTCGGAGTTCGCGGCGCACCTGCTCCACCGCCGGGGCCGTTGCCGTCTGGCCACGCCCGTCGACGACCATCATCCCGATCGCGGCGATCACGCGGGCTACGAGCCGCGCGATGCGCCGACCCCGGGAATCCTCGGCCAGCTTCGAGGGGGCATCTCTCCCGAGCACGATCCACACCCTTTCGACGTGTTGCGAGACGATGAAGAAGGTTGCCCTATTTTCACGGGACGACACCGGGGCGACAACGCGCTGGTGTCCGAGGCGAACGCAACATCCGTCTCGGCGTTAGGTCGGGCCTGGCCTCTCCCACCCCGGCACCGGAATGTGGGGACTCGCCTGGCTCGCGACGACCGCCCGGAGTGTGAACGCTCGTTTTCGCTCTGTCCCCGGCGGGAGCTTGCTCCCGAGAGTCGAGATCGAATCGAAAGCCTGGAGCTTCGATCGGGCGTGCGGAGCGAGCTCCGCAGCAACCCAGCGGAAGCAAGCTTCCGCACTCCACGCCTCCGGTCCGCAGCGGAACCGAAGCAACAGGGCGGACGTCCGGCGGCTGCTCGTTTGTGACCGCCCGCGATTGTCCCAGCCCGATTTGCCACAGAGGTTTGCGACACCACTTGCGGCCGGGATCCGAACCCCGGCATCCCCATGAGGATGAGGCCCGCGCGCGGCGATGGGCTCGGTGGGGGATTGGCTTCGTTCCGCCGATTTCCGGCGGCGAGGCCAATCGCAAGGGCCCGCCGCCGGTCGCCGGGATTGGCTTTGTTCCGCCGATTTCGGGTCGTCAGGGCACGCGGGCCCAGCCGCGTTCGGCGGGGTCGAAGCCGGGGGGGAATCGGGTGGCGGCGTTGAAGGTGGGGGGAACCCGGAAGTGGCAACCGGCGAGGTCGGCGGGGGCGATGGCCGTGAGGTCGGCCCCTTCGAGCCGGGCGGCGCTGAGGTTCGCGCCGCCGAAGCTCCCAATGAGCGTGGCGTTGACCAGGGTCGCCCCCTCGAACGAGGCCCCCTGGAAGGACGACGGGCCCCCCTGGAGGGTCGCGGCCGTGAGGTCGGCGCCGTCGAAGGTCGCGGCCTGGAACGAGGAGCCCTCTCCCTTCAGGGTGGCGCGGGCGAGCTTCGCGCCGTCGAACCGCGCGTGCTGGAACGAGGCGTCCCCGCCTTCGAGACGGGCCCCCTCCAGGATGCCGCGGCGGAACGACGCGCGCTGGAAGGCGTTGGCGTCGCTGACGATCGTCATCCTCGCCAGGTTGGAGCCGTCCAGGCCCGCCTGCCAGAACGATCGCGACGGGTCCGCCCGGATTCCCCTCGACAGGTCGCGGACCTCGTCCCGGGCGCGCCGGAGTTCCTCCTCGGCGTACCGCAGGCGGTCCTCCTGGATCCGCCTCTCCCTCGCCGCGCGGCGCTCGGAGGAGGCCCAACCGAGCAGCAGCGCCGCGAGCACGACCAGGACGAGGAGGCCCCGCACGGAGACGCGCGGGAGGCGGGGGGCGGGATCGGGCACGGGTCACCTCCACGGGGCGGGGGCCGGGCGCGGGCGGTGCGGCCGGTCCATCGAGTCTAACGGCACCCGGACGCCCGGGGATCCGGAATCTCGCCGAGGGCCGCGACAATCCCCGACCAGCCCGCCGCCTTCGCCCGACCCGGATGCGGGGCCGTGGGGGGCATCTCGGCTTCCGGGAAATCCGGCGGTCGGATAAGATCCCCCAGCCCCGGCAGGATGCGATGGGGCGCACTCGACGGAAGCCGAGCCTTGCAAAACACTTGCGGAGAGGAAAGGATTCCTCGCCCCATGCCCGATCGATTCCGGCCGAGGCGGACGCTGGCGTTCGCCCTGGTGGCGCTGGCCATCTGGACCCCGGGTTGCGCCACCATGCGGCGGCACTCCCTGCTGGAGGACCTCCGGCCGGCGAGCGACGGCTTCGCCCGGACCGGCGACGGCTGGACGATCGGCATCCGCCACCTCAAGCCCGAGCACCCCGACCCGGACAAGCTCCCGGTCGTGCTCTGCCACGGGCTCGGGCTCAACGGCACCTTCTGGACCATCACCGACAACCACCTCCCCAGCCAGCTCCTGGCCAGGGGCTACGAGGTCTTCATCCCCGACATGCGGGGGTCGGGCGACAGCCAGCGGGTCGGCTTCAAGGGGAAGGTCAACCGGGTGATCCGCGAGACCCCCGCCCTGGAACTCGGGCACGACGAGTGGAACGTCGATCAGCAGGCCAATAATGACGTCCCGGCCATTTTGGACTACGTCCAGGAGAAGACCGGCAAGTCGCAGGTGAACTGGGTCGGCCACAGCCTGGGCGGCATGCTCATGCTGATGCACCTCCAGACGACCGACCGGCCCGGACGCATCGCCAGCTTCGTGGACATGGGGGGCGTGCTCGCCCTGGCCGAGTCCAAGGAGCGCAAGATGATGCTCGCGGCCAACCGCGGGCTCCGCAAGCTCCTGTCGGTCATCAGCACCGGCCGCGCGGCCAGGCCGATGATGGTCGCCCGGCCCTACGGCCTCGACCGCGTCGACAGCTTCTACTACACGGCCAAGAATGTCGATCAACGCACGGTTTCACGTTTCTACGGGTTCACGCTGGAGGATCCCGGCAAGGGCGCGCTCAAGCAGCTGGAGTCGTACCTGGAGCACGGCCGGATGATGTCCGTCGACGGGTCGATCGACTACGTCGAGGGGCTGCCGAAGGTCGACGCGCCGCTGCTGATGATCGCCGGCGAGGCCGACCGCATGGCCGACATCCCGTCGTCGCTGCTCACCTTCAATGGCGTGCGTTCCCAGGACAAGACCCTCCTGCGGTTCGGCAAGCGCGAGGGCCACGTCGACGACTACGGCCACTGCGACCTCGTCTGGAGCCGCAACGCCCCGGCCGAGATCTTCCCCCCGCTGATCGAGTGGCTCGACCGCCACCAGCCCGGCTCGGCCTGGAACCTCCCCAGCCCCCAGCAGCCCGGCCCCACGCCCCAATCCGCCCCCGCCCGCTTCCCCCTCCCGCGTGCCCAGAACTTCCGCGCGACCTTGCCTTCTCCCGCTCCCTGACCTCAGGGCAAAGTCCCTCTTTCGGAGTGCGGCCGTCCGGCTGCCGCTCTCCGAAGGGTGCATTACCTCGGCTCACTCCTTCAACAGCGTCCTCGCCCGGGCGGAGAGCGGCTTTGATGGTGTGGGACTTCTTCGTGATGATGATCCGCGCGGTGAAGTCGCCGCCGGCCGTGCCGTCGTCGTTGGCCAACACCCCGAGCCGGTGGAGCTCGCCGGGCAAGTCCAACCCCCGGGACCCGATCCGCCGGAACGAACCCAATTCGCCGCAACCCGTCTCCCGCCCATCCCGGAAAGATCAACACTCCCGAACCGCACCGATCCGCACCGTCTTGTCAAAGAGCCAGTCCAATCCGCCTCGGGCCGTCGCGCCTCGTCCTCGCCTCCATCGCCCCCGACCCGGATCCCATCCGCCGCCCCGGTTTCGAAAAACGGGGGAACAAAGCCATCGTCCGCATTTCGACCGCAAATCCTCGCGAAGGTTCGCCGCCGGGTGCGCCGCGACGCCTCCTCGCGTCCACCGCCCCCGACG
>CBDIHP010000002.1:0-30210 GCA_965279195.1 Isosphaeraceae bacterium
GACGCCAAGGGCCAGGCCGCCTGGACGCCCCCCTCGCCGGGCCGGTATTCGGTCTACGCGAAGCAGACGATCCACGAGAAGGGCACCCACGACGGCAAGGCCTACGACGAGATCCGCGCGTTCCCAACCCTCGCCTTCTCCTGGCCGCTCGACCCCGATGGCCCCGACGCCGAGGCCGTCGCCGCGTTCGAGGCCGCCGTGGCGAAGCGGGCGGTCTGGGAGAACTTCCCGGGCTTCTCGGCCAGGGTGGAAGGCGTGGTCGACGGCCGCGACTTCTCCGGCAAGGTGATCGTCTCGGCCGACGGCAAGGCGAAGGTCGAGCTCGAAGACGAGGCCGCCCGCGACTGGCTCAAGGGCCAGCTCGAATCGATCGCGCTTCACCGCCGGCCCAGCCCCAAGGACGCCCCGAAGCCCGTCCTCCGGTTCGCCGACCCCTCCGACCAGACCCACCCGCAGGGCCGGCTGCTCGCCTTCGAAGGCGGCCAGTTCGCCTCCAGCTACCGCGTCAAGGACGGCCGGATCACCGTCGTGAACCGCAACATGGGCCGCACGCTCACCACCATCACCACCCTCGACGAGCAAACCAATGCCGAGGGCAAGACGCTTCCCAAAGCCTATGCCGTCCAGGTGTGGGACCCACAAATCGACATCCTCAAGAAGGTGGACACGATCCAGGACCGCTGGATCCGAATTGGATCCATCGATCTTCCCGAAGGCCGCACCGCCACCTCGAACGACGCGACGGGCGTGACCATTCGCGCGTTTTCCCTGACGAATCACGCCCTCAACAAGAACTAGAAACGTAGTCGGCGATCGCCTCGGGGTGGTAGTCGGCCGCCCCGGATCTCGATTGATCGTAATTATCTATCGAAAATTTCACGCAAACTTTCCTTGTCCCGCCCGGTCCGCAGCTCCATAATGAATGGGCACTGGCCCAAGGGAGAACGTGGACCGGAGCGAGGAGCACCATGTCGGTGACAAGCCTAGGCGGTGGTGAGAAGCCGGGGACCCGGTTCGGCGGCCGAGTCCGCTGGATCGCCCTCGGGGTCGGTGTCGCGGTCGTGTGCGGCGGCCTCGTCGTGCGGGAACGCATTTCAAAGGGCGGGGCCCAGGCCGCGAAGGAGCACAAGCCGGCCCCGATCCCGGCGGTCGCGAAGCCGAATGCCGCGTCGAACGGGTCGCTCCAGCTCGTGTCGCTGACCGACGACCAGCAGCGGGCGATCGGCCTGAAGGTCGAGCCGGTCACCGTCGCCGGCTCGTATGAACGCATCTCCGCGCCGGGGCAGGTGATCCCCGACGAGAATCAATACGCGTACATCACCCCCCGCGCCCCGGGCGTGGTCCGGTCCGTCTCGGTCCGGATCGGCCAGGATGTGAAGAAGGGGGACCTGCTCGCGACGGTGGACAGCCCCGAGGTCGCCCAGGCCCGGATCGACCTGGTGACCAAGCTCCAGGAGCGCGAGGTCGCCCGCACCCAGGCCGACTGGCAGGCGGTGATCTACAAGGCCACGATCGAGCTGCTCGACCGCGTCAAGCGGGGCGACGAGCCCGACGCCATCCACCGCGAGTTCGAGGGCCGGATCGTCGGCGAGAACCGCGAGCGGCTGCTCACCGCCTACTCGAACTACCGGCTCGCGAAGATCAATCGTGCCCGATATGAAGAGTTGCACAAGACCGACACCGTGACGCTCAAGGCCTACCAGCAGGCCGTGGCCGAGGACGAATCCGCCCGCGCCGCATTCCAGGGCCTGGTCGACCGCGTGGGCTACGAGGCCACCCTGGCCGACACCCGCGCCAGCCAGGCGAAGCGCCAGGCCGAGACCGCCGTGCGGGTCGCCCGCGCCCGGCTCCGGGTCATCGGCATCGAGCCGGACGACGTCGAGAAGTGGTTCGCCGAGTGGGCGCCCGAGCCGCAGTCGCGGCAGCCGGCCTCGCCCGAGAAGGCCGCCGCGCCGGCGTCCCCCTCGGCCCCCAACGCCGCGTCGGCCCTTGCGGAAGCGGCCGGCGTGAACACCTATGAGATCCGAGCCCTCTTCGATGGCACCATCCTCGACCGCGAGCTGCTCGTGCCGGGCGTCGCGGTGGACGTGACCCACCGGATCATCACCATGGCGAACCTCTCGACCGTCTGGGTCGAGGCGCACGTCCATGAGAGCCAGTTCGCACGCCTGGCCCAGAGCCGCGGCGGCAAGATCGTCCTCCGCTCGCCCGCCTACCCCGGCCGCGAGTTCGAGGGGACGGTGCTCTACAGCGGCGACCTCGTGGACGAGAAGAGCCGGACCGTCAAGCTCCTCGCCCGCGCCGAGAACAAGGACCGCGCCCTCAAGCCGGGCCTGTTCGTGGACGTCGAGATCCTCAGCCCCGAGCGCAAGGAACTCCCGTCCGTGCCCGAGACGGCCCTGCTCACCGACGGCGACGACGCGTTCGTCTACGTCGCCACCGCCGACGGCGCCTTCGAGCGCCGCGAGGTCGAGGTCGGCCCCCGCGACGACGGCCGCGCCGCGATCCTCAAAGGGCTCAAGCCCGGCGAGAACGTCGTCACCGAGGGCGGATTCAAGCTCAAGAGCGAGGCCATCCGCAACGCGAGCTGACGCGGCAATTCAGGGAGATTGAACCACAGAGACGCAGAGAGCGCAGAGATAAGACGAGATGGATCAGGGTCAGTGATCCCAGTCCCTCACCCATTCCACATCTCTCATCTACTTCTCCGTGCTCTCTGTGTCTCTGCGGTTCGATTTGCTTCTCCTCATCATTCAAGGGATCTGTCGTGTTCGACCGTTTGATTGAGTTCTCGCTCCGGAGCCGGTCGTTCATCGCGCTGGTGCTGATGGGGCTGGTGGCGGCGGGGGGGTATTCGCTCCTGAACCTGCCCATCGACGCCGTGCCGGATATCACCAATGTTCAGGTGATGGCGCTCACGAGTGCCCCGTCGCTCGGGCCGGAGGAGGTCGAGCAGTTCGTCACGATCCCGGTCGAGAACGCCATGAACGGCATCCCCAAGGTGCGGGAGGTCCGGTCGTTCTCGCAGTTCGGGCTTTCGGGCGTCACGATCGTCTTCGACGAGGGCACCGACATCTTCTGGGCCCGGCAGCAGGTCGGCGAGCGGCTCGACCAGATCCGCTCGGAGATCCCCCAGGAGTTCGGCCAGCCCGAGATGGGCCCCATCTCCACCGGCCTCGGCGAGATCTACCAGATCGAGGTCCGCAACGCCGAGCACGCCAGGCAGAAACGCTCGCTCATGGAGCTGCGGACCATCCTCGACTGGGAGGTCGCCCGGGTCCTCAAGAGCGTCTCGGGCGTCGTCGAGGTCAACGCCTTCGGCGGCGAGCTGAAGACCTACGAGGTCCGGCTCGACCCCAACCGCATGACCGCCCGCGGCATCTCCGCCAGCCGGGTCTTCGACGCCATCGAGCGGAACAACTCCAACTCCGGCGGCGGCTACCTCGAGCGCAACGGCGAGCAGCGGGTCATCCGCGCCGTCGGCCTGGTGTCGAACCTCAACGACCTCGCCGAGATCGTCCTCGACACCACCAAGGGTGGCACGCCGATCTACGTCCGCGACGTGGCCGACGTCCGCTTCGCCCCCATGATCCGCAACGGCGCCGTCACCCGAGACGGCAAGGGCGAGGCCGTCACCGCCACCATCCTCATGCTCGCCGGCCAGAACTCCCGCGTGGTCGTCGAGCGCATCAAATCCAAGCTCGATGAGATCCGCTCGCGGCTCCCCGAGGGCGTCGAGATCGACCCCATCTACGACCGCGCCGACCTCATCTCCAAGACCATCTCCACCGTCGCCTCCAACCTCGCCGAGGGCGGCGTGCTGGTGATCGCGGTCCTCCTGATCATGCTCGGCAACCTCAAGGCCGGGCTCGTCGTCGCGCTCATGATCCCGCTCTCGATGCTCTTCGCCGGCTCCTTGATGCTCTACTACGGCATCGCCGGCAGCCTCATGAGCCTCGGCGCCATCGACTTCGGCCTGATCGTCGACAGCTCCGTCATCGTCATGGAGAACTGCATCAGCAAGCTCTCCCACGCCGACCGGCGGAGCAGGGCGGTCGACGTCATCCGCGACGCCACCCTCGAAGTACGCAAGCCCGTCGTCTTCGGCGTCGCCATCATCACCATCGTCCATCTACCTTTGCTGGCGCTCGAAGGCGTCGAGGGCAAGATGTTCCAGCCGATGGCGCTCACGGTCGTCTTCGCGCTCACCGGCTCGCTCTTCCTCTCGCTCACCGCCACGCCGATGCTCGCCTCGTTCGTGCTCAAGCCGGGGATGTCCGAGAAGGACACCCTGCCGGTCGTGATCGCCAAGAAGGTGTATGAACCCCTGTTGCGGATGGCGATCAAGCACAAGGTCGCCGTCACCCTCGCGTCGGTCCTCGCCTTCTCCGCGACGATCCCCGTCGCCATGGGCCTCGGCGGCGAGTTCATCCCCAAGCTCGACGAGGGGGACCTCGTCATTGTCGTCAGCCGGCCCCCGAGCGCCTCGCTGTCCGAGGGTCTCCGCGACACCGACCGACTCGAAAAAGCGTTAACAAAGGCATTCCCTGATGCAATCGACTCGGTCGTCAGCCGCACCGGCCGGCCCGAGATCGGCATCGACCCCGCCGGCGTGAACCAGACCGACGTGTTCGTCCGGCTCAAGAAGCACGAGGAGTCCCTCGCCGGCCACCTGCTCAAGCCGGTCCAGCCGCTCATCGATATGGTTTCTCCCCCCGAACATCCCGAGAAGCCCAAGGCCGAACTCATCAAGGAGATCGAGGAGGTCTGCCGCCGCGAGATCCCCGGGGCCTTCTTCAACTTCGGCCAGCCGATCGACGTCCGCTTCAACGAACTCCTCGCCGGCGTCCGGGCCGACGTGGGCATCGGCGTCTACGGCGACGACCTCAAGACGCTCCAGGAGAAGGTCAACGCCATCGCCGCCGTCGTCGGCAAGATCCCGGGCGCGGCCGACGTGAAGGGCCAGGTCCTCGGCGGCCTGCCCGTGCTCAAGGTCGACATCGACCGCGACCGCATCGCCCGCTATGGCATCAACACGGCCGATATCCTCGACGTGATCTCCGCCCTCGGCGGCAAGGTCGTCGGCCAGGTCGTCGAGGGCCAGCGGCGGTTCGACCTCCAGGTGCGGTTCGGGCCCGAGTTCCGCAACGACGTCGGGGCCATCCGCAAGCTCAAGATCAGCGACCCCGGCGGCCGCATGCTGCCGCTCGAAGACCTGGCACACATCCGCATGGAAGACGGTGCCTATGAGATCTGGCGGAAGGACCGCCAGCGCCGGGCGATGGTCCAGGCCAACGTCCGCGGCCGCGACCTCTCCACCTTCGTCGCCGACGCCCAGGCCGCCATCGCGAAGGACGTCCCGCTGCCCCCCGGCTACTACCTCGAATGGGGCGGGACCTTCGAGAACCTCCAGTCCGCCACCAAACGCCTCACCCTCGTCGTCCCCGTCGCCCTGGCGCTCATCTTCCTGCTGCTCTACGGGTCGTTCGGCTCGATCCGCCTGGGCCTGCTCATTTTCTTATCCGTCCCATTGGGCGCGATGGGCGGCATCCTGGCGCTCTGGCTGCGTGGGATGAACTTCAGCATCTCGGCGGGCGTCGGCTTCATCGCGCTCTCGGGCGTGGCCGTGCTCGACGGCCTGGTGATGGTCTCGGCCATCCGCCAGCGGATCGAGGCCGGCGAGGAGGTCGAATCCTCCGTCTATCACGCCGCCATGAGCCGCCTGCGGCCCATCCTGATGACCGCCCTGGTCGCCAGCCTGGGATTCATCCCCATGGCCTTCTCCGCCGGCTCCGGCGCCGAGGTCCAGCGCCCGCTGGCCACCGTCGTCATCGGCGGCCTCATCACCAGCACACTCCTGAAACTGTTGATGATTCCCGCCATCTATTCCTGGCTCGACCCCGGCCTCCCCACCCCGCCGGAAGACCTCCCCCTCGACACCCCCGAACCCCACCCCGCCCATTGATCCCTCTTCCGGTAAGGTGCGGTGGACGCGGCCGAGCGGGCCGCGTCCACCGCACCGACGGGGACGGATGCGATTTCATGAAGCCCGCACAACCAGGCGCGATGTCGATGGGGTGACGCTCCCCCTCCTGGGCGACTTCGGCCCCCACCCTACCGTCCGATGCAAATACCTACTGAATTGCACGTATCGCTTCAATCGCTGCTTGCTGGATGCGTGATCCGTTCTCTCCCGCTAGCCTGCGGAGATGCGGGAGCGCGTCCTTTGCGGCTGGGCCCAGGCGAGTGATGGATCGTAAGGCAGAATCCCGAACCGATTCTTCAGGATCATCTAGCATTTGAATGAGAGGGACCAGGATCTCTTCAGATCTATAGTCCATCAATCCCAAGGTCGCCGTGGCCATCGATCGCCTGTGGTTGTCCTGGCTGCCCAGGAGTTCGAGAAGAACAGGGAGCGATGCGCTCCGGTCCGATTGGATGATCGAAATCAGGATGTCAGCCGCAGGGCTCGGGTTGGTTCGATCGTCCCTCAGCATCCCATCGATCAGGCAGGGTATTGCGGACGGGCCCATCGTTTTCAACGATTGGATCGCTTGAGAACGAACGGCAGGATCGCCTTGCCTCAGTTCGGAAACGGCCGATGCGGCCCGCTGAGCATCCTCTCTATTGAACGGTTTCGGGGCCTTTCCATCTCCGGGCGGAAGAATCGCTCGCATCCCGCCTAAACCCAGGAAAACAAGCGGACAAGTAATCACAAGGCCAGAGATCATGAGATAGAGAGGGATTCGCCATGATCTTGATGAATCGTCAGACTCCCCTGGTTGGAGGTCCCGAATCACCTGAAGGCGTGAAGGCATGACGGATCTCTTGGGGGGAGGGTGACTCCGCTCAAGGAAGGGCCGTCCGATTTCCCAGAGGACAATCCGAGCGAGTGCCGGGATTGTATCGGTCGCCATCGGGCATGTCGATGAAAATGCTCTCCACTGATGCGTGAAAACAATCGGTCTCATGATCGCAGTCCCGCCGGATGACGCGCCCGACGACCGAGCCGGCTTCGCCGGGGAGCCCATTTTGGAGTGCGGCAGCGTCGCTCCCGCACTCCAAAGGCGGGGTCGGGTGCGATGTCGGTGGGGTGACGCCTCGCCTGCGGCTCCGCGTCGGCCCCCACCCTGCGGTCCGCCTTCGGATTTACGGTTCCATTCCTGTCGCATTCAATACGCGAACCGGGCCACGCGCAGGCGTTCCTCGACGGCGCGGGTGGCGGCCTTGAGCCTGGCGGCGGCGGAGAATCGGTCGGAGGGCAGGGGGCGGCGCGCGACGGGGACGGACACGCGCCCGGACGACCACGGGACGGCGATGGCGGCGGTGGATTCCGGTTCGAACGACCGGCCCGACGCGGAGACCGACACCGGTTCCTCCGACGGCAGGCCCATCGACGCGAAGTAGAGCCCGAGTCCGTTCATGTGTCCGACCCGATCGAGGTAGTCGGCCACGCCCATCCGCAGCAGGCGGCCGGCCTCCTCGGCCTTGTAGTCCTCGGCAACGACCACGACCGACGCCCCGCGGCGCTCGCTCCTGAGCGTCCGCAGCACCGAGAACATCCGGGCCTCGTCCTCGGACCCGTCCAGGTGGACGATCACCAGTTCCAGGTCGGGCTTGCCCGAGATCTGCAGGCAGGCCGCCAACGCATCGCGCGCGACGCAGACCGTGGCCGCCCGCGCGCCGAGCTGCCAGCGCACATCCTCGTGGAGGATCGGGTCGCTGCTCACGAGAAGGAGAGTGGGGGCGATCATGGCAATACCTGACCTAGGTCGTGGACTGCGGCGGCCGGCCGGGGGCCCCGTTGCCCCCCAGTCACCTCGTTTGGCGATCACGTCTCCGCCACCACCGAGGGCCGGCAACCCTCGCGGTTCCCGACACCCGGCCGCAGAGATCGATCAACTTCCTCCCACGCGTCTCCCGGCGTCAACGCGATGTCAACCCTCCGTTACGTTCGTGTCAACCCATGCTGACATTCCAATCATTCCCCCATCCGCCCGCGCCCCCTCCCACCCCCGCACGCTCCCACGCGGACACGCCGGCTCCTCCCCGCGCAGGCCATTTCCACGCACGCCGAATTAGGAAGCCAACTTCAAGGTCGCGACGTCGGGCTTCCCATTCCATTCCCGACGCCGCCCCGTTGCGCTACAATCCCGGCCGGCCCGCACACACGAGGGAGTCCCCCATGTCGACGACCGACCGCCCGGGCATCGTCCCCGCCTTGCTCATGCTGCTCTGGGCCGGCTGCACCCAGGCCCCGCCGACGACGACGACGACCGCCCCGACGACGCCGTCCGAGCAGGCCTCCGCCGCCCCCGGGCCGGCCGTGGGCGTCGGCGAACCGCCGCCGGGGCCGAAGGGGCGGGACGACAACGGGTTGACGATGGCCTTCCGCTGGTGCCCGCCGGGGGCGTACGACCTCGGGGCCATGCCGCCGCAGTTCGCGGCCTACTCCGGCAGGCCCGTCGCCCGCGTCGAGTTCCCCCGGGGCTTCTGGATGGGAAAATATGAAGTGACGCAGGCGCAATGGGCCAGGGTCACCGGCCTGACCGTCCGCCAGCAGCGAGTCCGCGACGGCGAGCCCATCCGACCCCTGGGCGACGGCAGCACCCGCGACCACGTCGGCGAGGGGCCCGACCATCCCATCTACTTCGTCAGCCATGACGACATCCTCGCGTTCTGCCGCGCCTTCAACGAGCAGGAATCCCGCGCGGGCCGGCTGAAGGACGGCTGGGAATACCGCCTCCCCACCGAGGCCGAGTGGGAATACGCCGCCCGCGCCGGGGACGCCTCCCGGCCCACCGGCCTGGGCCCGAGCCTCACCGGCAAGATCGCCAACATCGACGGCAACTCACCCCTGCCGCGCGACGCGGAGAAGGGCCCCTACCTCCGCAGCACCACCCCCGTCGGCCGATACCCCGCCAACCCCTGGGGCCTGCACGACATGCACGGCAACGTCTGGGAATGGTGCCTCGACTCCATCGCCAGGCCCGCCCGCACCCCGAACGCCCACGGCGCCCGGGGCGGCTGCTGGCACAACCCCGCCGCCCTCTGCCTCGCCACCTCCCGCTTCGACGCCCCCCCCGACCTCCGCGGCTCCGGCCTCGGCTTCCGCCTGGCCCTGTGCCCGAAGTGAGCCTCCGCGAACCTACCGAGACGCAGGCCGGGGCCGTTCTCCCATCGGAATCCCCCTGATGTACCTCGACAGATACAGGAAGTCGATCGTGGAATGGGTGGCGGAGGGCCTCTCCGACCGCGAGATCGCCGACCGGGTGCGGGTGTCGCCGAGCACGGTGCGGTACTGGCGGGAGCGGAACGGCGTCGAGCGGCCGCCCCGCGTGCCCGGCCCGAAGCTTCGATCGCCCGAGGGCGACCCGCCGGGTTGACCGCGTCGCGTCCGTCGACGTCGGATTGGCGTCGCGGGGAGGGGCCGGCCGGGCTAGAATCGGGCCATGCCAAAGGACGCGACGGCCTACATCCTGCTGTTCCGGGGCGTCGGCGGGGCCACGCAGCTCCCGACGGCCCCGCTCCGCCAGGCCCTCTCCGAGGCGGGATTCGAGAACGTCGCCACGTACATCAACAGCGGCAACGCCGTCCTCCGCAGCCACCTGGTGCGCGAGGAGGTGATCGCCTCGGTGGCGACGATCTGCGAGGCCCGCTTCGGCTTCACCAAGGCGATCTACGCCCCCACGCTGGCCGAGTGGGAAACGCTGGTCGCCAACAACCCCTTCCCGGCCTACGCCGAGGGCAAGCACCTGCACGCCGCGCTCCTCTCGGGCGACCCGCCCCCGGGCGCGGTCGAGGGCCTCCGCGCGTTCGCCTCCAACGGCGAGGGCATCGAGGTGGTCGGCGGAGTCGCCTACCTCCACACCCCCAACGGCTTCGGCACCTCGAAGCTCGTCGAGAAGTTCGACCGCGGCATCGGCGTCCCCAACACCGCCCGCAACTGGAACACCGTCCTCAAGCTCCTCGCCCTGGCCCGCACCGCCGCCGGCCCGGGCCACTGAGGGCGGGCCAAGCCCGGCATCACGGCCCGCGTCGGACGTCCACGGTCACCCCACGGGAGGCTCGGCCGCAGGACAAAGCCGCCCCAATCCCCACCAAACCCGCCGCCATCTCCTCGACCGGCCTCAAAACACATTCTGCGAAACGAACCCAATTCGCCCCAACCTTTTTTCTATCATCGACTTGGGGACAAAAGCTCCAAAAGCCCACAAAAGCACCCAGATTACCAAATAGCAATGAGGCTCGCTGGACACCGTACCCCTCCCAATTTGACGCCGAGCCCGCCCAGAAATTCAACAATTCCCGCCGAATTCTCCGACCTGTCCGGACGAGGAAGGAGAGACTGTCCAGTTCGGCTTTCTGTAAATCATTGATTTACAATGATTTACGACAAAAATCCCACCAAGAAACAGGACATCCCGCCCCGTAAGGGGGTGGAAGGTCAACGCAAGCCCCATGCGTTGCATGTCCCCGCGTTGCCTCTAATAAACCATTGACTTGCAATCACTTGCAGCCGAGCATCCGCCAAGAAACAGAACATCCCGCGCCGTAAGGGGTAGAGCTTCAACGCAAGTCCCCTACGTTGCATGTCCCCTCGTTCCCTCTGCCTCGCCACCTCCCGCTTCAATGCCCCCCCGACCTCCTCGGCTCCGGCCTCGACTTCCGCCTGGGCCAGTGCCCGAAGTGAGGGGAGGGGGGACGATCTCCGCGCTCAAGCCGAGGCGAGCAGGTCCCGCACCGTCTGCCGCACGTCCGGGTGCTGGCACGCCATACCGTGCTCAACATCCGAGATCAGGAACCGCTGCGAATCCGGGGTCGGCAACGACCGCGCGCTGAGCATCGGCACGGTCCCGTCGCCGCCGTGGTCGTCGAACACCGGATCGGCGTCGGCCCCCTGGAACGCGATCCGGACCTCGGTCCGCCGGTCGACGCCCAGGATCGAGTACGTCCGGGGCTCGAACCCGTCAGAGATCGCGCCGCCCAGCCAGGCGTGCGCCTCGGCCAGCTCGCCGATCCGACCCCTGAGGTCGTCCCGCACCGCCGTCGACAGCCCCAGCGCGGCGTCGAGCAGGCCGGGGGGGCTGATCGCCGAGGGGTACAGGTCGTTGTGCCCCAGGATCCCGTTGATCGACGAATGCCAGGGCCGGCCGGCGTCGTCGTTCGGGAAATGCTCGCTCGGCAGGAGTTGCATGGGCCCCGGAAGGCCGCTCATGTTCCCCACGAACGCCCGCCGGCTCTTCCCCAGCAGGATCCGGAACCCCAGGCTCCCGTCGTCGCCCGACGCCATCCCCGTGAACATGCGACGATATAAGACCACCGCACCCGACGCCGGCTGGCAGATCGAGATGAACTTGCCGATGTGCGGGATCAGTTCCGGGTCGTGCCGCAGCGCCGCGCGGAGGACCAGGCCGCCCATGCTGTGGGTGACCACCGTCAGCTTCGCGGCCCCCGTCTGGTCGAGCGCGAGGTTGAGCTTTCGGGCCGCGTATGCGCCCAGCCAGCGGAGATCCTGCCGCCAGTCGTAGCCGACCGCGTAGGCCAAGCTGTTGAAGGCGACGTCCCGCAGGTCGCGGAGGAACTGGCTGTAGAAGGTCCAGGCCACCCCGCCCCAGCCCAGGCGGACCCCGAGCTCATCCATCTCGCGGCGGTCCGACGGGTCCACCACCACCCTCGCCGGCTGGCGGAAGTGCAGCTCCCTGCGATTGTCGTCGTCGGACCTCAGCACATAGGGCGCCCAGAACAACATCTGGTAGGTGCTATCCGGGTCCCAGAACTTGTTCGCCGACGGGAAAAACAGCCGCGAACCCATCACCCCCGGGAAGAACACAATCGGCGTGCGCTCGGCCATCGCGGTCCACCTTCCTTATGTCATCACTCGTACAAAAGCTTATATTCATACATTCTCATCTTGACGCGACGATCACCCGGACCCGGGGGGGTTGTTCAGGCGGCGCAGCAAATCCTCACCCAGCGACCGCGCACCGGCCTCGCCGTCGGCCTCGACCCGCACCCGGACGGGCGTCTGCCCGACTTGTCCGTTGACCACCCCGTCCTCGGGGGCGGCATCGACCGCCCGGTCGGCCTCCTGGCCGCGCACCGCGAACGACTCCCGGACCGCGGCCCGCGTCGTGTCTCCGCCGCCGGGGGTGAACGGGGCCTCGAACCGCACGACCCGGCCGTCCTCGGCGCGGGTCTCGTCGATCGACTCGCAGAGGAACGGCGCGTCCAGGCTCGCCCCGCCGCGCGTCGGGCCGGCGAGGTTTCTCGCCGCGACCGCCGGGGCGGCCTGCAGTTGATAGCGCTCGCGGCCGTCGTCCGAGGCCAGGGTGAAGCTCGACGGCGTGTGGTACTCGGGCCCCAGCTCCAGGGCGATCGGCCCCGCCGGGTAGCCCGGCCGCCCGCGATCGCCCCACCGCAGCGCCTCGGCCACCGACTCCACCGCCCCCGGCCGCCCCGACGGCCGCGCCGTGTCCACCAGCCGCAGGAACTCCGCCTCGGCCCCCGCATCGCCCGCCGGCGCGTGCAGGGTCAGCTCGGCCATCGACCCGTCGCCGAACCTCAGGAACGCCGTCCGGACCTCCGACCCGGCCCGCCCCTCCGCCGCCGGCAGGACGCCCCGCACCACCGCCGCGACGCCGCCCTCCGCCGTCGGCCGCTCGTCCTCCGCCCGCACATCCCTCGCCCCCATCACCTCGCGCAGAACCTTCGCCGCCTGACCCGCCAGCACCCCCGGCGACATCCCCACACCATCCCCCCCCGCATCCGTCCCCCGCACCAGCACCCGCCACTCCCCCGCCGCGAACCGATACTCCGTCGCATCACGCATCGGCGTCTCCTTTCGATTGGTCGTTCTTAGGCCGCTTGAACAGCGGTGCAAGCATCGCGATGGTTCGTCGATCCTGATACTTCAATGCAAGTTGGAACGCCTCCCGCAGGGTCTCAAGCCCGGCGCGATCCTGGCGGTTCAGGCACGTCGTTCCAATCCTCAACAGCACCTGAATGATCGAGAATGGATCATTCAGTCGCCGGAACACGGGCAGGCAGTCCCCCCGCCAGATCCTCAGGGCCCCGTCCACATCGCCTTTCGCCTGCAGGACGTCGGCGATCTGACCCTGCGTCACCGCCAACTCGCGGACGTCCTTCAGCCGCTCGTACACCGGCAACTGCTCCTCGCGGCGGATCCGCAGAGCCTCCTCCAGTTCGCCGCGTGCCTGCAGGACGTCGGCGATCTTACCCTGCGTCACCGCCACCGAGCGGACGTCCTTCAGCCGCTCGAAAACCGGCAACTCCTCCTCGCGGCGGATCCGCAGAGCCTCCTCCAGTTCGCCGCGTGCCTGCAGGACGTCGGCGATCTTACCCTGCGTCACCGCCACCGAGCGGACGTCCTTCAGCCGCTCGTACACCGGCAACTGCTCCTCGCGGCGGATCCGCAGAGCCTCCTCCAGATCGCCGCGTGCCTGCAATACGTCGGCGATCTTACCCTGCGTCACCGCCAACTCGCGGACGTCCTTCAGCCGCTCGAAAACCGGCAACTGCTCCTCGCGGCGGATCCGCAGAGCCTCCTCCAGATCGCCGCGTGCCTGCAATACGTCGGCGATCTTACCCTGCGTCACCGCCACCGAGCGGACGTCCTTCAGCCGCTCGAAAACCGGCAACTGCTCCTCGCGGCGGATCCGCAGAGCCTCCTCCAGTTCGCCGCGTGCCTGCAATACGTCGGCGATCTTACCCTGCGTCACCGCCACCGAGCGGACGTCCTTCAGCCGCTCGAAAACCGGCAACTGCTCCTCGCGGCGGATCCGCAGAGCCTCCTCCAGTTCGCCGCGTGCCTGCAATACGTCGGCGATCTTACCCTGCGTCACCGCCAACTCGCGGACGTCCTTCAGCCGCTCGAAAACCGGCAACTGCTCCTCGCGGCGGATCCGCAGAGCCTCCTCCAGTTCGCCGCGTGCCTGCAATACGTCGGCGATCTTACCCTGCGTCACCGCCACCGAGCGGACGTCCTTCAGCCGCTCGAAAACCGGCAACTCCTCCTCGCGGCGGATCCGCAGAGCCTCCTCCAGTTCGCCGCGTGCCTGCAATACGTCGGCGATCTTACCCTGCGTCACCGCCACCGAGCGGACGTCCTTCAGCCGCTCGAAAACCGGCAACTCCTCCTCGCGGCGGATCCGCAGAGCCTCCTCCAGTTCGCCGCGTGCCTGCAATACGTCGGCGATCTGACCCTGCGTCACCGCCACCGAGCGGACGTCCTTCAGCCGCTCGAAAACCGGCAACTGCTCCTCGCGGCGGATCCGCAGAGCCTCCTCCAGATCGCCGCGTGCCTGCAATACGTCGGCGATCTTACCCTGCGTCACCGCCAACTCGCGGACGTCCTTCAGCCGCTCGTACACCGGCAACTCCTCCTCGCGGCGGATCCGCAGAGCCTCCTCCAGTTCGCCGCGTGCCTGCAGGACGTCGGCGATCTGACCCTGCGTCACCGCCACCGAGCGGACGTCCTTCAGCCGCTCGTACACCGGCAACTCCTCCTCGCGGCGGATCCGCAGAGCCTCCTCCAGATCGCCGCGTGCCTCCAGGACGTCGGCGATCTTACCCTGCGTCACCGCCAACTCGCGGACGTCCTTCAGCCGCTCGTACACCGGCAACTGCTCCTCGCGGCGGATCCGCAGAGCCTCCTCCAGATCGCCGCGACGGAACCGCAGATCTCCAAGGAGCCCAGCCAGCCAGACCTTGACGATTGAATTCTCTTCGGGGCAGCCCGCCAGGGCTTTTTGAAGCCGCGACAGTGCACTCTCGCCATCACCGAGGAAGAAATCCACCGCACCGAGACCACCCATCAGGCGATAATCCTCGCCCACGGCCTTGATGGCTGACTGGTAAAGATCCTGCGCCTCGCGATAACGGTCGTCATTGGTCCATTGATGGCCAATCCTGGCCCCAATCTCGCCCACTTCCTCCACCCGCCGTGACAGCAACCCGAGGCGTAGGATCTCCAGGGCCCGAGGCTCTGCATCGCCTCTGACCGCCTTACCCCAAACCCGATACAACACCTCCGCCCCCGCATCCTGCAACCGGGCCCGTTCCGCATCCTCCAGCGGCGGCAGGGCCGCCTCCAGGATCCGCGGGACCCGGTAGAGCGCACTCCCGCCCTCGTGCTCCTCCTCCAGCAAGCCCAGCCCCACGGCCTTCTTCATCGGCACCGGCAACGTCTCGGCCTGGGTGTCCAGGAAGAGGGCCGCCACCGCCTCCATCGGCACGGGGAGTTCGTAGATGAGCAGCGCCCTCAGCAACGCGCGCGTGGGGGCGTCCAGCCCGGCGATCAATTCACGGTTGAGCACGTCTTCGCGAAACTCAGCGACGACCGCCTCCATCTTGTCGAAGAGCTGCAACACCTCCACGGCCGGATTCCTGAGCAAATGATCCAGTCGCTCCATCAGCCGAGGGTTGCCGTCGGCCAGACGATCCACCCGCGTGCGGACCTCGTCGCCCGCGCCCCGGAGCCCGTCCAGGGCCCGGGCCTTCTTCGCCTTCTCCGGGCCCCGCAGCGCGACGAGTTCCACCTGTTCGAACCGATCCCTCTGGCTCGTCTCCAGCCGGTAGCGGCTGGTGATCACGCAACGCCCGTGGCCCGACTCCTCGATCGCCCACACCAGGGCCTCCAGGATCTCCTGCGCCCCCGGGGTGATCAGCGGCAGCTTCGCGATGGCGTCGACCGGCAGGTTCTGCTCGAAGTCGTCGAGCACCAGCAGGACGGGCTTGAGCCCACCTTTCGCGCGGAGGTCGAGGAAGTGCTTGAGCCGGAACCTGAGCGGCTCCCGGCTCCCTTGCAACGCCGCCATGTGCTCGGGATGCCCGGCCAGGATCGGCTCCAGCGACTTCAGGAGCCCCGGCTCGTCGAGCACACCCTCGTGGATGACCACCTCGAAGTCCGAGCCGAGGCGGTCGCAGATCCGGCAGGCGATCGAACTCTTGCCGACCCCGCCCAGCCCGAAGACCACCACCCCCGCCGGCATGTCATTCGAACGCAATGCGCGGATCAGCCGCTGCAGCGGTCGGCGGCGGCCGACGAAGTCGCGCCGGTCGACCACCTTCGACGACACGTTCCGGAGCTTCCCCGGCCAGCGTTTCTGATGCGTCTCGGGCCTCGGCTTCGGCCGCTCGTTGACCCCGGGTGCGGTCACGAGCGCGGGCGGGAGCCCCCCGGCGATCGACAGCCGCAGCAGGTGCCAGTGCCGCGACGACGCCTCGGCCATCTTCGCGTGGGCGTGCAGCACGGCCTCGACCGGCGAGTGCCCCGTCGCCAGGCGTTCATAGAGCCCCGTCGCCGCGACGATGGCATCGGCGTCGAACACCGGCCGGCCCCAGCCCAGCACAGCCGGGAATCCGCAGACGAGGAGTTCCTCCGCCAGCGACGGCATGCCCCCCTTCGGAGCCTGCGCGGTGCGGCAGCCCGACAGGAACGTCAGCGCCGGGCGTCGACTCACCGCCCTGGCCAGTTGACTCGCCGAGACCCAGTCGATGTCGCCGATCGCCGACTCCATCAGGAACCGGGGCCCCTCGTCACGATGATCGGCATGCCCGGTGAGGTGGAGGACGTCGAAATGCCCCTCGGGATAGCCTTCCACCAGCTCGCCGAGTTCCTTCAGCGTGCCCGTCTCCTCCACCGTCAGGCCCAGCGGATAGCGCCGGGTGGCCTTGAGGATCTGCCCCTCTTCCTCCTCGAACTGGAGTTCGGGCCGGACACCCATCGGGCTCGTGGCCATGAACAGCACGTGAAGCGCCCGGTTCTGTGTCGCCGGCCGGGCGACCTCCTGGCGGACCCAGCGCACCGGCAGCACCGCCGGGTTGGATCCTCGCACGAGGAAGCCCTTGCCGTCGTGCAGCACCTCCCAGGGCAGGCGGGAGAGGTCGTGATCGGCCTCGATCAGGAGCGCCAGGGTCGTCGCATTTTGCTTGCGAAACTCAGAAGCGAGCCAGCGATCGCTCCCATCCAGCCAGCGATACAATTCCTGGCCGATGGCCACGAGGTCGGGCTCGGCGACGTTCTCGTAGAACGTCTCCGACTTCTGGACGAGCGCCTCGATCTCGCCGCGGTCGAGGGTCTGGGAGCGGAACTGGTTGGGATCGTCCCCCCAGTACCGCATCTCGACCCGGGACCCGCCGCCCGCCCTGAGCGACACGTGAACCGCACCGACCGCCATACCCGTCCCCTTTTCCCGCACAGGCCGCCCGGCCCCTCCGCTTTCCCAGACATCCCCCGCGCGGGGAGAGCGGAACGGCTCGCGTGTTCGGGTTCAGGATAGCAGATCCGGACGCGAATTCACGGCTCAATCCCTCCGATTCGTGCCCGCACGCGACGGGCCGAGCGGATCACCCACACCAGGGCCACGCCGACCGGCACGCCGACGACCAGCCAGGGCAGGAGGGCGACGATCGTGGGAGGCAACACGGGGACATGCAATGCATCAGGGCCTCGGTCTGACGCCCCAGGCTACGCATCCTCCCCATTTGTACGCTGATGCGACACCTCTCCTTGCGTCGCTTGCGTTGCCCCTCACCCCCGGCCATCGCGGGGACATCCATTGCATCGGCCCAGGACCGATCACCCCAAGTCACGCACCCATCCCATCTTCACGCCATTCACGCCGATTCCCGCGTGGTCCGACGAAGACGTTCCCGGCGACGTCGGGTTGGGCGTCGGCCTGGGACGGCGATTCTATCCGCCTTCGTTGGGCGCCCCGCAGGAGGATGTCGCGGCTTCGATCGCCGCCGGGGAGGGGGGAGCGAATTGGGGTCGTGGGGTGTGGAGCCATGCCTGGAACATCAGGACGCACCAGAGCGCCTGCTGCCAGTTGCGATGGCCATGCACATGCTCATCCCAGATCCGCCGGACCGGGCCGGCGTGGAGGAACCCGTCGTCCCGGAGCACCCGCTCATCGAGGAGCGACTCCGCCCAATCCCGGAGCGGTCCCTCGAGCCAGGAGCCCAATGGCGGGCAGAATCCGGACTTGGGCCGGTCCACCAGGGCGTCGGGCACGTACTTCGCCAGGACCTGCCGGAGCAACCACTTCTGCCGCCCGTCGCGGACCTTCCAGGCCAGGGGGACCCTCCAGGCGAACTCGACGATCCGGTGATCGAGCAGGGGCGCCCGGGACTCGAGCCCCACCGCCATCGTGGAACGGTCCACTTTCGTGAGGATGTCGTCCGGCAGGAAGCCGGTCAGGTCGAGGAACATGAGTTGCTCGATGAGTTCGCAGCGAGGCATCGGGCGATCGTCGTCGCGTGTGCCGGACTCTCCCACCTGCCGCATCAGGGCGGAGGGCTCCACGCCCGACGAGCACAGGGCATGATGGATGCTTCGCGCGTCCCGCATCCGGCGCAGGATCGCGGCGAACTTGTGGATCCGATCGCCCGAGGCCTGTCGGCCCGACGGGCCGGGCAGCAGCGGCCGCGCCGCGTCGAGGAACCGGTCCCAATTCAACGGCGAGAGGGATGTCAGGGCCGAGGCCATGCCCCGTCGGATCGGCGACGGGACCCGGCCGAGTCGGCCCCAGACGCGTTCCGAACGCGTGTACCAGGAGTAGCCGGCGAACAATTCATCGCCGCCGTCCCCCGTCAGGCAGACGGTCACCGCGCGGCGGGCCAGGCGCGCCACCAGGAATGTCGGGATCTGCGACGCGTCCGCGAACGGCTCGTCGAAGATCGAGGGCAGCCTGGGGAGGACGTCCCGCACCTCGCGCTCGGTGACGTAAAGCTCCTCGTGCTCGGTGCCCAGGTGGCGGGCGATGGCCCGGGCGTGTCCGGCCTCGTCGTGACTCTCCGCCTCGAACCCGATGGTGAAGGTCCGGATCGGACGGGGGCTCATCGACTGCATCAGCGAGACCACGGCCGTCGAGTCGATCCCCCCCGAGAGGAAGGCCCCCACCGGGACGTCCGCGACCATCTGCTGGGCGACGGCCTCGCGCATCAGGCCGTCGAGGCGGTCAACCGCCTCGCCGATCGTGCCCCCGAAGCGATCCGACGCCCCCATCTCGACGGCCTCGGCCGCGGACCAGTAGGGGATCGGGGTCGGGGTCTGCCCGCGCGCGAGGTCTCCGGCGTCGAGGGTCAGGATCGTCCCCGGGGTGAGCTTGTGGATCCGCTTGTAGATCGAGCCGGGCGCGGGGACATGGCCGCGACGCAGGTAGGCGTCCAGGGCCATGGGGTCGATCTCGGCCCGGCACCGGGGATGGGCGAGCAAGGCCTTGAGTTCCGAGCCGAACAGGAAGAGGCCGCCCGACCATCCGTAATGGAGTGGCTTCTCCCCGATCCGGTCCCGGGCCAGGTTGAGCGTGCGTTCGCGGCGATCCCAGAGGGCCAGGGCGAACATCCCGACCGAACGGCCGATGGCCTCGCGGAGCCCCCAGCGGGCGATCGCCCGGATCAGGACCTCGGTGTCGGAGCGGCCCCGGAAGTCCACCTCCCCGTGACGCCGCAAGGCAGATCGGATTTCTCGATGATTATAGATTTCACCATTGAAGACGAGGACGAAGCGGCCGTCCTCCGACTCCATCGGCTGATGGCCCTGGGGCGAGAGGTCCACGATCGCGAGCCGTCGAAACCCCAGGGCCAGGCCCGCCCCGGGATCGCACCAGTGCCCGTGATCGTCGGGCCCGCGATGGTGCAATGTCGCGGTCATCCTCATGACGTCGGCGCGCAATGTGCGGGGCTCCGTCTGGCGGACGGAGTCGAGAATTCCAGCGAATCCACACATTTGGGTTTTTCACATTCGCAAGGAGGCGAGGCCGTGACCTCGCCCGGCACGTGCCCCCCGGGGCGAACCGGGCTGCCGCCGGGCCCCGGAGCCCGACCGACGGGCAGGATGTCGCCGCCCGGGGAGCGGATCCCCCGCGTGATCGGCTTGGTCGCGGGGAGGCCTCGGGGCACGCGGCGGGCGATCGGAGTTGAGGTCCGCCGGCGGGCCAGCGATGCCCCTCGGCCCCTGCAAGGCCGAACCCTCACGCGGCCATCCGCACCCGGACGGACGGGAGGAACGCTGCGCCGGCGGACATCCCCGCCGCGATCGGCATCGAGGCCATGCCCGAAGTGGCCTTCGCGGGGGGACGGCCCAGGCGAACCGGAGCAGATTGTAGTGGATCGAATTCAACGTTTGAAGTCAGCTCCCTGCTGAGTTCATTTTTGTGAATATTTTTAACATCTTCTTCCTGCGACGCATACAACATGGACGAGCCGAACTGGACGCGATTGCCATGCTCACCTCTGGCTCCATCGATCGCTTCAGCCTTTGCCATCGATCGAATTTGCTCGCGCGTGCCGAGTAAATGCGGGCGATGGGGGCAAAGACAGCGGATCGGGCCCTGCGCCGGGGAACTTCGTGCCTCTTCGAATCCGAATCCCCTTCTCAATATGACCGATTTAATATAAAGATCCAAGAACGCAATGCGTAAGTACGCGTCCCAGATGCGTCGCGCGGAGGGCCACATCCTGGCCCAGATGCCATGCATGGCGGCGTTCCGACTCCCCAGCGTCCCGGCTACGGACGACGCTTCCCGTGCCGTGCCGATGGATCGATTCGCCTCAATCGTTGCAGCGTCCTTTCCACGGACTCAAGATAACGGCCGCTGCTCTCGATGATCTCGCGGACACGCCGCTCCTCCTCGCCTTCCAGGAAAAGCAGGCAGTCGAAGGCCGCCTGCTGGATGAACCGCGTGTGCATCTCGGTTACCCCACGCCATCTGCATTCGAGTTCGTGCAGGCGGGCGAGCGGGCAGATCGCGATGTCGTGAAACGCGTCCTCGCCCGAGGCGACGAACCAGTCTCCTCGGTAGCTGATGACCCATTCCAGCCCCGCCGCGAGGCGCAGCACCTCGCCACACACCATCGCGGCCGGTTCGATCCCGCCCCCGGGGGGCTCGACGCTCTCGTAAGCCATGTAGTCGAGTGCCTCGATGTCGGTGATCGAACCATCGAACACGGCGGGGAACGGGGGCCGGATCGAGGCCCAGTGGTCGCGATAGAGCGTGGCGGCCGCCGCGACAGCCGCGAGGTCGTCGGGCGAAGGTGGGAATCCCCAATCTCGCATGGCAGGCTCGGTCCGTTGGATTGGCGGGGCAGGCGTGAGCCGGTCGGGCGGCAGGTCCACCCACGACACCCTTCGCTTGACCTCGCCGTCGGGAGCGGTTCGGGCATTGTATCGAGGACGGCCGTTTGTCGGGCGAGGTTCATCCCCGGGCGGTCAAGAGGGGTCCGTGCGGGGAGGGGATGTGATCAGAGCCCCTCACCCCGGCGCCCGCAACCCTCCGAACACGTCGAGCGCGCCGGCTCGGTCGGGGTCGTCGATCCAGCGCCGGAGCCAGGCCGAGGTCTCCTCGGACGGGGCGGCGCGGGCGAGGGTCGCCATCGCCCTCCACAGCGGTCGGCGATCGGCCGGGTCGCGGGGGCCGTCCGGGGCGTCCAGCCAGCCTCGGAGGAGTTCCAGGGACAGCGGCGCGGTCCTCCGGTGGATGCAGCAGAGGACCCCGGCGAGATCCGCCAGCACGGCCGGGTCGCGTTCCCCACGGATCGCCTCGGCGAACTCGGGCACCCGAGACCCCAGGCCGGTGGCCTTGAACTCACTCAGGAACCACGATGCCCGGCGCCGGAGGGCGGGGTCGGGGTGCCCGAACGCCTCGATGACGTGCGGGATCGCCCAGCGGAAGACCTCCAGGGCATCCCCGCGCAGGGCGACGGTCGCCAGGATGAGGCTCCCGGCCAGGTCCTCCCCCGGCCCGGGTTCGACCGCCGGCCATCCTCGGCGCCGCGCCCCCGAACTCGGGTAGGCCAGCCAGAGCGCATTGGCCCTCTCGATCCCCCGCCCATCGACCGCTCGCCGCTCCACCATCCCCACAAGCTCGGGGTGACGCTCGGAGAGCCGGTCGAACCGCCGCGTCAAGAATTCCTCAATATCTTCCATGCATATGTAATCTTTAAACGTATCGGCAGTATCAAGACTGCTCCACCAGGGCAACCCGTGCACGGCGTCGGGTCCGAGCGTGAGCAGGTCGAATCGGAGCAGACGTTCGACGAACCGCGCGGCCTCCGTCCCATCGAAGGGCTCCCCGAGGTCGACGAGCCGACTGGCACACGCCAGGCCCGTCGGGTCGCCGAGGTCGGCGGCCCGCTCGATCTCGCGGAGCCAGGCCCTGACCACAGGCAGCCGCGCGGCGACGTTCCCGAGGGCGAAGGCGTGCCCGGCCCTCGCGACCGGTTCGGCCTCGCCGGCGAGCCTCGCACGCAGCCCCTCCGCAACGCCAGTCAGCTCACCGGCGCGCCCCACCGCATCCGCCCGGTTGACCATCAAGCTCAGCACACATGCCGAGGCGATGCGGACGTCCGACTCCGGATCGTCGAGCAGCCGCACGAACTCGCCCACGCCGTCCCACACCGCCGCGAGGCAGCCGAGTTCGATCGTATTCAGTGCCCGGCACGAAACACCTTGACTGAACGCCCAGTTCAGGCCATCCACCTCGATGACCATGGCGAGCCAGCGCATCAACCGTCCCCGCCCGGGCGTCGCCGGGGAGGCGGCCAGCTCGATCATGAACGGCACCACCCGAGGAGTCACATCGCCGAGGACATCGATCCCCTGTTCGAACCGACCGAACGCATCGGACCACACCTCCGGATCCGGGTCGAGCAGATCCCTGATCGCCCCGGGCATCCATCCCGCAGGACCACAGTACGTCTCAAGCTCGTCCCACGGCACCTCGGCGAGTCGTTCCAGCATCGAGGTCCCTCACCCAGCAAATCCGCCGTACATTTCGCCAAGGACAAACGCCTGGTTGACATGTTTTCTTAACCGATAATCTCCTCCGATCAATTCCATGTGGCCTGGATCCGACCGAGAAAAGCGGTGCAGGCGGGCGTCGATATCCGAGCAAGTGACGAGGTCCCGGAGATGCACGTTCAAGATCGCCAATCTGGACGGCGGCTCACGGCTCAATCCCTC
Organism: Isosphaeraceae bacterium; assembly: GCA_965279195.1. Lineage (GTDB taxonomy): Bacteria > Planctomycetota > Planctomycetia > Isosphaerales > Isosphaeraceae > CBDIHP01. The sequence continues at coordinate 22,988 of CBDIHP010000002.1, forward strand.
CGACTCGGACACGCCCCCGCCGCACCGCCAGCACGATCCCGATCGCCACAGGCAGGACCACGACCGCCCACGGCAAGAGGGCCACGATCAGGAGCAGCAGCCCCTCGCCGAACTGTCGGAGGGCGTCGAGGGAGCCGGTGAAGCTGCGGCCGAGCTTGGCGGCGAGGGTGGGGGATTCGGGCGGGGTGTAGCCGCGGACCTCGCGGGCGGTGATGGTCACGGTGGTCAGGGCGGTCAGGTCGGCCATGACGCGCAGGCGGCCCTGGATCTGTTCGATCTCGCCGCGCACCCGGCTCAGCTCCCGCTCGACGGCGAGGATGTCCTCCAGCTTGCCGGTGGAGTCGGACAGGTGCTTGAGCAGCCGCTCCTCCTCGACCTTCTTGGCCTTCTCGCGGGCCCCCAGGTCGTAGAACTCGGCCGAGACGTCCTTGGAGTCGGTCCGCAGGCTGGCGACCTCGCCCAGCTTCGCCACCCCCTGGAGGAAGCCGTCGTATCCGTCCACCGGCACCCGCGCCGTCCACGAGCCCGACCTCGGCTGGCCCGCCGAGCCCTGGACCTCCGACCGCGCCAGGTACCCCTTGCTCGACGCCACCAGGGCCAGCAGGCCCTTCTCCAGCCTCGCCAGGTCCTCCGTGATCAGATCGACATGCCCATCATAGATGATCTTGCGCGGCAGGCCCGGCGGCGGGGCGGGGGAGCCCTTCTCCTGGACCGCGGCCTCCCCCGGCAGCCCCCCCTTGTTCGCCGCGAACCCCGCCGCCCGGGCGTCGGCCGACGCCTCCGCGATCGTCGCCGGCGTCGGATTCACCGCCGCCGACTCGAACCGCTCCATCGACTCGCCGCAACCCGCCAGCCCCAGCAACATCCACGCCCCGACCGCCCACCCCTTCGAAAGCGAACGCCCCACGCCCCACCTCCTCGCTCGAATCCACCCCTCGCGACGCCACCTCCTTGCATTACGTCCCAACCCCGATTTTCTGAGGGAACCGGGTCGCATTTTCATCGCGCCAGGCAACGGGAGCCCCCCCGCCCACGCCGGCGTTTGGGCGAGGCTCTCCCGACCCCGCCCCGACATCCGCCACGCGCCACCACGAAACCGGGTCTCCAGACCCATCCGATTCACCATCCGCGTACAATCGCAACACTTACGCACAGGAACCGCGTAAACCAACGTCCAACCACCTCCTGCCCGCACTCCCTCGCCTTGCGTTATCCTATCCCTTCGCCAACCGGATTCGCTCGCAGGGAGACGCCCGCCGCCATGCCGAACATCCTCGACGAGATCGTCGCCACCAAGCACAAGGAGGTCGCCGCCGCCCGCCTGCGGATGCCCCTGGAGGAGCTCGAAGACCAGGCCCGCACGGCCCCGCCGGTCCGCGACTTCCGCGCCGCCCTCGCCGGCCCGGGCCCCATCCGGCTCATCGCCGAGGTCAAGAAGGCCAGCCCCTCCGCAGGCATCATCCGGGCCGACTTCGAGCCCATCTCCATCGCCCGCACCTACCAGGCCCACGGAGCCGCCTGCCTCAGCGTCCTCACCGACGTCCCCTACTTCCAGGGGCACCTTTCGTACCTCGCGCGGATCCGGGCGTCCGTCGCCATCCCCCTGCTGCGCAAGGACTTCCTGATCGACGACTACCAGGTCGTCGAGGCCCGGCTCGCCGGCGCCGACGCGATCCTGTTGATCGCCGAGATCCTCGACGAAGCCGAGCTGAGGCACCTGCTCGAACTGGCGGAGCAGTGGGGCATGGCCGCCCTGGTCGAGTTCCACGACCCGGCCAACCTGCCCAAGGTCCTGAACGCCGGGGCCAAGATCGTCGGCGTCAACAACCGCGACCTCACCCGGTTCGTGACCGACCTCGACCTGACCTTGAAGGTCCGCGATCAGATCCCACCGGGCGTGGTGCTCGTCAGCGAGAGCGGAATCCGGACCCGGGCCGACGTCGAACGCCTCGAGGCCGCCGGCGTCGACGCCATCCTCGTGGGCGAGAGCCTCATGCGGCAGCCCGACATCGGCCAGGCCGTCGAGGAACTCCTCGGGCTCTCCCTCACGCCCGCAAACTCGACAAGTCCCGAGTCTGCAACCTGATTCCCCGATGCGCGCGGCCCCGGGATCAATTCATCGGGGCCGTCCGTCCCGTTTGCGCACGATGCGGCCCGCGTACCGCGTTGCCCCCGAACGTCGGATCCGCCGGGGTCGGTTGCGGGGCAGGGGAAGCACTCTGGCGGTTCCGCTTCCTCGCCTCTTTCTTTGCCTTGCGCGCGATCAGCATGAGGTTGCGGGCATAAACCACCATCCCCATGCTCTGGCCGACGATGATCACCGGGTCCTGCCGGTAGATCGAATACGCCAGCAGATTAAATCCGCCCAGCAGGCTGAACCACCAGAACGCGATCGGCACGACCGAGTCGCGCTTCTTCTCCGACGCCAGCCACTGGATCAGGAATCGGGTGGTGAACAGCCCCTGGCCGAGGAACCCGATGATCAGCCAGCTCGTCGAGATCTTCTCCATCCCTCAGACCTCCTGCGCCTGGCGAACGCGGATCCCGACCGGATCGGCGACGCTCGTGTCCACGGGCACCACCGACTTCACCTTGTAAGTCACCGGCCGACGCATCAGCCAGGCCATGCCCAGCAGGTCGACGACGACCCGGAGCGACCGGTTCCAGATGTTGTAGTGCGAGATGCCGTGCGCCCGATGTCGGTGATTCACCGGCACTTGCACGATGCGGCAGCCCTCGCGAAGCAGCATCGGGCCGAAGAACCGGTGCCCGCCGCGGAACATCGGCAGCCGCAATACCGCCTCGCGCGGCATGATCCGGACGGAGCAGCCGGTGTCGCGGATCGACTGCCCCAGCACCCAGTTCCGGACCCGGTTCGCCCAGCGGCTGATGATCCGCTTGCTCCAGACATCCCGACGGGACATCCGCCACCCCAGCGCCGCGTCGTGACCCGGAAGCGACTTCCAGAGTTGCGACAGGTCGGCCGGGTCATTCTGGAGATCCGCATCGAGGGTCGCGACGAACTCCCCGCGAGCCTCGCGGAACCCGGCAAGAGTCGCTGCCGACTGCCCGACATTCTCCGCCAGGCACAGCCAGCGCAGCTCGGGGAAGTCGGATTTCAGACCTTCCAGAACCTCGATCGAGTTGTCGGTCGAGCCATCATCGACGATGAGGATCTCAAACCCCGACAATGAACCGCCTTCGGTGCTGCGGGAGACCAGCGGCCGGAGGGACTCGGCAATCTCGCAGACCAGTTGGGGGAGGCTGGCCGACTCGTTCTTGGCCGGCACCACGACCGAAAGCCGGTTGCCGGAACGGGCTTCGACGCGCAACCAGCCGGCGGAGAGACCCAGAGGTCCCGCCTCCTGGGCGCGATCGTAACGGATCGACGACATGCTGCGGGCCTCCTTGCCCACCGAGAATCGCGATCGACGGACAACGAAATTATCGGTTCTATCGGCAGGATCGCCCCGATTGTCCTACAGTCACTTCGTATTGTTCACGGTTTTCCGATCCCGTCCATCCCAAGATGCCCACCGCAACACACCGGATCACCGTGGACACCGGGCCTCACAACTGCTAGCCTCACCACGCCCTAGAGCCACCGCGCGAGGACCCGCGCCATGAGCACCCTGAGCCCCCTCGAATCGATCAAGTCACCACTCTACGATCCGAGCATCCCGGAGGCATCCGCCGAACGGGCAATCCGCATTCCGACCCACCTCATCCGCTCCAACCCCTTCAGCATCAGCATTTACGGCGACCCCGACGCCGAGACCGACGACCTCCTCGAGAGCGTCCGCCAGTTCGGGATCCTCGTCCCCCTGGTCGTCGTCAACCGCACCGACCTGCCCGGCTCCTACGAAGTCCTCTCCGGACACCGCCGCCTCGCCTGTGCCCGCATCCTCGAGTTCCCCGACGCCCCCTGCGATATCCTCGACTTCCCCGACGAGACCGACCGCCGCCGCGCCGTCCTCGAATACAACCGCCAGCGCCGCAAGACCTTCAGCCAGCTCATGCGCGAAGCCGACGCCCTCGAAACGCTGATGGCGCAGGATGCCCAGCAGCGTAGTCGTTCCAATCTCCGGCGAAAGGCAAGCGAGGCGAAGTCCACCGAGTGTCTGAATTCAGACGCTCGGGAAAATTGCGACGAGTGGGCTCCTTCTATCGAGTGTCTGAATTCAGACACTCGGGAAAGAGATCCGCTTCAGGTAGACTCAGCCAGCCAGTCAGAGGCTTCTACAAGACCTGGACGTGGTCAAAACCAAAGGACGGACTACCGAGTCGCCCAGGCAATCGGTCTCGGCGGCAAGGACCTCTACCGCCAGGCCCGGACCCTCTGGAAATCCGCCCTCAACGGCGACACCCGCGCCCGGCACGCCCTCGCCCAGGTCGATGCGGGCTCGAAATCGATCCACGCCGCCTACAAGGATTTGCGGCGCCGCGACAAGTTCACGACCGGATTCCGCCCAACTCCTTACGACGTCTGGTCATTCCGGCATGACCGCGCCTTCGGCATCTCCCACCCCGGTTCCATCCCGGCCGGCATCATCGCCCACCTCGTCCACTACTATAGCGAACCCGACGCCCTCGTCGTCGACCCCATGGCAGGGGGGGGCACCACCCTCGACGTCTGCGAATCCATGGGACGCCGTTGTCTGGCCTACGACATCAATCCCACCCGCCTTGACATCCAGCAGAACGACATCCGCGACGGCTTCCCCCCCGAAGCGGAGTCCTGCGCCCTCGTCTTCTACGACCCGCCCTATCACACCATGCTGGCGGGGAAATACATCGACGACCAGATTGGCGTCGCCTCGCTCCCCGAGTGGAAGGATTTCCTCGATCTCCTCGCCAGAAACGCATTGACGATCCTCCGGCCGGGAGGTTTCGTCGGGCTCCTGCTCGCCAACCAGACCGAGAAAGACCTGCCCGCCGGGAACGGTTACCTCGACCACGTCGTATTCGGCTACCAATCCCTGCAAAACGCGGGTTTCCTCCCTGAGCGTCGGGTCAGCTGCCCCATGAGCGGTTCCTTTCTCCCCCAGCACGTCCGCCGCGCGAGATCCGAAGGTCGCATGCTCGGTCAGGTCCGCGACCTCCTGATCATGAGGAAGCCCGGTTGACGACTCACCCCTGCGTCAAAGGTTCCCCGCCCGCGAGTTCGTATACCATCCCCCGCACGAACGGATTGGAAAGCGTCGGATTCCGCCTCACCATCGGCTCAGGGAGGAGCCGGACGGCCTGACGGATCAGGTTATCGAGGGAATCAGGGCTCAGGCTCCGGATCAGCAACTCAATCGCCGCCTCTTCCTGCGCTCTGGCTCTCGCCTGGCGTTCTTTGGCTTCCCGCTCATTCTGGATTCGCACCTGGGCTTCCAGCTCTTTGCGACGTGTTTCAAGCCGACTCGCCACTTGAGGGAGCAGGTCATACCCGTCTTCAATCCCCGCACGGATGTACCCCGGACCGTTCTGCAGCTTCCCCTGGCTCTGCAAGTAAAGGGCATTCAGCAGGACCTTCGCCACATCCTCCGGCGCCTTCTGCGCCGCGAGCCGCTCCGCGAGTCTCCTCGGGATCCCATTCTCCGTCAACAACTCTTGCACATCCACAGCAACTTGCAACCGCCCGTCCGAGGTCAAGTGGAAGGGGGTTCCCGGAATCGGGATGCTGAGTGTCTCTTCTCTAGTTCGTGAATCTCGTTCGGGCCCACCTGCGGGGCCGCTCGGGCCGAAGAACTGGGCCAGCTCCTTGAAAGAATTTGGGCGCGGTTCCGGGGGGGGGGTGAAAGAATTTGGGACAGTTCCGAGGGGGTCCCTGAAAAAATCTGGGACAGTTTGGACCGAAAATTGTCCTTCCATGTGGTCCGTGGAACTGGGCGCATGTTCCGTCGTTCGCGGGAGCGAGCTGACCGCATGAGCAGAATCCCCCCGAACCTTCTTCTTGCCGGGGCGTTCCGGGGCCTGGCGGATCACCTTGTACGCCGAGGACCGTCCCTTGGCCTTGTGAGTCGTGAGTAACCCCGCCGTCGACAACTCGTCGATCGCGGCCAGCACCGTCTGCCGACTCAATCCCGCCTGCTTGGCGATCGTCCGGATGCTCGGATATGCCCAGCCGGTACCGAAATCCGAGTAAAGGCCCACGATCAGGTAGACCTTGATCGCCGAACCGCCGAGCGTCTGAAACGCCTCGGAACGGAGCAAGTCGTGCTCAACGCGAAAGAAGAGCGCGTCCATGTCGGCGGTCACCCTCCCTGGGACCGACTTTGTGGGGCAAAGTGGGTTTGGCGTGGAATTATTAGGCGGAAATGTGCTCGGGCGGGTCCGGCACGTAGTAGGTCTTCACCTTGCCCCGCTCGTGGGTCGTGGACACCACCAGGCCCAGGTCCTCCAGCCGCACCAGGCTATCCATGATGGTGGGGCAGGAGAGCTTCGTCCGCCGCATGAGCTGCGACAGGCTGATGGTGACGCTCTGGTCGGGGATCCCCCCGCAGGCCTCGAGCATCGCCAGGTAGACCTTGATCGCCTCCCCCTTGATCCGCGCGAGATACCCGCGGTCAAAGAGGACGCTCTTCAGCCAATCCGTCTGTGTGGCCATGGCAACGGGCACGGCGAAACCCCCTCCTGAGGACGTTCGCACAAGATTCCCCAGCCCGGGCCGCCCCCTTATAGAGGGGAAACGACCCCTTCGCAGGCCACCGGATCGGGCATCCGCCCTGGATCCGAAGGCCTGGTTCGACCATTCCGCGGCCGAATGATCCATCGGGAACATCTAGCATGGTCGGCACAACCAGTATCGGGCGTCGGGGCAAACAACCTGTAACACCGCTCAGAACACCCCACGTTCATGGCCCCATTACCAGTAGCGGAGGGACCCAAAGCACTCACGTCCGGACCAAATCTCCCAGGTGTAAATCTATTCCAGATAATGCTTTGAGGCAGATGATCGGAGAATTTCCTCGGTGGGTTGTTGACCTTCGCTCAGGATCCTGTACTATGACTCTCGCCGCTGATGACAACGACTGACGCGAAAACAAACGCGACAGCAACTCAGCGAGCAGCTAGCCCTGCGACTCACTGATGAGTCGCCTTTCGTCGTCGATGTTGATCGACGGCGACACGTCTTGACCGGACGGATTCGCTGGACTATGGTTCAGCAGGAGGCCGCTCCAAGCAGGACGCGAATCCGGGCGGGATGAGGCCGGAGTGGTGGCCGCAAGGCTGAC
>CBDIHP010000003.1:0-44754 GCA_965279195.1 Isosphaeraceae bacterium
GGTGCGGCGTCGGACTCGGAGCAGAGGGCGTAGCCGCCGGCGGCGAGGAAGAGCATGCCGGGGTCGTCGGCCGCGCGGGCCTTCAACGGGTCGAGGAGCTTCGCGGCGTCGGCCGGCTTGCCGGCGCGGGCCAGGGCGAAGGCCAGGCTTCCCTGCCGCAGGTTGTTGCCCGGCTCCTTCTTGTAGAGCGCCTCGCGGTAGCCCAGGCTGCGGCGGGCCTCATTCAGCGACGCCTCGCGGTCGCCCAGGAGCCAGTGGGCGGTGGACTTGCGGAAGGCGTCGGACGAGAGGTCCCCCTGGATCCGGCTGGACTCCCCGGCCTCCCTGGCGTGGGCCTGGTGGATGGCCTCGGCGCGGTCGTAGAAGGCCAGGGCGTCCTTCGGCTTGCCGGCGAGGACGTCGAGGTCGCCCCGGATGGCGAGCGAGGCGGCGAAGACCATGCGGCGGTTGGTCGCGTCCTCCGGCGACGCCTTCGCGATGGCCTGTTCGGCGTCCTCGGAGGCGAGCCGGGCCATCTCGGAGGCCGACGCGCGGTCGCCCAGGTGGAAGCTGCAGATCGCCATCGGGCCGAGCAGGTTGGCGTCCCGCAGGGCGGGGGGCAGCTTGCCCGTCTTGAGGGCGGCCAGGTACTCGGCGGGCGTGGCGAAGGCCTTGCCGGCGAGCTGCTCGACGATCCCCTGCGACGCCGACCAGGCCCCGGCCGGGTCGCCCGACTTCAGGGTCACGTCGCCGAGCTTGCCGTAATCCTGGCCGAGCACCGAGCGGACCTGCTCCGGCTTCGGCCCCTGGTTGGCCTTGTACGCCTTGAGCTCCATCTTCGTCAGGCGGCTCCGGCCCTCGGCCGCCTCGCGGAACGCCGCGCGGGCGGCGGCGGTGTCGCCCTTGAGCTCCAGGTTGACCTCGCCGACCTTCCGGCTCAACGTCGCCCGGTTCCAGATGGCGATCTCGTTGTCGGGGTCCTGCGACCACAATGCCTCGGAATATTCTCGGGCTTTCAAATAGTGCTGCAACGCCTCCTCGGCGCGGCCGAGGTCGTAGGCGATGTCGCCCATCTGCTGCGCGGCGGCGATCCGGGTGCGGGCGACGAGCGAGGCGTTGGAGCCGGTCTCGACGACCTTCGAGAGCCCGGCGAGGGCCTGCTGCATGAGGTCCTGCCGCAGGGCGCTCTGGGCCCCCTTCCTTGCCGATGCGGACCTGGATGGTGCGGGCGAGCTGATAGAGGGTCTGGACGGCGAGGTTGCTCTGGTCCTGGGCGACCCTGGCGTTGGCCTCGGCCGTCTGGCGGGCGTCCTCGGCGGCTTGGGCGTTGCGGTCGGCCGTGTTCCAGCCCCGGACGGCGGCCTGGCGGGCGTCCTCGGTCTCGGCATTCTGGCGGGACAGGGCCACCGCCGCCGACGTCGCACCGGCGGCCAGGGTCGTGAGCAGGACCAGGATGGTCGCCAGCAGGGACGCGACCCTGGGGTTCCGCCGGCACCAGCTCCAGGCGCGCTGGAGGGCCGAGACGGGCCGCGCGAGGATCGGCTTGCCGTCGAGGTAGCGCCGGAGGTCGTCGGCGAGGTCGAGGGCCGAGTGGTAGCGGCGGGCGGGGTCCTTCTGGAGGCACTTGAGGCAGATGGTCTCGAGGTCGGCGGAGACCTTGGGCTGGAGCCGCGACGGGGGGACGGGCTCCTGCGACCGGACCTGTTCGAGGATGTCGAGCACCCGGGCGGCCAGGAACGGCGGGCGGCCGGCGATCATCTCGAAGAGCATCGAGCCGAGGGCGTAGATGTCGGTCCCGGGGCCGATCCGGTCGAGGTCGCCGCTGGCCTGCTCGGGGGCCATGTACGACGGCGAGCCCATGATGGCCCCGCTGCGGGTGGCCTTGCCGTCCTCGGCCGACTCGACGTCGATCCGCTTGGCCAGCCCGAAGTCGGCGATCTTGGGGGTGCCGTCGGGGGCGAGGAGGATGTTGCCGGGCTTGAGGTCGCGGTGGACGATCCGGTTCTCGTGGGCGTAATGGACCGCGCGGGCGATCTTCTCCAGCAGGGCCGCCGCCTCGCGGTCGGCCAGGGGCTTGCCGCCGAGCTTCTCCGAGAGCGTGCCGCCGGGGACGAACTCCAGGGAGAAGAACGGGATGCCCGACTCCTCGTTGCCGACCTCGTAGATCTGGACGATGTTGGGGTGGTGGAGGCCGGCGACGGCCTGGGCCTCGATCACGAACCGGGCGAGCTGCTCGCCGCCGGTGTGCATGCCCGAGAGGACCATCTTGAGGGCGACCACCCGGTTCAGGCCGAGCTGCTTCGCCTTGTAGACGACCCCCATGCCCCCCCGGCCCAGTTCGCCGAGGATCTCATAGCCCGCGACGACCCGCCTCGCCCCGCCGCCCGGCGCGGGCGCGGGGCCGGCCTCGGGGCCCGGCTTGCCGACGCCGAGCGAGGAGGTCCAGAACGACTTCGAGGCCGACCACGACACGCCCGAGGCCGCGCCTCCGGCCGAGACGCTCTGGCCGCCGGCGAGCGACGCCTGGCCGGGGAGCAGCCCGTCGAACCCGTCGTCGATCGAGAACGAGCCGTCGCCCTCTCCGGAACCCGTTCCCATCTGGATGGTTGCGTCGAGCGGCGGTGGGGCGGGCTCGCCCCGGGGGGCGTCGGTCGGGCTGAAGATCGTGGTCTCGGAGCCCGCCGCGGCCGCCCCCGGCGGGGCCGCGACGATGGTCTCCTCAGGGTCGAGCCGGGTGGCGCCCGGGTAGAGATCGAGCCGGGTGGCGCCGGGGTCGAGCCGGGTGGCGCCCGGATCCTGGTCCGGGTCGAGGTCGGATCCGGGGGGCCGGACGACGATGGTGGCTTCGGGGTCGTAGGGGTCGGAGAAGGGGGGCGGTGCGACGATCGTGGCCTCGGGGTCCTCGACGCGCGCGGGGGCCTGGCCCGCAGGCTTCCGCGAGGTGTCCCCCGGCCCGAACGGCCCCACCCCCTGATCCGACTGGCTCATGCCGACGCCCCGTCCGTCGCCGAAGGCGCGAGGGGATCCCGGCTCCCCCCGACTTGCCGATCTATTGGAACCGATCGCGGGGCGTTTCGCCACACATGCTCATCCCCCCGGCCCGGGCCGGACGGGGCCGCCGGACGTCGATGCCCCTACGGACATAACGCGTTTTTTCGGCGGAGTTGCCCCGAATTCCGTTTTCGAAACGAAGCCAACGCGACGCAACTCGTTGGCGGCCGCCCGCTTGCCCCGGCGTCGGCTCCCTATCCCTTGGGGTGTGCCGGCGCTCACTTTTTCGCCCGGGAGGGCGGCCGACGTCCCCGGACACAGGTGGGCCCGCGGTTCGCGTTGTGCGCACCCTTCCGGGGTGGGAAGAGACGGAGAGGGCCCGGCCGGGGTTGCAGGGGGGTCAGTCTTCCCGGTACGGCGTCCTGGCCTGGTAGAGGGCCAGGCGTTTCTGGCCGGTGGCGAGCTGGGCCTTGTCCTGGAAGAGGGGGTTGGCCCTGGTCTGGCTGGCGACGGCCCCGGCGAAGTCGCCGGCCTCGGCCTGGGCGGCGGCGAGGATGTCGAGGCAGTCGGGGTCGGACCACTTCGTCAGCTCGCAGGCGCGGGTGGCCGCCGCGACGGCCCGCTTGCCGTCGCGGACCTTCGCGTCGGGGTGGGTGGCGGCGATCCAGGCGAGGTTCATCAGGGCGTAGCTGTCGTCGGGCGTGAGCTTGAGGGCCGCGTCGAAGTCGGCCATCGCCCGGTCACGGGCGTTGAGCTCGAGGTGCGCCTGGCCCCGGGCGACGAGGGCATACGGCTGGTCGGGGCGGATCTTCTGCGCCGCGTCGAGGTCGGCGATCGCCTTCGCGTACTCGCGGGAATCGATCAGGCACACCGCCCGCCGGTAGCGGCACCAGGGGTCGTCGGGCGAGAGCCTGACGGCCTCGTCGTAGTCGGACCGGGCCCCGGCCTTGTCTCCCTTCGCGGCCCGGCAGTCCCCCCGCCGGACCCGGGCGTCGGCGTCCCCGGGGGCCAGGGCGATGACCGCGTCGAGGTCGGGCAGGGCCTTGTCGAAGGCGCCGGCCTCATGGCGGAGTTTGGCCCGAGTCGACAGGGCGTTGACGTCCTTCGGGGCGACCGCCAGCACGGCGTCGAGGTCGGCGATCGCCCGGTCGCTCTGCTTCAGGCGGATCAGGACCAGGGCCCGGTTGAAGACGGCTTGGGTGAACTTCGGGTCGAGCTTGACGGCGCGGTCGAGGTCGGCCAGGGCGGCGGCGTTGTCGTCGAGCGCGACCCGGCTCAGGGCGCGGCTGTTGAGGGTCGTGGGGTCGTCGGGCCTGAGCCGGAGCACGCGGTCGTAGTCGGCGATCGCGCGGGCCTGGTCGCCCAGGCCGGACAGGACGTTGCCGCGATTGGCCAGGACGTTCGCGTCGTCCGGGGCGAGCCTGAGCGACTCCGTATAGTCGGCCACGGCCTTCTCGGGCTGCTTGAGGCCCCGCCAGGCCGAGGCGCGGTTGAAATAGGCTTTGGGGTCCTCCGGTCGGAGCTGGATGGCCCTGTCGAAGTCGGCCAGGGCCTTCTGGAACTCGCCCTCGTCGGCGTGGCAGAGCCCGCGATTGGCGTGGGCGACGACCTCGTTGGGGTCGGCCGCGATGGCGCGATCGAAGTCGGCCCGGGCCTTCGCCTTCTGGTTCGCCTTGTAATACGCGATGCCCCGGAAGACGTAGGGATAGGCGTCGTCGGGCCTGAGCCGGAGGACCTCGCCCCAGTCGGCGGCCTCGTCCTCGTGCTTGCCGAGGACGCCCCGGACCATCGCCCGCATGCGGTAGCCGGCGGGGTCGTCGGGCGTCCGGCGGACCTGCTCGTCGTAGAACGCCTCGGCCCGGTCCAGCGGCAGGAAGGCCGACGCCGGCGCCCAGCCCGACGCGGAGCCGTTGTTGACCCGGAGCCTGGTGCCGTCGACCTGCTCGACCTTGCAGACCTTGTAGCTCCAGCCCTTGTCGACGACCTGCCCCGCGTCGTCCCGCAGCTCGACCGCCGCCCTGGTGACGAGCTTCATGCCGACCTGAAACGTCGCGGCCACCTGCTCGGCGTCCTTCTGGCCCTGACCCAGCCTGACGATCAGGCTGACGAGCCCGAACACGACCAGCACGCCCTGCACCACGAGCCGAGTCGTCGACATGGATCCCCCCTCCGCAAAACAAAGGCGCCCCATGCCGTTGTCGCAGGTCCCTCCATCCCGAGTCTAGGTCGCGTGCGGAGATCGGCCGGTCACGTTGAAAAATGCCATGCCCGTGTCAAGCGGCATTGACATGACATATCCTGATCCCTTCCGGGGCGGGAGACCAGGTGGGCCGAACGAGAGTCCGTCCAGCCGGATTCGCGCGGCAAAATGCCACGAGGCGTCGTACAATCTCCCCGGGTGGGATGCCACCCCAAGCAAAAGGAGGATCGCCGTGAGCACGGTCGAGGAGATCACCGCCGCGATCGAACGCCTCCAGGCCGACGACGTGGCCCGAGTCCGGGCGTGGCTGGCCGAGTACGCAGAACGGCAGTGGGACAGGCAGATCGAGGACGACGATCGCGCTGGTCGCCTGGACTGCTGGATTGCGGATGCTCTGGATTGGCGACGCAGCCGATCCGACGCGAAGGCGGGGCCCCAGTAGCACCCCCTGCGGGCTCACTCGATCTTGAACCCCAGCAAATCCTCGGTCGCCTTGAGGACGCCCTGGAAGGTCGGGCCGGGGAAAGGCTCGTTGCGGGGGCGGGCGACGTCGGACTCGTCGGGGTAGGCGTTGCGGCCCCGGGCGGCGACGGACTTGCCCGCGCGGTCGGCCGAGAGGGTCCAGTAGCCGCCGTCGAGGACGTTGGGGTTGTCGTAGCGGGGCGACCAGTCCCAGACCTTCGCCCCGTCCAGCGCCTTCCAGAACGCCTTCAGTCGCCCGGGCGTCGGGGTGACGGACTTCTCCTGCCGCTTCGCCGGGTCGAGCGACTTCACCTTGTAGGCCAGCACCTTGCCGTCCCACTCGACGGTGTAGGTCCCCGCGAGCCCGCCCATCTCCAGCCGGAACCGCTCGGTGGGCGCCCCCTTCTCGTCGTCGGGGCCGGAGGCCCCCGTCGCCCGGGGGAATCCCAGTCCCAGGGCCGTCGCCCCGATGCCACGCAGCCACGCCCGCCTGTCCATCGCCCCTCGCCTCGACATCGCCGCATCTCCCAGCAAGACGTCCCGTCCGCGTCCGTCGCGACGGCGGAATCCGCCGAGATCACGCCCGGATCCCAGGATTCTTGGCCGGACCTGTCGCCTTCGCCACGGAAATCCGATCTCTATACGGATTGCCACTAACCGTCCATGTCCCGTTACTAGAGGAGGGATCCCCGCCCATGCGACCCCACGCCATCGCCCTGGCCGTCCTGCTGTTGTCCGCGGCCGCCTTCCACGCCGGGGCGTCCGCGCCCGCCGGCGACGTCGAAGGGACCTGGGCCCCCGCGAAGGGGGAACTCGGCGGCAAGCCGTTCCCGGACGAGATCCTCAAGGTCATCACCCTCAAGATCGAGGGGGATTCGTACCACCTCACGCTCGGCGGCCAGGTCGACAAGGGGACCTGCAAGCTGTTGCCCGACGCCAGGCCCAAAGCCATGGACATCGTCGGCACCGACGGCCCCAACAAGGGCCGGACCATCCTCGCCATCTACGAGCGCGACGGCGACATCCTGCGGGTCTGCTACGAACTCGGCGGCAAGGCCCGCCCGGCCGAGTTCAAGAGCCCCGAGGGGTCCAAGGTCTTCCTCGTCGACTACAAGCTCAAGAAGTGAACCCCACTGGAGTGCGGCAGTCCGGCTGCCGCTTTCGTGGTTCAACGACGGCCGCGAATGAGGGCGAGGACGTCGCCCGGCCGCCTCGGCGTCGGCGAGTCTTCCCGTTTGAAAGCGGCAGCCGGACGGCCACATTCCAGGAGGGCAATCTCTGGCCGTCGCGGCGATTTTTTCGCCGAAGGATGCTCATTCGGAATCGCCGGGATTTCCCCAATGGCCTCCCGCGTCGGGACATACGGGACGGAGGCGGTCGCGGTTCGGGAGTTGCATCACGGCGGGCGGTTCAACGACCGGACGACGCCCCCATGATGAGGCTCCACGATGCGGACGATGACGAGGTTGCAGACGAGGCGAGGGTTCACGCTGATCGAGCTGCTGGTGGTGATCGCGATCATCGCGGTGCTGATCGCCCTGCTGTTGCCGGCGGTGCAGGCCGCGCGCGAGGCGGCCAGGCGGATCCAGTGCACCAACAACCTCAAGCAGATCGGCCTGGCCTTGCATAACTATGAGAGCACGAATAACGCCCTGCCGATCGCCTGCATCGTGACGAGGGGCGCGGGCAACGCGCCGATCTTCGGCGGCTGGGGCCCGCTGGCCCGGATCCTGCCGTACCTCGAAGGCCAGAACGGCTACAGCGCCTGCAACTTCAGCCTGCCCAACGAGCACGAGGCGAACATCACCGCCATGGGCCTCCAGACGGCCGCGTTCCTGTGCCCGTCGGATCCGAATATGAAGACCGTTTTCGTGGACGACGGCGTGAACCGGGCCAACACCAACTACGGCATGAACCGGGGCGACTGGTACGTCTGGGGCGGGCTGGCCAGCTCCCAGCCCCCGTCCGCCCCCTTCCGCACGAACGTCTCGGTGACCTTCTCCGGCGTGGTCGACGGGCTCAGCCAGACCCTCTTCGTCGGCGAGGTGAAGACCGCCTTCCCCTACCTCCGCAAGTGCTCCGGCCTGGCCTTCGCCCCGGTCAATTCCACCCCCCGGCCCGACACCACCGCCGACCCCGCCGCGGTGGCGCAATACACCGCGTGCTCGGGCGAGATCAAGCCCGTCGCCGGCCACGCCGAGTGGGAGGACGGCAACGCCAACCAGTCGGGCTTCACCACCGCCTGGACCCCCAACAAGCGGACCCCCGGCAGCTTCGGAGGGATCAGCTACCCCGACGTCGACCTGATCGCCCAGCGCGAGGAGGAAGGGGGCCCGACCTTCGCCGCCATCACCTCGCGCAGCTACCACCCCGGCGGCGTCAACGTCCTGCTCGGCGACGGCTCTGTCCGGTTCCTGAAGGACAGCGTCAACGGCCAGGTCTGGCGTTCCCTCGGCACCATCGCCGGCGGCGAGGTCATCAGCGCCGACTCGTACTGACGCGGTTCGCCCCTTTTCTTCACACCCTGGAAGGGGGCCGTATAGCAGCGAGGGGGTTCCAGCCCCCGGTCCCGGCCGGCTGCAACAAGCGTCTTTCCCGCCACCGCCCGCGACGAGGCGGTCAGGAGCGGCCAGGCCGGGGCGAAACGTGCGAGGCCCGAACTGGCCGCGATTCCAGCGGATCCGTTCCAGGGGCGGTACCTCCTTGCACCCTTCCAGGGTGCAAGGGCCCTCCCCGCAGGATTCGTGTCGTGGTGCGATCGGGTCGCAAGGGCAACTCGCCCGCCAAGAGGGGCGGAGTGCTACGCCGTCGGGCCCTCGGCCTTCGACTTCCGGTACTCCTGCGCCATGTAATATCGCCCCATGTATTGATTGATGACGTTGCACAGCTCCGCCTGCGCGGCCTGGTCGGAGGGCATGGGCAGGGTGCGGGTGGCCTTGGGGGTGGATTTGGGCGTGATGGTCAGGATCGGGCGGCCGAGGAAATCCTTCTCGGCCTTGATCGAGTGGATGTCTTCGAAGCCTAGCGGCGTCTCCCAGGTCGTGCTGATGATGCCGTCGATGTCCACCTGGCCGAGTTCCTGCTTGGGCAGGTCGAACTTCCTCGGCGGGAAGTGCGACTCGACGAACGCCCGCTGCTCGTCGGTCTCGGGCACCGTGCGACAGGCGAGGATCAGCTCGTGGTTCTGCTTGAACCGGGCCTGGTAGGCGTCCCACTGGCGGGACTCGATCTCCTCCACGCCGTCGATCTTGCGGTACCACGCCTCGTCGGTCGGCTCGTCGAGCGCCTCGCGGAGGAACTCGGGCGAGGGGGCCAGGCCCAGCGCCTCGATCCGCTGGCCCAGCGGCGGGTGGCTGTCGAACGGGTGCGTGGTCGTCGATTCGAGGAGGGTCCTGCCTTCGTGGTAGTGCGCGGCGAAGTCGTCGAAGCCCGTCTTCAACCTGCCCGCCAGGTCCGAGTCGGTCTCGTTCGACTCGATGATCTCGTTCTCGGTCTTGTTGTGGTACTCGTCGTAGGCGGTGATCCGCACCAGCGCCGCGGCGAGGTCCACGGGCGCGACGATCTCGGCCGCGATCCGGTCGGCCCGGAACTCCCTGACCCGCGACTGCGCCTGGATCGACGCCTCGAACAGCATCCGGAAGAGGAGCGACACGTAGAACACCGGCAGGCTGATCGGGTTGTCGCTCAGGGCCTTCAAATAATGATAGTAACGCGCCAGCAAAGGCGAGATCTTCTTGCTGTAGTACGTGTCCTGGCCGCTGAAGTGGGCCATCTCGTGCGCCAGCACGGCCGAGGCCTCCCCCTCGGGCATGATCCGCAGGAGCGACAGGCTCACGAACAGCGTCCGGCCGCCGTAGGCCGCCTCGGGCGTGCGCAGGGGGTTCTCGGTCACGAAGAACTGGGCGTCGATGCCCGCGACGATCTGGGCGGGCGGGGCCGTGCCCACGGCCTCGCAGAGCCGGTCGACGTCCGCCCAGAACTTCGGCGCGGCCGAGCGGTCCAGCGCCACGCCCTCGACGCCGAAGGTCATGTCGATCCGCTTGAAGATCGCCTTCAGGATGGCCGCGACGGCGCACAGCGCCAGCAGGCCGACGATCACGATCAGCTTGACGTAGTAGCGATTGGTGAACAGCGCCGTCACCCAGAACGACAGGGCCACGGCCATCGACGCCTGGGCGATCACCTGGAGCGACGCGAAGACCCGCAAGGAGTGCCAGCCCGCCAGCAGGCTGAGGTACTGCGCCCGCTGCGACGCCCGCGAGAGCAGCACGCAGACCGCCAGGAACACCGGCAACGCCACCCCGGTGACGATGCAGAACAGGGCCCCCCGGATCATCCAGCGGAACGTGGCGTAGTGGAATTTCAGGTCGCCCGGCAACCCCTCCGCGAACCTCTGCGCGATCGGGTCGTCGGAGGCGAGCATCCGCGAGACCTTGAGCTTCTGGGCGAACTCCATCGCCTTCGGCCGGTCGGCCGCCGGGATGTCGGTGTCGCCCTGGATCTCGGCGACGAACCCCTGGATGAACTTATCATCGAACGTCGTCTCGGCGTGCCGGAAGAAGAACAGCGACGCCACCGGGATCGCGAAGATCCAGAACGCCGGCACGACGTACGACTTCCCGAACCCGATCTTGCCGAGATCCTTGAGCATCGACGCGCTCCGCGACGGTCCCCGCCGGGTCCGGCGGGCGCAGGGGGATTGGGGCCGGGCATCGTCGACCGGCGGGTCGAATTGGCCCCGGCCCGACCCATCCGGGGATCGGGCCGGGGCGCGGGACCGTCATTAGATCGGGCCCGTACCACCCCTGCAATGAAGGAATCCATCAATCGTCGTCGTCGCGGCCGCTGAGGTAGACGACCACCTGGCCGGGGTCGCGGCGGCTGTCGGTCCTGTCCTTCCGGCCGACGAAGTAGAGGTCGCGGCCGGTGCCGCCGGTCAGGATGTTGGCGGCCCCGTCGTCGAAGACGGTCGCGGCGATCCCCAGGCCGTTGCACGACGGCACCAGCACGTAAGGGCCGTTCGCCCAGTCCACGCCCGGCGTATGGATCCCCTGGATGTTGTTCGCCCGCTGGGTGTACGTCCGGGCGGACGACCATTCGTTCGAGATGGCCAGCAGCGCCGCGTCCGTCGCGTCGTAGGAGGTCGTGCCGCCGATCAGGATGTCGTCGGCCCCGTTGCCGTTGACCGAGTCGGCCCCGAGCCCGCCGATCAGCAGGTCGTTGGACGCCCCGCCGGTCAGCGTGTCGCAGCCGGCGCCGCCGACCAGGACCACCGGGCCCGAGAAGGCCGAGGCGTTCAGGGTGTCGTTGCCCTCCCCGCCCCGGAGCAACGCCCGGTCGATCGAGAGCAGCGTGTCGACCCCCTCGGCGTTGATCGAGAGCGAGGCGTTCGACAGGGTCATCGCCGCGGGCGCGGTGCCGGTGCGGGACTCGATGAGGGTGTCGTACCCCGCGCCGCCGTCGACCTGGTCGGCCCCCGTGCCGCCGGTCATGGTGTCGTCGCCGCCGTTGCCCTTGAGGGTGTCGTTGCCGTCGCCGCCGACGAGGGTATCGCCGGCGTCGGTGCGGTCGCCCGAGGCGATCCGGTAGGCGAAGAGTTCGTAGTGGCCGGTGGCCGTCCCGCTGAAGGCGGCGACCTTGACGTAGAAGGTGCCGGCGCTGGCGAAGGTCACGTCCACGAGCGCGGAGTCGGTCGTCTCGACGCCGTCGTCATTGACGGCCCCGGCGGCGTTGCCGTAGTAGGGGATGGGGTTCCCCTGGGCGTCGAGCACGCTCAGGACCGAGTCGAACGTGTTCGAGCCCCAGCCGCGTGCGGCGGCGATGGCCTTCGAGAAGACCTCGAACGTCATCACGTCGCCGGCCCTGACGGTGATCGCGTAGACGTCGGACTCGCCGGCGGCCGAGATCGAGGCGTTGGCCACGTGGACGACGCTGCCCGTGAGGTCCTTGCCGACGTTGACGCCGGCCTTGAGGGTGTTCGGCACGACGAGCGAGGTCGTGGTCAGCGGCTGGGCGGTCGCGACGTTGCCGTGGGGCGTCGCGGCTTCGGGGGTGGCGGCGATGCCGCTGCGGGCGTAGGCCAGCTTGAGCGCCTCCCGCTCGCCGAAGAACGGGTTCTGGGCGGTCAGCCCGGGGCTGATGCCGGTCGAGGCGGGGGAGCCCATCAGGTGGAACGGGGTCTCGACGGCCCCCTCCGCCGGGGGCGAGGGGAGGTAGGTCGTGGGCAGGAAGTACCCGCCGGTGCCGGGGATGCCCCAGGAGTCGGGGTGCTTGAGGCCCGAGAGGTGGCCGAGTTCGTGCGAGGCCAGGCCGACGGTGAGCGAGACCACCGCCGCGCCGTCGGTCGAGGGCACGCCGGCGGGGATGTCCAGCAGGAGCGCGGCGGCGATGTAGACCGAGCCGCCGAGGTTGCGGTTGCCGAAGTCCACCTCGCTGGCGTTGGCCGGCACCGGCCGGGGCAGGGTGGGGTCGGAGACGTTGAAGTAGATCGTGGCGTAGTCGCCCGAGGCGGGGCGGGTCAGGCGGACGTCGTAGCCGAACGGGGCGTAGTTGGCCGCGATCCCCGCGCGGATGGCCTCCTGCTGGGCGGCCGAGTAGGCGTAGCCGGAGGTGCTGGTGAAGTCGAGGTAGACGACCTGGGCCGGGGCCGTCCACTGGGCGGGGGTGATGGCCGTCCCGCGCTCGTCGAGCGGGGCCGATCCGAGGATCGCATTGTCCCGGGCGTTGCCGATCAGGGTGTCGGCGAACCGGGTGCCGGTGACGTTCTCGATGCCGGTCGAGGACGAGAGGGTCAAGGTCAGCCCGGCGGCGATGGCCTGGGCGGCGGTGGAGGCGAGGTTGACGGCGACGGCCGAGGCCAGCCCCGAGAAATCGAGGCTGTCGGTGTCGACGCTCGCATCCTCGACGATGGTCACCGAGCCCGCGAGATTGCCGCCGAAGGCGTAGGTGTCGTCGCCCGACCCGCCCGTCAGGGTCGTGGCGCCGGGTCCGACGACGATGAGGTCGCTGCCCGTGCCGGCGTCGACCGACTGCGAGCCGCCCGCGAGCCCGTAGAAGGTGTCGTTGCCGTCGCCGAGGCTGGCGGCGGAGGTCCGGGTGCCGGCCGAATAGTCGTAGAACGTGTCATTGCCCGCGCCGGTGTCCACCGAGGTGGACGTGGTGCGGGTGCTGAAGTCGTAGAAGGTGTCGTTGCCGTCGCCGGTGGCCACCGTCTTGGGGGTCGAGCCGGTGGAGAAGTCGTAGAAGGTGTCGTTGCCCGCTCCCGTGCCGACGGTGCCCCCGGCGTTGCCGTAGTCGTAGAACGTGTCATTGCCCGCGCCGGTGTCCACGGTCTTGCCGCCGGCGGAGGTGTTGTAGTCGTAGAAGGTGTCGTTGCCGGCCCCGGTGCCGACCGAGCCGCCGGCGTTGCCGTAGTCGTAGAATGTGTCGTTGCCGTCGCCGGTGTCGACCGTCTTGGACCCGCCGGCGGAGTAGTCGTAGAATGTGTCGTTGCCGGCGCCCGTGCCGACGGTGCCCCCGGCGTTGCCGTAGTCGTAGAACGTGTCGTCGCCGGCGCCCGTGTCGACGGACTTGCCGAGGGCGCCGGTGTTGTAGTCGTAGAAGGTGTCGTTGCCCGCGCCGGTGGAGACGGAACCGCCGACGGACCCATAATCATAGAAGGTGTCGTTGCCGTCTCCGGTGTCCACGGTCTTGGGGGTGGCGCCGGTGTTGTAGTCGTAGAAGGTGTCGTTGCCGCTGCCGGTCCCGACCGAGCCGCCGGACGAGCCGTAGTCGTAGAAGGTGTCGTTGCCCGCGCCGGTGTCGACGGTCTTGGTGCCGGTGGAGGTGGAGTAGTCGTAGAAGGTGTCGTTGCCGTCGCCGCTGCTGACGGACTTGGTGGCGGCGGAGGTGGAGTAGTCGTAGAAGGTGTCGTTGCCGCCGCCGGAGGTGACCGTCTTGGGGGTGCTGCCGGTGGAGCGGTCGACGAAGGTGTTGTTGCCCGCGCCGAGGTCGAAGGTGCCGCCGCCGGTGCTGTTGTCGGTGATGGAGTCGTCGCCGGCGCCCGCGGCGATGTTGTCGGGCCCGCCGCCGCCGTCGAGGGCGGTGCTGCCGGTGAAGGCCGAGGTGTTGAAGACGTTGGCCGACGCCCCGCCGGTGAGCCGGGCCGACTCGACCGAGGACAGGGTGTCGGTCCCCAGCCCGACCAGGCTGGTATTGGTCAGGGTGAAATTGACGTCGCCGACCTCGACGACCGTGTCGACCCCGTCGCCGCCGTTGATGGCGTCGTTGCCGAGCCCGCCTTGCATCGAGTCGTTGCCGGCGTCGCCGTTGAGGGTGTCGACGCCGTTGTTGCCGATCAGGGTGTCGTTGCCGTCGCCGCCGTTGAGCGTGTCCTTGCCGTTGGCGCCGACGAGCAGGTCATCCCCCGCGCCGCCGTGGATCGTTCCGCCGCTGTTGCCGCCGGTGAGGATGTCGTTGGACGGCCCGCCGTAGAGGGTGTCGACGCCGTTGCCGCCGGTCAGCTTGACCGGGCCGGAGAAGTTGCGGGCGTCGAGGACGTTGTTGCCGCTGCCGTCGGCGAACGAGAACTTCTCCAGGCCCGAGAGGTAGACCTTGCCGGTGTCGCAGCCGTTGAACAGCGAGTTGCCCAGGGTGAAGCTCTCGCCCGACCCCTTGATGATCAGCCGGTCGCCATTGGCGCCGTCGAACGTCTCGCCGGCGGCCAGGGCCGTGCTCGAACCGGCGTTGAAGGTGATCCCCGCGCACGGGTCGACCTCGCCGGCGGAGTGGTCGAGGGTCAGGGTGTCGTTGCCGTTGCCGAGCGAGACGTTGATCGAATAGACCGAGCCGATCCGGAACGACGACGGGCTCGTGCCGCCGGCCGTCCGGAAGGTCGTCGTGGCCGCGCCGCCGTTCAGGGTGTACTGGACGTACCCCGAGCTGAGCTTGAGCTGGAGGGTGTCCGAGCCGCCCGGGTCGGTGGCGGAGGTGGTCTCCTGGAAGTTCAGGATGGTCCGGCAGTAGGAGTCGAGCGAGTAGAAGACGTTGACCGCCAGGAGGTCGCGGCGCTCCATCGCCTCGATCGCGGGGCGTGCCGACCGGCGCGGCTTCCGTCCGATTCCCTTACGTCGCAACATCGCGGCCCCTCTCAAGGTGTGGCGGCAACTTCGTCCGGTCTCGATTGGAACCGTCCTGGCCCATCGCGCCCGCCTTCCCGGCCGGAGCGTCTCCGAAACTCGACACTACCAATGCGTGAAAACGCCAAAGCCCCTGCCAACGTTGCAGGATTTCAACAAAACCTAACGCGGCGAGACATCCCGCACAAGCGAATGCGCGGGGTACCCTTCGATTTGTCCGCCTGAAACCCTAACAGGCGTTGCAATTCCGAAACGTGACGCCGGTTGTGAAGGATTTTTGCGGGAGCGGATGGTCATGCAGGCGGCGTCGCACCCTACGCGAAGGCCCGCAGGGTGATCGAGATCCGCCGGCCCTTCCAGCGGGCGAAGCGGGGGACCTCGTGCTTCCATTCGAGGTTGGTGTCATACGGCACGACGAGCACGGTCCCGGCGGGGACGGGGGTGTCGACGGTGGCCTTCGTCTTGGGGTGCGAGAACCGGAAGATCCGCTCCTCGCCCAGCGAGATCGTCACGATCGGGGCGCCGTCGCACATGTCCTTCGTGCTGTCGTGGTGCGGGCCGATGTAGTGCCCCTGCTCGCCGTCGTACCAGTTCAGGAGCAAGCCGTTGAGCCTCGGGTCGACCTCCGACGCCGCCCAGTCGCGATACGGCTCCAGGATCCCCGGCACCGGCAACGCCGGATTGACCTGCCCCGTGTAGCGATAATCCCTCCCGAACGCCTGCTGCCAGCGCGGGGTCTTCACCAATTTCCCGACCATGAGGATCTCATGGAACCCCTCCGGATGCAGGCCCCAGAGCCGTTCGAACCCCTCATCCGACGGCATCAGCCCCTCCGGCAGCCTCGCGCTCCGGAACCCGTACCGATCGTCGAGCGAGTGTGAGGTCCAGGCGGTCATCGTCACGTCCCTTTGCGGATGGGGCTCGTCATCGAGACAGTTCAGTCGCAGACACGAACCAGATGACCCTACTCTTCGCACCCTTCGAGGGGGCGTAGACCCGGCCTTCAAGCCCCGAACCTGGTGCCGTCAGGTTACCCCGGCCAGGCCAGCAGGGCGAGGTCGGCGGCGCGTCGGAGTTCGTCGGGGTAGGCGCCGCCGGCGGCCTCGACGGCCAGGCCGTGCATCACGGTCGCGAGGTAGCGGGCCAGGGCGGTGCAGTCGGCCGAGGGGGGGAGGTCCCCCTCGCTCGCGGCCCGTTCGAGGCGGTCCCGGATCGCGGCGACCGAGCGCTCGCGGCCCGCGGCCAGCTCCTGGCGGATCGGGTCCGCCTCGGCGCCGCAGGTCAACGCGGCCTGGACCATCAGGCAGCCGCCGGGGTAATCCGGGTCGTTCAGGAGGTCGAGGATCCCCCGCAACAGCCGCTCGGCCACCCCCCGCGCGGTCGGCTCGGAGAGCGACTTGCCGACGAAGCCCATCGGGCCGGTGTGGTAGCGGTCGAGCGCCTTGCGGAAGAGCTGCTCCTTGTTGCCGAACGCCGCGTACAGGCTCGGCCGGTTGATCCCCATCGCCGCCGTCAGCTCGTCCAGCGTCGCACCCTCGTACCCCCGCCGCCAGAACACCTCCATCGCGCGTCGGAGGGCCTCGTCCGCGTCGAACTGTCGCACCCGGCCCGGCGGCATGGCTGACCTCCCGATCCCCCTCCGCCCCTTGCCTTCTCGCAGACCCATCCCTATCGTTATCGTACCACATGGTACACAAAATGCCCAGGGCGGTTTGCCCGGGGGATCCCCGGCGGTTGGGCCCGGGGGTGCCAGGTGCAAGAGGGATGCCGCGCGGAACGGGTTTCGCACGCGGATGCCCGCCGGCGTCGCCGGGGCAACGTACGGAGCCCGGATCTCCGCCCCGCGACGGGCATCCCCTGGTTCATCGAGGAATGCGTATGTCCATGATCGATGCGTGGGTCGCCCGCTCGGCGGGGGCCGATCTCGTCCGCGAGCAGGTCGACCTGGGTCCGCTGGGCGACGAGGAGGTGGAGGTGGAGGTCGAGAACTGCGGGCTCTGCCACTCCGACCTCTCGGTCCGCGACAATGACTGGGGCATCTCGTCGTACCCCGCCGTGCTGGGGCACGAGGCGATCGGGCGGGTCGCCGCCGTCGGGCGTCTGACGCGCGGGGTGAGCGTCGGGCAGCGCGTGGGCGTGGGCTGGAACTCCGCCAGTTGCATGCACTGCCGCGAATGCCTCTCGGGCGATCAGCACCTCTGCGCCGAGGCGCAGGCGACGATCGTCGGCCACCGGGGCGGGTTCGCCAGCCGGGTCCGGTCGCACTGGGCCTGGACGATCCCGATCCCCGAGGGGGTCGCGCCCGGCGAGGCCGGCCCGCTGCTCTGCGGCGGGATCACCGTGTTCAACCCGCTGGCGATGTACGCCACGCCGACCAGCCGGGTCGGCGTCGTGGGCATCGGCGGGCTCGGGCACATGGCGGTCAAGTTCGCCTCCGCTTACGGGTGCGACGTCACCGCGTTCACGTCCAGCCCGGGCAAGTTCGACGAGGCGCGGTCCTTCGGCGCCTCGCACGTGGTCGCCACCCGGGACTCGGCCGAGGTCCGCAAGCTCGACCGCAGCCTCGACCTGCTGCTGGTGACGGCGAACGCCCCGCTCGACTGGGAGGCGATGCTGTCGACCCTGGCGCCCCGGGGCCGCATGCACGTCGTGGGCGCGGTGCTGGAGCCGATCCCGGTGCCGATCTTCTCGCTGATCAACCGCCAGACGGCCCTCTCGGCCTCGCCCACCGGCTCGCCGGTCGACATCGCCACCATGCTCGACTTCGCCGCCCGCCACGGCGTCGCGCCGACCACCGAGCATTTCCCCATGAGCCGGATCAACGACGCCTTCGCCCGCCTGCGCGAGGGCAAGGCCCGCTACCGGATCGTGCTCGACGCCGACTTCTGACCTCACCCGTGGCCGGGGTCCCGCCCTCGGGACCCCGGCGCGCCGTCGGGCGCCCGCGACGGGGAATCCCAGTGGACGCCGCGCGGGCGAGGCGTTAAACAGGTGGGGTGATCCACATCGGAACATCCGGGAACGCCTCATGTCATCGACCTTGATCTCCGACCTCCTCGCCGTGCTCGACCAGCTCTCGGGGGGCGTGCACGCCGGGTTCCGGCCCGCCCACGCGAAGGGGTCGATGTATGCGGGGACGTTCACGCCGTCGCCCTCGGCCGCCGGCCTGACCCGCGCCCCGCACGCCTCCCGGCCCGAGACGCCGGTCACGGTGCGGTTCTCGATGTCCGCCGGCGTGCCGACCGCCGCCGAGAACGCCGCGCAGGGGTCGAGCCCCCAGGGCATGGCCATCCGGTTCCACCTGGGCGAGCACGTCCATACGGACATCGTGGCGCACTCGCACAACGGCTTCCCGGTCCGAACCGGGGAGGAATTCCTGGAGTTCCTGAGGGCGGCGGCCGCCAGCGGCCCGGGCGCGCCGGCCCCACCGCCGATCGCGGCCTTCCTCGCCGCCCACCCCCGGGCGAAGGCCTTCGCCGAGGCCCCCAAGCCGATCCCCGCGAGCTTCGCCTCGCAGCCGTACTTCGCCATCAACGCCTTCGTGTTCACGAATGCCGACGGCGCCGCCCGCGCGGGCCGGTTCCGGATCCTGCCCGAGGGGCCCGTCGCCCACCTCTCGGCCGAGCAGGCCGCCGCGAAGACCGCCGACTTCCTCACCGCCGAACTCTCCGCGAGGCTGGCCGATGGGCCCGTCGGCTTCAAGGTCCTCGTGCAACTGGCCGGCGACGGCGACCCGGTCGACGACGCCACCGCCGTCTGGCCCGACGACCGCCCCACGGTCGAGTTCGGCACCCTGCGCCTCACGTCTCGCATCGACGAACTCTCGCCCGAGAATCGCAAGGTGATCTTCGACCCCGTCCCCCGCGTGGACGGCATCGACCCCTCCGGCGACCCGCTGATCGAGGTCCGGTCCGAGATCTACCTCCAGAGCGGCCGCCGCCGCCGCGCCGCAGCGAGCCAGTAGGGTACGCTGCGACGCGCGGTGATTCGTCCGATCGAGAAAAGGAGCAAGAGATGAAAGCCGTTGGACTCCACGCCCCCGGGGGCGCCGAGGCGCTGGTGGACCTGGAACTCCCCGCCCCGACGCCGGGGCCGCGCGACCTCCTGGTGCGGGTGCACGCGGTGTCGGTGAACCCGGTCGATTACAAGGTCCGCTCGGGCATGGCCGGGGGCTGGGAGGGGGCGAAGGTCCTCGGCTGGGACGCCGCCGGGGTGGTCGAGGCCGTGGGGCCGGGCGTCTCGCTGTTCAGGCCCGGCGACGAGGTCTTCTACGCCGGCGACCGCACCCGCGAGGGCACCAACAGCGAGCTGCACGTCGTGGACGAGCGGATCGTCGGGCCCAAGCCGAAGTCGCTGGATTTCGCCGCCGCGGCCGCCCTGCCGCTCACCTCGCTCACCGCCTGGGAGCTGCTGTTCGAACGCATGCGCGTGCCCTACGGCAACAAGGGGCGGAAGGGGACGCTGCTGGTGATCGGCGGCGCGGGGGGCGTCGGCTCGATTTTGATCCAGCTCGCCCGGCGGCTCACCGGCCTGACCGTCGTCGCCACCGCCTCCCGGCCCGAGACCGTCGCCTGGGTCAAGGAGATGGGGGCGCACCACGCCGTCGACCACCGCACGCCGCTCGACCAGGCCCTCAAGGGCATCGGCATCGCCCAGGCCGAGTACGTCGCCTCGCTCACCGCCACCGACGCCCACCTCCCCGCCATCGCCGAGCTGATCGCCCCCCAGGGCCACATGGCGCTGATCGACGACCCCAAATCGCTGGACATCCTGAAGTTCAAGCGCAAGAGCGTGACCATCTCCTGGGAGCTGATGTTCACCCGCTCGCTGTTCCAGACCCCCGACATGATCGAGCAGCACCGGATCCTCGCCGAGGTCTCCGCCCTGGTCGACGCCGGCGTGCTCCGCAGCACCCTCGCCACCCAGTCCGCCCCCATCAACGCCGCCAACCTCCGCGCCCTGCACGAGATCGCCGAGAACGGCACCGCCATCGGCAAGAACGTCCTGGTGGGCTTCTGAGCGGGGAATTCACTCGGGGTTTTCGATGGAATCCCATGCGAGGGCGGTGATCCCCGGGAACCTCGCGAGGTGGCGTGCGTTGGTCGTGGCGATCGTCACGGTATCCTCCGGATTGACGAGCGTCCAGGACTGGGCGGCCAGGATGCAATCGGCGTCGAGCGAGCGAGTGTCGGCCGTCGGCCGGCCCACGCGACGAATCGCGGCCCAGAATTCGGCCGCCTGTCGCATGGCGACGGTGGTGATCGGCAGATAATCGAGTGTCGAGGCCAGCCGTTCGAGCCGGAGCAACCCGGCCGTCGCCCCGACCCGGATCAATTCCCGCCGCACCTCATACTCGACGATCTCGGGGATGACGATTCTCGTGCCGGCCCCCTCCATCCTCCGGATCCAATCGCGGCAACGGTCGGCGTCGGCCTTTCCCCGGGGCTTGCTGGCGAGGCCGGTCGGGCCGGCGTCGAGGACCACGATCCTGGCCACGATTCACGGACCCTCAGCGAACAACGGGCGATGAGGCCGGGCTTCGTCGATCCCGCGCAGGACTTCGTCCCAGACGGCGTCGGTGTCGGTCGGGTCCGTGATGCCTTCGATCTCATCGAGTGCGCGGTGGACTCGTTCGGTGCGGGCCCGACGCCCGGCCTCGTCGAGAGATTCCAGACCGATCGGCGGCGATCCCTCGGGCCGGGCCGATCTCGGTGCGATGGACATGAAAGGGCCTCCTTACGAACGAGCTACCCGTCGCCCGACGATCCCCCGTCCGCGACGACCGACGCCCTCACTCAAGAGATAGGTCGGATTCCCCGCGTTGTCAAATGCCTCAGCCCGTCCAGCCCGGCTCAGGCGAGGCGGGTCACGGTGCAGGGGCGGCCGGTCTCGGACTCGATGTTCGAGCGGATCTCGGCCACGAGGGCGTCGGCCCGGCCGTCGGGCATGTCGCCCTCGATGAGCAGGTCGACGGCGTCGACGTCGAGCTTGATGGTGACCGGGACGCCGGAAATTGTGATCTGATGTTCCATCGAATAGGCCGCGTCTTCCGGGGGCTCGTGGTCGAACACCTTGGGCAGCAGGGCTTCGGGGCGGATGTAGAGGAACAGGTCCTTCGTGGCGTTCGCCAGCACCGCGGCGGCGTCGGCCATCTCGGGCGAGTCCTGCCAGCTCGCGTCGCCCCAGTCGCATTTCATGAAGGCCGCGTTGAGCACCTTGCCCCCGGCGTCGGCGATCGTGTACTGCCGCCAGGACCTGGTGGTGAGGCGGGACCAATCGCCGGTGGCCAGGTCGTAGGCGAAGTCGTCGAGGTTGCGGCGGATCTCGCCCTTGACCGACTGCGGGTCGATCACCTTGCCGCCCCGGATGATGATCCGCCCGTCGACCAGCTCGGCCTCGTGGCCGAAGATCCAGCCCGGAACGTCGCCGATGGAGGGCAGGGGGGCGAACCGGAGGGTGCCAAGGTCGAGCTCCATCACCGGCGTGGTCCCCGGATGACGCTGTCCCTGGTAGCCGAGCCGGCCGATCACGACGATGCGGTCGCCGACGAGCGTGGCCGTGTGGAAGTCGGTCGGCGGGAAGGCGTCCTCGGGGTAGCCGAAGATCTCGACCGAGCCGTCGGGCCCGAGAATAATGACGTCGTTATAGATGCAGAAGTCCGGGTCGTAGTAGTCCTCGTGCTCGCCGCCGATGCAGGCGACCCGGCCGTCGGGGAGCGTCGTCCGCGAGGTGCCGTAGCGGTCGAACGTCCAGACCGGCCCGCCCGTGTGATCGACGTCGACGCCGAAGTGCCGCCGCAAGGTGCCCGGCCACCGCTTGAGTTCGCCCGGCCGGGGTTCGTGCTCCTCGCCCCTCTCTTCCCGTTCGCGATGATTCTCCGCCTGTCGCACCATCCACTCCCAGAACGGCACGCGCATGCGTTCGGGGTTGGCCGCGCCGAAGCGGCGGCCCTTCTGGGACGCGAACATCTCGCGGGTGAGTTCCAACGGCGGCCTCCCTGTTCGATCCGGCCTGGTCCCGGGCCGGTCCAGTACATCCGCGCGGTCGCGGGTCGTCAAGCACGAGACCGATGCCGCCACCCCGTGTGTGGCCCGGTGCGGCGGCGTCGGCCAGGCGTTATGATGGCCGCGGGTGCGACCCTGGGGTTTCGGAGGTGCGCGATGACGCGTCGATTCGGGATAATCGTGGTGATATGCATCGGAGTCGTCGCGGCCGCCTCGGCGGGGGATCTCGCGCCGCCGGGGAAGGTCTCGCCCGAGGGCGTGGCCTATCTCGCGAGATTGCGCAAGAATGTCCCGTTCGGGACGAAGG
This sequence comes from Isosphaeraceae bacterium, assembly GCA_965279195.1. GTDB lineage: Bacteria > Planctomycetota > Planctomycetia > Isosphaerales > Isosphaeraceae > CBDIHP01. Next base: position 22,060 of record CBDIHP010000003.1, read on the forward strand.
AGTTCGACCTCAAGGGCCTCCGGGCCGGCATGGGGGCGAGGCTCAAGTCGACGGTGGAGGGCGTGAAGCTGGTGCCGGTGAAGGTCGGCGACGTCCCCTGCGAGTGGGTGCTCGCCCCGGGGGCCGACCCGGATGTGCGGCTGCTTTATATTCACGGCGGCGGATTCGTCTCGGGCTCCGGCGGGCGGTACCTGCCGCTGGCGTCGCACCTGTCGGATCGGGCGAAGTGCGCGGTGCTCCTGGTCGATTATCGGCTCGCCCCCGAGCACCCCTTCCCGAAGGGACTCGACGATTGCGTCGATGCTCACGACTGGATGACGCGGAACGCCCCCGACGGCGCTCGCCCCGCGCGGGCGACCTTCGTGGCGGGGGACTCGGCCGGCGGCGGGCTGACCTTGTCGACCGTCCTGGCGCTCAAGGGCCGCAAGAAGGCCCTGCCGGCCGGGGCCATCCCCATCTCGCCGGTCACCGACTTCACGCTCGCGAGCGAGTCCCTGAAGACCGTGGTCGACCCGATCATCAGCGCCCGGACGATGCCGGTGTTCCGCGACTACTACCTGGGCAAGTCCGACCCGAAGGACCCGCTGGCCTCGCCCGTGTTCGGCGACTATCGCGGGCTGCCCCCCTTGCTGATCGTGGCCGGCGAGCACGAGATGCTCCGCGACGACGCCGTCCGGGTCGCCGCCAGGGCCAGGGCCGACGGCCTCGCCGTCACGCTCGAAATCTGGCCCGGCATGTTCCACGTCTTCCAGTCGCACGAGCCCCTGCTCCCCGAAGCGAAGGCGTCGATTGAACATATGGCCGAGTTCATCCGTTCGCACGTCCCGGCGTCCCCCCGGGGCGCGTCCGGTTCGCCTTGACCGATCCCCGGCTCGCGGCCACAATCCCGCGCCCGGGGGCCCCAGACCCCCGGCGCATCCCGATCGTCCCGCGAGACCCGACGATGAACCGCATCCCCCCCCGGCGGCGCCCCGGCTTCGACCACCTGGAACAGCGCCTGGCGCTCGCCGGCTCGATCGAGGGCACCGTCTTCGACGACCTCAACCGCGACGGCGCCCGCCAGCCCGGCGAGCCCAGCCTCCCCGGCCGCACCGTCTTCCTCGACGCCAACACCAACGGCAAGTTCGACGTCGGCGAGCGGTCGACCGCCACGGTCACCGACGGCCGCTATACGTTCGCCGGCGTGCCGGCCGGCAACCAGGTCGTTCGGACGGTCGGGCAACCGGGCCGCACGCTGATCTCGCCCGCCGTGCCCATCGACGGGCTCAGCACCCTGATCCCCGTGACGACCCGGCGCGAGGTCATCTTCGACGGCAAGCGCAATCAACTCCTGATCACCACGACCGACGGCGACCTCTACCGCTACGACCTGGCGACCCGGACCCTCCTGGCCCCGATCGACGTCGGCCTGTACCTCGGAGGCGGGGATATCACTGAGGATGGCAAATATCTCTACGTGACGGAGTCATTGAGGGGGCTGGGGCAGGGGGTCGTGCACAAGGTCGACCTGGACACGGGGGCCGTCACCGACCTGCACTACGAGGCCGCTGACGGCGAGGGGGGTGGGCTCGACCTCAAGATCGCCGCCAATGGCGTGGCGATCGTGACAACGCAGTATCGCGGGTCGGGATTCACGCTGGTGCGATTCATCGACCTGGCGACGGACGCGATCCGGGAGGAATCCACCCACGCCGTCGGCGGGGTCGGGGCGACGATCCGCCGGGGGGCCGACCGCTCGCTGCTATTCTTCGAGCAGGGCGACTTCTCCAACGGGCCTGTGTTCACCTACGATGCCAGGACGGCCGCGTTCTCGCCGGCCCGCCCGACCAACACCTACCTGGGCGACGGCTCGCAAGCGGTCAATCGCGATGGCTCGCAGATGGCGATCATCATCTCGGGCCAACTCTCGCTGATCCGGCCCGACTTCTCCACGGTCAAACTGCTGGGGACGGCCTACGGTGGTGCGGTCTTCGACCCGGTGCGCGACGTGCTCTACGCGCTGAACGGGAAGATGCGCCAGATCATGGCCTACGACACCCGCACCGGGGCCGAACTCTATCGTCTCGATGCGGGCGAGGCGACGGAGGGCCTGGGCACCTTCCCCCCAACCGTACTGGCCCTCCAGTTCGCGATCAGCGACGACGGCAACACGCTCTTCCTCGCGACACCATCCGGGGTCCGCTCCTATGCGCTGGATAATCCCGGCCGGGGCGTCTTCCTGACCGAGGGCACGACCGTTTCGGGCCTGGATTTCGCGTACACCGCGGCGCTCGCCCCGGCCGCGCCCCCCCATTCTCAGCGTCGCCGGGCCGGTGCCCTCCGCGGAGGGCACCGGGATCATGCCCGAGGCCGTGTTCACCGTGACCCTCTCAAGGCCGAGCGATCGGTCGGTCACGGTCCATTACCGCACGAAGGAGGGCACCGCCAGCCCCCTCGATGATTACCTGGGCGCCAGCGGTACCTTGACGTTCGCGCCGGGGGAGACATCGAAAACCGTCGCCATCAAGGTCCACGGCGATGCGACCGTCGAGCCGGACGAGGATTTCAGCCTGGAGATCTCGGATCCGACCGGGGCGGTGATCTCCGGCGTCTCAAGCAGGGCGACCGCCACGATCCTCAACGACGACCGCGACCCGCCGCGGATCGAACTCCTCCCCCCGAACCTCGCGATGTACGAGGGGGATGAGAGGCATGCAAGCCGGGAATTCGGGGTCTCGCTCTCCAAGGCATACGACCTCCCCGTGACCGTGAAATACCAGACCCAGGACAAGACCGCGACCGCCGGCGTCGACTACGAGCCGGTCTCCGGGACCCTGACCTTCGCCCCGGGCGAGACCCAGAAAACCGCCTCCATCGAGGTGATCGGCGACACCTTGTTTGAGGAGACCGAGACCGTCCGCCTTCTCCTCTCCGAACCGGTGAACGGCGTGATCTCGGACGGATCCGCCGGGGCGATCCTGACCATCTATAACGACGATCCATTGGTCCCGGTGCTCAGCCTCTCGCAGGATTCCATCGTCGTGCCTGAGGGCGATGCGGGGTCGAAATCGATCGACATCAGGGTGAAACTCTCGCCTCCCGCGACCGTGCCCGTCACGGTGAATTATGCCGCGCTCGGCGGCACGGCGGTCGCTGGCTCGGATTTCGTGGCCGACACGGGAACTTTTACGATCCCCGCCGGGGAGGTTTCGGGCACCATCCGGATCAAGCTGTTCGGGGACCGCGATGTCGAGCCTGATGAGTCGTTCCGAATTCTCCTCTCCGATCCATTCAATGCACCGATCGAGGGCCCGAACCTGGTGACGGTGACGATCCTGAACGATGACACTCTGGTCATCCCCTCAGGACTATTCACATTCGCCACCGCTGGCTTCCGCGCCTCGGAGGCCGACGGCCAGGCGTTCGTGACGATCACCCGCACCGACGGCTCGGCGGCGGGGGCGTCGGTGGTGCTGAGCACGTCGGACGGCTCCGCGAAGGCGGGGGTGAATTACAAGGGCGTGAGCAAGACGATCACGTTCCTCGCCGGCCAGACGCAGCAGACGGTGGCCATCCCGATCCTCGGCGACGGCAAGTTCACGGGGCAGCAGGCCCTCGGCCTGACGCTCTCGCGGCCGGGAGGCGGGGCGTCGCTGGGGGCGATTTCGAGGGCGACCCTGTCGATCGACGAGGCCGACCCCCGGCCGTTCGCCAGGGCGAGACAGGTCGCGTTGACCTACAAGCAGAAGGCCGTCTCCGCGATCGTGGTCGACTTCGACACCCCGCTCGACGCCCCCTCCGCCTCGATCGCGACGAACTACCGGCTCGCTCTCCTCAATGCGCAAGGCAAGCCCGTCAAGCCCTACACCATCGCCTCCGCCGCCTACGACGCCGGCCGCAAGCGCCTCACACTGACCCTGAAGAAGGCCATCGCCTGGAGCGGCCGCGTCCAGCTCACCGCCCCCGGCGTGAAGGACGCCTTCAAGCGCCCCTTCGGCGGCTCCCCCGACGCCCCCGTGGCCACCCTGACCCGCATCCGTGGGAAAATCTCGATTTCGACATGATTGAGAGCGGTTCGCCTGTTTGTGTGTAGGGCGTTCTGTGCGAATGCGCCGGGCGCGGGTCGAATGCGCTGGGCGCGGGTCTCCAGACCCCGCCCCTGGCTTCGCCGCGCCGCACCACCGAACCGGGTCTCCAGACCCATTCCGGGAAGGCCTTGACGTCGGGGCATTTGATGGATGGGTCTGGAGACCCGCCCCTGTGGTACCGCATCTCAGGGCAAGGGCGGGGTCGGGAGACCCGCGCCCAGCGCTTCCGTCCTTCGCCCCGCGATCCAGGCTGTCGTCCTCCGCGACGGCCGCTCCGGCAGTCCCTTGAACCGCGCCGGCGAGCGTGGGACAGTTGCCCCGGATCCAACGGCGAACAAAGGGGCGAGAACCATGTCGGGCATCACGAGGCGGGACTGGCTGGCGGGCGGCGGGCTGGCGCTGGGGGCGGCGGGCGTGGCCGTCGGTGGGGCAGGGGGGATTGAGGTCACCGACTTCAACCGGTCTTGCCTGCGGTTCCGGGTCGACACCACCAAGAAGCCGCCCAAGACCGTCTCGCGCAAGCTACCGATGACGCTCAATAATGTGCGGATGTTGCTCGACTCCCGGGTCGTGCTCACCGACCTGAAGGACAACAGCACGCGCGAGTTCGTGCTCTCGGCCTCGTGCAAGAGCGAGCAGGTCTGGGTCAAGAAGGATGTCTGGCACGAACCGAATGCCGACATGTGCATGATCCTGGGATCCGACGCCTTCCTGGTCTACAAGCGCTGGGATAAGGCCGACAAGGGCGTGATGCGGTTCCCGGCGAGCCTGGGCGTGCAGCCCGAGCGGCAGGTCGACGACCCCCGCGACAGCTTCGACCGCCACTCCATCGACCTCGCCCGCCGACCCGCGCGGGAATTGACCGACCTCGACGCCATCCTCGCCGTCCTGGAGACCGGCACGCCGGTCGTCTCTCGGACCGAATACGAATCGGCGAATCATCGCGTGATGATCGAATATCCCGTCAAGACCGTCAACTTCAGCGAGCGCGAGCGCTACTACCAGGTCGACACCGGCCCGGTCCTGCTCCCCGACTTCTCGCGCCCCTCGACGCACCCCATCGACCGCCTCGACCTCGCCTTCGTCGCCCACAACGAGCCGGGGTGGGCCGAATTCCTCGCCTGCCAGCCCACGCCCCTCGCCCCCGACATCAAGGTCCACCACTACTCCCGCGTCGTCCGGATCGAAGGCACGAGGAACCGGCTGTTCGCGGTCGATTGAGCCGGCCCCGCGTCGTCCGCACGCTCACTCCGCGCCGGGGAGGGAATCCGGGAAGACCCGGGGTCTGTCCGGGTCGGCGGGCTCGCCGCCGTGGGCGCGGTAGAGTATCGCGAGAACCTCGTCGAAGCAGTTCATGGCCCGGGGGTCGGCGGGGTTCCAGTAGCCGGTGTGCATCCGCAGGCCCATCAGGGTGAGGCTCTCCCAGAAGGTGAAGTCGGTGGTGTCGGGGGCGTTGTGCATCGCGACGTTGACGGGCGAGGGCACGATCGGCCCGGACGGGCCGGCGCCGTCGTCGGCCGCGACCGGTGCGGCGGTCACGGCGGCCGACCGGGCCTGCACCGGATCCTGCTCGGGGTTGGGCCGGAAGCAGTCCTTCAGGATCTCCGGATCGGGCCCCGCGATCTTGCCGTCGTTGCGGATGTTCGAGGAGAGGATGTCGAGCGGGGAATAGACGTTGAGCCAGAGCCTGGGCATGTCCGGCGCGGCCTGGCGATTGAGGAAGTAGCGGGGCCAGTAGGTCCGCACCATGTCGAACGGGAAGCCGATGGAGATCAGGGCGCCGACGTCCTCCAGCCGGTGGAGCGGCTTCCGCGCCGTGGGGAAGAACGCGTTGAAGGCGACGACGGTGCCGAAGCTGTAGGAGACGACGTGGACGTTGCGGTAGCCCAGGTCCTTGACCTCGGCGACGCGGTCGTGGAGCATCACCGCCAGGCGGTCCATGTCGCCGAAGTTGAGGTACTGGTAGAGGCAGTAGGTGTTGGTCATCATCGCCTCGATCTTCGCCTTGACGCTCGGGGTGACGAGGGCCCAGAGGAAGGTGCCGAGCGCGATGAGCGCCGGTGCCCTTGAGGCGAAGGCGTTCCAGGCGTTTCTCGCGAACGCCCAGGCGTGGGCCCACCAGTCCTGCGACCGGGGGACCGCGTTGAACGTCGCGTCGATGGCCGGCGACCACGCGGCCTGGATGGCCGGCACGAGGGCGGCCACCAGGAGCAGCAGGTAGACCCAGGTCAGCGAGATCAGGAGCATCGCGTACCAGATCTGAAACCGCTCGCGGGGCGGGATCGGCGAGATGCCCCTGCGGAACAGCATCCTGGTGAACCTCGGGCTGCTGCCGAAGGTCGCGGCGAACAGCAGCAGGCACTTCTTGAACGGCGTCCGGGCTTCGAAGTCGTCGATGATCGTCCTGCGATAGTCCAGCGCGTAGAGGTCGATGAGCGGCCGGTCGGTGACGCCCGCGTCGCCGTCGGAGTCGCGGACCAGGATCGAGCAGCAGCGGCCGTCCTTGCTGGCCTCGCAGCGGAACTGCCGCCCACCGTCGAGCTGCCGCCCCATCGCCGCCGCGACCTGCGAGGCCAGCCCCCCGAGCGCCTTCTGGTCCCAGACGTCGCCGATCCCCGGCACATAGAGGATCGCATCCCGGGTCCGCCTCGACGGATCCGGCCCCGTCGCCGGCGCAGGCTCTGGCGCGGGGGCAGGTGTGGGTGCTTCGGGGGGCAAGGGAGGGGCGGCGGCGTCGGGCATGGGATCGACTCCTGATCCGTTGTGCGGAGGGCCGACCCGGCCGATGGTCGGGAGGGGAACCGCGTCGCCACCGCGCGACGGCTGCCGGATGAGGCCTTCCTAACCATGTATCCGGAAGGCGCCCACTTCCCGGCAAGAATTCCGGAGGGATCTCCCGGTTTTTCCCGGCATGCCCGGGATTGCAGGCCGGCTGGCCGGGATCGGAGGCCTCGTCACCCCGCCGACGGGGGATCATCCGGCGCGGTCGGGGTGCCGGGGATCTTCGGCAGGGGGGGCTCGTAGATGGCGTGGTGTTTGGGGCAGAGCCAGAGATAGTCGCCGGATTCGTTGATCACCCGGCGCAGGCCGCCCCACTTCTTGTTGTCCTTGGCCACGTCCATCAGCAGCGACTGGAACTCGCGCAGGTCGGCCCCCTCCGGCCGGCCCCTCAGTTGATAGGGCTCGGACGGGCCGGGTTTGACTTCGAATTTGCCTTCGAGGAGCGCCCCCGTCGTGGTTGCCATCATCTCGACATACGAGATGACCGGCTTCATCTCCTCGCCCGGGAACATCGCCTTGAGCGTCGGCCCGGCGAACTTCGTCGCAAGCTTCAAGGCCCCGGCTATGCAGTTCAACGACGGGGCCGCCCGGTGCAGCCAGTCGCCCGCGCGTTTGAAATGGTATTCGCCCTCGCCCTTGGATCCGATCCGGCAGAGCGGGTGCTCGTCATCCGGCATCTCGCACCAGAGCGTCAGGCAATGGCCGGTCATCCCGAGGTTGGACGGGTTCCACGGTTTCAATGATTCGGGCAATAATGTGAACAGGCGTGGGCACTCGCGGGCCTCGGACTCGATGGCTTTCAGGATCCGCCGGATTTGCTGCGCACTCTCGCTGACCGACCATTGCAGGCGATCGAGCTTCTGGGTGCTCTCGCTGGCCGACCATTGCAGGCGGTCGAGCTTCCTTTGCAGTTCCAGGTCCGGCGTGTTGAGGCCGAAGAGGAGTTGTTCGATGTCGACGGCCTCCGCGCATTCCGGGCAATCGGTCGAGGTTCGTCCCCTGGTCCGGACCTTCCGGAGGAACTCCAGCTTGAGCCGCCCGCGGCAGGGCTTGCCGTCGTCGCCTGCGTGAGGGCAGGGGACGGCGAACTGATAGTCGAGGCCGGGCCAGCGGTCCTTGATCAGATACTCCAGGCCGTCGATCAGGAGCGTGAGGAAGTGCGAGGGGAACCCCGCGCGGACGGTCAGGGCAAACTCTCGGTCGATCAACTCCATCAGGGCCTCGCCGTGTCGGCCGTGGGCGAGGAAGACGCCTTCCTGCCAGTGTCGGCCGGGCACGGCCTCGCCGGTGGGCGTCTGCCAGGGGGTGCGGTAGCGGTGGTTGCGGACGATCGACCAGGGGACCAGCCCCGGCGGCGGGTCCTGCGGCATGACGCAGATCAGCCGCAACTGCGCCTGGCCTGGGGGGACATCGTCCGACGGGAGCCAGGGCAGCTCCGGCCGGTTCTCGGGCACGAGCTGGCCCACCAGGCTGCGCTCGTCGCCCTCGAACCGATAGGAGACGTCGAACCTCTCCATCAGCCGCAGGAAGTACCGGTGAAGCTGTTTGGGATACTTGGCACGATTTTTGATCTTATGATCATGCCAGATATCCGCGAGCCTCGTGTGTTCGAGGATGCCCGAGTCTTGATTGGTGCGCCGATCTTCGAGAACATAGCCGATCGCCTTGCTCAGCAACTCCGGTTTGAGGATCACAATCTCATCGAGACCGCCATCACCATAATGGATGATGTGTCCCAACTCATTCATCAGTGTTGCCAGGGCCTTTGTCTCGGTCGAATCCAGCCCGTGTGACTTACAGATCTTGCTGTACTGTCCTTTGAATGCGACGGTCGGCCTGCCGAGAGCCCTAATCTCGTCCGACGCGGCCTTCCATTTCACGCTCAGGGGCGTGTCCATGTGGGGCAGTTTGGCAGCCTCGCGGGCGATGGCTTTCTTGAGTTCGTCGATGCCCGCGCCTGTCTCGCTGTCGACGCGGTGGAACCCGACGACCATCGGGCCGAACCGCTCGCGGATCTCATCCTCATTGATCCGATCGAACCGCTCGCCCGTCTCGCTGTGGGTGGCGACGACCAGGACGCGCACCTGCTCGCCGACGCGGAGCTTGATCCGGTCGAGCCAGCCTTCCACGTCGTTCTGCATGCGGTTGAACCGGGGCGACCACACCACCACGTAGAGCGAACGCCGACTGAAGAAGAATTGATGCGTGACGCGGTAGATCGACTGCCCGCCAAAGTCCCAGGCGTTCAGCGTCAGCGTGACATCGGGGCGCGTCGGATGCGGCCAGAGGATCGGTTGAATCTTGATTTCGACCCCGTGCGTCGTCGGGCGATTCTCGACGAAATCCTCCTCCAGCAGGGCACCCAGGAGCGAGGTTTTCCCGACTCCGCCTTCGCCGACGAGGATCAGTTTGGCCTCGAAGAGCCGGAGCTTCTGGTTCAGCAGACTCTTGAGGTAGGCGAGCAGGCTCTCCGTTCCGCCATCTGCGGCGATCTGGAATGAGTCGTTGAGCGGGTTGTTATCAATAATGATATGTTTAATATTAGTCGGGTTTGCTAGTTCCGCAGGAATTTCAGTCAACTGGTTGCCGTCAAGGTCGAGCGTCTGGAGGCTTGCGAGCTGTCCGATCTCGGGCGGGATCTGGGCCAGTTGGTTGCCGTGAAGGCGCAGCACCTGGAGGTTTGCGAGCTGTCCGATCTCGGGCGGGATCTGGGCCAGCTGGTTGCCGTGAAGGTAGAGCTCCTGGAGGTTTGCGAGCTGTCCGATCTCGGGCGGGATCTGGGCCAGCTGGTTGCCGTGAAGGTAGAGCGTCTGGAGGTTTGCGAGCTGTCCGATCTCGGGCGGGATCTGGGCCAGCTGGTTGCCGTGAAGGTAGAGCTCCTGGAGGTTTGCGAGCTGTCCGATCTCGGGCGGGATCTGGGCCAGCCGGTTGCCGTCAAGGCGCAGCTCCTGGAGGTTTGCGAGCTGTCCGATCTCGGGCGGGATCTGGGCCAGCTGGTTGCCGTGAAGGTAGAGCGTCTGGAGGTTTGCGAGCTGTCCGATCTCGGGCGGGATCTGGGCCAGCTGGTTGCCGTCAAGGTCCAGCCTCAGCAGTCTTGCGAGCTGTCCGATCTCGGGCGGGATCTGGGCCAGCTGGTTGCCGTCAAGGTCCAGCCTCAGCAGTCTTGCGAGCTGTCCGATCTCGGGCGGGATCTGGGCCAGCTGGTTGCCGTCAAGGCGCAGCACCTGGAGGCTTGCGAGCTGTCCGATCTCGGGCGGGATCTGGGCCAGCTGGTTGCCGTTAAGGTAGAGCGTCTGGAGGTTTGCGAGCTGTCCGATCTCGGGCGGGATCTGGGCCAGCCGGTTGCCGTCAAGGCGCAGCACCTGGAGTCTTGCGAGCTGTCCGATCTCGGGCGGGATCTGGGCCAGCTGGTTGCCGTGAAGGTAGAGCTCCTGGAGGTTTGCGAGCTGTCCGATCTCGGGCGGGATCTGGGCCAGCTGGTTGCCGTTAAGGTAGAGCGTCTGGAGGCTTGCGAGCTGTCCGATCTCGGGCGGGATCTGGGCCAGCTGGTTGCCGTCAAGGTCCAGCCTCAGCAGTCTTGCGAGCTGTCCGATCTCGGGCGGGATCTGGGCCAGCTGGTTGCCGTTAAGGTCGAGAGTCTGGAGGCTCGCGAGCTGTCCGATCTCGGGCGGTAACTCGCGAAGTTGCCTATTTGAGAGATCGAGATCGGGTGCTCTGGTCTCTGCCGCATGACGGATGGCTTTGAGGACATCGCGTTGGGAGTTATCCGTCATGGTGGCTGACTTCCTTCGTCATGGCGGTATCTGGGGTCGTCGAGGCCGGGCCAGGCCGAGGGGGAGCCGGGGATCATCGCCGGGTGGGGGGCCTTGGGTCCGGCGTGCTGGGCGGCTCAGGTTCGCATGGAGGACAGACGCTCGCGTCGTTTTGCGAAGCCCGGACGTCGGCCGGCGGGCGAACTCCCGATTCACATATTGTTGCGTCTTCAGGCGGAGGTCAACTCAGGGGCGAAATCTGGAGTGCGTCCGCTTGCTGACGCTCTGGCCCGGGGGAGCTTGCTCCCGAGGAGAGGCCTGCGAGTCGAAGGCGCGAGCTTCGATCGGGCACGCGAAGCGAGCTTCGCGAGAACCGAGCGGTAGCAAGCGACCGCACTCCAGATTCCGTGGTCGCTTCGAGGGTGGCACTCCAGATTCACCGATCGCTTCGATCCTGGTCCGATTATGACGATTGGTCCCGGGGGATTCCCGGGGAAATTCCTCAACTCGCCCGGGGCGGCGGCGTAGAATGCCGGGAAGATTCGGAGGTATGGGGATGTGTTGACGGTTTGGATGGGTTTCGTTCGGTCGGGGTGGTGCCTTGCGGACGCATGTCCGCGACCACCGCACCCACGGGGACGGAGGCCGGAGGGGCATCACCCGTGTGATCGGCGGGATTGTGCGGGGTGGAGGGGTGGAGTCGGGGTTATCGAATGGTGCGGTGGTCGCGGACGTGCCGTCCGCGAGGCACCACACCCTACGGAGACGTCGATGCGGAAAGGTTTGGAGTTAAAGCAGATCGGTAGATTTGGCTTCGTTCCGCCGGTGCGGATTTCGGGCCGGCGAATTGGGTTTGTTCCGGAGATTTCGGCCATGGACCACGTCGAGGCGGGGCGGTACTGGGACGGCAATGCGGACACGTGGACCGCGCTGGCGAGGCGGGGGTTTGATGTCTATCGCGACCATTTGAACACGCCTGCGTTCCTCGCGAGCTTGCCCGATGTGGCCGGGCTGCGGGGGCTGGATATCGGCTGCGGCGAGGGGCACAACACCCGGATGGTCGCCGGGCTGGGGGCGCGGATGGCGGCGATCGACGTCTCGGAGCGGTTCATCGGGCACGCGACCCAGGCCGAGGAGGAGGCACCGCTGGGGATCGAGTACCGGGTGGCGAGCGCGGTCGAGCTGCCGTTCGGGGACGGGTCGTTCGACTTCGCCACGTCGTTCATGTGCCTGATGGACGTCCCCGACCCCGGCGCGGCGCTGGCGGAGGCGGTGCGGGTGCTGAGGCCGGGCGGGTTCCTGCAGTTCTCGATCACCCACCCGTGCTACGACACCCCGCACCGGCGGAACCTCCGCGACGGCCACGGCCGGACGTATGCGATCGAGGTCGGCGGCTACTTCGACGGCGTGCCGGGGTCGATCATGGAGTGGATCTTCTCCTCGGCCCCGCCGCCGGCGCGGATGGGCCTGGCGAAGTTCCGGGTGCCGATTTTCCACCGCCCCCTGAGCGACTGGCTGAACCTGGTCGTCCGCGCGGGGCTGGTGATCGAGCACGCCGCCGAGCCCTGCCCGACGGACGAGGCGGTCCGGGATTGCCCGAGCATCCAGGATTCGCGGGTCGTGCCCTACTTCTTCCACCTGCGCGGCAGGAAGCCGGGATGATCCCGGCCGGATCAGGCGGTGGCGCGGTCGATCCCCTCGGCGGCGGGGAGGCGTTCGGGCCGGGGGGCGGGGTGGAGGATCCGCTCGCGGATCCGGAGGAAGGGGTGCTCGATCAGGCAGTAGGTCAGCAGGGCGACGGCCATGCCGACCAGGGCGAGGAGGGCGAAGTTGAGGAAGCTGAACAGGGTCGGGGCCGCCTTCGGGTCGAGCACGGCGGTCAGGCCGTCGAGCACCGACGGGCGGAACCACTGGTGGACCAGGTAGGTGCCGAAGGACAGCCGGGAGATCCAGAAGAACACCTTGGCCCGGACGATCCCCGGGAGGCTGTCGGCCCGGGTCAGGCAGAAGACGATCGTGGCGCCGAAGACCAGGGCGAAGCCGGTGTAGTTGAAGTAGGTCGCGCTGACGGCGTAGCAGACGCCGCAGAGGACGGCCGCGAGGGGCACGAGCCAGGCCGAGCCGAGCAGCCCGCGCCCTTTCTGGAGCGAGCCGGTGGCTTCGAGGTTGGCGATGAGCATGCCCATCACCAGGCCGTCGGCGTGGGTGTGGAACGGGAAGTACAGGGCCCAGATCCTGTCGTCGGGGGTGGGCGAGGCGACGTGGGACGTGACCCACCACCAGCAGGCGGCCCGGACCAGCGGCAGGATCGCCAGCAGGCCGATCAGCCAGCGTCGATAGGCCGCCACCGATCCCGCCCTGGCCATGGTCAGGGTGATCAGGAGGGGGGCGAAGATGTAGAACTGCTCCTCGATGCAGAGCGACCAGCCGCCGTCGACCACCCCGGTGCCGGGGATGTAGTTCGAGATGAAGAGCACGTCGCCCCAGAACCGGGAGGGGTGCCGAAGCTCGGGCCGGACCACGAAGATCGTGAGCAGGAGCACCGCGAAGTAGAGCGGCCAGATCCGGAACCCGCGGCGGATCATGAACCGGCCGATGTCGACCTTGCCGGTCCTGGCCGCCTCGCGCCAGATCTGCCGGCCGATGAGGTAGCCGCTGAGGGCGAAGAAGAGGTCCACGCCCGACCAGCCCCCCCGGACGAATGGGGACCGGCTCCAGAGCGACGGCCCGGCGTCGAGGGCGGCGAACGTCGTGTTCGCGTGCGTGGCCACCACCCCCAGGATCGCCAGGGACCGCAGGACGTCCAGCGAGGGGTTCTGGTCCCTGGGCGGGTTCGCCAGGTCCTGGAGGGGTTCGGCGAGGAATCGGCGGAACATGAGACCTCTCGACCGGGCTCCGGGACGGGAATGGGCCATGACATTCTAGTGAATCCCGCCCGCCCCGTGACACCCTCGCCCCTCCGCTTCGTCGATTCTCCGCAACGTCGGACGCCGCCGGGCGCCCCGGATGTTGACGGGGTTGCTCATCCGGAATCCACAAGTCTGCATGAAAGGCCGGCGCGGCGAGATGGAGAATCCGGTCAAGTTTTGCAGCCCAGGTCGCCCGGGTCGGATTATCCTGGTGGCGGGGGATCGAATCCAGGTGGTCATCCGGGAGGTGTGCCGATGTCGCGAAGCGTGAGGCGTGTGTCCGCGTGGGTGGTTGTGCTGGTGGTGGCCCTCGTCGGGGCGTCGCGCGTCGGCCGGGCGCAGGCGGGGTTCGACGACGACCGGGTGATGCTCCAGGGGTTCTACTGGGAGTCCTACCGCCACGGCGACCCGGGGCATCCCGAGTTCGGATCGAAGAAATGGTATGCGATCGTCAAGGAGAACGCCGACGAGATCCAGGGGGGTCGCTTCGACCTGATCTGGCTGCCGCCCCCCAGCGACGCCGGCTCGAAGAGCGCGGGGTATAACCCGAAGCGGCTCTATCGCCTGGAGAACTCCTACGGCGACTTCAACCAGCACCGCGCCATGCTGGAGGGACTGCTCAAGAAGGGCGTCGAGCCGGTCGCCGACATCGTGATCAACCACCGCGAGGGCATGACCAACTGGACCGACTTCCAGGAGCCGGCGTGGGACCTGAAGTCGATCACCCGCGACGACGAGGCGTTCTCCGACCCGAATTCCAACGCGGTGGGCACGCCCCAGAACCTGCGGGGCCAGCCGGAGGAGAGCAACGCGCCCTACGGCGCCCCCACCGGCCGCAACTTCGCCTACGGCAGCTTCCGCGACATCGACCACACCAACAAGCAGGTGCGCCTGGACATCATCAAGTACCTGCTCCTGCTCAGGGGCATGGGCTATCGCGGCTGGCGGTACGACATGGTCCACGGCTACCACGCGCGGCACCTGGCGCTCTACAACAGGCGGAGCAAGCCCACGTTCTCGGTCGGCGAGTACGACTGGGGCAAGCAGCCCGAGTGGCGCGGCTGGTCGTGGGCGACGGCCACCTCGCCGGGCGACCTGACCACGTCGTCGAGCGTGTTCGACTTCACCACGGCGTTCGCGCTCAAGGACAACAAGGGGAACTACGCGGCCTGGGGCGGGCTCGGCAAGGGGTTCGGGCTGATGGGCGACACCACCGACGGCATCCCCTGGAAGAACCGGGCGGTCACGTTCCTGGAGAACCACGACACCGGCTACCGCACCGACGACGACGGCACGCCCCAGGACGGCCACAAGTCCGACAGCTTCGCCAACAACTGGGAGGTGGAGCAGGCGTATGCCTACATCCTCACGCACCCCGGCGTCCCCTGCGTGTACTGGAAGCACTACTTCGACTGGGGCGGGCCGCTGAAGTTCCGGATCCAGGCCCTGATCAACGCCCGCAAGGTCGCCGGCGTGACCTCCGGCAGCTCGGTCTTCCCGCAGGACAACGCGCGGGCGAAGGGGGTCTACGCGGCCAAGGTCACCGGCAAGGCCGGCAGCCTCTACGTCCGGGTCGGCGGCGACGACGGGTCGTGGCAGCCGTCGGATTCGAACTACGCCGACTACCGCGACTACGCCCACGGCGCGGGCTGGAAGGTCTGGGTGTCCATCCCCGGCAACCCCGACGTCCGCCAGGCACCACCGCGCGGGGCGCTGCCGGTCCCGGCCTTCAAGAAGGCCGACGAGATCACCGTCCCGGCGAACTGGGCGGACGAGTGAAGCCGGGCGCGGGGCACCGCGTGCCGCCCCGGCTTTGACGGAAGTCTCCGGCCCGTCACGGATTGGACCCGGGCGGGCCGTCGCGGGGCGGCCGCCGGGGGCGCATGGGGGTAGGGGCGCGATCTGGGCGGAGGGGGCGTCGCCCCTTTGCGCCTCCGTTGTCGGATCGCCGCGCCGCTGTCAACGGGCAACGTTGACCCCGATGAACATCGATCGAATCGACTTGTTTTTCCGAATGCGAACGGTCAGCGTGTTAGGGGCGATCCCCGCCCACCGTGCCCGGTCGCGGGGTCGCCCCTCTCCATCCCATCCGGATCGAACAGACGACGAGGTCGCAACACGATGATTCGCCCGATGCGTTCCCTGACCCTCGGCGCCGCGACGGCGCTGGTGCTCCTCGGCGTCGCCGCCCCGTCGCGTGCGGGCCTGGTGATCAACGCGACCTACGCGGCGAACCTCACCTCCGACCCGAACTCGGCGACGATCATCTCCACGATCCAGTCGGCCATCAACGAGTACCAGGCCAGCTTCAGCGACAACGTCACCGTGTCGATCGCCTTCCAGGAGGGGGGCGGGCTCGGCGGTTCCAGCCAGGCCCTCTATCAGTTCTCCTACGGCACCATCCGGACCGCCCTGATCGCCGACGCCTCGACCGCCTCCGACGCGACGGCCGTGGCGACCCTGCCCAACCAGACGAATAACCCGGTCTCGAATCAGGCGAACCTGTTCATCTCGTCGGCCAACGGCCGGGCGCTGGGGCTCAACACCCCGGGCGCCACGACCTTCGGCGGCAGCAACTACGACGGCGTCATCACGCTGAACACGTCGATCATGAACCTGGACCGCACCGGCGCCCAGAATCCCAGCTTCTACGACCTCAAGTCGGTGGTGCAGCACGAGATCGACGAGGTCCTCGGCCTCGGCTCGTCGGTGGGGAGCAGCCTGCCCAACCCCCGGATGCAGGACCTGTTCCGCTACAGCGCCGCGGGGACCCGGAGCTTCGCGACGGGTGCGGCCGCCTACCTGTCGATCGACGGCGGGGTGACCAACCTCGTGAACTTCAACACCGTCACCGGCGGCGACTCCGGCGACTGGGCCAGCTCCTCCACCACCCGGGTGCAGGACGCCTTCGGGACCCCCGGCGCCCAGTCGAGCCTGTTCGCCAACGGCTCGGTGGAGCTGATCAACCTCGACGTGATCGGCTACAACCGGATCGCCTCCGTCGCCCCCGGCGCCGTGCCCGAGCCGGCCACCCTGGGGATGCTCGCCTTCGGCGGGGTCGCCTCGCTGGCCTACGCCCGCCGCCGCCGGGTCGCCTGAGCCGGGACCTCCGGGCCCGCGGGTCGGGGAATGTCGCGCGGCCGACGGGACCGGATCGGTCCCGTCGGCCGCCTCGATGCGCGGGGCACGATGCATCGGGGTTCAATTGACCGTGTCGGTCGCTTTCTTGTTCGCGACCTTATCCTTGACCGGCCCGGTGGCGGTCCAGATCCAGGCCGGGCCGGTGCCCGAGATGAGGACGTCGGCGGCGAGGTCGTCGATCACGGTGGCGGGGTTGAGCTTGTCGGCGCCGTTGGGCCCGACCCCGGCGCGGATCGAGGCGATGCGTGCGGCGTTGCTGGGCCCGACGGCCGTCCAGGCGGCCAGGAGGGCGTCGAGCGCGGCGGTGTCGGCGTCGTAGGCGGTCCGGCCCCCGATCAGGATGGTGTCGTCCGCGCCCCCGCTGAGCGTGTCGGCCCCCGCGCCCCCGATCAGGATGGCCCGCCCGCTGGCCGCCGCGAGGACATCGACGCCCACGCCGCCGACCAGGACGCAGGGGAGGGCCCCGCCGGTGAGCGTGTTACCGCCGCTGCCGCCCCGGACCCCCTCGATGCCCAGGACCTTGCCGCCGACCAGCGTCGGCGAGGCCAGGCCGGTCGAGAGGTTCACGCTGATCGGCGCGGTCCGGGCCGAGGCGTCGAGCCAGTCGCCGGTGCCCGCCGGGCTGGCGCCGCCGTTGAGGCCGCCCGAGAGCGAGCCGCCGGGGGCGAACGAGAAGGTGTCGCCCATCGCCCCGCCGGTGAGGTTCTGGATCGCCGAGAAGCTCACCGCGCCGATCGATCCGGAGTCGGGCCCGGCGATCGACCAGGCGTTGCTGGCGGCCGGGCCGATCAGGTTGTCCACGCCGCCGCCCCCCTTGACGGTCACCGGGATCGCCGGCATCGGGTTGAGGAGCGTGAGCGTGGCCGCGCCCGAACTCATGCCGACGTTCATCGATTCCACGGCGTTATAGGTGAGGCTCCCCTGATGGGAAGTCGTGAGGGCGTTCTTGTTCAGGACGTAGCCGCGGAGCTGGGAGCTGGCGGCGTCCTTGACGTTGAGGGCGTCGGTGCCCGCCCCGCCGTCGATGACGACGCCGCCCAGGATGCCGTCGAGGCCGTGGTTGGCGTCGCCGACGTTGAAAGTCTCGCCGATGTATGAGCCGTAGATCGAGGTGGTGCTGCCGAGGGGGGTGCTGACGACGTTGTCGATGTTGGCCGCGGCCCCGTTGTAGATCTTGAGGGTGTTGACCTGCCCGGCGGCGTAGAGGATCGGCACGGGGGAGAGGCCGTCGACCTCGCCCGAATAGACGAAGGACGTCCGCGCGGAGGTGTCGGCGGTGTCGTTGAGGACCAGCGTGGCGTCGGCGCCCGAGTCCTTCACCGCGGCCGGTCCGTTGAACCCGGCGAGCTGGCTGAGGATCGACTTGGAGCTGCGCCCGAGCGTGATCAGGTCGATGCCGGCGCCGCCGTCGATCGTGAGGGCCTTCTGGGTCGAGGCGGCGTAGACCGAGTCGTCGCCGGGGCCGGCGTTGACCGTCGTGGGGACGGGGGTGGCGAGGACGTCGATCGTGTCCGCCTTCTGGCCGCCGAGGAGGATCAGGTTGGACACCCCGCCGGCGAGGCCCTGGGGCACGGTGTAGGTGATCGGCGTGCCCGTCAGGCCGGCGATCGTGCCGTTGCCAAGCGCGACCTTCTGGGGGGCGGCGTCCTTGTGGTCGGCGATCGTGAGGGTGGTCGATCCCAGCGAATTATAGAGATTCAATGCGCCGTTGATCCCGGCCAGGGTGCCGTTGCCGACGGTGAAGGAGTCGAGGCCGGCCTGGCCGTCGATGTTGAGGATGCCGGTCAGGCCGCTCACGTTGACGTTGTCGTTGCCGTATCCGGTGTGGAGGTCGAGCCCCTTGAGCATGTTCGGGGTGCCGGCGATGTTGAACGTGTTGCCCTGTTGCCCGGCGAACACAGCCGCGTGGGTGACGCCGCCGACGCTCGCGAGCGTCGGTTTCCAGGAGATGCCGCCGGGGGCGAGGCCGGACACGCCGACCCCGCCGTTCTGATTGACGCCGACGGTCCTGGAACTGAAGTCGCCCGAGTCGTTGATCGTGAGGTCGACCGCGGCGGTCGGGCCCGCGTCGATCGAGACGCCGGAGAGGATCGCGGCGGTGGTCGTCCGCTTGGTGATCACGTTGAATTCGCCGACGGTGACGCTCGCGTTGCCCTGGCTGGCGAGGAAGCTGAGCGGGCTGTCGACCCGGTTGATCTGGACCGCGTTGCCCTGGCCGCCGCCGGTGTCGATCAGGGTGCCGAGGTAGAGCGGGTTGGAGGGCGTCCCGGTCACCGTGGCCGAGTCGTTGGCGAGCCCGGAGAAGGCGTGCAGGGTCCGGAGCACCGAGGGCGAGAAGGTCACGTCGGCGGGCGTGAGGCCGCTGACGCTGGAGGCGGCGACGGTGAAGTTCCGGCCGAAGACGTCCTTGGAATCGTCGATGTTCACGTCCAGCAGGCCGGGCGTGTTGATGCCGAGGATGTTGATCGATCCCTTGATGTTCTGGGCGTTGCCGTTCTGGCCGATGTTCACGGTCCCCTTGCCGCCGGGGATGATGGTGACGGGGGCGTTGGCGGCGGTCTTGAGGATGGTGACGGTGCCGGGGTTGAGCTTGCCGCCCATGCTGACGACGACCGAGGTGATCTGGCCGGGCTCGAAGGTGGCGACCTGGGGCGTCTGGCCCTGGACGGTGACGCGGACGCCGCCGTTGGGGGCGACGTCGAGCGTGAAGTTGCCGCCGCCGTTGGGGTTGCCGTTGATGGTGAGCGTGCCGCCCTGGACGTGGGGATTCCCCTTGGCGTCGAGGGTGGTCTTGGGGGAGACGTAGAAGGGGAAGGCGTTGCCGTCGGGCACGATGTAGGCCGAGTCCGCCTGCGACCAGTACGACTGGACGAGCCGGCCGTTGAGCCGGTAGCTGTACGACTGGGCCTCGGCGTCCCCGATCTCGAAGTCGTCGGTGGCGCGGGTCCACTGGGCCCCGTGGGCCACGCTGATGCCGCTGTCGTTGGCGCCGGGGTCGGTGACGGCCTCGACGATCTCGTGGGAGAGGAAGTTGGCCACGTCGTCGGGGTTGCCGTCGTCCTGGATCCAGCCCTCGTAGCGGGTCTCGAGGTCCAGGGGGACGATCGGGTTGCCGGAGAAGTGGGGGATCACGACGCTGTTGTGGTAGCTGGCGGCGGTGGGGCTATTCGACTGGTATCCGGGCGGGGTGACGACGAGGAAGAGGGGCGTCGGGTTGGCGTTGTAGGGGTCGGCGAGCGAGCCCTGGCTCAGGGCGGTCTTGATCACGTCGGTGATGTCGCCGGTGGAGAAGTTGGGGACCACGGCCGAGCCGACGAAGGCGGTGCCGGCGAGGTGCGCGTTGACGATCCCCGGGTTGTTGCTGTACTGGTCGAGGCCGGAGAGGTAGGGGGAGGCGAGGATCTGCTTCGCGGTGTCGATCACCGGCTGGGCCTTCGGGCCGTTGCCGAGGGCCCATTCCTTGCCCCAGAAGATCAGGTTCACGGGGGTGTCGTGGAGCAAGGTCCCGCCGTGGTAGGAGGCGACCTCGGCCCCGAGGGCCGGGGCGAAGATGATGGTCTGGACCGCGCGGGCCTCCAGGGCCTCGGCCGCGGGCCGGAGCCGGCGGGCCTTGCGATTCGCGGCGGATTTGCGGTCGGGATGATTCGAGAACATGATGACGTCTCCCTTCGAGGTGTACCCAGGTTCGAGGATGTTGGCCGCCCACTGGACCCCGATTTGCGCGGCCGGCCGGATCGTCCACAGGCGGCCCTCGGATTTTCCCGCGGGGTCGGATCGAGGCATGTGAGGGGGCGGGGAGGTCGGAATTTGTCGTCACGGGGCGCAAGCCCTGGCGTACAATGCGAGGCCGTTGCGGCCGGGGGATTCGCGATCATCCGGGGGGGCATGCCGATGGGGGCGGTCATCGAGGCGGTCGACGACGGGCTGGAGGAGCTGCTCGCGAGGGCGTCCTCGGGCGACGCCGCCGCGTTCGCCGACCTCTTCGGCCGGCACCGCGCCCGGCTGCGGCGGATGGTCGGGCTCCGGCTCGACCGGCGGCTCCGGGGGCGTGTCGACGCGTCGGACGTGCTCCAGGAGGCGTATCTGGACGCCGCCCGGCAGCTCCCGGCGTTCCTGGCCGGGCGCACGCTGCCGATCGCGCTCTGGCTCCGGCTGGTGGCCGGCCAGCGGCTGGCCCGGGTGCACCGCCAGCACCTGGGGGCCTCGATGCGGGACGCCGGCCGGGAGGTGTCGATCCACCGCGGCGGCATGCCCGAGGCGAGTTCGGCCTCGCTCGCCGAGCGCCTCGCCGGCACCTTCACCACCGCCAGCCAGGCCTGCGCCCGGTCCGAGCGGCAGGGGCAGCTCCAGGCCGCCCTCGACCGCCTGGACGAGAACGACCGCGAGATCATCGCGCTTCGGCACTTCGAGGAGCTGACCAACGGCGAGGCGGCCGAGGTCCTCGGGCTGTCGAAGACCGCCGCCAGCAATCGATACATGCGTGCGCTCGCACGCCTCCAGGCCGAGCTGGCCGACGAGCCGGGGTTCTTCGAGGCGACCGGCCCCGCCACGGCCTGATCGGAGCCCCATGATCGACCCCACCGCCCTGTCGCCCTCGATCGAGCCGATCGCCGAGGAGTTCCTCGCACGCTGCCGGCGCGGGGAGTCGCCCGACCCGTCGGAGTACGCGGCCCGCCACCCCGAGCACGCCGAGGAGATCCGCGCCGTCCTGCCGGCCCTGCTGGCTCTCGAGGCCCTCAAGCCCCGCACGGAGTCGTCCGCCGGCACCGTCGGCGGCCGGCCGACGCGCGAACGGTTCGGCGACTATCGATTGATCCGCGAGATCGGCCGGGGCGGCATGGGCGTCGTCTACGAGGCCGAGCAGGAGTCGCTCGGCCGCCGCGTCGCCCTCAAGATCCTCCCCGCCTCGGCCCTGCTGTCGCGGCACCTCGTCGAGCGGTTCCGCCGCGAGTCCCGCGCGGCGGCCCGGCTCCACCACACCAACATCGTGCCGGTCTACGCCGTCGGCGAGCAGGACGGCGACCATTTCTACGCGATGCAGAAGATCGAGGGGATCGGGCTCGACCGCCTCCTGGAGGCCTTCCGAGCGCCCGAACCCGACGCCGGCCGCGTGCCGGTGCCGGGCCCCGCGCCCGACTCCAGCACGCTCATCGACCTCGCGACCTCTGGCACGGGGCGGGCGTACCACCGCGAGGTGGCCCGGGTCGGCCGGCTCCTGGCCGAGGCCCTCGCCTACGCCCACGGCCGGGGGGTCTGGCACCGCGACATCAAGCCCTCGAACCTCCTGATCGACGCGGCCGGCAACCCCTGGATCACCGACTTCGGCCTCGCCAAGCTCGACGACGGCGACGACCTCACCGAGACCGGCGACCTCCTGGGCACCGTCCGATACATGGCCCCCGAACGCTTCCAGGGGCGCTGCGATGAACGCGCGGACATCTATGCACTGGGCCTCACCCTCTACGAGCTGCTCGCCCGCCGCCCCGCCTTCACCGCGACCGACCGAGCGGCGCTGATCCGCCAGGTCTCCGAGCAGGACCCGCCCGCCCTGCGCAAGCTCGACCCGGGCATCCCGCGCGACCTGGCGACGGTGGTCCGCAAGGCGATCGAGAAGTCCCCCGGGCACCGCTACCCGACCGCCCAGGCGATGGCGGACGACCTCCGCAACGTGGTGGAGGACCGGCCCGTCTCGGCCCGCCGGGTCCCCCTGCACGAGCGGGCCGCCCGCGCCTGCCGCCGTCGCCCGCTGGTCAGCTCGCTCGTCGCCGCGACGGCCGCCGCCGTCGCGATCGGCCTGGCCTCGACCACCTGGCTCTGGTTCCGCGCCGACGGCGAGCGGCTCCGGGCCGACGCCAACCTCCGGAACGCCCGGGCCGCGGTGGACGAATGCTTCGCCGTCGTCAGCGACAGCCCCACGCTCCGCCGCTCCGGGCTCCAGGGGGTCAAGGCCGAGCTGCTCCGGCCGACCCTCAAGTACTACCGGGCGTTCATCGCCGAGAACCGGGGCGACCCCGCCCTGCGGATCGCCCTGGCCCGCGACCTGAT
>CBDIHP010000004.1:0-11096 GCA_965279195.1 Isosphaeraceae bacterium
TTCGGGAGACTTGCTTACGCCTGAAGGACGTACGCCCGTTTGGTGTCTGGATGCCCTGACATCGCGGGTGGCGTTGCGGCAGCAAAACTGTCCACGGGCGGAGCCAGTCCGGCTCCGGAGTGGGGATTTCGCCCGGAAAGACCGGGCGAACCGGGATGGAGCCTGGATCCTACGGGGTCTCGATCGCAGGCTATAGGGTTCCGAGGAGCGTTGAGGATGTCGGTGGTCCGGCTCCCGCTTGAGGCTCCTCATTGCTGGCAAGCAGACCCATGTCCGAGCTGATCGTTGAGCAGGCGCTCCAACTCGCGATCCTGGCATACCAGAACGGCCTCCTCACCGGGCCGGGGCTGGCCCGCGTCGTCGACAACTGGTCCGCCCGACCCTCCAGGGACATCGTCGACCTGATCATCGAATGCGGTCAGGGCGATTCCGAGTCGATCCGGGCGTCCCTGATCCTGCTGGCGACGAGGGCCAGCGGCGGACTCTCGACGCGAGGCGCCTTGCTCGCGGCGACCGTCGACCTCCCCTCCGCACACGCGTCCGATCCGGATGAGACCGGTTGCATCTCGCCCCTGACGTGGGATTCCGGGACGCCCGTCCCCAGCAAGCACCGCGAGGCCGGGGCACCCGTCACGAGCGACCTTGGATCCTCGGGTGGGATCCGCTACACGAAAGAAAATGTCCACGCGAAGGGCGGGCTCGGGGTCGTCTTCATCGCCAGAGATCGGGAACTGAACCGCAAGGTCGCCCTCAAGGAGATCCAGGAGGAGCAGACCAAACGCCCTTTGGCGCAAGAGCGTTTCGTCCTGGAGGCCGAGATCACCGGGCGGCTCGAACACCCGGGGATCGTCCCCGTTTATGGCCTGGGTGCCTATCCCGACGGCCGGCCATTCTACGCGATGCGGTTCATCCAGGGGGACAGCCTTGAGGCCTCGTGCCTGGCATTCCACCGCACGCACGAACGATCCCCCGACGCGAGCGCCCGGGCCGTGGCCCTCCGGGGGCTCCTGCGCCGGTTCCTCGACGTCTGCAACGCCCTGGAATATGCTCACTCGCGAGGGATCCTCCACCGCGACATCAAGCCCGCGAACATCATGGTCGGCGACTACGGCGAGACCCTGGTCGTCGACTGGGGCCTCGCGCGGGTGATGGATCCCGCCGCCCGGCCGACGAGCGATCTCGGCGCCGACCCCGCGGACTTCCAATCGCTCATCGGCCATGCAGCCACGGTGGAGGGCTCGATCGTCGGCACCCCCGGCTTCATGAGCCCCGAGCAGGCGTCCGGCGTCGTCGACGGACTCGGCCCGGCCAGCGACATTTATTCACTCGGTGCGACCCTTTATACGATCCTCACCGGCCGCGGCCCCTTCCCGGAGATCTCGCCCATCCCCGCGATCCTGCTCCGGGTCCGCAGCGGCGACTTCCCCGCGCCGAGGTCGATCCACCCCGAGATCCCCAGGGGGCTCGACGCCATCTGCCTCAAGGCCATGGCGCTCCGCCCCGGCGATCGATACCCGACCGCCCGCGCCCTGGCCGATGACCTCGAACGCTGGCTGGCGGATGAGCCGGTCGTCGCCCTGCCCGAGGGCCGGATCGAACGCCTGTCTCGCTGGACGAGGCAGCACCGCCAGGTCACCGTCTCCGCGGCCGTGGCCCTGCTCCTGGTGGCCACAGTCGCGACCTCGGCCTCGATCGTGGTCGAGTCGGCCAGGCGGTCTGAGAGCCAGGAGAAGAACAAGGCGCAGCACGCGCTGCTCGTCGCGCGGGCCGCGAGCGCGCGGGCCGAGGCGGCCCTCGCGTCCGAGAGCAAGGCGCTCGCCGCCGCCAACGAGTCCGGCGCGCAGGCCGACCGGAACTTCCGGAAGGCCCGGCAGACCGTCGACGACTTCCTCACCGCCGTCAGCGAGTCGGAGGATCTCAAGCTCCTGCCCGACGCCCAGGCCTTCCGACGCACGCTCCTGGAGAAGGCCCGCGACTACTACCGCGACTTCCTCCATGGCCGCGCGACGGACGAGGCCCTCCGCTGGGAAGTCGGCCTCGCGACCGACCGGCTCGGCAGCGTCGTGGCCGAGATCGGCTCGCTCCATGACGCCCTCGCCCTGCATTCCGAGGCGATCCGCCTGCTCGAGCCCCGGGCCGTCGCCGAGCCGTCCGACGACGATGTTCAATACACGCTCGCGCGGGCCCGCGCCAATCTCGCGGCCCTGGAGAAGCAGGCCGGGCACGAGGACCGCGCGGAGGCCTCGTTCCGAGAAGGCATCAAGATCCTGGAAACCCTGACGAAATCCCAACCCGACCAGGCCTTCTACCAGGAGGCGCTCGCCCGGTTCCTGGATCACCTGGCGGGGATCCTGATCGAGGGCAAGCGCGCGGCCGAAGGCGACCGGCTCCAGGCCCGCTCGATCGCGATTCGCCGCCGGCTCGTCCAGGCCCATCCCCGCGACAACGTCTTCCGCGAAGGCTACGCCGGCGCACTCAACGCCCTGGGGAACCGGCAGGCCCAGACCGGCAAGATCGACGACGCCCGCCGCTCGCTCACCCGCGCGGTCGAGGTCGCCGAGGCGATGGCCCAGGATGCCCCGCGCATGGCCCAGCATCAGGCGAGGCTCGCGTCGTTCCTCAATGATCTTGCCGGGCTCCTCCAGCAGATCGGGCACCCGAAGGAATCCCAGCAGACGTTCGCGAGGGCCCTGGGATTGATCGAGGTCCTCGTGCGTGAGAATCCCAAGGTCCTCACATACAAGCAAAGCCTGGCCGAGACCCTGAACCGCGTCGGGCTGGCGCAGAGCAGGACGGGCAAGGGGCCCGATGCCGAACGTTCCTACGGCTGGGCCGTCGAACTCGGCGAGGAACTCGTCCGCGACAACCCCGACGCCACCGACTTCCAGGCCAACCTCGCGCAGGCGCTCGGGAGCCTCGGCCAGATCCTCCGGGGCAACGGCCAGGCCGACGAGGCCGAGCACTGCATCGCCCGGGCGATCTCGGCATATGAGACGCTCCACCGCCGCAGCCCCGATGTGTTGAAATATCAGGATGGGCTCGCGAGCGAACTCGCCCACCTGGCCGAACTCCAGCGGCGCGCGGGCCGACCGGCGGAGGCCGAGCGGTCGTACCGCAAGGCCCTGACAATCCGCAAGGCCCTCGTCCACGCCTCGCCGCGCGTGCCGGACTATCGCAGCAGCTACAGCGACGCCCTGGGCGGCCTGGCCGGCCTGCTGGCCGCCACCGGCCGGGCCGATCAGGCGATCCCCTTGTATCGCGAGGCCGTCGGCAATCAGAATCAGGCCCTCTGGACCGAGCCGAAGAACACCAAGTTCTGGAAGTCGATCGACACCCTGCTCCTCGGCCAGGCCGGCGCGTTGCGGAGCGTCGGCAACGGCAAAGAGGCCGCGTCCGCCACACGTCAGCGCACAAAGATCTGGGCCTCCGTCAACTTTCAGGAATACGAGGCCGCCCGCGAGTTCGCGCTCTGCCTCCCGATCCTCCGGGGCCCCGACGTCGAATCCATCGCCGCCGAGGCCGTCCGCACCCTCCGCAACGCCGTCGCGCACGGCTGGAACGACGCCCCGAGGCTCGCCCACGACCCCGCCTTCGCTCCCCTCAGACCGCGCGAGGACTTCCAGCAAATCCTCCAGGGCCTCCAGGACCGCACCCTCCCCGCAAACCCTTTCGTCCGCTAGAGGGGGCCACCGCAGGGGCAACGCAGGGGGGCAACGCAGGGGGTGCAACGCAGGGGGGCAACGCAGGGACATGCAAGGCGCAACGCAGAGAACGCAGGGACATGCAACGCATCCGAAGGAGGGCCAACGCGGGGGGACGTGCGACGTTTTGTGGGGGAGCAGGGCGTGAGCGTATCCGGGTCGCTGGAACCTTGCGGGGAGGATCGGCCTGGCGGACGACCATCCTGGCCCGCTTCGGTGGGCCTCCTAGCCCGCAAGGTTCGCCCATTCGGCGGTTGCGCGACAAATCTCTCAGGTTTTCCGTTCTCCTTTACCCCGGCGATTTCTCACGTTCCTGGCAGAGGCCCGGGATTTCCCGGGCTGCCCAACCTGCGAGGATGCCATGAGTATCGCCGAACTCGAAGTCCCCAGCGCCCGGACGCTGGCCAATCGCGAGAATGCGAAGAAGAGCACGGGGCCGAAGACGGCCGAGGGGAAGGCGCGGTCGCGGGGGAATGCCTTCAAGCATGGGCTGGCCGGGCAGGGGGTGGTATGGCCGGGGGAGGAGGCCGGGGCGATGGAGGCGTTCGTCGCCGAGCAGGTTGAACTCGACCGACCGCAGGACGCCCGCGAGGCCTGGCTGGCCCGGCGCGCGGCCGTCTCGGCCTGGCAGGTCGAGCGAGGCGAGTCGATGGAAGCCCTGAATGCGCAAATCCTTGCGGCAAACGGCGTGGATGCCGAGCTGGCCCGGCGGGCCGACGAAGTCGAGCGGCTGGTCGCCCTCCTGCCGGAGTCCCCCGCGCGGGCCGTCCGCCACCTGCTCCGCACCGCCGAGGGCTGCGAGTGGATCCTCGCCGCACTCTGGGAACTCGCCGAGGCGGTCGACTCAGACCGCCCTGTCCTCGACGCCGCCCGCGTCGACGCCCTCTGCCGGCCTCCCCAGCCCGGCCTCCTCGCCCCATCCCGCGCCGGCCGCCTGGCCTACGCCATCGTCCTCGGCGAGGCCGACCCCTCCGCCCACGCCGAACTCGCCACCCACCTGTTGCGCCGGATCTCTGAGGTCGAGACCCTGCTCTCCGCCCACCGCGACCGCCCGGACCCGGCCCTGGAGCACGCCGCCCTGGCCGCCAGCTTCGACCAGTCCCCCGCCGGCGAACGCCTCCGCCGCTACCACCGCGCCAACCTCCGCCAGCGCGAGAAGTGCCTCGCCGAACTCGACGCCTGGCGCGAAACCCGCGAGTCCCGCGAATCCCTCCCCCTCCAAACCGACCTCATCCCGCCCCCCGTTCCTCAACCCGAACTCCCGGCCTCCGAGAAAGTTGCGACCATCTCCGGGGCCGCCCATTGGCTTCGTTCCGCCACCCAGGCCGAACCCCATCGCCCCACCCTCGAAACCCCCGACATCCCCGGCCCGACCGGCCTCGACACGACGCCCGGCCCGATGAAGACGGGGCGGGAGGCCCGGTCCTGTGGTCCCGTGCTGTGACCGTGAGGGCGGGTTCGGGCGAAACAGGAGCCTCGCGCGGACGGCCGGCCCTGGCGATGGGTCAGGGGGCGGGCTTCTTGAGTTCGAACAGGACGTTGAAGGGGGGGACCTTTGCGGCGTCCGCGTCGAAGGTCTTGGGGCGGGCACCCGAGTTGTAACAGATCCAGAGGCGGTCGCCTTCTCGCTTGTAGATACCCTTGAAGACGGCCCCGTCTGGTCCCTTGAGGTCGATGGTCGCCGGGTTCGGGCGGGGGTCGATGGTGACGTTCAAGGGCTTCGGCGCGGGCTTGTTCTTCCAGATGATGATCGCCTTGCCGTCCTTGAACTCCATCGCGTCGTCCCTGTCGCGGACGCCGGTCTCCTTGTTCTGGACCCGGCAGGAGACGACCGTCCAGTAGCCGTCGAGCGACTTGCGGGCCGCGACCTCGGCGGGGGCGGGTTTGGGGTCGTCGGGCGCGATCATCAGGGCGAGGGCCAGGGTCGCGGTCAGCATGGTCGGGGCTCCGTTCCGTCTGGATGCCGGTGGATGCGTTCCCGATCACGAGACGGGGAATTGCCGCCGATGTCAACACATTTTCGGATGAGCGGCGGGGCGAGCCTCGATGGTTCGATGGGAACGCGCCCGCCGTTCGTGGGCCCGAGATGGGGATATTGCTTCATGCCCTGGCTGTGGTGGGCGATGCCCACCCTACTTGGGGGCGGGGAGGCCGATCTTCTCTTCTTCGCGTTCGGTGAGAATATGACGGGGTGTGATCAGATAGAAGCGTTTGCGGCCGGGATGGTCGGGGTGGTCCTTCCGGAGGACCACCGTGGTGCCCTCCGCGATCGTCGCCTTGAGCAACCGGGCGGCGGGGCGGGGCCCGCCGGGTTCGCCTTCGATCGCCATCAGGTCGAGGGCGAAGGCGTATCGAGTGGGGATGTCCTCGCGGCCTGGGGGCGGGATGGCCGCTTGCTCCGTGGCCTTGACGTCGAGGCCCGAATGTCCCTCGGCGAAACCCCAGAAATCGGGCTTCCCGTCGATGAGCGTTTTCCTGGGGAAGGCCCGCAGGGTCGCGGCCTGACCTGGTGCGATCTCGATGGGCCTGCGCAGGTCGATCGGGATCATGATCACGGCGAACTTGCCGTCGTCGAGCTTCACGCTGGTACGCCCAGCGGTTGTGACGAGGTTCAACTTGTCGACATCGGTTTCGATCCGGATGCCTTCCATCGCAATCATCGGCGGGTTGGGTGGGACGCGCTTCGCGGGGCGGGGTGTCGGGGCCTGCGGCGGCAACTCGGCGGCGGAAGCGAGCAGGGCGGCGGGGGCGGCGAGTACCAGCAAGATGAGAGGGCGGATCAGGGCGCGGCGGTGGCGGGGTGGGGGCGTCATGCCGAGGATCTCCTGGATACGTTCGCGGAGCGGGGGATCGGCCGCGGCCGGGGTGAGGCGGTTCGGCGGATGTTGGGGCCAACCCGATCGCTGGCGGGCGTGGCGCGCGGGAGCGAGCTTCTGCACTCCGGGCGTCTGGGAGATCAGGAGGTGATGATGTCTTTGATGACACGGCCGTGGACGTCGGTGAGGCGGCGGTCGATGCCGTTGTTGCGGAAGGTGAGGCGGGTGTGGTCGATGCCGAGGAGGTGGAGGATGGTGGCGTGGACGTCGTAGTTGCTGGTGGGGTTTTCGAGGGCCTTGTAGGACCATTCGTCGCTGGCGCCGAAGGTCGTGCCCCCCTTGATGCCGCCGCCGGCGAGCCAGCTGGTGAAGGTGAAGGGGTTGTGGTCGCGGCCCTTGCCCCCCTGGCTGCAGGGCATCCGGCCGAACTCGGTGGTCCAGAGGATCACGGTCTCATCCAGGAGTCCACGCGCCTTCAGATCTCGGATCAGGGCGGCGGCGGGCCGGTCCATGCTCCGGCCCATCACGGCGTGGTCGCGGGCGAGGTCCTCGTGCGAGTCCCAGTTGCGCCTGGGGAAGCCGTTGTCGGCGCCGCTCCAGACCTGGAGGAAGCGGACGCCTCGCTCCAGCAGGCGTCGGGCGACCAGGCAATTGCGGCCGAAGTCGGACGTGGTCGGGTCGTCGAGGCCGTAGAGGTTGCGGGTGGCGGGGGATTCGCGGGAGAGGTCGAGGGCCTCGGGGGCGGAGAGCTGGAGGCGGGCGGCGAGTTCGTAGGAGGCGATGCGGGCGTCGAGGCGGGTGTCTCCCTCGCGCCCCTTGCGGTGCTCGGCGTTGAGGGATTTCAGGAGGGCGAGTCCGTCGCGTTCGGAGTCGGCGCTGATATGAGCATTTTCGGGGGGATACAAATCGAAGATGGGGACGGCGGAGGACGCCTTGACCATGGTGCCCTGGTGGGCCGCCGGCAGGAACCCGGCGCCCCAGTTGGCGGGGCCGTTGGGGGGGAATCCGCGGGAGTCGGGCAGGACGACGAATGTGGGCAGGTTCTCATTTTCACTCCCGAGCGCGTAGGAGACCCAGGAGCCGGCGCTGGGGAACCCGGGGGTGACGAACCCGGTGGTCTGGAGGAAGGTGGCGGGGCCGTGGACGTTGGACTTGGAGACCATGGAGGGGAGGAAGGCGATGTCGTCGACGCAGCCGGCGAGGTGGGGGACGAGGTCGCTCATCCACTTGCCGCAGTCGCCGTGCTGCTTCCAGGCCCAGGGGCTCTTCATGCAGGCGCCCGGGGTGCTCTGGAAGAGCTCGACCTTGCCGCCGGGGTCGAACTTCTGGCCGTGGCGTCGGATCAGCTCGGGCTTGTAATCGAATGTGTCGACCTGGCTGGCCGCGCCCGACATGAACAGTTGCACGACCCGTTTCGCCCTGGCCGGGTGGTGGATGCCGCCCCGGACGGACTGCGAGCGGGCCTCGGCGGCGGTGGCGGATTCGCGGCCCAGGAGGTAGGCGAGGGCCAGGCCGCCGAGGCCGTTGCCGGACTGTTCCAGGAAGGCGCGTCGGGTTGCGGTTGGGGTCGGCATGGCGGGGCTCGGACCTGTGGGATTGGGTGGGAGTCCAGGCTACCGGGCCGGCCGCCGGGTTTCCAGGCATCAGCCGCGCGGTCGGGATCCGGGGGGCGATTGGGAATATATGCAACCGGCGATCTTGTTTTGCCGGACTCTTTGGCAGGAATGCTAAACATTGCGGCAACATTCAGCCGGTCGCGACCGGGAGAATCGGAAAAAACTGGGGATTGTGGTCGCCGAGTCGTTGGAAATCCGTTGCATCCATCGGGATTTGAAGCAAACATGGCGCAGGCGGGCGGATCCTCACGCGATCGGGAGCGACGCGAGGGGGGTACGCCCGCCCTGACGTGTTACAGCCTTTTTATGCCATTGATCCGATGGCGAGGCGGGCCGCGTCCGGCGACGCCCCGCGGTTTGTGGGGGGGTGGCCGGGCGCCATGGGGGGCCCGCCGGGGCCGCGTCGGGGAGACGCGTCCGGACCGAACGGAGACCGAACACGATGCGAATGCGACTGCAGGCGAGCCGCGGGGGCGTGGGCCGCGCCCTGACGCTGGCGATGGCGTTGTCGGGGGCCGCGCTGGCGGCGGGCTGCGGCGAGTCGGGCGACAGCCTGGCGCGCGAGGCGGTGAGCGGGGCGGTGACCCTGGACGGCAAGCCCTTGCCGTCGGGGGCGATCACGTTCCTGCCGGACGGCCCGGGTGCGCCCCAGGGGGGCGGTGCGCCGATCTCGAACGGCTCGTACTCGATCCCGAAGGCCCAGGGGCTGGTGGCGGGCAAGTACAGGGTGGCGATCTCGTCGGCCGGCGGCCCCGCCCCGGCGGGCGAGGCCCCGGGCTCGGCGCCGATGGCCAAGGAGACGATGCCCGACAAGTACAACACCAAGAGCACGCTGACCGCCGAGGTGAAGGCGGGCCAGTCGAACACGCTCGACTACAAGCTCGAGTCCAAGTGACCCGGGCCGGGCGCCCCAGGCGGGCCGCCCCCGCGACGGACCGAACGCAATCCTCTCCGGCCAAGCCTCATTTCATCGGAGTTATCTTGTTATGAAAATGCGCCGAGGATTCACCCTGATCGAGCTCCTGGTGGTGATCGCGATCATCGCCGTCCTCATCGCCCTGCTCCTGCCGGCCGTGCAGGCGGCCCGCGAGGCCGCGCGTCGGGCCCAGTGCACCAACAACCTGAAGCAGCTCGGGCTGGCGATGCACAATTATCACACCACGCACAACTCCCTGCCGCCGGGCATGAAGGGCTGCTGCTGGGGCACCTGGCTGGTGTTCGTGCTGCCCTACACCGAGCAGCAGTCGCTGTTCAACGCGTACAACACGATGGGCAACAACTCGGGCCTGCCCGGGTATTTCGGACGCCGACCTGCGGTACGCGGGCGTCTGCAACGCCACGGTCACGTCCACGCGCGTGAGTGCGTTCTACTGCCCCAGCGACGGCTCCAACACGAGCCTGACCGGGATCGGCCCGACGATCGGCACGACCAAGTTCTCGACGACCTCGCAGAACTACGTGGTGAACTTCGGCAACACCACCACCCAGCAGCAGCCGATCACCCTGGCGGGGATCGTCTACCCGTTCGCCGGCGCCGCCGTTCGGCGACATCGGCTCGCCGCTTTCGGGACATCTCCGCCGGCTCGCTCCAGGGCGCGGTGTCGGGCTGCGTGAGCTTCGCCGGGATCCCCGACGGCACCAGCAACACGCTGATGACCGGCGAGATCCTCGTGGGCTCGGGCACGGGCGGGATCTACAGCGCGTCGTTCGACCTCCGCGGGTTCTCGTGGTGGGCGTACAGCGCGTCGTTCACCGGCTTCCTGACGCCGAACACCTCGAAGCCGGACATGATGCAGTCGTCCGGCTACTGCGTGACCCCCTCGGGCCAGAACCCGCCCTGCGCGCCGGGGACGGCGGTGCCCAACGGCACGGGCGTGCAGCTCGCGCTGCGGAGCCGCCACCCCGGCGGCGTCAACGCCGGCCTCTGCGACGGCTCGGTCCGATTCATCAAGAGCTCGGTGAGTCAGATCACGTACATGGCCCTGGCCTCCGCCAAGGGCAACGAGGTCATCTCGGCCGACGCCTATTGATCGTCCGGCGACGGGGGCGCGGCCGCGAGGTCGCGCCCCTTCTGGAGCGCTGCGGTCCGGCCGCCGCGGACCGGATTCGATCCGGACGGTGCGTCATGGTTTGACTTGTGAGAATTTGACGGATTCTCACTTGCCTTGGCCCCGATCCCGTGGCAGGTTTCCCGGCGGGCCCTCATCGGGCGGCTCGCTCGGGCGGGGCCGAGGTTCCCGAGGGCGGAACCCCGCGGGCAACCTCGAGTCGATCGCCGGGCGTGATGCCCGCCGGCCCGGGGCTCACTTCGGGGCGCTGCCGCCTTTGCCGGTTTCGCTGTTGGTGGCGCCGGGGCTGCCCGCGCCGGTGCCGCCGGTGGTGCCGGTCGATCCGCCCGGGCTGCCGGAGGCGCCCGACGGGCTGGTGCTCGAACTGCCGGAGGTGCCGGCGCCCGAGCCGGACGCGCCCGAGGTGCCGGAGCTGGAGCCGGACGCGCCCGAGGTGCCGGCGCCCGAGCCGGACATGCCGGGCATGCCCGACGCGCTGGTGGCCGAGCCGCCGGTGTTGGTGGAGGACGGGCCTCCGCCGTGGTCCGACCCGGCGGTGCCCGTGCCGCTGCCGACGCCGGCGGTGCCCGAGGTTGCCCCTGCCGACGCCCGTCCCCGTGCCGTTGTTGCGGTCGGTGGCGCCGTTGCAGCGCGGGGAAGGCGGCGACGGCCAGCGACAGGCCCGCGCAGGCGAGCGTGCCCCGGATGATGTTGCGGATGCTCATGATGTTCTCCCCTTGATCCGTTCCGCCGGGGCGGCCGCGAAGGTGCGGCGTCCCGGCCCGGGGAACCCGGAGCGGCAACCGCCGTACCGACGGGAGGGAATTCATTCGGATTCGCGAATAAAATTTGGCGTGGATATGTAGGGTGTGGTGGCCGCGTCCTCGCGGCATCCGCACCGGGATCGGGCGATTG
>CBDIHP010000005.1:0-36158 GCA_965279195.1 Isosphaeraceae bacterium
TCGCGGCCTCGACGAGCTCGGATTGCTCGTGGCCGTGGATGTGGTGCGAGCCGGTGGCCGGGCTGGCGCTGGGGTCGCGACCGGCGTACTTGAACGACTCCCCGGTCAGCTCCAGGAGCCGAGGCTCCACGAACGACCAGCCGCCCATATTATGCGACTCTTCCTGGGCCCAGACGAAGAGATTCGCGTTCTTGTAGCGGGCCAGGGCCGCTTTCAAGGCCTCGGCGGGCCAGGGGTAGAACTGTTCGAGCCGGAGGATCGCCACTTCGGCGGACTTCTCCTCCTCCTCGCGCCTGGCCAGGAGGTCGTAGTAGACCTTGCCGGAGCAGAGCACCACCCGCTTCACCTTCTCCGGGGCGGTCGTCGCGTCGTCGATTACCTCCTGGAAGTGCCCGTTCACGAGCGACTCCACCGGCGAGACCGCCATCTTGTGGCGGAGCAGGCTCTTCGGGGTCATCACGATCAGGGGCTTGCGGAAGTCCCTGTGGAGCTGGCGGCGGAGCATGTGGAAGAACTGGGCCGGGGTGGTCGGGTAGGCCACCTGGACATTGTCCTCCGCGCAGGCCTGGAGGTAGCGTTCGAGCCGCGCCGAGGAGTGCTCGGGCCCCTGGCCCTCGTAGCCGTGTGGCAGGAGCAGGACCAGGCCGCTCGACCGGCCCCACTTGGTCTCGGCCGAGGTGATGAACTGGTCGATGATCACCTGGGCGCCGTTGGCGAAGTCGCCGAACTGGGCCTCCCAGATCACCAGGCTTTTGGGGTCGTCGAGCGAGTAGCCGTACTCGAACCCGAGGACGGCGGCCTCGGAGAGCAGGCTGTCGATCGCCAGGAACGGGGCCTGCCCCTCGGCCAGGTGGTTGAGCGGGACGTGCTCGGAGCCGGTCCGGGGGTCGAACAGGGTCGAGTGCCGGTGGCTGAACGTGCCGCGCCTGGAATCCTGCCCGCTGACGCGGACGGCGTGGCCTTCGAGCAGGAGCGTGCCGAAGGCGAGCATCTCGCCGAAGGCCCAGTCGACGTTGCCCTTCTCGGCCATCGTGCCGATGCGGGCCTGGATGTTCCGGCCGATCTTCGGGTTGATCTCGAAGCCCTCGGGGGCCTTCGACGTCACCTCGGTGATCTTCTTCAGCGTCTCGTAGGAGACGCCGGTGGGGACGGGGTCGTGGGAATACCGCTTGGTGAGGCCGGTCCAGTGCGCGGCGAACCCGCGGCGGTTCCTGTGGCTGCGGGCCGCGTCCGGGTGGTTGTGGACGTGGTCGTAGGCCGACTGCAGGCGGTCGTTGAGGGTCTCGGTGACCGTGTCGGCCTCGGCCTGGGTCAGCTCGCCGGAGGCGATCAGCTTCTCGATGTACTTCTCGCGGATGCTCTTGCGAGACCGGATGTTCTGGTACATCACCGGCTGGGTGAACGCCGGCTCGTCGGCCTCGTTGTGGCCGTACTTGCGGTAGCAGACCATGTCGATGACGACGTCGCGCCCGAAGGTCTGGCGGAAGTCGAGGGCCAACTCGGCGACGTAGACGACGGCCTCGGGGTCGTCGGCGTTGACGTGGAAGATCGGTGCCTCGATCATCTTGGCCACGTCGGTGCAGTACTTGGTCGAGCGGCTGTCGCCCGGGTTGGTCGTGAATCCGATCTGGTTATTCGCGACGACGTGGACGGTCCCGCCCGTGCGGTAGCCGGGGAGCTGCGACAGGCAGAGCGTCTCGGCCACGAGGCCCTGGCCGGCGAACGCGGCGTCGCCGTGGATCAGGACCGGCAGGCCGATCTTGCCCTCGGGGTCGTTGGCCCGGTTCTGCTTGGAACGGACGCGGCCCTCGACGACCGGGTTGACGGCTTCGAGGTGGCTGGGGTTGGGCGTGAGGGTGACGTGGACCGACTTGCCGTCGGCCGTCATGTGCTCGCCCGAGTAGCCGAGGTGGTACTTCACGTCGCCGTCGCCGACGTCCTCGGTGAAGCTCCCCTCGAACTCGCTGAAGATCAGCTCATAGGGCTTGTTCAGCGTGTGGGCGAGGACGTTCAGGCGGCCGCGGTGGGCCATGCCGAACACGATCTCGCGCATGCCGTAGGTCGTCGACCGCTCGACGATGGCGTCGAGGAGCGGGATGAGCGACTCGCCGCCTTCGAGCGAGAACCGCTTCTGGCCGACGTAGCTGCGGTGGAGGAACGCTTCGAGGAGTTCGGCCTGGCTGAGCTTCCAGAGGATTCGCTTCTTGGTCCGGGCGTCGAAGGCCGGCGTGTTGCGAGCGGGCTCCATGCGGTCCTGGAGCCACTTCCGGATCGGGATGTTCCGGATGTGCATGTACTCGACGCCGATCGTCCCGCAGTAGGTCTGCTGGAGGATCCCGACGAGGTCCTTGAGGGTGGCGAGGGGGGGATCGGTGAGGCGGGTGTGGAAGGTGCGGTCGAGGTCGGAGTCGGCGAGCCCGAAGGCGGAGAGTTCCAGGAGTTCCCGGGACTCGGTGCGGCAGGCCATGCCGAGCGGGTCGAGGTCGGCGAGGTAGTGGCCGATCTCCCGGTAGCTGGTGATCAGCCGGGTGACGGCCGCCTGGGCCTCGCTGGCCTCCCCGCTGACCCCCTGCCCGCTGGGGGCGACGCCTTGCTGCGCGAGCTGGTAACCCTCGAAGAACGCCTGCCAGGTCGCGTCGACCGAGTCGGGATCGTCCTGCCAGCGCTGATAGAAGTCGTCAATCAGCTCGAGATTCCACCGGTTCGCGACCGTCGAGCGATTCATGGGTAAGAGACCCCGTTCGGGCCGTGCTGCGTTGCAAATCGGCCCTAAGCCATGATGGCGATACGACTCAGTCGTGTCTTGTGAGTCCACACGCGTGATGTGGGCGACGGGTTCAGCATAACCAAAAACCCAGACCGCCCAAACCCCGATCGAATGCCGTTTTTCCGCCCGGAAATGGAGAGAGATCCCGGCGGGGCGATCGTCTCGTTCCGGGGCGCGAAGGCCAACCGTGGCAATCGCCGCGCCCCGAGAGTCCAATCATCCGCGAGTGGGTAACCCTCTAAGCATACGGCTACAGCCGATTGATCCAAGTGGGGTTGGAAAATTTTTCCAGGCAAAGCTCCCCGACCAGCCCCTCGGGGATGGCAATCCCGGGCGCGATCGGGTCGTCCGATGCCCAGGCGCGTCGGATCGCCGTCTTCAGTTCGGCATTCCCGATTCCCAGGTTGGTCAGGAAGTCCGAATGAGGTCGGCCCTCGCGGTACGCGGGCTGGCGGGGGGGCATCCGCAGCAATTCACCGATCCGGTCGAGTGGGAAATCCCTGAGGATCGTCGCGTGGATCATCACCGACTGCCGCAGCCTGCGCTGGGCGCTGCCGGAAAACTTCCGACCGCCGCGCGTCAAGTCGCCTGACCCCCGGAGGACGACCCCCTCCACAGACTTCGCCAGCTCCTCGGCAACCCGCCCGAGCACGAACGCCTGGGCGGTGTCCACCGCCTTCAATGCCGGGTCGAAATCGACCGGCAGGACCACCGTGAAGTTCAGCGCCCCCGGGCCGATCAACACGGTCCCGCCGCCGCTCGATCGCCGCCCGACCGAGACGCCGTCCGCCACGCAACGCTCGATCTGGAGATTTTCCAACAGCTTACATGACGCCCCGAGGACCACCGCCTCGTGGTCCAGCTCCCAGAACCGCAGGATCGGACCTGAGCCGGATTCATCCGCCCGGACGAGCAGCGCCTCGTCGAGGGCGAGGTTCGAGGCGAGGTCGGGGTAGGTCCAGTCGAGGTATCTCAAGGGAAGGGCCGGAGGTCTGGGAATGGGGCACGCGACGCGTGAGAATCATACCGCGCGGCCCACGCGGGTCGTTGACGACGCACCGCCCTCGGATTCAAAATAGGGTGGTTGCCACGCCAAAACGTCCGGAGCGGAACTCGATGAGCGGCCCGATCATTCGCAAGTACGGCTTCCCCAACTTCGACCAGATCTTCGGCAAGCGCGAGCTGGAGCACGGCGTCGAGGAGACCCCATCGTCCCCCGCCGAGGCCGACAAGAAGCAGGACGAGACGCCGAAAGCCCCCGAGCCCAAGCCCGGGAAATAACTCTTCTCGGAATGCGGCAGTCCGGCTGCCGCTTTCCAGAAGGGGGCATTCCAAGGAATGCGTGATCCGGACGTGCCGCACTCCATCATCCTCGGGGGAGGCGGCAGCCGGACGGAGCACCCCGGGTCAGTCGAGCAGTTCCGTCAGGAGGGCGTCGCGGAGCTTCTGGAGCACGCGGGTCTTCTCGTTGCTGACGGTCTTGGGGGCGACGCCCCACTGCTGCGCGATCTCGGCCGGGGTCTCGCCCTTCAGGGTGGCGTAGACCAGGGCGGCTTCGCGGGCGTTCAGCGACTGGGTGATGGCTTCTTCCAGTGCCCCGCGCCACGAGTCGGTCGAGTTGTTCGAGTCGGCCGCGACGTCGATGGTGTCGAGCGGCTGGTAGGTCTTCTCGCGCTGGGCCCGCTTCTTGACCGTGTCGATGGCGCGGAAGAAATCCGGGCCCTCGGCGGTCTCGCGGCTCAGGACCTCGCGGATCCCGGACTGGCCGACCTCGCCGGCGAGCAGGTCGAACCGGTCGCGGCCGAGGTTCTGGAGCAGGGTCGCGAACACGGCCTGGGTGCAATCGTCGTGCTGCTGGGGGGAGATCCCCGCCCGGTACCAGGCCCGGCTCAGGTAGCGTTGGAGCTGGTCGAGGCCCGAGGCGATCGACTCGGAGTCCGGGGCCGTCCGGATGCCCAGCGACACCGGGCCGAACAGCGCATCGACCGAGGTGTCCTCGAGCGCGGCGTCCCAGGCGACCCGGTCGATCGAGGCCGGTTCGAACGCGGGGGCGCCGGGCCAGTTCCCTTGCTCCACGGGGAGCGCGAGGGGAAGCGACGGAGCAACGCTCAGTAGATTGAGCGTCTCCAGAGCCTCAATGGCCGGCCGGTAGGCCCTCTGCCGTTTCTTGGAACCGTCTCGGTTCAACTCTGACGACCTCCCAGGAGTGGGCCGGCCACCTCGCCAGCCCCATGGACTCCTAACGCAAGGCGCCGGCCGGCGTGACGCACCTGTCCGCCCGTCCCACGACCGGAACCTATCGCAAACGCCGCTCCTCGGCGAGGGCAATTCCTACCATTCCCCACACACGAAGAATGGTAGAGTGCATGCATGCTTGGTCAAGGGGCGGCGGTCGCGAAATCCGTCACTGGAGCATCCCGCGCCCAAGCAATTCCCAGGTCGACTCGACGATGCCGCCGCGGTGGCCCAGGACGCGATCGTGGAGGACGAAGGTGAAGTCGGAGTAACCCGGCGTGACCATGACCTTTGCACCAATCTGAATGGCGGAGTCGGGGGGAATCTCGTAGTTGGCGTGCTCGGCGGAGAGGCCGATCAGCCTCGCGCCGGGGACCTCGGCGATTGTGGGGTCCTGGCGATATGCGCTGATCGACTTCTGGCCGATGTCGAGGACGATCCGGTTAGGAACCGGGCGGCTGACGACCGTGGCCAGGATGGTCAGGGCGGGCCGATGTCCGCCGACCCGGCATGCTTCTGTATAGTACCGGCAGGCGAAGATACCACCGCCCGCCTGGATTTCGGTCAGGCCCGGGACGTCGGCGGAGAACTGGTAGGAGCCGGTCCCGCCGGCCGAGACGATCGGGCAGGGGAGCCCGGCCGCCTTGATGGCGTCCCTCGCCTCGATCAGGATTCCCAGGGCCCGGCCGATGGCCGCTCGCTTCTCGGCGGGATCCTCGATCATGAGGGTATGGCCCTCGTAACCCATGACCCCGTCGAGACGAAGGCCGGGGGTCTCGTGGATTTCGCGCGCCAGGGCCACGGCGATCTCCGGGCTTGCGACGCCAGTCCGATGCATGCCGAGGTCGACGTCGACGAGGAGTCCGATTTCCACGCCGAGCTTACGGGCGGCCTCGCCGAGGGGGGCGATGTGGTCGCGGTGCTCGACGGTCGCCTTCACATTCGCCAGGCGCTGGAGGCCGGCGAGCCGGGCGGCCTTGAGTGGGCCGACGACGAGGTTGGCGATCAGGATGTCGTCGACCCCGCCGGCGGCCATGACCTCGGCCTCGGAGACCTTCGCGACCGTCACGCCGATCGCCCCGAACCGCTTCAGGCGGTGGGCGATGGCCGGGCACTTGAAGGCCTTGGCGTGGGGACGCCACTGGACGTTCCGCTCGGCCAGGTGCTGCGCCATCTTCGAGGCGTTGTGCTCGAAGGCGTCCATGTCGAGGAGAAGGGCGGGAGAGTCGAGCTGGTCGAGGGTCAGGCCGACGGGGCTGATGCGCATCGTGGTGGGGCTCTTCGGCGGGCGTAGTCGGTGGGTCGGGGCGGGCGTCGCGGCCTCCCAGGGTACAACATCCCGGACCGATCGGCATCCCAGCATCCGGCGCATTTCAGGACCGTGCTCACACCTGCGAGGGCATCTCGAACCGCGATGAGTACTCGCGCGAGAGCAGGGCGTCGGCGGCCTTGTCGTCCTTGAAGGTTTCGGTCGGAGCCTGGAAGGTCAACTTCCGCCCTGTGCGCTGGGCGATGTTGCCGAGGTGGCAGAGGCGGGTGCTCAGGTGCCCGATCTCGATCTCGGCGTTGGGTGCCTTGCGCGACTGGACGCAGTCCACGAAGTTCTGGATGTGGGGCCTCATCGGGTCGGTCGGCTTGCCGCTCGCCTTGTCTTCGCCGTCGACGACCCGCCAGCCCTTCTCGTCGATGATCAGCGTGCCCTTCTCGCCGTCGAAGGCGATCCCGAAGCCCGTGTTCTCCTGGCCGTGGGTGGTCCACATGCGGTGTTCCCAGACCAGGAGCGCGTTCGGGAACTCCCAGGAGACGACCTGGGTGTCGGGCACCTCCTGGTCGTCGTCGAAGAAGTACTTGCCGCCGCCGGAGGCCACGGTGAGCGGGGCGTCGGCGTTCAGGCCCCAGCGCGCGATGTCGAGCCCGTGGATCCCGTTGTTGCCGAGTTCACCTGTCCCCCAGTTCCAGAACCAGTGCCAGTTGTAGTGGAACCGGTTGGCCATGAACGGCCGGTCGGGGGCGGGGCCCTGCCACATGTCGTAATCGACACCCTTCGGGACGGGCCCCGGCTTGCCCCGGCCGATGTTGACCCGCTTCTGGTGGATCCACGCCCGGGCCATCCCGACCTTCCCCAGGGCGCCCGAATGCAGGTGGGCGATCGCCTCCTGGATGTGGGGCGCGCTCCGGCGCTGGGTGCCGGCCTGGACGACCCGTTTGTACCTCCGGGCGGCCTCGACCATCCGCCG
This sequence comes from Isosphaeraceae bacterium, assembly GCA_965279195.1. Lineage (GTDB taxonomy): Bacteria > Planctomycetota > Planctomycetia > Isosphaerales > Isosphaeraceae > CBDIHP01. Next base: position 7,240 of record CBDIHP010000005.1, read on the forward strand.
GCCCTCGACGACGTTGTGGCTGACCGGCTTCTCGGTGTAGACGTCCTTGCCGGCCTGGCAGGCCATGACGCACATCAGGGCGTGCCAGTGGTCGGGGCTGGACACGGCGACGGCGTCGATCGACTTGTCGTCGAGGAGTTTCCGGAAATCCTTCTCGATCCGCGGCGCCTTATGGCCCGCGTCCGTGACCACCTTGGTAGCCTTCTCGAACATGGAGTCATCGATGTCGCTGAGCGCGACGATCTCGACCTGCTTGTTCTTGACGAAGGCCTTCGCCAGGTCCGTCCCTCGCGTCCGCAAGCCGATGATCCCCAGGCGCAGTCGGTCGCTGGGGGGCGTGCTCGGCCCGGCGAGGACCCGGGGGCTCAACGCCGCGAATCCGACGACTCCGAGGAAGGTCCGGCGATGGCAATCTCGCATTAGAGGGGCTCCGGTGAGGCGGTGCTGGCCGCCCGGGGTTCGCCGACCCCGGCGCGACAGTTCCGGCACGAGTGTTCCCGAACCCTCCCCTCGATGCAAGCGTGTTCAGATCGGACACCTGGTTCCGCTGTTCCAACCTTCCCCGCCAGGTGACGTCCCGCCTTGGTCCGCATATTTTGGTTGCCGTGAGTGCTGGCGAGATTTCAAGCAGGCCTGCCCGCAATTTGGGCGGCCTTGTTTCCCATTGTTGAAAAAAAACAACACGCAGGACGTTGGTCTGGCAGGGGTCGCTTTTGCGGGTTGGCGCGATCTGAGGGGATCCCTTCGTGAATGATCAGTAACGTAGGTTTGTTCATGCGATTTGGATGCGATCGAATCAATCGCCTTTCTCGATCCGCGGAGTTTCCGGGACTTTACAGCGGCGCAAAGGGAATCTCGCCGCGGTTCCGGGGCGGGACAGGCATAGACCTCGGGTCGAGCCGGAGACTCGTCTGGGGTTCAGGATGGTTCGGTGATCACGAAATCTTTCGGAGATATGACGGAGCAATTTCTTCGTTACCGCCTTGAAATCGCCGATGAACTAACCAAAATGAACCAGCCCCGGACGGTGGTGGGTCCCGATCTTGCCTGATCGGAGAACTCATCCTCACCGTTCACCTCCCACCTCTGGCTTATTGAGACTCATTCTCCCCGTCTCGATGGGCTTGTGGTCTCGGTCTCCGAGTTCTGCCTCCGTCACTCGTCTTTAACACGCACCGATTCCAGGGCCAAGCCGGCTGGTGGGCCCCCGTGTCCGTACGTGTCCGTCATCTTCCCCAATCCGCCCGGCTTCACCGCCTCGTACCCGAGGCGTCGGTGGATCGCGCTCCGCGTGGTCGATGGATTCGTCATTTCGAGTGACGGGATGTCACGTCGCGTCCCCGGTCCCTGCAAGAGAGATTGATTCATGTTCACGTCTCGGACTGCGAAGTCATCCCTGCAGATCTTGTCGACAGCCCTGCTCGTAGTCCTCGGCTCCCAACTCGTCGGCTGCGGCGGTGACGAACCGGCCCCCGCGGCCTCCTCGGCGCCGTCCGAGGGCGGTAAGGGCCTGTCCGGCCCGAAGGCCAGCAAAGAGCCTTTGACGGCCAAGTCGACCAAGAAGAAGTGAGTGGGCCCGACGGTCGCGGGCTTGACCGCCTTTCCGTCCTGTTCTGATCGCATCGTCCTTTTCTTATCCTTCGTGGGGGCATTTCCATGCAGCCAGTTCTCCGTCGCCGGGCTCGCGGGTTCACCCTGATCGAGCTGCTCGTCGTGATCGCGATCATCGCGGTCCTGATCGCCCTCCTCCTCCCGGCCGTACAGTCGGCCCGCGAGGCCGCACGACGCGCCCAGTGCGTGAACAACCTCAAGCAGATGGGCCTCGCCGTTCACAACTACCTCTCGGCCCAGAACGCGATGCCGATGGGCATCTTCTTCCAGGCCGACCGCAACAACGCGTTCTGGACCTCGGGCAGCAACCTCATCCCGCTGATGCAGTACATGGAGCAGACCGCCCTCTTCAACGCCGTCAACTATAATCTGAACATGTATGTGGCCGACAACACGACCGTCTCGTCGTGGGCGGTCAAGACCCTGTGGTGCCCCAGCGACCCGCTGATCGAGACCCCCAAGCTCTACTCGGTGGCCGATGGCGCGGCCCTCGACCCCGTCGCCCTGCCGATGCGGTACAGCTCGTACGCCGCCAGCTCGGGCACCTGGTTCTCGTTCGCGCCGAGCGGCACCTCGCTCAGCGCCTGGCCCAGCAACCCGGCCGTCACCCAGCACAACGGCGTGACCTACGCCTTCAGCGCCACCACCATCGCAGCCATCACCGACGGCACCAGCAATACCATGGCGTTCAGCGAGCGGGCCCACGGCAAGCTCGACGCGAGCTATCGCAACGACTGGCACTGGTGGACCTCGGGCAACTATGGTGATACCATGTTCACCACGTTCTTCCCGATGAATCCGTTCAATCGTGCCCCGTCCAACGTCACCCTCGACGGCGGTGCCAATGCCTATGTCGGCGCGGCCTCCAGCTACCACCCCGGCGGATGCAACTTCGCCATGATGGACGGCTCGGTCCGGTTCCTCAAGGATTCGATCGACACCTGGCAGATCCAGAACGCCACCGGCAAGCCGACCGGCGTGACCCGCACCCCGGACACCCGCGGCGGCATTTATGCCATCGCCGTCGGTACCCGCATGCCGGTCTACCAGGCCCTCTCGACCCGCAACGGCGGCGAGGTCATCTCGGCCGACGCCTACTGAGACGCGTACGGTCTCCGGTTCGACACCTGAGGTCCTGACGACCTTGCCCCGGGTCTCGTTGATGAGACCCGGGGCAAGGTCTCTTCATTCCGACAATGCGGCCTCGTCCGATGGAGGACACCGATGGGCCGGACTGGCTTTGGGATCGCCGCGGTCGGCGGGGCTGTGGCGGCGCTCGGGCTCTTGATTCTGCTCAGTACCCCTTCCCGCGAGGCCCTTCGGGATCGCATCACCGCCGCGATTCGGTCGGAGGACTGGGAGACGGCCGAGCGTCTTTTCTCGCAGCTCCCCTCGCCCGGACCACAGGACTGGTTCGAGCGGGCGAACGTGGCGTTCAGCCGGGGCCGCGACGCGGACGTCCTGTCCTACCTCCGGAATCTCGGCGAGGACGGCTCGCTGCGTGCCACCGCGCTGGCGCTGCGGGGGCAGGCGGAATTAAGGCTCCGCCTCGCGGCGAAGGCCGAATCCACCTTCCTTGATGCGATTCGGTCCGGGGCAAAGTTGCCCGCGATCCATAGACAATTAATCTTCCTCTACGGCACTCAAGAGCGACGCGCGGCGATGCTCGCCCAGTTCGAGGCCCTGGCTGAATCGACGACGCTCACACTCGGCCTGATGGAACACTGGTGCCTCAGCCGTTCGGGGCTGGGCGAGGAGGGGCAGGCCCGGAAGGATCTCCAGGCCTTCGTCGAGGCCGACCCCGGGGACCGCTGGTCGCGCATCGCCCTGGCCGGCACCCTCCGACAGTCCGGCGAGTTCGACGCGGCGGATCGGGCGCTCCAACCCCTGCCGTTGGGCGACCTGGATGCCCTCGCCGAGCGTGTGCAGATCTCGCTCGATCGAGGGCAGGGGGACATCGCGGACGGTTGGCTGTCGAGGGCGCCGAAGTCCCACCCTCGCCTGGCGCGGCTCCGCGGCCGGTCCGCGTTGGCCCGGAATCGGCCGCTGGATGCGGCACACTTCTTCGAGGTCGCGGACATCGCCGAGCCGGGGAACCGCGAGACGGCGATCGGGATGGCGAACGCTCTCCGCCTGGCGGGCAAGCGAGCCGAGGCCGCGGCATGGACCCGGAAGAACCAGGCGTACGACACCTTGAAACGCCGGCTTGCCGAGGTCCGCGCCCGGAACATCGCGACCAAGGACGAACTCGTCGAGATGGCCCGGCTCTGCGAGACCTCCGACATGGACGCCGAGGCCATCGCCTTCCTCAACCTGGTCCTCCGGCTCGATCCCCTGGACCAGGAGGTCCAATCCGGCCTGTCGAGGCTCAAGGAACGCCAGGCCCGCAGGGCGCCTTCGAACGCCAGCGGGGCCGGCCAGGCCGACCCCGCGAAGTGACGTTTGTTGACATGAGCCGTTGCGACTACTTGCTGGAGGCCGTTTTCGGCTTGAAGCCCGGGGCGGCCAGGATCGTCCGCAGCGGCTTGCCGTCCGCGAAGTTCCAGAGCCGGACCTCGCCGTCCCAGCTCCCCGAGGCCAGGGTCTTGCCGTCGGCGGTGACGGCCAGGGTGTAGATCCAGTCGTTGTGGCCGCCGATGGCCTGCTTCTGGTTCGCCCCCTCGAAGACCCGGATCGTCTTGTCCGAGCCCGAGGCGATCAGGTGCTTGCCGTCGGGGTGGTTGACGATCTTGAACACGGGGCCGCCGAATCCGCCGAGGTTGCGGACCTGCTTGCCGTCGTCGTCGGGGTTCCAGAAACGGATCTGGTTATCCGCGCCACCCGATGCGACCTGCTTGCCGTCCGGCGTGAACGTGACGGCGTAGACGGTCTCGGCGTGGCCGGGGAAGGTCACGAGGGATTCTTTCTTGACCACATCAAAGACCTTGCTCGTCTTGTCGCGCGAGGCGCTGGCGAGCCGCTTGCCGTCGGGGCTGAAGGCGAGGTCGAAGATCCAGTCGGCGTGGTCCTCGATCAGGGCCAGCTGCTTTCCCGCGGGGATCTCCCAGATCCGGATCGCCCGGTCGGCTCCGGCGGCGGCGAGGAGCTTGCCGTCCGGGCTGAAGGCCACGGCGAAGACGCTGTCGTTGCTCTCCAGCAGGGTCTTGGATGGCTTGAGGTCGCCGCTGCCCTCGACCGCCCAGAGCTTGACCGTGCCGAACTGGCCGGGGTCGCCGCTGGCGGTGGCGAGCCACTTGCCGTCGGCGCTGTAGGCCAGGTCGTAGAGCCGCTCGGACAGGCCGGGGACTCGCCGCGCGAGCGAGCCGTCCGCGGTCTTCCAGTATGTGATCTCATGATAGCCCGACGCCGCGACCTCCGAGCCGTCCGGCCGGAAGGCGATGGCCGTGATCGGCATCGCGATCGGGTAGGCTTCGGGGATCTTCACGACCGCGTTGCGCCGGAGGACGGCGGTCCAGTCCTCGGTCGGGCTAGCCCCGTCGTACTTCGCCCCTTCCTTGATCCACTTCTCGATCAGGGAAACCTTGTCGGATGTTAGCGGATCCTGCTTCCAGGGCATCCGGGGGCTGGCGTCGGGCCGGAGCAGTTCGAGGAAGTAGCTGCCTTCGGGGTCGCCGGGGAGGAGCGTGATCCCCTCGCCCTGCTGCCCGCCTTTGGCGAGCTGGGCGAAGGTGGTCATGATGTACTTGCTCTCCGACTTCCTCGGGTTGTGGCAGGCGATGCAGTTCTGGACGAGCAGCGGGGCCACGTCCTTGAGGAAGCTGACCGTGCCCTTGCCATCAACCACCGGCTTCGCGGCGGGCTTTGCTACGGCCTTGGGCTTCTCGGCGGGCTTGGCCTTCGGCTTCGGATCGTCCGCGCCGAGCGGCAGGGCGGCCAGGATGGCGATCGCGAGGAGAGACAGCCGATTGAGTGCGGGTCGAGGGATCACGCGGTATCTCCAGTCGGGAGGTCGTGGCCGTCACTTGGCGGCCGTGACCTTGATCGCCACCGGGGCGGGGGGTGTGGGATAGTCTTTCTTGTTGATCTGGAACGCGGCCGTGACCTTCGAGCTGGCGGTCGCGGCGGCGGCCTTGGCGTCGGCGACGAGCTTGACCGTGAAATCGGCCTTGTCGCCGGGAACGGTCACCGGATCGGCCTTCACCCCGGCGGGCAGGCGTCGAGCTTGATCGTGACCGGATCCTTGAACGGCGCCTTGCGGACGACCTTGCCCTTCAGATCGGCGGTCGCACCGGCCTTGAGTTCGAGGTTGGCCGCCGCCAGTTCGACGGCCGCCGGGCGGACGACGTTGATCGTCACGGCCGGGAGGCCGAACATGCGGTCCTTGCCCTTGAGGTTCCCCTTGGCGTTGAGTGCAATGGTGGCCTTTCCGAGCGGGACGTCGGTGGTCACATTGACCGTCGCTGATCCTTCATTCGCCTTGGCAGCGATGTTCGAGGCGGCGACCGTCACCCCGGCCGGGAGCGGGGCGGCGGCAATCGCCAGGGCCCCGTCGACGTCCTTCTCGCGGGTCAGCTTGATCGGGACCGGATTGCCGAAGCCGTGGACAATGTCCACCGACGCGGGGACCTCGGCCTTGATCCCCGTCGGCGGCGTGGCGGCCAGCGCGAGGGAGTCGAAGACGATGACCTTCGTCGGCAGGGTGGCCTGCTGGGCGAAGACGACCGGTTTGTCGGCGACGGCCTTGAGGACGGCGTTCCCTGCCTTGGCCTCGCCGACGACGCGGATGCTGGCAATGTCGAAGCCGGCGTCGCTCGCGGCTTCGAGCGTGACGATGCCCGCGACCTGGCCGTCGTTGACGGTCCCCGGCTTGACGGTCACGCCGGCCGGCAGATTCTCGGCCGAGAGGGTGATCGGTCCGTTGTAGCCGTCGCGGGCGATGGTGACCGGGATCGCGGCCGTGCCCCCCTTGGCCAACGCCGCCTGGGTCTCGCCGAGCGTCAGGGTGAAGGCGGGCGTGGTGACGGGTTCGACGGTGATCCGGTAGGGGAAGCCGACTCCCCCCTCGCCCTTGAGATCCTTGAGCGTGAGCGTGATCTCGCCGGTGTTCGCCGGGACGGTGAAGACCAGGCTCGGGTCGGGGGTGTTGACCGCCGCCGGCTGATTGTTGGGGCCCTTTGGCACGAGCGGGTTGGGCACATCGTCGGCGTTCGCGAGCACCGAGCCGGCGGCGTTCTTCACCTGGAGCACCCCGTCGAGGGCGGAGCCAAGGCTGGCGGCCGCGACGGTGATCTTCAGCTTCTCGCCAGGGATGGTCCGGACCTTGAACTCATCCTCATCCCCCTTCGACTCGATCCGTCCGTTGAACACGACCGGGGGCGCGCCGAGCGGGGCGGAGGTCGAGGGGTCCGACGACTCGCGAAGCTCGGGATAGGTCCCCACCACCAGGCCGGGGATCGACTCCAGGTCGAGATTCGGGCCCGGGAGCCCGAGCGACAGGCTCGTCAGTTTCGGCTGGGTCCAGCCGATGCCGGGCACGGCCTTGAGGGAGGTCACGGCGAGCTTCGGCCCGCCGAGATTGCCGCCGCTCAGCTCGATCCCGAGCACCTCGCCCGCGCGGCCGCCGAGAGGGTAAATTTCCTCGGCCGTGGGGACCTCGCCGATAAGGAGGCGATAGATCGGACGGCCGCCCCCCTGGTAGCGGGAGTCGGACAGCTCGACGACATAGTCGCCGTCCTCGGGGAGGGTCGCGGTGAGCCTGGCGTCGGTGACCAGGCCCGGGGAGTCGTCGGCGGAGGCGATGTAGGTGCGGCTGGCGGTGGTCAGGCGGATGGTCGGGTCGACGCCGGAGCCGATCCGGGCGCACTGGGCGTCGACCAGGAGCTTCTGGCCCTTCTTGCCGGGGAACCGGAAGAAATCGACATCATTGCCGGCCGATTGACCCTCGATGACGACATTGGCCGGGACCGGCTGGGCCGAGTCGAAGGTGCTGTTGTCTTCCTTCTCGGCGACCTGCGGCAACTGGCCGACGGCGAATAGCACGGGGTTCGAGAGGCCCTCGTCGGTCCGGACCCGGATCGGGTAGATTCCGACCGGAGTGTCAGGGGCGACGGTGATCTTGAACTTCCGGAGCGCCGAGAGGGTCGACTTGGGCTCGGTGTCGGTCGCCTGGATCCCGAACGGGGCGATGATCCGGGTGCTGGGATCGAGCCGGCTCCCCTGGACGGAGAGTTCGGCGGCCACGCCGCGCTGGGCTCCGTAGGGCCTCACTTCGGTGAGCTGAGGCGCCTCCGCACGGGCGGTCGCGGCGGCGGCGAGGCCCAACACGGCCGCGAGTGCGGCGGGACGGCGTGTCATCGGGGGACTCCTCTCAGGACGACCACGAGGCGGGAGGGCCCGACGGCATCGCCGACGGCGGGGCGGGACGATGGCGGGCGGCGATGCCAAAGGGGGCGGGCGGACCGGGTCCGGCGGGGCGGTTTCGACCTCGCGACCTTGGCGCAGGCGTTGTCAAAACCTTGATTAACCGTCGCACGCCCGTGAGCGTTTGTCAAGGGACCCAGAACCCGCGAGACGCCTCAACGGGCCGTCGGGATGACCGGCAGGTCGACCCGCGACGGCCTCGCGGCGTCGTGCGCCACGCTGTTGTCGGCGATCACTTTACGCCGGGAGGTCCCCAGCGGCTCCCCCGTGTTCGGGTTCACATCGAAGCGCGGATAGTTGCTGCTGGACACATCGATCCGGATCCGGTGCCCCTTCTTGAAGACGTTGCTCGTCGGGTAGAGCGTGATCGTGATCGGCTCGAACACGCCCGGGATGAGCGGCTCGGGCCGGTCGAGCGACTTCCGGTAGCGGGCCCTCAGGATCGAGTCGCCGATGTTCAGGTCGAACCCCAGGGGGTAATCCGGGTTCGGCGGGATCTCATCGACGAGCTTCGCCGTGAAGTCCGTGTCCAGCGCGTTCGAGGCGACCCAGAGTTGGACTTGGACGGTGCCCGTGACCTCGACGTCGGCCTTCAATGGTTCCGTCCGGAAAGTCAGGACGTCGGGCCGCTCGGACAGGGGCAGGTGGTTGGTCGCCGCGTGGGTGTCGTCGCGGGGACGCTGGTCGAAGGCCCCGACGGAAAGCAGGGGGGCGTTCGACGAGATGTTGCCGCCGATCGTCGGGGCCGGATGGCTCGGGTCGAAGGTGTACGTCGTGGCGCCGCCGTCGGCCGGGGCGGGTTCGGGGCCGAGCATGCCGTCGGGGTGGAGGTACAGGGCCTTCGTCACCGCCCGCCTGAGGGGCCATTCGGACTCGGCCCGCCAGGAGCCGCCGTGTCTGAGACGGCCGGCGGGCGACTTGAGGTCGTCGCCGGTGCCCATCACATAGAGCCAGACCTTCGGGTCGGACTCTGCCCCGTTCTCCGCCCCGGCCATCGCCCGGTCGTAGAACCGCAGTCGGAGCGCCTGGAGGTTGACGGCGGCGTCGGTCGTGAACTCGACCTCGCCCGAGACATTCGACCCCTGCGCCCCGTGGGTCCAGGGGCCGATGATCAGGCGCTGGGGGGACCGCTTCGCGGCGGACAGGGCCTCGTAGTTCATCGTGACCTGCCGGGTCCACGAGTCGTACCAGCCGGTGATGTGCAGGACGGGGACGTCCGCGTAATCCTTCACATGATCGACGACCGACATCCCCTTGATCTTCCAGAACGGCGACTCCGGCCCGCTCTGGAGTGCCTCGTGGAGCCAGGCCTCGTACTCGGGCACCCGCCGTAGCGGCGTGTCCCCCTTCCGGAACGGCAAGGAGTCCGCGTGCTCGCGGATCCGCCGGCCGTTCTCCACGAGCGCAGCCTTCAGGGCCGGGTCGGCGAGGGCGGCCTTCGCGTTCGGGGCACCGATGTTGAAGATCCAGTTCATGAACCTCAACTCGAACGCCCCGCCGTGCCGCATGCCGGCGACGCCGGTGTTCGAGAGGGAGTCGACCGGGACCATCGCCGACAGGTGGGGCGGATTCATCTCGGCGAGGGCGTGCTGGGTGCCCCCGCCGTAGCTGGTGCCGAAGGTGCCGACCTTTCCATCCGACCACGGCCGCGCGGCGATCCACTCGACGACGTCGTAGCCGTCCTGAGGATCGTCGGCGATCAGACGCCACTTGCCTTCGCTCTTGTATCGTCCCCGGACGTCGTTGGCGACGACGTTGTACCCTCGGGCCGCGTAGTACCGGCCGTCGCCGAGGTTGCCGTCCCCCTTGCCGTAGGGTGTCCGGGTCAGCAGGGTCGGGAACTTGCCTTCGATCGGCTTGCCTCCTTTCGCGGGTCGGTACACATCGGCGGCCAGTTTCGTTCCGTCGCGGACTGCGATGAGCACATCTTTCTCGACGAACACCTCGAAGGTTGGCGCACGCGACTCGATCGCCGGTCCGCCGGCCTCCGATTTCGAGGGGGCCAGGATCGAAATCAGGGAAACAAAGCCAATTCGAATGGCCCAGCCGGGGAGGCGATTCGTCCGCCGCTGCATCTTCGGATCCTCCGCGCAAGGGGAAACGGCCCCCGGTCGGTTGCAAGAGACCGGGGGCGCGGGAGAGTTCGGATTGACGCGAGGGTCAGGCCAGGATGCGGCCCGCGCGAGGGTCGTCGAGCAGGGCGAGGGATTCGCCCGACGGCAGCCGGATCGACGAGGCCGGATCGATCCCGAGGTGCCGGTAGGCGGCGGCCACCAGGTCCTCCGGCCGGACCGGGTGGTCCTTGGGGGCACTCGCGGTGGCGTCGCTGGCGCCGATGACCCGGCCGTTGCCGATCGAACCGCCCGCCACCGCCGCGCTCCAGACCCCCGGCCAGTGGTCGCGGCCGCCCGAGTGGTTGAGCTTCGGGGTCCGTCCGAACTCGCCGGTCGCGATGACCATGGTCGAGCCGAGCCGGCCGGAGCGGTCAAGGTCGTCGATCAGGGCCGAGAAGGCGCGGTCGAAGGTCGGGAGGACGGTCCGGGCGTAGTCGTCCAGCGTGCTGAACGGGCCCGCGCCGTGGCAGTCCCAGCTCACACGGTTGAACACGGTCTGATACATGTTGACCGTCACGACCCGCACGCCCGACTCCACCAGCCGGCGGGCCCGGAGGCAGTCGTCGCCGAACGCCGTGTTGCCGTAACGCGAGCGGATGTCGGACGTTTCGTTCGCGAGGTCGAGCGGCCTGCGGGGCAAGGCCTCGGCGGTGAGCGGCTGGCAGGACGACCCGAGCGGGCCGGCGTCCTGGCCGTGGGGGATCATCACGCCGGTGTTGCCGATCGGCCCCGGCAGCAGGGCGAACGGCGAGGGCCGTCCCATGCCGCCGAGCATCCGAGACGCGACCGCGCCGAAGTGGGGATACTCGCCCTCGTGGCGGCAGAGCCGGCCGGTCTGCACGAGCTGCTGGCCGGTCTCGTGGATCGGGGCGGCGTCGTGGTGCATCGAGCGGATCAGGCTGACGTGGCGCATCCGCGCCGCCATCCCCGGCAGATGCTCCCCGACCCGGATCCCCGGCACGGCCGTCGCGATCGATCCGAACGGGCCGCGGACGTCAGCCGGCGCGTCGGGCTTGGGGTCGAACGTCTCGAGCTGGCTCGGTCCGCCCACCAGCATCAGCAGGATGACCGAGTTCTCGGGCCTTGACGCCGCATAGGACATCGAGCCGAACGAACCCGCCGCGACGATCCCGGCGCCGCCCGTCTTGAGGAAGTCTCGCCGCGAGACCGCCGTCTCGCCCGCAACCTTGCCATCATCGAACCTTCGCATGGCGTACGGAACCCTCCTCGGAGCCTGGGACGACAGACCCGCCCGACCGCGAGAATCCGGTCGATCGGTCTCAACTGCCTGAACTTACACCGCCACCGGGGGCGGAGATAGGGTCTACACCCGAGGTTTTTCTGGCCATAGGATTCGAGCATGATCGCGACCGAATCATCGGGCGCCCCCTCCAGAAGTCGTATAGGGATCTAGGGTTAGGGAATCCGTATCCCGGGAGTAGATCGTTTTTCTCGAAGCTGGGTTCAGTGGGGGCCTTGGATAACGGGGGTGTGCTGAACAGCCTGGGAGGTCTGGGTGAGAATCGGTTCATGCCATGGGATTGCCCTTGTCGATGGGTGGAATAACGCAAGGAGCGTCCGCCCTCGTTCAGGATGCCGGGGCAGAGGAGGCGGGGATGGATCGATCGCGCAAGGAGGATGGGGTGCTATCCAGGACAGGAACTCGATGGGCACTCGCGACGGGTGCCCTACTATGGTGGTCGTCGGCCGTCGTCGCCCAGTCGCCCACGGTCGACTCTCCCGCGACCACGGCGCCGGGGAGCGGCGAATCGGCATTGGGGCTAGCCCCCGGCGCCGGGGGGGGGAACCTCGGTGCGACACCCGGCGGGCAGGATTCCTTGCTCAGCGGCGGGGCGGGGACCCTGAACCCCAAGGTCCCGACCTCGATCTCAACCCCGGGCCAGGAACGGGCCGGCACCCGTCAGGGGATTGTGCCGATCCGCCCGCTGACGCCGAATGCCGCGCCCCTGTTCGGCACCCTCTCGATGCCGACCGGCCCCGAGGACGAGGGCCCGTCCGACGGCCTGACCCTCGACGACGCCATCGCCCGACTGATCGCCGAGAACATCGACCTCCGCGCCAAGGCGCTGGAGATTCCCCAGGCCCAGGCCGACATCCTCACCGCCAGCCTGCGGGCGAACCCGATCTTCTACGCCGACGCCCAGCTCGTCCCCTACGGCAACTACTCCGCCAAGCGGCCCGGCGGCCAGACCCAGTATGATGTGAATATCTCGCACCCGCTGGATGTCTCGCGGAAGCGGCTCGCCCGCATGGCGGTGGCCAGCCAGGCCAAGCATGTGATCGAGGCCCAGTACCAGGACGCCGTCCGGCAGCAGATCGACAACCTGTACACCGCCTACGTCGACGTGCTCTCCGCCCGCGACACCCTGCGATTCAGCCAGTCCAGCGTCTCGGGGCTCGAAGGGGTCCTGAAGGCGACTCAGGATCAGCAGAAGCAAGGCATGAACACCAGCGCGGACGTCCGCCGCGTGAAGATCCAGCGCGACAACGCCCAGCTCGGCGTGGCCGACGCCGAGGAGTCGCTGAGGCGGTCGAAGCGGACGCTCGCCCTGCTGCTGGGGATCCCCGTCGATTCGATCGACGGGCTTGAACTCCGCGGCAGCATGCGGGACACCTACGCGCCGCCCCCGCCGCCCGAGGAACTCATCCAGATGGCCCTCGGGGCGAGGCCCGACGTCGTCGCATATCGGCTCGGGATCCGACGCGCCGAGGCCGAGGTCACGCTCGCGTATCGAAATCGATATCAGGATATTTATGTCCTGTATCAGCCCTACACGTTCCAGGATAACCAACCGCTGGGCCTGAAGAGCCCGACGAGCTGGGCGCTCGGCGTGACGGTGCCGCTGCCGCTGTACAACCGCAACCAGGGGAACATCCAGCGGGCGAAGCTGAATGTGACGCAGACGCAGACCGAACTGGCCGCGCTGGAGCGTCAGGTGGCGACCCAGGTGCTGATCGCGGAGAAGGAGTATCAGGTCACGCGAGCGGCCGTGCAGCGGATCGAGGGGGAGATGCTGCCGGATGCGAAGGTCGTGCTCGACGACACCCTGCGGCTGTTCCGAGGGGGGGAGCTGACTGTGATCTTCTACCTCACCGCCCAGCGAGAATATAATGATATCGTCCGCCAGTACCGCGATACGCTGGCACGCCACCGGCGGAGCATGCTCGGCCTGAACACGGCGATCGGGTGCCGCATCCTGCCGTGATCCGTCCGGCGGTCGACCCGGGAAATGAAGTGAGCCGGCGTCGGGTGGCCACCGACGCCGGCTCGCGTTGTTTTCGAATGTCGGGGCGGATCGGTCGCGGCGGGGCTCAGCTGGCGAGCAGGCCCTTGACGACGCTGGCCAGGTTGGTGCCGTCGTTCGTGAGGCTGTAGAAGTTGTTCTTGCCCTGGCGGCGCGGGGCGATGATGCCGCCGTGGCGGAGCAGGGCGAGGTGGTGGCTGACCGCGGGCTGGCTCTGGCTGAGGTGGGTGCATAGGGCGCCGACGTGCTGCTCGCCATCGGCCAGGATCAGGATGACCTGGAGGCGGGTGGGGTCGCTGACGTGCTTGAGGAGGATCGAGGCGCGCTTCGCCTGGGCGAGGCGCTGATCGGCGGCCTTGCCGGCCTTGGCCTTCGGGGCCTTCGGGGTTGCGGCCTTCGGGGTTGCGGTCTTCGGGGCGGCTTTCGTGGCCATGGACATCACCTGAATTGGCTTACGGACGTCCCCTTGTCCGCGGGCCAAAGAGGGAAGGACTCCGGCTGCATTTCCGGCAGCCGGAAGGGACGGTGCCCGATCGGATGGTCTGGGATCGAAATGGACTATGTAGTCAATCAGGAGGGGCTCACGCCTCGCGTCAGTCACAGAGAGAGGTCAGCCTTGGTTGACCTGTTGATCTATCATATTCATTCCGAGCATCATGTCTAGTGATCATCGCAGGCAAAATCATTTACGATGTTGCTTGGAGCATACAAGCAGAACAGTAGGCATGCGCATCTTCGAATCTCGAATTCGTGTTCGAATCCCAATCTTCTTCATCAGACAAATGTCGTGGGTGCGTTCCGATGCCAACGAATGCGGTCGGGGCGGCGGTCGACGATCGCCCCCGTCGCATCCCAATCTTCGGCCCGACGCCGCATCCCGGTGATTCTAAGTCGTGAAATTTTATGAAGTTATGATGCGGTCGATGGATGCCGATGGTCGCAGGGCACCCGGACCGCGATGCGGCAATGCCCGGGTATTCCGGCGTTCTGCCGATCAAGGGAGGTTGGTCGAAGGGCGACTCGGCCGATCACGCGTCCGCCAAAATCCCGGATGTTCAACCGATCAACGGATCGTCGTCTCGGCGTCGCTATCGGCTCCGAGATGCGATCGCCGGTCAAGCCGGTCGATGCGTCCGTTGGGCGTCAAGGTTTCGACGGATTCCATTTATGTATGGATTCGAGAAGGTCGGTCGATGTCCATCCGTTCCCCGCGTCCAGCCTCACGACCGTCCCGTCCGGCGCGATCACCACCGTCGACAGATTGTGCACGATCTCCTTGCCCGTCGGCCCGTACATCAAGCCGAGACGCTCGGCCACCTTCTTCAGCTCGTCGTGCGAGGCCACCGAGTAGGTCCAGACGGGAGGCCTGGCCCCCACCCGCGCGGCGTGTGCACGCAGGGCCTCCGGCGTATCGTTCTCCGGGTCGAAGCTCACGGAGAGCAGCCGGATCGGAGGCTTGCGATCCTTCATCAACCCGATCCGCGAGGCCAGCTCCTGAAACTTCCTGTCCATCGCCGGGCAGAACTGGGGCAGGGGGCAACGCGTGTAGACAAATGTCAGGACGACGAACGATCCGCGCAGATCGGCGAGTTTCAGCGTCTTGCCTTCGAGCGTGGTCACGGCGAAGTCGGGCACCGCCTCGCCGGGATTGAGCTTGGCGACCTTCTCGCGGAACGAGATCTTACCGTCCTTGATGTCGAGGACCATCTCGGGCGCGGGGGCCGGGTTGGTGACGGCCAGGTCCCGGAGCTCCGAGTCGACGATGCGGTCCCCCTCGCGGGTGACGACGAACTTGCCCTCGACCTCGTCCCCTTCATGGACGCCGTCGAGGTCGTCCTTGTTGCGGACGGTGAACGGCATCGTCATCGACTTCATGAAGCCGGGCATCTCCTCGTGCTTGATGACGACCTCATTCGATTCCGGCTTCACGCCCCGCACGACGCCCTTGAGCGCATAGCTCGATGACGACTTCGGGGCCGGTTTCGCCTGCGGCGGGGCGGCCTGGGGCGGCGGCGTCCCGTCGCAGCCGACGACGAGGAGCAGGGCGAGCAGGAGGCCGGTTCGGATGAGTTCGGACATCGGTCATCTCTGGAGGAGGCGGGCGTCGATCCCTGGTCCCAATTCAGTAGGGGAAGGTCTCATCGATGGGCGAGGACGACAGGTCCACGAGGAACCTGCTGAGCCGCTCGACGACCAGCTTGACGGTCGTGGCCCCCTTCTCGGCGGTCGAGGGATGGGGATTGCCCGCGCCCGAGTTGGTGGTCAGGAGGTGCCAGGGGCGGGTGATCTCGACATGGCCTCGATTGACCGCATCGAAACGCGTCTTCGCCATCGCGCCGTCGTCGGCCTGGTCCATGGCGACGAGGTGGGGCTCGATCGAGAGCATCACGCTGGTCTCGAGTTCCCCCGCATGGTCGCCTGCATCGACATAGATCTCCTTGTACCGATCGGCCGCCACCTTATACCAGTTGCAGAGGAACAGGTGGACCTTCGTGGTGTTGTGCATCTCGCGCAGCAGCCATTTCAGGTCGTTGCCGCCGTGCCCATTCAGCAACACCAGCTTATGAATGCCGTGCGTTTCGAGCGAGGCCACTAGGTCGCGGATGACCCCGGCGAGGGTCGAGGGGTTGAGGTTCATGGCCAGCGGGAAGGCCATCTGGTTGGTCTCGGTGCCGTAGGGGATCGCCGGCAGGAGGACGACCCTGGCTCCCTCGGCGTATGCCCGCTCGCAAGCCTGCCGGCCGATGGCGTCGACCTGGTAGGTGTCGGTGCCGTAGGGGAGGTGGAGGTTGTGCGGCTCGGTGGCCCCGAGCGGCAGCACGGCGACCTCGGGCAGGGGCTGGGCCTTCACGACGCCGTAATTCGTCTCGGAGAGCATCCAGGGTCGCATATTCCGCTCGGATGGTGGCGAGCCCGGCCCGGGCGGGCGGGGGACTCGCGTTGTCAGGTTCGGACCGCGTCCGTTAGGATCGGGCGGTGGGACGGCCGTGGCGATCGGGGGCGCCGCCATGCCGGGGCACGCTCTCCCCAATGTAACCCTGGGTCGTTTGTCAGATGCAAGCCTTCGAGGCCACGAACCGCTATTTCGACCAGGCCGCCGCGCGCATGGACCTGACCGACAACATGCGCACCTTGCTGATCACGCCAGACCGCGAACTCCGGGTCGAGCTGACCATCGAGATGGATTCCGGCCAGATCGGCAATTTCATCGGCTACCGGATCCAGCACGACAAGTCGCGCGGGCCGTTCAAGGGGGGGCTCCGCTACCACCCGCATGTCGACCAGGACGAGGCCCGCTCGCTCGCCAGCCTGATGACCTGGAAGACGGCCGTGGTGGACATCCCCTACGGCGGCGGCAAGGGGGGGATCAACTGCGACCCCGGCTCGCTCTCCAAGGGCGAGCTCGAACGCCTGACCCGCCGGTTCGTGCAGCAGATCCACGACTTCATCGGGCCCGACAAGGACATCCCCGCCCCCGACGTCGGCACCGACGCCCAGGTCATGGCCTGGATCCTCAACGAATACTCGAAGTTTCACGGCTTCCAGCCCGCTTGCGTCACGGGCAAACCCGTCGAGCTGCACGGCTCGGCCGGGCGCGAGGCCGCCACGGGTTTCGGGGTCGCCCTCGTCACCCGCGAGATGCTCCTGAAGCTCAACCGGCCGCTCCAGGGCGCGACCTTCGCCATCCAGGGATACGGCAACGTCGGCAGCTTCACCGCGCGATTCCTGCACGACATGGGCGCCAGGATCGTCGCCATCTCCGACGCCTTCGGCGGCATCGCGAACCCCCAGGGGATCGATCTCAAGGCCCTCGACGCCCACATGGCCGAGCACCGGAAGGTCGTCGGCTTCGCGGGGGCCGAGGCGATCAGTAATGAACAATTGCTCACAATGGCGGTCGACGTCCTGATCCCGGCCGCGCTCGGCGGCGTGTTCGACGCCGCGCTGGCGGAGGAGGTCCGGGCTGGCCTGATCGTCGAGGCCGCCAACAGCCCGACCTGGCCCGACGCCGACGAGGTCTTCCAGCGGCGCGGGATCCCCGTGGTTCCGGACATCCTGGCCAATGCCGGCGGGGTGGTCGTCAGCTACTTCGAGTGGGTCCAGAACCTCCAGCATTTCCGGTGGACCCTCGACCAGGTGCGCCGGGAGGAGGAGACGCGGATGGTCGAGTCGTTCCACAAGGTCTACGACATGGCCCAGCGCAAGGGGACGTCGATGCGAACCGCCGCGTTCATGCTCTCGATCGCGAGGGTCGGCCGGGCGCGAGTGCTGGGCGGCATCTGAACAGCAGTGGATTCGAACAGCATGTTCGAAATCCACGAACTTGCAGTTTTGAGCCCGTCAGGGACGATCGCATCCTTTTTCGAAAGATTGCTTCACGCATGAGTTCCGAACAGGTCTACGAGAATCCGCTCGTCACCCGATACGCCAGCAAGGAGATGGCGGGCCTGTGGTCCGCCCAGCGCAAGTTCTCGACATGGCGGCGGCTCTGGGTCGCGCTGGCCGAGGCGGAACAGGCCCTCGGCCTGAACATCACCGACGCCCAGATCTCCGAGCTGAAGGCCCACGTCGAGGACATCGACTTCCCCGCCGCCAGGGCCTACGAGAAGAAGCTCCGGCACGACGTGATGGCGCACGTCCACACCTACGGCGACGCCGCGCCCCTGGCCCGGCCGATCATCCACCTGGGCGCGACGAGCTGCTACGTCACCGACAACACCGACCTCATCCTGCTCCGCGAGGGACTGCGCTACGTCCGCGACCTGCTCGTCGCCTCGATCGATGCGCTGGCGACCTTCGCGACGAGGTGGAAGGATCTGCCTTGCCTGGGCTACACCCACTTCCAGCCGGCGCAGCTCGTCACCGTGGGCAAGCGGGCGACCCTCTGGTGCTATGAACTCGTGCTCGATTACCACGAGATCGAGCGCCGGATCTCGGAGATCGGGTTCCTCGGCGTGAAGGGGACGACCGGGACGCAGGCGAGCTTCCTGTCGCTATTCGACGGCGACCACGCGAAGGTCGAGGAGCTGGACCGCCGGGTGGCCCGGGCGTTCGGGTTCGAGAAGGTCCTGCCGGTCTCGGGACAGACCTACACCCGGAAGATCGACACCCAGGTCCTCAACGTCCTGGCCGGGGTCGCCGAGAGTGCCCACCGGTTCGGGATGGACCTCCGGCTGCTCGCCCACGAACGCGAGCTGGACGAGCCGTTCGAGGCCGATCAGATCGGGTCGTCGGCGATGGCGTACAAGCGGAACCCGATGCGGGCCGAGCGGATGTGTTCGATCGGGAGGTTCGCGATGGCCCTGCCCGCCGCCGCCGCCCAGACCGCCGCGACCCAGTGGCTGGAGCGGACGCTCGATGACAGCGCGGTCCGCCGGATGACGCTGCCGCAGGCGTTCCTCTCGGTGGATGCCCTGCTGACGCTCTACCTCAACGTCGTCCCCGGGCTCACGGTCAACCCGGCGGTGATCGCCAAACGGGTCGCCGAGGAGCTGCCGTTCATGGCGACCGAGAACCTGCTCATGGCCGGGGTCCGGGCCGGCGGGGATCGCCAGGATCTGCACGAGCGGGTCCGGACCCACTCGATCGCCGCCGCGACGCGGATCAAGCAGGGGGAGCCGAACGACCTGATCGAGCGGCTCAAGGGCGACCCGGCGTTCGCGAAGGTCGACGTGGCGAACGTGCTGGATCCCTCGCAGTACGTGGGCCGGTCGCCGGAGCAGGTTGTGGCGTTCGTCCGCGACGAGGTCGATCCGATCCGGGCGATGCATCCGTCGGTGCTGGGCCGGACGATGGATGTCCACGTCTGAACGGATCGTGGCCCGGGAAAGCCAGAAGGCCCGGCCACTCTCGATGGAGTGGCCGGGCCTTCTTTTGTTCGGTTCGGGAGCAGAGCGATCAGACGCGGGCGGCCTGACGGGCCTTCCGGAGTCGCTTCAGTTCCTCGCGTCGACGGCGCTCGCTGGGTTTCTCGTAATAGGCCTTGCGCCGCATTTCCTTCCGAAGCCCGCTCCGCTCGCAGAGCTTCCGGAACCGACGGACGGCTTCCTGAATCGACTCACCAGAACGCACCCGTAGCTTCACCACAGCCTGAATCTCCGCATGACCTGGGTCCTTGATTCACCCTCGCCCCAGCGCGAGGAGGGCTCACGACCGCTCCCATCGCGCAAAACGCAAACGACCGAGGCGGTGTCGGTAATTCCTGATTATAGGCGAGGTGGCCCGATCCGCCAAGGGGCGAACGGGACAAAACCACCAGGGCCGAATCGCCGGAGGTCGGTCGGGCCGTGGTGCTGCGGTTCAGTAGCCGCCGCGGTCTCCATAACCGCCGCCGTAACCCCCCGCTGCCACCACCGTATCCGCCGCGACCCCCGCCCCCGCCGCCGTAACCTCCGCCGCCTCCACCACCATATCCGCCACCGCCCCCGCCATAACCTCCGCCACCGCCGCCATATCCGCCTCGGCCACCGCCGCCGCCGTATTCTCCACCGCCGCCACCACCATATCCGCCCCCGCCCCCGCCGCCGCCGCCGCGCGGGCCGCGTTCGTCGCGGGGACGGGCTTCATTGACCGTCAGGGGGCGTCCGCCGTAGGGGGAGCCGTTGAGGGCATCGATGGCGGTCTGGGCTTCCGTGTCGTCGGACATTTCGACGAACCCGAAGCCGCGGCTCCGGTTGCTGAACTTGTCGATGATCACCTGGCCGCTCGTGACCGTCCCGTAAACCTGGAACAGTTCGACGAGATCGTCGCCGGTCGTGTCGTAAGGGAGGTTGCCGACGTAGATGTTCTTGCCCATGGATCGCTGAACCTTGTCGAGTCGACCATCCGCCCGGGGATCGACGAGCGTCGAGGAAGGGGGGCGGATCTGTCCGAGGAGCGATGTGAGTCCGAGCCGAATTTGCCGAGCGCCAGACGAGGGACGGATTTGACATGGGCGTGAGCCGGCCGTGACCCTTCTGTGCCATTCAGAACTATGCCGAACGCCGATCTCAAACTCAAGGAAAATTTATGGTATCAGCGAAGTGTTATGCCGGAGGGCAATCGGGACTGGCTTGAGCCCGGTCCGTCGCCGGGCGGCATCGGGAGATGATCGCCCGGCGCGATCGCAGATGGCGGATGTTGTCGACCGCGATCCGCCTCGGGAAACGACGCAGGCCGGGGAGGTCCCCGGCCTGCGTGGCGTTAGGCATCGGCGTTCGCTTGCGTCAGGAGAGCTGGCGATCGACGCGGGGGAGGAGTGTGGCGAAGTCGAGCTTGCTGGGGCAGGCTTCGCGGGCGGCGACCAGATCGGCGTCGGACCAGTCGCGGGCGGCCTCGTCCAGCTCGGCGTAGTAGCGGCGGGCTTCGGTGCGGAGGCCGTGGCGCTCGCTGTAGGTGAGGAAGCGGGTGAGGTCGCCGAGCGGCGCCCTGGTGCCGGCGGCCTTCGAGCAGCGGCCGTCGCAGTCGGGGCAGAGGCTCGGGCGCGACGCGAGGAACGCCTTCCGGAGCGACTCGATCTCGGCCGCCTTGAGCGGCTCATACTTGCGGGCGGCCTCGGCGTTCTCACGGACCTGGTCCGTGTTGCGCATCGAGACGCAGACCGTGGTGAACCGCTCATCGCTCCAGATGGCGTGGAGCAGGGCCTGGTACGGGGTGAGCCCCTTGGCGACCAGCTCGGGCGCCTTCTGGGGGACTTCCTTGAGGAAGTTCTCGGGGTTCGGCCCGGCGATCTGCTTCATCGAGATCAGGCCGATGTTCGCCTTGTGGCCAGGCGTCCAACGCGCGATTGAGCTCGGTGTCCTTGTCCAGCCACGCCGTGTTCTGGACCATGATGGCGTCGACGATGTTCGCCTTGGCGGCCGCCGCGAGGATCTGCGGGCGCTTGGCGTTGTGGGTCGAGAAGCCGATGAACTTGGCCTTGCCCGACTTTCGGATCGCCTCGGCGATGCGCTTCATGTCGTCGCCCGCGGCGAAGTTGATCGAGTCGTCGAGGCCATGCTTATCGCCCAGGGCATGGACGAAGAAGAGGTCGACGTAGTCGGTCTTGAGGGCTTCGAGCCGCTTGTTCAGCATGTCGATCATGTCCTTGGGCTCCTTGGGGGAGTCCTTGGTCACGAGGAAGATCGACTTCCGGACCTCGGGCATGGCCTGGAACCACTTCGCGATCCCCGGCTCGGAGCCGTAGGACTTGGCCGCGTCGTAGTACCGGACGCCATTGGCATAGGAGAATCGCAGGAGCTTGTCTAGGCTCGGATTCTGCCAGGTGCCTTGATTCAGGATGGTGACGGGGACGCCCGTCTTGCCCAGGACCCGCGTGGGGAGAACCCCAGCCTTGGCCGCTCCATCGGCCTTGGCGGGTTCGTCGGCCGCACGAACGGACTGGCCGTTCGCGGCGATGGCGGCGACGGCGGTCGCGGCCGAGCCGACCTGCAGAAACTCACGACGATCCAGCGCCCGCGACGAGCCGCCCTCGTTCCCGATCATATATGTCGCCTCGTGTTTTCCGACTCACCACCCCGGGACACTCCGGCCCCGGTACGGATTCCCACGATTCAACAATATGTTGAGAATCGGGGATTGTCGAGCGAAAAACGCCGATGCAGACGATCAGTTATCGAGGAAAACCCGACCGGCAAGTCGAATCCAGCCGGGCGTCAGGCGGGGACGACGGCCGCTTCCTGGCGGGGCGTCTCGTTGGCCAGCGGCAAGATCTCTTCGCGGTAGACCGGGATGTGACCCGGGGCCTCGATGCCGATGCGGACCTGATTCCGATCGATCTTCACGATCGTGACCACGATGCTATCGCCGATCATGATCTTCTCGTTCACCTTGCGGCTCAGAACCAGCATGGGACCCTCCTTGTAGAACGAAGACCGGAATCTCTCTCGTCAGGCTGCTATCCGCGTCGGGGATCGAGGCCCGATCCCCGGATTCAGTCGTCCATCCGAGTGCCACCCATTGGTCACAGCGGCGGACAAACCCATTCTAGTGCATGTCGAGTGCCCGAAACTTGAGGAAATTCGCCCCATTTTCCGGAATATTCGACGGTTCTTCGGGTTAAAGAGTTCCCGAATTTTCGCCGACGCTCCGGAGTTTAGTGTTCGGACGTCCACTCGTCAAGAGAATCGTTCAATTTCAGAGACATCTCCGTGCCCGGCCGGACCGAAAGGCTGTCACTTCGGCAGCGGGGTTGTCAGTTCGACAGGGCAACAAATGCTGTCGTTGAGCGATCTGCCGGTCGAGTATCGCAAACCCGAAGCCGACTCTGAGGATTACGACGGATCTGCGGCAAAGGATCGCGGGGTAGCGAAGATCCGGGGCAAGAATTAGGATGCAATGGTCGGGACTTGCCCGCCCGTGGGTCGTTCGGAAGCCTGAGTCTGGCGGTGCTGTCGGGAGTGTTGAGCGAATGAGCGTCCGGATCGGCATCGGCCACGACACCCACCGCCTGGTGGAAGGACGCCCCCTGATCCTTGGCGGCGTGAGCATCGACCATCCGCGCGGGCTTTTCGGCCACTCCGATGCCGACGTGGTGCTCCACGCCGCGACCGATGCCCTGCTCGGGGCCGCCGCCCTGGGCGATATCGGCGAGCATTTCCCCGACACCGACCCCCGCTGGAAGGGGGCCGACAGCGCCCGCCTCCTCGAAGAAGTGGTCGGGCTGGTGGCCCGCAATGCGTACCGGCCGGTCAACTGTGACGTGACGATCCACGCGCAGGAACCCAAACTCTCGCCGCACAAGCCGGCCATCCGCGAAAACCTCGCCCGGCTCCTGGGCCTCCCGCTGACGGCGGTGAACGTCAAGGCGAAGACCGGCGAGCACGTCGGGCCGATCGGCCGCGGCGAGGCGATCTCCTGCGAGGTCGCCGTCCTGCTCGAGTCGTGTCCGCCGCCGGCGTGACCCCTCGACCTTCCCTTCCAACTCGCCGACCTCCGACTCCTCCTCTCTTGCCAGGGACCGTGTGACCTATGTCCTCGCTCCGCCTCTATAACTCGTTGACCCAGACCAAGGACGAGTTCCGGACTGTTGTCCCCGGCAAGGTGGGCATGTACGTCTGCGGGCCGACCGTCTATTCCAACAGCCACATCGGTCACATGGTCGGCCCGGTCATTTTCGACACCATCAAGCGCTACCTGGTCTACCTCGGCTACGACGTGACCTGGGTCGTCAACATCACGGACGTCGACGACAAGCTGATCGTCCAGGCCAACAAGGATGGGACGACGGTCAAGGAACTGGCCGAGCGGGTCACGGCCGACTACCTCGAATGCCTGGAGGCCCTCGGGGTGACCGGCATCGACCACATGCCCCGGGCGACCGAGTACATCGGCGGGATCATCGAGATCACCGAGGGGCTGATCGAGAAGGGGTTCGCCTACGCCTCCAATGGCGACGTCTACTTCGACGTGGCGAAGGCCCCCGAGTACGGCAAGCTCAGCCACCGCGACCCCGAGGAACTCCAGGCCGGTGCGCGGATCGAGCCGACCTCATTCAAGCGGAGCCCGGCCGACTTCGCCCTCTGGAAGGGGGCCAAGCCGGGCGAGCCGGCGTGGGATTCCCCGTGGGGCGCCGGGCGTCCTGGGTGGCACATCGAGTGCTCCGCCATGAGCATGAAGCTCCTCGGCGAGCACTTCGACATCCACGGCGGCGGCCTCGACCTGATCTTCCCGCACCACGAGAATGAGGTGGTCCAGTCCGAGTGCTACTCGGGCCGCACGTTCGCCACCTACTGGCTGCACAACGGCCTCCTGACCAAGGAAGGCAAGAAGATCAGCAAGAGCGACCCCGAGACGGTCGTCCTGATGAACGAGCTGCTGGAGAAGCACGATCCGGACACTATCCGAGTCCTTCTCCTCTCCAGCCACTACCGCCGCCCGATCGACTACGGCCCGAAGCGGCTGCCGGAGCTGTCGCGGAGCCTCCAGGCGTTCGTCTCGCTGTTCGAGCGGTTCGAGCGTCTGACCGGTCACAGCGCTTATACGCTGGACGCGCCGAAGGTCCGGACCGAGGGCGACGCGGCGACCGCGGCCCCCGAGGAGTTCCGGGCCCACCGGGCGAAGTTCCTGGAGGCGATGGACGACGACTTCAACACCGCCGGGGCCCTCGGCGAGCTGTTCGAACTGGTCCGGGCGATCAACCGGTTCGCCGACGCCGGCAAGCTGGAGTCGGGGGCCGATGCCAAAGCCCTGGCCGATTTTCAGGCGGGCGTGGTTGTCCTCCGTGAACTCCTGAACTTGCTCGGGTTGTTCCGCGAGGCGAGGAAGCCGGCGGAGGTGGCGGGCGACGGTTTGACGAAGCCCCTGCTCGACCTGTTTGTCACCCTGCGGACCCAGGCCCGCAAGGAGAAAAACTTCAAGCTCTCCGACCAGATCCGCGACGGCCTCGCGGCCCTGGGGGTCGTCCTCGAAGACGGACCCGAAGGCACGCGCTGGAAGGTCCAGTAACCGCACGGAATGCGGAACTCGCTTCCCAGTGAGAGGCGAACGGGCGTAGGCCCACGCCGCGATCGAGCACGCGGAGCAGTCGCCGCGAGAACAGTAGCGGAAGCAAACGCCCGCACTCCAGGCCGGGCGGCACGTGGAGCGACGGATGGCTCAGGGCGACACAGACGGAACGATCCCTAAGGCCCAGGCCGGCCGGGTGGTGGGCGTGGACCCGGGCCTTCGGGTGACGGGGTATGCGGTCGTCGAGCCTTCGGGCCGGTCGGCGTGCGTGCTGGAGGCGGGGGTCTTGCGGCCCAAGGGGGCGGCGTCCAAGACCATGAGCGGCCGGCTCCAGTGGCTCCATCAGGGGTTGCTGGAGGTGCTGGACGCGTTCCCGCCCGAGGCCCTGGCGCTGGAGCAGGTGCATAGCCACGTCAAGCACCCCCGCACGGCGATTCTGATGGCCCATGCCCGCGGGGTGATCGTGCTGGCGGCGGCCCTCCGGGATGTGCCGGTGCAGGGCTACGCGGCGTCGCGGATCAAGAAGACGCTCACCGGCAGCGGCAAGGCCCCGAAGCTCCAGATGCAGCACGCGATCCGGAACGAGCTGGGGCTCGACTGCCTGCCGGAACCGCACGACGTCGCCGACGCCTGCGCGGTCGCACTGTGTCACCTCCAGCTCACCCGGTATCGCGGGGCGTTGAAGGAGGGGCTCGGCGGCTGAGACGCGAAACACGCCGGCCGCCCCAGTTCGGGACGTCCGGCGTGCGTGTCGAGATCGATGAAGCTGGACGGTGTCAGCGGGTCGGGGCGAGCCCGGCCGCCGCGCCGGCGGTCCCGCCGGGGATGCCCGGCCCGCCCTGAGTGCCCGCCGCGCCGCCCGGTCCGGCGGCCCCGCCCTGGGCGCCCGCCGCGCCGCCGGATGCCGCGCCGCTGGACGCGGCCTCGGAGCGGGGGACGGTCTGGTCGCCGTGGGGCCGGGAGTTCTGGTGGTCGATCATCCAGCGCCCGCGGGGGTCGAACACGCGGGTGTTCTCGAAGGCGTCGAACGGGTCGTTCGCCCCGGGGGTGAACTGGCTCATCGACGTGCCCGTGATGAACTGGAACAGCCCGAGGAATTCGGTGTCGAACCGCGAGCCGTAGAACGGCTTGTGGTCGTATTCGTAGGCGCCGAAGACCCGCTTCTGGCCGGGGGAGGCCTGGAGGCCCAGGAGGATCATCCCCAGCGTGAGCGCGGATGCGCCGAGGGCAAAGATGATCCGGCCGAGGTGGTAGATGGGCATCGGGAACCGCACCATCGCCGGGGCGAGGCTGTCGGTCGTGAGCCGGAGCATGATCAGGCTGATGCAGAACAGGAGCATCATCGAAACCGAGTCGGCGAACCCGCTCGCCGCCGAGATGTTGCCGGAGATCAGGCCCGCGAGCGGTTCATAGAAGTTGAAGGTGATGATCGCCGCGAAGAGGACGTTGAAGAACTGGAGCACGGCGCCCCAGAGCCCTTCGGACATCAGGGCGTAGGTCATCCCCGCGAGCAGGAGCAGGACGAGCGCATCGAATGCTGCCGGTGGCATGGGCGAGGGTCCGTCTTTCGTCGAGGGTGAGTTGGGTTCGTTCCGGGATTCGTGGTCAGGTTTGCGGCTCGGGCGGGCGACCGGGATGGCCGCCCGCCTGGGTGCGTGTCACTTGACCACGCGGAGCAGTTCCTCGATCGAGGTCTTGCCCTGGATCACCTGCCGGAGGCCGTCCTCCTGGAGGTAGATCATGCCGTTCTTGCGGGCCTCGGCCTTGATCGCGTTCTGGGAGGGGTTGTCGCGGATCAGGTCGCGCATGGCGTCGGTGAGGACGAGCAGCTCGAAGATCCCGGTCCGGCCGAGGTAGCCGGTGCCGCCGCACTGCGGGCAGACCTGCTGGGGCTCGGCGGGCTTGCGGTAGAAGACGTCGACCTTGTCCGCCGGCAGGTTGGCCTTCTTGAGGAACTCGGGCTTGGGCTTGTACGGCTCCTTGCAGGTGTCGCAGAGCTTCCGCACGAGCCGCTGTCCGAGGATGGCCGAGAGGGCGGAGGAGAGCATGAACGGCTCGACGCCGAGGTCGATGAGCCGGAAGACGGCGGTCACGGTGTCGTTGGCGTGGACCGTGGAGAACACCATGTGGCCGGTGGTGGCCGCCTGGCAGGCGATGGTGGCGGTCTCCTGGTCGCGGATCTCGCCGATCATGATGACGTCGGGGTCCTGACGGAGGATCGACCTCAAGGAGCCGGCGAAGGTCTGGCCGCTCTTGGTGTTGATCTCCATCTGGGTGATGTTGTCGAGGGCGTACTCGATCGGGTCCTCGACGGTGATGATGTTCTTCTGGAAGCGGTCGATCTCGCGGAGGCAGGCGTAGAGCGTGGTGGTCTTGCCCGACCCCGTCGGCCCGCAGCACAGGAACATGCCGTGGGGCTGGGTGACGATCCCGCGGATCTCCTCGACCATCTTGGGCCGGAGCCCGACCTCGTCGATGCGGCCGACGGAGGTGGCGTTGTCGAGGATACGCATGACCATCTTCTCGCCCGACTTCGAGCCCGAGGTGGCGACGCGGAAGTCGATCTCGCGGTTCTCGAGCTTGGCGCCGAACGATCCGTCCTGCGGCTTGCGCTTCTCGGAGATGTCGAGGGCCGCGAGGACCTTGAAGACGTTGAGCACGGCGTCGCCGGTCTGGCGGTCGAACGGCTCGGCGGCGTGGAGGATGCCGTCGATCCGGTAGCGGATCGAGAGCTGTTCCTGGGTCGGTTCGAGGTGGATGTCGGTCGAGCGGCGGAGGACGGCGTCGTAGACGAGTTCCTTCGCGGCCATGTATGACTTCGACTCCTCGGCGCGGGCGACCCGGTCGGGGTCGGCCTTGACCGAGCCCTGGGTCTTGCCGATGAAGACGATCGGCGGGCCGGACTTGTCGCCGTGTCCGTCGCTGCGGTTGAAGACGCGCTTCATCCCGAGCATGTTGAAGACGTCGTTGGCGACCTCGCCCAGGTGGTACGGGGTGAGGACCTTCTGGTCGTCGGGGACCGTCTGGTTCCTCACATAGACATAGGAGAGGAGCGGCACGAAGTAGGCGAGCAGGAGGATCGGGAAGCCGAGGACGAACTTGGGGATCGCCAGGACCAGGGACAGCCCAGGACGCCCGAGACGAATACGGCGGAGTTCCACATCTCGAACTTGAGGTTGTTGAGCTCGCGGCAGTCGTCGTCGACCCAGTACGAGGTCCAGGACCAGAGCAGGTAGATGGCGACGACGGGGATGAACTTGAGCAGGTTGAGGTAGAACCCGGAGCCGCGGAGGTCGGCGATGGCGGCCGACTGGGCGAAGAGCAGACCGCCCACGTCGGCGGCCTGGGCCCCGGCGGTCGCGCCGAGGGTCAGCAGGACGAACGTCGCGAGGACGAGGCGCGAACGAAGCATCGCAAGCCTTTCTGGCACGAGGAGACGCGGCCTTGCCGTGTGAATCCGGGAGGGGGTCGGGTGCGGGCGCCAGGTCGGGACGACCGAAGGATCCGGACCGGAACGGGACCACCCCCGCCGTCCCCGATCGGCGTCATGCCGCGCGGGGCGTTGCGGGGGGTCGGCGGGCCGATCCGTGAACGCGTCCGGTCTTAAAGGATACCGGGCTGGGCGATCGTAATGCCTTTGAGCGCCATCTTCAACATCTCGACGCTGGGGGCGACTTCGAAGGCCGTGGCCCGCTCAATCTTCTCTTCGACGACGAGCTTCCGCAAGGACTCGGTGAAGTCCTGCATCCCCTCTTCCTTGCCCATCCGGATGGCGTCGCCGAGCTTGGTATCCTCCTCGTTGAGGATCAGCTTCCGGATGATCGGGTTGGTCCGCATGATCTCGCAGGTCGGCACGCGGCCGATGCCCTTGGCGGCCAGCTCCTTGGTGGTCTGGAGCAGCTTCTGGGCGACGACGGCCTTGAGGTTGAAGGCCATCGACTGCCGAAGGGCCGGGTGCATGTCCGCGCGGGAAGAGGTCGAGGATGCGGCTGATCGTCGAGGGCGCGGAGGACGCGTGGATGGTCCCGAACACGAGGTGGCCGGTCTCGGCCGCGTGCATGGCCGCGTTGAACGTGTCGCGGTCACGCATCTCGCCGACGAGGATGATGTCGGGGTCCTGCCGCACCGCATGCTTCAGGGCTGT
>CBDIHP010000006.1:0-14510 GCA_965279195.1 Isosphaeraceae bacterium
ACGCCAGCGTTCGCGTCGCGGATCACGGATCGCGACATCTCCTGCTCGATCGCCGAACGGAGGTTGGGATCTCCTTGCGTCCCGGATCGCATGGAGTAGGTGGAGTTGACCGATCGGACCGATCGCCGAGCGATCTCGGGCCAGGATCGCGAGCATCGATTCGTTCGAGATTCCGGCCTCGATCAGGGCGCGGTAAACGAACGAGTCAAGCCACTCGGCCTGGCGGCGGTACGGGCGGGTTTCGAGTCCTGGTTCCGGATCCGCTGGATTTGTTCGTCCTGGTATCGCGTCAGCCAGGCGACGCCGCGATCCAGCACGCCGGGCTCCAGGGCGATGTCGCAGGACCGGGCCTCGATCAGCCCCAGGACGACCAGCGCGGTCGCGTGGGCATTGGACTGCTCCCCGAAGCCGTAGTACCAGCCCCAGCCTCCGTCGGAGATCTGGACCTCGGACAGCCGGTTCAGGCTCGTCCTGGCGACGAGTTCGGCGAGGCCACGGTCGAACGCGGGGTGGAGATCGCCGCCACTCTGCCCCGATCGGTCCGACGGGCCCCGTGTCGCGGAGCCCTCGGAATTGAGATTTCCCCCGATGCTCAGCAGGCTGCGCTGGGCAAGGACCAGCGGCAAGAAGCGTTGCAACGTCTGCTCGGTGGAGACCGGGCTCGGCGTCACCAGATGGGGGAGGGCGTCGATCATGACCGACGCCAGCCCGGATTCCGCGAAGACATCCAGGCGGTTCTTCTCCTTGCCGCTGACGGCGGCAGGTCGAGGCTTGAGTTCCAGTTGCGAGCCGTCCGCGGGGATGACGGCGGCGATGTTGGTGACCCGGCTGGTCGCGACGGCGCGTACCGGGATGGTGGCCCTGGCCTCGTCGGAGTCGGCGGAGGTCGCCGTGCGGACGGAGAGGTTGAGCACCCCTCGGTTGGGGACTTGACGAGCCGAGAGACCCGGGCTCGCCGCCGGCCGGGACCTCGATCGACTGCTCCGACGGGGCGGAGGCCTCCGACGAACGTCCGTCGATCTGCCAGCGGAGGCGGACCGTCTGCGCGGTCGGGAGTCGATTCGAGACGACCGCATCGACGGAGACCTCGTCCCCTTCGACCAGAAATGCGGGTGCCTCAAGACGGGCGAGCAGATCCTTCGCGGTAACGACCTGGCTGATCGCCTGCCCGACCCGCGCGCCCGGGCCCATGGTCCACGCGCGGATCGTCCACGTCCCGAGCTGAGATGGCATGGGGATCTCGACCTCGGCGGTCCCGTCCGCACGGGCTGGATCGAGCCATGCCACACGGAGGATCTCACGAGGGACCGCAACTCGGCGTTCCGGCGGCGGGCACCCGAGCCGGTCGAGCGGCGATGGTCGGGCTTCCGCCGAGGAGCGCGACGTAGGCGTAAGGGTTGTCGTTGCGAGAGGGTCCCATGCTGGGGGCCAGGGCCCCCGGGTGCCGAGGGAGTCGCATCGGGTCGATAACCTCCCCGGGAGCCCGGATCGACAGGCTCGCGTTCGACGGGACGTAGCCCAGATCCGCCATCCCGACGCCACGATTGGGCACGATCTCCGTGAGGTAGCGGGAGAGGCTGGAATCATCGACGGCCGAGTGCATCCGCCGCCAGCCCCAGTAATAGGCGTTGAGGTCGTAGACATTCGGGCCGTCGGCCTGCTCGTCGAGCGCGCGGTCATAGAGGGTCAGGGCGATCGGCCAGCTCAGCGCCGTCCCCGTTCGATCCTCCAGCTTGAGTTTGATCCGGGCGGGCTGGCCGGGCCGCCGGGTCGAGGCACCGGGGTCGATGCTCAACTTCACGACCTGCTGCCGGGGCGGGACCGGGATTTCCCGGACCACGCTGATGACCTTCCCGTTCCGGATCGCCACCGCCTCCACGAAGATGTTGGGTTGGTCCCGATCCTGGATGGGGACCCGCACCAGGGTGCTGTTCCCTTCGAGGGTCAGCACGCGGGGGACCGTCGAGACCCCGTACATCGGGCGGACGAAGAGGTAGACGGTCGAGCCCGGCTCCCTCGCATTGATCAAGACCTGCGCAGTCTCGCCGGGTTGGTACTCCGCGCGGTCGAGGATCATTTCCAGGTCGTTGAATCGGTGCCCCTTCGCGGTGTCCCACCCGGGACCGACCACATTGAGGACGCAACCGCCCTCGACCTCCGCGCCAGACTCCGAGCGCAAGACGACGGCGACCCGGTACTGCCCGATCTCGCTCGCCGTCAGCTCCATCGAGGTCGGGAGACTGCCGGCGACCTCGATTTCACGGCGGCTGCCGACAGGGCGTTCCGCGATCACCCCCTCCGCCCCGGCGACGCCGAGCTTGCGGAGTTCCAGGTAGCCGCGGGCCTTCCCTTCCTTGCCGGCGAAATCCCGCCACGCGACCAAGACGCGGAAGGGCTCGCCGACGGCGCCGAAACCCGGCTCGGCCCACACCTGCACCGTCTCCGGCCGGGAGGTCGCCGAGACGTTGCGGACGGCGGAGGCGATCCGGCGGCGTTCATCCGCGACCTCGGCCGTGATCCGGTATTCCTGGTCCTGCGGGCCGTGGATGGCCCGGGCGAGCGCGGTATCGATCGACACGAGCGCGACGCCGTCGGGCCCGATCGGGACCTCGGCCTCCGCGACCACTTCGCCGATCGGGTTGGAATTCGGTTGCCACCCGGCCGGCGGGGCGGGGAAGCCCCAGCTCGACCAGCCCGTCAACCAGGCGGCGTCGGGCTGAAGCCACCAGTACCCCGGCTGATAGAGCCAATCCCAATCGCGCTCGGAGAGGAACCGCGTCGTCGTGGGGAACCGGACGACCTTGTAGCGGACCAGCGCATCGGTCAGCGGCTCGCCCAAGAGGGTCCTGGCCCGGATGGTCGCGTTCAGCGGCGAGCCGAGCGCCACCCGCTCGCTGGGCAACTCGATCGCGACGGTGTGCTCGGCCTGCGACTCCGACTCCACCCGGAAATTGACCGCACCGTTCACGCCCTGCCCCCGGATCGTGTACAGGCCCGGGGCGGCGTCGCTCGCCAGGGTAAACTCCCCCGCGAAACTCCCCAGCCCATCGGTCACGGCATCGCGACCGAAGACCCGATCCCCCCTCGCGTTGATGGCCTCGATCGGCACGGACGTGTTCGTGAACAGGGGCTGGCCGTTGTCCTGATAGCCGTTCACCCTGGCGTGCCAGGCCCGGAAATTCACCGTCTGACCCGGCCGGTAGCTGGGCCGATCGGTCACGATGAACAGCTTCCGCATCTGATCGTTGCGGTAATCCTGATAGATCCCGTTGGTGAGCGGGGAGAAACCGTGGAAGGCCATCCTCCCGCCCTCGCCCCTGGCGGTCGCGAGCCAGACGTACGACGCCGCCCGCCCGAGCGCCTCGACATCGAGGAAGAGCCGGCCGATCTCGTCGCAGGTGAAGCTCGATTCCTTGGTGTCGACGACCGAGGTGATCCTGGTGGAGAGGGCGCGCTGACGGTAGCCGAAGAGGTCGACCTTCGCGTAAGGGACCGGCTTGCCGGTGGCGGCATCGGCGACCTGGTAATACGTCTGGCCGACGACCGTCCTCTTGAACAGGACCGTGTCGACCAGCCAGATCACCCCATGGACCGTATTCCCCCCCTCAACGTTCGCGGTCACCAGGTAGGCCCCCGGCGCCGAGACCGGGGTCGCCACCCGCGTCCTGCGGTCGAAGTGCCCGGTCGGCGAGGTCAGGTCTTGCGCCCAGGTCGCGCCGGACTCATCGAGGAATTCGGTGGGGTTGGAGAGCGCGACGCGGCCGATCTCGCCGAGATTGACCCGCCGCCAGTCGATCTGCTCGGGGGTGGTGCGGATGTAGGACTGGATGTCAGCCAGGATTGCATCGATGCGGATCCGACGCGCCTGAAACGCGACCCTGGATGCGTTGCGATGGCGGATCGTCAGCGAGCCCGGCCGCCCGGCGGGCTGGGTCTCCCCTGTCTCGATCCGGACCAGGGGGCGTTCGATCTGGCGGAGCCTGGCCTCGCGGGCCTCCGAGGCGCCGAAGATCCGGATGATGTCGCGCAGGACGCCGGCCGCCCGGTCGTACTGATTGCGCATCTCATGGATCTCGGCGAGCGTCATCATCGCCTTCTCGGCATAGGGCCCTTTTGGATCGGTAGCGAGCTGTCGGTAATGGAGGATCGGATTCTGCGCGTCCGGGAGCCGGAATCGCCGGGCGCCGGAGGCCAGCTTGGCGAGGGTCTCGTCGTCGGCGAGGGTCGCCAGCCGGAACGGGTCCGGGACGATCGGCGAGTCCATGTCGTCGCCGAGGTTCGCCGGCAGGGACTGGAGGAACGTCTCGACGCCGAACTGGGACCGCAGGAACTGCGCGATCTGCCAGCGGACGGCCTCGCGTTGCGATGGGTCGGCTTCCACCGCCCGGGCCAGGGCCCACCTCCAGCGCTCGCCATCGTTCCGGGCGTCCTCCCAGCGGGTCGGCTCGCGATAGAAGACCGGCGCACCGGCCGCCTCGACCGGGGCACCGGCGAGCGAGATCGGCCGCGCCCAGGCGTTGTCGAAATCCGGCGTCTGCTCCAGGTCCGTGAGCCTGGGGAGCCTCCACGCGCCGGGACCGTCGTTGTCGTTCAGGAGGATCTGGGCGAGATTGAAATAGACCCGGGCCAGCTCCGACGGGTCGTCCGCCTGCGCCTTGCGCACCGCCTGGAGCGTCAGGCGGATCGCATCCACCCGATCGCGCTCCCACGTGTTCACATAACGGCCCTGGCGCTCCCCGCTGCCCCGGAACAGCTTCCCGCCGATGAGCTGGCCGTGGTGCTCGCCCCGGAAGATGGTCCAGCCCGCGGAGGCGAGCAGCCGCCACTTGTCGGGATGCGCCGCGAGCGCCTCGCCCCGCAGGGCGTCGATCTCGTCGCTCCGGCCCAACCGCCGGAGGCTGTCGATCGCCACCTCAAGGTCCTTGCCGATTTGCTCTTCGTCCGGCTGGGCCTCCAGGGTGAGCGACCGATAGGCGTCGTAAGCCTCCCGATAATTCCCATCCTTGAACGACTTCGAGGCCACGTCCCTGCCGGGGCCCCCAGGCATCTCCGGGACGAACGAGGCCACTCCCAGGCTGAGCGCGAGCGCGCAGATCCCCAGCAAGGCCAGGAGGCGAAGTATCTTCATGAACTCACCCGTTCGGTCGATGACGATCGCGGAAGATGTGCGGGAGGACGATCGCGGACGCTTCACCCGTCGCTGAGAACGCACGGGCCGGGTTCGTTGACCCCGGACGGTGTCCTACCCGTCCCAACGAGCCATCCCGATTGTGCACCGGATTGCGCGGGTTGTCCACAGACAAACCATCCCCAGACATCCCCACTCAACCTATGCAAGCATTCGTGTGCTTTCGGATCCATTTTTCCCAAAGACAAGCAGATGAGGCACTTACATCCCGATCAAGATCCAGCGACGGAGCGACGCGCGGGCGCGATCGTCGCACCGCGATCGGATGGCGCGGAGCCTGGCCAGGTGCCTGCGCCGGAAGGGCAGGCCCGCACCGGGCGGGGGCGGCGTCGGCACAAGTCGTTGCGAGATCTCGGATAAGAGCCGATCGATCCCTCTCCCGACGTTCGCCGAAGTTTCGACCCCGACGCCCCCAGACTCCGAGGCATTCCAGGCGCCGGGGAGGTCGCACTTGTTCACGACACGGAGCGCGGACGGGTGGTCGGCGAGCAACGATCGATCGTCCGGGGTGAGTAACACCGAGCGGTCGAGGACCACCAGCACCAGGTCGGCCCGAGCCTGCTGCTCCCGCGCCATCCCGACGCCCGCCGATTCGATCGGGTCGTCGCTCTCGTGGAGCCCGGCCGTATCGACCAGCCGGACGGGCCACCCATCGATCGCGACGGCCTGCGCCACGGCGTCCCGGGTCGTCCCCGGGCGGTCGGCCACGATGGCGCGATCGAACCCGGCGAGGGCGTTCAGCAGCGAGCTCTTTCCCACGTTCGGACGACCCGCGAGCGCGACCGTCCAGCCCCGAACGAGCCTCGTCCCGATCTCGCCGAGGTCGATCAACTCGTCGAGGCCCCGACGAGTCCGCTCGGGATCGCCCCACTCATCGAGGATCCGAGTGAGGGCGTTCCGGAGCGCGCCCTGCTCTTGATCCCGGAGGATCTCGGCCGTCCGGAGGGTGGCGGCCCTCGTCAGGTCGACCGCCGCTTCAGCCTCGATCGGACCGATCGAGCATCGACCCGCCCAGCGCGACGCCTCGCGCAGGGTTGCCCCGGCCGACATCAAGGCCGAGGCGACCAGCTCGACGGCCTGCCTCCCGCCGTGGCACTGGATCTCGACATCGACCCGCGATCCGCAATCCACGACCAGGGCGACGACCTCGTCCCCCTGCCCAGCCCCCACATGCCCCACACGCGGCCGGCCCGGTGTGGTTTCCCGCAACGACGTGCCCGACATCGGCCGGAAGACGGAATCGGCGAGATCGAGCGCATCCGGCCCCCAGATGCGCAGGACCGAAACCGCGCCAACCACGGCGCCAGTCAACTCCGCGAAGAACGCGTTCCTTGGAGGGGCCGGCTGGCTCATGGCGAGGCCCGGCCGGCATCGTGGCATCGGCACCAGTCGGCCAGCCCGAGCAGGACGAGTTCCGGGACGACCCGGACGCGCGCCTCATCCCAGGGAATCTGCCCCGACAGCACCGGGGCATCCCCGCCAGTCCAGACGAGCCAGGCATCGGGGCCGAGCCCCTCGGCCTGCCTGAGGATCAGTTCCCGGACCGTCCCGACCGCCCCCCAGAAAACCCCCGCCGCGATCGCCGGGGCGGTCGAACGTCCCCAGGGCTCGGGCGGCCGATCGGGCAGGACCGTCGGCAATTGCGCGGTCCCCTGATTCAAAGCCCGCGACAGCAGTCCCAGCCCGACGGCGATGGCGCCCCCATGCCAAACCCCATCTCTGTCGATCCGCTCCACGCAGAGTGCGGTCCCGCAGGAGACGACCAGGCCGGGTCCGCGCCCGTCATGAAGACCCAGCGCCCCCCGAACGGACAGCGCCCGATCCGTCCCCGTGCGGGACGGTTCATCGAGGCGATTCGGCGGGGCCACCTCGGCGGCGGAGGTCAGGACCTCGATCGCCCCCACACCGCTCGCCATGAGCGCGGCCCTCAGGCGTGCCGCCGCCGGAGGATTGACGCTGGAGAGGATCCATCGCTCACCCGGTTCTCGATGCCCCAGCGCCGCCGGCCAGTCCTCGCCTTCCAGCGCGATCCCGGCGACTTCGCCCAACCCTTGCCCGTTCAGGGCCGCCCACTTCAGGCGGGTATTCCCGAGGTCGGCGAGAATCGTGACCACGCCGCCCGTCCTCCTCGCGGCCGCCGGAATGGTGACCCTGAGCCCTTCGAAATCACGTCAATCCGCCCCGGCAGGTTCCGGCGCGGGCGTTTCGGCCAGCTCGGGTTCGGGGGTCGGCGTGGGCGGCGCCTCGGGGCTGGGGAGTTCCTTCAACATCTGGCCGATCCGACGGACCAGCGGAGGTAGCCCCGCGCCGGTGACGGCGGAGATCATCGTCACATCCCGGCATAGCTCGGCGGCGATCGCCTCGGCCGCTTCCTTCGCGCCGGTGACGTCCATCTTGGTCAGGACGAGCAACTCGGGGCGGGTGGCCAGGGCGGGGCTGTATTTCTCCAGCTCGTTGCGGATCGTGCGGTAGTTGTGGACCGGGTCCGAGCCGTCGATCGGCAGGGCGTCGACGAGGTGGACAAGCAGGCGGGTGCGCTCGACGTGCCGGAGGAACTCGTGCCCGAGCCCGTGGCCGAGGTGGGCGCCTTCGATCAGGCCCGGGATGTCGGCGACGACGAAGGAGACCTCGTCGCCGGCGTGGACGGTGCCGAGGTTGGGATACTTGGTCGTGAACGGATAGTCCGCGATCTCGGGATGGGCGCGCGAGATCCGCGAGAGGAGGGTCGACTTGCCCGCGTTCGGCAGCCCGATCAGGCCGACGTCGGCGATGACCTTCATCTCCAGGATGATCCAGCGCTCCTCGCCCAGGTGGCCCGTCTCGAACTGCCGCGGGGCGCGGTTGGTGGACGATTTGAAGTGCTTGTTGCCGTGCCCGCCGCGGCCCCCGTTGGCGACGATGACCTCGTCCCCGACCACCTTGAGGTCGCGGAGGACGTAACCGCGATCGCGGTCGCGGACGATGGTACCTGCCGGGACCTCGATCACGAGGTCGTCGGCGCCCCGACCGAAGCAGTCGGACCCCTGCCCGTGTTCGCCGCGGGCGGCCTTCCAGTGCCGCTGGGACGAGAGGTGGGCGAGGTTGGTCAGACCTTCGACCGCCTTCAGGATCACACTGCCGCCCGAGCCGCCGTCGCCGCCGCTGGGCCCGCCCTTCGGCACGTACTTCTCGCGCCGAAAGCTCATGCAGCCGTTGCCGCCGTCGCCCGCCTTGACATGAATACTGACCCGGTCGACGAACATGGTGCTACCGCTTGGGCTCGGGGAAGGACCGTCGGAACAGGAAACCCGGACATGACGCGACGCGCGGGCGAGGCCCGTTGTGGACCAATCGACCGCGCGTCGGGGTTGTTACGAATTCGGACGAGGACGGGTTCAGGCCGTGGCGACGGCGGGGAGGACGTTGATCCGGCGACCGTTCTGGTCGAAGGTCACGACGCCTTCCGCGAGGGCGAACAGGGTCCAGTCGTTGCCGATGCCGACGTTCTTGCCGGCGTGCCACTTGGTGCCGTTCTGGCGGCAGAGGATGCTCCCAGCCTTGGCCGTCTGGCCGCCGTAGAGCTTGATCCCCAGCATCTTGGGATTCGAGTCGCGGCCGTTGCGGCTCGAGCCTTGACCTTTCTTATGGGCCATCGGTCGGTCGTCCTCAGAGCGTAGCTCAGTCTATCCTTCCGGCGAACCGCCCTACGCACCTCGCGCACGGACGCCGCGGAAAAATCCCATGATATCGTCCGGGCCCGGCCCCTGGCAATGGCAGTCGTGGCGGGGTCGGAGATTTGAACCACCAAGACGCCAAGGACGCAGAGGTTGGAGTCGTTGTCAGAACTCTGAGTCTTTCCGGAACTCCCTCACTCTCTGTGTCCTTGGCGCCCTGGCGGCTCTATTCCGCCTTCAAGATCCCGACCCGAACGGGTCGAAAGGAAAAAGCGGCTTGCCTCGGCTGCGCCGGCGCGCGATAATGACTGAACAAATTAACAGGACCACGGATCGGAAAGGACGGAACGCCGGTGATCACGCAGATCCGAGGCATCCTGCGTTCGGTGGAGGAGGAGACCCTCACGCTCGCCGTCGAACCGATGGAGCTGGAGGTGCTCATCCCGGAGACCACCCGGCGGCATCTCCAGGGGAAGGTGGGTGAGGCGGTCTCGCTCTACACCCTCTTCTACATCGAGGGGAACCAGATGGCCTCGCGGATGAACCCGAGGCTGGTGGGGTTCCTGACGCCCCTGGATCGCGAGTTCTTTGAAATCTTCTGCTCGGTCGACGGCGTCGGGGTCCGCAAGGCCCTGCGCGCCATGGGTCGCCCCGTCCGCGACCTCGCCCGGATCATCCAGGATCAGGACGTTCAGGTGCTCGCGACCCTGCCCGGCATCGGCGAGGCGATGGCCGAGCGGGTGGTGGCCAAACTGAGGCGGAAGGTCGGCAAGTTCGCGCTCATCGTCGGGGAACAGCCGGAAGGCGCCCTTGCGGGGGGGGCGAACGGGGTCACGCCCTCGGCCGAGCCCGACGCGGTGAAGGATGCGTTCGGGGTCTTGCTGTCGGTCGGGCACTCCGAGAGCCAGGCCCGGATGATGCTCGACAAGGTGCTATCGGGTCGGAAGAAGTTCAAGTCGGTCGCCGACATCCTCGACGCGATTTACGAGAAGGAACGTTGACCCGGGCCGGCCGCATCGCAATTTTCTCGATGGACGGTCGAATCCACCGGCGAGCGTGCCCTGACCCCGACCGGAGCGAAGAGGTCCCGAAGCGATGCCCCCGTCACCGCCCATGACGATGTCCCCGAACCCTGGAGCCGCACAGCTCGCGTCCGGCGGCGGCACGTCCCCCGACCTCGTCCGGGAGATGCCCCACACAACCCCCTGCCCCCGTTGCAGCGGGCCCGTGGAGGATGACGACCGGTTCTGCCCGAGCTGCGGGGCGTCGAGTTCGGGCTCGGCCGTGGCCGAGTCGAAGCCTGGCGACAAGTCCCCGCTGACCGACGGCTTCGCCTGCAAGAATTGCGGCGCCGAGGTCCGCTGCGAGCCGGGCTCGCGGAGCACCACCTGTCCGTTCTGCGCGTCGCCCTATGTCGTCCAGCTCGACCATCGCGGCACCGACCGCCAGGATCCCGAGTTCGTGATCGGATTCGCGATCCCGTCCGACCGCGCCGACCTCATCTTCAAGCAGTGGATCGGCCGCAACGGGTTCTTCCGGCCGGGCAACTTCCACCTGCAGGCCCAGGCCGACGGGCTCAAGGGTGTCTACTTGCCATTCTGGAGCTTCAGCGCCCGGGCCGACTCACGATGGTGGGCCCAGATCGGGATGCACTGGTATCGCACCGAGACCTACACCACCACGGATTCCAACGGCAAGACCGTCACCCAGACCCGCCAGGTCCAGGAGACCGAGTGGTGGCCCTGCGAGGGGGGCTTCCACGCCTACCACAGTTTCTACCTGGTCAGCGCGTCGAAAGGTCTGCCGCAGAAGGTCGCGGAGTGGGTCCAGCCGTTCCAGCTCCAGGCGCTCAAGCGATACAGCCCCGGGTTCCTCGCGGGCTGG
Organism: Isosphaeraceae bacterium; assembly: GCA_965279195.1. GTDB lineage: Bacteria > Planctomycetota > Planctomycetia > Isosphaerales > Isosphaeraceae > CBDIHP01. The sequence continues at coordinate 10,726 of CBDIHP010000006.1, forward strand.
CTGAACGAGGAGTACTCGATCGACAGGGACGAGGCGTACAACCGCAGCGCGGAGGAGTTCCATCGCCGACAGATGGAGACCATCGGTCGGTTCCTCCCCGGCGACACCCACGGCCAGTTGAAGGTCGACACCACGTTCTCGCAGACGAATTCCGACCTGATCCTGCTCCCCATCTACCTCCGGGCCTACCAGTTCAAGGGCAAGGTCTACCGCACGCTCATCAACGGCCAGACGGGGATGATCGAGGGGGAGAAGCCGGTCTCGGCGATCCGGATCACCCTGTTCGTGCTGGTGATCCTCGGGCTCATCGCCCTGGCCTATGCTCTGATCGCGGGGGTGATCCGATGAGCGGGAGCGTCACCCTGGAGCGCTGCGAGGTCTGCCGGGCCCTCGTCGACGTCGAGGACCTGTTCTGCCCCAACTGCGGCACCGAGGTCCCCGACCGCCGCGAGTCGGCGACGTCCAAGCTGAGCCTCGGCGCGCACAATTTCGGCTGCCAGAACTGCGGCGCGTCGATGAGCTACGACGCCTCGGCGCAGTCGCTCAAGTGCCCGTTCTGCGGCTCGACCGACCTCAAGGACGACGGCACCAAGGGCATCCTCAAGCCCGACTGCGTCATCCCGTTCGCCATCGACCAGGCCGAGGCCCAGGGGCGGTTGCTGGGCTTCCTCGGTTCGAGCATGTGGCACCCGGGGGACCTGAAATCGGGGGCCCAGCTCACCGAACTGACGGCCGTGTACGTCCCCTTCTGGGTCTTCTCGACCTCGGTCACGACCCACTGGACCGGCGACACCAGCCACACCGGGGGCTTCTCCAACTCCGGCTGGGCCCCGCTCTCGGGCTACCGCGAGGCGAACTACGACAATCTCTGGATCCCGGCCAGCGAGGGCGTCACGGTCGGCGAGCTGGCGAAGGTCATCCCCTACGACATCCATCGGGCGGTGCCGCCCGAACAGGTCGACTTCTCGGGCCGGACGGTCGAGCAGTTCTCCCTGTCTCGGAAATACGCACGCCCCCTGGCCCAGCAGCGTCTGGAGGAGTTGGAGGCGATGGCCGTCGCGCAGGTCATCCCCGGCCAGCACCGCAACATCCACGTCAACGTCCTGATGCAGGACGCCGAGTCCCAGGCCGCACTCGCGCCGCTCTATGTGATGGCCTATCGCTACAAGTCGAAGCTCTACCGCTTCGTGATCAACGGCCAGACCGGCCTGTCGACGGGGTCGGCGCCGATCTCGGCCGCGAAGGTCGCCCTCGCGATCGGCGGGGCCTTGCTGCTCATCCTCATCGGGGCCGCGTTCCTGCTCCGGTAGGGTCCGTGTTTCCGGACCATTTGTTCACACACCGATGTTATCGGTCCGCGAGAGCGGATCCTACGGGGGAGCCATGCGAGAGCCAATCATCAAGGGGAAGCCCCAGGGGAGCGAGGACCCCGCGCGGGTGCAGAAAGAGGCGCCCCGGCCTCCGGATCAGGCGGACGAGAAGCTCCGGCCGCAGAAACTCAGCGAGGTCGTCGGCCAGCGTCAGGTGGCCGAGCGGCTGTCGATCGCGCTGGCGGCCTCGCGGAAGCGGGGCGAGCCCCTGCCCCACATCCTGTTCGACGGCCCGCCGGGCCTGGGCAAGACGACGTTCGCGACCGTCCTGCACAACGAGCTCGGGGTCGAGCTGAACATGACGAGCGGTCCCGCGCTCGACAAGAAGATGGACGTGATGCCCTACCTCACCAACGCGGTCGAGGGATCCATCCTCTTCATCGACGAGATCCACCGCCTGCCCAAGACGGTCGAGGAATTCATCTATCCGGTTATGGAAGACTTCCGGGTCGACGTCGTGCTCGGCGAGGGGGTCGCCGCGCGGACGATCAACCTCCCGCTCAAGAAGTTCACGATCATCGGCGCCACCACGCGCAGCGGGATGCTCTCCAGCCCGCTGCGGGATCGCTTCCAGCTCCACGAACACCTGGAGTTCTACGACGTCACCGACCTGGCGAAGATCGTGCAGATCAACTCGTCCAAGCTCAGGACGACCATCACCGAGGACGCCGCCTGGGAACTCGCCCGACGCAGCCGAGGCACGCCCCGGCTGGCGAACGCTCGCCTGCGATGGGTCCGCGACTACGCCACCGCCCGCGCCGACGGCCACATCACCCTGACCGTCGCGCAGGACGCCCTGTCGATGCAGGAGGTCGACGAGGAGGGGATGGACAAGCAGGACCGTCGCTACCTGGAGACGCTGATCCAGGTCTTCAACGGCGGCCCGACCGGGGCGGAAGCCCTGGCCGCGACGCTCAGCCTCTCGGTCGACACCATCGAGGACGAGGTCGAGCCCTACCTGCTCCGCAGGCACTTCATCGTCCGGACCCCCCGGGGGCGACGCGCCACGCCGCTGGCCTTCCGCCACCTCGGCTTCCCAGAGCCGGCGGCCGATCCCGATTTCTCGAACCTCCTCGACCAGCGAAGGCTGTTCGATTGACATCCGCTGCCGCCGGTCCAGCAAGTCACAGCAAGAGATCGTCCGCATCCTCGTTTCCGCCCCGACCGGGCGGCGAGTGATCCGGACGATCTCTTCGTATCTCGCGAGTCGATCACATTTTCGCCAAGCCATGAACCGAGAATGGGTCCGGGATTCATCATCCCGGACCCATTCCTGGATCCAAATCGAATCGGGCGGCTTCCCGGCCGGGACCTCACGCGTGAGGTCCCGGCCGCGAGGCATCGATTACCGCACCTTGGCCTGGAAGGAGACGTAGCCTTCGCCGCCCGGCGGAATCGCGCCGGGGAGGTCCCAGCGGAGTTCGACGGAGCCGACGCGGTTCTCCTTGGCGGTGAACACGGTCCCGGCGGGGCCCTTGGCCGAGCTGGGGACGTATTCGAGCCGGGGCAGGAGGCTATCGACGACCGACACGGCCTTGATCGGCGTGTTGCCCATGTTGCGGTAGCGGATGGTGTAGTTCAGGAGGTCGCCGGGCTCGGCCTCGGAGGCGTCGACCTGCTTGACGACGGCGAGTCCAGGCTTCTTCTCGGGCTCCTCGACGCCGACCACCTCGCGCGGCGTCCAGGTCATCACGGCCTGGCTGGCACCCTCGATGATCCCGGTGATCACGGCGGACTCGGCCGACTTGATCTTCTGCGGGCCAATCACAATATTCGCCCTCATCGCCTTCTCGCGGGTCTTGCCGACCTCGACCTTCTGCGCCAGGCGGTTGCCCGCCACGTGGGTCGAGAGGTCATATCCGGCCAGGACGCGGATCTCCGAGTGCTCGCCCGGATAAACCTTGCCCGCGAGTCCGGCCGCACGCGAGCGGTGCCGCGCGGTTTCGGCCAGTTCCTTCTGGTTGATCTTCTTGGAACCCTGGACGGCGCCCTGCATCGTCTCCTTCTGACTCCGCTCGGCCGAGACAACTTCCTGGACCTTGATTGCCTCGTTCAGGCCGATGCTGGTCCGGACGCCGGCGAACCGGGGGGCGTAGACGCAGACGAGGTTCGTCGGGAGGGCGCGGGCCCGCTTGGTGTCGTTGAACTTGACAATCGTGTCGCGCGGGTCGATGCCCCGCAGGCCGCCGTAGCCGCCGAAGTGGGCGGGCATGCCGTGGTCGCCGCCGTCGCAGAGGAACTCATCGCGAGGCATCCACGGGCGATTCGCCGGAGGCGGCGTGCCGCAGACCGGGCCACACGGCAGCTTGCAGCGATCGCCGTCGTAGCCGGTGAACGGGCACGGCTGGTTCGCCAGGCCGTCGCCCTGGGGGAACATCAGCTCGTCGCCGATCGGCAGCCGGCCGCCGACCCGCA
>CBDIHP010000007.1:0-28717 GCA_965279195.1 Isosphaeraceae bacterium
AACCCGGTCTCCAGACCGGCTCGCCTTGCCCGGATGAACCGGTCTGGAGACCGGGTTGGCTTGCCCCGCGCGTCGACGCAAGGGTGGGGTCGGGAGACCCGCCCCGAGCGCCCGGGCGGGCCCTATTTGACCCAGTCGCAGCCCTGGATGACGAGTTTCAGCAGGTTCGGGTCGCGGATCGGGTCGTTCTTGCCGGGCCCGAAATCACGATGGCCGAGGGGGGTGTGGAAGACCTTGCCCTTGCCGTAGGTCCGGACCCAGGCGACGGGGTGTTCCTCGTTGTTGTAGGTGGTAGTGGCCAGTGGGACGACGCCGGGTCGCATCTGGAGGTAGTAGTAGAGTTCGTCCTGGATCTCGAAGTCGGGGATCCCCTTCGTGACCGGGTGGTCCTTGTCCTTGATGGTGATGGCGAACTTGCCCTTCTTCGTCTTGGAGTCGGGCAGGCCGACGTGGGAGAAGACGCCGCCGAGCATGTCGCGCCAGCCGTCGACCCAGTCCTTGGCCGCGTTGTCGCCGCCGTGGATCGAGACGTAGCCGCCGCCGTCGCGGACGAAGGCCAGGAGGGCTTCCTGCTGCGGGATCGTGAACTTGAACTCGTCGTCACGGCGGTCGGCGTTGACGATCAGCAGGTCGTACTTCTTCATCGCCGGGGTCTCGAGGATGGCGGCATCCTCGGCGATCGTGACCTGGAACCGGCGGGTGTCCTCCAGGGCGGAGGCCAGGTAGAATGCCTGGTCGCGATAGCCGTGGTGCTCGCGCGCGCCTCCGGTTAGCAGCAGGACCTTGGCCCCCTGGGGCACCTTCTTCTGGGCGATCGCCTCCCTGGGGGCGAGCGTCAGGGAGGCCCCGAAGGCCACGAGGACCAGGGCCGACAGGCAGGCGGCTCGGCGGGCATGTCGCACGGCGTGCTCTCCACGGATGCGTAAGATTCGAACAAGGACGGGTCGCGCTGGGGCGGGAGCCTCGCATCGTAGTGCCCGCCGGGACCGGTCGCAAGCGGCCGACCCCCGACCGGCTCGCCGTCATGCAACATCATCAGGAGCGGACAACATGAAGTTTGCGGGACGTGGTCTGGCGGCGTTGGGTCTCGGCCCTCTCCCTGGTCGCCACGGTCGCCATCGCGGCTGAGGACAAGACCCAGGAGATCAAGGCGGGCGCCCTCAAGTTCAAGGCCCCGGCGGCCTGGAAGTCGGAGAAGCCCAAGTCGGTCATGCGCGCCGCCACGCTCAAGGCCGGCCCGGCCGACGGCGACAAGGAGCCGGCCGAACTCGTCGTCTTTGTCTTCCCCGGCGGCGCCGGCGGCGTCGACGCCAACGTCTCGCGCTGGGAGACCCAGTTCCGCAACGAGAACGACCGGGCCCCCAAGGCCAAGGTCAGCCAGAAGAAGGGCGCCAACTGCGACGTGACCAAGGTCGAGATCGCCGGCCGCTACGTCGCCCCCGTGACCCCCGGCAGCAGCGAGACCCTCGACAAGCCCAGCTTCAAGCTCCTGGGCGCCATCGTCGTCACCCCCGAGGCCGGCTACTTCTTCAAGATGATCGGCCCCGAGAAGACCATGGTCGACGCCACCAAGGGCTTCGACGAGCTGATCTCGTCGATGACCGTCGACAAGGACTGACCGACCCCCAACGGGCGAGTTGTCCGCGGCGACCCGCTCTGGGCGCGGGTTGGAAGCGGCGGGTGCGGGTCGGATGCGCTGGGCGAGGGTCTCCAGACCCCGCCCTGACCCTGGGCACACCGTACCACCGAACCGGGTCTCCAGACCCGTTCCTGATCCCGGATGGGGAAGGGAACGGGTCTGGAGACCCGATTTCGCTGGTTCTCGCATCATCCGTGGGGGCGGGGTCTGGAGACCATCGCCCAGCGCTTCCGATCCTCTCCCGGCGATTGCCGGTCTTATGAGGATTTGCCGCGGAAATAATGCGGGACGAACCGGCTCAGGTTCCCCGTGATCGGCCCGACGTCCTCGCGGATTCCCAGGCCGCAGGCCTCGCCGTGGACGAGCCAGCTCCCGAGGACGGCCGACTTGCCGGCGAAGCGGGGCAAGGGCTGATAGGCCTGGAAGACCTTGGGGCCGTCGCCGTAGTCGCCCCCGGTGGCGGCGATCTGACGGCCGCGCTCCAGGATCGTGACGTTCGCCCCCTCGCGCGAGAGGATCGGCTTGACCACGAAGGTGTCGCCGAACGGCTCGAACTCGGCCCGCAGCAGGTTCGGGTGGCCGGGGAAGAGTTCCCAGAGGATCGGCAGGATCGCCTTGTTGCTCAGGAGCATCTTCCAGGGCGGTTCGAGCCAGCGTGTCGACTCGTAACGCAGGTTCGGCCCGAACGCCTCGCGGACCATCCATTCCCACGGATAAAGCTTGAACGCCGTCTTGATGGGACGGTCGTGCCCGTCGATGAACGCCCTGCGCCCGGGGTTCCAGCCGACGTCCCCCAGGTCCACGAACTCCGTCTCAAGGCCCGCCTGGATGGCCGTGTCCCGGAGGTAGCTGACCGTCATGAAGTCTTCGAGCACGTCCTGAAGACCCAGGAAATCGACGGGCCCGTCGATCTCCGGCTGGATCTCGGTCCATGCCGCGATCAGACGCTCGTGGATGCTGTTATATTGATCGACCGATTCGGGATCGCCGAGGGCCCCGGTCGGTGCGAGGTCTTCGAGCCACTGCCACTGCACCACGGCCGCTTCGAGCAGCGAGGTGGGCGTGTCGGCGTTGTATTCGAGCATCCTGGGTTCGCCCTGGCCGTCGTAGGCGAGATCGAACCGGCCGTAGAGCGCGTGCTCGTCGCGCTCCCAGCTCCGGACGATTAGCGGGACGTAATCCCCCGGGATCTCGAAGGCCGGGTACAGGTTGCGGTCGATGACCGATTGCACCGCCTCCAGGCAGATCCGCTCCAGCTCGTTCGTCGCCGCCTCGATCTTGTCGATCTCGGCCGCCGAGAACTCGTAGCAGGCCGACTCGTCCCAGTAGGGCGACCCGCCGGCCGAGTGGAACAGGAACCCCTGCGCCTCCACCCGGCTCGACCAGTCCGGCCTCGGATAGACGTCCCGGCGGTTCATGAGGCCGCCGAACTCGATGCCCGCCCGGTCGAGCCGAACCCTCCCCGCGACGCGCTCGACGTCGACGCCCCGCCGGAGCTGGCGTGCGAGGTCGAGCCCGAGAACGTGGAGGACGACGGCTTCGAGCCGGTCGAGGGCGTCTGCACGGTGCGGAACCCCGACGAGGCCGGCGGCGGCGACGAGTACGAACGGCCGCCGCCCGACCCGCCCCAGAAGAAGAACGGGAAGAACGAGGACCGGCTGCGATAGCTGGTGGTCGAATGCGAGGAGTTGCTCGCGACCGACGTCGCCGGCGCGGGCGCGTTGGGATCGACGGGCTCGGGCGAGATGTTCGCGAGTTCCTCGGATCCGGTCCAGTTCCCCCCCGGGCTGTCCTCGACCACCGGCAAGGGCGCCGGCGGCGGCTCCTCCTGGCAACCCGCCAGGAAAAGGGCCGACCCCATCAGGGTCAACTTCACCGTCCGGCTTCGCTTTCGCATCTCACCCTCGTAGGGTCCGCTAGTGCGGACCGATTTCTATGGAATGAGTAAGTCTTCGCAATTCCGTAGGCAACCGCTCCGATTGGGAGCCAGTTCGGGTGCCACTGGCTCGGCCAGTGCTGGCACCACCCTGTCACGATCGGAGCGATTTGAGCATCAGGAACGAGGCGTCTGGGTTGAACACGGGGCCAATCCGCGCGTCGCACTGGCCGAGCCAGTGGCACCCGAACTGGCTCCCAATTATGTCAACACTTCATCGACAACACATCTGCTTTTTCCGTGAATCGGCTGGGATCCGGCCATCATGTCGGACCTTACGTCAACTTCGCGCCGCAGCCCGAGCAGAACCTCGCGCCGGGGTCGAGCTTCTGGCCGCAGTTCGAGCAGAAGTTCGCGCCGGCGGAGACGGTCGGGGTCGGCGACGAAGCCGGGGCCTGCGGCGGTGTCGGGGCCTGTGCCGGCTGGCTGACCATGGCGTCGCGGATCATCCCGGGCATCATCATGCCGAACCCCGCGCCGAGGCCGGCCTGCATGGCGCCCGAGGCGTCGTTGCCGGCGACGGCGGCGTCGCCCATCGCCTTGGCGGCCTGGTACTTCATGAACGTGTTCATGTCGCCCAGCACGCCCATGCCGGCCCGGGTGTCCATCATCTGCTGGACCTCGTCCGGCGGGGTGATGGCCGAGATGATCAGGTCGGTCAGCTCCAGCCCGAAGGCCCGGAAGTCGTCCGCCGACTTCGCCCGCGTCGCCGCCGCCACCTCGTCGTACTGCGTCGCCAGGTCGAGGATGCTCGTCAGCACAGTACCGAGCACGTCGGTCAGGCGTGACACGATCCGGTCGCGGAGGTACTCCTCGACGCGGTCCGTGGTGTAAAGCCCCTGGGTGCCGACGAGGGTCGAGAGGAACAGCCTCGGCTCGGTGACCTTCATCGCGAACTTGCCGAACGACCGCAGCCGGACGATCGACAGCTCCTTGTCCCGGAACGGGATCGGCTGCTTCGTCCCCCACTTCAGGTCGATGAACTGCTGGGTGCTGACGTAATACACCGACGCCTGGAACGGCGACTTCTCCCACGGGAACGTCAGGATCCGCGTAAGCAGCGGCACGTTCGCCGTGGAGAGCGTATAACGCCCCGGCCCGTATTCGTCGTAGACCTGCCCGTCCCGGACGAACAGCGCCCGCTGCCCCTCCTGCACGATGAGCTGGGCCCCATACTTGATGTCGGCCGACCCGTCCGGCGGCACCCGCTGCACGAGCGTCTTGCCGGTCGGGTCGAAGAAATCGATGACTTCCAGGCGGAGCGACATGTCAGGATCCCATGGAATCGGACGTGGAGTGCGGAAGCTTGCTTCCGCTGTGTTCTCGCGGAGCTTGCTCCGCGTGCCCAATCGAAGCTCTAGCGGATGACTCGACGCGGTCTCGCGGGAGCAAGCTCCCGCCGGGATCGAGCGGAAGAAAGCTTCCGCACTCCAGGTTAGCGTAACGACCGGGCTCACGAAATTCCCTGGATCGCCTTCGCCCGCTCGTCGAGCCGGCCTTCGAGCATGGCCAGGTCGGATTCGAGCGAGGCGGCGAGGTCGGAGCTGTTCGGGTGCGAGTCGAAACGGCCGAGCATCTCCTCGACCCGGGTCAGCAGGTCCATGTCGTAGCTGTGCAAGGTGTCGGCCCGGGCCCAGTCGAGGAAACCGGTGCTGTAGAACGCGTCGGTCCCCGACCCGGCCGCCCGCAGGCGATCCGCGATCCGGTCCACCCGGCGCGACGCCCGCTCCAGGCCGGCGATCGCCCCCAGGGCACCCTGGTCCAGGCTCGACCGGATCGCCTCTTCGAGCTTCGGCTTGAGCTTGAGCACCTGGCTGGCCACGACTTCCCGGAGCGCCTGGTCGGCCGACCTCCGGCTGCCGCGCTCCATGTACCCGCCATAGCCGGGCACCCATCGGGCGATCCGCTCGATCCAGGGGACTTCCCTCGGCCGCTGTTCCGCCATCCCGCACCCCCGTAGGGTGGGCATCGCCCACCACAACCCTGGCCAGCCCGATCCCGCCTGGGAGAATTCACCGCCCACGACCTCGTCTGACGTGCGAAGTCGGAGGTTGTCGCGGGCGATGCCCACCCCACGGGACACGGCAGAGCATTCGCCAAACGCCGGCCAGTATTCAATAAAGATCCCGCCCGCGCGACAGGCGATCCTCGAAGCCGTCCGCCCAAGTGGCGATCCGACGCACCAGTCCGGGGGCGTCCACGTCGTCCAGCAAGCTCGCGGGGACGTTGTGGATCACCACGAAATACTCCTCGCCCATCAGGGTCCGGATCGCGAAGTGCCCGGCGTTCATCTGGGCGTTGAGCTTCAGCAGGATCCGGAGGTCCCGCTCGTTCGCGGGCCCGCAGACCGACACCAGGCAGACGATGGGCTGCCCCTCGGGGTCGGCCCCGGCATAACCGATGTAGACCGCCTGCTTGCGGTCGAGGGGGAGCGGCAAGACCACCCGCCAGCCGTGGCCCGAGGCCGCCGGTTCCAGGCCGCTGCGGGCGAGGAAGTCCCGGATCAGCCGGGTCACGTCCGGGTCGATCGGCTCGGGCGCCTCGTAGGGCCCCAGGGCGTCGGCCGCGACCCCGGCGTCGGCCTGCGCCGTGCCCAGGGGCATCTGGCAGCTCTGGCAGAACCGGCTCGCCTGGTGGTTGATGGTCGCGCATCGGGCGCAGAGGATCGTCACGAGCCGGACTCCGGGGCGAGTGAACCCAAACCGCGTCACCAACGTATTCTACACCAATCCCATCGGAATCGGCCCGCGATTCCCCGGCCGGGGCGTGTCGCCATTGTGACGTGGGAGGCTCGCCCCCTACGCTATGATTGGGGAGTATCCCCTCGACCCAACGGTACGGCGAGACCGACCGCCCATGTCGCTCCATTGCCCCAGTTGCCTGAAAACCCTGGAGTACCTGGGCGAGCGACCCTCCTTCTGCTCCTACTGCGGCACCCGTCTCCCCGCCGCAACGACGAACGAAGCCACCGTCTCGTACGTCGCCGAGGCCTCGACCCAGCCCCGATACCAGGGCAACGACCCCGGCCTCGCCCTCCCCGATCGCGTCGCCGGCTACCGGCTCGTCCGCGAGATCGGCCGCGGCGGCATGGGCATCGTCTTCGAGGGCGAGGAGATCAGCTCCGGCCGCAAGGTCGCCGTGAAACTCCTATCTCGTGAACAGATCGGAAGTTCCGTCGCGATTGACCGGTTCGTGCAGGAAGGCAAGCTCGCCAGCTCGATCTCCCACCCGCGCTGCGTTTTCGTGCTGGCGGCGGACGAGGACGACGGCTGGCCGTTCATCGTCATGGAGCTGATGTCCGGCACGACCCTCAAGGACCTCGTGGACGGCGTCGGCCCCCTGCCCCAGTCGGAGGCCGTGGCCAAGATCCTCGACGTCATCGACGGCCTCAGCGAGGCCCACCGCCTCGGCGTCATCCACCGCGACGTCAAGCCGTCGAACTGCCTCCTCGATGGAGAGGGACGTGTGAAGGTGGGGGATTTCGGCCTGTCGCGGTCGATTTCCGGCGACAACCGCCTCACGGTCACCGGTTCCTTCCTGGGCACCCCGCACTACTCCTCGCCCGAGCAGATCAAGGGAGAGTCGACCGACGAGGCCAGCGACGTCTACTCGGTCGCGGCCACCCTCTATTTCCTCCTGACCGGCCGCCCGCCCTTCGACTCCAAGGACCCCGCCGTCGCCCTCGCCAGGATCGTCTCCGAGACCCCGCCGTCGATCCGGAGCATCCGGCGTAAAGTCTCCCTCTCGCTGGAACAGGTTGTCCTGAAAGGGCTTGAGCGCGACCGGCGGCGTCGCTATCGCGACCTCGATGAGTTTCGGGAGGCGTTGCAACCGTTCCTGGCCGACAGCCTGACGATCGGCGGCGTCTGGCTCCGGATCGGCGCCGGGGCGATCGACCTGGCCTTCGCCGCCGTCACCGCCGTCTGGGTCGGGGCACTCGTGCCACTTTTGGTCGAGCCGGTGTTCGGCGAGGAGAGGCCGGTGATCCCCTACCGGAGGATCCTCACGGACTTCCAGATCCTCCTGGGTATCCTGATCTCCGTGGTACTCCTGCTCACCGAGGTCTTCGGGCGCTGCTCGCCGGGCAAGAAGATCGCCCGGCTGCGGATCGAGTCGTCGGACGGCGGGCCTCCGTCCTGGCGACGCGTCCTGGTACGGTATCTGGTCTTCGTCGTCGTCTCGCTCATGCCGCTCTCGGCGTTTCCTGGCGTCGCATTCGTCGTGGACTTCGTTGGCGGCTCAGACGTGGTTCAGCATTACCGTGCAAGGACTTGCGCTCACCGCCCTGTTCGTGACCGCCCGGCCCGGGAACGGGTTCCGTGGAATCCACGAACTCCTGAGCGGCACCGCCGTCGTCCGGGCCGACCGCACGCCCTACCGCCGCCGCCGGGTCGGGTTCCGGACCCGGAGCCACACCAGCTCCCGCCTCGACCGATCCCACGAGCTACCCCCGACCATCGGCCCCTACCAGACCGAGGGGATCCTCCGAGACGACCCGGATTGCCGGGTCTACCTCGGCCGCGACGGCAGCCTCGGCCGTGGGGTCTGGATCGTGGTCAAGCCCGACGGCGAGGAGCCGCCCTCGACCGTCCGCCACCGGATCGACCGGCAGTCGCGGACCCGATGGCTCTCCAGCGGAACGTCCCGCCCAGGGCCACTGGGATGCCTACCTCGCCCCCATCGGCCTCCCCGTCGCGTCGCTGGTCGATCATGAGGGGCCCCTCAACTGGCTCGAAGCGCGGACCGTCCTCCACGGGCTCGCCGAGGAACTCTGCCAGGCCGAGTCCGAAGGCACCTTGCCCGTAACCCTCTGTCTGGACCAGGTTTGGGTCCAGCACGACGGCCAGGTCCAGCTCGTCGACGTCTCGGTCCGCCCCGCCGCAATCCCACCCCCGGGCGACCTCGCTCGACCTCCTGCGCGAGGTGGCCGGCTGGACCCTCCATGCCGCACCCGTCCCCGACAGCGAACCCCTCGTCCCCCGCGACCGCCCCGTCCCCCTGCATGGCCTGGCCATCCTAGACCAGCTCAACCACCACGACCGGCTGGGCAAGACTCCGCCGGACATCCTATCGCAACTCGAAGGCTGCAAATCCCTTCCGACACGTCTCGACTGGCTCGATTGCGTCGCCCTGGCCGGCTCCTACCTGGCCTGGACCATCGTGGCTCTGATTCTCAGCCTCTTCCCGCTGCTCGTTTTCCTCCCCACCTTCGCGCGGATTATCGTCGAGCCCGAGCAGTGGCTGTTCTTCCGCTCCCTCTGGCTCGGAGCCCTCGGCGCCGTCGTCGCCTTCTTCCTGGTTGAGGGCATGATCGTCCCAGGTGGCCTGATCGCCCGGTCCTTCGGCATCGCCCTCGTCGGCCGGGACGGCCGTCCCGCCAACTGGGTGCGCGGAGGTCTCCGCGAGCTGCTGGGCTGGATCCCCCTCATCCTTGTTGCTTACCTCATTGCCCTCAACTTCCACAACTTCCGCAAGTTCCCCGAATCCTTCCTCAAGGAGACCCGGTTGATCCTGTTGTATCCTATCCTCGCGACCCTCCACTCACTCTTCTACCCAGGCCGCCTGCTGCACGACCGTCTCGCCGGAACATACCGCGTCATCAAATGATACGACGGGTAAGTTCGATGTGCCAAACGAACCCACCTGCCAGAATGGCAGCCCCTTAGTGTGCGGGAGCGAGGGTTCCGCTGTCCAAAGGGAGGTGAGACTCCCAGCACCAACCCATGACTGTCCAACACCTCAGGGATCCTACGATCGAGTGATCAGGAATGCGGCAGCTCCGCTCCCGCACTCCAAACTGGGTCAGAACTCCTGAATTCGCTTCAGGATGCGCCGAATTTGCCCCGAGACATCGCCCGAGGGATCGGGCCAGAGGGTTAGGTAGCCCTGGTAGTTGATTTCTTCGAGCGAGCCCAGGTAGTTCTCCCAGTCGAGGACCCCCGGCGGGAAGCCGTTGCGGGGGTTGGAGAGGACCAGCGACCGGGGCGATGTCACCGCATCGGCGGCGTAGGCGTGGGCGACCAGGGGGCCGAGGTCGACGACGGCCTGGATCGGGTCGAGGCCGTTCCGTAGGAAGGCGGCCGGGTCGATGCTGGCGGCGAGGGTCGGCAGGCCCAGCGAGGCCAGGAACTCGGCCGTCGGCTTGCCGGGGTCGGTGCCCGTCTCGACCGCCAGGCGGACGCCCCGATGCTCCGCGCGCCGGGCCAGGTCGCCGAGCGCGGTCATAAGGCTCTGCCGCCGAACGGGTTCCGACTCGGGCGGGATGCCGCCGACCTTGGCCAGCACCAGTCGCGTGCCAAGCTCGAAGGCCAGGGCGAAGGCACGGTCGGCGCGGGCGAGTCGGTCCTCGAATTGGTCGAGGGTGTCGAAGCCCCGGCGGGTCGGGAGGTTCAGGGCGATCAGGCTCAGTTCGGCCGACCGGAGCAGGTGGCGGACCTCCCGCCGGCCGGTGTCGGAGAGCCGGTCGGGGGAGAGGTCGCCGATGGCGTCGAGGACGACCCCCTTGAGCCCGAGCTTGGTGGCCTCCTGGAGCCGTTCGCGGATGGTAGGGCCGTCGGAGCCTGGGGCGGGGGACTCGAGTCGCAAGCCCAGTGGTGAGCGGATCATGTGCGGGGCGTTCCTGCCGGCTGGACGTTTCACTACACTAAGGGTCGGGTTCGGCCCTGGAATGGGCTCCCGCCGAGTTCGGGTCCAAAGTGGTCTCCTGATTGTATGCCAAACCCCGCCTGGATTCCCCCGGACTTCGCCGCACGAGCCCCACGCCCGGCCTCCGACCCCCCGGCCCACCGGGCCATCCGCCTCGACCTGACCCCCGACGAGCTGACCCTCCGCATCGGCTCGTTCGACCGGCCCGCCCTGCTCGAATCCGCCGGCCCCCAGTTCGGCGAGGCCGGACGCTACTCGATCCTCGCCGCCCGCCCGCGCCGGGTCATCGAGACGATTGGGCCGGACTGGACACTCCGGGACGACTCCGGCCCCCCCTTGATGGTCCGGTCCCCCGGCCTCGGCCCGCTCCGCGACGCGTTCGCCCCGGTCGAGTCCCGCCCCCGCCCCGACACCCCCGGCCCCTTCGCCGGCGGCTGGATCGGGTTCCTCGGCTACGACCTCGCCCCCCGCCTGGAGCGGCTCCCACGGCGCACCCCGGCCGATTCGAGAATTCCCGACGCACGCTTCGGTTTGTATGATACATTTGCTCTTGTGGATTGGTTGAGCGGGAGGGCCGACCTCATCGCCGTCGACGTGCTCGACGAGGGGGAGGACGAACTCGACCGCCGCGTCCGCGAGTGGAAGCGTGACCTGGAACGCGTCGTCGCCGAACCGCCCCGCTCGCGGCTGACCCGCGGCGCCGGCGATTTGAAACGCCTCGACTATCGCGCCCGGGTCCGCCGGGCGATCGACTACATCGAGGCGGGCGACATCTTCCAGGTCAACCTGTCGCAGCGGTTCCGGGCCCGGGGCGAGCCCGTGGCGCTCGACCTCCACCGCCGCCTCAAGCGGATCAGCCCCGCGCCCCATGCGGCGTTCCTCGCCTGGGACGACCTGGCAATCGTCTCGGCGAGCCCCGAACTGTTCTACAAGGTCGAGGATCGCCGGATCGAGACCCGCCCGATCAAGGGCACCCGACGCCGGGCCAGGGACCCGGTCGAGGACGAGCGGCTCAGGGCGGAACTCCGGGCGAGTCTCAAGGACCGCGCCGAACTCACCATGATCGTCGACCTGGAGCGCAATGATCTAGGTCGAGTGAGCACATATGGGTCGATTCATGTAAGCGATCCCTTGGCGGTCGAGAGCTTCGCCCAGGTGCACCACCTGGTCGCCACCGTCGGGGGGGCCTTGCGGCCTGGCGTGGACGCGGTGGACGTGATCGCGGCCGTCTTCCCGGGGGGGTCGATCACCGGGGCGCCCAAGATCCGGGCGATGGAGATCATCGACGAGCTGGAGCCCAACCGCCGGGGCCCCTACACCGGGGCGATCGGCTATGTCGGCCTCGGAGAATCGACCCAGTTCAATATCGCCATACGTACACTCCTCGTCGAGGGCGACCGGGTCAGCTATCAGGTCGGCGGCGGGATCGTGGCCGACTCGCTGCCTGTGGCGGAGTATCAGGAGACCCTGCACAAGGGGGCCGGGCTGCGGCGCTTGATCGAGGAGTCCGACCGATGGGGCTAGCCTGGTCGGCCGGCGCGATCCTCGAAGATCGGGACGTGCTCATCCCCGCGGCCGACCTCGCGCTGGAGCATGGCCTGGGGCTGTTCGAGTCGTTCCGGACGTGGGGCGGCCGCGCCCCCCTGCTCGATCGGCACCTGGCCCGCATGACGCGGTCGGCAACCGACCTGAGCCTGCCGCTCGACCCGGCGAGCCTGCCCGGCGGCGACGCGGTGTCGGCCTTGCTTTCGGCCTGTCGGATCGACGGCGACGCACGTCTGCGTCTGACGATGAGTGGCGGCGACCCGGCGCGGGTCTGGCTGACGGCCGCCCCGCTGCCCCCGGCCGCGCCGGACGGCGGGATCACTCTGGCGATGGTCCCCTGGGCGGTCTCGGCCTCGGACCCGCTCGCGAGGCACAAGACGCTCAATTACTGGTCGAAGCGTCTGGCCGCCGAGGCCGCCGCGAGGCTCGGCGCCGGCGAGGGCCTTCTGGCGACCGAGGACGGCCGGATCTGGGAGGGCACGCGCTCCAACGTCTGGATCCGTCGCGGCTCGACCTGGATCACCCCGGGCCTCGACGGCCCGGTGCTCCCCGGGGTCTTCCGGGCCTGGATGTTCGAGAACGCCGGCCGGATCCACCGGGTCGCGATCCAGGCCGACCTGCGCCTGGAGCACCTGCTGGCGGCCGACGAGGTGGCGGTGAGCAACTCGGTGCGGGGCCTGGTCCCCGTTGGAGTCGTCGCCGGCGAGGTCGTGCCCGCGCGGGCCGAGGGATTTCCGGGCGTGCGCCTCTGGGACGAGGCGTTCCGCGAGTGGGTCGAGGAGAGGAAGGGACAGAGATGAGCATTCGACGCGTGAAGGACGTTTGCCGATGGCTCGATCGGTTCGCACCCCCCGCGCTGGCCGAGAGCTGGGACAACGTCGGCCTGATCCTGGGCGACCCGTCATCGCCCCTGGATCGCGTGATGACGTGCTTGACCGTCACGCCCGCCACGGCGTCCGAGGCCATCTCCGAGGGGGCCGGGCTGATCGTCAGCCACCACCCGGTCCTGTTCAAGGCCACCAAGACCCTGCGGGCCGACCGCCCCGAGACCGGCTATCTCTGGAACCTCGCCCGCGCCGGCATCTCCGTCGCCAGCCCCCACACCGCGTTCGACAACACCCGTGGAGGCATCAACGAGATCCTGGCCGGCAAGGTCGGGTTGAAGGATGTCGAGGCGTTGCAGCCATCCTCTTCGCCTTCGAAGCTGACGAAGGTCGTCGTGTTCACCCCCGAATCCGACCGCGAGGCCGTCCTGATCGCCGCCTTCGCCGCCGGCGCGGGGCGGATCGGCGACTACGAGGGATGCTCGTTCGACCTGCTCGGCAAGGGTTCATTTTTGCCCCTTGAAGGGTCGAATCCGACGATCGGCCGGGTCGGGAGCCGGGAGGTCGTCGAGGAACACCGGCTCGAATTCGTCTGCCCCGAGGGCCGATTACGGTCCGTGCTCGCCGCCGTCCGCAGGGCCCATTCCTACGAGGAACCGGCCGTGGATCTCTACACACTCGCCCCCGATCCGACCGCCGGGCCGGGCGTCGGCCGCATCGGCTCGCTCGAGTCGCTCGAGCCCCTCGGTGCCTTCGCAACGCGGGTCGCCGGGCTGCTCTCGGCGCCCGGGACCCAGTACGTCGGCGACCCTTCGCGGCCGATCCGCCGTATCGCCATCGGCTGCGGCGCCGGCGACGATTTCCTGGCCGTCGCCCAGCGCGCGGGGGCCGACCTGCTCCTGACCGGCGAGGCCCGTTTCCACCGCGGCCTGGAGGCCGAATCCCTCGGCATGGGCCTCATCACCGTCGGCCACCACGCCAGCGAGCGCCCCGGCGTCGAGGCCCTCGCCACCCTCCTCGCCGCCGAGTTCCCCGACCTGAGCATCTGGGCCAGCCGCTCCGAACGCGATCCCTTTCAATCGCTCACGTGATCATCTGGCGAGACCTCGCGCTCGGCGCGGGTCTCCAGAGCCCGCCCTGGCCCTGGATCGAAAGGGACCACCCGACCGGGGTTCCAGACCCTCTGTGGCTTCGAGACGGGTACGGGTCTGGAGACCCGGTTTTGTAGTACGGCGTGGCGGAGGTAGGGGCGGGGTCTGGAGACCCGCGCCCAGCGCTTCCGATTTAGAGTTTGGGCTTCGCCGGGACGCCCACGACCGTCTGCCCCGGCTCGACGTCGTGGTTCCTGGTCACGACGGCCCCGGCGCCGACGCGGGCGTGCTGGCCGACGTTCACGGGGGCGATCAGGATGGCGCCCGAGCCGATGAAGGCCCCCTCGCCGATGGTCGTCTGGCCCTTGGCAGACCCATCAAAGTTCGCCGTGACGGCACCGGCGCCGATATTCGCATTCGGGCCGACGACGGCGTCCCCCAGGTAGGCCAGGTGCCGGGCCAGCGCGCCGGGGCCCAGCTCCGAGCGGACGGTCTGGACGAACGCGCCGACCTCCGCCCCGTCGCCGACCACAGTCCCCTCGCGCAGGTGGGCGAACGGGCCGATCTTGCAGTTGGAGCCGACCTTCACCTTCCCCTGGATCACCGTATAAGGATAGATCACCGTATCCTTGCCGATCGCGGCGGCGGGGTCGATGTAGGTGTTGCGGGGGTCCACGATGCTCACGCCCTCGTCCATGAGGGTGTCCTGGATCCGGACCTGGAGGATGGCGTTGGCCTGGGCCAGGTGCTGGCGGGTGTTGATCCCGAGGATGTCGTCGGCATCCAGGCAGGCCACCGCCACGACATTCCGGCCCATCGACATCAGCCACTGGGGCGCGTCGGTGAGGTAGTATTCGCCCTGGGCGTTGCCGGTGTCGAGCTTGTCGAGGGCGTCCCAGAGGCCGGGGAGCTTGAAGACGTAGCAGCTCGGGTTGACCTCCCGGATTGCCGCCTCCTCGGGCGAGCAGTCGCGCTGCTCGACGATCCGCAGGAACCGCCCCGCGCCGTCGCGGAGGATCCGGCCGAACCCGGTGGGGTCGGGGACGATGGCGGTGCCCATGAGGCAGTCGAGGTCGTCCTTCGCCTGGCGGGCGAGCAGGTCGGCCAGCGGCTTGGGCCGGATCAGCGGCTCGTCGCCGACCAGAACGAAGGCCGGGCCTTCGTAGTCGCCGAGGACTTCCTTGCAGGCTTTGACGGCGTCGCCGGTGCCGAGCTGCCGGGTCTGGGTCGCGAAGACGACGTCGGGCTCGTTCGACAGCTCCTCGCGGACCTGGTCGGCCGCGTAGC
This sequence comes from Isosphaeraceae bacterium, assembly GCA_965279195.1. Taxonomy (GTDB): domain Bacteria; phylum Planctomycetota; class Planctomycetia; order Isosphaerales; family Isosphaeraceae; genus CBDIHP01. The sequence goes on from CBDIHP010000007.1 coordinate 14,968, forward strand.
CCACGACGACCACGAGGGTCTTCGCCCCCGCGCCCCGGGCGGCCTCGACGACGTAGTGGATCATCGGCCGGCCGCAGACCTCGTGCAGGACCTTGGCCTTCTCCGACTTCATGCGCTTGCCGTGACCGGCCGCCAGGATGATCGCGACGGGACCTTCCATCAGGAGGCAACCTCGAAGGGGACTGCCCGACGTGCGGCGGCGGACGTGCCGAGGGGGGACGGGATTCGGGAGGATGATAAGGAATCCCGGCGACGGCCGTCAAACCCCCTGTGCGGCCGGGCCCGCCCGAACCTTGAAGCTGCGGCCGACATCTGGCAAACTGATGCCCCTGGCGGCCCCGGGTCGCCTCGCACCCCGTCGCCGCCGACCGCCGCCCGGTTCCCTGTCCACTCCCGTCCCGTCTCCCGGAGTCTCGCCTCCATGGCGCTTTCGAATGAAGAGGTCGGGAAGGTCGCCCTGCTCGCCCGGCTCCGCCTGGCCCCCGAGGAGCTGTCGAGGTTCACCGACCAGCTCAACTCGATCGTGGATTTCGTCGCCCAGCTCCAGGAGCTGGACACGACCGACGTCCAGCCGCTGGCCCACGGGGTCGAGGTCCACAACGTGTTCCGCGAGGACGTCCGCGGCGAGGCCCTGCCCCGCGAAGACGCCTTGGCCAACGCCCCGAAGCGGAATGCCGAGAGTTTCCTCGTCCCCGCCGTCCTCGACTGATCCCATGGCTTAGACTTGTCAACAGGTAGGCCTGGCCTTCTCCCCGACCGAGACCACGATGACCGACCCGACCAAACAGACCGCCGTCGGACTCCTCGCCGAGCTGAACGCCGGGCGCGTCACCTCCGAGGCCGTGACGCGGGCCTACCTCGACCGCGCCGAGACGCTCGAGCCGAAGATCAAGGCCTTCCTCCACCGCGACGCCGACGCCTCGCTCGAACAGGCCCGCGCGGTCGACGCCAAGCGCAAGGCCGGACAGCCGCTGGGGGCCCTCGCCGGCGTGCCGGTGGCCCTCAAGGACGTCCTCTGCACCAAGGGCGTGCCGACCACCTGCGCCAGCAAGATGCTCCAGAACTTCCGTCCCCCTTACAACGCCACGGTCATCGAGAAGCTGCTCGCGGCCGACGCCGTGTTCGTCGGCAAGACGAACATGGACGAGTTCGCCATGGGCTCGTCCACCGAGAACAGCGCCTACTTCACCACCCGCAACCCCTGGGACACCGACCGCATCCCCGGCGGGTCCTCCGGCGGGTCGGCCGCCGCCGTCGCCGCCGACTTCGCCCCGGTCTCCCTCGGGTCCGACACCGGCGGCTCGATCCGCCAGCCCGCCGCGCTCTGCGGCATCGTCGGTCTCAAGCCGACCTACGGCCGGGTCAGCCGCTACGGCCTGATCGCCTTCGCCAGCTCGCTCGACCAGATCGGCCCGTTCACCCACGACCTCGCCGATGCCGCCCTGCTGATGAACATCATCTCGGGCCGCGACCCGAAGGACGCCACCAGCGTCGACACCCCCGTCCCCGACTACCTCGCCACCCTCGACACCCCGCCGGAGGGCCTCCGCATCGGCCTGGTGCGCGAGTTCCAGGGCGAGGGGCTCGACCCCGAGGTCGACGCCTCGGTCAAAGAGGCAGTCAAGGTCTTCCAGGCCCACGGCGCGACCGTCAAGGACGTCTCGCTGCCCCACTCGAAGTACGGCGTCGCCGCCTACTACCTCGTAGCCCCGGCCGAGTGCTCCAGCAACCTCGCCCGCTACGACGGCACCATTTACGGCCATCGCGCGGCCGACTTCTCGCCCAAGTACCCCGGCGAGGAGAACCTGCCGGCACTGATCCGGATGATGATGGCCAGCCGCGCCGAGGGGTTCGGCCCCGAGGTCAAGCGGCGGATCATGCTGGGCACGTTCGCCCTCTCCGCCGGCTACGCCGACCAGTACTACAACCAGGCACTCAAGGTCCGCCGGCTGATCCGGAACGACTTCGACGAGGCGTTCAAGGATGTCGACGTCCTGATCGGGCCGACCACGCCGACCGCCGCGTTCAAGCTCGGCGAGAAGACCGAGAACCCGCTGGCGATGTACCTGTCGGATATTTATACGATCACGACCAACCTCGCCGGCATCCCGGGCCTGAGCATCCCCTGCGGGCTTACGAAGACCGGGCTGCCGATCGGGTTGCAGCTCCTCGCCCCCGCGTTCGCCGAAGAGAAACTCTTCCGCACCGCCCGGGTCTTCGAGAAGGCCACCGACTGGCACACGAGGCGGCCCTCGCTCTGATCGAGCGACCGCCCGACGTCACCCCACACAACACCCAGCGGCGCAACAGCGGCGGGCCGGGCCCGCGAGATGAGAATCGACCGATGGAATACACGATCGTCATCGGCCTGGAGGTTCACGTCCAGCTCCTCACCGAGAGCAAGATGTTCTCGTGGGGCGGGACCGACTTCGGCCTGGCCCCCAACACCCAGACCGACCCCGTCGCCCTCGGCCTGCCAGGCACCCTGCCCGTGATGAACGGCAAGGCGTTCGAGCTGGCCCTCAAGACGGCCGTCGCCCTCGGGGCGACCATCACCCGCTACACCAAGTGGGACCGCAAGAACTACTACTACCCCGACCTCCCCAAGAATTATCAAATCAGCCAGTATGACCTGCCCTTCTCCACCGGCGGCTCGCTCACCGTCCCGCCCCAGAAGGACGGTTCGGGCGGCGGGATCTGCCGGCTCGTCCGGGTCCACCTCGAAGAGGACACCGGCAAGCTGACCCACGGCGCGGGCGGCTTCTCCGAGGTCGACTTGAACCGCGCGGGGATCCCGCTTCTGGAGATCGTCGGCGAGCCCGACCTCCGCTCGTCGGCCGACGCCAGGGCCTGCCTCGACGAGCTCAGGCTCACGCTCCGATATCTGGGCGTGTCCGACTGCGAGATGCAGGAGGGCAGCCTGCGCTGCGACGCCAACGTCAATCTTCATATCAAGCTGGATGACGGCCGCACCGTGGCCACGCCGATCGTCGAGATCAAGAACCTGAACAGCTTCCGCTCGGTCGAGCGGTCGATCGAATATGAGGCCGAGCGTCAGTTCAACAAGTACAAGGAAGATGGCCTGACGATCCACGACACCGCCAAGGAGACCTGGGGCTGGAACGACGCCACGGGCCAGACCAAGAAGCAGCGCGACAAGGAAAGCTCGGCCGACTACCGCTACTTCCCCGAGCCCGACCTCGTCCCCGTCGTGGTCGACGACGAGTGGCTGGAACGGGTCAAGGCGTCCATCGGCGAACTGCCGGGGGCCCGCCGGAAGCGGTTCGAGGCCGATTACGGCCTGTCACCCTATGACGCCAACGTCCTCGTCGAGCAGGGGCAGGACGTCGCCGACTACTTCGACAAGGTGGCCAGGGCGACGGGTGCTTATAAGCTCGCATCCAACTGGGTCCAGCAGGACATCCTGCGGATCGCGAAGGAGAACAAGACGCCGATCGCCGAGTTCCCCGTGGGCCCGGACGCCCTGGCGGACCTCATCAACCGCGTCGGCCGGTCGGAGCTGAACACCAACCAGGGCCGCGAGGTCCTGGTCAAGATGATCGAGTCGGGCAAGCCCATCGATGTGATCATCGAAGAGGGCGGTTACAAGATGGTCTCCGACACCGGGGCCATCGCCGCCGCCGTGGCCGCCGCGCTCGACGCCAATCCCAAGGCCCTGGACGACCTCAAGGGGGGCAAGAAGAAGCCCGACGCCGTCAAGGGCTTCCTCCGCGGCCAGGTCATGAAGCAGACCGGCGGCAAGGCCGACCCCGCCGTCGTCCTCCAGCTCCTCGACGAGAAGCTCAGGGAACTCGGCTTCGAAGTGTGACGGGCGAAACATCCCCATTGTTCGACATGTTCGCATCCCAACGGGAGAGTCCCATGACCGACCGTCGCGGTTTCCTCCAGACGACAGCGGGCGCGATCGCCGCCGCGGGCCTGGCCTCGACTTCACAGGCGACGGCCGCCGGGCCGGCCCAGGCCAAGCCGCACGTCTGGAAGAAGGCGTTCATGCTGGGGGTGACCAAGGGCCCCATCAAGCCGCACTTCGAGAAGCTCCGCGAGGCCGGGTTCGACGGCGTGGAGATGCTGAGCCCGAACCAGATCGACCGCGACGAGGTCCTCAAGGCCCGCGACGAGACGGGCATCGTCATCCACGGCGTCTCGGGCACGGTCCACTGGAAGGACACCCTTTCCGACCCGGACCCGGCCGTCGTCGAGCGGGGCTTGGCCGCGATCCGCAAGGAGATCGAGGACGTCAAGGCCTACGGCGGCACAACGGTCCTCATCGTCCCCGCCGTGGTCAACGGCAAGGTCTCCTACCGCCAGGCCTACGAACGCTCCCAGGCCGCGATCCGGACGGTGCTGCCCGAGGCCGAGAAGGCCGGGGTGACGCTGGCGATCGAGGAGGTCTGGAACAAGTTCCTGCTGTCGTCAGTCGAACTGGCGCGATATGTCGATGAGTTCAAGTCGCCCCACGTGAAGGCGTATTTCGACGTCGGCAACGTCGTCGAGTATGGATACCCCGAGGAGTGGATCCGCGAGCTGGGCAAACGAATCGCCAAGATCCACATCAAGGAATACGCCAAGAAGAACCGCTTCGGCTACAAGCTGGGCGAGGGCGAGATCAACTGGCCCGCCGTGAGGCAGGCCCTGCACGACGTCGGCTACGACGGCTGGATCACCGCCGAGGTCGGCTATGGTGATGTGAAAGAACTCAAGGATGTCGTCAAGCGGATGAGCGACCTCCTCGACGGGTAGGGTGTGGTGCGTCGCGGGTCGCCCTGGCGACCCGCGAGGCTCCGCACCGACGACGGGCGAGGGGTCGGGATGCCAATGGGATCATCCGGTGTGGAGGCCGCGAGGGTGCGGCCACCACACCCTACTTGGATTGCCACTTGATGAAATAAAAGACGATCGGCGTCTTGCCGGTGTTGACGATGCCGTGGGGGGCATTGGGGGTGGTGTACATCACCGAGCCGGGGCCGATCTTGGTGGTCTTGCCGTCGCAGAAGATCTCGCCCTCGCCGCTCTCGATCACCATCACCTCCTCCTCGGCGTGGGTGTGGGGCTGGTGGGGCGTCTGGCCGGCTTCGAGCACGAACCGGCCGGTCACGAATTTGGTGCTGCCGGGCGTGTCGCCGCTGACGTAGACGCCCGCCTTGCCGACGGCCTTCCCCTGGTCCTTATATTCATCCATCTTGACCTGATCGAGGGTCACCGTCTGCGAGGCGACGGCCTTCGCCTTCTCCTGCGCGTGGGCCATCTCGCGGCCGATCCAGCCCGAGGCGAGCCCCAGGGCGAGCAGGGTCAGGGCGACGGTGGACGGGCGGACATTTCGAAGCAGGTTCATGGGTGGAATCTCCTGGAGAGGCGGATCAGGCCCCGCGCCCGAAGGCGTTGAGCAACAGTCGATGGACGTCGGTCATGGGCAAAGGGCCATCGCCGGGGGCCGGGCCGTCGCCGATCAAGATCGGGCGAACCAGATCATTCGATGCCCGGAGGCCGTGGCTCCCCTTGATGAGAGAGGCGTCGAGCGGGATGACGTCGAACAGCGTGCGGAAACCCAGTTTCTTCTGGATCAGCCGCCGGATGGCCCGGCCCTTGGGCCAGATCAGCTTCGGGTCGAAGAGGATCTCGCAGGGGTCGTAGCCGGGCTTACGATGGATGTCGACCGTCCGGGCGAAGTCGGGGGCGAGGGCGTCGTCGAGCCAGTAGGCGTAGGCGAACCATGCGTCGGGCTCGGACAGGACGATGACCTCGCCCGAGCGCTCGTGGTCCAGGCCGATGGCCTTGCGTTCTTCGCCCGCATGGACGCTGGCGACGCCCGGCGAGCCGGCGAGCAGGCTGCGGACGGGCTCGATGTCCTTCGGATCCTGGATGTAGATGTGAGCGAGCTGATGGTCAACGACGGCGAAGGCCCGGCTATTGAAGGTGTCGAGGACCTCGCCGAACGGGCCGCCGCGGGCCTCGATGAACCCATGCTCGCGCAAGAGTCGGTTCAGATAAATGGGCCTGGACACGTCGCAGTGGCCGTATTCGCTAACCACCCAGACGCGGGCCCCGGCCCTCGCGGCGGCGTCCAGCAAGGGGGCGCATGCCGCGTCCAACTCGCCGACGAGGCGGGGCATGTCGGAGGCGGTCACGCCGAACCGCTGGGGGTCGTAGTCGAGGTGGGGCAGGTAGACCAGGGTCAGGTCGGGCGGGCCGCTGGGGTCGGCGAGGATCTGGGCGGCGCAGCGGCCGATCCAGTCGGTGCAGGGCAAGCCGGCGCCGGGGCCCCAGAAGGTGTGGAAGGGAAACTTGCCGATGCGTTGTTCCAGCCGGTCGGTCAGGCCGAGGGGCGTGCCGGCGATGCCGAAGACCTTGTTGCCGTCGGCCCCGTAGTAGGGCTTGGGGGTGACGGAAATATCAACGGATGCCCCCTGGTTGAACCACCAGAAGAGCTTGGCCGCGCGGAAGTCTCGGCCCTCGGCCGCGGCCTCCCGTTTGAGCCTGGCGTACATCGGCTCGGACTGCATGAGGCGGTTGGACTGCTGCCAGAACCGGACCTCGCCGGTGTCGCGGAACAGCCAGCCGTTGCCGACGACGCCGTGGACCTCGGGGCCGACGCCGGTCAGGATGGTGGCCTGGGCCGTGGTCGTGACGGCCGGCAACACCTCGGTCAGCGACCTTTTCCATCCCCGCCCCGCCAGGGCCTTCAGCCTGGGGGCGTGTTCGAGCAGGCGGCCGGTGAGGCCGACGGCGTTGACGAGGACGATCGGGCTGGGTTCGTCGAGGCTCAAGCGGGTCGTCTCCGATCGGTCCGGCGGGCTTCCCTCCGGGGGCCTGCCACCATAGCATGAGGACCGCGACCCATCCACCGGGGACCCCGAGATGCCCGACCCCCTGCCCCCCTACACCTACATACCCGGCGGCCCGAACCCCCACCCGACCCGCTCGCCGGAGGGGCACTCGTTCGGGGATCGACATGAGTCGGTCCCGCCGATCGAGTGGGACCGCTGGGGAGAAGGGCCGGCGTTCGTGCGCGGCGTCCTGCTCTTCAACGCCGGCTACTACTGGGAGGCCCACGAGGCCTGGGAAGGGCTGTGGCACGCCCACGGCCGGTCGGGTCCGGTGGCCGACCTGCTCAAGGGGCTCATCAAGCTGGCGGCGGCCGGGGTCAAGGTCCGCGAGGGGCAGCGGCACGGGGTGACCGTCCACGCCGGCCGGGCGGCCGAGCTGTTCGCGGGCTTGGTCGGCTCGGGCGAGACACGCCTGCTCGGCCTCGTCCTGGCGACGCTGGAGCGCGCCGCCAGGACGATCGCGGCCGATCCGCCCCCGCGGCCGTCGGGGTACGACCCGCAGGTTGTGTTCGAGCTTGTTCTCATGCCCAGCGATTGAAATGACCACGCCCCGCGGCATCGGGCGATGCCGCGGGGCGTGGGTCGAGCTACGAGGTCGCGAATCCCGGATCAGGCGGCGACGGGCGACTGCATGCCGAGGTAGCGGCGCCAGGTGGCGGCGGCGCCGAAGCCCATCGTCACGAGGGCGACGGAGGCGACGAGTCCCTGCGAGCCGCCCTCGGCGAAGCCGTAGCTGTGCAGCCCGACGCCGAGGACGAAGTTCACGCCGTACCAGGCCATCAGGACCGACATGAAGCAGACAACCGACGACAGGATGAGCGTGGATGTGTTGATCCAGCCGGCGAACCGGCCGTGGAGCGGGATCAGGTAGACCAGCAGGGTGATGAGCGCCCAGACTTCCTTGGGATCCCAGCCCCAGAACCGGCCCCAGGAGTAGTCGGCCCAGACGCCGCCGAGGATGGTCCCGGCCGCGACGAGGAGCACGCCCACCTGCATGGCGCGATAGGTGTAGCTCGACAGCGGCTTGATGAGGTTCGCCGTGTTCTGCATGGCGGCCTCGCGGGCGGTCAGCCTTGGGCCCTCGGCCTGCCGCGAGCGGACGGCGGCGAGCACCGAACTCTTGGCCGGCGGCGGGGCGGTCGCGACGGCGCCTCCCGCTGCGGCGGTCGCGACGGCGGCCTCGGATTTGTAGCTGCCCGCTTCCCAGCCGGCCTCGGCCGAGGCGGCCAGCTCGGCGTGCTCGGACAGCTGGCTGGACGCGGCGAGCCGCTCCGAGTCGGACTCGTGGAAGAAGGCCCAGCTCAGGATCTCGCCGACGAGGGCGAACGCGCCGGTCGAGGCGGCGACGAGGCCGACGGCGAAGCAGCCAGCGAAGGGGTAGAAGCCGTAGTCCTTGACCGCCTGGCCGAGGTCGAGGTCGCCGAACGACCCATAGATCCCCGCCACGCCGACGGCGGCCAGCGGGGCGCCCCAGAAGATCGGCGAGACGAGCTTCGGCAGGCTCGGAGCCCGGCGGTAGGTCGCCGTCAGGTAGAAGACGCTGGCGATCAGGCCGAGCACCAGGGCCAGGGCGAACGCGGCGTAGCTGGAGACGATCGTGAGGACGTGGATCGTCAGCCAGAGGTTGCTCCGCAGCACCGGCTGGAGGGCCTTGATATTCGGGTCGAGGATGCTGCTGGAGTTATAAGCGATCAGCGTGGTGAGGAACCCGAGGGTGGTCGCCGCCATGGCGATGTAGGTCTTCGGGTAGATGCCTTCGAGGATCAGGCCGAGGAAGGCCCCGACGAGGGCGACCCAGATGACGGTCTCATACATGTTCGTCACCGGGGCCCAGCCGGAGATGGCCACCCGCAGGTAGAAGCCGTAGATCTCCAGGCCGATGCCGCCCACGAACCCCGCCAGGCCCACGAAGTAGGCCGCCTTCGCGAGGTAGGCGAAGGAGGACTCGCGGCCGACCGCGGCGCCCACGGCCGAGATCAGCAGGCTGGTCAGCAGGACCACCGCGCCGAGGCCGAAGGCGTACTGGCAGAGGTAGAAGGGTGCGAATGAGTTGAAGTGGGCCTCCTGCGCCATCTTCGCGTCGCTCGGGTAATTGACCGAGTTGACGGCGGTGCCGAGGGCGTGGGCGGCCTGGATCACGGCGTCGGACGAGGCGAGCGAGACCTGGCCGGGGTTCTTCTGCTCGTCGGCCTGCCAGGCGTCGTAGGCCTTCCGGAGCGACTCGACCCTGTCCGTCGGGTAGCCGGCGGCCTGGAGGGTCTCGACCTTCTCCTTGAGCACCACCGGCAGCGGCACCCAGGCGGCCTTGTCGCGGAGCCAGAGCTTGAACTTGTTGTTGAACTCGGCGTTCTTGCCGCCGATCTCGTCGTGGTCCTTGACCGGGAGGTTTTCCAGGAATTTGCTGACCGTGGCGAGGGCGTCCATCTCGACCGGGGAAAGGGCCATCCGGCCCTGCTCCTGGAACTTGGTCACCGCGTTCGCATAGAACTTCAAGTACGCGTCGCTGTCCTGCAGGAACGGCCGGGGCATTCCCAGGATCTGGAGCTGGGAGAGCACCTGGCCGTCGCGGTGGACGCGGTAGCGGAAGTAGTTCGTGCCGACGTCGAACGCCTTGCGTTCCAGCTCGGAGAGCTTGGGCTTGCCGCCGGACATGGCACCGGCCTCGCCGCCCTTCTCGCTCAGCTCGCTGATCCACTCGTTGAAGGAGTGGCGGTGGCCGTCGACGGTGACGACGGCCTTCTCGAGGTCGTTGGGGGAGAGCCACTTGGTCTCCTCGCCGAGCTGGGTGGCCAGGCGGAAGAGGGCCTTGCCGTCGGCATCGGCCAGCTTGGAGCCGGCGAGCAGGCTCTTGAGGTCGGTGTGGCTGATCTGGGGCTTGTCGGCGAGGTCGAGGAGCGCCTTGCGGTCCGCGGCCGAGGTGGTCGCCTTGTCGGCGATGGCCTTGAGCTCGACCTTGACGTTCTCGGCGAGGATCACCTGCTTGAGCGGCAGGTACTCGACGAGGATGAACTTCTGATCATCCCAGAATTCGGGGCGGGCGGCCCAGTCGAGGAAGGCCCCGACGGGGGACCAGGTGGAGACGACGTCGCCCTTCTCGTCGCGGAACTTGATGGTCTCGCGGCTGTAGATGACCTTGATCTCCTCGCGGGCCACCGTGTCGAGCGGCTTGACCCGTCCGGAGTGCATGATCGGCAGCTTGCCGATGGCGTCGTAGGCCGGCCCGTAGCCGTACTGGGCGGCCTTGGATTCGGCCGCCGGCGCCCGGGTCGGCTCGACCAGGATCAGGGGGGCGACCGCCAGGACGGCGGCCCAACCGAAGAGTCGTCGCATCAGGATCTCCCGGCGTATGCCTCGGAGTTTGGTGTTCGGGCGGTCGTCCCGCGAAGTACGGCTGGATATCGGATCAGAGGTCGATGATGTTGTCGGCCGGGGCGGGCTTGTCCCCGGCGGCGGCGGTTCCATTGGCGGCGCGGCCGTTGGCGTGGCCGTTCGCCTTGGCGGAGAGCCGGGAGAGCTTGGCCTCGGCCCGCTCGCGCTCCTTCTTGCCGCCGTCGGTGAAGACGCCGGCACGCATGTAGAACTGAACGAACGTCCCGAGCACCACCAGGAGGCAGCCGAGGTAGATCACCGGCCGGCCCGGGTGCGTCGCGACCTGGAAGACCGACTGGAACTCGCCCGTCTCGCGGCCCGTCTGTGGGTCCACGTGGCGGATGTAGCTCGACTGGTAGAACGTCCAGCCCTTGTGGTGCATGGGCTCGTTCATGGTGATGGTGACCGGCTTGTCCTTGATCTGGGAGACCTCGTCGCTCAGCCGGACCTTGCTGGTGAAGCTGGAGGCCTGCGCGGTGCCGGGGTCGAAGCCGACGTCGAAGTCGTCGAGCTTGACGTTGAAGCCCAGCTCGCGGCGGTCGCAGTCGAAGGCGACCTGGTAGGGCTTGCCGTCGACGGTGATCGTCTGGAACTGCGGCTCCAGGCCGGGCGGGCGGCGGACCCAGACTTCCTTCGTGTCGTTCCCGACGGTGATCTCCAGGAGCGCGGCGGCCAGGCCGTTGCCCATCTGCTCCTTGGGCATCACGACGGATTCGCAGATGTCCTTCTCGACACCCGAGAGGAGGTACTCGTTGACCTGGAAGGTCAGGGTGACCGGCTGCTTGTCGTTGCCGCCGAAGGCGACGACGTCCTTGTTCTTCTCCAGGTCGCCCTTGGTCCGGATGACGGCGGGCTTGCCCTGCTCGCCGCGGCCCCAGACGCGGTAGACGAGCTCGCCGTCGGGGGCGCCCATGACCTCGATGACGCCGAAACGGCCGCTCATCGGGGCGCCGCCGGAGCTGCCGAGCGAGGGGGCGAGGTGGTAGCCGACGCTGATGATCGGCTCGGGCGGCTTGCCGCCAGCGTTCGCGCCGCTGATCACGCTGGGGACCATCGGCAGGAAGCCGAAGCCGTTGTGGTCGACCTGGCGGGGCCGTCCCCCTTCTTGACCTTGAACTGGGCGACCCGCAGCATCACGTCACCGAGCAGCCGGGAGAGCTGGGGGTCCTCGAGCGGGACGTTGCTGAGCTTCGAGAAGGCGACCGTGATGTCGCTGTCAGGCAGCGGGAACGATTGCCCGGCCTTGGATTCGTCGATGGGCCAGTCGACAAACCTCGACTTGCCGGCCTTGTCGACGTAGCGGAGCCGGGCGGTGCCGAGCTCGCCGTCGATCTTCGGCGGGTTGAGGAAGTCTCGACCATCTCCGGCTTATCGACATACAGGAATGCGAACTGGGCCGGGCCGGCGTTCTTGACCGCGCGATAGAGCCGGGTGTCGGGGGGCACTTCGAGCCAGCGGTCGTGCTCGCTCTGGATCACGTCCATCATCTGGGACGAGCCCGGCGGCTTGATCTTGGGCCGGAGCGAGATCATCGGCTGGCCGCCGTCCCCCTTGACGTGGATGGTCTTGGGGATCGAGGCGGCGTAGTAGGACTTGACCCCGACCTTGAACGGGTCCTTGGGGGCCGAGATGAGCTGATAGCGGCCGGGCTCCCAGTCGAAGGGGCCGCCGTGCAGGGGGAGGACGAACTCCGACTCCTGCTTGCCGGTCTGGGGGTCGAGCGGCCGGAGTCGGATCATCGTGGCGTCGTTGCGGACGAGGGTGGTCGAGTTCTGGCCTTCGAGCATGGCCACCTGCCCCTCGTCCGCCGTGCGGGCGTCCCACCAGGAGCCGAGGATCAGGACGATCAGGCCAATGTGGGTGATGACGAACCCGGTCTGGCGTTTGGTCCAGGGGTATCGGATCGTCGCCGCGCAGGTGACGTTGATCCCCAGGAAGGCGAGCAGGATCTCGAACCATCTGGTCCGATAGATGTATTCATTGACCGCGGCGGTCCGTAGCGCGACTCGAAGAAGGTCGCGAAGCTGAGGACGCCGGCGAGCAGGGTCAGGACGATGACGGCGAGCTTGACCGACGCGAAGAAGCGGTAGATCGAGTCGACGACCATCAGGGGGCCCGGGGGCGGGTTCCCCTTGCCCTTGCCGGAGTTGGCGGGGGCTTGGCGGCGACGGGGGGGCCCTGCTGGGATTTCTTGGTGGCGGTCGCCATGGGGCAGACACCCTGGGTGTGGCGGGCGGGTGGGCAGGGTCAACGACCGAGGCGGGGCGGGCGTCCCTGGCGCGTCAACACGCGAGCCTTGGGATTGTAGTCGAAAGGCGACGTCCGGGCCAGACAACCCCTCGCCGGCGGCCGTCGCCTTTCCCCTATTACGTCGCGAGGGCCGCGATCGTTTGCGGGGACCGACCTAATTCGATCATTGTGGCCCCGACCCCCAGCGTCAAGGGTGGTCCTGCGGATTGACCGGGGCGTAGCGGAAGGTGTTGTCCCAGAGCCGGTCGAGGGTCTGGAGGGCCTCCGCCGGGGGGATCGCAACCAGTTTGCCCTTCTCGTCTTGCCGCGCCAGGCCGAGCCGGTAGAGCTTGCTCGTGGCGTCCTCGATCTCGAAGTTGATCACGGTCCCCGTCTTCTCCTTCAGGAACGCCTCGATCTCCCGGTCGAGCTGCCTGACCGTGTACTGACGCCCCTGCGAATTCGCCCGCCAGAGGAAGAAATAGGACAACATGGTCTCCTTATATTCTTCTTCCTCGGCGGAGTCGATGAGGCGGGTGAGGACGCTGGAGTTGTTGGCCAGGGTGAGGTAGTAGAGGCTCCGGATCATGTGCGACAGGTGCTTGTGCTTGGCGCGCTGGAAGCCGAAGAAGCTGTTCATGCTGGCGGTGATGGGGGCCAGCATGACGGGGATCATGGCCGGGTTCATGAGCGAGATCGAGGCTGGCGGCGAGGATCTTGAAGGCGAAGGTCGAGCCGCCGACGATCAGGGGCGAGGCGATCTGGGCCTGGTCGATCTTCCGCATCTTGACCTTGGTCCCCTGCTCGGGGAGGTGCATCTCCAGGTCGACGTGGGGGACATCCTTGAACATCCGGAGGTAGACCACGTCGCTGCGGGCCATGTGGCCGAGCTTGCTCTCGGGACGGAACTTGAGCAGGATCACCATCCGCTGGTAGGCGTCGAGCAGGACGGTCCGCTTGAGGAACTTGCTCCTGAGCCCTCGATACATGCGAGGGATCCGGGTGAAGCCACGGACGTAGACGTAGAGGTGCTCGAAGAGGCTGAAGTCGGGCTCGTAGTTCAGGCCGATTTCGTTGGGGGCCTCGATGGCGGACTGGATGACCTCGGAGTCGAGCATCCGGTAGTTGGCCCGCTCCAGGGCCGACCGGAAGGGGACGAGGAACTGGTCGTCGGACTCCTCGGTCCGGGCGCGGGAGAACTCGGGGAGCTTGACGTAGTCGGAGTCGGGGTCGAGGGGGGCGTAGAGTTCCTTGAGCTCGCGGAGCCGCTCGTAGAATTCGCTGTGGAAGATGGCCCCGAGGAGCGG
>CBDIHP010000008.1:0-22393 GCA_965279195.1 Isosphaeraceae bacterium
GCTTCCAGCGGAGGAACGGCCCGGCGACCGCCCGGACGATCCAGGGGAGCTTGAGCGAGAAGCCCTCCACCGAGCTGACGATCATGTCCGCCATGTGCTTGCAGTTCTGGGCGAGGCTCCACTGGCCCGCCCGGTCGTAGCCGCGATCGAGGAGGCGGTCGACCTCGGACATGATGTCGTCGACGCGCTCGAACGTCAGCCGCCGTCGGGCGGGTTTGGCGGAGCTGGACGAGGCGGTCGCGGACATCGAGAAAGACTCCTAAACAATTCAACCACTATGGCTTGCGTCGAAAAACCCGCACACGGCCGGTCTCGGAAACCGGCTCGAACCATCGCCCGGTCGCGGCATCCAGGGCAGGATCCCCGCCGACGACCACCAGCCAGTCGATCGCAAGATGGTACCGGCCAAGGAGATCCGACCAGAGTTCGGCACGCTTCGGGGCGTCGCTCGGGTCGTCGAGTCGGGCGATATCCTCGAAGAGGCGGGCCGGGGGATGGTCGAGACTCTCGCGGAACCGTACGGGGAAATAGTAATGCGACGTCTCATAGTCGCTCAAGACGACAGCGTCGGTGTTCAGGCCGATCCGGGTATCCAGGTGGAGCAGGGGATTCGACCGGAACTTGCCAGCCGTGCCGGTCAGGAGTGTCCCGATCGTCTGGCCCGGCAAGGCTTTGAGTGCTCCGGTCGCGTCCAGGAATTCCCCACCCCTGGCGCGACAATCCAGGGCGTAGTCCCAGACGAAGGCCGACTGGAGCGCCAGTGCCACACCGAGGCAAATCGTCGACAACCTGCCGAACCGCAAACACGGGATCAGCGAAACGAACCCAATCAGGACCACCCGCTGAGGCATGTAGTGTCCGTGCGAGACGCCGAGGGTGTCCGGGCCGAGGATCCCGGCGGCGAGGATCAGACCGCCGAGCAGCCCCCAGGGGCGGTTCCGATCTCCGTCGCGGAGCGTGCCGCGAATCGACGAAACGAACCCAATCCCGGTCCAGAACACCGGCGCGAAGATCAGGTTGAGCGGCGTCCGCGACGACGAAAACGGCCGGAACCCCTTGCCTGCGAGCGAGATCGGATCGACCCAGCCGAGCTGATTGGCCCACGACGCCGGAGACAGCGGGTCAGCGAGATGCTCCCAGACCGGCTCCATCTTCCCCCCCTCCCGGGTGAGGCCGAGGTACATCAGCCCGAGCGGAAGAAGGGGAAACAAAGCCAATGCGGTCCAGGCGAGGAGTCTCCCGGAGTGCGGAGGCTTCCTTCCGCTGGGTTCTCGCGGAGTTTGCTCCGCGCGCCCGAACGAAGCCAATTGCGGTGACTCTTCGCCGTCCCTCGGGAGCAAGCGTCCGCACTCCAGGGCGGTGAGGACCATCAGGCCGAAGACCGTCAGGCCCAGGCTGATGGGGTGGCAGAAATAGCCGAGCACCAGCAGGGCCGTGAGGCGAATCGACCAAACGAAGCCAATCCGCGAGCGGCCGGACCACCAGACGGCCCAGGTCAGGGGAGTGAGCGCGGCACCCATCAGGAAGCCGGTGAAGCCGAACAGCCAGGTGACGTTCAGGGCCAGGATCGCGGCCGCACAACCTGTAGGGAGGACGGCGCTCCCTCCGGCGACCACGTATCTCAGCGCAACGATCGACGTCGCAAGGAGTACGAGCGTGATGGCCGTGGCCAGTCGGTCGGCGACATCGGGCCGGAAGGCGGCGTCGAGGGCGATGAAGAGGAGGTGGCCCGCCCAGTTCGGCAGGGGCTGCCAGCGAACCTCGAACGCCTCGCGGAAGGGGCTGTCCGGCGCGAGCGACAGCCGGATGATCCGGGCGTTGTAGAGGTGGGAAGTGCCGTCCTGGGTGACGAACTCGGGGACCAGGGCGATCGCCAGGAGGGCCGGGACGAGCGGCAGGACGGCGGCCGTCAGGATCCGGGGCAATGCCCGGAAGAAGGGTCGTGGGGCATCCATACCGGCGGTCTCCCCTCCCTCATCCTGGCGGGGGATTGGATTTTCCATCCAGAGAAAACAACCCGCGCCCCCTCCGGACAAAGAGAAATCCGGAGGGGGCCGGGATCGGTGCGTAACAACCGGACTGACGCCCGTATGATGCTTCCTCGTGTTGCCGAATCAACGTCAGCCGGAGGAATCCGGGTCGCAGCCGCTGGATGTGCGGCAAGGTCCTAAATCACGCGGTGCTGACAAGCAAGCGTCGGGAACTGGGCCCGACCTGGCGATACCTCACTATAACGCACGCCACGGGATTTGCAAAAAAACGCTCAAGTCTCCCGACGGAGTCCCGCCCCATGACCCTCTGGCTCGTCGGCTATGGCGCCTGGCCGGTCCCGAAACGCGCCTCAAGCCTTGTGCAATCCCTCAAGGCTCGCGACGTCAACCGCCTGGTGGAC
This sequence comes from Isosphaeraceae bacterium, assembly GCA_965279195.1. Lineage (GTDB taxonomy): Bacteria > Planctomycetota > Planctomycetia > Isosphaerales > Isosphaeraceae > CBDIHP01. The sequence goes on from CBDIHP010000008.1 coordinate 2,393, forward strand.
GTCCGCCTGAATCCGTGCGCGTCGGCGCTCGATCCCGCCAACACCTACGGCCCGAAGCGCTGGAACCTCCAGGCGGGCGAGTCGGAAGGGATCGTCGGCCTGCTCGCCGAAGGGGGCATCGCGTACGAGTGGCTGGTCGAACTGGGCAACCCTCAGCGACAGGATCACGCGATGCGGGTGTTGAAGGAGCATCTCGCGGAGCCGACCGGGATCTGGCCGGTCCACCGGGGGCTCCTGCGGCTCAAGGCGATCCTGGAGACGCCCGGCACGGTCCCCGCGATCCTCTGCGCCTGCGAGCATTGGGAGACCTGCCACCGGACGGTGGTCGCGCGGGCGATGGTGGAACGGCACATGCCCGGCCTGATTCTGCGGGATGCGAAGTCCGGGGCGGAGATCCCGGCGGGCGACGCACGGTAGCGGCGACGAGACGGTCCGTCGGGGGCGTTCCGGATCACGCGCGGTCGGGTCCGACCGACCCGTGGCCGCCCCTTCCCGATCCGGGCCGGCGTGCCTACGCCAGAAGGGGCGACCGGCATGCCGACCGGCCACGAAGCGTCCGTCGCCGGCCGGCTTCGATCCGAACGGTTCCGGTCCCCAACGCTCAATCCGAACGAATTCGGAAATCTGGATTTTATCTCTGCCTGACCCTTGTCATCGAAATTCCAGGAGGCGATAGTATGGCGGTCGTGATTCGCGAGAAGGGCACCGGGACGACCCTGGCCCAGGCCGAGGCGGGCCCCGACCTGATCGAGTACGAAGGCAACTGGTACTTCGCCCCGGGCGTCGTCGAGCAGGACTCGCTGCGCGTGACCGAGCGGACGTACACCTGCCCGTACAAGGGGACGTGCAACTGGGTCGACTTCGTCGGCCCCGAGGGGCGGGTGGTCAAGGACGTCGGCTGGGTCTATCCCAAGGTCAAGCCGGGGCACGAGGCGATCGAAGGACGGTACGCGTTCTACGCCCACAGCCGCGGCCCGACGAAGGCCGAGTCCTGACCTCGCCTCCTCCCTCCCCCCCACGTCTGCGGTCTCGCGGAGCGCGATAACCGCTCGGTGCCCGGCGCACGACGCCGTGTCCCCGGGTCCCCCCGAACCGGTTGCCGATCGCTCCCCACTCGCCTTCGATTCGAAACGAGACCGCCGATGACGCTCTCCCCGCAGGCGACCGCGACGGTCGCCGCCCCGGCGCATCGCCCCGCGCCGCCGCAAGGCGAACACCTGCCGATGCGTTTCCCGGACTTCCCCGCGCTCAAGCGTTACATCGCCGAGGACTATCGGCACCTGCCGCACGAGCTGGTCGACCTGCCGCCGGGGTTCCGGCCGAACGCCCACTGGGCGTGGCGCTGCTCGCCCCGGTTCTTCCGGGCGCTCTCGGCGATCCGCGACCACGCCCGGGAGGGGGCGTCGCTGCTGGACATCGGCGGCTACCCCGGCTCGTTCGTCCGCCTCGCCCGGGCCTGCTACGGCGACCTCATCCAACTCCACGCCTGCGGGATGCCCGTGAGGCCCGACTTCCTCGACGCCATCGCGGCCGAGGGCATCGACTTCCGCGCGGCCAATCTCGACCCAGACGTGCTCGCGCCGCCCGGCATGCCGATCGGCCTGCCGTACGAATCGGGCTCGATCGACATCATCACATGCATGGAAGTCGTGGAGCACCTGTACTCGCTCCGGACGTTCTTCACCGAATGCGCCCGGGTTCTCTCCCCCGGGGGGATCCTCTACGTCACCACCAACAACGTCCTCGACCGGGCGGGCCTGCTCCGGGCCCTGACCCGCGAGGAGACGAACCTGGATCCGGACATCGACCAGACCTCGATCTGGTCCGACCACCACGACCAGTGGCGCGGGCACGTCCGGTTCTACTCGAATGCGCTCCTGGGTCGCACCGCCGCCCGCGCGGGCCTTTCCACGGTCTCCGCCGGCTACTTCGAGAACCACGAGGATCCCGACGTCTTCCGATGGGATGATCGCGGCCCCGTGGGAGCCGTCCGCGCCCGCCTTCGGGGCCACGGCGAACGCCCGCCGATTCACCTGAAGCAGGCCCTCCAGACCCTCCTCCACATGGGTCCACGCGGGCTGGCGGCGAAGCACCATTCGCACCTGGAGATCGTCTTCCAGAAGTGACCGGCGCGGCCTCCGCCAGCGCTCCGTGGCCGGGGTCCCGTCTTCGAGACCCTGGCTCCCCGGCATGCGACCATCGCGCATCGTCCGGCCTTCACCGCAACGAATCACATCCTCGTTGACCCGGATCCTTCCGTCTGGTCCGCTGCCGGTGCACCGGGATCTCGGAGCGAGGCCCCAGCCACGATGGACAAGCACCATGTCCGAGCCGCTCGACCTCCGTTCCAGCTATGACCGCGTCGCGGACGATTACGCCCTGCGCATCGCAAACGAGCTGGAACATAAGCCGTTCGATCGCGACATCCTCGACCGGTTCGCGGATCGGGTCCGCGACCTCGGCCCGGCGTGCGACGTCGGATGCGGTCCCGGGCACGTGGCGCGATTTCTGCACGATCGCGGCGTACAGATCTCGGGCGCGGACCTTTCTCTCGGGATGATCCAGGCGGCCCGGGCATGTCAGCCGCTCATCGATTTCCGTGTCGCGGACATGCGAGCCTTGCCCTTCGATGACGCCGCCCTGGCGGGCGTGGTCGCGTTCTACTCGATCATCCACATCGCGAGGGCTGAGCATCCGGCGGTGTTCCGGGAATTCCGGCGCGTCCTCCGGGCTAGCGGCGTCCTGCTGGTCGCCTTCCACATCGGCGACAGCACCGTGCACCTCGACGAGATGTGGGGGCACCGCGTGTCGATGGATTTCGGATTCCTGCCGGCGTCGCTGATCCGCGACGAGATCGAAGCCGCCGGCTTCCGGATGCTCGACTGCCACGAGCGCGAGCCCTATCCGGACGTCGAATACGCCAGCCGGCGGGCCTACCTGATGGCGGAAACGCGAACTTGAAAAAAGCGCAAGGTCTGCTTCCGCACTCCAGAAGGGGGGCGTATCCTTGTGAGAGGTTGCAAGCCGCTTGCCCAGGGAGTGCCGTCATGCGTCGATCCGGGATCCTCGTCGGTCTGTTCGCCCTCGTCGGCGGTTGGCATTCGCTTGCGTGGGGGCAGGCCGAAACGAAGCCCCAGGCCAAGGGGGACGCGCCGGCGGCGGCGAAATCGAAGGACGAAGCCCAGGCACCGACGCACAACAAGCCGAGGCGCCTGAGGCGCGGCGGGCCGCTGGTGTACATGGGCCGCGAGGTCGCCGACGTCATGACCTTCCATGGCGCCGACTGGCTCGTCCGCGACACCCGCGAGGCGGAGGAGCAGCCCGAGCAGATGCTCGACTCGCTCAAGCTCAAGCCGGGCGACGTCGTGGCGGACGTCGGGGCGGGGGTGGGATACACCAGCATCAAGATCGCGCGTCGGGTGGGCGCGAAGGGCCTGGTCTACGCGACCGACGTGCAGCCGCAGATGCTCCGGATGCTCGCCGCCAACGCCAAGGACGCCGGGTTCAAGAACATCAAGGGGGTCCTCTGCACCCCGACCGACCAGAAGCTCCCCGAAGGCTCGGTCGACCTGGCGATCATGGTCGACGTCTACCACGAATGCTCCGACCCTGAGGCGACTCTGCACAGCATCCGCAAGGGGCTCAAGCCCAAGGGCCGGCTCGTCCTGATCGAGTTCCGGGGCGAAGACCCCGAGGTCCCCATCAAGCCCGAGCACAAGATGACCTTCGAACAGGTCAAGAAGGAGATCGAGCCCCAGGGCTTCGCGTTCAAGGAGAAGCTCGACTTCCTGCCCTGGCAGCACATCATCATCTTCGAGAAGAAAGAGGATGCGAAGGAATTGAATCGCCAGGACGCCAGGGACGCGGAGAAGAAGACGGAAGCGAAGAAGAATTGAACCACAGTGACACGGAGGGCACAGAGAGAGCGTGAACGATTCATGGAATCACGTTTCAGCTCTCCCTCGGTGTTCTCTGTGTCTCCCAGGTACAATTCCCCTCCGCGTCATCCGCCCGCACCGGGGATGCCGTAGCGGTTGCGGAGGTCGATGATGAGGTCGTCCATGTCGCGCGGGACGGGGGCCTCGACGCGGACGGGTTCGCCGGTGATGGGGTGGGTGAAGCCCAGGGTCTGGGCGTGCAGGGCCTGGCGGTGGAACTGGGCCTTGCAGCGCGGGCGGTCCTTGGGGCGATAGACGGGCTCGCCCACGACGGGGTGCCCCATTTCGGCGAGGTGGATGCGGATCTGGTGCGTCCGGCCGGTTTCGAGCCAGCAGGCCAGGAGCGACGCGACCGGGCCGAACCGCTCGACCAGGCGGTAATGCGTGATCGCGTGCCGGCCCTCGCCGGGCTCGCGCGCCACCCCGCGCCGGAGGTCGCCGCGGTCGGTCACGAGGGCCATGTCGATCGTGCCCGTCTCGCGCCTCGGGGTGCCCTCGACGACGGTCAGGTATTGCCGCTCGATGTTGTGGGCGCGGAAGAGATCCTGGAAGGCCCGGACGGCGCCGGGGGTCTTGGCGACGGCCAGCGCCCCCGAGGTGTCTTTGTCCAGCCGGTGGACGATCCCGGCGAAGGCTCGCCCGCCGTGGCGGAGCTGGAGGTAGCGCTGGGCGCGCTGGAGGAGCGTGTCGTCCTCGCGGTCGGGCGTGGGCAGGGTCAGCAGGCCGGCGGGCTTGTCGACGATCAGGACGTGCGGGTCCTCGTGCAGGACCTTGAGCCGCATGGCCACCTTGCGGGCCTTGGGACGGTTGGGGAAGAACAGGACCTCGCCCCGGAGCCCGTCCTCGACGTCCCGGCCGGGCTCGTCGCAGACCCGGCCGAGGTAGTCGATCCGCCCGTTCCGCACCGCGTCCATCGCCGCCCGCCGAGAGAGCCCGAACTTCTCGGCCACCACCTTGTCCAGTCGCATTCGTTCCTCCCCAAACCGGTGAGTATAGCCACCGCGGCCGTCAGAATTGAATCGCCCAGGGCCATGGAATGACCCACCGCGCTTGAGCGCGTGGGGCCCACCGGCTAGGCTCAATGATCCAGTCCGTCCCACCGTCCCCGACCCCACCCGACCCACGAGGCCCGCACGACGATGAAATCGATCTCACGCCGGAATTTCCTCCAGGGGTCCGCGGCGGCCGGACTGGCGTTCGGGATGCCAGGCATCTCCATCGGCGCCGGTCCCCGCACGATCGGGCCGAACGACACCGTGAATATCGGCGTGATCGGCCTGGGCTCGACCACGGCCATCGGCGGCGTCGGCGGACGCGGGCACCAGCTCATCGGCCGGCTCCGCGACATCCCGGGCGCCCGGATCGCCGCGCTCTGCGACGCCGATCAGTCCCACCTCGACCGCGAACTCGCGGACGCCGCCAAGAACAAGGAAAAGCCGAAGGCCTACCGCGACCCCCGCGAGGTCTTCGACGACAAGGAGATCGACGCGGTCATCGTCGCCTTGCCGAACCACTGGCACGCGCTGGCGACCGTCTGGGGCTGCCAGGCCGGCAAGGATGTCTACTGCGAGAAGCCGTTCTCGCACGACCTCTGGGAAGGCCGGCAGATGGTCGCCGCGGCCAGGAAGTACGACCGGATGGTCCAGGTCGGCACCCAGAGCCGGTCGAGCCGGTTCCTGAAGCGGGCCTTCGATCGCATCCGCGCGGGCGAGCTCGGCCCGGTGAAGTTCGCGCACACGTTGATCTACCGCCAGCGCGACCCGATCGGCCTGGTCGACCGCCCCGTGCCGCCGCCGAGCACGTTGAACTACGACCTCTGGTGCGGCCCGATCGCCAACAAGCCGCCGATGCGGAAGCAGACCCACTACGAGTGGCACTGGTTCTGGGAGACCGGCAACGGCGAGATGGGGAACAACGGCATCCACGTCCTCGACATGTGCCGATTCGCCCTCGGCTACGAGCGCACTCCGCCGAAGGCCATGAGCATCGGCGGCCGGTTCAAGTTCCACGACTCCGGCGAGACGGCGAACACGCACATCGCCATGTTCGACTTCGAGCCGGCCCCGATCATCTGCGAGATCCGCAACGTCGGCGACGCCAAGAAGCCGGCCACCGTGGGCAAGTATCGCGGCCAGAACAAGGGCATCCTGATCGACTGCGAGGGGGGCTACTTCGCGGGCGACGGCACCGGCGGCGCATTCTACGATCGCGATGGCAAGAAGATGGGCACCGACCTGGGCAAGCCCGACACGCCCAAGGACCTGGAGATCTGGCACCTGACCGCGTTCCTCAACGGCGTCCGCAGCCGCAAGGCCGCCGACCTCGCCGCCGAGGCCATCCAGGGGCACCGCTCGACCTCGTGCTGCCACCTGGCGAACATCTCGCACCGTCTCGGCAAGCCGGCCACGCCGGAGGCCATCCGCGCGTCCGTCTCGGGCAACGGCGAGATGGCCGACGCCTTCAACCGCCTCGCCGGGCACCTGGCCGACAACGGCGTCAAGCTCGACGAGACCCCCGCCACCCTCGGCCCCTGGGTCACCCTCGACCCCGACTCGGGCCAGTTCGTCGGCGACCACGCCGACGCCGCCAACGCCCTGTCCAGGCGCGAATACCGCAAGCCGTTCGAGGTCCCCGACCTCACGAAGGCCTGATCGTCTTCCGGGTCGGGTGCGCTGCGACGTGGACGCGAGTCCGCGTCGCAGCGCCCCCTACGGGTTCAAACTTCCTCGTTGGTTTCGACCGGCGCGAGGTCGTACTCGGGCGAGTTGGGGTCCAGGTTCGCGGCCGAGAGGATCGACTCGCGCTGGAGTTGCCGGGCGGAGTTGGTCAGCAGGTGCCGACGCCGGGCGCAGGCGAGGCAGAGCTTCTCGTCGCCCCGGTGGAGGTAGATCTCGCCGGCGTAGAGGCGGTGGTAATAATCCTGGCCGGGGGCCATGAGGTAGCAGAACTCGCGCTCGCTGCCGAGTTTGAGCGCGATCTGCCAGCCGACCTCGTGCAGGAACAGCCGCTCGGGGCTGGTGGGCGAGGCCTCGGGGGGGATCGCGTCGTTTGCGGCGGTCGGATCCGCCGGGGTCTTCGGGCCTTGGCTCATCGCCGGGACCTTTTCGATGGGGCTGCGCTGTTCGAGGGAGGGCCCGCGCCGACGGCCTCACGCCCGACGGGCGGGTGCAGCCCGCAGACCTCATCGTTGCAGACCTGGTCGCGGGGCCGCGAGGCCGCTATCCGATTGTAGACCCGGCGCCCGACCGGGGACACCCCCGGGATGAAGCGCAGCAGCGAGAACGCCGAGAACAAGGGCGTCCACGCCAGGATGGTCATCACCGCGTCATACCCCGACTGAACCTTGCCATCGCGTTCCACCAGGTGCATCGACCGGAGGCACGCCTCCTTCGTCAGCGACGGGTGCACGGCCGACACGTCCACGGCGTTCAGGTCGACCGGCTCGATCAACCGATCCGGGTCCCCCGCCGTGATGAGTGCCATCGACGCCCGGCAACGCGGGCAGAAGCCGTCGTAGAGCACCTTGCCGAGGGGCTGGGGTTCCAGGCCGGTGACCAGGCTCCGCAGCCAGGGGCCCGAGAAGAACGCCACGTTGCCGACGATCATCGTCAGGCCGAACTCCCAGAGCCCGAGCGTCATGCCGATCCCGACGTGCATCAGGATCGCCGAGCCCACGATCAAGGGCCGCAGCGGGCCGACCCACACCAGCGCGATGTAGACGATCTCCAGCGTCAGCGCGACATGCGTGAGGATGTTGATGAGGTCGGGATACGCGGCCATCCAGGTCAGGTCGATGACCCGGAAGTCGCCGATCACGAGCGTCCGCCAGAGGGCGTTGCCCTCCCACCAGCGCGGGCTGAGGAGCTTGGCCATGCCCGACATCAGGTAGACGACCGCCAGGTGGCATTGCAGGAGACGGATCGCGACGTTGGCCGAGACGGTGGGCTCGGGCCGGCCGCCGGGGGCCGTCCAGCGGCCGTCCTTGTTCCGCTTCGCGACCTCGGCCCGGTTGCGTCTCAGGCGGGCGAAGTAGCGGTCGAGCGAGACCGCCTGGCCGCTCGCGCCGGTGCAGGCGACGTAGAGGGCCCAGGTGGCGATGATCTGGTCGAAGCCGTAGAGCGCGATCGGCACACGCCGGGAGGTCGCCACGACGATGATCCAGGCCAGAACCGCCGTGACCCGGCTGAGGATCCCCAGCGTGAACGCCAGGAGGATGGCCACGCAGCCCAGCCAGACGGGCCGGAGCATCGAATCGGGGACGTAGAACCAGAACGACCACGACCCCGGCCTTTGCTCCATCTGGAACTGTCGGACGACCGTCGGGTCGGCCCAGCCGGTCGAGCCGAGGTAGCCCTGGAGGTCGAGCCCGTAGGCGAACACGCTCCAGGTGAGCATGGCCCCCACGAGTACCCGGAGGACGCCGAGCGTGGTCGGGTCGGCCGGGGTGAAGAAGAAGCGGTCCCAGGCGTGCGCGGAGGCCCTGATCAGCCCGGCCGCGTAGGCCGTCAGTCCGGTGAGGAGCCGTCGCAAGGGAATTCTCCGATCCGTTCCAGGGCCGTGTAATACCGCTCGGCGTCGAGGTCGATCCCCTTGCGCGAGTAGGGGCGGGTTTCCAGTTCGTGGCGGATCTCGTCGAGCTCGGGGATCAGGTGGAACTGGCGCTGGAGGACCACCGTGGACGCCCCCGGGTTCACCGCCCCGAGATGCTTCGCGAAGGCCCGTGCCCAGCGGCTGCGGTCGCCATCCCCCGCGCGCCTGGCGGCCTCGAAGTCCTCCGACAGGCTATTCGCCAGGGCGAGCTGCCGCTGATAGAGCAGTCTCGGCCGGGTGGAAGGGTCGGGGATCCGCACCTCCTTCTCGGGACGACCGTCCTTGAACCGCACCGTGGCCTTGATGATCGGCGTCGGCGGCGGGTCGATGTAGTAGCGGTACGAGTAGCCCTGGTCGAGCAGCTCGTGATAGGGCGAGAACGCCCTCGCCACCTCGCGTTCGAGGTTCGAAGCCGGCGGCGCGCCCCAGACCCCCGCCAGGATCGCCATCCCATGGAAGACGATCGCCAGGCTCGCCGCCACCTTGGCCGTCGTCGACCACGGCCTCGTCTGGCCCCCGTCCTCCGTCACGTCCGTCGCCGACATACGATCCCCTCCATGTCCCGGCCCGAATCGCCCCGCCTAACCTATCGGCAAGCCGCGAATCGGGCCAGTGCGATTGGAACAGGAAGCGGTTGATGTGACATCCGCGCCGTAGGTTCAGGCTATGCCGATCACCCTCATCCTGGATACCAACGTCGTCGTCGCTGGCCTCCGGTCCGCCTCGGGCGCCTCTCACTCGCTTCTCCGGATGGTCGGGACAGGAGTGTTCGAGCTCGGCCTCACCCCGGCACTGGTCCTCGAGTATGAGTGCGTCTGCTTGCGACATCTTGATAGTATGAGCATCGGGACCGAAGACTTGTCTGCCCTCCTTGACTACTTCTGTCGGGTCGGGCGTCGATCTCATGTCCGTTTTCGAGCCCGACCGAGCGTCGTGGATCCCGGGGATGAAATCCTGATCGAAGCGGCGATTGCTACGTCCAGCCTCTGGATCGTGACCCACAACATGAGGCACATCGCCGACGGTGCGGCACCGTATGGAATCGAAGCGGTCCGCCCGGGCGAGGCACTGCACCGACTGGAGGAATCCCGATGAGGCCACTGCAAATTGAACTCCCTCCAGAACTTCGGATGGAAATCGCCAGGCTCGCCGCGACCACGCCGGGCGGAGAGTCCGCGTGGGTGGCCGAGGCGATCCGCGAGAAGCTCGCCGCGCAGGCCGCGGCGGAGCACCTGTCCGCGAGGGCCGAGAGAGGAGACCGCGCGTTCTACGAGCGGATTCTCGCGAAAGTCCCGATCACAGAACCCCTGCCAGGTGACGAGATCTGACCCGCGATCGTTTCCGGACATCGTTTCGCGACCGCCAGATCTGACGCCGTCGCGCCGGTGGAGTTCGATCGCCCTACGTCATCTTTTGCACACTTCCGCGCTCCAGATTGCCTGAACCACCCATTTTGTGAGTTTTCGTGGTTTCTATTTGCCCCTCAAGGTCGCACGTATTAGAATCTGCGGTACCTGGACAGAGATTGACGATCGCACTGGGAAGAGCGGTCTCGGGGATCGGGCGGGCTTCGCGTTCTACCTAGGACGCGGGCAATGGGATGGCCCGCCGGATCCCGGGCGATGCCGGGCGGCCACCGGCGTCGCGGCTTGGACACGGCACCTTCGGTTCGACACCTGGGGAGATTGCTGAGATGCAAGGGACGATCGTTATGCTGATGGCCCTCTCGGGCCTGGGCTGTCATCACAAGGACTGTGCGGCCCCGGCCTACGCGACGGGCTGCTATTCGAGCTCGTTCAGCTCGTGCTACAACTCCTGCTACTCCAGCTGGGGTAACTCGGCGTACGTCGGCTCCTGCTACTCGAGCTGCTATAGCTCGTGCTACAACTCCTGCTACTCCAGCTGGGGGAGCTGCTACAGCTCGTCCTACCGGGTCAAGAAGCACAGGCACGGCCTGTTCGGCTGCAAGAAGTCGTCGTGCTCGGCCTGCGAGCCGACCGTCTACGAGAGCTCGTGCTACACCAGTTCCTGCTACAGCGGCTCGTGCTACAGCAGCTCGTGCTACTCGTCGCAGCCGATCGTGGTCGACGCCTGCTGCCCGCCGGTCTTCGGCGCCTCGACTCCGACCTACACCGACATCGTGGTGTCGCCCCAGACGGTGACCGCCCCGGCGAAGGCGATGGCCCCGGCCGCCGTCGATTCGACCCCGGCGAAGGAAATGGCCCCGCCGCCGCCCGCCGCCCCGGCCCCGGCCCCGGCCCCGGTCGCTGCCGCCCCGGTCGTCCCCCCCGCGCCCAAGCCGGTCGTCCCGGCCGCCCCCGCGGTCCCGGTCCCGCCGGCCGCCGGCCTGACCCCGCCGGTCGGCGACCTTCCCCCGCCCGCCCCGGTCCCGGCCCCGCCCGCCGGCATCGTCGCCCCGAAGTGATCGGGACGCCGGTTTGATACTGACGCGACGGTCCGCCGAGCCCCCCACCTTTCGACCGGGGGGACATCGGCGGATCGTCGTGTTTCGAACGGCGGCCGTCCGGCCGCCGCGCAGAGGACGTTCGGGCACCCTGGCTGAGACTCACCCGGCCTGCTTCTCCAGGATGCCCCGGAGCGCCGCCACTTCCTTGGCGAGGTCATCCAGCCTCGCCAGCACCTCACCCTGAAGTCGGACCGCCAGTCGCGGCTCCTTCGCCTCGATGGAGAAGGTCCCGCCCGGTTCGAGCGTGACCTTGTCGATCTCTTCCAGGGTCCCGACCCCCTGCCGGTGGACCATCGCCAGGAGTTCGGCCTTCGTGATCAGCTCCCGGGCCATCGCCTTGGGCCGGAGCTGCCCGTCCTTCATCAGGACGGTCGACCGCCCCTCGATGATCTGGTCCAGCCGGCGGTGCCCGAAGAGGAACCGCACCACGACATAATTGATCGCGCAGAGGGCGAACGCGCCGACCAGCCCGCCGGTGACCGAATTGTCTTCGCCGATGATTGCATTCTGGACCGTGTTCGAGAGCGACAGGAGCACGACCAGGTCGAACGGGTTCAACTGCGCCAGCTCGCGCTTGCCGAAGATCCTCAGCAGGAGCACCAGGAACAGATAGACCAGGATCGGCCGGATGATCTTCTCGACGAGCGGCAGGTCCAGGTGGAACAGGCTCGCGGTGATGGAGTCGCCCGCGGCCCAGAGTGACGTCCAGATATCCAGATCGAGGAACCGGAGCATTTCTCATCGCCTCGCGATCGGCCAGGCCCCGCGAATCTGCGGGGCGAAGCCCTCACGCTACCGCGATCTTCGGATCAGATCACGTAGTTTTCGACGAGGGCGGGTCGCGAGTCGTGGAAGAACTTGAGGTCCCTGGGAGCGACCAGGACGTCGTCCCCCTGCGAGAGGTTCAGCTCCAGGCAACGCTCCCGATTGAGCTGGACGTGGATCTCGGTGCCGTCGGTCAGGGTCATGTCGAGCTTGACGTGCCCGCCGAGCGGCGTCAGCCGGCGGATCCGGGCCGACCACGCGGGCTTGCCGTTCGGCTGGCGGACGATTTCCAGGTCGTGGGGCCGCACATAAACCGAGTACGACCCGTCCGGCCCGCTCATGTCGAAGGGCAGGGGGGTCTCGTCGCTGATGTGATCCATGCCCAGCACGGTCTCGACCCTGAGCACATTGACCGCGCCCAGGAACTCGGTCACGAACGGCGATGCCGGGTGCTCGTAGAGCGCCTGGGGCGGCCCCATCTGCTCGATCTTCCCCTTGTTCAGGACCACCACCTGGTCGGAGACCTCGAACGCCTCCTGCTGGTCGTGGGTCACGAACAGGCTCGTGACGTGGACCTCGTCGTGCAGCTTGCGGAGCCAGGTCCGGAGCTCCTCGCGGACCTTGGAGTCGAGCGCGCCGAACGGCTCGTCGAGCAGCAGCACCTTCGGCCGGGGCGCCAGCGCCCTGGCCAGCGCCACGCGCTGCCTCTGGCCGCCGGAGAGCTGCGACGGGTAGCGCTCGGCGAAGCCGCGGAGCTGGATCAGGTCGAGCAGCTCGTCGACGCGGTGGGTGATCTCCGCCTTGGGGACCCGCTGGACCTCCAGGCCGAACGCGATGTTCTTGCGGACGGTCATGTGGCGGAACAGCGCGTAGTGCTGGAAGACGAACCCCACCCCGCGCCTCTGGACGGGCAGGTGCGTGGCGGCCTCGCCGGTCAGCTCGACGTCGCCCGAGTCGGCCGGTTCGAGCCCGGCGATGATCCGCAGGATCGTGCTCTTCCCCGACCCCGACGGCCCCAGGAGCGCCACGAGCTGGCCCTCGGGCACCTCGAACGAGACGTTGTCGACCGCTACGAACGAGCCGAACCGCTTCGCAAGATTCCGGACGACGATGCCCACGGCTCAGGCCCTCGTAGGTGGAAGAGTGGAGATCGAACCGCAAGGACTCAACGAGCGCAAAAAATTCAATGGTATAGACTTGAAAATCTATCATCCAGTTAGTAACTCATTCTTTCACTCTCCCCTTCCCTTCGCGCTCTTTGCGGCTTTGCGGTTCAATCGCTTCTCCCTCCTTCAAGCCGGTTCGCCGTGTTCCCTGGAGGCGACTTGCTTGCGGAGGGTCTCCATGCCGATCAGCAGGAAGAACGAGATGCCCGCCAGGAAGATGCTCGCGGCGTAGGCGCCCTCGGGGTGGTAGCTCTCGATGCCGTCGTGGACATACAGGGTCGCCGTCTGGGTGCGGCCGAGGATGTTGCCGCTGACGACCAGCAGCGCGCCGAATTCGCCCAGCGAGCGGGCGACGGTCAGGGTGACGCCATACGCCAGGCCCCAGCGGATTGAGGGCAAGGTCACGTGCCAGAAGGTCCGCCAGTGGCCCGCGCCCAGGGTGTAGGAGACCTCCTCCTGGTCGACCCCGAACTCGCGGAGCACGGGCACGACCTCGCGGACCACGAACGGCAGGGTCACGAACGTCGTGGCCATCACCATGCCCGGCAGCGAGTAGACCACGCGGATCCCGGCCGATTCGAGCCAGGGGCCGAACCAGCCCTTCGGGCCGTAGAGGATGATCAGCATCAGCCCGGCGATGATCGGCGAGACCGCGAATGGCAGGTCCACCAGCCCGTCGGCCAGGGTCTTGCCCCAGAACTTCTGGCGGACCAGGACGATCGCGAACAGCAGCCCGAAGACCGTGTTCACCACCGTCGCGATGGCCGTGATGAGGATCGTCAGCCCGAACGCCCGGCGCGAGTCGTCGTTGGTCAGGGCCTCCAGGAACGGCAGGAATCCGCCCGAGAGGGCCTTGCGGGTCAGGGAGAGGGTCGGGATCAGGATCAGGGCGGCGAACCACACGAGGACGACGCCGATCACCGCGCGGCGGGCGAAGGTCGTCCACGGCCCGGTGTTCCGCTCCTGGAGCGACTTAACTGCCATGCTCGCCCTCCCGGCGCTGGAGGAGATTCAGGACGATCAGGATGCCCAGCGACACACCCAGCAGAACCGTAGAGACCACCATCGCCGGGTGCGGATTGCCGCTCTCGATCTCGCCGAAGACGTACATCGGCCCCGTCTTGGTCTCCAGCGGCCGGTTGCCCGCCACCATGACCACGCTGCCGAACTCACCCAGGGCCCTGGAGAACGACAGCGCGGTGCCCGTGAGGATCGCCGGCCAGAGCGTCGGCAAGGTCACGCGGCGGAAGATCGTCGCGGGGGGGGCGCCCAGCGTCGCGGCGGCCTCTTCCTCGGTCCGGTCCATTTCGAGGAGGACCGGCTGGACGCTCCGGATCACGAACGGATAGGTCACGAACAGCAGGGCCAGGATGATCCCGGGGGCCTGGTAGATCACGGGGAAGCCCGCCTGGCCGAGGATCGCGCCGAGCGTGCTCGTGGGTCCATATAAGGCGACGAGCATCAATCCGGTGACGACCGTCGGGACGGCGAAGGGGAGGTCGATGAGGGCGTTCATCAGCCCCTTGCCGGGGAAGTCGTAGCGGACGAGCACCCAGGCGGTCGCGGTCCCCATCACGGCGTTGATCCCGACCATGATCCCGGCTGTGATGAAGGTCAGCTTGAGGGCGTGCCAGGCGAAGGGGTCGACGACCGCCTTCCAGAACGCCGCGCCGCCGGGCCGGGACGCCTCGATCACGAGGGCGACCAGCGGCAGGGCGACCATCACGCCGAGGTATCCCAGCGAGAGCCCTCGTGCGGCCAGTCCGCCGGCGGACGTCCGCGGGCGCGATCCGAGTCTCATTTCTTGCCGTCCTTGCTCGCCCCGCCCTTCGACGCAGCCTGATCTTTGGAGGTGAAGATCGACGCCCAGACGCCGCCGGAGTCGAAGACCTTCGCCTTCACCTTGCTCCAGCCGTCCAGACCCGGGTCGCGGATCGTGAACAGGCCCGCCGGCCGGGGCTGGAACCCGAGCTTGTTGTCGAGCGCATTGTCCGTCGGCCGGAACCCGTACTTCGCCAGGATCGTCTGGCCCGACCCGGACCGCAGGAACGCCAGGAAGGCCTCGGCGACGTCCTTGTTCCCGTGCCGCCTGAGCGACGGCTCCAGGAGCGCCACCGGGCTCTCGATCTGGAGCGTGACCGGGGGCAGTACGGTGGCGATGTCGGAGCCGATGGCCTCCTTGCGGAGGATCAGCTCGTTCTCATAGGTCACGACCGCGTCGCCGATCCCGCGTTCGAAGGTCGCGAGGCTCTGCCGGCCGGAACTGTCCATGTTGACGACGTTCTTCTGGACCCTCGCCAGCAACTCGCGGGCGGCGTCGGGGTCGGGCTTCGACTTCGGCCCGCCGGGACCGTACAGGCCCGCCCCATAAACCGCCATGATGTTCCAGCGCGCCCCGCCGGACGTCTTGGGGTCGGGATACAGGACGCCGACGCCCGCCCGGGCGAGGCCCGACCAGTCGTGGATCGACTTCGGGTTCCCCGGCCGGACGCCGATGACGACGAGGCTGTGGGTGAGCATCCCGCCGCCGGGGCCCTTGTTCCAGGCCTTGGGGACGAGGCCGGCCTTCACGAGCAGGTCCATGTCGCTTTCGAGCGAGAGGACCGCGATGTCGGCGTCGAAGCCGGCGGCGATCGCGCGGGCCTGGGCGCCCGAGGCGTTGTAAGACTCCTCGAACTTGACTGTCCGGCCGGTCTTCTCCTTCCAGGCGGCCTGGAAGGCGGGGATCAGCCCCTCGTGGAAGACCTCGCGGACGACCGAGTAGGCCCCGATCGTGATGACGTCGCCGGCCGAGGAGGTCTCGCCGGCGCCCAGCGGGGCGCACGACGCGAGCAGGCCGCAGAGCAGGGAGGCGATCAGGGGCGCGACGGGCCGTCGTCGGCGTCCCCCGGGGTGGTCAGATCGTCCAGTCACCGACGTACTCCCGCTGCTTGGCGCGACTCTCCCGGAGGAGGTCCGCGAGCGTGGTCTGGTCGACCACGTCCGAGACCGCCTGGCGGACCCGGCCCCAGAACCCGAAGAAGTTGCACTCGCCGTGGAACTCGCACTCCTTGGGTCGCGACTGGCTGACGCAGTCCACCGGCGCGATCGGGCCGTCCACGTACCGCATGATCGCCCCGACCGTGATCTCCTCCGGCGGCTTCGCCAGGACGTAGCCCCCCTCCGCACCGCGCTTGCTCCTGACGAACCCGCCCCCCTTGAGCTGGGAGAGGATCACCTCCAGGAACCGCACCGGGATGAGCTGCTTCTCGGCGATGTCGGCGATCTTGAGGGGCTCGCTCGAATCATGCTCCGCCAGCGCATACACCGCCCGGAGTGCGTAGTAACATTTCGAGGAGACACTCATGCGCCACACCCCTCACGCCCCGTCGGTCCATCCGTCATGTCGAATCATCCCTATTTCGATTCGATAGGTCAAGATGGATCGCCCGAGAAGGCCCTCGCCTTCCGCGGGGTTGTGCTTCCTCCGCCGGTTGGCCCCGGCCGGTCGTCAGCGGGTAAACTCGTCTCAATCGGGGGGTGGTCCTCGGGGTCGATCGGGCGAGAAAGCAGGAACCGAGCCATGAAGCGTGCCAGGCCGTTGCCCCGGCGTCCCACGGTCGAGGGCCTCGAAGCCCGGCCGTTGCTCGCCAGCGGGTTCTTCGTCGGCGGCGAGGCCGTGAGTCCGTTCGGCGGCGGCAACCTCGCCGAGATCCTCCGGGTGGACCCGACCACGGGCGCGGTCTCCTTGCTGACCCAGTTCCTGCAGCAGCAAGGGTTCGTCCAGCGCCCGTCGCTCGCGAAGCTCGAAGGCCTGGCGCTGGAGCCGTCCGGGAGCCTGATCGCCGTCGGGCCGGCGGCGACCTGCGTGGCCCCCGCAGGCACCTTCGACGTCTACCGCGTCCGGACCGACACGGGCACAGTCTCGCTGCTGACCCGGTTCACCCCGCTCGGGCTGAACAGCTTCGCCCTGCTGAATCGGGTGGACGACGTCGCCGTGGCGCCGAATGGCGACATCGTCATCGCCGGAGCGGGCGTGAGTTCACCGGCGTCGCCCGTCGCGCCCCGGATCGTCAGGGTCAACCCGGCCTCGGGGGCACAGACGGTCGTCACCGAATTCCTTGGGAGAGCGGGGTTCACGACGGTCGCGACCCTCGATCGCCTCGACGGCCTGACTGTCCTGCCCGACGGGACGATCGTCGCCCTCGGGTTCGGCGGCGACTTCGGGAGCACGGTCAAGTCGGCGCGATTGATCCGGGTGAATCCCGCCACCGGCGCCCAGGCGGTCTTCAGCCGGTTCCAGGGCGGGGGCTTCGGCCAGTTCCCGCTCCTGAGCGAGGCGACCGGCGTGTCCTCGACGCCGGACGGTCGGGTCCTCGTGAGCGGCCTCGGGCTCGACATCCCGAGCGCGAAGGTCCTGGCCCGCGTCGTCAGCGTGGATGCGGCGACGGGGGCACAGTCGATCCTCAAGACGTTCCCGCCCGTGAACTCCGGCGGGCCGCTGATCGACCGCGCGACGGCCGTGACCTTCGCGCCCGTCGCGGCGACCGCGCTCGTCGGCGGGATCAAGCGGGTCCCGAACGTCGGGAACCTGGTCGATTTCGGGATCGGACGCCTGTTCAAGGTGAACCCGTCGAACAGTTCGACCACACAGGTCGCCCTGTTCGGCGCGGGGACGCCCGGCCCCCTCGTGCGGCTCACCGCCGTCGCCGCCGGCCCCGCGCTCGACGACTTGATTCCGCCGGTCACCATCAAGAACCCTGCGGTCGCCCGGTCCGGCCGCGCCGTCTCGTTCCGGTTCCGGGTCCCCCGGGCAACGTCCCTCGCTCGCTTCACCTATCGCGTCGACTGGGACGGCGACGGCACGATCGACCAGACCGTCATCGACGCCTCTCGGACCCTCTCCCTCCGCCACACCTTCGCCACCCCGGGCGAGACCACCCCCGTCGTCTCGGTCGTCAACGCCTCGGGCGTGTCGAGCAGCTTCGTGGCCGGGCGGCTCAGGATCCGCGGGAATTGAATCGCAAGTGCGGGGGGAAGGAACCACAGAGACGCGGAGGATGCTGGGGCTGGGATCCTTGATATTCGATCAGGCAGTGCCGATCTGATCTCGTCCCATCTCCTCCGCGTCCGTACGGCTCCACCCCACGTCATTCCCCGCCCAGGATCCGGATCTCTTTCTGTCGTCGCAGCTTCCTGGCCGTGGCGTCTTCCCAGTCGATGGCTTCATTTTGCAGGAAGTCGAGGGCCTGGGCGCGCAGGTCGTCGGGCGGGGTGACGCCGAGTTCGGCGTGGCGGACGACGATCCCGGCGTAGGCGAGCCGGGGGTAGTCGTCCCAGAGGGACTTGTCGGGCTCGGCGACCTCGGCCTCGAGGTTCTGGATGGATTTCACGAGGGTCTCGACGTTCGCCAGTTTCTGCTGGACCTGGTCGAACGTCATCGGGTTGCGGTCATCCATGAGGTCGTCGTAGACCGCGCCGTGGACGGATTCGAACGCCTGGTCGATCGCGTCGTTGGCGTCATCGTTCTCGTAGCTCTTGACACCCCAGTGGCCCATCGCGGCGCGGTCCTCGGCGGTTGGAACGGAGAAAGGGGATCGGTGGAGGTTCGATCTAGCGAGTCCGTCGGTTGAGTCGATCGCGGCCGGTGGTGAGGGGGCCGACGGGTTCCTTGAGGATCCCGAAGGCCGAGAGCCCCGTGGGGGGGCAGTTCATGTAGATCGACTCGGCCCCGTCGCGGGCGACGATGTAGGCCTCGTGATAGACGCCGATGTCCCCCTTCGACCGCATCCGCTCGACGGCCGACCGCCACCAGGCCGAGTGGGGTTCCCGGCGTGCCCAGGCTTCGAGCAAGTCGAAGCCGGACCAGTACTGGAGGAACCCGAGGTGCCGCCCGTCGAACCGGACCCGCTCGGAGTGGAGCAGCCCGGCCTTCTCGGCGATGGCCTTCGCCGAGGCCCGCTCGACCTCGTTCGCGAGGCGTTTGACGTGCCCCCAGGCCGTCCACTTGAGGGCACGCAGGCCCATGCGGAGGAGGACGAGCTCAGTCACGCCGTCCGGGATGACTGCGACCACGCGATTCATGCCTGTCCGGCCTCAAGTGATGCACGGGCGCCCGGGGGAGATTCTAGAGGAACGGACGGGGCCGTGTCCACGCCAGGTGAATATCCCGCTAACAAATGTGGAAGTAATGGGAATTTTTTATGAATTCAGGAGAATTCCATTGAACCGTTCGTGACGTCCTCCCATCATGCCCGCGATCCAATGAATTCGTCCGTCGAGGAGATGATCCATGTCGACGTTGAAGGACCGTCGCGGCTTCACTTTGATCGAGCTCCTGGTGGTGATCGCGATCATCGCGGTCCTCATCGCGTTGCTCCTGCCGGCGGTGCAATCCGCCAGGGAGGCGGCGAGGCGGATCCAGTGCACGAACAACCTCAAGCAGGTCGGCCTGGCGCTCCACAACTACGAGTCAATCGCCGGCGCCCTCCCTCCGTCGGTGGTCCTGAGTGGCTCGGGCAACACGGTCAGCGTCTGGATCGGCTGGAGCGTCCACGGCCGGATCCTGCCAATGATGGAGCAGGGCGCGATGTTCAACGCGATCAACTTCGATTACTCGGGCGAGAGCGCGATCAACCTCACGGTCTCGACGCGGAAGATCGCCGCCTACATCTGCCCGAGCGAGGTCGACCCGAACCCGATCCCCGGGGAATCCGGCAATGTGACGAATTACGGCTTCACGATGGGCGACTGGTACGTCTGGGGCGGATTCGGCTCGACGCGGAACCGTTCGGCGTTCGGGCCCAACGCGAGCCGCCGTTTCGCCGAATTCACGGACGGGCTGAGCCAGACGATCCTGGCGGCCGAGGTCAAGGCGAAGCAACCCCTTCTCCGCGACTGCGGCGGGCTCTCCCGCGTGAACCAGGCGGGCAACGTCCCCGGTCCTCAGGCGGACCCCTACGAGGTCGCCCCCGAGTACCAGTCCGGGAAATGCAGCCCGAATTTCGGACACTCGGAGTGGAGCGACGGCGCCGCCCACCAGGCTGGGATGACCACCGCATGGACCCCGAACCGGGTCATCTCCGGCGTCGCGAAC
>CBDIHP010000009.1:0-29233 GCA_965279195.1 Isosphaeraceae bacterium
AGGCGGGCGCCGAGCCCCGGGTAAGCCCCATAAGGCCCGAAAATCGCCGTCCCGACGACGACCTTGCGGGGCGGCCTCGCCGCCCTGGCGGGATCCCACTTCGTCTGCGCGGCCGCGTCCGACGCAATCAGCCCGGCGAGCAGGGCGGCGAGCGTCCGGGTTATTCCGGGAGTCTTCACGCGGTTCCTCCCGCCAAAAGCGAGTCGAGATCGGCCAGGTACTTCTCGCCTTCCGCCCGGTCTGACATATAGATGTAAGCCGCCATCCCGACGAGGTGGGAGAGCGATTCCCCCTCGACGCCTGGCTTGCCGGCCTTGCGATTGTGGATGGCCGCGCGGAGTTTGCGGCGGAACTCCCGGGGCACGCGGGGGCCGAGTGAGCCGGAGTGATTCACCACGAGCCCGGTGATCGCCTGACGCCCGCCTCGCCGGGCGACGGTGGTCTTGTCGGGGTTCAGTTCAAATCCTTCCGACTCGACGATGGCCCGGATGCCCCCCAGCATCGGCCGGAGAGAGATCGGGCCCTGATGGTTCGAAGGTAAGCTGAAGGTGAGGTCGTCGGCGTAGCGAGTGTAACGCCACCCTTGTTTGCGGGCGAGACCGCTGAGGCGACGGTCGAGACGGAGGCTCAGGGCGTTCGTGATCGCCGGGCTCGTGGGCGCCCCCTGCGGCAGGCAACGCGGCCCGAGGGCGACGTAGTGCGGCTTGCCTTCCACCTGCACGATCTCGCGAGGCGATTCCGTGCAGATGAGCGCCAGGAGCGTCGCCACCTGCTCGCGATAGCCCGCCTTGCGGAACAGCCCCTTGACCCTGGGGAGCGTGATCGTCGGGAAGAAATCCTTGATGTCGACCTTCAGCACCAGCCGGGGCGACGGGTGCGCCGCGGCGTTGGTGAGGGTCGATCGGCCGGCGAGGAATCCATGCGCATTGCCGTGAACGGTGAGTTTCTCGACGATGCTCGCGAGGATCCACCTCTGCGCCGCCTTCAACTTCGGCATCGGCGCCCAGATCGCCCGTTCGCGTCCGTCTCGCTTGGGGATCGTGAACCGCGTGTAGTGGATCGAGGTCGCCACGTCGCGATGGTAGGCCAGCCAGCGCAGTTCCGGCACCGTAAGCCCCAGGGCCTCGGCCAGCTGCTTCGGGGTGTCGAGGGGAGGGAGTTCATTCTCGCGGACCCGCGCCTCGGCGTTGGCGACGTCCCATTTATCCTCCCCGGTCTCGTCATTCCAGTAGATGTTCTCGCCCAGATGGACGATGTGGGCCGCACGGTGGGCTTTCCAGGCCTCCCGGCTGAGCTTCCTGCGCTCCTCCGCCTCGGCCTTGAGCGACGCCTTGTAGGCCGTCTTCTCGCGGTCCGACATCCCATCCGTCTCGCGCCTCTTGACCACGAATCCGCGCTCGGTCAATTGCGCGTTCACGAACGCCTCGATCCCCCCGGCCTGCACGATATTCCGCCAGAGCACGAGCGGGTCGGAGGTCGAAATCTGCGACATCGGAACCTCACACGGAGACGGAGAGAGGGAGAATCAGGAAAGTGGGCGAGACTGCAGCGTCGGGTCAGCCCGCCGTGGCGTCGAGGAATCCGCGTCGTTCCAGGTCGCCCACGCGGGCGAGGAACGCCTCCCTCGCCAGTTCCGGCGTGTCGAAGGCGAGCGTCTGGATCCGTCGGGCACCCTCCTCGGGTCCCCAGCGCACCTTGAGTTTCTGGCGTTCGAGCGAGATCTGGTAGACCTCCTCGGCCGGTCCCTTGCGGCGGGAGTAGGTGCGGGTCTCGAACTGGAGTTCGCGCTCGTCCACCTGCCCCTGCTTGCGCCTGGCCTCCTGCTCGGCACGCGCGAGCCGCAGCGCCACCAGATGAACACATGGGCCGCCCTTCAGGCCTTGCTTCCGGAAGGTGGCGCACGAGCAGTCGGCCCGGGTGACCTGCCCCTCGTCGGCGAGGAGCATCTGCGGGCGATATTCGCGGCGGTCCTCGGCCACGGCAATCTGCCCGGTCAGTTCGACACCCTGCCCCGGGATCCGGTTCTCGGACACGATCTTCACGGCCCCCCGGCGCGCGAGGAGGTCGTGGGCGGTCCGCTCCCGGCGATCGCGGAACTCCAACTTGCCCAGGTCGAGCGGGGCCTCGGTGAGCGGCCGGTTCCGGTACACGTCCTCCGCCAGGTCGTACATGATCCGCCCTTGCTGGCAGCCGAGCTGGAGGGCCTCGTGCAACTCCGACCAGTCGAGCCCGGTGGCCTTCGCCAGCTCGCCGGCGCCGGCCGACCAGTTCTTCTTCAAGTGCGCCAGCACCTTTTCGAGCGGCTTGGTGGTCGCCGTCGCCTTGCGCGGCAGGAGGAGGTCGAAGTTGAGGGCCTGCGACCAGTTCGCGGCCGTGAAACCGGTCAGGCCGAGCGTCAGCGTCATCTCGCCGGCCCGGAGCACCCAGAAGCTCGGCAGGCCGCTGCCGAGCACGTGGACCTCGACCTCCTCGGCGAACGGCAAGAACCGCTGGATCAGCATGAGCCGACGACGGCCCCAGACGCGGACGACCCTCGCCGACTTTCCCTTGTAGGGCTCGGAAGTCGACGGGATCAACGTATTCCACGGCTCCAGAACGATCCTCGGCGGCTCGGCCGGCACCAGCTCGATCCTCAGCCCGCGGCGCTGCCCTTTCTTGTCGGCGTGCAGTCGGAGGTGCCGGAGGGCGTTGTAAAGATCGACGGGGGCGAGTCGGAACCGGTCTCGCGGGGAGCGAGGCAGACGACTGGACCTGGAGGAAGCCTCGCAGCCAGGAGTCGGGCACCTTGACCTGCTTCTCGAGGACTTCGCCCGCGCCGGCGGTCGCGAACTTCACCCCCTCGCGGCCGATGCTCAGACGGGTCTCCCGATAGCTGCGGAGCTGCTGGAGGCCGTCCTTGAGCGTGGGGCTGAAGTCGATATTCGTCGTACCATAGGTTGGTTTGTTCTTACTTTCGGATTCGAACGCGTCGATCCGGACGCCGAGCTTGGCGTACGCCCCCTCGTCCTTGCTGAAGACCTCGAAGAGGATCTGGTCGGGGTGGACGCTGATGACCGGGTCGAGGATCAGGAAGGCGGTCGGGTCGTTGCGGAGCAGCCAGCCGAAGTACGCGCGGCGGGCCTGCCAGGCGTTGAGGCCCGACGATTCGCGCCTCATCCGGGTATAGGCGAGGTAGGCCGCGCGGTCCTTGGGTACGTAGCGGAAGTCGCTCGCCACCACCGCGTGCAACGCCGAGAGGGCCTCTCGGAAGCGGAGCGGGTCCTTGATGCGCCCCTCGAAGGCCACCGGCTCGCGCCTGAGGTTCCCGGCGAGGGCAAGCCGGGTCGTGTCGTCGGTGGCGACGACCGCGCTCAGGCCGTCGTAGTCGAGGACGACCTCGGTGGAGGTGTCCTGATCCTCGGGCGTCGGGACGTCCTGCGGGAGGGGCTCGGCGTCGCTCATCGGGTCACCTCGGCTTTCCCTCGGGTTTCGCCGGGCTGGCGTCTCGCTCGCCTGAGTCGCTTCAGGCCACGGAGGGCGGACCTGCGGAGATCTTCATCCTCGGATGAGTCGGTCCCGAGCGCCAGCAGGACGCCCTCGCACTCGGGGTCGCCGATCGCGGCGAGTGCTTCGATCCCCCCCCACCGGGCGGCCTCGGGCAAGGCCCTGTCGCGCGCCACCCCCGAGAGCGTCTTCACATCCTTGAGCGTGATCAGGACGGGCAGGACGACCCCCTGGAGGTGGACCTGACGGGCCGAATCCCGCAGCGATCCGGCCGCCAACGCATCGTCGCCCGACTCGATCTCGATGCGACGGAATCCCGCCCGGTCGGACAGGATCTCGCGTGAGAGCCCAGGAGCATCCTTCGGTGCCATCCGCGCGACCGCCTGGGCCGCGGCCGAACGGGCGGCCGCGGGCCCCGATTTCGCGGACCGCTCCAGGGCCGATCGTATCGCGGGGGTGGACTTCTTCGCCCCCGCCAGGGCCAGCACGGCCCGCTCCCGGAATTCGTCCAGATCGTGATGCGTTGCATCGCCCCCGGCGATCTTGATGAGCAGGGCCTCGGCCACGCCCAGCCGACCGGCGGCCCAGATCAGGGCATTGATGCCCGCGTCGATCTTCCAGGAATCCGACCGTGAAGCCAAGTGGTCGAGGACGGCGGCGGATTTGCCTCGTTTCTCCCGTTCCAGGATGAGGCGCCGGAGGGCGGACTCGACGGCGTCGCCGATCTTGCCCGCGGCGTCCCCCCGCGAGCGCGAGGATCCTCGCCGAGGCCGCGACGACCCCCGCATCGGGCGAAGCGATCGCCTCGCCGGCTTCCTTGATCGGCGGAGGATCCCGTCGCAGCAGCCCGTCCCCGATCGCGCGGGCCGTCTCCTCGTCGGCGGTGGCGATCAGGGTGAGCAGTCGGGAGGCGTCCCCCCGCGCGAGGACCTTCGCGAGTATCGAGTCGAACTCGTCGACCGCGGCCGAGTTGGGATTGGAGATGAGGGCATAGGCCGGATCGAAGTCATCCGCGCCGAAGAGCTGGACGGATGCCTGATACGCGGACTCAAGGATATCGTAGTCTCCGTCTCGCACAAGTTTGAGCAAGAGATCACGCGTGGCCGGGTCGTCGTCGTGCCCGAGCAGGCGGATGATCTCGGCCTGGAAGTAGAGCGAGTCGTCGGCCGCCCGCTCGCGGAGGATCCTCCAGGCGTCGCGGTTGTTGATCCAGCGGAGCCCGATGAGGGACGAGCGGGCGACACCGCCGTCGCCCTTCGCCATGCGTTCGAGCAGCGAGAGGATCTCCTTCGATCGGGCCGACCGACCCAATCGCCCGATCGCCTCGGCGGCCGTCTCCTGCAAGGCGTGGCCGTCCTCGGAGGCGAGCTTGAGGAGGACGTCGAGGGCCCGATCGTCCGCGAGGATCCCCAGGGCCGACACCGCCCGTATGCGATTCTGGAGGTCGGTCGCGTACTCCACGGCGGCGAGCAGGATGCTCAACCCGTCGCCGAGGCCCGCTCGCGCGAGCCCCTCGGCCGCGAGGAACTGCGTGACCGGGTCTTTATGTGTGAGAGCCTTGCGGAGCGGCTCGGGGTCGCCGTCGCGGAACCGGAGCCGCCAGGCGAGGGCCTCGACGATCTTGCGACGAAGGTCCTCGTCCCCGTGGGCGGCCAGGGTCCCCAGGACGGTGCCGACGCCCTTGTCCCTCGCCAAACGCGCGGACGGCACGAGCGTCGAGAGCAGTTTGGCCTCTTGAGGGACCGAGACCAGTTCCATCAGCCGGGCGAGGACGGCGTCCTTGCGGGGGTGCTGCTTCGCCAGCAGCTCCGCGACGGCCGGATCCGGGAGGTTCCCCTCATCGTCCGGCGAGTCATCGAGGACATTGTTTGCTTGATCATAACCGCTGATGATCAGAACCGCCTGGAAGATCGAGGGTCGGCGGTTGGGATGCGACTGCCAGAGCGCGACCAGGCGATCGACGGCCTCGGGCCTGCGGAACGCCCCGACGGCGCGGAGGAGTTCGTCGGTCGGGGCGGTGCCGGCGGGGTCGTCGGCCAGCCGGCCGAGGAAAGCGTCGATGGCCCGGGGATCGCCGAGGCGTTCGAGGGCACGGATCGCCCGCGAGCGGGTCTGGGCGTTCTCGGAGCGGAGCATGGCCGCGAGGGCGTCGAACGCGGCAGGATCCTTGCGGTTCGAGAGCTCGAATGCGGCCGATTCCCGCACGGACGGGTGCCGCGACTGCAGTGCCTTCCTCAAACTTGCCTGGGCTTCAGAGGATTCGTCGCAGGCGGAGGCCAGCCAGAGGACGGCCTGGGTGCGCAGCTTGTCCGAAAGCGCGTCGAGCGCCCGATCGGCGACGCGCGGCAGGCCCTCGCGTGCGATGAGGAGCCTCGCGGCCTCGTACGCGAGGTCATCCTTGCGGGTGAGCATCGCCTGTTCAAGGACCTCGCGCGACTCCGCCTCACCCGCGCCGATGGTGAGCAGCTCGAAGCCGAGGATGCCGACATCGGAGTGGCCCGTGGCGAGCGCCTCGGCGGCGAGGATGGCCGGAGGGGTTCCTATGGATCGGGCGTGGTCGAATGCCTGGGTCCGCACCGCCCCGGTCGAGTCGCCGAGGGCCTGGATGAAGACGGGCCGGGCGGTGAGCGCGTGCCTCGGATCGGAGCTCGCGAGCGCCAGCAACCGTCGTAGAGCGGACTGCCGTATCTCGACCGTGTGCTGCGACGACTGGGCCTTCTTCTTCGGGTCGGGCGCCGGGTTGCGGACGAGTCCGATGTAGGCCCCGAAGGCCAGGTCGCGGAGCTGGTGGGCGTCGTACTTCACGGCGGATTTCGCCCGGGATCCGACCTTCTCCTTCAGCAGGGTCAAGGCGGAGATGTAGCGCGGTTCGTGCACGGACCAGGCCAGGTCGAACGCGGCCTGCTCCTTGTCCCGCAGGAGCGGGAGGAGCAGCGAGACGCTTCGGGCTCTCACGGGTGGGTCAGCCAGGGCGATCAGCGTGGCCAGGGCGTCCACGGTCGTCGCGGAAATCTTCCATGCGGGCGCCTCCCCTCGATCGTTCACACTTTCATGCAAAAAAGAGGCGAATGCGACGGGATCCGCGAGCGTTTCCAGGGCCTTGGCGGCGATGAGTCGAGTGGAGGGGGACTGGCTGGAGAGCGCGGCGAGGAGTCGAGACGCATCGCCTCGCGGCGCCTTCCATTCGCGGCTCAGGAGGATCAGGAGGGCGTGATCGCGGACGGAGGATGCAGGGTCGTCGAGCGCGACGACCAGTCGATCTTCCCCGCCATCCCCGAGGGCCACGGAGGCGGCGAGTTTCTCGATGGCAGGGAGGTTCTTGGCGCAGGGGTCGTCGGAGAGCACTGGCGCAGCCGAGGCATCGCCCGTGAGGCAGAGGCCGAGGGCCGCCTGGGCCCGCACCTCGCCGTCATCGTGGCGCAGGGCGATCTTGAGCGCGTCGGCGGACTCAGGCCCGCTCGACCACGCGATCGCGCGGGCTGCCCACTTCCGAAGCGAGCCGTGGGGGCTGTCGAGGAGGGGCAGCAGTCGCGTGATCGTCGAAGGATCGCCCAGATCGCTCAGCCCTTGAAGCGCCCCCTCGGCCATCGTCAACCAATCGGCCACGCGTTCCTTCTGCTCGGGTTGCGGGGCCGTCGCGAGGTCGATGAGCGGGCCTCGCGCCTGAAGGTCACCTCGCCGGGCCAGGGCCTTCGCGGCGCGGAGCCTTACGTCGTCGCGGCCGGAACTGAGCGCCTTCGTGAGGGACGCGACGGCGTTGTTGTCGACGAGCGACGAGAGGGCGGCCAGCCGGACGTCGCGATCCTCGTCCTCCAGGGCCCGGATGAGAAGCGTCTGGGCGGCGGCCGTGTGCTTCTTGATCAGGCCGTCGACGGCACGCTTGCGGAGGTCGGCATACCTCGAACCGAGCGCGGCGTCGAGCAACTCCAGGCCCTTCGCCTTCTTCGTGGCGAAGGCGAACGCCTCCTCGCGGAGCCCGGCGTCGGGGTCATTGAAGAAGGAGAGGAGCAGGTCGAGCGCCCAGGGTTCGGACGCCTGCGCCATGACCTCGGTCAGGACATCCCGGCGTACATTCGCGTGGATGGATCCGAGGATGAACGTGAGCGAGCCGGGAACCCCGCCACCGATCGCCTTCAACGACAGGGCCGACTTGAACGCTTCGTTGCGGACCGCGGGGTTGGAGTCGTTGAGGGCCCGGGCCAGTAGCGGCAGGGCCTCCGCGACATCGGGGGCCTGGCGGAGGTGGTCGATCAGGAGTTGCAACGCACGGCGCCGAACGTCTTCATGGGATGCATTCAGACCCGACTCGGCGGCGACGAGAGACGAGCCCTTGTGGATCCGTGCCAGGGCCGAGAAGGCGGCGTCGCGCACCTCGGCTTCGGGGTCGTGCAGGAGCGAGCGGAGCCGCTCGACGGAGCGCGAATCGCCGAGCGCGGCCATCGCGCGGCAGACTTCGGCCCGAGCGGCGTTGTCGGGCTCGCGGCTCAACTGGAGGAGCAGGCCGAAGGCGCGGGGGTCGTTGAGCAGGGCCAGGCCGTAGGCACCACGGAGGCAGACGTCGAGCGACCGGCAGGCCGTGGCCTGGAGCAGCGGTTCGATCGAGGTATCGTCAAGCGAGCCGACGTCCGATTTCTCCGATCCCTTGCCTCTCTTCTTAGGCTTGTCCCTGGCTTCCGCCGCGCCCGAATCCAGTTCCGAGACCTGCCGGTCGAGGTCGGCGTCCTTCGCCCGCAGGGCGGCCAGGAGCGCGGGCCTGGTCTCCAGCGAGAGGAGGAACGCGACGCGGCGGACGTCGGCGTCGGAGTCCTCGGCCTTCCGGCGCAGGGCGGTCTGGACCGCGAATGGGTCGAGCAGCCCACGGGATCGGAGTCGCAGCAATCCCGACATTCGCACATCGGCATGCTTGGACTTCAACGCGAAGAGATTGGGCTCCGGCGAGTCGTCGGGCGCGATGCTCTCCAGAGCCAGCACGGCGGCCTGGCGGACCTCACGGGTGTTCGCGTTGATGGCGTCGCCCAGGCGGCTGTGGGCCCGGTCGTCGCTCGCGGCGAGCTTCGCGAGGGCCTCGATCGCCAGGGTGCCGATGTCCGGCTTTTCGGCCTGGAGGGCCAGCTCGATCCGCCTCGAATCGGACTCGCCCCGGAGCCGGCCCAGGCTGGCGAACGCCGAGCGCCTGACGGCCTCGTCGCGATGCTTGAGGAACCCTTCGAGGAAGGGGATCGCCTTCGGATGCGACGATTTCCCCACCAGTTCGGCCGCATGCAGCCGGAGCACGTGGTCGCTGTCTCGCTCGACCTGATCGGCGATCGCCTCGATCGACTTCGCATCATCGAACGACGCCAGCGCGTCGAGCGCGGCCTCGCGCCGCTTCGGGTCGTTCTGGTCGAACTCGTTCTTCGCCTTCGCGAGCGCGCCGTGGACCCGGTGGGACACCTCACCGAGCTTGCCGCCGCTGTCGACGGGCACGATGCGGAGCGTGTTGTCGTGGCAGGCGGCGACCAGTCGGAACCGGCCCTGGACTTCGACGACCGCAAGGCCGAGCACCGCGACGATCCCGTCCTTGAGCGTGGCCGGCTTGACGCCCCCGACACGCGGCCAGGATTTGATGGATCCGTCCTTGCTGCCCGTATAAAAACGGTCGCCGGGCCCCCAGGCGAGGGCGGTCACGATATCGGTGTGGTTGTTGCCTCGACCTTTGTCCTCGGGCTCGAGCCTGCCCCTGGCATGGGTGGTCAGGAGCTTCAGATCGGCCCCGGCCGAGAGAAATCGGAGGTCATCCCGCTCGAAAAGCAGGGCCGTGACCGCCCCTTCGTGGAGCCGCTCGTTGGCACTCAGGACGAACTCGGGCTTCTCTTCGCACTCGAAGACGGATACGTTTCCCTTCGCAGTGCCGACGGCGATCCAGCGGCCGGACGGCTCGACGGCGGCGACCGTGCCGGCCTCCGGGAGTTCCAGCGTCTGGAGGATCTTGCCGTTCTTGCGCGAGAGGAGGACCAGGCTTGCACCCGAGACCACACCCAGCCGATCATTCGCGAGCGGGACGACTGAGGCGATGTCCCCATCGAGGGCCGTTCCCAGGGGTTTCGGTGCCCCACCGGTATCGCACACATAGATACACTTGTCGGTTCCAGCGACCCAGATGGTCTCGCCCTCGGCGGCCATCGCCACCCCGCCGACGCCGGCCGGCAGGGATGAAGCCGTGAGCGTTTGCTTCTCGACATCGAGCCGGTAGAGCGCGGTGGCGTGGCCCTCAGGATGCGCGGTGACGAAGGCCGCGGACTCGCCCAGCGGGATGAGCGCCTTGAGGTCGCCGCGATGGTCGAGGTACTTGTCGGTCGTCACGTTGCGCACCTCTGCAATTTGGAGTGCGGGAGCGGAGCTGCCGCGTTTCTTCGGTGCGGACTGATCGAGAACATCCGGGGTGGCTCAGACTCGAACCCAGCCTCACGCGCCAGCGGACAGCAAAGGCCCGGCCGCCTCGCTCCAGAGATGTCGAATCCGGGTCGCCGCCACGAGGCAGGCATCTCGCTCGGACTTGCCGCGACTGGTGCGGAAGTCGTCGAGCAGCGGCAACAGGCCCCGGGCGAAGTCGGCGTCGAGCATGGCGAGGTCGGAGAGCGTGGCGACAAGTTCGAGCTTGGCCCGACGCGCGGGGAGTTTCTTGATCCGGGCGGCCGGCCCCTCGGCGTCGGCCCCCTGCTCCACCTTCTTGTCGGGCCGGGGCGGCGGGAGTTCGAACAATGCACGGCGCAGGAACATCCAGAGTTCCCGATGCGATGCCGGCGGCGACGAGGGCCGGCCCGGTGCACCCGTCCCGCGATTCTCCGCCTGGGCCGCCGCGGCCTTCTTCGCGGCCGAGCCTACCGTCGTCGAGGGCGGCACGCTCGGCTTCCAGCCCGCGGTGATCCCTCGGTCGCGGTAGAGCGACCACAGCGCGCGGATCACGAAGCCTCGCACGTAGCGGTCGGGGCTCTCGGTGAGCCGGAACAGTTCCTCGGGCAACCGATACTTCGGCGACCGCTCGATGAGCTGGAGGCCCAGCGCCCGCGTGGCCTCCTCGGCCGATTCGCAGAACCGGAACACGGCCGCCGCGCCGAGGGCTTCGGGGTCGATCCGATAGCGACGGGTCTCGGGCCCAGCCTCGGCCAGCAGCGCGTTGGCCACAAAGTTGCGGACATCCGCATGCGAGCATTCCGCCAGGGCGACCAGATCCACGGCCTGGGGCGACCAGCGGGCGAACTCGTACTTCGACAGTTCGAGCGCGAGGTCGCGGAGCGGCTTGCGAGTCTCGAAGAAGAGCGGCCTCACACGATCCAATGTGAGGAAGTCGGCCGGGATCTCGCTCCCCGGGTCCACCGGCCGATCGGTCTCGGCCAGGGCGATGTCGGGGTGATGGCGGCGGATGTACTTGATGGCGAAGCTGGCCAGGGCCTGCTGCTCCGCGGGCCCGGAGGCATTGGCCATCTCCCAGAGACGTTCGGAGCCCGCCATCGCGTCGCCGCTGTCGGCCTTGGGCGCGTGGCCCGAGAGCATCTTCAGGAAGGCCGTCTCGGAGATGATCTTGATGTTCGCCCCGGCGGCGTTCAGTTCCTCGGCCTTGACCTGCTTCGACCCCTTCTTGCCGTTCCCATAGAGGGGTGAACCTTCGTCACCGATGACCAGATAATGCAGCTTCGGGCTCACCGTGGAGGAATTGGCCCCCTTGGCGTCGCGGACCTTGTCTTCCGCCTCCTTGCGCTGCATGGTCGCGAGCTTGCCGGTGAAGAGGAACGTCGCCCCGCCGAGGTCCACGTCGCTCGCCGCGCCGGCCGCCGGGGTCCCCCCGGATGGACTCGCCTCACCCTGCTTCGGGGCGAAGTCGGCGGGGGTGAACCCCTTGATCATGGTCTCGACGGCGAAGTTGTGGTAGCGAGGCTCCGCGCGGGCGGCCAGCTTCAAGAGCCATGCGAAACCAAGCTCCTCGGAGCTGAACCGGCGAACGTCCTTCAGCCACCCGAGCACGCGTTCGGACTTCTGTTCGTCGAACGACATCTCCCTGGCCCACTTCGGGCCGGCCTTGCGGAATGCCGCGAGCCAGGGGTCGGTCTCCCACTCTGGGTGGTAGGCCAGCGCCTTGAGGAATTCGAGCCCGAGCGACTGGGCCTTGAGTTTGCCCTCGTCGATCCACTCGAATGCCGTGTCTGAGGTCGTGCGCCGGAGAGCCAGGGCCTTCAGGGCATCGGCCGGGAGGGCATTGAGGTCGAACTTCCTCAGGTTCCGCGTGACGAACGAGGCGATCTGGTGGATATTCTCGCCATCCCGGTCGGAGTCGGCGAGGAGGCCGAGGAAGTAGTCGGGCCCGAGCTTCTCGGCGGGCTGGAGTTCGAGCAGTCGCGTGCAGAGATAATCGAACGACCCTCGCCCCGATTTGGGCAGACGATCGCGGAACCAGGCGGGCGTGAGTTCCTTCGCGCCGAAGTGCTTGCGGAGCACGTTCGAAGCCAGATCGAAGCCGTGGCCGGTTTCGAGCAGCCTGCCCCAGGCGTCGAGGCCGACCTCCGTCCTGGGATCTCGGTCGGCCAGGAGATCGATGGCGAGCTTGCGGACGGCGACGGTGTTGCTGTCGGCGAGCCGGATCAGTTCGTCCACCGCCAGATCGCGGGCGTGAGTGCGGGCGTACCCGGCGGCGTAGGTGGCCGCGTCCTGTGACGGGCTGTCGAACAGCTTCAGGACCGCCTCATGCAGGCCGAGCGAGCGGAAGGAGCCCTGCTCGAATCGGGGGACGTTGTTGAGGATCCAGACCACGAAGTCGTCGACCGGCCGGCTTCGGACGCCGACGAGCCTGGCGACCCAGGCGGGCTCGACCTCGCGGATCGAGGCCCGGAAATCGGCCTTCAGGGCCTCGGCCGCGTAGAGCCGCGCGCGGTCGCTCTTCGCCCGTTCGAGCAGGGCGAACAATGGCCGCGGGCTGCGTTTCCAGAGGTCGACGAAGGCCCGGTTCTCCAGGCCCGAGGGCCGCTTGCGGTGGCGGAAACGCGTCCTCGTGTACGACTTCAGTTCATGGTAGAGGATGTGATTGGCGACCCAGGTGCCGGACCAGTCGTAGGCGTCGGGGTAGTTCGCCAGGACTTCGGCCGCGACGTCGGGATAGACCATCGGCCGCTCCCTGCCGAGGGTCCTCAGGTACCGCCATGAACGTCTCTTCAAATAGAGGATCGTGCGAAGGGCGACCTCGGAGCCGTACGACGTGCCGCCGTCGATCCGGGCGATGAGGGCGGCGAGGATCTCGTCGTCATTCCTCGCCTCGGCCTCCTTGTAGATCCGCTTGAGCGCCCGCCACGCGCCGTAGCGGAACGGCGCCTGGGGGATGATCTTCAGCAGGGTGGAACGCGCGGCGGGGCCGTTGTCGGCCCAGAGGGCGAGGAGGACCTCGTGGACCCGGAGCCGGTCCGAGAGGGGGACTTCCGCATCGGGACGTTCGAGTGCCTTGATCTGTTCCTGGCGGAAGATCCGCCGTTCCTCGGCGTCCCGCTTCTTGAATTTCTCGTCGCGGATGGAGGCGAGGAAGGTCGCGAACGTGGGGGCCCCGTCGCGCACCGGGGGTGTTCCCGCAGCGGGTTCATCGTCTTGATTGACGAGTGTGATGACCTGTTCATGCAAGTCCGGGTCGCGCGAATCCCAGGCGCGCTTGAGGTCGGAGAGGCGGAGGCGGTTGTCGACCGGGGTGCTCATCCGGGGGCCTCCGGCGATTCCAGCCCGCAGGCGCAGGACGATCCCTCACGGATCGGGCCGCCATTCGGGACTGGAATGGATTTCGGGGGAGTTTGGACGGTCGCAGGCCGTCGGTTGGGATCGGATCTGGGAGAACGGATGGCACCCGGCGAGGGTCGTCTACAACACGACCTGGGACATCGAAGGCTCTCTGGCCCGCCCCGGACCGAGGGGATAACTAGTCGGCGGAACCCCGATCGCGGGGTTGAGCCAGGCCCGCCGACTAGTTATCCCCTCGGTCCGGGATCAGCGGGCCTGAAACAGCCTTCGTTGTGACGGATGGGAGGCGATTCGCTCGGTCGGCGCAACGCCGACCTGGTGCCGAGGCACCGAGCTAGACCTGGCCTCGCCGGGTTGCCATCACGATATCCTTGAATAACGGGCCGGTCCGGCCGCCGCAAGTGGCAACTTCCGGATAGTGGAATTTTGTCAACGTCACTCGGAAATGCGGCCGTCCGGCTTCCGCCTTCTATCTCGAAGAGTCGGGTCTAGTTGACGGTTACTTGTCGTTCAATCTTGCCCGGAACGCGGCAGCCGGACGGCCGCACTCCGGAATGGCACAGGCCGCCCGGGGGCGGCCTGTGGGGTTCGGTGAGGGTCATCTACAACACGACCTGGGACATCGAAGGCTCTCTGGCCCGCCCCGGACCAGTGCGCATGGTCGAGGGCGGAACCCCGATCGCGGGGTTGGGCCAGGCCCGCCCTTGACCATGCGCACTGGTCCGGGGTCAGCGGGCCTGAAACAGCCTTCGTTGTGACGGATGAGAGGCGATTCGCTCGGTCGGCGCAACGCCGACCTGGTGCCGAGGCACCGAGCTAGACCTGGCCTCACTCGAATCCTTTTTTTTGAATACCCCGTAGGACGACCGCCCGCAAGGGGATGCTCCCGAATCTCCGCCACGGCTGTTCACATTCCCTGACAATCATGATGCGATGCTGGCGAGGTGTTCGCCCGGGACGCCCTCTTCGGTCGCGGACAGGACGAGTTCGGAGAAGTGTCCGCCCCGGGCGACGAGTTCGCCGTAGGTGCCGCTCTCCACGACCCGGCCATCCTCGAACACGAAGATGCGATCGGCACTCATCAGGGTGGTGAGGCGGTGCGCGACGAGGATCACGGTCCGGTCCTCGCGGGCCGCGTCGATGGCTCGCTGGACCCGCCGCTCGCTGATGTTGTCCAGCGCGCTCGTGCCTTCGTCGAGGATGAGCACGGGCGGATTCTTGAGGAAGACCCTGGCCAGGGCGAGCCGCTGTCGCTGGCCGCCGGACAGGTTCATCCCGCGCTCCGTGACGGCCGAGTCATACCCATCGGGCATGGCCTGGATCTCGTCGTGGATGCAGGCGAGTCTCGCGACGCGGACGATTTCCTCGAAGGGGACATCCTCGCTGCCGTAGGCGATGTTCTCGGCGATCGTGCCCGAGATGATGAACGGATTCTGGCCGACATATCCGATCAATTGCCCGATCGCCTCGCGCCCGACGCACTCCACGGGGACGCCCCCGATGAGCACTTCGCCCCCGCCGGGGTGGATCAATCGCATGAGCACTCTCAACCATGTCGACTTGCCGCATCCCGAGCGGCCCGCGACGCCGATGGTCTCGCCGTGGCGGACTTCGAGCGAGATCGAGTGCAGGGCCCGCCGGGTCCGGCCGTCGGCGGTCTTGTAGTCGACCACGAGGTCCCGGGCGGAGAACAGCGGCTCGCCGACGGCGATCACCGGGGTCCGGGGGCGTTCGGGCCGGAAGGAGGGGTCAGGGGGATGGCCGAGGATCTCGACGAGATCGCCCACCTTCAGGCTGCTCTCGTGCGCCTCGTCGATGAAGCGGTGGATTTCATTCAATGGCGCCATGATGTTCATGTAGAGGACGGAGAACGTGAGGATGTCGCCGTAGCGGATGCTCCCGCCCAGGAACAGGTGGATCGCGAAGGCGATCACGAGCAGGTGGAAGAAGCCCTCGTTGAGCGCCTTGCCGCAGCCGAACAGGGACATCTCGAAGTGGTGCCGCACCTCCTGGACCCGGCGCCTCTCGGCCGCATTGGCGATTCGGCGGACTTCCAACTCGTGTGTGTCGGCCGCGCGGATGTAATCGAGGCCGCCGAGCTGCTCAATCACGGTGCCGTCCATCGCCTCGCGCGTTCGCATCAGCCCGAGTCGGACGCCCTTCTGGGTGATCAATTGATACAGTGTGAGTGAGATCGATATTGGCGCCACGCCGGCCATCGCCAGGGCAATCCTCGGTTCCTTGGCGATGGCCGCGGCCAGGGCGAAGCTGCCGGTGAGCATCGCGGGGAGGAAATCGAGGAAGCTCAGGCGGAGGAACCGGACCAGGCCGTCGACGCTGCGGGTGATCCTGGTGTGCAAGGCCCCCACTTGCTCCCGGCCGAGCATCGCGAGATCGGCCTTCATGAGGTGGGCGACGACGCGGATGGACATATCGCGGTCGATCCGCGTGCAGGTGTTCTCCACGAGAGACCGGCGCAGGACGTTCAGCGCCTCCCGCACGACGTAGCAGACGCCGAGGATCCCGAGATAGCCGGCCGCGAGCGAGGCCAGGCCGGAACGCGTCATGCCCCGATGCGACTCGGGGTTGACCTCGTCGACCAGTCGTCCGAGATAGAGCGGGATGGCCGTGTTGGCCAGGCTCGCGACCATCATCACGGCCACCGAGCCGGCCAGCGCGATGCGCTTCTTCCAGCGCACGAGCCGCCAGACCTGTCGGCCGAGCCGGCCGATGGCGCGCAGTTCCGTCCAGAATGAACGCCGGGGGCGTTCCTGCTTCCGAGCCATGATCGCTCCCATGGGGGTGCCCGAAGTGAGCCGCGAGTCGTTCCATGGCGTCTCGACCGCGGAGAGTCCGGCGATTGCCGGCGGGCGAGGACATGAGGGCCGGGTGACGTCCGTCACGCACGGCCTTCCATCGGAGTCGAGCAACGGTCGTGCCCGGCGACACAAAAGGCAAGCAAACCCGAATATTGAAGAATGTTCGCGCAATTCTGGGATCGTAGGAACCCAGCAATCCCGGCACGGCATTTGCAAAGGCGACTGCGGCAGTCAGGCATCCCCGTCCGTTTCCGAGAAACACCATGCCCCAGCTCGATCAGGCCAGCCGGACCCCGACATCGACCCGCTTCGCGCCCTACCTCCCCCAGGCCGGCAAGCTCGACCGGGAGATTGTCGTCGAGGCCGAGGACGAACTCATCGTCGATGTCCGGTGCTCGCTCCGTCCCGCCCAGCTCGTCGAGGACAAGCTGGCGAGGATCCTCAAGGATTCGATGGTGCCCGTGAGCCATCTCCAGCTCCGCAGCCTGCTGCGGGCCAGGTGATCCACTCGGCGGGAGAAGGGCAAGATGGACCTGCCCTGCCCCTCCCGGCCGCCTCGCGAACGGGTCGCTCAACCCCGGCCCATCACGGCGACGACCTCATGTTCTCCGTCCTGTTGAAGAACAATAAAGCCATCGTCCTGCAATTGTCCGTCGATTTTGAGCGAAACAATTCCCTTCTCGATGCCGTCGGGATTCTCAACCCGGATCCGGTAGGTCGCGGAACCTGCTGAATAATTGATGGAAAATCCGGGCCATCCGGCGGGAATGCACGGATCCAGGATCAAGCGATTGCCCTCGTGTCGCAGACCGAGGATGGCCTCGAGCGCGACGCGGTAGAGCCACGACGCCGAGCCGGTGTACCAGGTCCATCCACCTCGACCCGTGTGTGGGGGCCGGCCGTAGATGTCCGCCGCGACGACGTAGGGCTCGACCTTGTACTTCGCGACGGCATCGGGGCTGCCGGCGTGGCGGATGGGGTTGATCATGTCGAAGAGCGAGTACGCATCGGTACCTCGCCCCTGCAAGGCCCTGGCGAGGACAGTCCAGGTCGCCGCATGGGTGTACTGGCCGCCGTTCTCGCGGACCCCGGGCACGTATCCCTTGATGTAACCGGGATCCTTCTCGCCGTGGTCGAAGGGGGGGTCGAACAGGAGGATGAGGCCGTCGTCCCGCTTCACGAGGTGTTGCTCGACGGCTTCCATCGCCCGCGCCGAACGATCCTCGTCGCCCGCGCCGGAGATGACCGCCCAGGTCTGGGCGATGGCGTCGATCCGGCACTCCTCGTTCGACGACGAGCCGAGCGGGGTTCCGTCGTCGAAGTAGGCGCG
Source organism: Isosphaeraceae bacterium (assembly GCA_965279195.1). Lineage (GTDB taxonomy): Bacteria > Planctomycetota > Planctomycetia > Isosphaerales > Isosphaeraceae > CBDIHP01. Next base: position 17,383 of record CBDIHP010000009.1, read on the forward strand.
GCGATACCATTCGCCGTCCCAGGAGGTCGCCTCGACGGCCAGGCTCAGGGCCTTGGCACGCTCGCGCCAGCGGGAGGCCGACGTCGCGTCGCCTCGCCGTTCGGCCACATCGGAGAAGGCCCGGAGGGTGGCGATCAGGAACCAGGCGAGCCAGACGCTCTCGCCCTTTCCCCCGATCCCCACGCGGTTCATGCCGTCATTCCAGTCGCCCGAGCCCATCAAGGGCAGGCCGTGCGGCCCCGAGGTGAGACCCCGCTCGATCGCCCGCCGGCAGTGTTCATAGAGGCTCGCTTTGTCGTTCGTGATGGCGGGCAGGCCGTAGTCGTCCTCCTGGCCTTCGGAAAGATGCGGACCTGTCAGGAAGGAAATTTGTTCATCGAAGAGCGTGTCATCTCCCGTATTCTTCGCATGGAAGGCGGCCACGTAGGGGAGCCAGAGGAGGTCGTCTGAGATCCTGGTCCGCACGCCGCGGCCGAGCGGCGGGTGCCACCAGTGCTGCACATCGCCCTCGACGAATTGCCGCCCCGCCGCGCGGAGGATCTGGGCTCGCGCGAGGCCGGGCGCGGCGTGAACGAGCGCCATCACGTCCTGCAACTGGTCGCGGAACCCGAACGCCCCGCCCGACTGATAGAACGCCGATCGGCCCCAGAGGCGGCACGACAGCACCTGGTACAGCAGCCAGCGGTTCAGGAGCAGGTCCATCGCCGGCTCGGGCGTCTCCACCCGGACCGCGCCGAGCGTCTTATCCCAGAACTGCTTCACATCATCCATCGTGTTCTCGAAACGTCCCGGCTCGCGGTATCGACGCGCGAGGCTGCGGGCGTGATCGTCGTCGTCGGCCTCGCCGAGCAGGAAGACAACCTCGCGGGTCTCGCCCGGGGGCAGGACGACCTCGACCCGGATCGCCGCACAGGGATCCAGGCCGGCACCGACGCGTCCCGAGAGGTACGACCGACGCATCGCCTCGGGTCCGGCCAGCGACCCGAAACGTCCGAGGAATTCCCCGCGGTCGGCCGTGAATGTCCTGGGATGCATGTTCACATCGGCGAATGCAACTCTGCTCGCGCTTGCGGCCTGGAATGCGTTGCGGGCGAGGATGGCGCCGGTCTCCGCGTCGGCCTCGGCCACGATGTGCATGGCCGTCGCGTCGCGGTCGGTCCCGAGCACCCATTCTGTGTAGAACGTGGCCGAGAGTCGTCGCGGCCGGTCGCCCGGGTTGTGCATCCGGAGCCGGATGAGCTTGACGGGGTCCTCCCGGGCGACGGTCATCGTCAGCTCGTGGGCGATCCCCCGGATGTTCCGTTCGAAGGTTGTCCATCCCGGGCCATGTCGGACGAGCGTGGGCGCGTCGGAAACGACCGGGAGCGGCGTGGGTGACCAGTACGCACCCGTCTCCTCGTCGCGGACCAGGATCGCCTCGCCGGGCGGGTCGGTCACGGGGTCGTTGCTCCAGGGCGTCAGTCGGTTCGACTGGCTGTTGCCCGACCAGGTGTAGCCCGAACCGGCTTCGGAGACCGTGAAGCCGAAGGCCGGATTCGCGACGACGTTGATCCACGGAGCGGGCGGAAGATTCTGGCGGGGAGTCGTGACCCGCGAGGGACCGTTGCGGCGGACGTCCTGCCCCGATCCCTTGACCATGATCACATATTCGCGACCATCCTGCGTGAAACCGCCGAGCCCGTTGAAGAAGCGCAGATCCGACGGCAAGGCGACGGGATGATCTCGCCAGTGCGGGGCAAGGTCGGCGGGCTGGAGGTTGGGCGGCAGGGCAACCGGCCGCTCGATGAGGTCGAGCTGGCCGGCGAGCGGTCCGCGATCTGCGTCGAGGACGATGCGCGAGGCGGCCAGCAGCAGCGTGCGATCGGCGTCGTCCATCCCTTCGGATCTCGCGACGAAGATGCCGCCCGGCCGGTTGATCAGGTCGGCGGAACCGACCGCGCGGGCGGCGTCGACCAACTGCTGACGGACGCCTTCGATGTAACTTGTCGGCTCGTTGTTGAGCAGCACGAGGTCGAATTCCAGACCCTTGCCACGCAGGTAGGCGTGAGCATTCAATAGCTGCCTCATGAACGCCTGGTCGCCGGCCTTGCCCACGAAGGCCAGCACGATCGGGAGATCGCCCGAGATGCCATGTTTCCAAAGGCCCGACTGCCCGAGCCGGTTCGCCGCGATCGTCGCCCGGGAGGCTCGCAGGGCCGGATGAGTGTAGATCACGCTCGCCCCCAGACGCTGGAACAGATGAGCATCCTGAGGCGAGAGCCCCCGATGTCGGTGTTCGAGCTGCAAGTGGGCCCAGGCCAGTTCGAAGGCCCTGGTCGCCGCACTCGGGCTGCTGTACTGATCGGCGAGCGTCAGGGCCTCCTCCCGGCTATCGGCGACGGCGGTCATGAAGGCGAGGACGGCGGTCGCGCCCGGTTCGAGCCGGACGGCCTGTCTCAGGCTGAAGATCGGGTCGAGGACCGGGCCCGTCGTGCCCGAGAGGGCGGCGCCGCGGTCGAGGGCCGCCGGGTCGGAAGGCGTGCGGCCCCGTCCGAGGAACCGGGCACGGTCGGTCTCGTGCTCAGTGACGGGCTCGAATTCGGCCCCCGTCCCGCTGCGGTCGCAGGCGGCGACGTGCACGGCCCAGATGGGGGCCTGGTGCGACGACCTCGGGCGGCGTCGGCAGAGCAAGGCCCCCGGGCCGGGGATCCATTCGGTCTCCAGGAACAGCTTGCTGAATGCCGGATGGGCCCGGTCCGCCGCGCGGTCGGCGAGGGCCACCTCGGCGTAGGATGTCAGGTCGAGCCGCCTCGCCTTCGTGTCGCGATTCGTGATCGTGACCCGTCTCACCTCGGCGAGTTGTTCGGGCGAGACGGTGATTTCGAGCCGCGTCTCGATGCCCGAATCGACGCGCCGGAACGTCGCCCTGTCGGTCGAGAAGACCGCCTCGAACTCCTCGGCGTCGCTGCCGATCGGCTGGAATCCGGCGGACCAGACCTGGCCGCTTTCGAGGTCGCGGATGTAGCAGAACTGGCCCCACTGGTCGCGCGTGGCGTCCTCGCGCCATCGGGTCACGTCGATCCCCCGGCAGGTACTCCAGCCGGATCCGGAATTGGTCAGGAGAACATGATAGCGCCCGTTCGAGAGCAGATGCGTCCGGGGCATCGGCGTGTGCGGGGTCGTGATCCGTCGGCTGAGGAGCGGCGCGACCGAGCGAGCCACGTCGGATGGGTCGGTCTCGATCTCCTCGGTCGGTTCGACGATCGGCGCGTCGCGGGGGATCCGCTCCTGGAGGAGCAACTCCACCGCGCGGATCATCGGGGCGGCCTGGAAACGACGGGGCATGAGGTCGCCCATCAACGCATTTGTCAATGCGACGAGGCTCATCCCCTGGTGGTGCGCCATGTACGAACGCACCACGTTCGACCGCGCGCCGGGCTTCAGGCGGTCGGCGGTGTAGTCGATTGCCTCATAGAATCCGAAATGGCCGAGGCCCCCCTCGGCTTCCAGCCGGGCGAAGTTGCGGATGGCCTCGCGGGGGTCGACCATCGTGGCCATCGCCGTGGCGTATGGGGCGACGACGAGGTCCCGCTCCAGACCGCGTTTCAGGCCCAGGCCGGGCACGCCGAAGGACTGATACTGGTAGTCGCCGTCGGGGTACTGGGCGCAGTAGGCCGATTCCGAGATGCCCCAGGGCACCCCGCGCTGGCGTCCGTACTCGACCTGGCGTGCGACGGCCGTTCGAGCCGCCTCGGCGACCAGCGTGCCGGGCAGGGCCTTCAATAGAAGTCTCGGCATGAGATACTCGAACATCGTCCCGCCCCACGAGAGCAGGCCGATCCGGCCTGCACCCCGGATGAACGGGCGGCCGAGCTGGAACCAGTGCTTGCGCGGTGCCTCGCCTCGCGCCACGGCGAGGTAGCTGGTGAGGCACGACTCCGACGCCAGGAGGTCGTAGCAGGCCCCGTCGAGGTTCCCCTGCGCCAGATTCATGCCGATGGCGAAGAGGTTGCGATCGGCCTTGTAGAGGGGCTTGAAATCCATGCGGGCGGCCATCGCCTCCGCCCTTTCGATCAACCGATCCAGGCGTGACAGCCAATCCGGGGCGGCGGACGTCGGGACGGTATCGCGGATAGGACCGAAGTCATGACCGATCAGCGATTGCAGGCGCGAGAGGATGTCGGTGGCCTCGTCCAGCCGGCTCGACAGCGCGGCGAGGCCGGTCGGACGCAGGAGCGTGGAGCGCACGACCTCCCAGCGGCCGGCGTCGGCGTCGTCTAGCCAGAGGGGCGGCGGGAGCGTCTTGAAGGCGTCGAGCCAGGGCGCGAGCGCCCGCAACTCGGCCCGTCGTTCGGCCACCTGCGCCGTCAACCTCCCCGCCCAGTTTCGGCGTTCCTTGCCGTGAGTTGGAGCTTGCAGGCGTTCCCCGAGGGCGGAGACGAGGAGGTCGAACCGGGAGAGCCAGCCATCGGAGGCGAGCAGGTCGGGGGGGGCTTCTTTCAGCAACGCCGCGAACGGTGCGCGGAGATCGTCGGCCCCCTCGGTGGCGAGTTCGAGCGTCTCGATCAGGCCGCGCTTCGCATCAAACGATTGAACTTTGCCTTCGATTTTCTCGGCGAGTCCCCTGGAGAGGCCGATGAGGCAACCGAGGAGATTGCCGCTGTCGACGGTCGAGATGTAGGCCGGCGGGAGCGGTTGGAGGGTCTGGGTGTGGTACCAGTTATAGAAGTGGCCCCATCGGGTTTCGAGGCGATCCAGGGTGTCGAAGGTCGATTCCAGGCGGGCGAGCAGATTCGGCAGGCTGAGGTAGCCCAGATCGTGCGCGGCGAGGGTGGATAGGAGGAGCAATCCTTGATTCGTCGGTGAGGTCCGGTGGGCGATGCGGGCGTCTGGGATCTCCTGGAAATTGTCGGGCGGAAGCCAGTGGTCGGCGTCGCCGACGAAGGTTTCGAAGAACAGCCAGGTCCGGCGAGCGACGCGTCGGAGGGTCGCCGTCTCCGCCTCGGTCAGTGGGACGTCCGTCGAGGGCCTGGGCTGGCTGACCCGGTGGGCGATGATAGGCGAGGCGAGCCATGCGAGGAGCACCGGCGCGGCCACGACGAGGGCAGACGGGTGGACCCACGCGACGAGCGAGGCGAGGCCGACGGCCAGGAGCATGGCCGGCCACATGCTGACGAGGAACGAGCGCAGGCCCGCGCCGAGGCGGCGCTCGGTGGTCGCGGCGGTCTCCCACTCCAGGAGGTCGCGTCTGGTAATGAACAGGCGTACGAGTGTTCTCGTGATCGCATCGATCAGCGTCCGCGCCTGATCGGCGAGGAGCGAGGTCGAGAGCAGGGCCTGGCCGATGGCGGGGGGGAGCGAGTCGGGCCAGCGTTTGAAGCCGTCGAGCGTGCGGCCGCGGGCGGCGTTGACGAGCGTGGCGGTGATGTTCTGGATCAGCGGCAGGGCCGGGACCGCCAGCGCGGCGAGGGTCCACAGCCAGGCCGGGCCGGGCAAGATCGTCCAGGCCAGGGCGAGCAGCAGCACCAGGGCGGGCGGCACCAGGCTGCGGCGGAGGTTGTCGAGGATCTTCCAGCGTTCCAGGGCCGGCAGCGGATTCGGGCGGGGTCCTCCCGGCGACGGAACCTCCGGCGCGAGCCAGGGGAGGATCTGCCAGTCGCCCCGGACCCATCGATGTTCGCGACGCGCGTACGCATGATAACGCGCGGGAAAGTCGTCGAAGAATTCGGTGTCGCTCAGCAGGCCGCAGCGGGCGTAGTTGCCCTCGATGAGGTCGTGGCTGAGGATCTGGTTCTCGGGGAAGGTCGACCCGGTGGCGGCCTCGAAGGCGTCGAGTTCGTAGATCCCCTTGCCGGTGAAGCTGCCCCGGCCGAAGAGGTCCATGTAGGCGTCGGACGCGGCCGAGGAATAGGGGTCGATGCCCCCGGATGCGGCCAGGAGCGCGGCGAACCGCGAATGGGTGCCGGCCGTGAGGTGGAAGCTCACTCGGGGCTGGAGCACGCCGTAGCCCGATGTGACCCGGCCTGTCGCCGCATCGAAATGCGGTCGATTGAGCGGATGGGCGAGCGTGCCCACGAGCCGGCCGGCGGTGTCGCGGGGCATCTGGGTGTCGGCGTCGAGCGTGATGACGAACCGGACGTCGGCCAGGGCCGAGGGGTCGGCGCTCATCACATGATAGCTCGTGGAACGGTCGCCCCGGGCCAGGCGGTTGAACTCCGAGAGCTTCCCTCGCTTGCGTTCCCAGCCCATCCATGTCGATTGAGACGGGTTCCAGAGCCGTTTCCTGTGGAAGAAGAAGAAACGCTCGCGGCCGTCGGTCGCATAAAGGGCGTTCAGCTCCTTCACGCGAGCGAGTGCCTCGGCGATCATGCCTTCCTCTCCGGGCAAAGTCTCGCCGGTGGCGTCGGTGAAGTCGCCGAGGAGTGCGAACCGCAAAGAAGGATCGGGGTTGGCGAGGTGGTGGATCTCCAGCTTGTCCAGCAGGGCCGACGCGCTACCGGGTCGGTTCAGGAGCGCGGGGATGACAACGATGGTCGCGTACTCGGCCGGGATGCCCTGCTTGAGTTCGAGCTTCGGCAGCACCCGAGGGGGGAGGATCAGCGTCAGCGCGTGGTGCAGCAGCCCGACGGCCAGTTCGCTCATCGGCAGGGCCAGCGCGAGCATGACGCCTGCGGCCGCGACGGTGCCCAGGGTGCCGACCCCGAGCCAGGTGAGGCCGAGGGTGAGCGTCAGGAAGACGGCGACGAGAGAACCGAAGTAGACGACCTCGGGGCGGGATCGGATCGCTTCCAGGATCCGGGCACGGGGCTTGGGACGAAATCCCACCCGGCGGCCGAATTCGCGGAGCCCCTCGCCGACGAGGTAATGCCCGACGTGCCCCTCGGCGGGACTCGCGCCGCGATTCTCCCTGGCGAGATCGACGGCGAGTTGCGCCACCGCGCGTTCATCGGTCCGCGAGCCGCGAGCGACCTCCTCGACGGCGCGGCGATAACGGTCGCGCGTCGGGAAATCCTGGAGGATGTAGAGGTCTCCCGAATCCGATCGGAGTATGGACTCGACGGCGCTCTGGCCCTCGAAGAAGGCGTTCCAGTCGAGCGAGGCGAGGAGGCGGAGGCTGGTGACGCAGTTGCCGACGGAGACCTGATTCGCCGCCTGTCGGCGGTGCTCGCGGCGCAGGGGGGAGTCGGAGTCGTCGCCCCGGGATTCGAGCTGATCCTGCACGCGGCCGAGGATCGCGAGGGCTTCGCGGCCCTGATCGCGGAGGAGTTGCAGGAGACGGACGATGAACGGGTCCGACATGCTCGGCGGGAGTTCGTGGGGCGTCTCGCGGCGGGCGAGCGAGGCGTGGACGTCATCCACCCAGCGGTCGGCGTGGGCATGTTCATCCCAGCCCCAAAGCATCTGTTCGGCGAGACGCTGGAGGTTGTCGACGAGGACCAGCCGGAGCATCGTCGGCAGGGCCCACAACTCGCCGATGGTCAGCGGCTCGTGCTCCTGAAACGCCGAGGCGAACCGGGCGATCCGTGACTCGTCGAGCTCGCTGTCGGTGTGGGCGACGAGGGTCAGGGCGATGGCATAGACGCGGGGATAGCCCCCGAGCCAGTCGCCCAGGAGCTTGGGGAGTTCGGCGTCGTACCCGCGCGGGAGGTCCCGGCGCACCTCGCGCAGGGTCTCCTCGACGATGTGGAAGTTGTCGACGAGCCACTCGGCGTCGAGCTGCTCGGTCCCGTGGCGGTTGCCACCGCCGAGCAATCGCCCGTGGACATGGCGGAGCGACCGCGCGTCGGCGTTGAAGAGGCGGAGGATGGGGCTGGATCGGCGGCGGTTGCCCGGCTCGACGCGGCAACGCTCGGCGAGCCGCCGGGCGTGCGATTCGAGGGCCTCGGGGCTGAGGATTTCGGCCCGGAGCGGCCCGGGGCGACGGGGGTCGATGAGGAGGGGTTCCGGCATGCTACCGGACATGGGCTCGGAAATGCCCGGCTGGGCCGTCGAGATGCTCATGCGGTCGAAACTCTCGGTCGAGGTCGTTCCTGGCCACGGCTACGGTCCGAGGAGCGGCGACCCCGGGTGACTCGACGTGCCCCGAAAGCAATCGGTGTGCCGCGAGGGACGGTCGCTCGCCCCTTGCGGACGGGGCCCGGACGGGGCAGAAGGTTAGGTTGGAATGGTCCGGGTCCCGACGATCCCGCGGAGCTTGACGCGATGAAGCTGGCAATTGGCTTTGTTCCCGCACTTTTTTTCGGGCTGGTCGTTTGGCCGGTTCACGGCTCGGAGCTTCGCATTGGGGGGGCGACGGTCAGCATCACGCCGGAGAAGCCGGTGGCCCTCGCCGGGCAGATGCACACCCGGGTGTCGAAGTCGGTCGAGAGCCCCTCGATGGCCACGGCCCTGGCGATCGAGTCGAAGGAAGGTGAGACGTCGCTCGACGAGGCCATCATGGTCTCCTGCGACCTCGTCGTGATCGACGACGGCGTGCTCGAACGGACCCGGGAGCTTTTGCGCAAGTCCTTGCCGGGCTTCGACTCGCGGAAGTTGTTCCTGAACGCCACGCACACCCACACCGCCCCCGTGATGAAGGAGGGGGACTACGAGATCCCCCGCGAGGGGGTCGTCCAGCCAGCCGAGTACCTGGAGTTCCTCGCCCGGCGATTGGCCGACGTCTCCGCCCAGGCCTGGAACGCTCGCAAGCCTGGGAAGGTCGGCTGGGGTTTGGGACACGCGGTCCTGGCCCAGAACCGACGGGCCATGTATGCCGACGGCCACGCCCAGATGTATGGCGCGACCGAGAAGCCCGACTTCCGGGGTATCGAGGGCCCCGAGGATCAGGGGGTCGAGGTCCTGTGTTTCTGGGACGCCTCGGGGAAGATGTTCGCGACGGCAATCAACGTCGCATGCCCGTCACAGGAAGTCGAAGGAGGGTCAGCGGTTAACGCCGATTTCTGGCATGAGATCCGCGAGACGTTGAGGAAGGCGCACGGCAAGGATCTGCTCGTCCTCGGCTGGACCGGGGCGGCCGGCGACCAGTCGCCCCACCTGATGTACCGCAAGCGGGCCGAGGAGCGCATGCGAGCCCTGCGCGGGGTGACCCGGCTCCAGGAACTGGCCAACCGGGTCGTCGCCGGCTGGGAAGAGGCGTATGAAGGTGCACGAAAGGAGCAGCACGCCGGCGCAACCCTCGTGCACAAGGTCACTACGGTCAAGCTGCCCCTGCGGCAGGTCACCGACGCCGAGGTCGCCGAGGCCAGGCAGAAGGTCGAGACGCTCTCGAAGGATCCCAAGAACCGCCGGCTGGTCGTCTGGCACGGCGACGTCGTGGCGCGGTACGACGCCCAAAAGTCCGGCCAGGCCAAACCTTATGAGATGGAGCTGCACGTCATCCGGCTGGGCGATATCGCCATCGCCACCAACAACTTCGAGCTATATACCCAGTTCGGCATCCAGATGAAATCCCGGAGCCGGGCGTTGCAGACGTTCGTGATCCAGCTTGCCGGCCCGGGCAGTTATGTGCCCACGGCGGTGGCCATGAAGGGTGGGGGCTATAGCGCGATCATCGAGAGCAACGTCGTCGGCCCCGAGGGGGGCCAGGTGCTGACCGACGCGACCGTCGAGTTGATCAATTCCCTCTGGCCGACCCCGTGATGGGGAGGGGCCGGTCAGTGCTTGGGGGCCAGATTGGCCTTCGGTCGCGGCCGGCCCTCGTTGGTCGCACGGCCGGCCGAATTCGTCCGATCTCCGTCCTCGGCCGGGACTTCCAGGCTCGGGACGTCGCGGTGAACGGCGATCGTCAGGCCCTCTCGCCTGTAGATCGTGTCGCCGACGCGGACGATGTCGCCGAGCGTCGCGAGCAGGATCGCCAGCGCGGATTCCGTCGAGGAAGGGAGGCCCTCACCATCCTCGTCCGTCCCGCCGGGTCGATACCCGTCGCGATCTTCTGACTCATAAAGCTCGATGAATTTGCGGAGCAGGCGCTCTTCCAGAGAGGCCATGGGCGGTTGGTCTATCGGGAGCTGCGCGATCGGCCGGATCGTCGGACGGGGGAGACTCATGGTAGCCGAGCCGACCCCGACCGCAAGAGTCAGACGGGCCGTCCTACTCATGATTTCGAAATCATTTGAAGAGAACGATTCGTGACAGTGACACGGCCTCCCATGCAGACAGGATTTCATTCGATCGAACCGTCATCAACATGAGGTCTCGCCTCGCTACCACCCCCTGGAACCGTGGTCTCACCGCCGGCCCGCGAGCGATGCGTGCATGAGACATGGAGAAGGGATCACGTCAACAATTCACGGATTGCGGGGCCGGGTCGCGGCTTCTTGTCGCCTATTCCCGGATGACGCCCCTCCCGGCTTGCTGTACGATGGTGGCCTCGCGACGGGCGAACGATCGACCTGATCCGACGCGTGGAGGGATCTCAGACGGTATGGAACGCCCCACCGGCCGACGAACCATCGTTCCCATCCTGGTCCTGGTCCTGGTCCTGGTCCTGACCCAGGCGCGGGTCGCCCCGGCCCAGGTGCGCAAGGCCGACCCGTTCCGCGATCGGATCCAGCCGATCCTCGACCGCTACTGCGTCTCCTGCCACTCGGCCGTGGACGCCGAGGGGGGCATCGCCCTGGATAAGTTCGACGACCAGGCCGCCGCCCTCAAGGGAGGGCGACTCTGGATCAAGGTCCGCGACGCCGTCGAGGGGCACCTCATGCCCCCGGTCGACGCCCGACAGCCGAAGCCCGAGGATCGCGAGGCCGTCGTCTCCTGGGTCGAGAATGACTTCCTCGCCGCCCAGTGCGGCCAGCAAGGCCCCCTCGCCCCCGTCGTCATTCGGCGCCTGAATCGCCAGGAATACGACAACACCCTCCGCGACCTCCTCGGCCTCGACCTCAAGCTCGCCGAGTCCTTCCCGCCCGACGACATCGGCTTCGGCTTCGACAACGTCGGCTCGGCGCTGAACATCTCGCCGGCCCACGTCGAACGCTACCTCGACGCCGCCGAGGTCGCACTCGACCGAGCCATCGCCACGCCCGACGCCGAGCCCTTCCCGCCGATCGAGCTGATCGGCCTGCGGACGTATCCCCTGCCCAGGGACAAGCCGGTTGAGTTCGCCCACACGCTCAAGCCCGGGCTCTATCAGGCGGAATTCAGCCTCGTCCGCGTGGGGATCTCCGAGACGGTGCCCCCGCCGCGCCTGGTGATCGGCTTCGGCAAGGACCGCCGCACGGTGGAGGCCGTCCGCGTTCAGGACGAGACCGTCGTCTACCGCTACTGGCTCAAGGTCGCCCCCGGCGACCGCATGGTGCACGTCTCGCTCGCGCCCGGACAGGCCGACTCGGAGAATGTCGCCAATCCGAAGGAAGTGACCGCCCAGGTCTCCGGCGACCAGCGCTACGGCGGCAAGCGTGGGCTGCACGTCGACTCGATGGTCGTCCGTGGCCCCGTGCCGGCGGTCGGCCAGGACTCTCCGACCCACAAGGCGATCCTCACGAAGACACCCGAACACGGCGAAACCATCCACATTCGCCGTCGCGAGGGAGGTCATGGGCCGGTTCGCCGGTCGGGGCCTACCGGCGGCCATTGCGCCCGGAGGAATCCGAGCGAATCTTCAAGGCATCCGGCTGGCCCACGACCGGGGCGAGAGCTTCGAACGCTCGGTCCAGGTCGCGCTCACGAGCGTCCTGGCCTCGCCGCAGTTCCTCTACCTGGTCGAGCCGCGCGACTCGGCGAGCAAGGCCGACCAGCCGCTGGACGATTTCGAACTGGCCAGCCGCTGTCCTACTTCCTCTGGAGCAGCATGCCCGATGAGGAATTGTTCGGCGCAGGCGCGTGCGAAATCGTTGCGGGCGAACCTGGCGAAGCAGGTCGGCCGGATGCTCAA
>CBDIHP010000010.1:0-52226 GCA_965279195.1 Isosphaeraceae bacterium
TTCTCGTTCTCGAACGAGGACCTGGAAGACCAGATCCCGTACATGACCGAGAACATGGAAGGGCTCGAATCGCTGGTCGTGAACGACGAGGTCATCGCGATCGAGCTGCCCGACACGGTCGACCTGATGATCGTCGACACCGCCCCCGGCGTCCGCGGCAACTCCGCCACGGGCCGGACGAAGCCGGCGACGCTCTCGACGGGCCACGTCATCCAGGTGCCCGAGCACATGGAGCCGAACGTCCTGGTGCGGGTCGACACCCGGACGGGCGAATACCTCGGCCGCGTGAACGGCTGAGACGTTCGAATGTTTCACGTGAAACAATCCCGGCATCGGCCGTAGTTCCGCGTGAAACGTCCTAGTATCCCGGGATGTTTCACGTGAAACATCCCGGGATCATTCCACTCGACGGGCGATGACGGCGGTCAGGTCGTCGAGTTGGGGAGTGCCTTTCGCGAAGGAGAGCACGTCCTCGTAGAGCCGGGCGATGATGGTCGAGGATGGCTCGTCACGCAGGGAACGGATCAGCTCCTGGACGCGGCCGATGCCATAGGCTTCATTCTTGGGATCGACCCACTCGAAGAACCCGTCGGTCACCGCCGCCAAAATATCGCCGGGGCCGATCTCCACGACACCGGGGCCGCTGAACGGGAAGTCCTCCATGACTCCCAGCGGGCAGCCGTGGACCTCGAGTTCCGTGAATCGGTCGTCCGCGCGGCAGTAGAAAAGGACGGGGCCGTGGCCGGCGGACAGGTACGTGAGCCGATTCGCCGCTCGATCGATGATGCCGAGGTAGGCGGTGATGAAGCGGTCGGGGGGGAGGTCCTCGCAGAGCAGGTTGTTCACGAGGCCGATCACGACATCGGGCTCGTCGGACTGCGCGACGAGGGCCCGGATCAGGGCGCGACACTCCGCGACGACCAGGGCAGGGCCGATGCCATGACCCGCGACATCCGCCAGGGTGAGTGCAATCTTCTCGGAGTCCAGCTCGCGGAAGTCGTAGAAGTCGCCCCCGGTTTCGTCGCAGGGTCGGTTCCAGCCGGCGATGTCGTACCCCTTGAACTTCGGCGACCGCTTGGGGAGCAGACCCTCCTGGATCTTGCGGGCGATGTTGAGGTCGTGCTCGATGCGCTGTTTTTTCGCGGATTCTTCGAGCAGGAGCTGGCGTTCGACCGCGAGGCCCGCCTGAGCCCCGAATGTGGTGACCAGGACCTCATCCCACTCCTCGAAGGCGGCGTCTCGCTTGTTCAGGACCTGGATCACGCCGATCCGCTTATTGTCATGGCTCCGGAGCGGGCAGGTGAGGATGTTCCTCGTGCGGAAGCCGGTAGCCTTGTCGATGGCGGGGTTGAACCTGGGATCGGCGTAGGCGTCGGGGACGTTGATGAGCTGGCCGGACTGAAAAACCTCGCCAGCAAAGCCGCGGTTGGCGGGAAAGCGGACCTCGTCTACGCCGGTCGCGACGCGGCTGTAGAGTTCGTCGGTGCTGGGGTCGTGGAGGAAGACGCTGGCCCTCTCGCAGTCGAGAACCTTGCAGGCCGAGGCGGTGATCGCCTGGAGCAGCGGGAGGAGCTGGGAACTGCCGGCGAGCTTGCGCGAGACTTCCATCACCTGGAGGAGGTCCGAGGTCCGCCGTTCCCGGAAAGCCTCGGGCACAGCGATCTCCCGGGACGGCGACTCCAGCGGATCCGACGGCATGTCCTTCACCTCGATGGCAGGGGATCGGGCGCGAGTGTGTTCGCCTTGAAGCGTAGTCTCGGCCCGTCCGAGACGCAATCGTGCGGTCGGAGTCCGACGCGCCAGGGCTTGGTCGGTTGACCTCGCGGGGGTGGTCCTTTATGGTGAAGACTGAGGTCGTCCCGCCGGGACCGAGGGCCTGCGTCCCGGGACGCGCCCGGACGACCCGTCCGAGGATCGCGCCTGTGGCCTCTTTGCTTATCATCCAGGGGGCCAATCAGGGCCGGCGTTTCGACCTCGCCGGGAAGTCGACAGGACTCGGGCGCGAGCATTCCAACACCATCCGCCTCAACGACGAGGAAATCTCCAGACGCCACGCAGAGGTCCGTAAGATCGACGGCGGCTTCGTCCTCGTGGACCTCAATTCGGCCAATGGAACCTTCCTCAACGGGCAGGTCATCGAGCAAGGGCCGCTCCGGTCGGGCGATCAGATCCGGGTCGGGCAGACGACCCTGGTGTTCCAGGAGTCGGCCTCCGACGTCGGCCGTGACTTCACCGCGCGGCTGAAGATGCTCTCGCCCGAGAGCCCCGAGGACCGATCCGCGATCCTCAAGCGGGTCCCGGCCGAGGAGGGCTCACGCGTCCTCTCGAGTCCGGAGCTGGTCATCACCGACCGGTTGCTCAAGGAGCGGCTGGTCAATCTCGCAGTGATGTACAAGGCGTCCCAGGCGATCAGCCAGTTCACGGACGTCGACACGCTGCTCTCTCAGGTGCTGGAGTTGGTCTTCGAATCGATCGGGGCCGATCGTGGGGCGATCCTCCTCAAGCTCACCGGCTCCACCGAGCTGATCCCCAAGTCGGTCCGCTGGAAGGGTGGGGCGGATCCGGACGAGCGGATGTCGATCTCGCGGACGATCATCGACCACGTCCTCCAGAAGGGCGAGGGTGTGATCACGGCCGACGCGCCCGCCGACGACCGCTTCGGGCCGGCGCAGTCGATCGTTGACTACGGGATCCGCGAGGCCATCTGCATCCCGCTCCAGGGGCGGCACGGGATCCTGGGTGTGCTGTATGCCGACGCCCAGGCCTCGCTGGAGACCGATGACCACGGCCGGCTCAAGAGCCGGTTCTCCAAGGATCATCTGATGCTGATGGTCGCCATCGGCTATCAGGCCGGGCTGGCGATCGAGAACGCGGAGCTGTATCAGGCCAAGATCGAGGCCGAGCGGCTCGCCGCGGTCGGGCAGACCATCGCCACACTCTCGCACCACATCAAGAACATCCTGCAGGGGATCCGGGGCGGCAGCTATCTCATCGACATGGGGCTGAACGACAAGGACGAGGATGTCGTGCGGCGAGGCTGGGCGATCGTCGAGAAGAACCAGACCAAGATCTACAACATGGTCATGGACATGCTCTCATTCTCCAAGGAACGGGAGCCGGCGCTCGAACCCTCGGAGCTGAACGAGACCGTCTCGGATGTGGTCGAGTTGATGCAGTCGCGCTCGAAGGAGAAGGGCGTGCGGCTGGAGTGGTCGCCGACCCGGCCGATGCCCGAGATCAATATCGACCCGGACGGCATCCATCGGGCCGTGCTCAACATCGTGACGAACGCCATCGACGCCACCGAAGGATCAGACGGGGCGACGGTCCGCGTCTCAACGACCTGGGACGACGGGACACAGGTCGCGAGAGTGGTCGTGGCGGACAATGGCCCGGGGATCCCGGAAGGGGAGGTCGAGGGCCTTTTTCAGCTCTTCGCCTCGACCAAGGGCTCGCGAGGCACCGGGCTGGGGTTGCCCGTCTCGCGCAAGATCGCAGTCGAACACGGCGGGACGATCAAGGTCGAGTCGATCGTCGGCCAGGGGACGACGTTCATCTTCGAAATTCCCAATCGGCCGTTGGATTGCCGCGGTTCGGCCGAAGCCGGGCTCGCGACGTTCCTCGATGAACCGACGCCCGGGGCCTGAGTTGCCCCAGGCCCCGGACAGCGTGTCGAATCCGCTCACGACTCGCGGGTGACTTCCCAGCCGCGACGGTACTCGGTCTGGATCAGGCGGTTGGCCTCGGGGACGTTGGTGATCTTGAGGCCTGGGCCGTCCCACTCCAACTTCTTGCCGGTCTTGATCGCGACGTTGCCGAGGAGGAAGGCCTCGGTGAGCAGGCTCGCGCTGTCGAAGTTCGAGTAGGCGATCTCGGGCTTGCCTTCCTTGATCGCGCGGACCCACTCGTTCTTCATGCCCTGGTCGCCCTCGCCGTTCTTGGGGAGCGACTCGGGGGTGTCGAGGTTCTTGCCCTCGGCGAGTTCGCCGGGGGTGATCCGGAACTTCGCGCCGTAGTCATTGGGCGAGAAGAGGATGCCCTTGTCGCCGACCAGGAGCGAGCCAGAGTCGACGAGCTTCTCATCCTTCTTGAGGACCTTCTTGAGCAGGTCCTCGGGTGGCAGGACGAGCTTGCCGTCCTTCTTGCCCTCGTACCAGTGGACCTTGACCGGCGGCATGTCGCCCCGGGCAGGGAACTCGATCACGACGTGGGCCCAGGCGGGGTAGGTCTCGGGATTGACCTCGCCGTTCTCGGCCGAGATCACCGTCGGGTATTCCAGCTTGAGGGCCCGGAAGGCCATGTTGGCGGTGTGGCAGGCCATGTCGCCGATGGCGCCCGTGCCGTAGTCCCACCAGCCTCGCCAGTTGAACGGGTGGTAGACCTTGTCGACGTAGGGGCGGAGCCGGGCACCGCCGATGAAGTAATCCCAGTGGATCGTGCTCGGCCAGGGGTCGGCCCTGTCCGGGCGCTTCGTGATCGCGGGGGCCTGCGGCCACACAGGGCGGTTGGTCCAGACGTGGACCTCGCTGACACCGCCGATCACGCCGGACTGGATCAGCTCGACCGCGCGACGGAGGCCGTTCTCGGCCGAGCCCTGATTGCCCATCTGGGTGCAGACGCCGTACTTCTTCGCCGCTTCCTTGAGGACGCGGGCTTCGAAGACGGAGTGGGTGAGGGGCTTCTGACAGTAGACGTGCTTGCCCATGCGGATGGCCATCAGCGCGGCCAGGGCGTGGGTGTGGTCGGGGGTGCTGACGGTGACGGCGTCGATTTCCTTGCCGATGCGGTCGAGCATCCGGCGGAAGTCATGGTATTTCTTGGCCGACGGCCACTTCTTCAGCTTCTTGTCGAGGTTGGCGTCGTCGACGTCACAGAGGGCGATGATCTCGCCGAGCTTCGACGCCTGGTCAATGTCGCTGGAGCCCTTGCCGCCGATGCCGATGCCGGCGAAGCGGAGGGTCTCGTTGGGCTTGCGTTGGAGGCGTGCGGCGGAGACCGCGTTCGCGGTGAAGAAATACCCAAGGCCGGCGGCCCCTGCGCCGGCCCCGAGGAATGTCCGACGATTGACGTCCTGGCTCATCTGTTCGTTCTCTCCAACCTGGCGGTGGGAATGCTTGAGGGAGGTTGGAGAATAGTCCCTGACACGAAGCGAGGCAACGGGGCGGAGATCCCCGTTGCCTCGACGGAAAGCAGGGCGGCTCACTGCTGTGTGAGTTGATCAACTCGCTCAGGCGTGGAGATGATCAAGACTCCATCGTGGACCTTGTACATGAGACCGAGCTGATCCAGCGCCAGGCGGAGCGTGGTGCGGAGGGGCACGCCTTCCAGGTCGAGGCTGATCACTGAGGCCGGAGTCTTCTCGGCCTCGCTCAGGCCGATGGGGTCGAGGTAGATCGGGATACCCTTCGCCAGGCCACCCTTGTCCTTCGACGTGCTCGACTTGATGTACTTGAGGACGTCTTCGAGGGGCGTCTCGTTCGGGAAGTTCATGGAGACCACGTCATCGAGACGCTTGCGGACAGCGGCCGAGAGCCTCTCGGAGTCCGAATCGGGGATCGTCGTCATGATTGCCCCCCCCGACATGCCGCCCCCCATCATGCCACCATCGGGGACCACGGCGCCCATCATCCCTCCGCCACTCGACATCATCCCGGCGGGGACGGAGGCTGATGAGGAGCGACTCCCGCGAACGGCCTGTGGCGGACCACCCGAAGCCCCCGCCCCCTCGGTCGGCGCGAGTGCGACCGCACCGCCCATGCCACCCATCATCCCGCCTACCGGACGACCGGGGGTGCCTCCCGCGATCGATCGGCCATTCGCAATCGGGGCCGGGCCGCCGAACCCGCCGACCGGGGCCGGTCCAGCGCCGCCGCCCGCTCCCATCCCTATCCCGCCCTTCATCCCCCCGGGCCCAGCCCCTGCCATCATCCCTGAACCGGCGGGGAACGCATCTCGATCCTGGAGCGGATTCCTGGACACAACACGGCTCCTCCAGGCGGTTGGCAGGCCGCTCTGGTCCTGCTTAGCCTCCTGGAGCCAGGCGGCCGACTCGCTCTCGGCGAATCGGACGGACTGGGAGTCGAAGCTCGTGGCTTTCCCCTCCTGAAATGCGCGAGCTTCGTTCTCGGCGAGCGACTTCATCCGGATGAGCTGGTTTTCGAAGGCCCGGATCCTGCCGTCCCTGTCACTCGTCGTGGTGAGTTCGGCCTCCACGATCTTGCCAGACCAGCGGATCAACTCCGACGTCAGGATGCGGCCCTGCGCATGGAACTTTTCGGCCGTGACGTAGACCGCCTGCGCTTCGGTCAGGAGATCCTGCGGTGTGACAGGGCGGCTCCTTGGGCGTGTCGGGGAGGTCGCGGTCGCGGTTGTGAATTCACCGCCCCCCCCACCTTCCGCGGGTCGGGTCACCTTGGTTTTGCTGCTCGACTCCACGGGAGCCCTGGCAGTCGGCGCTTCGGTTGTCTGGCTCTTCGGAGCTGGTCCGGCCGACGCTGTGGCCGGTTTGGTCGGGGTCGAGGTGCTCGTGGCCTGGGAGGCGAGCACGGCGGGAATGGCGAGCACGCCGACGCTGACCGCGCCGAAGAGGCCGAGCTTGGTGATGCCGAAGGTCATGGATTTCAATGCTCCCTGGGCGAGTTCGAGGACTGCGCCGGAGATGATCGTGGTGGTGAGGACGGTCCCCGGTCCGGCCTGGAGGTAGGCCAGGGCGGCGGCGACGGTCCGGGTGCGGAGCAGGGCGGGTACGGTGGCGCGGCCGGTGGAGAGGGCAAGGCCGACCGAGAGCGGCGCGGCGTCGACTCCGCGTCGTTCCAGGCGGACTTTGAGCTGCTCCCGTGCGCGGGCGAGGCGGCCCTTGACCGTGCCGAGGGGCCAGCCGAGGCGACGGGCCGCCTCCTCGTGGGTCCGGCCTTCGAAGTAGCAGAGGACCACCGCGTCCCGGTATCGCGCGGGGAGCCGATCGACCTCCTCGCGAATCAGGGGGCGGAGTTCCTCGCCGACGCCCCGTGGAGCGTCGTCGGAGGCGGGCTCGTGGTCGGCCTCCCAGGTCCGGGTCCGCTCCCTGTTGCGGCAGGAGACCGCGCGAGATCGCATGGCCACGCGGCGGGCGACGCCGTGGAGCCAGCTCCCGAGTTGTTCCCGCCGGCGGAGCCCCCCCGCGCGTCGGACCAGGACCAGGAACGTGGCCTGGAACGCGTCCTCCACATCGTGCTGGTCGGGGATGAGGTCGCGGCAGACGGACAGGACCATCGGCCCGTACCGCTCCACGATGGCCTCGAATGCCCCCTCGTCCTTGCGGGCGAGGAATCGTTCAAGGAGCTGCGACTCGTCCAACCCGCCGACCGTCCCGAATCGGGACAGCCGGTCGAACTGGTTGATAACCGCACCCCAGGATGTTCCCGACATGGCGACTCGCTCCGGCGGGTGGATTCCAGTCTCCTTCCCATGACTGTCTCAACCCGGCCGGCGCGATACATCTTTTTTCCGAGATTTCTCCGAATGGGGTCGGACTCGCGACTTACTTGCGGATCGCCAGGAGCTTGAAGGCCCGCTCGCGGAGCGGGGCCCAGGGCTCGGCGTCCCAGCCGTCGGCGACGTCGCCGGCCTCGGACATCGGCTGGGGCTTGCCGTGCTCGTCGACCTGGACGAACTGCATCAGGCCGTCCATCCAGGGGCGATCGGACCCGGCGAGGGGCGTCCCGTGAAGGGCGACGACCGCCTGAGCGCGTGCGCGGTGGATTTCCCGCCCCCGGATCTCGATGACTTGGCCGATCGGGACGGGGACGTGGCAGCGGAGGTCGAGGACTCGCTTGAGGACGAGATTGGCCGCGCGGCCGACCGAGCGGTAGGCCGTGGCGTAACCTGCTTCGAGGGCAAGGGATAGGAGCACGCCGGCGTAGAGCGTGCCGTGGTGATTTGCGTCGCGTGGGAGGATCAGGCGGTGTGTCAATGTCTCGTCGCGAAAGTACGACTCGGGCTCGGGCGACATCGCCAGCTCCTGGACAGCGTGAGGGATTCCGGCCCGCGTCTCGGGAAAAAGACGAGCGCCCGGCAACCCCGAACGGTTCGGATCGCGGACGGCACGGACGGCGTGCGGACACGCGAGCCTTCCGATCGGACGGAAGCCATGACTGGACAAGATGTTCCGGCAAACACGGGAGACAGGCAGGTCATCAGACCTGATTCCTATTCTTCCCATTCCCCCCACAATACCGAAAATCGTACAGGAGGGCTTACGTCAATATCGGGCGAAAACGCGACCCGGCTGTGAGCGAGGTCGTACAGAACGGGGATCGCAAAGGCAAGCGTGCAGTCAGGATGCCACGGATTTTTCGCCCGGACTGTCCCAAGAATGACAGGGCTTCGTAGAGAATGGTGAACACGGAGATGACAAAAAGAAAAAAGGCCCGTGGGGGCCTTTGAGGGGGATCAACAGGATTTGCGCCGGCAGGAATCGAACCTACGACCTCCAGGTTATGAGCCTGGCGAGCTAGCCGCTGCTCCACGGCGCACTCGAATAGTACGTTACGTTCGCCCGTTTGGCCAGACCCTGGTCCCCCGATTTCTCGATTGTCGCCCCGGAACGGCCGCCCCCGCATCGTCGGCCCCGTTCGGATTCCGCGCCGGAATCGCCCGATTCCCGGAAATTTGGATCGCGTTCACGATCGTCCGCGCGTAAATTTGTTACTTCGCGCTCGATTGCGGCTCGGTCGAGGTTTCCTATCCCTCCAAGCAAAGTGGCATCCCGCCAGGGAAGACCCCCCGGCAGCCGATCGCTATGGATTGGCGGGCGGTCGCCATTGCTCCCCCTCCCGAGCAGACACCGCGTGCCTTAATGCGTTCGTCGACAGGCGCCCCGATTGGGCGTGGGATGACGGTTTGCACGGAGCGATTCCGCATGCACGCTTCCACACTTGGATTCCTCGAGTACCTCCGGCGTGAGAAGAATGCGTCGATCCACACGATCCGCTGCTACGAGGACGACCTCGGCCAGTTCGAGACGTACCTGGCCGGGGCGGCCGGGGCGGATGCGGACCCCAGGTCGGCGGACGCTCGGCGTTTACGCGGCTACTCGGCGTGGCTGAACTCGCAGGGTTACGCCCCGGCGACCATCGCCCGGCGGCTCGCGAGCCTGAGGTCCTTCTTCAAGCATCAGAGACGTCAGGGGGCGATCACGGGCGACCCGGCCTCGGGGTTGCGGAACCCGAAGCAGCCCAAGAGGTTGCCGAGGCTCCTGACGGTGGATCAGCTCATCGGGTTCCTCGACGGCCTGCCCGCCAACGACTGGGCGGGCACGAGGGACAGGGCCATGTTCGAGACACTCTACGGCGGGGGGCTTCGCGTGAGCGAGCTGGTGGGCCTGGACCTCGCCGACCTGGACACGGAGCAGGGACTCCTACGCGTCCGCGGCAAGGGTCGCCGGGAGAGATTGTGCCCCGTTGGCGCCGAAGCGTTTCGATGGCTCGACGCTTGCATACAGTCGAGGTCGCCCGCGAAGGCCGGCGAGCCCGCGGTGTTCCTCAACGCCCGAGGGGGTCGACTGACGTCGCGTTCGGTCGGCCGGATCCTGCACGACCGCTTTTTGGAGCAGGGGCTGGACCCCGAGGCTAGCCCGCACACGCTGCGGCACAGCTTCGCGACCCACCTTCTGGACAGCGGGGCGGACCTCCGGAGTGTCCAGGAACTGTTAGGGCACCGCAGCCTGGCGACAACGCAGATTTACACCCATGTCTCGAAAGAGAGACTCCTGGATGCCTACAACGACGCCCACCCGAGGGCCTGATCGGGAAAAAAACGGGTGGCCGACGGTGTCCCGAAAGTCAAGATGTCGCGTTCGTTTTTTGACGATCGCGCCAAAGTGATGTATAGAAACAACGGTATCCCCCGCGTTTCGACTCAAGTCCGCGACGTCGCCTGTCGCGGAGCCTCGCACGGAAGGGCCTGATGGCCCGCCCTGGCGAGCGCCAGTGATCAAAGAGGATTGGGGGGATACCTCATTCCTCAGGGATGACGCACCGGCCCCTCACATATTCGGCGGGCGCCTTTTCCGAGAGAATGATTCCATGAGCAAGGCCCGAATCTTAATTGTTCACCCGGAGCCGTCCTTACTGGCGTTGCTCTCCTCGATGCTCCAGTCGCTCGGGCATGGGATCGACGAGGCTTCGAACGAACGCGTGGCGGTCCGGATGCTGGAGCGGGGGGGGATCAACCTCGTGCTCGCCGGCGTGGACCCCAGTGATGGTGACTGTCTGGAACTCCTGACTTACGTCCGCCGCAAGCAGCCCCAGGTCCCCGTGATCCTGCTGTTCCCGACGCCCCACCCCGACCGGGCCCGCGAGGCCACGAGGAATGGTGCGACGGCCGTCCTGAAGTTCCCGATCCCGGCCACCGAGCTGCGGGCCGTGGTGACCCAGGCGTGCGAGTCGCTCCGCCAGGGCTCGTCCTCGTCCCCGAGCGGCAACGGCCACAGCCAGTCGGCCCCGGCGACGTCGTTCACCTCGAACGGGAACGGGACATACCGCCCGGTGCCGGCCGCCCCGGTGAGCCTGGCCCCGGCCCCTTCGGGCCCCGTCCGGAACGAACAACCCGCCGCTCCCATCGGCGGGCCTTCCGTGCTCGGCGAGGACACGGGGCTGAAGCAGGCGGTCGAGTTGGCCTCCACCGTGGCCGCGACCAAGACGCCCGTGCTGATCGTCGGCGAGCAGGGGACCGGCAAGTCCCTGATCGCCCGGACGATCCACCAGCAGTGCAGCCGCCGCGACTCGCCGTTCCTCGAAGTGGCCTGCTCCGGCGTCGATGAACTGGCCCTCGAACGCGAGCTGTTCGGCCAGAAGATCGACGACCCCGAGGCAGCGATCGACCGCCCCGGCAAGCTCGCCCGGGCCGACGGCGGCACGCTCCTGCTCGACGAGGTCGCCGCCCTGTCGCCGAGCCTCCAGGCCCAGCTCCTACGGGTGATCCAGGAAGGCGTCTTCGAGCCCCTGGGCTCGACCAAGTCGATCAGGGTCGATTTGCGGTTCATCCTGGCGACCCGCGAAAACCTCCCCGCGCTGGTGGAGCAGGGCAAGTTCCTCCGGGAGCTGTACGAGCGGATCAGCCTGATCTGCCTCAAGCTGCCCCCCTTGCGGGCCCGCGGCAGCGACATCGAGATCCTGGCCGAGCACTTCCGGACCAAGTACGCCCGGGAGTTCGCCAAGCCGACCGTCCAGTTCGCCCCGGACGCCATCGAGCTGATGTACCGGCACGACTGGCCCGGCAATGTCCGCGAGCTGGAGAGCGTCGTCCAGCGCGGCGTGGCGTTGAGCCAGGGATCGCGGATCACCCCGGCGAACCTTTCGATCGGCCAGTCTCCCTCGCGGAGCAGCCGGCCGGTCCACAACCCCAAGCCCCACCTCTCGATGGAGCTCCGCCCCCTGAAGGAGGCGCTCGAGGAGCCCGAGAAGCAGATCATCATCCAGGCCCTGCGGGCCCTCAACTGGAACCGCCAGGAGACCGCCCGGGTGCTCGACATCAACCGGACGACCCTCTACAAGAAGATGAAGAAGTACGGCCTCCTGATGGACGAGCCGGCCTTGCTAAACTGATCCGATCGATGCGATTTGACGGTTCGCCATGGCTGGCGCTCCTGACTCCTCCTGATCGACGACGATACCTTCCAACCAGCTCGCCCGACTGACCGCCCGGCGTCCCCCGCGCCGATCGGATCGATCCGTCGCCATTCGCCCTATTCGATCCATCTTCTGACCGACCCGATCGCTCGGCCCGACCGAGGACGGCCCAGGCCGGGAGCAAACCGTTGGAACCAGGAAAGGCCACCGCCCGCGAGGGGGGTGGCCTTTGTTGTGCGCCTGAAAACCCAGACGGGGTGGGGTGAAGACGCCGCCCGGCAGGAGAGGTGTCACTCCGCCCACATCTCGCCCGGCATACGGGTGGTCCGTTCTGTCATCCGCCCTCGTCGGCGGGGTGACGCGGCTTCCGGCTCGCGTCCGCATCCCACCCTTCACAAGAAGGTCAGTCGAGGAAGATGACATCTTCCTGAACGGGCGGGGGCGTGGGTCGCGCGGGGGCGTTGGGGAAGAGGTTCAAGGGCTCGCGCGGGGGGCGAGGCGCCGAGGGCCGCAGGTCCACTTCCATGTCGAGGACGACGACGGAGTTGGTGTCGTCGAGCTCGATGATCGGTTCGAAGGGGTGGGGTTCGGGCTCGGGCTCGGGGGCTTTGGGGGCGGGGGGCTCGACCCGGGGGGCGCCTGTGCGGAGGTCGCGGAGCGGGCGGCCGTCCATGGGGAACCGGTGGGCCGTCTGGTTGGCGGTCCAGAGGGCGGCCTCGCGGTTGTAGGGGCTGCGGATGTCGTAGTTCTGGTAACGGGCCATGTCCCAGAGCATGACGCAGAGTTCGTCGAGCGCCAGGCTGGGGACCCAGTGGGTGCCGTACGCCCCCAGGCAGATCATCCCGATCTCGGAGATGTTCGGGTGGTAGATCGGGGTGAGCCAGCGCAGCTCGGGCATGGTCCGGGGGTAGGATGCCCCGAGCTTGACGTCGACCTCGTGAAAGTCGCGGACGACGACCTTGCCCTTCTCGCGGGCGAGGCTCTTGCCGGCGAACCCAATGACGTAATGCTGCGGCGGGGTGCCGGTGACCGCCTTGAACCGGAAGACCGTGCTTTCGGCCTTGAGCCGTTCGAGCGCGGCGAGGTCGGACCTGAGCCGACGGATCCGGGGGGACTCGTACGCCATGGGGTTCTGCCCGGTAGTCGTTGCGACGGAGGATCCGGAGCCGATCGCGCTCGCGTCGCCCACGCCGGGCATCCCGAGCGGGATCGGCCCTATTGTAAACGATCCTCAGGCGCCCGCCACGACCTCGGGGTAGATGATGAGGTGGTCGCCGTTCTGGACGCCGGCCTCGACGAGGGTCATCGCTTCGAGGAGCCGCCGGCCGCCTTCCTTGTGGTCCAGCGAGTAGCTCATCGGCTGCCCGTCGGGACTGGTGGCGGGGAGATTCATCTTGGTGATGATGTTGGGGATGATTCGGCTCACCGGGACGCTGAAGGCGATGACCGCCTTCACCGACTTGGCCCCGGTCTGGTCCAGGAACGTGACCTGGATCCCGCTGGCTTCCGCGTTACCGCCGTACGACATGTTCGGTGTTCCTCCTCTGTTCCCAGTTCGCCCTGGGGTCGCCGATATTGGGTTTGAGGGAGCCAAAAACCGCGAGATCGGCGGACGGAAGCGTGATCCCTAGCATACCGCCCGGACGTCGCGCCGCAACGAATTCCTTCGCCTTGCCCTCTGAACAAACGGGCAGAGCCCCTGCGGCGTTGCGGCAGGGCCTCGTTTCAGCCCGGGACGCCCGTCTTGCCGTTGCATCCGAAGATCGAGCAGCCGCCGACGAACTCCCAGCAATCCCGGTGGTGCGGGGCCCGGCAGGTGGTGCAGATGACCCTGGGGGGCTCGTGGACCGCCTCGCCGCAGACCTTGCAGACCGGGGCCCCGGCCTCCTCGACCTCGGCGGCCCCCGCGCTCACCACGGCGATGCCGTCGCCCAGGCGGGTGGCGACGCCCGAGAGCAGGCCGTCGTGGATCTTGAGCGCCTCGCGGACGATCGCGGCGAGGGACTCGGTGCTGTTGCCGAGGTTGCGGTCGATCTGGACCAGCAGCCGCTCGGGGTTGATCGAGATCAGCATCCCCCCCGGCGGGCCCAGCCGCAGGAGGGCGCCCATCGCCCAACGGATCGGGTCGGAGAGGAAGTCCCTGGCCATCTCGGGGTCGTTGGCCTGGACGATGAAGTACTTGTCGAATTCCAGATCCCCGCTGCGCACCAGGCGGGTGCCCTTGGGCGGCTGCGGGGCGGCCGGACGGATGGTGGGTGCGAGTTCGAGCCGGAAGGGGAGGCCCTTGGCGAACCGGGCGACCACGCGGGTCCGGGGGGTGTGGATCCCGTCGCCGACGTTGGGCGCCAGGCCGACGCGGACGAGCGAGCCGTTGTGCCCGAAGCTGACGGTCGGGGGGCTGGACATCCCCCGGTTCTCGTACTTGCCCCGGTGGCGGCTGGCGAGCTGCCGGTACGCGCGGTAGCGGCCCCCGGTGATCAGGGAGACCCCGCCGACCGTCATCCGGATGATCCCGTAGATGACCAGGCAGAAGACCGCGATGAAGATGACGCCCATGTCCACGACCCGTCGCCGAGGGCGGTCGCCCCCGGCGGCGGTGAGGACCGACGGCGCCGGGGGGGAACCCATCGATCAGTCTATGACGCCCCCGATCGCCGACGCAACGGGACGCAGCCGGATCAGCGTCCCGAGACCGCGGGATCCGGCACGAGTGCCAAGGAATCCTCGGCCGGCGGAGTACCCGACCGGTTCCCCCGGGAACGTCCCAGCGGCGACGCCTGCTCGATGATCTGATTCATCTGCGCGGAGACCAGCAGCACCACGCTGGTGAGCCAGAACCAGAACAGCAGGACCATCACGCCGCCGAGCGAGCCGTAGGTCTTGTCGTACCCGCCCCAGGTCTGGACGTAGTACCGGAACCCGAACGTGATCCCCAGGAACGCCAGCGTCCCGAGCAGGCTCCCGGGTGTGATCCACTCCCAGCGCTGATTGGCGTCGGGCCCGACATAGAGGCAGAGGGCGAGGCTCAACAGGATCATGATGACGATGACCGCGATCTGCACAGCGGTCGCCAGCGCGGCGGCCACCTCCGACAACCCCAGCCACCCGAGGATCTGCGGCCAGGCGACGACCGCCACCAGTGAGCCGATGAGGATCACCGCCTCGATCAGGGTCATGACGATGGCGGTGAGACGCAGCCTGACGAAGGATCGCGTCTCCTTGACCCCGTAGATCCGGTCCATGGCGTCGATCACGGCCAGGAATAGGCTCGACGCCAGCCAGAGGGTCACCGCGAGGCCGACCGACAGCAGCCCGACCGGCGGCTCCTTCTGGATCCGGGCGATCTGGTCCTCGACCACCTTCGTGGCCTCGGCGGGAAGGGCCGCTTCGAGCGACGCCTGGAGTTCGCCGACCGTCAACTGGCCGACCCCCTGCGCATGGGGGCCGGCGTTGATGTCCGGCAGGGCCTGGACGGCGAGGGTCAGGACGAGGGCGAGGAACGGCACGACCGCCAGCATGGCGTAGAAGGCGACGGCGGCCGCGCGCGTGAGGATCTCGTTCTCATTCATCTGCCGCCAGGTGCGCAGGCCGACCTCTCGGATCGAGAGGCCGCCGAGGCTCATCGCCTGCCGCAGTCGGATCGGTGGGGACATCATGGCTCCTCGGCGGTCGTGAAACGGTCAGGGCGGATTCAAAGTGCCGGAGGTCGTGCTGGGCCTCTCCCGGCTCATGGGAAACCGAGCAGCCCGTGTGCCAGCGCGGCATGTCGTTCGCGACGGTCGCGACAAGTATCGAGTAGGCCATTGGTCCAGGCCTGGAGCCAGGCGGCATCGGATGGATTCCGGACGGACACTCACCAAGGATCACGACATGCGTTGGCACTGCAAGATGGCCGTCTCGCTCCCCCTCATCATTGTCGGCTGCGGCCCCACGTCGGGCGGGATGGTGAATCCGAACCCGGCGATGACAAACCCGTCGTCCGAGAAGCCCGCGATGCGGACCGACCAGCCGGCGTTCGTCCCCGAGACGACCCCCGCGCAGAACGAGGCGGCCTCGAAGCCCGGGTCGGAGGCGGTGCCCGAGTGAGGTGACGGAACGTCGCCACTGAGGCCGCGAACCTTGGCGACCCGATGGGGGCCCGATACACTGTGAGGAGACCCGAACGCACCTACGGTTGGAACTCCGAGACGCCCTCGCATGAGCTCGACGACGGAATCGACACGCCCGAACCTGCCACCCGAACTGCCCCCGGTCGAGCCGCCGACGGCCGGCTTCATCGTCCAGCTCTTCGTGATCCCCGCGGTGATCGTCTTCGTCGTGATCGTCGTCTGGCTCCTCTTCGGCAAGCTCGCCGGGGGAGAGCGGGGGGCCCTCGACTACGTCCAGATCCTCAGGTCGCCCAACGCGAACTACCGCGCGGCCTATGAACTCGCGAACCTGATCCGCAATGACGCCAAGCTCGCCGCCGACCCCGTCCTCCTCGGCGAGCTGACCGACCTGCTGGAGCAGGACCTCAAGTCCCCGGACGTCGATCCCAAGCTCTTGCAGTTCTTGACCTTGAGCCTGGGGTCGTTCAGCACGACCGAGGCGAAGACGGTCCAGAACCGGCCGATCGACCCGCTCGAGGTCCTGGCCCGGGCGCTGGGGAGCACGTCGTCCGACGAGGTCCGGATCGCCGCCGCGACGAGCATTGCGACCCTGGCCTCGAAGGCGTCGAAGCCGGTCGAATCGAAGGACGCCGTCGCCGCGCTCGCCGCCGCGTCGAATTCGCCCGAAGCCTCGCTCCGGAAGATCGCCGCCTACGCCCTGGGCTTCCTCGCCGGCGACGAGCCCGCCGCGGCGCTCAAGACGGCGCTGGGCGATTCCGACCGCGACGTCCGCTACAACGCCGCCGTCGCCCTCGGGCGTCGCGGGGCGAAGGAGGCGGTGCCGCTGCTGAAGGAGATGCTCTCCCAGTCGGCCCTCGAACAGTCGATCAAGGCCGAGAACGACTCCGAGAAGTCGGCCATCATCGAGACCATCCAGCTCCAGGCGATCCACGCGATCCGATCCGCCTCGGCCAATCAGCCCGAATTGCTGACCGCCCTCCGGCCGGAGGTCGAGGCCCTGACGAAATCCGGCCTGGTGAAGGTCCGCACCGAGGCCGAGGAACTTTTGAAGAAATGACAATCCCGCCGCAGCGTCCGCCCCGATGATCTGAGCCTTGCGGCCA
The DNA here is from genome assembly GCA_965279195.1 of Isosphaeraceae bacterium. Classification (GTDB taxonomy): domain Bacteria; phylum Planctomycetota; class Planctomycetia; order Isosphaerales; family Isosphaeraceae; genus CBDIHP01. Next base: position 16,822 of record CBDIHP010000010.1, read on the forward strand.
ATCTTAACGTCTTTTCGACAATCCCTTTACGACCAAACCCACCATGCCGCACCGGCGTCAAAACCGGTGCGGCATTTTGTTTGCCTTGATCTACCGTTGTGCAATTCCGGGCGAGAGGCGTTCCGCAGGGAAGAGGCGAAAGCGAGGGTCATCGGCCGGCCTCCGAGGCCGACTCCAGAAAAACCTGGGCTTCGCCCGGTTTCCCATCCTGCCCATGTTATATTGGAGGGGTAGAACGGTTCGTACTCCGACGCGTCGTGGATTTGTCAGGATTCCCTTGAAGTCGGGTCCTGGCGTATCGGTCGAGGCGCCCCGGAGTCCAAGGGATTGGGAGGAGGAACTCAGGGACGAGACATGGCTCTCCTCGGGGCCGTCCAGACGCACACCTTTGGCAACACAGCAAGGACTCCCGTTTGGGTGTTGAGGAGCGAAACATGTCGCCAGCTTGGAGAAGGACGCGCGGGGTCGCCTTGGCCGCCGCGGCGGTCCTGGGGCTCGCCTCGCCGAGCCTCGCCACCTATTGCGGAGGCGGCTGCTATCGGGCCGCCCCCGCGCCCGTCGTCCAGACGTCCTGCAACGTCGTCAGCGTGGTCCCGCAGCTCCAGACGGTCTATCGGACGGTTTATGAAACCGTCTACGAGAACCAGCCGACCGTCGTGATGGAGACCCGCTACCGGACCGCCTACCAGACCGAGGCCGTGCAGGTCCAGCGGCCGGTGCTGGAGACCGCCTACGTCGACCGCAAGTACACCGTCCAGCGGCCGGTCTACACCACGTCGAACGTCCAGCGCAAGTACACGGTCATGCGCCCGGTCGTCCAGACCGAGAAGCGCGAGCGTCGCTACACCGTCCAGCGGCCGGTGTACCAGACCTCCAACGTCGAGCGCAAGTACACCGTCATGAAGCCGGTCGTCCAGACCCAGAGGCTGGAGCGGAAGTACACCGTCCAGCGGCCGGTCTACCAGACGACCAACGTCGAGCGCAAGTACACCGTCATGAAGCCGGTCGTCCAGACCGAGCGTCGTGAGCGTCGCTACACCGTTCAGCGCCCCGTCTACCAGACGTCGAGCGTGCAGAAACGCTACACCGTCCGGCGGCCGGTGATGCAGACGTCGATGGTCAGCCAGCCCTACACCGTCTGCCGGCCGGTCACCACGACTCGGCAGGTGATGGAGGAGTGCGGGTACTACGAGACCCAGTACACCACCGTCCCCGGCCCGATTGTCGAGCGCCGGGTCCGCGTCCCGGTCGAGGAGTGCGGCTGCGAGCCGCAGCCCCAGCGCCGTGGGCTCTTCTCGTGCCTGCACAAGAAGAAGGCCTACGCCACCGTGGCCTACCAGCGTCCGTCTCGCACGGTCGCCCGCCGTGTTTACGTCCCGCAGACGGCCGTGCGGAACGTCTCCGAGACCCGTTACGTCCGCGAGACGATGTACCGCCAGGTACCCGTCCAGACCTGCACGTATGTCGACGAGGAACGCGTCGAGAACGTCCCCGTCACGACCTGCAACTGGGTGAGCGAGGAGCGGGTCGAGCCCTACGAGGTCCGCACCTGCACCATGGTCGCCGAGGAACGCGTCCAGGTCTGCCCCGTCACCACCTGCACCATGGTCAGCGAGGAGCGGGTCGAGCCCTACGAGGTCCGCACCTGCACCATGGTCGCCGAGGAACGCGTCCAGGTCTGCCCCGTCACCACCTGCACCATGGTCAGCGAGGAGCGGGTCGAGCCCTATGAGGTCCGCACCTGCAGCTACGTGGCCGAGGAGCGGGTCGAGAACTGCCCCGTCACCACCTGCTCGATGCTGACCGAGGAGCGGGTCGAGAAGGTCCCCGTCCGGACCTGCCGGATGGTCACCGAGACCGTCAACCGCCAGGTGCCCGTCACCGTCTCAGAGCAGGTGCCCATCACCGTCAACCGCTGCGTCGCCCGCCAGGTCGAACGCACCATCGCCGTCCAGAAATGCGTCTACGTGCCCGTCGCCACCCCCGCGTGCACGACGTGCAATTGACCAACGTCGCCGGATCGAGACCGACAACGCCCGGGCCGCACAGGCCCGGGCGTTGTCGTTTGTTTGACCTGCAAGAGGCTCAAGTCGTTGCCCCATTTGGGGCCAGTTCGTATGCCACTGGCTGTGCCAGTGCGAAGGACGCACCGGCTGGAACAACCGGGGCGGGACAGGGGCGGGAGATCGGACGTCACGTTCTCTTCTTACCAATGCCCTCCCCGGCACTGGCACAGCCAGTGGCACACGAACTGGCTCCAAACAGCTCCAAGACGAGGACCTTGCGTTCCCAACCCAAGCGTCTCTGATTGCATCTCCAGCATTTGTCGAATACCCTGAATGCAACATCCCTCCCTTTCCACGCCGAACAGCCGGGGATCCTCTTCATGGCCCGACCCGTCGCGCGCGTGCTGGCCTGCCTCGCCCTGACAACCTGCCTGAGCGGCGTGACACGAGCGGCCGACCCGGTCTGGGCTTCGATCTTCGAATCCCTGCCCGAGCCCAAGGGCAAGCCCGTGCCGATCGAGCCCAAGGGCGAGCCGGTTACCACCTATACCTTGCCCGGGGTCGGGTTCGACCGGATCCCGGCGAAGTTCAATGCCCGTGGCATCGAGGTCGACCGGGGTGCCCCGTTCCTGCTCTGCCTGGAGACGACCATTCAGGCCCCGGCGGGGGCGAGGAAGCTCGTCGTCCGGAGCCGGGGACAGTCGCGGCTGGAGATCGGCGGAACGGTCGTCGGCGAGACGAAGCCGATCTCGGCGAACTCCTCGGGCCACGAGTCCGTCCCCGAACTCCGCCACCCCGCCGACCCCCGCTGGCGCGCCCCCGGGATCGGCGAGCAGGAACTCATCGTCACCTGGAACTCCTCGGGGAAGCCGGAGCCGCTGACCTTCTGGGTGGTCGTCGGAGCCCGGAAGCTCCGGCGAGAACCGGGAGAGGTCTCGGTCTGCCTGGTTGACGACAAGGGAATGCCCGTCGTCGTCGGGACCGAGCCGAAGGTCGAGATGTCCGACGCGAGCTGGCCCGCCTACCTCGCGGCTCAGGCCCGTCGCAACGAGGCGATGGAGGTCGTCGCCCGGCGCGAGGCGTCCAGGGGCGAGGCCGAATTCTGGAAGAAGCGGCATGAACTGGCCCGGAAGGTCGCCGGCCCGTCGGATCCGCACCCGGAAACCCTGATCGATCGCGAGATCGACGCCCGGCTCAAGGAGGCGAAGGTCACCCCGGCCCCCCTGACCGACGACGCCTCCTTCTTCCGTCGGATGACCCTCGACACGGTCGGCGTCGTCCCCACGCCGCGAGAAACCGCCGCGTTCCTGGCCGATTCCCGCCCCGACAAGCGAAGTAAGGCCATCGACGCCCGCCTCGCCGACCCGCGCTGGGCGGACCACTGGATGGGCTACTGGCAGGACGTCCTCGCCGAGAATCCGGGCATCCTCAAGCCGACCCTGAACAACACCGGCCCATTCCGCCGCTACCTCGAACGGGCGTTGCGCGACAACCTGCCGCTCGACCGGCTGGCGACGGACCTGGTCCGGATGGAGGGCAGCGTCCTCGGCGGCGGCCCGGCGGGGTTCTCGATGGCGTCGCAGAACGACGCCCCTTACGTCGCCAAGGCCCACATCCTCGCCAAGGCGTTCCTCGCCGCCGAGATGAAATGCGCCCGATGCCACGACGCGCCGGCCCACCCGTATGACCAGTCCGACCTCTTCGCCCTCGCCGGGCTGCTCGAAGGGAAGGCGCAGAAGGTCCCTGCGTCGAGCACCGTGCGGAGCCAGCCCGGCGGCCGGACGCCCGCCGTGTCGGTCACGCTCAAGGGGGGGGACGTCGTCGCGCCCGGCTGGAAGCTCCCGAGCGTCGAGCCCGATCAGATACCGGATGGGATGCTCCCGCCCGATGCGGGCCGCCGCGAGAGGCTCGCGGCGTTGCTGACCTCGCCGACGAATACACGCTTCGCCCCGGTCGCCGTGAACCGGGTCTGGAGGCGGTACATGGGCGTCGGCATCGTCGAGCCGGTCGACGACTGGGACGACGAGACGGCCTCCGCCCCCAGCCATCCTCGTCTGCTCGATGCGCTTGCCAAAGAGTTCGTCACGCAGGATTACGACCTCAAGCACGTCGCCCGCCTGATCCTCAACTCGAAGGCCTACCAGCGGCAGGTGAAGGCCGACCTCGCCGACACGCCGGCGGCCTCGGCGCAGAGGCGGCTGTTCGCCTCGCCGGGAAGGCGGCGCATGAGCGCGGAGCAGTTGCTCGACTCGCTCTACGCCGTCGCCGGCAAGACCTTCCGCGCGGAGGAGCAGAACCTCGACCCCGACGGCCGACGCCCGCCGAGCGAGTTCCTCAACCTGGGCGTCCCCGCGCACGCCTGGCAGTTCACCTCGACCTCCAACGAACGCGACCGGCCCGCGCTCAGCCTGCCGGTCACGCAGGGGCTCGTCGACGTGCTGGTCACCTTCGGCTGGCGGGCCGCCCGGCCGGATCCGATCACGGTCCGCGAGGAGGCGACCACGCCGCTGCAACCGGCCATCCTCGCCAACGGCGTCCTGATGAACCGGATCGCCCGGATCTCTGACGACTCCGCCTTCGCCGACCTCTGCGTCGCGGACCGCTCGCCCGCCGGATTGATTCGAGATGTGTACCTGCGGGTCCTATCTCGGGAGCCGTCCGCAGAGGAGTCCGAACGGCTGGTCACCTTCCTCGCCGAGTCGTACGCCGACCGGATCATCCCCGGCGCGAAGCCGAACCCGCCGCGCCCGACGCCCCCCCGTCGCGTCTCCTGGTCGAACCACCTCAGCCCCGAGGCCACGACCATCCAGCTCGAAATGGAACGACTGGCCCACGAGGGAGACCCGCCCTCCGCCCGCCTCACACCCGAATTCCGCGAGCGGATGGAAGACGTCGTCTGGGCCCTCGTCAACAGCCCGGAATTTCTGTTCATCCCTTGATCAGGAATCGTACGGTCCGCGATTGCGGACCCTTCGAGGGACCCAGGACTTCCCCGTTCGGGCTCCACTCACCGTCGCACTGGCACACGGACTGGCTCCAAACGGGTCGACACCGGATGGGTCCCGACGATCTTTGATTGAGGAAGCGGCGATGCAACGGAACGAGACGTCTCGACGCGACTTCCTCGCCCTGACCGGGGCCGGCGTGCTCGCCTCGGCCGCACCAGGCCTGGCAGGCGAGAAGACGCCCATACGGGGCAAGGCCGACGCCTGCATCTTCCTCTGGCTCGGCGGCGGCGCGGCCCAGATCGACACCTTCGATCCCAAGCGCCGGGGCGACGGCAAGAAGAAGGCCGGATCCTATTATGACAGGATCCCCACCGCCATCGCCGGGGCGAACCTCTGCGAGCACCTCCCTCGCCTGGCGAAGCGGCTCGACCGCTGCGCCCTGGTCCGGACCCTGCACCACAGCGTCATCGACGAGCACGGCGCGGCCACCAACATCGTCCACACCGGCCGCCCGACGAGCGAGACGATCATCTACCCGTCGATCGGTTCCATCGTCGCCCACGAGCGGGGCGCGGCGGGGGACGGCGTGCCGGCGTACGTGGTGATCGGCTACCCGAACGTCACCCGGGGGCCGGGCTTCCTGGGATCGAAGTACGGATATGTCTACCTGACCGACACCGAGTCCGGCCCTATCGGATTCACGCCGCCGCCGGACGTGCCCGAGCGTCGCAGGTCGCGCCGGGAGGGGCTGCTGGAAGCCATCCGGGGCGAGTATCAGACAACCCACCCCGGCGACCAGGCCATCGCCGACTACGCCTCCGCCGGCCGGGAGGCCGCGAGGCTTGCCGGCCCGGCGTTCGCGAAGGTGTTCCAGCTCAAGAGCGAATCCGCCTCCCTCCGCTCCAGCTACGGCGGCGAGTTCGGCCAGCGCTGCCTGCTCGCCCGGCGGCTGGTCGAGTCGGGCGTGCGGTTCGTCGAGGTCGCCCACAACCTCAATTTCCTCAACGGCACCGGCTGGGACACCCACAACCAGGGGCAACTGGAACAGCATAAACTCATCGCCGAGCTCGATCACGCGTTGTCGGGGCTGCTCGATGACCTCCGGCGCGTCGGCCGGCTGGACAGGACGCTCGTCGTGGTCGCGACCGAGTTCGGCCGCCCGGCCGAGTTCGACTCCGGCGGCGGCCGGGGGCACCAGTCCACGGCCTTCAGCGCCCTCCTGGCGGGGGGCGGACTGAAAACGGGTCAGATCATCGGCACGACGGACGACCTGGCGAAGAAGATCGTCGACCGCCCGGTGTCGATCCCCGACTTCCACGCCACGATCCACGCCGCGCTCGGGATCAACCCGAACAAGGATCTGGATGCGGGCGGCCGACCCGTGCCGATCACCGATCACGGCAAGCCCGTCGTCGAGCTGTTCTCTTGAGCCGACCGCCCGACCCGCTCGCCTGGATCGGCGGCGAGCTCGACGCGATCCGATCCGCCGGCCTCGAACGCCGCCTCCGCGTCCCGCCCGTCGGCGTCTCGTTCGGCTCGAACGACTACCTCGGCCTCGCCAACGACCCCCGCCTCGCCGACGCCGCCCATGAGGCCGCCATCCGGTTCGGCTGGGGCGCGGGGGCCTCGCCGCTGGTTCGGGGGTGGTGCGAGCCCCACGAGGCCCTGACCGAGGCCATCGCCCGGTTCGAGCACGCCGAGGCCGCCTTGATCTTCCCCACAGGCTACGCCGCCAACCTCGGCACGGTCTCGGCCCTGGTCGAATCCGGCGACGCGGTCTACCTCGACCGGCTCAACCATTCGTGCCTGGTCGAGGGGGCGAAGCTCTCGGGCGCGAGCGTGCGGGTCTATCCGCACAACCACACCGATCGGCTGCGATCCGTCTTGAAGCGTGAGCGCTCCCGATATCGTCGCGTGCTGATCGCCACCGACGGGGTCTTCAGCATGGACGGCGACCTCGCGCCCCTGGCCGACCTGGCAGGCCTGGCCGAGGAGTTCGACGCGATGCTCCTGGTCGACGAGGCCCACGGTACCGGGGTCTTCGGGCCGACGGGGCGGGGGGCCTGCGAGGAGCAGGGGGTCGGCGACCGCGTCCACGTCCGGGTGGGTACGCTGTCGAAGGCGGTCGGCTCGCTCGGCGGGTTCGTGGCCGGTTCGAGGCAGCTGATCGACTGGCTCACGAACCGTGCCCGGACGCTCATCTACTCGACCTCGCTCCCCCCGGCGGTCGCCGCCGCCGGCCTCAAGGGGCTCGAACTGATGCAGGCCGAGCCCTGGCGTCGCGAGCGGGTGCGGGCGCTGGGCGAGCGGGTGGCGTCGGAGCTGGGCCGGCTGGGCCTGGATGTCCCCACCCTGTCACGAAGCCCGATCGTCCCCGTGATCCTGGGGGAGCCGGAGCTGGCGATGCGCGCATCGGCCGCCCTCGAACGGGCCGGGCTGTTCATGCCGGCGATCCGGCCGCCGACGGTCCCCCGGGGGACGGCGAGGCTGCGGGTCTCGCTCTCGGCCGGCCACAGCGACGCCGAGGTCGATCGGTTGATCGGCGGGATCAAGACATTCTCCGGGGCTTGACACTCCGCCGGGGTCGGCCGGAATTCCCCAAGCTCGCCAGCCCCCCGGGCGTTAGAATAGCGACATCTGGCGGCGGATCGGCGCCCGGGGTCGCGACCCGGGTCGAGCCCGGATCCGACCGCCGTCGAGGACGCGCCGATGCCCCCGAGCCCCCACGATCCCGAGAACCTCCCGGACACCGACCCGCTCCCGAGCCAGTCCAAGGGTCCGGTCCACGACGACCAGACCGAGATCGTCGCGTCCGGCTCGGGCTCGGTGCTCGCGAACCCGGTCACCGACCGACCGCCGCCGCCCCCGATGACCGGCGGCGACTCGATGGAGTCGGGCTTCGCCTCCGCGCCCGACCTGGCGACCTCGGCACCCGGCATCGACTCGCTCGCCGGCCAGGCGGGGCCTTCCGGTTCGGGGGCCGGTTCCAGGCCGGGGGGCTACGGCTCGGCGCTGGGGCAGAGTTGGGGCGAGTCGGAAGGCCTCCCGATCGGCCACATCGAGCCCGGCCTGACGCTGTTCGGCAAGTACGAGATCGTCCGGATGCTCGGGCGGGGCGGCATGGGATCCGTCTGGCTCGTCCGGCACCTCGGGCTCCACAGCGAGCGGGCGCTCAAGGTCGTCAACGCCGACCTCAACGTCCACTCCGGGGCAGCGAAGCGGTTCGAGCGCGAGGCCCGCGCGATGGCCGCTTTCACGCACCCCAACGCCGTCATGGTCCACGACGCCCGCCCCGCGCGCGACGGGGCATACATCGAGATGGAGTACGTCGAGGGCAAGACCTTGCAGAAGGTCATGTCGAGCGGCCAGCCGATGCCGCTCCCCTGGATCCTCCGCATCCTCGATCAGCTCTGCGACGTGCTGGAGGTCGCCCACAAGAAGGGGATCATCCACCGCGACCTCAAGCCGGCGAACCTGATGCTCCTCGACGGCAGGGCGCCGGGGAAGGAGCATTTGAAAGTCCTCGACTTCGGCATCGCCAAGATCCTGGAGGAGTCGGCCGACCTCGGCTCGATGACCAATGGCTTCCTCGGTACGCCCGCCTACGTCAGCCCCGAGCAGGCCCTGGCCGAGCCGATCGACGGCCGGGCCGACCTCTACACCGTCGGCGTGATGCTGTTCGAGTTCCTCACCGGCTCCCGGCCGTTCGGAGGCAACCCGACCCAGCTCGTGATGCAGCACGTCAACACGCCGCCGCCCAGCCTGTCGGAGGTCAATCCGAAGGTCCAGGCCGGCGAGTCGGTCGAGCTGTTCCTCCAGCGCTGCCTGGCCAAGGATCCGCGTGACCGTCCCCACTCGGCCCGGGCGCTCTTCGACGGCTTCTGCCTGGCGCTGGCCGACTCCCCGCTGAAGTCGCAGGCCGGTGCGCTGCTGGACGCCCTGCCGCCGTCGCCCACCCCGTCGTCGTTCGGCGGCTCTCGGATCGACACGCCGTTCGCGCCGACGGATCCGCTCCCCGGCTTCTCGGGGGTCCTGCCGCATGACAACCACTACACCCCGCCCGAGGTCCCCCGGCCCAACGCCACCGAGGAGGCCACGCTCCGGAAGGATCCGACCGGCAACGCCGTGCCGACCGAGCTTGGCGTCCTCACCGACGTCGACTCCACCGCAGGGCTCCTCGGCCGGATCGGCGGATCTGCGGCCTTCGGACGCGGCGAGGCGACCCATTCCGACCCGATTGCCATCGCCGAGCCGGTCGTCGCGCCCCCGACTCGCCCGAGGTGGCTGATCCCCGCCATAGCCGGCGGAGTGGTCGCGTTGCTGGCGGGCATCAGCTTCGTCGCCACGCGGGGCGGTTCGAACTCGTCCGGGACCGGCCCCACTCCGCCGGGCGGTTCGAGCGGGACTGTCGTTTCCAACTCAGGCACGGGCAAGGACGATCCGACCACGCCGAAGAACGATCGCCCGCTCATCCTCCCCCCCGGCTGGGCCTGGCCGGAGGACGCGAGCCTGAAGACCGGTGGCAAGGTCGTGATCGAGCGCTCGTCCGACCGCGTCCGCTACGCCCAGCTCGACTCCGGCGCGTTCCTTCCGATTGGCTACAAGCCGGTGACGTCGGCCGGGTCCGAGGGCAAGTGGCCGAAGGTCATTGCGCGGGAAGCCGACGGCGTGGAGTTCGTCTATATCGAGAGCGGTCGGTTCGAGATGGGCAACCCCGACGCCGAGGACGGCAGCCCGGAGAAGCCCGCGCACCCGGTCGTGGTCTCCAGCTTCTACCTCCAGCGGCACGAGGTGACCAACGCCGAGGTCGAGGCGTACCTGAAGGCGTTCAAGCTCCAGACCGCCTGGCCCAAGTGGCGGAAGGAGTTCGATCGATGCATCGCCGAGAACAAACGGCCCGCCGCCGACTCGTATCCCGCGACCGGCGTGACCTACCGCCAGGCCACCGACTTTGCCCGATCGACCGGCATCTCGGGCCAGCTCCCGACCGAGGCCCAGTGGGAATTCGCCGCCCGGAACCGGGGGCGTAACAAGCTCTACCCCTGGGGGACCGAGCCGCCGGATCGGACACTCGCCAACATCGAGATGGACGGCTCCACCACCACCGAGCCCGTCGGCAAGTACCCCAGGGATCAGACGGCCCAGGGGGCCTTCGACATGATCGGCAACGTGGGGGAGTGGTGCCGCGACGTCTGGAAGGCGTACCTCCCCTCCGACAAGGAACTGATCGACCCCCCGGTCTCCCCCGGCAGCGACCCTAAAGCCCTCTACGCGATCAGGGGCGGCTCGTTCAAGTCCTTCCAGGAAGACTGCCGGGCGACCTTCCGCTCCGACAAGTACCCCGACACCCAGTCGTCCCCGGCCATCGGCTTCCGCGTCGTCATCGAGATCCCGCGCGATCTGCCCGAGATCCGCAAGTGACGTGTCCGGAAACGCGTCTCGGCGTCGTAGGCTAGCTGAGCTTCGCCCTGGTTGGGGCCAGTTCGTGTGCCACTGGCTGTGCCAGTGCGACGGATGGACCGGCTGGACCGGCTGCTTCAGCCCGCTTCAACTGGCGACGCTCTCCCAGCACTGGCACAGCCAGTGGCACACGATCTGGCCCCAAATTGTTCGTCGCTTTGTGATGGGTTCCTATGAAGCTCCAACTAAAACAGATTGCCACGCTTTTCTTTCTGGTTTCACCGGCAACTCAAGCTCAGCAGCCGACGATTCCGTCACCGCAGGTTCACGCGATCGTCATCGGGATCAACCAGTACGAGGATCCGAAGATCCCGTCCCTCAGGACGGCCGTCCGCGACTCGGTCGCCGTCGGCAACTGGTTCGTCCGGATCGGCGGCTGGAAGCCCGGGCAGGTCCTGCTGCTCAACGACAACGGCGATGCCCTGCCGGGTGAGGTCGAGTTCGAGGGGGGCCGGACGATCCAGCCGAGCCGGGCGAATCTCAACTGGGCGTTCTCGAAGTGGCTCGACGCCAGGGCGAAGCCGGGCGACCGGATCGTCGTCTACTATGCCGGGCAGGCGATCGGCCGCGCGGCGAGGCGGAAGGAGGCGGCGGGTAAGACGTACCTGCTGCCTGCCGACGCGAACCTGACCGACCTCGACGGCACCGCGATCGTCCTCGACGAGGTGCTCCAGCCTGTGGTTTCCAGGGGCGTCAATCCGACGCTGGTCTGGCTCGACACCTCGACCCGGGGCAGGGGGCCGGGACTGCCGGCCGTGAAGGGGATGCCCGACGGCGACGACTGGCTGCGGACGCTCGCCCGATGGCCGGGCGTCTCGGCCTGGCTGGCGGCGGATGGGGCCGTCGCACCCGATGGGGAGGGCCTGAGCCCGTTCGTCCGGGGCCTCGCCGCGTCGCTGGGCTCGCCCGACAAGACCCCTCGGACGCTCCTCGGGGCCCTGGCCGAGATGCACCGCTCGGGTGACCTCTCGAAACAGGGGTTCCGGACGCTCGGCGGGGTGGATCCGTCGTGGTCGATCTGGTCGTCGGGCGTCCGGGTCGCGACCCCGCCCACGCCCGAACTGGTCTTCCAGCGCGGGCACGCGGACCGGGTCACCGCCGTCCACGCCACGGCCGACGGCGACCGGATCGTCAGTGCCAGCGAGGACTCGACCATCCGCATCTGGCGAAGCTCCGACGGGGCCTTGCTCCGCGTACTGACCGCCCCGCTCGCCGGCGTGAGCGTGATGGCGATGAGCCCCGACGGCCGCACGATCGCCTTCGGCGACGGCGCGGGCCGCGTCCAGGGCTGGGACCTCGTTGAGGATCGCCCGCTCCGACGCCCCGGCCCGCCGTTCCACTCGGAGCCGATCACCGGCCTCGCCTTCCTGCCCGGCGGCACGCGGTTCGTCACCGTCGACCGCGAAGGCAAGAGCGGCCTCTGGGACATCCAATCGCCACGGCTGGACGCGCATCCTCTGACTGCGAAATCCCTGGGGCGTATCGCCTCCTCCTCCGAGGCCTCGCCCGCCGCACTGGCCGCGACGACCCTCGACGGCGAGGTGCTGCTGTTCGATGGGGACGGCAAGGCGTTGCGGACACTCGAAGGCCCCGGTGGGTTCCTCTCGGCCCTCGACCTCTCCGCCGACGGCAAGTCGGTCGCGGTCGGCAACGACGCGGGCGTCGTGCGATCCTGGGACGCGGCGAACGGCCGGGTCAGACGGAGCGGTCCGCTCGCAACGGACAATCCGTCCGAGATCAAGGCCCTCCGATCCAGCCAGGGCCTCTGGTTCGCAGCCGACGGGTCGCGGGCCTGGTCCTTCGATGACGCGACGACCCATCCGATGGCCGCACCCGGCGGACAGCCCTGGACAGGCCAGGCGGAGAGGATCGCCGCGTCGGTCGACGGTGGCTGGACGGCCATCGCCACGAAGGACGGAGTCATCGGCCTCTGGGCGGTCGATGGTGCGAGGACCACGCCGGTCGCCTTGAATCGAGGGCAGGGCGAGACACTGGCCCTCGGCTTCAGTCCCGAAGCGCGGATGCTGATCTCCGGGGATGGAGACGGCGGCATCCGTCGATGGAACCTGGGCCGGCAGGGTGGGGCACCGTCCGCGGCGCCTGCGCCCCGGATCGAGCCCGGCCGGGGCAAGGTGGCGACGCTCGCGGCCAGCCGGTCGGGCAAATACCTGCTCCAGGTCACGAAGGACGGCGAGGCGATCGTCTGGGACATCCTCGACGGCCGCCAGCCGCACCGGATCCCGGGCAACTGGTCCACCGGGGCGTTCCTCGCGTCGGATGATCACCTGGCACTCCTCTCGCATCCCGACGAGGGCGGGGACGTGGTCATCGTGAACCGCGAGGACGGGGCCCGCCTCTCCCGCACGTTCGCGAGGCCGAAAACGGGAGAGGGTCAGGAGTCGAAGGTCGCGTTCGGGACCGTGGTCGTCAGCCCCGGCGGCCGCTACCTCGCGGCGGCGAGCATCGATGCGCAGGCCCCCCTGGCGTGCGTCTGGGAGGCGGACACGGGCAAGCTCGTCCACTTCACGCGTTCGCATGAAGGCGGCCTCACGTCCGTGGATGTCTCGGGCGGCGATGCGTTCGTCCTGACGGGCAGCCTCGACGGCACCGTCAGGATCTGGGCCGTGGGCGACGCCGAGGCCAACTGGACGCGCCCGGTCGCCGAACTGAAGCACGACCGCGAAGGAGCCGACCCGGCCGTGACGGCCGCGCGGTTCTCTCCGGCCAATCCGCACAAGGTCGTCACCGGCACGCGGGGCGGATGGATCCGGCACTGGACCTGGGGGAAGGAGAAGCCGTCGGGACGCGACCTCACGAAGCTCGACGGCTCGGTGAACGCGGTCGCGTTCTCGGCCGACGGCAGGTGGCTCTCGGGCTCGGGGATGCTCGACAAGTCGGCGCGTCTCTGGCAGTTCGCCGACCCGTCGAACGGCCCCCCCCGGCCGAGCCCGCTGCAACCGCTGCCGCACCACGTCGAGCAGGTGACCACCCTGGCATTCGTGCCGGGCGGGAAGATCCTGGCGACCGGGTCCGACGACGCCACCGTGCGGTTCTGGGACCTCTCGGCCCGGAACCTACTCGGGACGGTCGCCGCCACGCCCAAGCGTTCGAGGGCGCGCGGCAAGGACATGGTGTCGCCGACGTCGCTCGACTGGCTCGCCTGCACGCCCAGCGGCCTCTTCGACGGGTCCGACCGGGGCGAGTCGCTGGTCCGCTGGCGGGTCGGTTCCGAGCTTCAGGCGGTCGAGCAGTACCAGGACACGCACTTCCGGTTCGGCCTCGTGAACGGCCTGGCCCTGGCCCAGACGCCCGAGCCGCCGAGGCTCGAAGGCCGCAACGCCCGCCGCATCGCAATCGTCGCCCCTCGGGAGGAGTCTTCCACGAAGGCACGAGAGATCGACCTCACGATCGCCCTCGACACTCCGGAGACCACCGGCCTGCGGCTCTACCAGGACGGCGTCCCGATCCAGGCCGAGACCGACTTCGCAGCGGGGGAGAATCCGACACGGGTCGTCTCGACCGTCAAACTCCGTTCGGGCGAGAACCGGTTCTACGCCCTGGCCTCGCGCCCGGGGGCGATCGACGGGCGCTCGAATGACGTCGTGATCCGATACGAGGGGCCCGAGCCTCCCGGTCGGCTGCACGTCCTGGCCGTGGGCATCAGCGCGTATGAGCGTCGCCGGCTGAAGTACGCCCACGAGGATGCGACGAGCCTGGCGGCCTTCCTGCACCAGCGGGGCATCACGGCGAGCGGCGAGCCCGGCAAGCTGCTCGTGCGCACCGACGCCGACGCGACCGAGGCCAACATCAACCGCGACTTCCAGGCCCTCCGCGAGGCCGTCAAGGGCCGCCCGGAAGACACGGTGGTCGTCTTCCTCGCCGGGCACACCGACGTCTTCCGCGACCAGTTCTACTTGCTCCTGCCCGGATTCCCCTTCCCGGACGCGCCGAAGGCCGAACTCGTCGCCCTGCGGGGCGAGCTGAACCCGAGCGGCTACATCCCCAAGGTGGAAGACCCCAACGTCCTCTCGTATGTCCGCATCTACAACCGCCTGAGCCGCCTGGACGCCCTCCAGCGTCTCGTGATCGTGGACGCCTGCCAGGCGGGGGCGATCCTCAGCGACCCGGCGGTGCGGAGGGTGCAATCGCTGCTCGAAGGCGGGGCCAAGAAGGCGAGGAACGCGTATCTGCTGGCATCCCGTCGTGGCGAGGCCGCGACCGAGGCCGACGCCCTGTCGCACGGCTTGATGACGTACGTCCTCCTCCGAGGCCTGGGGCAGGGGGGGTTGAAGGCGATCCCCGACGACGCCGACATCTTCGGACGGGTCGCGAGCGCCGACCTCGACGGCGACGGCATGGTCACGACCGAGGAACTCCGACGGTTCGCCGACCGCGCCCTCCCGAGACTCTCGGCCCGGTTCCCGGACCTTGTCCGGCGTGCTGGAGGTGAGATCAAGGGCGCGGAGCAGGGGGTCCGGACCGAGGGGGCCGAGGAGTCGTTCGCCCTGATCCCCATCCCCCGGTAAGGGATTCTCGCCCGATGTTGCCCGGACGCAACGCCCGGATCGGAAGACGGGAACGCCGGAACCGACGCCGCGTGAAGCACTTGCGTCCCGGATGACTTCGCCCGGGCATGGCGCACGGCGGGTGGTTTTCTCGACACGACCGCGATCCAGGTCACGACACCCGTCCGGGGCCGTCCTATGCTTGGGTTGGGTAGATAACTCCTTGACCTTGTCCTCGGAAATGGTGACCCATGTGGTTCCTTGAACGCGACAAGACGAAGCCGACCCACCGGGCCGACCATCATCAGGTCCTGGCCGTCGAGGGGATGGAGCAGCGCGTCGCCCTGACCGGCCTCCAGGGGGTGTTCGAACCCCCGATCGTCGCGAGGGGACCCCGGCCGGACTTCCCGACCAACCCTCGCGTCGGCGAGGACTGAGCGCCCCAACGACAGCGGCTTGAGCGAGTCAGGCTCCTCTGTTCGCACCCTGGAAGGGTGCCGTGAGGTTGCCAGGGGTCTCCGACCCCTGGACGTAAGCCGATACGCACCGGGTCTTCTCGTGATTTGCGGACGCCCGCCTCGCCGATCCCGTCGCAACCCGCGGCGGGATCGGCGAGGCGGGCGTCGATGCATTGGGCGAGGGGCGAGGACCGCTGGTCCGTCGTGACGACCGCACCAGGGGTCGGAGCCCCTCTGGCCACCATCCGGCACCCCACCAGGGGGCATGTAGATGTGCCGCCGATCCTTCCGGCCTTCGCGATGGGGCTGGACGGATCGTCATCAACTTACAGGAAAATCCCACCTTCACGCGAACGGGCCGGCCGGGAAGCGGATGCTCCCGGCCGGCCCGTGGTGATCTCGAAGAACCCGGATCGAACGCGCGGTTCGCCCGGATGCTGGGATCTCAATACATGTCGTCGTGGCCGCCGTGGCCGCCGGCGGGCTTCTTGTCTTCGGGCATGTCGGCGATCAGGGCGTCGGAGGTCAGCAGCAGGGTGCTGACGCTCGCGGCGTTCTGCAGGGCCGAGCGGGTGACCTTGGTCGGGTCGATGATGCCGGCCTTCACCATGTCGGTGTAGGTGTCGTTGAGGGCATCGTAGCCGAAGTTGCCGGTCCCCTCGGCGACCTTCGAGACCACCACGCCGCCGTCCTGGCCGGCGTTGCTGGCGATCTGCGAGATCGGGGCGGAGCAGGCGCGGACGATGATGTTGTAGCCGGTCTCCTCGTCGTGGGTCAGGCCGGTCGGCTTGACCTGACGCGAGGCGCGGAGCAGGGCGACGCCGCCGCCGGGGAGGATGCCCTCTTCGAGGGCGGCACGGGTGGCGTGCAGCGCGTCCTCGACGCGGGCCTTCTTCTCCTTCATCTCGCTCTCGGTCGCGGCACCGACGTTGATCTTGGCCACGCCGCCGGCGAGCTTGGCGAGGCGCTCTTCCAGCTTCTCGCGGTCGTAGTCGCTCTTGGTGTCGGCGATCTCGCGGCGGATGGCCTCGATCCGACCCTTGATGTCGTCGGACTTGCCGGCGCCCTCGATGATCGTCGTGTTGTCCTTGTCGATCTGGATCTTCTTGGCGTGACCCAGGTCGGTGAGGGCGACGTTCTCGAGGTCGATGCCGAGGGCCTCGAAGATCGGCTTGCCGCCCGTGAGGATGGCGATGTCTTCGAGCATGGCCTTGCGGCGGTCGCCGTAGCCGGGCGCCTTGACGGCGGCGCAGCGGAAGGTGCCGCGGAGCTTGTTGATGACGAGGGTGGCCAGCGCCTCACCCTCGATGTCCTCGGCGATGATGAGGAGGGGCTTGCCCGTCTGGGCGACCTTCTCCAGCACCGGGACGAGGTCCTTGACCGACGAGATCTTCTTCTCGTGGATCAGGATGTAGGCGTCTTCGAGCACCGCTTCCATCGAGGTGGGGTTGGTGACGAAGTAGGGCGAGAGGTAGCCCCGGTCGAACTGCATGCCTTCGACCCACTCGACCTCGGTCTTGAGGGCCTTGCCTTCTTCGACCGTGATCACGCCGTCCTTGCCGACCTTCTCGGTCGCCTCGGCGATCATCTTGCCGACTTCGGTGTCGAAGTTCGACGCGACGGTGGCGACCTGCTCGGTCTCCTTCTTGTCGCTGATCTTGGTGCTGAGGGAATGGAGCTGGGCGACGATGTCTTCGACGGCCTTGTCCATGCCGCGCTTCATGAGCGTCGGGTTGACGCCGGCGACGACGGCCTTCAGGCCCTCGTTGTAGATGGCCTCGGCCATGACGGTCGCGGTGGTGGTGCCGTCACCGGCCACGTCGGAGGTCTTGCTGGCGACCTCCTTGACCATCTTGGCGCCCATGTCCTCGTAGCGGTCCTCGAGCTCGATCTCCTTGGCGACGGTGACGCCGTCCTTGGTGACCGTCGGGGAGCCGAAGGACTTCTGGATGATGACGTTGCGGCCGCGGGGGCCGAGGGTCACCTTGACGGCGCGGGCGAGCTTGGCGACGCCGCGCTGCATCGCCTGGCGGGCTTCCTGGTCGAACGCGATCATCTTCGCGGCCATGTCGTATTCTCTCCGTCTCGTCTGTTATGTCGTGGAGGATCGGCAGTCGCTGCCGGGACGTGTCTCGATATCGGGGGCCGATCGGGCCGGCCCCGGTTGGGTCACTCGACGACCGCGAGGATGTCGTCCTCGCGCATCAGGAGGACCTTCTTGTCGCCGTTGATCTTGAACTCGTCGCCGGCGTAACTGGTGAACAGGACCTGGTCGCCGACCTTCACCTGGAGTTCCCGGCGCTTGCCGTCCTTGGTGATGCGGCCGTCGCCGACGGCGAGGACCTTGCCCTTCTGGGGCTTGTCCTTGGCGGTGTCCGGCAGCACGATCCCGCCGGCCGTCGTCGCCTTGGCCTCTTCCCGCTCCACCACAACGCGATCACCCAGCGGCTGAATGTTCATCGTTCGTTCCTCGGTCGATCGTCCGTCGACAGCGGTCCGGGGATCCGACGGGCCCGGCACATTCGACCCGCCCGCGGCGCGATGCCCCAGACAAACCCGATCTCTAAGCAATCCGGACCCGGGCTCGATCCCCTTCCGTCTTCGGGATCCGCACGGGCCGTGATGGTCGCGTATCACATGCAAGACCCGTGCCTTGGCGAATATTATTGCACAAGTCCCTTAATTACATTGTCTTACAGAATTCCGTTGCCACCAGCCCATCCTCGCCTGGTCTGCCGAACGGGGCCGACTCTCCGGGCGGGCTGCCATTTCGGCAGTTCATCGCGAGACGCGGCGATCCGCTGCCATTGCAGGAGGATTGCGTGACGGCGGCCTCTGGGCGAATGGGGGGTTACTTGGCGCGGGTTGCCGGAACGTTGACAATCGACGGTCCACTCGCGTCCCCGTTCAGGGGGGATGCGGCACGACCGTGCCCGAGAGGATCGCGCGATGCCGTCGACCTGGATCGAGACGCCTGCCCGGGGGAGACACGGCGGCCCGGTGCGAGCGGGGATGTGGTCGTCGGTGGTCGTCGGGACGCACCCGATCGAGGCGAATCAGGAGGTCTGGCTCGAGGTCAACGTCGATGACGAGCCGATCGGCCTACTCCCAGCCTTCTGGCAGGAGACCAAGGGGGTCAACAACCTCTGGCACGTCCCCATTCCGCCCCAGGCGGTCGGGGTCAAGATCCACTACCGGGTCGGGGCCCGATCCGGCGACGATGTCGTCCACTCGCCGTTCCAGAACACGGTCGTCCGGCCGAACCTGCCGGATCGTTCCGACCCGCCGACCGACCCCCAGGCGATCCACCCCGAGGGGATCATCGGAAACCGCACGATGACCGTCCGGGTCGACTCGCGGGGGGGGACGCACGACGTCTACTTCCCGACCGTCGGCCTGCGGTCGCACGTCCGGCCCGCCGAGGGGGAGCTGTCCAACAGCCGCTGCCACTTCCGGGCGATCGCCAGCGGGCTTTCGGTCGAGCAGCGGCTCGACTGGTTCGCCGAGCGCGGGGCGTGGTCGTCGTTCCAGCACTACCAGGGTGCCACCAACCTCCTGGTCACCGAGCTGACCCACCGGAGCCAGCCGATCCGGGTCCTCGCGACCGACTTCGTGGCGATGGGGAACCTCCTGCCCAGCACGGCGGGGGGGACCGAGAATCCCGGGCAGTACCTCAAGCGGTACCGGATCCTCAACGACGGGGCCGAGTCGCGGTCGGCGATCTTCGGGCTCTATGTGCAGGCCGAGGTGAACGGCGGGATCGGCGAGTCGGGCCTGATGTGGCGGGACGAGGAGAAGGTGCTGGTCGCCACCAACCGCGGCCACGGCCACGCCAACCGCAAGCTCGCCCGCGACGCCACCGTCGAGTTCGCCGTCGCGCTCGACGGCCGGGGCGAGGTCTCCTGCGAGCCGACCGGGCCCAACGACGCCATCTTGATCCGGAAGCTCGAACTGCCCGGGAACTCGGAGACCCTGGTCGACGTGCTGGTGACCGCCGCGTTCACCGGCTGGCGGAGCGACCCCGGCACTTTCGAACACTGGATCCAGCCCGCCCTGACCTGGTTCCGCTCGCACGACCTCGACCTCGTCGAACAAGCCACCGCGCAGGAGTGGGACGCCTACGTCGAGCCGCTCCCGAACCCGAAGTTCCCCAAGCCGACCTACGCCGTGAGCCTGAGACGCTCGGCCCTGACGGCGGCGCTCCACTCGGACGCAAGCTGGGGGGCGATCGCGGCCGGGTTCGATCGCGGCCTGAGCGCGTATTGCTGGCCGCGCGACGCGATGTGGACGGCCGGGGCCTTCGAGCGGCTGGGGCATCCCGAGCTGGGCCGGCACGCCTACCAGTGGCTCGCCGGCGTCAAGGGCCAGAACCGGCCCTACAGCTACTGGTTCCAGAAGTACACCATCGACGGCCACCCCGAGTGGGAGACCCCCGCCGTCGACCAGACCGCGATGATCCCGTTCTCACTGGAGCGGCACTACCGCCGCACCGGCGACCGCGAGTTCCTGCTCCACACCTGGCCGATGATCGAGCGGGCGGCCTCGGTCTGCTGCGGCCATTCCGGGCATCCGGGCCTGAAGCTCCTGCCCGACCTGATGCTGATCTCCTCGGCCGGAATCTGGGACAGCCGCCACGGGGCGTTCTTCTACTCCAACTGCGCGGTGGTCGCCGGCCTGCGCGCCGCCTCGACGCTCGCCGAGCTGCTCGATCGCCCCGAACGGGCCCGGGAATGGACCGAGATGGCGGACCAGATCTGGGTCCGGGGGATCCTGGGGATGGACGAGCCGGTGGGCGTCGAGCCGCACGCCGAGCCCGCGTTCCAGGGCATGCTCGACCCGATCAGCGGCCGCTACCTCGATGCCAGGCGGGTCTCGACGATCCGGGGCCTCTGGAGCGACGACCCGGCGAAGCTGATCGATCGCTCGGCGGGTGTCGACATCAGCCTGCTGGGGGCGGTCGTGCCGTTCGGCCTGCTGCCCGCCTCGGACCCGGGGATGCGGAAGACCGCCGAGGCGATCTTCCGGAACAATGCCGTGACCGCCGAGACTCCCTTGCTCGCCCGATCCGCCCCCGACCCCGCGAAGCGCGAGCGGAAGCACGTCGGCGAGCTGGCCCAGACCGAGTTCTCCAGCCTCGCGACCCTCTGGATGGCCCGCTACCTGATCCAGCTCGGCCGCGAGACCGGCGAGGGGCGGCACTGGAACCTCGCGCTCTCCATGCTCGACGGCCTGCTCAGCCGCATCGGGTCGCTTGGGCTCGCCCTGCGCCCCCTCAGCAAGGGCGAGGCGAGGTCGTCGCACGTCGGCCCGGTCGGCGTCTGGGGGCTGCACGCGATGCTCGCCGAGACGCTGCTCGACCTCGCCGGGATGGAGTACGACGCCCCGAGGAAGACCCTCACGATCGACCCCGCGCTACCCGCGGCCTGGCCCCAGCTGGGCCTGACCTGCCACTACCCCTGCGGCGAGGTCTCGTACAGCCTCGAACGCCCGATCGGCGGCAACGTCCACGCCTTGCGGATCCGGAGCACGCTCCGACACCCGATCCGGCTGGAGATCGGCGTCACCTGCCCGGGCCTGAACCAGCTCGGGCCCTGGCGATCCACGTCCGGCGACGAGCCGCCCCGGTTCGACGATGCCGTCGGCCGCGTCATGTGGTCGGTCGACCTGCCCGAGGGGGAGGCGACGCTCCAAGCGACCTGGGGATGACCGGCCCGGAAACCAATAAACCCCGTCGATCCACCTTTCGGCGCATCGACGGGGCCGGAACAGAGAAGAGGCCGGATAATCGAAGCCGATGCTTCGGTTGAGAGGAGAGGTCACTGTCTCGAATCGAGATGTGCTTCACGCTCAACACCTCACAGCCTATCCGACGTTTGTCCTGTGTCAAGTGGGATATCAAGAAAAGTTGACACTCGGTTCAACCCTCGGGCCCGGGCGGGGTGCGGGCGATCCGGTCGACCTTGAATCGATGGGGCCCCGGCGAGGACGTCCGGGGGAAGTGCTGATAGGCGGCGGGGCCCTGAGCGCCCTCCGGGAGTGAGAAGCCGGGGTCCTCGCGGACGTAGAACCGGGTGACACCGTTCTCGCGGGCTTCGACCTGCGCGATCGCCCAGCCGTGGGCGATCCCGTCCGCGTGCCGGATCTGAAGTGTCCGGCCGACAAGCCTTTGCGGCTCGGCCAGGGGATCCATCGTCTCGAACCACCCGCGTGCCCCGCGCTCCGAGATCCGGCCGACGGCCGAGATTCCGCCGTGGGCGGGCTCGTTCGAAACCGCCTGGACCCCGCACGCCGCCTGGGTCCCTCCGGCCAGCGTGAGTTCCTGATTGCGGACCCGGACGGCGATCGCGTCGGTCACGAGGGTCCGGCCGTCGGCAAGCTGGACGTTCTTGGGGGTTCCGGGATCGAGGTTGAACACCCAGTGTTCGACGCCGTCGGCCGTCTCCACGACGACGTTGACCACCCCCTTCGCCGACGCCACACGGCCGACCCGGATCAGCGGCGGCGGACCGCCCGTCGGCTCGAAGACGGTCACGAAGAGGCTGTTCAGGGAGGCCCCATTCTCGGACCTCCGCCGCAGCACGAACGCCGGCCGCTCCTGGGTTTCGGGCGTCCCGGGCGAGGCCGATTCGAACGCCGGCGGGGTCTGGGCGGCGATGAACTGGGCCGGCAGGTCGCCGAGGATGTGCAACCGGGCGCCTTGCTGGGCCTTCGAACCCATCGTCGCGACCACCCCACGCTCGATCCGGAGTTGTCCGACCGGGCGGAGGTGCCCGTAAGACTGCACGAACCACCGGCCGTGTTCCGGGTTGGTGACGGTTAGGAAGGGGATCGTCGGCGGAAGGAGGCTCGACGGTCCGACCTCGAGCGCACCGGGCGGGGTGAGCGTGCCGCCTCCGGCGGGCCCATGGAAGACCTGGTCGTGCTGGAGCCCGCCCCTTACATCGAAGATCGCCACCGCGTATCGCGATCTGGGAGACGCGGACACAGCAATGGTCTGCCGATATCGCGTCGTGGACTGGGGATATGACCGGGGGTCGTCGAGCACGGCGACCTGGAAATCGGGATCGGCGGCGAAGAACCGGAAGTCGCCCCCGGGGGTGAAGGTCCAGGCGTTCGGCAGGTTTTCGACCTGATTCAGGCCGTCCACCACCACCGTGTTGTGGCTCGCGGACGCGCGATCCCAGCCATCGGGGCGTTCCGGTGCGTCGTCGAGGTCGTTCAGGATCGCTCGCCCGCCGACGGCCAGCCGCAACGAGTTGCGCCGGAACTTCGACAGCCCGCCGGACGCCATCCCCCGGAGTTCCACGTCGAGGGCATCGCCCCCCTGGCCGACACCCAGCCGGGCGATCCCGGCACCGCCGAGCAACGAGGGCGCCGTTCGGGGGACCTCCCGGCTGGCCGGATTCAGGCCGGCCTGGAGAACCTCGACCGGCTTCGCCGTCTCGAACGACAGGGTCGAGCTGGCCGTCTTCGCCAGGCTGATCAGGGGGTTGGCGTCCTTTGTCGGGTCCTTCCGGCCGAACCAGGTGTCGAGCAGATGGACGATCCGCTTCTGGGCGGCGGCGTCGCCGGTGCGCCAGGTACCGTCGTAATAGAAGCCGTGGTCGGCGAGCCGCTGGAGTCTCGCCTCGGCCTGCCGCAAGAGGTTGGGATCATCGAGGATGAGACCGGCGACGTGCAGCCCCCGGTGGGCCTGGAAGGCGGCCTCGCTGACCTCCTCGGGCTGGTTGATCAGGAACTCGGCGGCGGTGCGGAAGAATCGCTCCTCGATCGTCCGCTTCGGGTTGGGATCGCCGAGGAGCTTGCCGGTCTCGGCTAAACTGGGTTCGTTCCGGAGAATCTGGTAGGCGATGGCCAGGCCGATGGGGACCTCCTGGCTTCCGGACCAGTCCCACTTGGCGGTCTGATAGGCCCGGCGATAGGGCGGAGGGCGGAACGCGGGCTCGAACTGCTTGGGCTGGCCGGGCTGGTCGAAGTGCAGGGCGTAGTCGGGGTAGACCTGGGTCAGCCGCAGCAGCAGGACGGTCGCCGCCTGCGCCAGCCAGGGGTCGCGACCGGGGCCGGCGGTGTCGCGGTGCCGGATCGCCGCATAGAGCGTCAGCTTGGCCAGGAATTCTCGGGCCTCGTAGTCGCGCCTGGCTTCGAGGAAGAGCTTCTCCTCGGGGTAACGCTGCCTGAGCGGGTCGACGAGGTGATACGGGTAGGTGTGGGCGACGCCACGGCGGACCTCGATGGTCTCGTTCGGGAGCTTGCCGTCGACCTTCGCCGGGAACGTATCATTCGGGAAGGTCGTCGAGCATCGCTGGCACTTGACGACCTTCGGGGCCTCGGGCGACCACTGGAGCGATCCGCCGAGGTCCTCGACGTCGCACTTCGGGCAGCGGCAAAACTTGAGGCCGGCCTGGGTCGGGACGAGCGCGGCCAGTTCCTTGAGCGGCAGCTTCTTCGCAGCCTTCACCGACGAGGAGTTCCAGAACGCCGACTGGAGGGCCTCGGGGAGACGGAAGTCGCGGAGCGGGTCCTTCTCGCCGGCCGCGAGGGTAGGGGAGGCGATCGCGAGCCACAGAAGTGCCGGCGCCGCGAGGGGCGACCGTCGGAGGGTCCGCCTGGTCATGTTCGGGATCCATCCCTCAGCGTGTTCCGATCGCCCCCGGCATCCCTTGCCGGGCGGCGCTCAGCGCCCCTTGCGGTCCTGGATGCGGAGGAGGTCGCGGTCCCGCTGGCCGGCGACGAGCGGGTAAACGGAGACCTCGCCGACCGACTCGCCCTCGGCGAGTCGGAGGGACTTCCGGTGCCGGCGTGCCCGGGCGAGCAAGTCGTCGAGGTGCGTCTCGCAGGCGATCCCGTAGTTCTTCAACTCGCGAGACGTCCCGTCCGACCAGGGGGCGGCGACCTTGTACTGCGCCTCATGCCCGCAGCCCGGAATCGAGCACTCCGGTTGATAGTCGAAGGTGATCTCGTCCTGCGACATGGCGGGCCTACCCCGGGACGTGACACGTGCGGCCCTCTGGCAAGGGGTTTCCGCCCGGTCGAGACGCGTTGTGGCTTGAGGAATGTCCCGCATTATACGGACTGCCCCGCTGGAAAAAAGTGAACCCCCGGGATGCCATATCGATGGAGAAGGCGCGTTCAGGTGATTGGACGGAGGGGTGGGGCATCCCCGGGCGCGAAGCCTTTCGAAATGCACAAGGGCCGCCCTCGAACCAGGGCGGCCCCGATTGGCTTTGTTCCCGCGATTTCGCGTTCAGCGGGTCGAGGGCTTCGACAGCAACTCCAGCCAGGCACCCATTGCCTCGCGGGTCAGTTTCACGGCGGAGGAGAGCCGTTCCTGCTCCGGCTGTTCGTCCGCAACCTCTTCAACGGCATCCACATCCATCGCGTTGGGGCCGGCGGGGAAGTCAGAGTCCATGGCGACTTCGACCGCGGCCGCGTCGTCTACCCCTTGCTCGTCGAGCTGGGCGATCTCGGTCGCAACCTGCTCCGGCTCGCGGGCCTTCTCGATCATCGCCAGGTCGGCCGTGAAGTCCTTGGCGACCGCGTCCATCGCCTCGTCGAACGCCTTGTCGGCCTTCGCGACCAGCTTCCGGGCCTCGATCTGGGCACGGTCGGCGTCCGCCTCGGTGCCGCTGCGGAGCGACTGGAATTCATCCCAGACGCTCGACGCGAGCTGCTTGCCCTTCGACGCCCAGGCTTCGAACCGATCCGCGCTCGGAAGCTCGGCACCCATCCCGACCACCAGGCCAAGAAGCACGATCCGAAGAGCCATCGGTACACTCCCGTTTTGCCCGAGCCAACCAAACTGCCCATTCCCGCCAGCCTTCTGGTGATCTGTATCGGACAGGTGCGAGCCGGGGCTTCAGGCGGAATTGCCGGATCCAGGCGACTGGGCGAGGCAGGTGACTATTTGGGGTCAGGAAGGATGACCTCTCCACGGGGTCCGCACCGGTCAACTCGACGCTGACGGCCGATCGAACGACCTTCTCACGAACGGGGCATCCCCGTAGGATGTCGCCTCCAGGTTCGGGTCTTGCCAGGAGGAGCGAGGATGGCGCAGCGGGTCTTGGTGACGGGGGCGAGCGGCTTCATCGGGAGCCACGTGACCGAACGCCTTGTCAGCGAAGGGTTTCAGGTCCGGGCGTTCGTCCGCTACAACGGCCGCGACGACCGGGGCCAGATCGACCGCCTGCCCCGGGACGTGCAGCAGGCCATCGAGGTCCACCGGGGTGACCTGAAGGATCCGGAGGCCGTCCGCAAGGCGGTCAAGGGGCAGGAGTGGGTCCTCCACCTCGGTGCCCTCATCGCCATCCCCTACTCGTACCAGAACCCGCTCGACGTGGTTCAGACCAACGTCGTCGGAACCGCCCACATCCTCGACGCCTGCCGCGACAGCGACACCATCGAGCGGGTCGTCCTGACCTCGACGTCGGAGGTCTACGGCACCGCGCAGTTCGTCCCGATCACCGAGACGCACCCGTTGCGTGGGCAGTCGCCCTACGCGGCGACCAAGATCGGGTCCGACGCGCTGGGCGAGTCGTACCACCGTGCGTTCGAGCTGCCGGTTTCGATCCTGCGGCCGTTCAACACCTTCGGCCCCCGCCAGTCGGCCCGGGCGATCATCCCGACGATCATCAGCCAGGCGCTGAGCAAACCCTCGATCCGCCTGGGCAGCCTCGACCCGCGCCGGGATTTGACCTACGTCAAGGACACGGCCGCCGGGTTCGTCGCCATCGCCCGCTGCGACAAGGCCCTGGGCCGGGTTGTGAACATCGGCCGGGGCGACGACCTGACGATCGGCGAACTCGTCGAGATGATCGGCAAGATCCTGGGCAAGACGATCCAGGTCGAGACCGACCCCGACCGCGTTCGCCCCGCCGCCAGCGAGGTCGGCCGGTTGCTCGCCGGCACCGCCCTGGCGCAGGAGCTGTTCGGCTGGAAATCGGCCTACACCCTGGAACAGGGCCTCGCCGAGACGGTCGAGTGGGTGAAGCAGAACCTGCACCTGTTCCGGGTGGACGAATACACGACATGAAGTCTCGTTGAACTGAATCCGGAGTGCGGCCGCACTCCGGATTTCCCCTCGATTCATTCGAACGGATCGAGCGGGAACACACGATCATAGAGTGATCCCAGGACTTCTTGATACTCGCGATCGTCCCGGAGGAACCGGAAGGGGCCGTCGGCATCGAACAGGTCGACGTCCTTGAAGCCGGCGGCGACGGCCTGTCGCAGTGCGGAGAGGGACTCGCGCAAGCGGCCGGGGTCGTGCTCGACGAGCAGGGCGAGGTCGGCGGCGGCCTCGGCGAGTTCGCGCGGGTTCGGATTCAGGATCAGCCAGAGGCCGCGACGATTCCGGGCGGACTGAAGCGCCTCCGGAAAATCCCCTCGCTCGCGGAGGAGTTCGCCGAGGAGCCCGTGCTCCTCGCTGAGCGGTTGTCGGAGGGATTCGGCCTCCGCGTCATCGGCCAGCAGGCTCGCGTGGATGTCGATGGCTTCGCGGATCGCCTTGAGGGCCTCGTCGAGCCGGCCGGCGTCCCCATGGCTCTCGGCCAGGCGGACGAGCGCGTTGGCGAGTCGGTTGCGCAGGACAGTGTCCTTCGGGCCGTTCCTGGCCAGGTCCCGGCGGAGGGCAACGACCTCGACCCGGGCCGTTGTGGCGTCGCGCCCGGCGTCCTCCTCCATGTAGCCGGACAGTTCGAGGAGCTGGGCGAGCGTGGATTGGACGTCTCGGTCGTCCGGCCGGGCCCGCCGTTCGGCGCGTGCGAATTCGATCGCCCGCGAGAGGGCGGGGGCGGCCACCTCCGGATGACCGGTCTGGGCGGCGACGCTGGCGAGTTTCTCAAGGACGCTCAGCGCGACTAGGCGGGCCAGCGGATCGTGGCGACCCGGCTGGAGCAAGGGGGAGAGGATGCGGTCGGCCTCCTGGAAGGCATCGAGGGCGGCGTCCGGTTGCTCGTCCTCCTCGGCGAGGTCGCCCAGTTGCTCCAGGGCGCCGGCCAGGTCGGTGCGGAAGCGGACGACGTCGGGCTCGGCCTCTTGCAAGGATCGGAGAGTCTGGATGGCCTTCTGGACCGCTGACCTCGCCTGCTCGGGGCGTTCCTGGAGGGCGTCGAGTCGGGCCAGGCTGCGGTACGCCTGGGCGAGGTCCGCCTTCGCTCGGGGATCGGGAGTGCCCCGGACCGCGGCTTCTAAGAGCAGGCCTGCCCGCGTCCAGGTTTTCCTCGCCTCCTCGATCCGACCCATCCTGACCTGGCGATCGCCGATCCGGCCGAGGGCATTCCCCAGCTCGCGAGGGGCATCGGTGAGCTGGGGGTGGCGACGCATCAGGGTTTCGAAATGCCTCGCGGCGGCGGCGTAATGCGGCTCGGGGTCGCCGCCGGTCCCCTCGGTGAACACCCCGAGGCGATCCTCCGAGCGGGCGAGCCCTTCGAGATAAGCCGACGAGCCGGGGTGGTCGGCGACGAGCTGTTCGAGGCGGTCGCGGGACTGTTCATAGTTGGATTTCGCCCGGTCGGTCTCGCCGGTCTGGGCGAGCAGGTCGCCTCGGGTCTGACCCAGGCTCGCGAGCAGGTAGGCGGCCTCGGGGTCGTCGGGGCGAGCCTTGAGGCGGGCCTCGGTCAGCGCGATGGCACGTCCGATCGACTGCAATGCGGCCGGAAAGTCGCCCCGGGTCGATTCGAGGTTGGCCAGGTTGTTCAGGGTGGCGACGAGGTCCTCGCGGGCGTCTGGGGTGTCGGGGCGGTCCTTGTAGCGGGCCTCGCGGCTGGCGAGGATCCGGCGCTGGGCGTCCTCGGACTCCTTCGTCCGGCCGGTGGCGGCGAGGATCGTGGCGAGGTTGTTGAGGGCGCGGAGGGCGTCGCGGCGGTAGCGGGGGTGGTCGGGGTTCTCGGCGGCGAGCCGGTCGAGCAGGGCATACGCCTGGCGGACGTCGGCCTCGGCGTCGCCCAGGCGGCCGAGCTGGTGGAGCAGGATCGACCGACCGACCAGGCTGGAGGCCAGCGACTCGCGGGCGTTTGCATCGGCGGGGGCTTGCTTGACGATCCGGGCGAGGAGCCCGACGGCCTCCTCGTAGCTCTCGGCCGCCCGGGCGCGGTCGCCGGTCTCGGACTCGATCCGGGCCAGACGCCTGGCGGACTCGGCCGACTCGCGGAGGACGGCGGGGTCGGCCGAGTGGGCGGCGTCCTTGACGAACTCGCGGTAGTAGTCGCGCGCGTCGGCGAGCAGTTGCCGCCGGAAGTCATCCCCGCGCGGGGTTTCCTTGAGATCCCGGCTCTCGGCGAGCTGGGTAATGAGCGTGTCGACGACCGTCTTCGCCTGCTGGAAGCTCGCCTCTGCCCGCGACCTGGCCTCGGCCTCGGAACGCCGGGCGCGGTCGGTGACGAGGCTCGCCACGGTGGCGACCGATGCGATCGCGACGAGCGCGAACCCCGCTGCGACGGTCGCCTGCCGGTGCCGCCGGGTCCAGCGGGCGAGCCGCTCGGCGCGGGTCTCGGAGTAGGCCGAGACGGGCTCGTCGGCGAGCCAGCGGTCGAGGTCGGCGGCCAGATCCGCGGGGTTGGCGTAGCGGTTGCCGGGAGCCTGTGCCATCGCCTTCCGGCAGATGGCGTCGAGGGGCTTCGGGACGTCGGGCCGGACGCTGCGCGGGGCGGGGAAGTCGCCCCTTTTGACTTTCTCCAGCAACGCGGTCAGCGAGTCCCCGCCGAACGGAGGGCGGCCGGTGAGGATCTGGTAGAGGGTCGCGCCGAGGCTGTAGATGTCCGAGCGGGCGTCGATCTCCTCGGTGCGGCCCTCGGCCTGCTCGGGGCTCATGAAGCCCGGGGTTCCGATGAGCGAGCCGGGCAGGGTTTCGAACGAGCCGCTGAGCGCGGAAGGATCGATGGCGCGGGACTCGCCCGAGGGGCCGGCGGCCTCGCTCGTGCCCGACGCCCGGGCCAGGCCCCAGTCGACGACCAGGGTCTCGCCGTATCGGCCGACCATGATGTTGGCGGGCTTGAGGTCGCGGTGGATCACCCCCCGGCTGTGGGCGTACGACAGGGTGTTGCAGACGTCGAGGAACCGGCGGAGGAGGGCACGCAGCCCGGGCGGGCGACGGGAAGGGTCCTGCTCGATCGCCCGGAAATGCTCGCGGATCTCGGCTTCAAGGCTGTCGCCGTGGATGAACCGCATGGCGTAGAACGGCCGGCCGTCGGGGTGCTGACCGAGGCCATAGACCGGGACGATCCCCGGGTGCTCCAGCGCGCCGGTGATCTCGGCCTCGACCAGGAACCGCGCCCGGCTGGCCGGGTTCGCGGCGTGCCGCTCCTGGATCTCCTTGAGCGCGACCTCCCGGCGCAGCTCCAGGTCGTGGGCCAGGTACACCTCGCCGAGCCCGCCCTTCGCGTGGGAACGGATCGACTGATACCGGGGCGAGGCGGGATCGATCGTCCGGAGGGACTCGCCCGGCGACGCCTCGGCCTGGGTGGCGTAGGGGTCGAGGGTCGGGTCGGGGACGGTGGGGACGGCCGTGGGGAAGTCGCCGCCGATCTGGTCGGCCAAGGTCGTCGGATCCGGCGGGCGCGTCTCCCCGGCCCCTCGCGCAGTGCGTTCCGCCAGCCAGGCGTTGAGGTCGAGCCCCGGCGTTTCGAGCCAGGCCTGGAGCGATTCGGCCAGCGTGGCGGGGTCGATGGAACCGGACTGCCTGAGCCGGACGGCCCAGCGGACGACCTCGTCTCCCGACAGCCGGCTCGGTTCCATCGATAGTGACTCCCTTGATTGTCTTGGCCGTGGCGGAGGCCGCGCTGGAACTGCTCGCCCAGCGTTTACACGTGGGGGGCTCGCCTACGGGTGGGTACGCTGGCCGATGAGTATAGACCTCGGCCCGGATTCCTGTAAGCCGTTCGTTTTCCGCCGCTTGCGGCGATGGGGCGGCCGTCTGCGGTTGAACCGGGTCCGGGGGCGGCTTACAATGCGAGCGGAGTCCCCCACAACGAGGAAAGCCCGGCAACATGAGCATCTCCTGGTCGCCCCTGTCGGATCTGATCGCGTCGCACGATCGGTTCCTGGTCACGACGCACGTCCGCCCGGACGGCGACGCCCTCGGTTCGGTCGTCGGCATGGTCGGTCTGCTCCGGCAGAAGGGGAAGGACGTCCGGGCCGTCAACACCAGCAAGACGCCCGCCCGGTATGACTTCCTCGACCCGGACGGCAGCCTGTTCGAGCACTTCGGCACCCAGGTCCAGCCCGCGGACCTCGCCGACCGCGAGGCCGTGGTGATCCTCGACCTCTCCTCCTGGAGCCAGCTCGGCGAGATGGCCGGGTTCGTAAAGGAATTCCCCGGCCCCCGGGCGATCGTCGACCACCACGTCAGCCAGGACGACCTCGGCCCGAACGCCGTCTACCTCAAGGACACCAAGGCCGAGGCCACCGGCACGCTGGTCGTCCGGGCCTGCCACGCCCTCGGCGTGACCATCACCCCCGAGATGGCGACCGGCCTGCTGACCGCGATCGCCATGGATACCGGCTGGTTCCGGCACCCGAATACCTCGGCCGAGACCCTCCGCACCTGCGCCGGCCTGATCGACTCCGGCGCGCCTGTGGATGAGATCTACCGCCTGCTGTCCGAGCGGAACACCCTGGCCCGGCTGCGGCTGATGGGCGAGACGCTCACCAGTTTGCGGACGGAGCTCGACGGCCGGATCGCCTATGCCACGGTGACCCGCGAGGACTTTGACCGCACCGGGGCCGTGCCGCCGGACACCGAGGACCTGGTCGACTTCACGGTGAGCATCCGGGGGGTCGACGTCGGCCTGCTGTTCATCGAGCAGCATCGCGGGGGGATCAAGCTGAGCATCCGGTCCCGCAACGGTCTGGACTGCGCCAGGCTGGTGGGCCAGTTCGGCGGCGGGGGCCACAAGGCGGCGGCGGGGGCGAACCTGCCGGATCCGCTCTCGGAGACCCTCCCGCGCGTGCTGGCGGCGGTCCGGGATGCCCTGACCGCTTGATCTGGACACGATTGTCTGCGATCGTGGCGGTGGTCGCGGCCGCCGCCGCGAGGTCCTTCTCACCTGCATGAATGGTCATGCAGGTTGCAACCCTGCGACAGACGCCCCGCCGCGCCCCGCCCCCGGCTGACGCCCCCGCCCCACGCGGTCCATGAGCAGGCCCGACACCCCACCCCCGCGACCACCGATTCGGGCCATCCGGCGAATCCCCCATTCGCCCCGGCGACCTCGCCGCGCCCCGGCGGATTCCGCCTTCCCCCGAGAGGACACCCTATGACGCGACGCGACTTCTATCGCCTCGGCACGATGCTGCTGGGAGGGGCGTCCACGCTCGTCCTGGCCGTGCCCGGGGCCAAGTATCTGCTCACGCCCCTTTCGAAGACCTCGAAGGCGGGCTCGCTACGGCCCCTGACGAACCTCAGCCAGCTCCAGGTCGGCGTGCCGCAGGCGTTCCCGATCATCGAGGAGCGCCAGGACGCCTGGGTCCGCTACCCCCGCGAGCCGGTCGGGTCCGTCTGGCTGATCCGCCAGCCCGACGGCGCCAGGGAGAAGGTCGTGGCGTTCACCGCCGAGTGCCCGCACCTCGGCTGCGCGGTGAACCTGTCGGAGGACCGCAAGAGCTTCCTCTGCCCCTGCCACACCAGCAAGTTCAAGTTCGACGGCGCGCCCGAGAACCAGGTCCCCCCGCGCGGCATGGACGCACTCGATGTCGAGATCTCCGCCGCCGCCGACCCGGTGGTGAGCGTCAAGTTCGAGCGGTTCCAGACCCAGTCGAAGGAGAAGAAGCCCCTTGCTTGACCAACTCACTCACTGGCTGGACGACCGCACCGGCTACAAGGCCCTCATGCACGAGGCACTTGAGGAGCCGATCCCCGGCGGGGCGCGCTGGAAGTACGCCTTCGGCTCCGCGCTCACGACCACCTTCATGATGCAGTTCGTGACCGGGATCCTGCTGATGTTCTCCTACAGCCCGTCCTCGACGACGGCCTGGGGGAGCGTCTACTACATCAGCCACCAGATGGACCTCGGCTGGTTCGTCCGGGGGATCCACCACTTCGGCTCGCAGGCGATGGTGATCCTCCTGGGCTGCCACCTGATCCAGGTGCTCGTGGCCGGGGCGTATCGCTCCCCTCGCGAGTTCAACTGGTGGTTCGGCATGCTCCTGATGTTCGCCACCCTCGGCCTGAGCCTCACCGGCTACCTGCTCCCCTGGGACCAGAAGGGCTACTGGGCGACCAAGGTCGCCACCAACATCGCCGGCGGCGCCCCGGTCATCGGGCCCGCGATGCAGAAAGTCGTCGTCGGCGGGTCGGACTACGGCAACCAGACCCTGACCCGGTTCTACGGCCTGCACGTCGGCGTGCTGCCGGCGTTCCTGGTGATGAGCCTGGTCGCGCACATCGTCCTGTTCCGCAAGCACGGGATCACCGCCCCCGCCAAGGCCGTGGGGACCGAGAAGTTCTGGCCCAAGCAGGTGTTCTACGACGTCGTGGTCAGCACCCTGATCCTCGGCATCCTGACCGCGCTGGTGCTCTACTTCCACGGGGCCGATCTCGACGCCCCCGCCGACCCGTCGAGCCCGGACTACCCGGCGCGGCCGGAGTGGTACTTCCTGTCGCTGTTCCAGATGCTCAAGCTCTTCCCGGGCGAGAGCGAGATGATCGGGACGATCATCATCCCCGGCGCGATCATGACCGTGCTGCTGCTGATGCCGTTCTTCGACAAGATCCTGCCGCGTAAGCTGTCGCACCTCCTGTGCGTGGGCTTCGTGCTGGCGCTGGTCGGCGGCGCGGGCTACCTGACGTTCGAGGCGATGCAGTCGGACAGCAAGGACCCGGTCTACATCGCCGCCCGTGCCAAGGCGGACGAGACCCGCGAGCGGGCGTTGAAACTGGCCGAGACCGAGGGGATCCCCCCCGAGGGCGCGGCCTACCTCCTGGCCCGCGACCCGCTTCACCACGGCGGCGGCATCGTCGAGCAGAAGTGCCTCGGCTGCCACCGCATCGACAAGCTCAAGTCCGAGGGCGAGCAGTCGGCGCCGGATCTCACGGACTACGGCTCGAAGGCCTGGGTCCGCGGGCTGCTGGAGAAGCCGAACTCGGAGAAATACTTCGGCAAGGTCCCGCAGTGCGACGGCATGACGACCTGGAAGGAGAGTTCCAAGCTGACGGCGAAGGAACTCGACGAGGTCGCCGACTACGTCGCGGGCTTCGCGAAGATCCCCGTGGACGTCACGCCCGAGGAGTGGTCGGAGGACCCGAAGGTCAAGGGGCACCCCGGCCGGAAGTCGTTCGTGAAGGAGTGCGTCGACTGCCACACGGTCGGCGACATTCTCCAAGAAATCCGGCAAGACCCAGCCCGCCCCGGACCTCTTCGCCTGGGGATCGGACCGCTGGATCGACCGGATGATCCGCACCCCCGGCCACCCCGCAGCTCTACGGCTACCTGGAGGCCGAGCAGAAGATGCCCGCCTTCGGGGAGCAGATGACCGCGAGCGACCTCAAGGCGATCGTGCGGTATCTGAAGGGTGATTACATCAAGTAGTTCGCCTTTGTCGTGTGCGACCGCCCCGCTCTCGCCCCGAGAGCGGGGCGGTTCGGTAGCGCTGGGCGAGGGTCTTCCGACCCCCGCCCTTGCTGTCATCGAAGGAGACCACCCCGCCGGGTCTCCAGACCCGTTCTCTCACCCTGGAGGGGACGGGTCTGGAGACCCGGTTTCGCTGTCCCTCGCGCCGATGGTCGGGGCGGGGTCGGGAGCCCCTCGCCCAGCGCTTCCGCAGGAGGTAAGAAGAAGGGAGACGCCCCGGGATCCCCCAGCGAAAACCGGTCTCAAAAACGCTCCGGAAAAACTCAAGATTCGTCGTCGAATTTTCTTGAGTTGGCGTTGGCGGGTCGCTAGACTCCATTCACCTTCGCGAAGAAGTGACCTGGCACGACGCCGAACGGTCACCCAACCAAACGCTGCGAGTGCAACTCAGGCCGCTCATTTTGCCCGGCGGTGTGGCTTCAGGATCGAGGCCCCCGGCGATCGCATTGATGACCCGGCCCCACGCGTCGAACCCCTGCGGGATGGATCCCGGAACTGGGTCTCCACCATCTCGCCGATCTTCCAGAAATGCGGGCTGCCGCCCCGTGCATGATGCACGTCGAACCCTCGTGGACGCACGCCGTGCCGTCTGCGCGGGGTGGTCATCGAACGGATTTCGCTGACGCCAACGCCTAGGAAGGGAAGCCAGCCATGAAGGATCGGCCTCTGATCGGCATCAATTCCGACTATCGCGCGGCCGTTAAGGGTCGCATGGCCCACAGCTTCATCCACAGCGGCTATTACGACGCGCTGCTCTCGGCCGGGGCCCTGCCGGTGATCCTGCCCCCGCTGACCAAGGAGCACGACCTCGCCCCCATCCTCGACCACCTCGACGGCGTGCTGCTGACCGGCGGCGACGACCTCGACCCCAAGAAGATGGGACTGGCCCCGCACCCCTCGGTCACCGTCATGGCCGAGCGTCGCGAGAACACCGACCGCCTCCTCTGTCGGCTGATCCAGCAGCGCAAGATGCCCGTGCTCGGCATCGGGGTCGGCATGCAGGAACTCAACGTCTGCCTCGGCGGCGGGATCTTCCTGCACCTGCCCGAAGACCTGCCTCGCTGCATCCCGCACCGCGACCCCCAGGGCGGCCCGCATCGCCACACCGTGGTCATGGAGCCGGGCACCCGCCTGGAAGAGATCTACGGGCCGGGCGAGATCCGGGTCAACAGCTACCACCACCAGGGCATCCGCAAGCTCGCCCCCGGCCTCCGCTCGTCGGCGCTCGCGCCCGACGGCCTGATCGAGGCGTTCGAGGGCAAGGACCCGAGCTGGTGGCTGGTCGGCGTGCAGTGGCACCCCGAGAACGAGGGGAACATCTCGCTCGACATGCAGCTCATCGAGGCATTTACGTCGGCCGCGGCGACCTACAAGTCGAGCCCGGCCCTCGCGAAGGTCGGCTGACCGGGCCACCCCCGGGTCGATCGGATTGGAAAAACCACGGCCGCGGGCGAGTCCGAGCGAC
>CBDIHP010000011.1:0-10218 GCA_965279195.1 Isosphaeraceae bacterium
GAGTACTGATGATACGGACCAGATCGACGCTCATACCGTCCTCCGAGGCGAAACGACAGGGGAAGCGAGAGGGACGACTCCGCGGGGAGTTTCGCGGATGACCGGGGATCGCGGCCGCTGCCCGCGGCGCGATTTTCGGTCTGTCATCCAATCACGCCGCCACAGACGCGGGCAGGGTACGGGGTTCGCCCGACCCTATCGGGAGACTCGATCGTCTACCGCATCTGGAGTTCGAACGTCGCCTGCCGTCACCTACGGCCCCGTACTAGCCTAACAATCAGTTGACATCAATGTCAACCCGCCGAACAATGGAGGGCCGGGCGGGTCCGGCGCGGGACGGCCTGAATTCTGGAGGATCGGCGTGCTCGAATCGGGGGGCGAGTCCGGTGTCCTGACGACGGATGAGCTCCGCCACGCGCTCGAATCCTCGGGCTGGCGATTCACCCGACAGCGGGCGGCCGTGTACCAGATGCTGGCGCAGTCGCATCACCACCCGTCGGCGGAGGAGGTCTACCAGAAGGTCAAGCGCGAGGTCCCCAGCATCAGCCTGGCGACCGTCTACAAGGCCCTCGAAGCCCTGGTCGGCAGCGGGCTCGCCGCGAAGCTCAACGCCGGTGACGGCTCCGCCCTCTACGACGCCCGCAGCGACGGGCACTATCACCTCCGCTGCCTCCGCACCGGGGCCGTCGAGGACCTGCCGACCCCCTACGACCCTCACCTGATCGCCAAGCTCGACCCCGAACTCGCCAGACGCCTGCAAGACCAGGGGTTCCGCCTGACCGGGTATCGCCTGGAACTGGTGGGCTACTACGAGTCCCAGCCGGCCCCGTCCCCCGAATCCGACCCAAGCGACCCCGAATGACCTCCGACGCCCACCTCGCCCGCCTGCCTGCCCCCCTGATCGACACCCACTGCCACCTCGATGACCACCGATTGCGGTCGGACATCGACGGCGTCCTCGCCCGGGCCCGCGAGGCCGGCGTGGTGCAAGTCGTTGCCATCGGGACGGATGCGAAGGACAGCCGCTCG
Source organism: Isosphaeraceae bacterium (assembly GCA_965279195.1). Classification (GTDB taxonomy): domain Bacteria; phylum Planctomycetota; class Planctomycetia; order Isosphaerales; family Isosphaeraceae; genus CBDIHP01. Next base: position 1,030 of record CBDIHP010000011.1, read on the forward strand.
CTGGTCGAGACCCTCGCCCTTCGACCCGGGGTCGGCGCGGCGGTCGGCATCCATCCCAATGACGCCGCCGAGGCCGCGCCCGGGGATTGGGACGCCATCGAGATGCTCGGGACCCGGCCCGGGGTGGTCGCCATCGGCGAGACCGGCCTGGATCGCTACTGGGACAAGACCCCGTTCCCGATCCAGCAGGAATACTTCCAACGCCACCTGGACCTCGCCCACCGCCTCGACCTCCCGGTCGTGATCCACTGCCGCGACTGCGAGGCCGACATCATCGCGCAGCTCGACGGCCTCGGGCGGCCGCTCAAGGGCGTCCTGCACTCGTTCACCGGCGACTGGGCTGTCGCGCAGGAGTTCCTCCGCCTGGGGCTGCACATCTCGTTCGCCGGGATGCTGACCTTCGCGAACAAGACGTTCGACCCGCTGCGCGACGCCGCCTGGCGGGTCCCGCTGGATCGGCTCCTGGTCGAGACCGACAGCCCGTACCTCTCGCCCCGCCCGTTCCGGGGCAAGCCGAACGAACCCGCCCGGGTCGGTTGGACGGCGGCGAAGCTGGCCGAGCTGCGCGGCCTGAGTGGCGATGCCCTCGCCGCGGCGACGACCGAGAACGCCCGGAAGCTGTTCCGTCTCGATGCCGAGTCGTTGCTAGTCTGACCGCCCCTGGCTCGTGCACCCGCGCTGGGCGAGCACCTCCCGATGCCGCCACTCCGGATGGCGCGCCGTACCACGAAATCGGATCTCCCGATCCGTCGCGATGGCCGATGTCGGCGGATCGGGAGATCCGGTCATTTGGTCCCCTTCGCCCATCGGTGGGCGGCATCGGGAGATGCTCGCCCGGCGCATGTGATCCGTGGTCGGATGGCGTTGGCGCGGTGTTGCCATCTTCGATTTGCAGACACCGTGATGCCCGGATGCCTCGCCCGGTTTCAGAACGGAGAATTTTTACAAGAAATAATCCGTTCTTGAAAAAATGGGTTAAAGTCAGGGTACACGCGGGCCGACACTCCGTCGATTTCCGGGCGAGGGCCGACCTTCCCGGCGTCCCATGGATTTTGGCCCGCGTGTTGCATTTCTCCCCCTGCTGTCGCGGATGACCGCGAGAAACTCCGACGTATCGAGGCGCCCTGGCATGCGCTGGATGTCCGTCGCACGCGATCTGTTCTACCTGATGACGATCCTGAGCCTGCTCACGGGCGGGCTCGCCATCACGATCCTCAGCGGTGTGCCCGAGGACAGCCGGGGGCACTTCGCCCGGCATCTGTGGGGCAACGTCTATAGTGCCGCCCTCGTCGTCTGCGGCACGTTGCTCGGCCTCGTGGTCCTGCACCAGTTCCTCGGCCTCCCCACCGTCCGGGGCTGGTGATTCGAGAAATCGACCTCCCGGCGTTGCCAGTTCGCGACGCCCCTTGACGGGCCGGATTCTTTGCTTTACGATGCAAAGCATAAGGCAAGTCTGTGCCCCGTCGTGGGAGGTTCGAGCATGGAGCTGGACGAGGCGTTGTCGCAGATCGCCGAGATCCGCCGCCAGATGGCCCGGACGGAGGTATTCCGAGGCTACCGGGCGGTGACCGTGGCGGCATCCGGGCTCCTGGCCTGGGGCGCGGCGGGGGCCCAGGCGGTCTGGATCCCCCGGCCGATGGAGCAGCCCGGGGCCTACTTGACGCTCTGGCTGGGCGCGGCCGTGGTCAGCGCGCTGGCCGCCGGCTGCGAGATGGCGTACCGGGCCCGGAACGAGTCGAGCCGCTGGACGCGGGATCTGAACTTCCAGGCGATGGAGCAGTTCCTCCCTTGCCTGATCGCGGGGGGGCTCCTGACCTTCGCCGTCGTGGCATACGCCCCGGCCCAGCTCTGGATGCTGCCGGGCTTGTGGAGCATCCTGTTCAGCCTGGGCGTCTTCTCCTCGCGCAGGCTGTTGCCTCCGGCGATCTTCCTGGTGGCCGTTTACTACCTCGCCGCCGGGGTCGTGGTGCTCGCCCGGTTCCAGGGGGACTGGGCGCTTTCGCCCTGGGCGATGGGCCTGCCGTTCGGGATCGGTCAGTTGCTGGCCGCCGCCGTCCTCTACCGCACCCTGGAGTGGGACCATGGCCAAGGATAAGCCCCAGCCGGGCTCGTCGGGCAAGGATCCCGGCGCGGCCCCGTCGACCGACGCCCCCGCCTCGACCGGCCGATTCGCCTACGACGGCCTGGAGCGGGTCATCCACGAGAAGGCCCGGCTCGGGATCATGGCCTCGCTGGCCGCGAACCCGCGAGGCTTGCTCTTCAACGACCTGAAAGAGCTCTGCTCCCTCACCGACGGCAACCTCAGCCGGCACCTTCAGGTGCTCTCCGAGGCCGGCTACGTCGAGGTCTGGAAGGGGTTCCAGAAGAATCGCCCGCAGACCCTCTGCCGGATCACCCAGGATGGGCAGAAGCGGTTCCTCGAATACATCAATGTCCTCGAAAACGTCGTGGCCGACGCGCTCAAGGCCGCGACCCCCGGCGCGGTGAAGCCCGGCGACGGGCTGGCCGAACGCCTCTCCTCCGCCTAGAACAGCCCGGTTCGGCTCGCGGGGACGGCGATCGTCCCCGCGAGGATGTCACGAGACGCCGGCCCGGGCCGTACCTATCTGGTCGCTTGCTTTGTATCGCAAAGCATTTGATGTGAAAAAGTCTCCGTCCGACAGGAGTGTTCCCATGAGGGTGGTCCGAGCCGAGGTCCTGGGGCTCTGTTTCGGCGTCCGCGACGCGCTCAAGGTGCTCGAACGTGTCGAGACCCCGTCCGAGGCGACGATCCACGGGCACCTCGTCCACAACGAGATCGTGGTCGAGGACCTGAAAGATCGCGGGTTCCCGACCGAGTCCGAGACCGAGCGCGATGGCGTGCCGGACACCCCGGTCGTGGTGATCACGGCGCACGGCGTCTCCGACAGGCGTCGCGAGATGTTCGAGGCGGCCGGCAAGACGGTCGTCGACACAACTTGCCCGCTGGTGACCCGGGCCCACCAGGCGGCGATCAAGCTGCGGGACGCGGGCTATCACGTCCTGGTCATCGGCCGGAAGGGGCACGTCGAGGTCCAGGGGCTGACGGAGGACCTGTCGAGCTTCGACGTGATCGGATCCGAGGCCGACGTCCGGATGTTCCCGCACCGGAAGCTCGGGATCATCTGCCAGACGACCACGACGGAGCGGGCGGCCGAGCGGATCCGCGAGGCGGTGATCGACCGCAACCCGGACGCGGAGATCCGGTTCATCGACACGATCTGCCTGCCGACCAAGGAGCACCAGCGGGCCCTGGCCCGGCTGTTCGGCCGGGTGGACGGGGTGGTGGTCGTCGGCGGGCGGACATCGAACAACACCCGGGAACTGGCCCGGCTCTGCGAGGAGAACGGCGTCCGGAGCTGGCACGTCCAGAATGCCGACGACCTCCAGCCGGAGTGGTTCCGGGGCGTGCGGTCGGTGGGGCTGACCGCCGGGACCTCGACTCTGGATGAGACCATCGACGAGGTCCAGGCGGCGCTGGAGAGGATGGGGGCGTTGGTTTACGCGTGATGCGGGAAGGCCCTGTCGCGTCAGATGTTGTGGTGGGTAGTGCCCACCCTACTTGCGGAGTCCGGCGGGGGTGCCGGGGATGGGTCTGGCGGCGGGGTCGGTGGGGGGGCGGTCGAGGGTGATGTAGGCGAAGAGGTCGGCCATCTCGCGCGGGGTGAGCTGGTTCTCCAGGCCCTCGGGCATGAGCGAGAGTTCCGCAACCTTCTTGACCTCAACCTCCTGCCTGGGAATGGTTTCGAGCTTGCCCCCCTGGAGCTTGAGGACGACCCGCTGAGGCGTGTCCTCGGCCAGCAGGCCGACGAGGACGCGGCCTTCGGTGGTGGCGACGGTTGTCGCCTGGTACGCCGCGCCGATCACGAGGCTGGGGTCGAAGACGTTCGAGAGCAGTTGCTCGTACGACGCCCGGCCGTTGGCGGTGATCTCGGGGCCGACCTCCTGGCCCTCGCCGAAGATCTTGTGGCACTGGGCACAGACCTTCTGGAAGACCTTCGAGCCGGCGACGGCGTCGCCCTTCGCCTCGACCAAGAACCGCCGGGCCTGGTCGATCGTCAGATCACGCTGGGGGTTGCGGCCCTGGCGGACCGTGCCCCAGATCGCCACGGCCCGCTTGCGGATCTCGGGGTCGCGGGACGCGTTTAACTTCCGAATCTGATTGAGGTTGAGCGCGTCGGACGCGACCCTCTTCGCCTCGACCGCGCCGAGCAGGGCGTTGCTCCAGGGGATGCGCTGGGTGAGCAGTTCGAGGGCCCGGGGACGGTTCTCGGGGGCCAGCTTGCCGTAAGCATCGAGGACCGTCTGGCCGAGGGACTCGTCATCGACCCGTCCCAGGGCGGCGAGGAACCGGGCTTCGAAGTCCGGGCTGGGCTTGCTAGTTCGTTCCACCAGTGTCGTCCGGGCCAGGTCGCGGATCGGTTCGAGGTCGCCGCTGTAGAGGATGACGTCGAGTGCCCGGAGCCGGAGTTCGGTCGGGGCCCTGGCGTTCTTCACCAACCCCAGCGCCGCCTCGCGGCCCTTGGCGTCGCCGCAGTAGGCGAGCAGGAGGGTGACTTCCTGCCGATCGAGACGGGCCTTCGCGCCGGGTTCAAGTTCCTTGCGCAGGACCTCGGCCACCGACGAACGCAGGCGGTGGAACCTGGGGTCATCGGGCGAGGCGTCGCGGAGCCGGATGGTCAGGGCGTCGATGGCGTATCGGTTCAGGTCGTGCTGGTTGAGTTCGAGGGTGTGAGTCAGGAGCTTCGCAATCCGGATCCCATCGGGCTCGGCCGTGCCGAGGAGCCGCTCGATGGCCCTGGGGAGCAGGGGGGCGATGCCGGGGGCCTTCGATCGAGCAGGCTCGCTCACCATCGAAGCGAAGTCGCCGGGGTGGGCGGCGAGCCTGTCCTTCGAGTTCTGCCAGACGATGTGCGGGATGACCTCGTCCTCGCCGCAGGCGGTGGCCACGTCGAGGAGCACCCTGAGGGCATCAACCCCCTGGAGCTTCCCGGCCGCGATGGCGACCTGGACCAGGACGTCGGGCGACTCGTCCTCCGTCAGGCCCAGGACGGCGTCGCGGACCTCGTCGGCGACGACCTTCTGGTTTCCGGCCGCGCGGACACCCCATGCCCGCAGGCTGTCGTCCTTCTCAGCCATCAACTTGACGTGGAAACTCGCGTCGAGCGGCTGGAAGCCGAGGAGCGACCAGAGCGCGACCAGTCGGGTGCGGCGGTTGGCGTCCGGATCGAGGACGATGGCCTGGAGCTTCGACCGGCTCGCCTCGGTGCCGCGCTCCCTTAGCAAACGCTGGGCGATGTCTCGGGCGTAGCCGTTACCACCATCGAGTAGCCCGATCAACTCGTCGTCGGACGCCGTCGCGAGGTCGCGCCTCGGCGCCCGTGGGGTGTTGTTATAGCGGATCCGGTAGAGGCGGCCCTTGAGGCGGTCGATGCCGTTGGGGTCGCGGTTGGCGTCCTGATAGCAGTGGTAGCGGTCGTACCAGTCGAGGATGTAGAGGCAGCCGTCGGGCCCGGTCTTCTGGACGACGGGCATGAACCAGGCGTCGTTGGCCTGGAGGAAGTCGGGCCCGTGGATCCCCTCGTAGGTGGCCCCGTTGCGCTCGAGGCGGTCGAAGTTGATCGCGTTGCCGTGGATGTTGCCCATGTAGAGCTTGCCGCGATACGCCTCGGGGTAGGCGTCGGAGTCGTAGAAGTGGATGCCGCAGTAGGCGGCCTTCTGGTGGAAGTGGTCGACGATCGAGCCCATCTTCCAGGTATAGGGCGGGTAGGGGCCGCCCTGGCGGTGGTAATATCCGGTTTCGAGCAGGTGCCAGAGGTGGTCGATCACGCAGGCGCTGGCGAACGCGCTGCCCTCGCGGTCGAAGGCGATGCCCCAGGGATTGCTGGTGCCCTCGGACCAGACTTCGAACTCGCGGGTCTTCGGGTGGATCCGGAAGATCGCGCAGGTGAAGTCGTAGGTCTTGCCGCGATGGACGACGTGGGTCTGGTTGAAGACGCCATTCCAGCCGTAGAGCCAGCCGTCGGGGCCCCAGGTGAGGGAGTTCGGCAGCTCGTGGGTGTCGTCGCGGCCGAAGCCGGTCACGACGACCTCGCTCTTGTCGGCCTTTCCGTCGCCGTCGGTGTCCTGGAGGAAGAGGATGTCGGGCGCGTTGGCGACCCAGACGCCCCCGCCGCCGACCGCGATGCCCGAGGGGATGTTCAGCCCTTCGGCGAAGACCGTGAACTTGTCGGCCTTTCCGTCGCCGTCGGTGTCCTCGAGGATCTTGACCCGGTCCCGGCCAGGGCCGGGGGAGCGCCGGGGGTATTCGAGGCTCTCGGTGATCCAGACCCGGCCCTTCTCGTCGAAGGTCATGGCGACCGGGTTGACGATGTCGGGCTCGGCGGCGACGACCTCGGCGGTGAAGCCCTCGGGGAGCTTCATGGCCTTGATGGCCTCGGCCGGGGAGTACGCCGGGTTGGGCGGGCGGTCCTGGGCGTGTGGGATCATCACGTCCCGGCCCGGTTCTTGCTGCGCCAGGGTCGGCCGGGCGATCGCAACGAGTGTCACGCCAAGGACAAGCGACGCGAGCCTCGCGCCCGTAGTTGGACGGTTCATCGTCGGAGCTTCCTGTGGTGATCCCGGTCGGGATGGCCTCGCGGACCGGGGCTGGCGGGCGGGGTGTCGGGGAGGGGGACCTCCCGGGCTGGGGTTGAGTATTCGCCCGCCGACCTCGAAACGCAAGACGACAGGCCCGCGCCTCATACACTGGACGACCCCGGCACAATCTGGCGGAACAAAGCCAATTTTCTCCGGAGCCCGGATGGATGCACAACCTGGATCTGATCCTGACCCTGACCGGCGGCCTGGCGGGTGCCCTGGTGTTCGGCTTCATCACCCAGAAGCTCGGCCTGTCGCCGATCGTCGGCTACCTCCTCGCCGGTGTAGCGGTCGGCCCCTATACGCCGGGGTTTGTCGCCGATGGGCATCTGGCCGAGCAGCTAGCGGAGGTCGGCGTCATCCTCCTGATGTTCGGCGTGGGGCTCCAGTTCCATCTGCATGAACTCCTGGCGGTGAAGAAAGTGGCGATCCCCGGGGCCCTTGCCCAGATCGCCGGTGCGACGCTCCTGGGCTTCGTCGTGGGCGAGCTGTTCGGCTGGAGCATCCCGGCCGGGATCCTGTTCGGGCTGGCCATCTCGGTGGCGAGCACGGTCGTGTTGCTCCGCGTGCTTTCAGACCACTCCGACATCCAGACCCCCGCCGGCCACCTCGCCGTGGGCTGGCTGGTGGTGGAGGACATCCTGACCGTCCTCGTGCTGGTGCTGCTGCCGTCGCTCCTGGGCCCGGGGGAGGTCAGCGCCGGGGGGATCCTCTGGGGGATCGCCGTGGCCCTGGTCAAGCTCGGCGTGATGGGGGTGATCGTGCTGCTGGCGGGGGACAAGGCGATCCCCTGGATCCTCAACCGGGTGGCCGACACCAAGTCGCGCGAGCTGTTCACGCTGACGGTGCTGGTCATCGCGCTCGGGATCGCCGTGCTGTCGGCGAAGGTCTTCGGCGTGTCGATGGCGCTGGGGGCGTTCCTGGCGGGGATGGTCGTGGGGCGGTCGGAGTTCAGCCTGCGGGCGGCGAGCGAGGCGCTCCCGATGAGGGATGCGTTCGCGGTCCTGTTCTTCGTCTCGGTCGGGATCCTGCTCGACCCCAGGGCGATGATCCATTCCTGGGGCCTGATGACCGCGACCCTGGCGATCATCCTGATCGGCAAGCCGCTGGTGGCGATCGGCATCGTGCTCTGGCTGGGGCTGTCGACGCGGGTCGCGGTGTCGGTCGGCGTGGCGTTGGCCCAGATCGGCGAGTTCTCGTTCATCCTGGCCACGGCGGGCCGGACCTACGGCGTGCTCGACGAGCGGGCCACCAACGCCCTGATCTCGGCCTCGATCGTGTCGATCACCTTGAATCCGCTTCTCTACCGCTTCCGGTACACGTTCGCCGGCTGGCTCGACCGTCTGATCGGCTCGCGTGCCGAGGCCGTCGGGCTGACGAGCGAGGAGCACGGCGAGGTCTCCGACTTGCCCGAGCGCTACCGGGTGGTCGTGATCGGCTACGGCCCGGTGGGGCAGACCCTCTGCCGCATGCTCAAGGACAACCGGATCCAGCCCGTGGTCATCGAGTTGAACCTCGATACGATCCGGCGCATCCAGTCCGAGTGCGGCCCGGCGGTCTACGGCGACGCGACCCTCCGCGACACCCTCGAAGCCGCCGGCGTGCACAAATCGATCGGGCTGATTTACTCCAGCGCGGAGATGCCCGGCATCCAGGAGTCGATCCGCCTGGCGCGCGAGCTGAGCCCGTCGATCCGGATCTTCGCCCGCACCCGGTTCGTCCGCGAGGACGGCGAACTCTACGATGCCGGGGCCAACCTCGTCTTCTCCGCCGAGGCCGAGGTCGCCCTCTCGATGACCGAATCCCTCCTCCGGCAACTGGGAGCCACCGAGGAGCAACTCGACCGCGAACGGGCCCGGATCCAGGGCGAACTGGCGGCCAAGCGGAGCAATACCGCCGACCGGGATCTCATTCCGTCTCAATCCGGTCGTTGAAAACGAGCCTTGCCGACTCGCTGACGTGTTTACATAATGTTTGAGAATTCCAGGGTCCGGTGCGTCCTGCCCTCTGGAACAAGATGACTTCTTTTCGATCGAGGTGGATCCGATGAAGCGACTCGGGATGAGCCTGCTGGGCCTTGGGATCGTGGCATTCTCGGCGGGCCTGGCGGCGGCCGAGAGCAAGGTCGAGCTGTCGGGCGTGCATCTCTGCTGCGGCGCCTGCGTGAAGGGCGTGGCCGGGGCGCTCAAGACGGTCGACGGCGCCAAGGGTGCCTGCGACCAGAAGGCGGGCAAGGTGACGATCACCGCCGCCGACGACGCCACGGTGAAGAAGGCGGTCGCCGCCGTCGCCGAGGCCGGCTACCACGGCACCCCCGACAAGGCCGAGTTCGCCGCGGCCGATGACTCGGGCGCCCCCAAGGGCAAGGTCTCCAAGCTGACCGTCAGCGGCATCCACAACTGCTGCGGCTCGTGCAATCGCGCCGTCAAGAAGGCCGTCGCCGCCGTCGCCGGCGTCAAGGCCGACACCGCCACCCCGAAGACCGACTCGTTCGAGGTCACCGGCGACTTCGACGCCGAGGAACTGGTCAAG
>CBDIHP010000012.1:0-35768 GCA_965279195.1 Isosphaeraceae bacterium
ATCCCCCGCGATCGCAACACCTTCGGCTACCTGTCCGAGCACCACGCCTACGGCCAGACCGCCAAGTCCTCCGCCGACTACGCCGAGGACCTCGCCGCCGAGATGCTCGCCACCGTCCTGGGCGTCGAATTCAACCCCGACAGCTCCTGGGACGAGAAACGCGAGATCTGGAAGATCGCCGACGTCATCACCGCCACCAAGGAAGTGACGCAGACCGCCGTCGGCCACAAGGACGGCCTCTGGACGACGGTCATCGCCGGCGCGATCCTCCTGCCCTGATCCTCGCGATCAAGGCCCAATCTTCGCAACCCATCGGCTCGCCCGACTCCCCCGCACTCGCGTCGGGGGTCGAAGGGCGAGCCGCCGTTTCCGTTTCGAATGGCAGGATCCTCCTCCACCCTCAACACGACGCGGGGCGATCACCATGAAGTATCTCCACAAACTCAGCCAGCACCGGATCGCCCCGCCGGAAGTCCGTGGGGACGTCACGGCCGCCGACATCGTCGACCAGGCGTTCCTCAGCTACAACGCCGGCCGGCTCCGCGAGGTCTGCCAGGTCTTCACCGGCAAGTACCTCGATTCCGACTGCACCGTCGGCCTCTCGATCTCCGGCGCCCTCACCCCGGCCGGCCTCGGCATGTCGTGCCTGATCCCCCTGATCAGGGCCGGTTTCGTCGACTGGATCGTCTCCACCGGCGCCAACCTCTACCACGACACCCACTACGCCCTCGACCTGCCGCTGCACCAGTCGCGCCCGAATCTCAACGATTACGAGCTGCGCGACAATCAGATCATCCGCATCTATGACATCATCTTCGACTACCAGACCCTCCTCGACACCGACACCTTCTACCGCGAGCTGATCGCCGACCCGATCTTCGCCCGTTCGATGGGCACCGCCGAGTTCCACTACCTCGTCGGCAAGTACCTCCACGGCCGGGCCCAGGCGCTCGGCAAGCAGTCCAACAGCCTGCTGGCGGTGGCGTACGAGACCGGCGTCCCGATCTACACCTCCAGCCCCGGCGACAGCTCGATCGGCATGAACCTCGCCGCGCTCTCGATGCTGGAGAACGGCCTCCAGATCGACCCGCTCCGCGACGTCAACGAGACGGCGGCCATCGTCTACGAGGCCAAGCGGTCGGGAGGAAAGTCGGGCGTGCTGATCCTGGGCGGCGGCAGCCCCAAGAATTTCATGCTCCAGACCGAGCCCCAGATCCAGGAAGTCCTCGGCCTGGAGGAGAGCGGGCACGACTACTTCCTCCAGATCACCGACGCCCGCCCCGACACCGGCGGCCTCTCGGGCGCGACGGCCACCGAGGCGATGACCTGGGGCAAGGTCGACCCCGAGAAGCTCCCCGACTCGGTCACCTGCTACACCGACTCGACCATCGCCCTGCCCCTCATCGTCGCCTACGCCCTCGCCCGCCACGAGCCGCGCCCCCTCAAGCGGATCTACGACCGCCGCGAGGAGCTGTACGGCAAGCTCAAGGGCGAGTACCTCAAGCGGCTGAACTCGGCCGAGCAGGCCTGAGTCACGTCGGGCAGATCCCCACCAGGTCGCGGACCGTCGCCGACGCCACCGGCGACGGGCACGACCAGACGAGGAAAAAGAGGGCCTGCCTGGCCCAGCGCTGGGCGGGCTCGCTCTTCAGGAAGCCCGAGCCGCGCCGAGCGGTCAGGTACGCCTGGGTGAGTCGGAGCACCAGCGCATTGGCCCTGGCCCGGATCGCCGCGGCCGTCGGGGCCCCCGGGACGCTCCGAGTGTGGTCGAGCAGGTCCGACCATAGTTCCTCCCAGGACTCCCGCAGGCTGGTCAGCGAATCCAGCAAGTCGGGCCGGTTCGGGGCTTCCTTTTCAAGCCCTAGGAGCGCGGCCCTCGCCTGCCCCATCGCCAGGGCCGAGGTCTCCAGGCCGCCGGTCCCGACGGGCGAGGTCCCCGACATCACGTCGTCGAGCGGCCCGGCGAGGATCTCGTCCGGTTCGAAGACGACCCGGTCCAGCCGGATCTCCGTGGTCCGCGAGGCGTCCAGCGCCGCCAGCGGCGAGGCGGGCAGGATCGACACGCCGGCCCGATCCGTCGGCAGGGCCGCGAGCAGTTGCTTGCCGTCTTCGAGCAGGCCACCGGTGACGACCACATCGGCCCGCTCGGCGCCGGTCACCCAGGGCATCGTCCCGTCCAGCTCGTAGCGACCACCGTCCAGCGCCCTGGCCTTCATGGCGGCGGTGCCGTATCGGCGGGACGTGGTGAGCTGAGAAATGCCGACCGTGCCGAACGCCTCGCCGGCGTTGAGCCGATCCATCCAGCTCCTAGAGACCGGCCGGTCGATGGTGGCCAGGAATCGTCGGGTGGCGGCGTCGTGCTGGGACAGAACGAATGCGGCGGTCAGGCTGGATTGGGCCAGCAACGCGTTCCGGACGACGATGGTGGTCCGGTCGAGTTCCAGACCCCCGAGGCTGGTGGGGATCGTCCAGCGCGGGGCGCCGAGCGACCGCACGGCCTGCCAGAGCGTTTCGTTCCAGGCCCCGCCATCGTCGGTCGGCCCGTCGAGTTCGGCGAGGGTCGCGAGCCCGGGGGCGAGGGCCTCGGCCTCGCGTCCGAGGAGTTCCAGATCGGCGTCGCGTGACACGTGGGGTGCTCTCCGGGGAACTCCTCGGCGACGCCACGCCGGGGATTGTCGGGTAGACTATCGCGTTGGCGAACGATGCGGGCCAGACCGAGGGGGACGATCCGACGATGCCTCCGCCCTATTGCTACGATTATCCACGTCCGGCCGTTACCGTCGACCTCGCCGTCTTCCGGCGCGACCGGAAAGGGCTCCGCGTCCTGATGATCCGCCGCAAGCACGACCCCTTCGCCGGCTCCTGGGCCCTGCCCGGCGGCTTCGTCGAGATCGAGGAGGCGTTCGAGGACGCCGCTCGCCGCGAGTTGCTCGAAGAGACGGGCTTCGCCGCGAAGGGCCCTATCGGCTTCGTGGGAGTGTTCGGCGACCCCGGCCGCGATCCCAGGGGGCGGACCATCAGCATGGTCTATGCCACCGCCGTCGCGAAGGCGAAGAAGAAGGTTGCGGGCGGCGACGACGCCTCCGAGGCCGACTGGCTCGACCCCCGGAGCCTGCAAGGGCTGGCCTTCGACCACGACAAAGTCCTCGCCCGGGCCCTCGAGTGGCTCCAGTCCACGGTCCTGGCCAATCAATACGCCGACGTCCTGCTCCCGGCCGACTTCAACCCGGCGGACGTCCGGGGACTGTTCGCGGACCTGATGCTGCCATTGGCGAAGATCCGCCCGTGGCTGGCTCGCGAGATCAAGTTGCGCGGACTGGTCGAGACGGACGGTCGATACGCGCGGCCCAAATCCCGCTGAACCGACCGCCGTGCCTGGGGCCTCAGCCGTCGGCCAGGGCCCCTTGCGGGCGGGCGAACTGGGACGCATCGTCGTCCCGGAAGGCCCGGATCTCGTCGTTGGACAACCGCGCTCGGTAAAACGAGCCCATCCGCTCCTCGCTGATCTCCGCCTGGCAGGGCTCGTCCGCCGCCAGGCCGCCCCGGGCTTCCAGCCACGGAGCCTCTTGTCGCACCAGGGAATCCAGCCGCCGGGCGTCCAGCGGGCCGTACTCGTCCAGGACATCCTCGACGAAGGCCACGGTTGCCGATGGCAAATCGGGCTTCGAAACGTCCTCGTCGATGCTCCGCCACTGGTGGGGCTTGTACCGGAGGTGCAACGAAGGGATGACCGGGCCGTGGATCCAGGCCTCGAATCGCTCGGGGAACAGCGGGCGCTCGTACACCGCCAGGTGCCAGGCCTGGACGTAGTACAGCAGCTTCTGGAGCTTCGGGTTGGTGACGAACGATCCGGTCTCGTGCGACGACCACAGGATGTAGTCGGCGATTTTCTGGGCCGAAGTGGTTTGTGTCATGCTCGGTCGGTCCTCCCTGAGAACTATAGGACAGATTCTCCGACCCGGTGGGACCATTCCCGGCTTTCGACCGTTGCGGACGACGCCCACCGGCGCGGCGGGCTGGCATTCCGGACGCGGGAGGCGATAAAGTAAGAGCCCTCCGCATGTTCGGCCCCGGCCCTCGGTTCTCGATCTTATGTCGTTCTTCGACGACCTTGCACGCTTCGGCCCCGACCAGACCTCGACCCCATCCCGGTCCGAGTCCTGGGCCTATTGCGCGAACCTGACCGCGACGCACTATGAGAACTTCAGCGTCGTCACCCGGCTGACCCCGAAGCCCCTCCGCCCGGCATTCCAGAGCATCTACTCCTTCTGCCGATGGTCGGACGACCTCGGCGACGAGGTCGGAGATCGCCAGCGGTCGCGCGACTTGCTCGCCTGGTGGCACGGGGAGCTGCGGAGCTTGTTCGCGGGCGAGACGCCCCGGCATCCGGTCTTCCAGACGTTGAGCGAGACGGTCGTCGAGTTCGGCATCCCCATCGCTCCATTCGAGGCCCTGATCTCGGCCTTCGAGCAGGATCAGGACGTCCTCGAATACGAGACGTTCGATCAACTCGTCGACTACTGCACCCGCTCGGCCGATCCCGTCGGTCACCTCGTCCTCTACCTCGGCCGTTGCTTCGACCCGGAGAACGCCCGCCTCTCGAATTTTACCTGCACCGCGCTCCAGCTCGCGAACTTCTGGCAGGACGTCGCCCGCGATTACGCCATCGGCCGGATCTACCTGCCGCGCGAGGACCGCGACCGCTTCAACTACCCCGAGTCCGACCTCCGGGCCCTCCGGTTCACGCCCGAGTTCCGCCGGTTGATGCAGTTCCAGGTCGAGCGGACGCGCGGCCTGTTCGCCCAGGGGCTGCCCCTGATTCCCCGGATGCCCCGCGCGCTGGCGATCGACGTCGAGCTGTTCTCCCGGGGCGGACTGGCGATCCTGGATGCGATCGAGAAACGCGGATACGACGTGCTCTCGAAGCGGCCGAAGCTCAGCAAGCTGACGAAAGTCAAGCTGCTGCTCCGGGCCCTGGTGGCGTTGAAATACTCAGGGAACGGCCGGCCGCAGGTCGCCGGGTTGACGGCGGAGGCGGCGCCGTGAGCCGTGAACTCGAACGGTCGTACGACTTCTGCCAGGCCCTCTCGAGGCGAACGGCCAAGAACTTCTACTACAGCTTCCTCGTCCTGCCCAGGGAACGCCGGCGGGCCATGTGCGCCCTCTATGCCTTCATGCGGCAGACCGACGACATCGCCGACGAGCCGGGCGACCCCGCCCTGAAGGCCGCCGCCCTGCGGACCTGGCGGGCCGACCTCGACTCGGCCCTGGCAGGGCACTCGACCGACTGGCCGGGCTACCCCGCCCTGGCCGAGATCGTCCGGGCCTATCAGGTCCCCCCGCGCCACCTGCACGATGTCATCGACGGGGTCGAGATCGACCTGCACCCCTGGACCGTCCGCTCCTTCGACGACCTGTACCCCTATTGCTACCGCGTCGCCTCCGCCGTCGGCCTCTGCTGCATCCATCTTTGGGGGTTCGAGTCCGACAGCGGAAGGGCCGAGCAGACCGCCGAGGCGAACGGCCTGGCGCTCCAGCTAACGAACATCCTCCGGGATGTCCGCGAGGACGCCCTCAACGGGCGTGTCTATCTCCCGCAGGACGAGCTGGAGCGGTTCGGCGTCCGGCCCGGGGAACTGGCCGAGGGGCCGATGAACGACCGGCTCCGCGACCTCTTCCGGTTCCAGGCCGATCGGGCCTATGAGTTCTACCGCAAGGCCGAACCTCTGGCGGGGCTGGTCTCCCCCTCCGGACGCTCGGTGCTGGGGGCATTGACGTCGATCTACCGCGGGCTCCTCGACGAAATCGTCAGGCGCGACTATGACGTCCTGAGTCGCCGCGTGTCGTTGAGCCCGGCGAACAAGCTCTGGAAGACTTTCCGGGCCCTGGTCGCGCGGAAGCCGGACCGGGGGCCCGTGCGAGTGGAGTCGGGGCGTTGCTGACGGAAACCGGACCGAAGCGGATCGTCGTCGTCGGGGGCGGGCTCGCCGGGCTGGCCGCCGCCTCGGCCCTGGTCGACCGGGGCCATGCCATCACCCTGCTCGAAAGCCGACCCAGGCTCGGCGGGCGGGCCAGTTCGTTCCAGGACCCGCTCACCGGCGAGCTCGTCGACAACTGCCAGCACGTGAGCATGACCTGCTGCACCAACCTGGCCGACTTCTGCCGCCGCGTCGGGACCGCCGACCTGTTCCGCAAGGTCCCCGATATCACCTTCCTCAGTCCCGAGGGCAAGGTCTGCAAGCTCCAGGGCGGCCCCCTGCCCGCCCCGCTCCATCTGACGGGGAGCTTCCTGACCGCGAATTACCTGACCTTCGCCGAGCGGCTTCGCGTCGCCTACGGGATGGCCTGCCTCCGCTTCGCCCGCACCGACGGCCCCGAGTCGCGGCGGCCCTTCTCCGACTGGCTCCTCGACCACGGCCAGACGATCCGGACGATCAACCGCTACTGGGGGACGGTCCTGATCTCCGCCCTGAACGAGCGGGTGGAGCAGATGGACCTGGGCCACGCCCGCAAGGTCTTCATCGACGGGTTCCTGCGTAACAAGCACGGTTACGTCATGGAGATCCCGCTCACTCCGCTGGGCGACCTTTACGGGCAGCGTCTCGATCGCTGGTTACGCGACAAGGGCGTCGATTTACGCCTGACGACGGGCGTCAGGCAACTGGAACTCAACCCGGCCGACTCGGTTTCCGGTATCCTGCTCCGGGACGGTACAACCATCGAGGCCGATGCGGTCATCCTGGCGGTGCCATTCGACCGGATCCTCGATATGCTCCCGGAAGGAACGAAGGGTCGGATTCCCGGCGGCGATTCCATCGAGACGATCGAATCCTCGCCGATCACCGGGGTGCACCTCTGGTTCGACCGCGAGGTCTGCCCGTTCGAGCACGTCGTCACGGTCGGCCGTACGGTGCAGTGGGTCTTCGACCACACGAGGATCCAGGGCCGTCGCTCGGCCGACGGCGAGGGGCAGTATCTCCAGGTGGTCATCAGCGCGTCGTATGACCTGCTGGCGATGGACAAGGCTGCCATCCGCGACGCCGTCCTCGCCGACCTCGCCGAGATGTGGCCCGCGACGGAGGACGCCCAACTCAAGCGGTGGTGGGTCGTGACCGAGCACGGCGCCACCTTCGCCGTCCGACCCGGGATCGACGCCATCCGGCCCGCTCAGCGGACCGAAATCCCCGGCCTCCACCTGGCGGGCGACTGGACCGACACCGGCTGGCCCGCGACCATGGAAGGCGCCGTCCGCAGTGGCTACCTCGCCGCTGAGGGCGTGCTCGCGGACCTGGGCGAGTCCGCTCATCTCGTCCAGCCCGATCTCCCCGACACCTGGCTCTCCCGAGCGTTGCTCGGCCCCCGGTAGGGTGGGCACCGCCCACGACAAGCTCCCTGACGCGCAAGGGTTAACTGTCGAATAAGGTCGTGGTGGGCGGTGCCCACCCTACGCGGTCAGCGCCTTGATGCGGTTAAGGCCGACTTTGAGGACCTCGCGGGGGTCGGCGGCCCAGAGGGCGGGGTTGAAGAGTTCGAGGGAGAGCGGGCCGCTGTAACCGATGGTGCGGAGGTTGGCGATCACGCGCGGGAGGTCGGCGATGCCCTCGCCGACCTGGACGCGATCCGCGTCGGTCTGCGTCAACGGCGGCGGGTCGGCGGGCACGTCGTTGATGTGGAAGCAGGAGAGCATCGACCCGGGGAGTTGCAGCAGGTCGTCGACCGTCCCGCCGCCCCGGATCATGTGGAAGACGTCCGCGACGATCGTGGCCGAGGAGTCGCCGCTTCCGAGGGCGATGGCCATCGCGGAGGCGACGTTCCTGATCCCGTCCACGAAGCCGAGGAATTCCATCGACGCGTGGATCCCGGCCTTGCGGCCGAGTTCGAGGAGTTCCCGATACAAAGCCGCCGCCAGGTCGAGCCGGGTGATCCCCATCGGCGGGCTGGCGACGATCGAGGGGGAGCCGAGTTCGACCGCCTGGTCCATCCGTCGCCGGCACTCGTCGAGCGCCTTGATCCGGGCGTCGCCCTCGGCGGTGACCCAGCTATGCAGGGCGATCATGCTCACGACCTTGAGGCCGGCGTCGGACAGGGCGGACTTCAGCTCGGCGATCGACCCGCCGGCGGCGAGGTACTCGTCGACCTCGTCGTTCCAAGGCTCGATGGCCTCGAAGCCGACCTCGCCGGCGAGCTGGATCTTGGTGAGGAGGGGCGTGGGCCGGATGGTGCTGGTGTTGAGGCAATAGACGAACGAGCCCATCGCGGACCCTCCGGTCGCTCAAGGTTTGTCGATGACGTGGTAGCGGGGGTGGTTGGCCCTGGGAAAGTACACCATGCCCGCGTCGTCCGCGATATGCAGGCCGGCGTCGACGTAGAGAATCGTCCCGGTGGATCGACGCCCGGCCGGGGTCGTGAAGTGGACGACCGTGTCGCCGATCTCGTCCGAGGTGATGAGGTTCTCGACCCCCTCGGGGAAGTCGGGCCGCCCCTGCTCGGCCTGGATGATCCGCTCGCCGGGGGTGTCCACCCAGCCCGGCGCGACCATGTTGCAGGTGACCCCCCTGTCGAGGTATTCCACCGCCACCTGCTGGGTCAGCCCGAGGAGCCCCGCCTTGCTGGTGATGTAGGAGAACAGCCCCGGCATCGGACGCGTGGCCCGGGTCGACCCGATGTTGACGATGACGCCCCGGGTCTCGATCAGGCTGGGCAAGGCGGCGCGGATGCCGAGCCACGGCCCTTTCAAGTTGATGTCGAGGGTCTGGTACCAGAGGGCCTCGTCGGTGGAGAGCGCGGTCCCCCTGGGGCTGATGCCCGCGCTGTTGACCAGGACGTCGATCCGGCCCCAGCGGTCGCGGACGGCGGCGATCGTCCTCTCCCAGTCGTCGGCGTTGCGGACGTCGAGGCGATGGCCCTCGGCGACGAGCCCCTCGCCGCCCAGTTCGGCGGCGGACCGACTCGCCGCGTCCTCGCGGAGGTCGGTCACGGCGACGCGGAACCCCGCGCGGGCGAGGGCCCGGACGATCCCGAAACCGATCCCCTGCGCCGACCCCGAAACGACCGCCACCCGCGCCGCCGACTCGCTCATGGACCGCTCCGCTCCAGATCCAGTTCCCGCGCGAGGTCGCGTCCCGGCATCGGGCGCGACCCTTCGAGCGGGGGATTATCCCAGGCGGGCCGCGCCGTGCCCAGGCCGGGTCGGTTCAGCGGGACGGACCGGCGTCCTCGGCCTCCGGCTCGAACTCCTCCCACCACTCGATGTCGTCGCGGTCATCGGGCTCGTGGGCGGGGGGGGCGTCAGGGTCGCCATCGGCCGGGGTGAGGGTGACGGTCAGGATGGCGCGCCCGGGCGGGAGATACTCCGGGAGGAGGACGCAGACGTACCGATCCTCGGGCACCACGATCTCGGTCCGGTACTGCATCGGATCCTCGGGCGGGTTCGCGTTGGCGTTCAGGTGTTGGACGAATCGTCACCCGGCTCGGTTCCGGCGCCGGCGCGGCCCCGGACCAGGGTCTGGCTGCGGCCTTCCTGGACGACCTCGTCGCGCTGGTTGAGGATCCGGCGATGCCAGGTCACCACCCCTCGGCGGCCCCGGGACCTCGGCTCGATGGCCTCGACCGCCGTCAGGACCCGGATGGTGTCCCCGAACAGCACGGGCCGGAGGAACTTCCACTCCAGGATGCCCAGGAACGCCATGGTGTCCATGCGGGGGCACAGGCTGGTGAGCCCGCTGGCGATGGAGAGCGTGAGCAGGCCGTGGGCGATCGGCTTGCCGAACGGCCCGGCGGCGGCAAGCTCGTGGTCGGTGTGGATCGGGTTGTAGTCGCCCGAGAGGCCCGCGAACATCACAACGTCCGTCTCAGTGACCGTCCGCGCGGCGGATTCCCACTCATCGCCGATGGACAGGTCGTCGAAATAGAGGAGCGGAATGTGCTGGCGAGCCACGAGAAACCTCTACGGGAGAACGATGCGGGTTGGGATGGGATTCTGCCGGAGGTGCCGTGGGTGTCCCGGTCCATCGAATCCGGATTGTGTCGCCTCCGCCGAACGTCGTCAAGCCAATCACCTTCGACCGAATCGAACCGTCTCCGCCGGGACCCCGGACGGTCGGTTGCGCCCCCGGCGCTCCTGCTGGGAACACCGATTCCCCGAGAACAGCGCCAGTGTTCAATGTCTGACGCGCTCGCGGGTCTTTTTTGCCGGGCCATCTGGTCTTCCACGTTGTACTTACGAACAATCGGATGGTCTGAGGGAAATCGGAGTTCGCCCGATCGCGGGGACTGAGATCGCGAGGGCCGTCCGGCGCCCGGCCTTCTCCTGCCCGCGCACGCGAATGCCCAGCCGGGACGCGATTTCCCCGAACTCGTGTCGAAATCCGCCGGAGTTGGCGTAATGATTCCATCGCCGTCCGTGATCGACGTCTTGATCCGTCGCGGATCGCCAAGGTAGCCTGGATGCCCACACTGGCTCGGAAGACCGGAGGAGGGCGTGCCCGGCGATGCCGGCGGGGACGTGCGTTCGCTGTCTTCGAATGCGGCGCCGGCCCAGGCCATCCTGGACCGGCGACCGGCGTGTGGCGTGTCGGGACGCGAAACGATCGAGATCCTGTCGGTTCGGAACGGCGTATGCTCTAGGGGGTGCCTGAGCTTCATTCGGAACGGGGAAATCACGGGGTTGACGCCGAACGAATTTCGGTCCCCGTCTCGCCGACGATGCCCGCCGATTGACCTTCGAGTTGGTGTCCGATCCTGGGGAGTGTGGGATGAATCGACCTATGAAAATCCTCGTCGCCGATGACGAAAAGCCCGTGGCCGCCGGCCTCCAGGGGCAGCTGGACGCCCTGGGCTACGACGTGGTCGCGGTCGTCCACGACGGACACCACGCGATCGAGGTCTGCAGGCGGACCCTCCCCGACCTCGTCCTGATGGACATCGAGATGCCCGGGCTCGACGGCCTCTCCGCCGCGCGTCAGATCGCGCGTGACCCGGGCACTCCGGTCGTCATCCTCACGGCCCACGGCCACCCGAACCTCATCGAGCAGGCGGTCGAGGGGGGGGTTGTCCACTACCTCCTCAAGCCGGTGACCAGCCCGAGCCTGCACGCGGCCATCCAGGTCGCCATCGCCCGGTCGCGGGAGACCCGCTCGCTCCGCGAGAACGTCCTGATCCTGGAGCAGACGATCAAGGAGCGGAAGCTCATCGAGCGGGCCAAGGGGATCCTGATGGACCGCAAGAAGATGACCGAGCCGGAGGCCTTCAAGTACCTCCAGCGCGAGAGCCAGAACCGCCGGATGCCCATGGCCCGGCTGGCCGAGGCCATCGTCCAGGCCGACGAGCTGCTGGACCCGCCCTCGGGCAATTGACCCGACCGATCAACAGCCGACGTGTCCGCGAAGAGGCCCCGCCAGGGGCCTTTTCTCGTTGCGCATCCCGCAGCGGATGCATGGTATCTTATCAGGGATGGCTTGTGTTTTTCCGGGATTTCGGTTGACGGATCCGGAACCGCGGTTGTAGCCTCATCCGGCGAGGTCTCATCTCACCGGCCAATCCTCGGCCGGCCCGACACGAATGCCGGTTGAGTGCGACGCGGGGGCGGATCCCGGGAGTGGTCCCGAGGTCCCATATCTCCTCCCCGCACCGTCCGCACGCGGACCCACTCGATCCTCGACCGCTCGGCCCCAGTGATCACGGATCGGTCCGTACTCGCCGAACACCCGGGAGGATGGCATGCCCACGACCGTTCAGGAACCGCGGACGTTTCACGCGCCCATCCCGTTGAACCCGTCGGAATCCGAACTCTTCGAGGCCCTCATCGCCCGCTCGGCCTGCGGGCGGATCCGCGACCTCCACGTCGAATGCTCCGAACACCTGGTCGTCCTGACCGGGCGGACCCGGACTTACCACGCCAAGCAACTCGCCCAGCAGGCGGTGCTCGAACAACTCCAGGGCGACCGCACCCTGGCCAACCAGATCGTGGTCGCCTGAACCCGAGCTGACTCGTTGACAGGGGGATGGACTTACCTGACAGTCTCGGGATGCCCCGCCCAGGGGCGACACCGGATCGTCACCATCTCCCTCAGACGAGGTCGCTCCCCATGCTTCGCCGCTGGCTCCCCACGGCCGGTCTCCCCCTCTGTCTCCTGGTCGGTTTCGCGACTCTGGCGGGCGACCCGCGCACCGCGAATGCGGTCGATCCCCCGCTGGCCCGGCAGTCGGACGTCATCTACGGCCGGAAATTCGGCACGGCCCTGACGATGGACATCTTCCGCCCGGCGGCCAAGCCGAACGGGGCGGGGGTGATCGTCGTGATCAGCGGCGGGTTCGTCTCGGCCGCCGACAACATCAATCCGCTGTTCGCCCTCCCCTTCACCAACCGGGGCTACACGGTCTTCGCCGTCCTCCACGGCAGCCAGCCGAGGTACTCGATCCCCGAGATCGTCACCGACCTCCATCGCGCTGTGCGGTTCATCCGGCACCACGCGAAGGACTACAGCATCGACCCGAACCGCCTCGGGATCGCCGGCGCCTCGGCCGGCGGGCACCTCTCGCTGATGATGGGCACGGCCGGGACGCAGGGCGATCCCACGGCCAGGGATCCCGTCGACCGCGAGTCCAGCCGGGTGCAGGCCGTCGCCTGCTTCTTCCCGCCGACCGACTTCCTGAATTGGGGGAAGTCGGGCGACGCGAGGATCAACCCGATGGACCACGCAAAGCCGTTCCGGCCGGCGTTCGACTTCTATGAGGTCGACAAGGACGTCAACATCTGGAAGCCGGTCACCGACCCGGCGCGTCGGCGCGAGATTTCTCGCGACATCTCACCGATTTATCACGTCACCGCCGACGACGCCCCGACCCTGATCATCCACGGCGACGCCGACCCGCTCGTCCCGTTGCAGCAATCCGAGATCATCGTCGAGGCGTTCAAGAAGGCCGGCGTGGACAGCAAGCTCGTCGTCAAGCCCAAGGCCGCCCACGGCTGGCCGACCATCCTGCTCGACTTCAACACCCTGGCCGACTGGTTCGACCAGCACATCGGAAAGGCGAAGTAGCCCGCAGGGCGAGGAGGCCGCGTACTCGGAGCCTCCGCACCAATTTGTGGTAGGAATGCAGCGGCCCGTGGGTCGTTCGTATCTGGTGGTGCGGAGGCCGCGAGGACGCGGCCACCACACCCTACCGGATGATCCGGCACGGCGGCTCGGTCGGGTCGGGGAGCAGATAGCGCACGATGGCCCGGGCGATTTTCCTGCCGCCCTGCTCGGAGGGTTCGATCGGGGAGGCCGCCGAGTAATCGCCGGGCTCGGGGCAGACGTGCCGGAGGTCGATCAGGCTGAAGCGTTTCCTCGTGGCCGTCTTCACGATGACGTCGTTGAAGAGCGAGAGCCCGGCGTGGAGCGCGGGCCTGAGCCCGGGGACGGCGTCGTAGATCGTGCAGACGGCGACGGGCCGGTTGAAGGCGAGCACGCCGTCGAGCATGGCGATGTAATTGGCTTCGAACTTCTCGCGGATCTCGAAAAGCTCGACCATGTGGTCCGCGAACGAGGCGAAAACCCCGTTGAGGATTGAACCGCTGACCCCCAGCGCGTCGTTGCCACCGACGCTGACGATCAGGTGGGTCGCGTCGGCGGGGATCTTCTCGAATTGCGACTCGACATCGGCCGACTTGTCGCCGTCCACGGCCGCGAGCGTGGCCGACCAGCCCTCCGGGAGGAGGGCCCGGAGGTGGTCGATCACGGCCTGATTCTCGGCGACGTAAGGCCAGTTGTCGAAGATCGAGTCGCCCAGGAGGACGACGTGACTCACGGCCGGGTGCGGCGGCCGGGCTTGGAGTCGCCGGGCCCGGGGAGCTGGGCGCCGGCCACTGGCAACCGCGCGGACCGCTTCTTCAGGTCGGGACCGGGCTTCCTCTCGGTGGACTCGGGGGCCTTCGCCTTCGCCTTGCGTACCGCGGGGAAGATCTCCCGCATCACGTCGTCGAGGGTGTCCACGGTCTGGAAGGTCATGTCCGCCTTGACCTCCTCGGGCAGTTCGACAAGATCCTTCTCGTTATGCCGGGGGAGGAGGATCCGGGTGATCCCCGCCCGGCGTGCGGCGAGGATCTTCTCGCGGACGCCGCCGACCGGGAGGACCCGCCCGGTCAGCGTGACCTCGCCCGTCATGGCCAGATTCTGATGGATCGGGCGCTGCTGGAAGAGGCTCAACAAGGCCGCCGAGATGGCCACGCCCGCGGAAGGGCCATCCTTGGGGACGGCGCCGGCGGGGACGTGGATGTGAACATCCCGCTTCGTGAAGAGGGTCGGGTCGAGTTTGAGTTCTTTCGAGTGGCTTCGCATGTAGCTGAGCGCGGCGTGGGCGCTCTCCCGCATCGATTCGCCCAGGAGCCCGGTGAGGGTCATGGCCCCCTTGCCTGGCATGCCTGTGGCCTCGATGAACAGGATCTCGCCGCCGGTCGGCGTCCAGGCCAGGCCGGTCGCGACGCCGGGAGTGCCCGTCCGGTCGGCGACCTCGCGGTAGAACTTCGGGGGCCCGAGCGAGTCCACGACCCGCTTGGCGTCGACGGCGACCTTGGACTTCTGCCCCTCGGCGTGCCGCCTCGCGATCTTGCGGCAGATCGTGGCGATCTCGCGTTCGAGGTTCCGCAGGCCGGCCTCGCGGGTGTAGTCGGCGATCACCCTCCGGATCGAATCGTCGGGGAAGTTGACCGACTCGACCCGCAGGCCGTGGGCTTCGAGCTGCTTGGGGACGATGTACTTCTGGGCGATGAGGATCTTCTCCTCCTCGCTGTAGCCCGGGAGCTGGAGGACTTCCATGCGGTCCAGCAGGGGCGCGGGGATCGTCTCGAGCATGTTCGCCGTGGCGATGAACATGACCTTCGAGAGGTCGAAGTCGACGTCGAGGTAGTGGTCGCGGAAGGTGGCGTTCTGCTCGGGGTCGAGGACTTCGAGCAGGGCCGCCGAGGGATCGCCGCGGAAGTCGGCACCGAGCTTGTCGACCTCGTCGAGCATGAAGACAGGATTATTCGTCTTCGCCTTGCGGATCCCCTGGATGATCCGGCCGGGCATGGCGGCGACGTAGGTGCGCCGGTGGCCGCGGATCTCGGCCTCGTCGTGGACGCCGCCGAGGGAGACGCGGACGAACTCGCGGCCGAGGGCCTTGGCGATGCTCTTGCCCAGCGACGTCTTGCCCGTGCCGGGCGGGCCGGCGAAGCAGAGGATCGGCCCTTTCATGTCGCGCTTGAGCTTGCGGACGGCCAGGTACTCGAGGATCCGCTCCTTGATCTTCTCCAGGTCGTAGTGGTCGGTGTCGAGGATCACCCGGGCCCGCTTGAGGTCGAGCCGGTCCTTGCTGGAATTGTTCCAGGGGAGGACGGCGATCCAGTCGAGGTACGTCCGGACGATCGAGTACTCGGCCGAGCTGGGGTGCATGCCGCTCAGGCGGTCCATCTCGCGCTCGGCCTCGGCCAGGACGTCCTTGGGCGGCTCGGCCTTCTCGATCTTGTTCCAGAGCTCGTCCAGCTCGGGGTTGTCGGGCTCGGACTCGCCGAGTTCCTCCTGGATGGCCTTGATCTGCTGGCGGAGGAAATGGTCGCGCTGGGCCTTGGTGATCTCGTTGCCGACCTGCGCCTGGATCTTGTTGGAGAGGTCGAGGACGGTGAGCTGCCGGGTCAGGATGGTCCCGAGCTTCTCCAGCCGGGCGCTGACCTTCACCTCGGACAGCAGTTCCTGCTTCTCTTCCATGGAGAACGGCAGGCTGGAGCCGAGGAGGTCGGCGAGCCGGCCGGGCTCTCGGGTGTTCATCGCCGCGACCTGTAGTTCCTCGGGGACCTGCTGGCTCTGCTCGATCATCCGCTGGAACAGGCGGTTGACGTGGTGGACGAGGGCGTCGAGCTCGACGCCTTCCTCGACGACGTCCTCGATCGGCTGCACCTTCGCGACGAGGAACGGCTCCTCCTGGACGATCGACAGCAGCCTGGCGCGGAAGATCCCCTGGCAGACCACGCGGGTGGAGCCGTCGGGGAACTTGAGCATCTTCAGGACGCTGCCGACGCAGAGGATCTTGTGGAGGTCGTCGGGCGACGGGTCGTCCTTGTCGGGATTGATCTGCGCCACCAGGCCGAGGTTGCGGTCGGCCAGCAGGACGTCGTCGATCAGCTTGATCCCGCTCGGCCGATTGATGACCAGCGGCACGATCGTCTGGGGGAAGACGATGTCGGAGCGGAGCGGCAGGAGCGGGATCTCCATCGGATCCAGGCTCCCCGGCTCGCCCCCGCGATCGGACAGGACCAGGTCGCGCGGGGACGGCGCCCCCCGGGACTTCTTCGCGGAGGTCCGGGACTTGCGACCGGGCTTGGACCGCGATGGCGGGGGGTTCTTCGGGGAGTTGGTCATGCGGAATGCCGTATCTCGACGCCTCATCGAGCCCCGGGCGCGGTCGGACGAGGGGCCCGCGCGAACGGAACAGGACCTGATCGAATTGTTTCCAAAGACCCGGCGGAAAGGAAGTAGGTTCCCTGCCCGCCGGGGAGGATTCAGGGCCGCCCGCGCCCGACATAACGATTCTAGTTCACGCCCGATCCCGGGATAGGCTCAGCCCGACGAATTCCTGCCGGATCGAACGAGTGCGAACCCCGCCTAGCGCTTCCACCAGTCGGCTTCATCTTCGAAGCTGTCACCGTAGCGGTTTTGGTAGTGCATGGCCTGCAACGCCTGGAAATTCAGGAATGCCATGAAGGCCAGCATCAGCGCGTTGACGACCGAATTCCTCAGGAAGAAATACCCGGCGAGCGAACCGGCCGTGACCAGCGAGATGATGTGCGCCCAGCGCGTCGCCTGACTCTTCCCCCGGAAGAACTCCAGGAGGATCTGGAGGATCCGCCCGCCGTCGAAGGGGAGCATGGGGATCAGGTTGAAGAGGCTCCAGATCAGGTTGATCTGGAGCAGGTAGTAGATGCCGAGCTGGACGTAGAGATTCCCCCGCGAGAAATCGCCGAGCATCGCCTCGCGCGGCGAGAGCCCATACAGGACCACATCCAGGGCGAGGACAAGGGCGAACAGGATCAGCCCGAAGCCGGGCCCCATCGCCACGATCCGGAGCCGACGCCAGGGGCTGCGGGGCTCGCGGGTGTGGACGCAGACGCCCCCCATCCAGAACAGGATGACCTCGGGGATCTCTCCTTCGAGCTTCACCATGAGCGCATGGCCGAACTCGTGCACCAGCACCGAGAGGAATACGCAGGCCATGAAGATGACGACCTCCGAGCCCGTCCCCTGCATCCCCAGGCCGGCGGACAGGACCCAGAACATCGGGTGCACGCGGACCGGGATGCCGAGGAGCCGGAAGCGGACGTCGAACTCGGTCGGTGCGGGGATGCCCAGCATGCGTCGTCCAACAGGGGCGAGGGATCGGGAGGTTTCGAAGACTCAAGGGAGAAGGTACGTCCCCCAACACGCCGGGACAACCCCCATCGCGGGCGATCACCTCGTATCGAAGACCTCCAGGGCGCTGGAGACCTCGTGAAGACGCCCCGTCAGGTACGCCCGGATCTCCTCGCTGGTCTTCAACTGGAGGACCTGGTGCGCGAACCGCTCGGCCTCGGTCGTGGTGACGGAGGACAGCAGGGCCTTGATCGTCGGCACGAACGCCGGGCTCATGCTGAACCGCCTCAGCCCCATGCCGAACAGCACCAGCACGGACCTCGGCTGGCCCGCCATCTCGCCGCAGAGGGTCACGGGCGTGCCCGTCCGCTGGCAGGCATCGAGCACCATGTGGAGGACCTTGAAGATCGCCGGGCTGAGGGGCTCGCAGAGGTGGGCGACCTTGGGATTGTCGCGGTCGGCGGCCACGAGGTACTGGATCAGGTCGTTGGACCCGATCGAGATGAAATCCGTCTCGCGCAGGATCGCGTCGATGCAGACGGCCGCGGCGGGGACCTCGACCATGACCCCCGTCTTGACGTCCTCGCCGAAGGGCACCCCCTCCCGCCGGAGGTTCCGGCGCGACTCCTCGACCATCCGGTTCACATACCGGAGTTCCTCGATGGTCGTGATCATGGGGAAGAGCATCTTGACCCGGCCGTGCCGGCCGGCGCGGAGGATCGCGCGGATCTGGCGTTCGAAGAGACGGGGATGCTCGAACGACAGCCGGATCGACCGCCAGCCCATGAATGGGTTGGCCTCGTTCCGGCGTCCGAGGTAGGGGACGGTCTTGTCGCCGCCCAGGTCGAGGGTCCGGATGGTCACCGATTTCTCGGGGGCCTCCTCGATGATCTGGCGGTAGTACTGGTACTGCTCCTCCTCGTCGGGCACGTCCTGGTGCGTGATGAAGAGGTACTCGGTGCGGAGCAGGCCGACGCCGGAGGCCCCGACCATGCTGGCGGCCCGGGCGTCGGAGACGTTGTTGATGTTCGCGAGGAGCTCGATCTGGACCCCGTCGGCCGACATCGCCGGCTGGTCGCGGTTGAGGACGAGCTGGTCCTTCAGGTCGAAGAACTCGCGCTGCATCTTGCGGTAGGCGGCGGTGGTCTCCGGATCGGGCCGGACGATCACGAGCCCCTCTCGGCCGTCGACGATGATCTGGTCGCCGGTGGCGACTTCCGCGCAGACACCGACGGCCCCGGAGACGGCGGGGATGCCCCGGCTCCGGGCGAGGATGGCGGCATGGCTGGTGCCGCCGCCGGCCTCGGTGACGATCCCGGCGATGGCCAGATTCCCCAGGCTCATGGCCTGGCTGGGGAGGATCTCGGTCGCGACCAGGATCACCGGCTCCTGG
Organism: Isosphaeraceae bacterium; assembly: GCA_965279195.1. GTDB lineage: Bacteria > Planctomycetota > Planctomycetia > Isosphaerales > Isosphaeraceae > CBDIHP01. The sequence continues at coordinate 18,757 of CBDIHP010000012.1, forward strand.
TGGTGGTCGGTCTCCGGGTCTGCGGGGTCGCCGGTGAGAGGGCCCTGGACCGTGAGATGGCTGCCCACCCGGGAGAAGACGTCGCGCAGGTCGGCGAGCCGCTCGCGGAATCCGTCGTGCTGGATCCTGGCGAATCCGGCGGCGTAGGATTGCAGGACCTCCTGCAAGGCCGAGAGCGCCGTCAGCCGGCGGCCCCGCACGATCGCCCGGACCTTCTCCTGGAACGAGTCGTCGCCGAGGATCAGGATGTGGCTCTTGAAGATCTCGGCCTCCGACGGGCCGAGCTGCTGGGCGACCTTGGTGACGAGGCTCTCCAGCTCGGTCGAGGCGTGGGCCACCGCCCGCTCGAACCGCTCGATCTCCGACGGGACGAGGTCGGGGGACGCGAGTTCCCGCGCCTCGTCGGCCCCGAAGACGGAGTCGACGCGGTGGGCGACGCCGACGACCACACCGGGGCTGACCGCGACACCCTTGTGCATAAGACCCGCTGGATCAGGCTGTTCGAGTGGGGCGACCGGCACTCCCGGAGCCCCGGACCTCGCCCCCGCTCCGAGTCGCAATCTCCGAGCCGAATCGGGGAGCCGGTGAGGATCGCCATCCCTCCCCGCGCCCCCTCTTTCTTACTGGAGAACATCAATCCGTCGCAAGGGACCAGCGGGTCCGGATTCCGTCGGCCGGATGTCGCAGGCGGCCGGCGGTCCGCGCCGGCCGCCGGGGTTTGCACGCCGCAACGGCGTCAGACGGCGATCGGTTCCTCCGACGCCCCCTCGTCCGGGAGCCGGCCATACTTCCCGATCACGAGGACGGCCCCGGCCATCACCAGGTAGGCGATGGCCCAGTGGTGGGGACGCTGGTAGACCGTCGCCTTCGCCCGACCTTCGGCCTCCAGCTTCGCTGCGACTTCCGTCGGCATCAGGATCGGGCTGTTCTCGAACGGCGAGTGGATCACCCCGAAGAGCGAGAACACCGCCGCCAGGACCAGGCAGACCACCGCGGACACGACCTTGCGGTCGATCAGGTGCGACAGGATCGAGCCCCAGAGCAGGCTCGTCACGATGAACCCGCCCGAGAGGATCGTCACCGTCTGGATGAAGTGCTGCGCATTGGGCGAGAACTCGGCGAACGGCTTCACCTCGGGAAGCACGTTCTTGAGCGCGATCAGCGCCAGGTACGCCAGGGCGGGGACGCAGGCCAGGGCGACGGCCGGCAGGTGCCTCGCCGGGGTCGCGTGGAACGACTGGGCGGTGATCTCCAGGCCGACGAAGATCAGGATGCCGAAGACCACGGCCTTGGGGAGCAGCAGGAAGATCCAGTCGAAGAACCCGAGCGTCCCGGCCGCCCCGACGAACAGGGCCGTCGCCAGGGTATATCCCGCGCGGGCGCCCATCGCCTTGTAGGCCGGGTGGCCGATATAAGGCGTGGACTGGATCACGCCGCCGAACAGGCCGCCGACGATCGTCGCGAACCCTTCGGCCGCGATGATCTTGCCCGTCGGATAATCGTCTCCCGCGACGGCCGCGCTCTCGGTGCAGTCGATGCCGCCGACGACGGTCGCCAACGCCAGGGGGATCGCCACCGGCAGGTAGCCGGCCGCCTCCTGCCAGTTGGCCTGGAACCAGACCCACCACTCCTGGATGGGCATCGGCAGGATCGCCCGAAGCCCGTCTTTGGGGATCTCCATTTCGGAGCCGAATGCCGGGGCGAGGCCTGCGAAGCTGAGGCCGTAGTACACGACCGTCCCGACCAGCACCGCGCCCAGGGCGCCGGGCATCTTGAAGGGCAATTCCCAGCGGGCCGTCAGCGTGATCAGGATCAGCAGCAAGGCCAGGAATCCCGGGATCGGCATGGCCGCGATGTCGAGCAGCGGCAGGAAGCTGATGATCACCAGGGCGATGGCGGTCAGGCTGCCGAGCAGACCGGCGCGGGGGACGAGCCTCCGGATCCAGCCCGACACGAGCGAGCAGCCGAGCTTGAAGATCCCGGAAGCCAGGATCATCGCGATGCCGAGGAACCAGGCGTGCAGGGCGGCGTCGGCGGGGTTGAGCCCCCTGCCCTTCGCGGCCAGGAACGCCGGCCCGATGATGAACAGGACCGCGCCGAAGGTGCTCGGCGTGTCCAGGCCCAGGGGCATCGCCGTGACGTCCGACGACCCCTTGCGGCGTGCGAGCCCGAAGGCCATCGCGGTGTAGATCAGGTCGCCCACGAGCACGCCGACGGCGGTCCCGGGGATCATCCGGGTCAGGACGAATTCCCGGGGCATCTGGAAGACCACCGTCAGCAGGGTGGCCATCAGGATCATGTCGCTGATGTTATCGAGCATCAGGCCGAAGAACGCGTTGATATCTCCGCGCGCGGCCCATCGGTATCGGGTCGAGGCGGGCAAGGTCTGCGGCATGGACACCGGCGAATCACTCCTGGATGGGAGACCTGGGAGGGCCGGACCATGGTCGGACAATTGCCAGCGGCGTTCAAGCCCTCCGGATCAAAACTCCGGATCGGGCTCGGACTTATCCACCTGCAGCCGCGAGATCGCTCTTGGAGCAACCAGGAAATGGGAGCCGAACAATGCGGAAATCCCTGCCACGCCGTAAACGATCGAAGTCAGTGAGAGGGCAAAGCTCAGGCTGTATTTATCGCTGATAATCCCGATGAGCAGCGTCGCGATCGACGCGAGGGCCCAGCCTAGCGTGTTCATCAACCCGGCTGTAACTCCGCGCATGCTCGGCACAACCACGTCGAACACGCTGGCGAAAATGTTTGCTTCGTACAATCCCTTGCAGAGCCCTACTAGGGTCAAAGATGTTGCCAGGAGCGGAACATTGGTCGTCGTCGCGACGAGGTACACGAAAGGAGCTCCGATTAATAATCCCGCCCCCTGGACAGCCGCCCGACCCCCCCCCCAACGCTGCGCGAACCAATCGGCGAGGACACCACCGAGCAGGGCCCCGATGAAGCTGCCTCCCTGGATAAACAGAGTGGCGTAGAATGCCGCCGCAGTCAGGTCCATCTCAAACTTGCGGTAAACGAACAGCGGGAGCCATGTAAACAAAGAGGCCGTGACGAAATTCGCACCCGAAAAGACAAGTAGCAGCAGCAAGGCAGCCGGGTTAGAGATGACGTTCCAAACATCGAGATACCAGGCACCCCGAGTCGCCACCAGCTCCGAATTTCGCTCCTCCACCACGGGCGTGGGTTCACCCGATTGACTACGTCTTCTTCCAGGCTCCTTCAGCAAAGGCCAGAGTGCGACCGCAAAAATCATCCCGACCCAGCCGAGGCCGTAAAATGGGGTTCGCCAACCGAACGTCTTTCCCAGATATGCAGCAAAAATCCCGCCGATCGTGATGCCGAAATAAACGCTTGTCTGATGGATACTCATTGCGCGAGAACGTGTCTGACCACCGTGGAATGCAGCGATGAGTGTCATGGACGCAGGAAAGTAAAACGCTTCGCCCAGCCCCTCTGCGGCCCGAAAGCCGACCAACGAATAGAATGACCAGGCCCACCCGGTCGCGACGCAGATGAGGCTCCAGAACCCGAGTCCGAAGACCACGAGCTTCTTTTTCGAGGTTCTATCGACTACCAACCCGGCGAACGCAGCCGCTAGCGCGTACGGAACCATGAACGCAGTGCCAAGCGAACCTAGCTGCGTGTCAGACAATCCGAACTCGGCCTTCAGTAGTGGGAAGACCGCACTAAGGGCTTGGCGGTCCGCGTAGTTGAAAAACCCGCAGAACCACAGCAAGCCCACGAGGACCCAGGGATAGTAGCCCACGGTCGGCTTGTCGTTCGCCACGTCGCTGGTCGGTGCAGCCACGGCCGGTCTCGCTTGTTGAGAATGTTAGGACGGAAGAGTGTTGGTCTGTCTGGAGCCAACTCGTGTGCCGCTGACTGTGCCAGTGCGGTAGAGGGAATGGCTGCAATTCAACGTGGCGAGCCCGGTGGGTGCGCTGGGCAAGTATCTACCTCGCACTGAGCGAGAATCTCCCCCGCGATGGGCGAGCGTCACCCGATGCCGCCCCACCGCTCGACGCGGAACCACCAGGGCGGGTCACCTGACCCATCCGCAAACCCACCTGAGATTCGGACCATTTGATTTTCGGGTCGGGAGACCCGTTCAACTGGTACAGCGTCTCAGGGTCAGGGCGGCATCGGGAGATGCTCGCCCAGCGCCATCGCAGTTGCTGTCTGCTCGTCGGATCAAATGGGATCGTGCGGGACTACTTCCTATCGGCTTCCATGACCCACGCCTCATTGAACTTGGCGTGCTGGATCGTCGAGCCCTTCCCCTTCGGCCGGTGTGTGTACGAGGCGTGGAGGGAGCCGTCCTTCGCCTGCATCAGGGAGGGGTAGTGATACGAGCCCGAGTCGGGGGCGCCGTTTTCGAGGTGCCGGGTCCACTTCCAGGTCTTGCCCTCGTCGTCGGAGATCGACACGGCCAGGGTGTGTCGGCCCTTCTCGCGGTCGTTGTAGATCAGGGCCCAGTGACCGTTCGTCATGTTGATGGCGTCGACCCCCGCGCCGGGGTTCGGGAACTCGGTGGACTCGACCGGGCTCCAGGTCTCGCCGTCGTCCTTCGAGGAGCTGACCCGGATCTTGTCGGTCGGGCCGTTCTCGCGCATGTAGGCGACGATCGTCCCGTCCTTCTTGCGGACCAGGGCCGGCTGGATGTTGCCCCAGCCGATCAGCGGCCTGGAGGCGTGCCAGGTTTTGCCGTGGTCGTCGGTGATCGCCATGATCGACACCGAGAAGGTGTCCGTATAGAGCGGCAGGACCCAGCGGCCCGAGGGCAGGACGATCGGGTGGACCCGGGGCATCCAGCCGAGTCGCTGATAGATCTCCTGCTTGGAACGGGCCTCGGCCTCGTCGATCAGCTTGACCGGGAACTTGGTCGTCTTGCGGTCGATCTTGGCCAATTCCTTCGCCATGTCCTCGGCGAAGCCCTTGGGCGTCACGTGGAGGACGCCTTCCTTCTGCCAGGTCTCGCGGGTGTTCGGGAAGGGCCCGGATTTGTGCGCAACCGCGTACTTCAGCAGGGCCCCTTCCCAGTGATGGTCGAGGATCGTCGGCCAGAAGATCCAGGTGTCGCCGTTGGGGGCGGAGAACGCCGCGGGGTTGCAGTCGGGGTAGCCGGGGGTGTCGGCGATCACCCAGCGCGGGCCCCACCCCGAACCTCCCTTGGGCCAACGGGCTCCGAAGATCTGGACGTCGTCGGAGGTCCGCTCGCCGTGGCCGCGATACCAGGTCACGAAGAGGTCGCCGTTCTGGCACTCGATGATGCACGAGGCGTGATTGTGGATGTCCTCGGCCGGGAAGACCGCGACCGACTCCAGCATCGGCTTGTCCCCCGCGCGAACCGCGGGAACAAAGCCAATCGCCCCCCACAGGCCCAGGGCGGCGATCCCAACCACGCGCATCCAACCCGAACGGATCATGACGACGACCCTCCGACCGTTCCCGACGGACGGGCGGAACCGCCGCCTCGCGCGAGGCGACGCCCCATCGACCGACATCCATCCCCCGGGATGGCGACCAATGTAGAACCCCCGCCCCCCCCGGGCAAGGCCCCGCCGTCGGGCCGTCGATTTCGAAAACGCGGGAACAAACCCGACGCCCGCGCAGGCCGTAGAATCGACAGAATCAGAAAAACCGACAAAAGTGCATATTTTCAGCTGTCCGATGGACCCGGCACGGTTCTTGCCCTAAAATTGCGCGACAGTCCCGCTTGCCGCAGTCCAGGAGACGAGGTCGGATGCCCTCGCCCGCCGAGGCTCCGCCGAGGGATTGGGAACCGTCGTGATTCCGTCGCTCTCGTGTTGACCGATCGGTCCTTGACACGCTTGGGTGCCAGATCATGAAAAAGGTTCGTCGCAACCGGCAGCACGCCAAGATCGCCCGCCTCAACCGCCACCTGGAGGTCAGCTCGGACCCGGATCGCCCCCGGCGGATCCGGACGCGGTCGGCCCGCTACGCCGCCGCCCTCGCCGAGCAGCTCGGCTGGATCGACCGCCCGCATTGCTGTACCTGGTGCCGGCGACGCGCCCGGCTGGAGCGGCACCACTGGTCGTACGACGAGCCCCTGAACGTGACCTTCCTCTGCCAGGACTGTCACCACATCGCCGACTCGATGACGGGCGCGGCAGTGACTGCCTAGGCCTCGGGCACGCCCGATGTCTCGCCGGCGTTCCCCCGGCCCTGGTCGGGGGGAACCGGCGTCGCCGTCTTGACCGGGACCGTGACCCGGAACGTCGTCCCCGCCCCCGGCTCCGAGTGCCAGTCGATCCGCCCGCCCGCCTGGGCCAGGACCCTCGCCGCCCTCGGCAAGCCAAGCCCCAGGCCCCGCCCCGCCTGCCGACCGCAGAAGAACGGGTCGAACAGGTGGCGGCCCTCCTGCGCCGACAGGCCGTGGCCGGAGTCGTGGACCGTCCACTTCAGCCGCTGGGCGTCGACCTCGCCGGAGACCACGACGGAACCCCCCTTGGGGGTCGCTTCCAGGGCGTTGCGGATCAGGGTGTCCGCGACATGACGGAGCGGATCGGGATCGGTCCACACCCGCGTGGGCCGTTCGCCTTCGTTCGCCTGAGGCACGACCAGCCGCACCCCGCGCTGATCGGCGTCGCCCTTGAGCTCCCGGGCGGAGGCGCGGAGGATGTCGTCGGGCAGACACGGGCGGTCACGCCACTCGGGCGGCCGGGCGACGTACATCAGGTCGCGGAGGATCTTGCTGATCCGCTGGGCCTGCTGGAGGATGGTCTTGAGCGACCGGGCCACCTCGGGGTCCTCGCTCCGGGCCATCAGCAACTGGGCCCGGCCGACGATCACGGCGAGCGGGTTGTTCATCTCGTGGCTGGCCCCGGCCGCGAACTCGGCCAGGGCGGCCAGGAGGATCTGCCGACGCTCCCGATCCTCGTGGACGACCTGTGACCGGACGTGTCCGGTGAGGAGATCGAGTGCCTTCGCGAGCCGATCCCGCTCGCCGACCTCGGCCGCCCAGGCGTCCCAGGCGGTCTCCAGGGAGCGGATGTGGTACAGGCTGTCAGGCGACGCATCCGTTGGCCAGAGCTGGACTTCCGCAATGGGAGGCTCCGACCCCACCTGCCCCAGCGGGATCACCCGACCCGGCCGGCGGCCGTCCTCGGAATTGGCTTTATTCCCCGAAATCACAACCCGGGCCGTGGCGATCGACTCGTCCTCGCAGAACGCCCGGCCGACCCGGTCCGCCCACGATTCCAGGCCCTCCCCCGGCGTGCCGGACTCGACGGCCCCGATCAGACGCTTCTGCGCCAGCCGTTCCCGCTCGGACGCCCGGAGATCGAGGATCAGGCGGGCCTGCCGCCTCGTGAGCATCTCCTCGCGCGGGGAGGCGTCGGCGGCGACGAACGGCTCGCCCGCCCTGGCCTGGACCTCGGCGATCAGGATCCGGGCCCTCGCCGAGTGCGCACCGGCCTCGGTCGGGATCCCGGTCGCGAGCGACCAGGGGGTCTGGTCGACCAGGGTGAAGGCGTCCCGGAGCAGTTCGAGTTCGGCCGGCTCCTTTGAAAGCACCGCAAGCCGGCCCGTCGGGTCGTCCCCCAGCCAGGCGGCCTCGGTCGCGAGCCGGTCGAGCTTCCAGCGGATGGCCAAATTCCGCCCGAGCGTCCCAAGGGTGGAGCCGAGCCATTCACGCTCGGCGGCCTCCCGCGACGGATCGTCCGGGAGGCGGGCCCAGTCGAGGACCCGGCCCAGGTCGACCGCCGCAAGGGTCCAGAGTCCAAGGTTCTTGAGCAGTCCCGCCCGGAGGAACCGGTCCGGGTCGGCCGCCTGGAGTTCCTTCGCCCGCCGACGCGCGGCGAAGCCGCAGGCGATGCTGTTCCGCCAGAGCCGGTCGAGGAGTTCCCCTTGCCAGCCATGCGGGGCCTGCCACCAGGCGGCCTGCTCCAGGAGGGGGAGCGGCTGGGCCAACCCGCCGCCGGCGAGCCAGCCGGGGTCGAGCGTCCGCGGATCGAGTGCCTTGTCGGAAATGGGTGCGACCGCCGAGTCGGGGTCCGACTCGCGGTCGAGGGTGATCCGAGCGGTCAGGGGTCGGATGGGCAGGGCGCGGAGCCGCTCGAGCGATCGGCGCAAATCGCTCGGGCTGAGGCGATGGTCGGAGGTGGCACGCACCGATCCGGGCTCCTTCCCGTCGGACAGGGACGCCCGAGTCGAATCCGCGCGGTCGTGCCGGGGCGCAAAGGCGCCGCCCGACGGGATCCGCCGGGCGGGGAGATTTCGCGTCCGGGACGGCCCCGGCCTCAGTCGGCCGTGACGGTCTCGATGTCGAGCAGCGAGCAGACTCGCCGGATCAATTCGTCGATGTCGAGCGGCTTGTTGAGGAAGTCATCGGCGCCGGAGGCCTTCAGCTCGGCGATCTTGTCTTCCTCGATCATCCCGGAGATGCAGATGATCTTGATGTCCGACATCGTCGGATCCTGGCGGATCAGCTCGCAGACGGCTTGCCCATTAATATCGGGCAGCATGACGTCGAGGATGATCAGATCTGGGTGATACTCCTTGGCGAGCATCCCCGCGCCGAAGCCGTTGTTGACGGACTTGTGCTCGAAGCGCGTGTCGTTGGTGAGGACGTCGGAGATGAGATCCACGACCGCCTGGTCGTCGTCGACGATCAGGATCCGGCGCCGCCCGCTCTCGAGGGCGTCGGTCGGGATGCTGTTCTCCTTCATGAAGCGGTAGAGCGCCTCGCGGGGGATCCGCCGGAAACGCGATCCCGGGACGCGGAAGCCCCGGAGCTGCCCCGAGTCGAAGCAGCGGATGATCGTCTGCTGGCTGACCTTGCAGATCTTCGCCGCCTCGCCGGTCGTGAACACTGTCTTCATGGTCGCGTCCGCCCCATCTTGCGAGCGCCTGGGCCTGGTCGCTCCCTTGCCAACCCCTGGCCGCCCTCGATCCTCGACGGCGGTCTCCTGGTTGCCCCATCCTTCCGCGAGGGTCGCCCCCCGTCAAGGAAAGAGCCAGCAACTCGGTCCGACAGCCCGATCCGCCCATGCCGCTAAAGTCTGCGGAATCTAGCGAAATTACCAAGATTGCCAGCACGGCCAATTATAATGGACCTACCCAGCCTGTCAACCCAGATGAGAAGTCTGTGAAACCTCAAGAGTCGCGAACCCGCCGTGACGCGATCAGAGGGCCCAGAGTGCGTCGATGGCGCTCGCCCCGCCGCGACCTGGGCGGGTCGGGGGCTCTCGGCCTTCTCCGCAGATTGGCAGGAAACGGCCGGCCGGGTGGCTTGTGCCCGCGGGCCCGTCGGCTAGACTGGCGGTTCCCACCCAAGTCACGTGCCGAGGCGACCCACCAGGACATTCCGCCATGAAAATCCGTCGCGCGCTGATCGCCGCCACGCTCCTCGCCGCACCGGCGCTCGCCGCCGTCGCTGGCGAATCGACCCTCGGCAAGGCGCCGCCCGAGGGCGCCAAGGCCCTGCTCGGCGGCAAGCTCGAAGGCTGGACCGACAAGTCAGGGACGAAGCCCGCCCCCTGGACCTTCAAGGACGGCGTCCTCCAGGTCGCCCCCGGCAGGGGCGACATCAAGACGAAGGACAAGTTCAAGAGCTTCCAGCTCCACGTCGAGTTCAACGTCCCCTACATGCCCAAGGCGAAGGGCCAGGGTCGGGGCAACTCGGGCGTGTACCTCCAGGGCATCTACGAGCTCCAGGTCCTCGACTCCTACGGCCTCGCGCTCCAGGACAATGACTGCGGCGCGATCTACAAGCAGATCATCCCCTCGGAAAACGCCTGCCTGCCTCCGCTCCAGTGGCAGACTTACGACGTGACGTTGCACTCGGCCGAGGTCAAGGACGGCAAGGTCGTGAAGAAGGCCCGCCTGACGGTCGTCCAGAACGGCAAGACCATCATCGACGACAGGGAGATCGTCAAAACCCCCGGCGGTGACTCCAACGACGAAGGCACCCCCGGCCCCCTCCTCCTCCAGGACCACGGCAACCTCGTCCAGTTCCGCAACATCTGGATCAAGCCCCTCGACTGACCGTACACTTCCCTCTCCTCGTAAGGTACGCGTCGCAGCGCACCCTACGGCTGAGGACTAGAAATCCACCAGGCGATATGGGACGACCGCGAGGCCAGGGAAGAGGGAGCGCGGGTCGTCCCAGTTCTGCTTCACGAGGATCTTCGTCAACGCGGGGACCGTAGCCCGAAGGCGTTCCTGGAGTGCAGTCCGGGTGACGTCGTCGGACTGCGAGAGTTCGTCGAGGCCGCGTCGCAAGAGGCTTTGCGGCCCGGAATCGGGGAGTTCGGCCCGACGTTTGAGGATCTGGGCGATGCTCTCGCCCGATCGATCCGACCCGAGGAATGCGGTCTCGCCCGACGCGGCGGCCGTCCCGATCCGCAGCAGTTCCTCCCGGTCGGCCTCGGCCCCGGTCGCGACCTGCTGGAGCCGGGCGAGCTCCTCCAGGAGAATCAAGAGCTCGGCCTTCGAGAGCAAGAGGTCGGTCGTGACCATCGCCCGCTCGCCGACCGCCTGGGGCAGCCAGCCCCGGCGCACGGAAGGGGCCTTCCTGCCACGGGTCCGGGGATCGGCCGATCCGCCCCGGACTCCTTGCTTGCCCAGGTCGACCAGGACGGGCGCGATTTGATCGAGCGTCATCCCCCGGGAATTCACGTACTCCCCGAGTCGGTTCTCGGCATCGGCCTGGGCGATGGCCGCGAGCGTCCGGGCCCGTTCGACCCGCGCGGCGATCAGGTCGTCGAGCCGGCCGGTGAGCGTGCTCAGGTCATTCAGGGTGAGCCGAACCGGCTCGATCGGCCGGGAGAATTGGGCCCCGGGATCCAGCGGCCGGAACGACTCGGCAGCCAGAGTCGTCCATTGCTCCTTGAGCCGGCGGGTCTCCCCGCGCGACAGCAGACCCTTGCCCCGCTCGACATCCACGGTGGCGATCGTCACCCCCGCATCCCGCGCCCGCCGGGCCAGTTGCTTCGCGCGGGCCAGGTCCTTCGCGTGGTCGGGCGCGTCGCCGATCAGGATGACGAGCTTGGTCGCGAGTTCGCCCTTGCGGCCCGACGGCCATTCGAGGATCGACTCGTCCCCGCCCGGCAACGCCGCCGCGAGGCCGTCGAGTACCGACTCGTCAATCGACCCATCGCCCGACCGCGCCGCCTGGAGGACATTCAGGGCCGATTCGAAACCGACCGGGTCGGCGAAGGGGGACGCCAGCCGCGTCACGTAGCCGTAACTCGGGCTGGTGTCGCGGTACTCGAGCAGGGCGAGCTTCAGGGTCACATCCTGATATTTTTGCCGGACGTCGTCCTTGAGCTTCCGGGCCAGTTCGCGGGTCCGATCGATCGTCGCCTGCATCGACGCGGTGGTGTCGATCACGAACGCGATCGAGACCTGACGGATCTGCGACAGCAACTCGGGCGGGATCTGCTTCGGCGGCCCGATCGCCCCCTCCTGCTTCACCAGGCTGGCCACTTCGTACACCGTCGTCCGACCATTTCGAACCGTTCGCAGGATCGGGAACCCGCCGGCGAAGGCCGCCTGACCCGCGCGTTCCTCGCCGAGGGTCGGGCAGCCGCCCTTGTGCGTCGGGCAGGCTACGCCGTCTCCTCGCGCGCGGGCACACTCTTCCTTCTCATAGAGCACCAGCGAGGGCCGGCCGGCGCGGGCGGTGGGTGTGGCCAGGAGCCTCGTGTCCCACTCGATGACCCCCGACGTGGGCACCCAGCCGACGGCCGGACCCTTCCCCGCGCCGATCTGGAATCGCATCGGTTTCTGCCCATCCGGCCACTCGCCCTGGAGGAACCACGTGGAGAAGTAGTCGAGCGGACTGCCGAGCGGCTTGCCGCCGTCTGGGGAATCCAGCGGGTCGAGTTCGAGCGCGGTAACCAGCACCTTCCGTCTCAGGCCGTCCCGGGTCCGCAGGATGCCGTCGGCCGGGGGCGTCTCGGCGGCAGACGGCTCGATCGCCTTGGGCGGGGCGGTCACCTCGGCGACCGCCTCGGGCTCGACGACCGACACCTTCGCGCGCGGGCCGAACGCCAGCCAGGCGGCCCCGGCGACGATCAGGATCACGTAGACGATCGGCATGCGATACAGCGGCGGCATGAAATCCTCCACCCCGATCATACGACAGCGGCCGGCCGACGGACGAGTCGACGGCGAGTCGGATTGCGTTCCTCGCGCTGGACTCCGATCCGCCGCCGGGGGACACTACCTGCGGTATCCCGAACCCGGAGACGCATCCATGCCCGGACGTTGGTTGATCCCGCTCGGATCCATCGCGCTCTCCCTCCTCGCCGACCCCGCGATCGGCCAGCAAGGGGTCACCCTCGGCCGGGGCGACCACCCCGCCGGTCTCATCTCGGGCACGTTCGGGCAGGGGGACGCCTTCCGGATCGAACTGACGACCGACTGGGCCGGGAACCGCCCCCAGGAGCGCACGCCGGTCGATTACCGGCTCACGCTGCCCGACGGCCGCGTCCTCTCGAAGCGCGACGCCAATAGCTCCGTCGGTTCGAGGTCGATGCTCGTCGAGGTCCCGGCCGAGTCGGTCCGGAACCTCCCGGGCGAGCGTGTCCGCGTGGCGGTCGAGGTGCTCGCGGGCGAAGGCGGCCTGGCGATCTCCAATCGGCTCCTCCTGGACACCAGCGACTTCCCCCGCACCCCGGTGAACACCGCGGAGGACGATCCGGGGCCGTTCGGCTGGGGCAAGCCGCTGGGCCCCGAGAACCGGGTCATCCCCCAGCCCGGCCCGCAGGGGTTCCGGTTCGCGAACATCGGCCCGGCGGAGGGGTCGCCGGTCTATCTGGCGACCACCGAGGCGACCAACGCCCAGGTCCGGGCGTTGATGAAAACGTACGACCCGAAGCGAGGGCGTTCCGACGAGTTCAACCTGGAGGCCCCCGACCAACCCGCCGTCGGGCTCAACGCCGACGAGGCGGGACGCGTAGCCTCGGCCCTGAACAGCCCCGACGCGCCTGGCCTCCGGTTCCGACTGCCGACCTCCGAGGAATGGTTCCGCGCCGCCCGGGCCGGCCGCACCACCCGCTTCTGGTGGGGCACCGAGCCGACCCATCCCAGGGGCGCCAACCTCATCGGCCCCGAGCCTTCCCTGGCGATCGACAGCACCGCCCCCGCATCTCCGACGGGCAAGGAGGGCTTCCAGGCCAATACGTGGGGCCTGATCCACACGTTCGGGAACGTCGATGAATGGGCGACCGGGGCGACGCCGGGCAAGTACCTCCGGCTAGGCGGGAATTTCCGGACCGAGCCCGAGGACGCCGGCAAGCCGACCGACGAACACCCCGCGACGGACCTCGGCCCCGACCCGTTCGTCGGGGTCCGCCCCGCCCTGGCCTTCGATCGCGAGCCCGTCGAGCGGTCGCTCCTTGCCTCGCTCGCAAAACTGCCGGGGCTGGCCGAGGTCCGGGTGAGATTCGATCCGGGGCGTGCGACCGCCACCCTCGAAGGCAAGGCGCCAGACGGCCATGCCCGGCGGCTGGCCGATCAGGCTTTGCAGAAATCCTGGTACGTCGCGGGCCGTCGAGAACCGGATCGAGCAGCCGGGCCGGGCGCCCGGGCAGGTCGCCGAGATCCTCAAGCTCGCCGGGAGGCCGAGGCTGACGGCGCCCCTGGGCCGGCGGATGGTCGAGGTCCCGGTCGAGGTCCGCTGGGGGGGACTCGTTGCCGGTCTCGGGCTCGCTCTGGTTCGTCAACATCGTCGGCGCCGGCGGGGTGTTCTCGCACCGGTTCGTGGACGGCGAGCCCCGGGGCGGCGGGCAGGTGAAGGTGGTCGCCGACGACGCCCGCCTCGGTGCGATCGAGGCCGACGGCGCATCGCCGGTGACCATCGTCATCAGCCTGGGCGGCCCCGTCGAACGGCCCGACGACCCCCGGGGCGTCAGCAATCGTTTCGAGACCCGGCTGCCGAGGCGCTGACCCGGATCGGAAAACGCGCAATAATCCGCCTCCGAGACCGATTACCCACTCAAACCCCGACCGGCTGGGCAAGGATTTCCCGATGTCCGACTACATCCACGGCTACAAGGCCAGGCCGCAGATCCCCAAAACCCTGGGGATCCTGAACATCATCTTCGGGTTCATCCTGCTGATGTTCGGGCTCTGCGGCGTGGTCGCTAACCTGTCGCTGCCCGCGATCCAGGAATTCACCAAGACCGCCCAAGCCAAGTTCGACGCCGAGATCGCCAGGCAAGACAAGGAACTCGAAGCGAAGGAGAAGGCGGCGACGGATCCGGCCGTGCGGGACCAGTTTCGCGCGGACCGGGAGAAGCTCAAGTCGGCCCCCCGGCCTCAGATGGAGCAGATGAACTTCGATTCGATGAAGGATCCGACCGTCCGGGCCTTCACCTGGTTCAACATGCTCGGATCCATGCTGATCTACGTCGCGATGATCGTCACCGGCTTCGGGCTGGTCGGCCTTCACGAGTGGGCCCGGGTGGCGGCGATCCGGCTGGCGGCGATCGGGCTCATCTTCACATGGGTGGGCACCGGCGCGAGCATCGCCCTCGTCATGCCGGAGCAGGCGAAAGCGAACCAGAAGCGGATCGCCTCGCTGGAGGCGGCCGAGAAGGACGGCAAGGGGAACCCGAACTCGGCGATGGAGCTCCAGATGCTCCGGATCATGGGCGACCTGATGCCCGCGTTCGCCATCGGCGGGGCCATCGTCGGCTCGGTGTACCCGATCATCAGCCTGCTGCTGCTGCGGACCCTGGGGGCGAAAGAAGCCTGCGCGGTCCGCGAACTCGGATCGGAAGAATTCGCCGATGAACAATCTTAGTTTCGTCGGGACAACCCTCGACCTCTGCTTCGGCCCGCTCGCGGCCTCGGAGTGCCGCCGGGCCAGCTCCCGGGGCTGGATCTTCCTCGGCCGGGCGGTCGCCGCGGTGATCGCCTCGGTCGTGTTGCTGATGACGCTCGCGATATGGGCCATCCTCGAACGGACGATGCCCGGCTTCCAACCCTACGACGTGCTGCGAGGGGCGGTCGCGACCCTCATCGGCGGCCTGCTGTTCGTCGGCCTGGTCATGCCCCCCGCCCTGCTCGCCGGGGCGATCGCCGGCGAGCGCGAGCGAGGGACGCTGGCCCTGCTACTGACGACGAAGCTCTCCGCCGCCGAGATCCTCTCAGGCCGGCTCGCGGGGCGATTCTCGCTGCTGCTCCAGGTCTATCTCATCGCCTGGCCGCTCCTGGCGTTCCTGCTCTGGCTGGCCGGGTTCTCGCTGGCGACCCAGGCGTGTGCCTTCGCGTTCCTCTGTGCGATCTCGCTCGGCAGCTCCGGCCTGGCTCTGGCCGCCTCATCGTGGTCGAGGCGCAGCCGCGACGCATTGCTGGGGACATATATCCTCACGCTCCTCCTCGTCGCCTCTCCCATCGCGTCGGACTGGCTCCTGCCAATCAACCCGTTCGCCGGGCTGGATACCCTGGCCTTCTCCGACGACCCCCGCGAATGCCTGGTCTCCTCGCTCATCTGGCTCGCGATGGGCGGGATTTCCTTCGCGATCGCCTGCAAGCGAGTGCGGCTGGCGGGGGGCACGACGGCGACGAGCCGGCAGGCGTCGAGGCGCTGGCGGGTCCCCGAGGTCGACGAGGACGACCCGATGCTCTGGAAGGAGCTGCACGTCGACCGGGTCGCGACCTTCGGCCGGGTCTCGCGATGGCTGGTCGCGCTCCTGATCGCCTGGCTGGCGGTCGGGCCGGTCGTCTTGCTCGGCCTGGATGCGTGGGATGCCCTGGGCTCGCCGATCTGGTCGGGCGGGCATGAACTGGCGGACGTCCTCGAACGGGTCTACGGCATTCCCGCGATCGCCGTCATGTGGCTGATCGTCGGCATCCTCGCGCTTCGGGCGTCGGTCTCGATCGCCTCGGAACGCGAACGCGGCACCTGGGACGCGCTGCTCACCAGCCCGCTCGACGGCAAGCAGATCATCCGGGCGAAGATCCGGGGCAACCTGCACGCGATGCGCTGGCTGTTGCTCGCCGCGCTCTTCGCCTGGTCCGTCACCACCGCCTTCAACCCCGGCTACTGGGCGAGGTTGTTGGACCTGCTCCTCAGCCTGGCCGTGCTGGGATTCACGCTGACGGCGCTCGGCGTGCGGATCTCGCTCAGCACCAACAGCACGACCCGAGCCATGGCGACGAGCGCGGGCACGATCATCGCGTTGCAGGCCCTCGTTGGACTGATCTCGGTGATCGTGATGATGGTCGGGGCGCTATGCTGCCTCTTCCTCTGGATCTACCTCGTCAACGCCGGCTATGCCGAGCCCAACTCGAAGCCGACCTTCTTCCTCTCGTCCTACGTGGCGTATCGGCTGATCTATTACCCGACGATGCTCTCGATCGGCCTGTCGATCGCGGCCGAGACGGCGCTCGCCTTCGACCGGCTCGCCGGGCGGATGACCGAGGGCAAGCAGTCGCTGCGGTTCGAACGCATGCTGGGCCATGGACGGCGTTCGGGCGACATTCGCACGCATCGAAAGCCGAAGGCGCGTCCGGCGAAGGTCTCGCCCGACGCGCCCCCGGCCGCGTGATCAGGGCCGGTTGCGGTCGAGGATCTCCTGAAGCTCGGCGGCGTCGATGGTCTCCTTCTCCATCAACAGATGCGTGACCTCGACGAGGACCGCGCGTCGTGTGTTGAGGATGGCGGTCGCGGCCGCCTGGGCCTCGGCCAGGACGCGGCGGACCTCCTCGTCGATCTCGCGGGCGGTCTGCTCGCTCCAGCCGTCGGAGTTGGCCCCGCCGCCGGGCAGGAATGCGGAACGGCCGTCCTGCTGGTAGGAGACCCGGCCGAGGCGGGTGGACATGCCGAACTCGGCGACCATCTTGCGGGCGATCTGCGTCGCTCGCTGGAGGTCACTGGTGGCGCCGTCGCTCCACTCGCCGTAGATGATCTCCTCGGCCAGCGTGCCTCCGAGCAGCGACGCGATGCAGTTGAGCAGCCAGCTCCGGGTGTGCAGGAACCGGTCGTCCTCCGGCCGGTACATCGTGTAGCCGAGCGTGCCGTTGCC
>CBDIHP010000013.1:0-52598 GCA_965279195.1 Isosphaeraceae bacterium
CCCAGGCCCTTTGTTAAGCTACGACCGGCTGTGCGCACGGAATCGGCCTGCAGGGGGCCCGGATGACCGTCCGGCCCTTTGCCCAGGCTGCGGGGAGCCGCGAAGCGGATCGGTCGGGCTGGCACGATGACGGCTGGTGCCAGGGTCGTCAGCCGACGCGGTTCACGTCGTACTTGGGCAGGTTCTTGTCGAGGACCTCCTCCGCCATCTCGGAGAGGTTCTTGCCCCGCTGGTAGGCCAGCATCATCAGCCGGAAGTGAACGCCCTTGGACAGATAGAGGCGGCGGCCTTCCAGCTTCTCGCCGGGGGACTTGGTGACCTTGCGTGCCTTGCGGGGCGTCCGAGCCTCGGCCTGGGCGGTGTCCTCGACGGCGGGGGCGATGTCGCCCCCCTGCTCCGGCTCGACCCGCTCCTCAAGCTGCGTCGTGGGCCTGAGGATCCCGGCGGGGATGGCCGACCCGGTCTTTCGCTCGTTCGCCATTGGTCAGGATCTCCTCGGCCAATGCCTTGTAGGCGACGGCCCCGTTGCTGGTGGGTGCGTAGGTCAGGACCGACTCGTGTCGGGCGTGGGCTTCCTCGATCTTGATGGACCTGGGGATCCGGGTCTTGAAGACGAGGTCGCCGAACAACTCCCGGAGCTGGGCTTCGAGGTCCTTGTGGACGTTGTTCTTGTCCACCTGGGTCATGATCACGCCGCCGATCCGGAGCGACTTGTTCTCGAGGAACCGCCGGACCTGGGCGACGTCGTCCTGGAGCTGGCCGAGGCCGAGCACGCCGAACAGGCCGGGCGTGAACGGGACGATCAGCTCCTGGACGTAGTTCAGGATGTTCGTGGTGAGGATCGACCGCGTCGGCGCGGTGTCGAGGATGACGACGTCGTAATCCCCTTCGACCTCTTCCAGTGCCGCCCGCAGGCGACGTTCACGCCCGACCTCGGTGGCGAGCACGACCGTGGCGTCCGCCAGGGTGGCGTCGGCGGGGATCAGGTCCACCCCGTCGAACCCGGTGGGGACGATCGCCTCGACCGCCCTGCTCTCCCCCGTCACGACCTCGAACAACGTCGGCTGTCGTGGCTTCTCGCCGCCCAGGAGGACGTAACTGGAGTTCCCCTGGGGGTCGCAATCGACCACGAGGATCCGCTTGCCCTTCCTCGCCAGGGCCGCCGCGAGGTTGAGCACGGTCGTGGTCTTCGAGACCCCGCCCTTTTCGGAGATGAGCGCGATCGACCGCATGGGCGTGGATCCTCCTGCAATTCCCGATCGGATCGCGGGCACCGCGACCTTTAGGCTTTCGGGCACCCGGGCCCACCTGCCCGTGGGCCTGCCGCCCCTCGGGCCTGCAGATCCCCAGTATCGGGGGCACGGGGTGCTGTAGGCCCATAGGCCCGCCGAACCGTGGGCCTGTGCGCTCCTGGGCCTGTGAGCCCCGGGGATCGAGTGCCCCCGGGTCTGCGTGCCCGGAGTATCATGAGCCCTCGGGCCCCGGTGCCTCGGGGATCGCCGACCCTGGGGTCCTGGAGCTGTGAGGATCCGGGGCACGCCGGCCTTTGGGCTCGCGGGCCTACCTGCCTTGCTGCCTTCGGGCACGCGGCACCACGGGCACATGGGACTCTGTGCTCGCGGGCTTCCAGGCGCACGGTATCAGGGGCCCGTGGGCCTGTAGGCCCTGGGGATCGCGGGCATGGGGGCCTGTAGGCCCGTGGGCCTCTGGTGCGTCCGGGGCCGCCACAAGGACGCCATGAGAACGCCACGGACCCAGCGGGGCAGGGGAGGGCACCACGGATGGCCTGGGATGAGGAAGCGATGCTCCGCCGGTTCGTCTGGGGGTACGCGCACCGGTTCGCCATGAAGCGGTGGATCTGCGGCGGGAGGGTATTCGACCCCGACGACCGGTCCGACTACGGCGAGGTGGTCAGGGCGATCGAGTTCGAGCTGGGGCAGGGGGCCCTCGACGATCTCGACCCCGAACTGGTCACCGACGCGATCCGGACGGGGATGGTGGACCGGGTGCCGCACTGGTGACCGACGACTTTCCTTTATAGCCACATACGCCGCTCATCCGATATGATTCGTGCTCGTGTGCATGCACTGGTCGCAAGGATCTAGCCGATACCGTGTCCCCACGGATATCCCGACCATGAGTATCTCCGCGAACTGCGAGCCTGCACCGCCGTCGCCCGATCGCTTCCTCCGCGACCTCGCTTTTCGCCTGGTGGGCGAGCATGAGCGGGCCTCGGCCACCTCTTAAACAATTCAGAGAAAAGCTTCGACATCGCCGATGATTTGCGGCCGAAAGCCAACATATATGACATTTGTCTGGTAATTTGATCCGGCTCCCTCGACAAGCGTCAGGGGCCGTGTATAGAACGGTCGATAGCCCGCCGTTTCCTCGCGGAGACACGTCGACGTGCCACCGAGGGGTGGCGAGTCCTGCCCGGGGCGTACTCGCGTCGGGTGCGTCACCGTGCTCCCGTCCGGTGGCGTCTCTCTCCGCCCCGGCCGCCGGTTCGCCCCGCGTGCGATCTCAATCCGGCAGTCCAGAAGCGTCTAATCTGATGTCTGACCCCGAGGGCCCACGAGGGCCGATCCGCCTCTGCGGGAGTGTCGTCGACCTTGATGTTTCGAACACTTGCAGCCGACCTCGGCGTCGACGACACTGCGCCCGTCGCTGATCCTGTTGGCGGCAAATCTCGGGGCCGGGCGGTGCGAGGGCAAACGCGCCGCCCGGCCTTTAGTATTCGCGGGCCGTGTCGCCCGGCGATCCATCGACGACGCTGCCATCGTCGTCGTGTTGGTTGGCGTCTTCCGGCGTCAGTCAACTTCGGGGCAGGGGATCGACCGGACGGCCGTGCCCTCGAATAGCCGGATGACCACGACGATCATCGTTTCATCCCAGGGGACTGAGGCTCGGGCAGCTCGGCCCAGGGCCTCGGCCGGATGGCGAACGCGAGCAGCTTGTCGGGGCGGGGCACCTCCGAGACCTCGACGTAGCGCCGCCCCATGCCCTGGCGGGCGGCCCAGTACGACTCGATCAACTCGATGTTCTCATCGAGGATGCGGTCGGCCCTGGATTGGAGTTCGTCGTCCATAATGATGGCGATCGTACGGAATCCGCTCGCCCGGCGACAGTCTCGTTGGTTACGATCAAATCGTTCGTCGATCCCGCCTCTTTCGACGGACACATCGGGCCGGCGTCGATCCCGGGGGGGAGATGGCGCCGGCCCTTTGATGTTCCGGGAGGTTGCGAATCGTTTCGGGGCGTGGGACAGTTGTCGAGTCCTCCCCGGACGCTGACGCCTCGACCCGGTTCGTCCCGGCCGAGGCGTCGGTTGTTGGCGGGGCGGGGGATCGACCGGATGGCCGTCCCCTCGATCAGCCGGATGACCACGATGACCGTCGCTTCGCCCCAGGCGACAGGCTCAGGCAGCTCGGCCCAGGGCCTCGGGCGGATGGCGAACGCGAGCAGGCGATCGGGTCGGGGCACCTCCACCGACTCGACCGCGGCCGGTGCTCACCCGGGCAATTCCCAGTCGAGTGCACGCAGCAACAGGCGGGCGAGCCGTTGCGGGTCGTCTACCCCCTCCCTCAGCAACATCTCCGGGATCGTGAGCCGTTTGCCAACCCGCCGCATCACGGCCGGGGCGACCTCCGCCCAGGAATGGTGATCATCGGGCCGCCCCTGCAATGCGAACAAGATCTGCGAGGAGGTCCGGTGAAGGTCCCGACGCATAGGATGCGGGACGTCCTCCGAATGGGCCAACTCTTGCGCCACCTCGGCCACGATCCGATAAGCGTCCCGCAGCCTCTGCAACAGCGCGGGATCGCAGGGGCCGTCGTGGGCCGCCGAATGGTCTGTCATGGCCCACACCGCCTCGTGTGGAGGGAAGGGACGGGGCTCGAGTCGTCGAGTGATCCCGCCCGGGGCGGCATCGACCCAGGCGTGGAGGATCAGAGGGGGATACCAGAGAGTATCGTCCCCACAACGGCAATTGCAAGCTTGGAAATATGATTGTTCAGGTTTTGCTCGATCGCACCCGTGCATATGACTCACACGTCAAACCGCGACGGCCCTCGCAGTCCGGGCCGATTCGAGACGGGAGTGGTGTGGATGTATGAGTTTACCGAGTGCGGTTGTCTATTCGCCTGGAGGTCGCAGCAGGTCGAACGCCTCCGGATGGCGTGATGCCATGTCGAGCAAGCGGTCTTGGATCTCATCGCCGACGGCGATCAAGACGTCGTGATGGTTCTCGCAGAGGAGCCAGTTGAGGTCCTTCGGCACGATGTAGTACTCGAATCCGTAGCACTCGCCGATGACATCGCGGATGTCCCCAATGTCCCCCTCGCAGACCACAAACGAGCGGTCCAGGCAATCGCCCGCGATCAGCCACAGCAGGTCCGAATGCGAGGGCACGACATCGGTGATGTAGCGATAGGCGTAGGACGACCCCCCGATGTAGTGGGCGGTGACAGGCTCGGGTCGGAACCAAGACCACCACCATCCGCTTCGCGGTTCGACCACAAAGCGTGTCTCGACACTCCGCCAAACCACCGACGCCTCGCTGTCGGCGAGGACTCGGAACCGCGACGTGGGCCAAGCCAGCCTCGTGACGGCATCGTGAATCTCACGTCCCAGGTCTTCGCCGCTCATGGCGAGGCCGATGGGCCGAGGACGGGCTTGTCGGGGGCAAGGTGGGCGAACGGGACGAGATGGCCTCGCCCCTGGCGGAGCATGTCCCCCAGAGACCGAATGATGTCCATGCCTTGGCGTCGGCAGGTCCGCAGCACACTGGCAAGCACCGCGTGCGTCTCCGCCCCGGCCTCGGTCCGGTTGCCCGCCGATAGCTTCCGCGCGATCACCGCCGGGCGGATCTCACGCTCGGCCAGGTTGTTCGTCGCGTCGACCTCATCATGATCGAGGAAGCGCAGCAGGTGCTCGCGCTGCTTGCGCAGCCGCCGGGCCAGCCGGGCGTTGTCCGGGTCGGTGTAGCATCCCGCCAGCAGCCGATCCAACTCGGCGTGGACCTTGCCGCGCAGCCCTGCATAGCCCCGATCGCCGATCGCCCCCCGCCGACGCTTCAACGCCATCGCCTTGCGCAGGAGCGCCGCCACCCGGCGGCTGAACCGCACCGCCCCCCGCGTCTTGGCCGCCTCGATCTCCCGGCAGGACTTGAGCAGGTGGGCCAGGCACTTCTGCTTGGCGAAGGGGAGCGGGTCGTAGGCCAGGAAGCAGTCGCTGACGAGCATCCCGGCGAACTCCTCGCCCAGCACCTCGACGACCACCCCGTGGGCCCGGCTCCGGCGGATGCGGTAGAGCGTGGCGTGCTCGTCGGCGAAGACCCACAACCAGGCCGACCGGCCGCCGATCTTCCAGCCGGTCTCGTCGACATGCTGCACGGCGCTCTGGCGGGCCGCCTCGACCAACCGGTCATAGCTGGGCTGGGCCAGCTTGCGCAGGCGATGGCCGCTGCGAGCCAGGGCCGCCGAGGCGACGACCAGGCCGGTGAGGGTGAGAAGCACCGAGGAGCATTTGCGATACGAGACGCCCAGGCGATGCTTCAGGTCGGCGGCGAACCCGAGCAGGCGCGGGCCGTACTGGACGGCGGCCGAGCCCAGGGCATCGGAGGTCTGCTCGGGGTGGCGTCCCTGAATCCGTCGGTCGCAGGCCGGGCAGCGGGCCACCGGGATGCGGAAGCGGGTGACGACCGGCTTGGGCTCGGGCAGGTCGATCTGATACTGGTCGTGGATTGTGACCGGAGCCTCGCTCAACGACGTTTGGCATTCCGGGCAATCCGGCGGCAGCGAAACCTCGATGGTGCGATCGACCTGCTCCGGCGGCGATGCGGATCGATGGCTGGGCGGGTGGCCAGCCTTGCGTCCCGGCCGCTTCGGGTCCGCCTTGAGCGTGCCCTTGGAGAATGGGGCGGCCTGCCGCTTGCCCGCCCTCCTGGACTGCTCCAACTCGGTCTTGAGCCGTTCCACCTCGGCGCGAAGCTGTTCAATCTGACGGGCCTGGAGGCGAGTCAGTTCGAGGAGTTCCTCGTATGTGGGCGGCTTGCCATCCATGACAGGAGTTTTACACGAGCGGCGGTGTCAGACGCCACGGGCAAGCGGTTAAACGCCCGGTAACCAAGTACGTGTGGATGATCAATGACGTGAAGGGAAGGCCGGGCGGTTGCAGCGCCCGGCGTGGCTTCAGGCGGGATAGGCGGCTTCGAGCCGAGCACGCTCGGCCTCTCCGGCGAGGATCGTGTCGAAAATCTCCGCCACGGTCCGGGGATGGTTCGTCGCGTTGCAGGTCATCGGCATGCCCTCCGGCGAGTGCGGGAGGCCCGGTTCCCCGGCCCCCTCGGTTCGTTCTCAGGCGTGGAACCGGCCGTTGTGCAGGGCGGCGATGAACTCGTATTCCTCGGCGTCGGCCTCGATGATCGCGTTGGCGGCGGCAATCTCGTCGCGGAAGTACCAGGCGATGCGGTCGGCGTCGGTGGGGCCCTCGACCCGGGCGGGGCGGCCGGGGTTCAGCTTGGCGGAGGCGGCGGGCGGAGAGATGAGGCCGGCACCGAAGGCGTTAGGCTGGACAACCGCGTCGAAGGAGAAGAGAATGGTCATCTGATAGGCCTTCCGCTGTAAGGCTTGTCTTCGGCTCTGTCGGGTCTAGCCACCCGGCAGGGCTTTTTTGGTTTCAGGTGTGACACTCACACCCGACACACACATAGTACTACCAAGTACTACCATGGTCAATAGTCATCCTCGGTATTGCTCGGAATTGTCTTTGTACTACCGTGGTGGTATAGTTGCGGCATGAAAGGAGGCCCATCGTGGCCAAGAAAGCTGCCGCACCCAAAGCGACCCAAGCCGCCGCCGATACCGCCTCGACCGTCATGTCGATCAAGATGACCGTCGCATTCAAAGATTGGCTCAACGAACTAGCCGCGTTCGATCGCTGCACTACAGCGCAGGCCATGGAGAAGGGCGCCATCCTCTATGCCCAGAAGGTGGGGTTCACCAAGCCCGCACCGATGCGGACCAAGTAGCAGGCACTCGCCGCCCACTGGGCACTGCCACACGGGGTCCTTCGAGATCCGGGCAGCCGATATGTTATGAACTCGGTTGAACCAAGCCCTCCAAGGAGATGTCGCCGCCGAGGGACCAGAACTCCCAGGGGATCAGCAGGGCGCGTCGATATTTCCGGGCTGTCTTCTCGCAGTCCTCGGCCACCCGGCGAGTCATCCTCGCCTCATCGGGCAACGACCGGGCGGCCCGTCGTGCCGCTTCTGCGTGTCTCGATTTGGCCTCTGCCTCATGCATGGCGGCCATCGCGTAACAGACCTTCCAACGCCGCACGGCTTCGGGCAGCACGGCCGGGACGGCCCAGAGGGCGATCGCGATGAAGACGAGGCCGAGCATGGACCTCTGGATGGTCAGCCGGGGCAGTCGCATGAGAAGCCATCTCGCGGTTCGAACGCGGATCCTCGCCGCCCATTCATGGGGAGTTTACGATAACCGCGTCCGGACCCCTGGCGAAACACATACCGACGCTCGGCCTGGACAACCCAGCGCCGGGTGTTTCGCTATCCCAGGAGAACCCGATCCGATGGAATGGATCACGCCCAAGGCCGCTATGGAGATCCTCGGCGTCGGCCAGGGCAGGCTCTACTCGCTCATCCGCGAGAAGAAGCTGCCGGCGTACCGGATGGGGGACGGCCCTCGCGCCCGGTATCGCCTCAAGCGGGAGGAGGTGGACGCCTTCCTCGAGGAACGGCGGACGGTGCCCCGGCCCGCCGTCGTGCCGAAGCTGCCGCCCGAGCTGAGGCGGAAGGAGTACGTGAGCCGCCGCGACTACGGCTTCTGATCGCATAGCAGATGACGCTCGACCATCGCACACTCTGGGGCCGGGTGCTTTGCTTGGACCCTCCCCCCGTCACGTTTCAGTCGTGGCGGGGGGTCCAGGGCGGGGCGGAAGCCTTCCACAAAATCTCGGCTATTTTTCCGTTTCCCGGTGCGGACAAAGTCATCCCTGCGGCGATTCCGTGGACTGATTGTTGGCGTTCTTCGTCTTGGACCCATTCTTCCCCGCGCGAGCCGTAGATGGGGCGGGAAGCTGGGGGGGGGACGCGGGGCGGATGCGAGATCGGATGGGATTCCGACGGGGGACGTGGTTTTGAGCGTGCCGATTTGCGCTGCTCACCGCGTCCGAGGACATAGCCGGCGATCGTCCCGAACAGGCCGATCACAGGGCCAATCTGCTCCTGCGTGTAACCCGACACGATCAGGAAAAGACTGCACGTGATCACCAGCGTCAGCGTCCCGAAGTGGAAGAAGGTGCTGGTGTTGATGCGTTTGTGGTAGACCAGGAAAACCAATCCCAGCTGGGCGAGTGCGGCGAACGTGAGGGTCGCTATGCTGAGGATGATCTCGGATGTGCTGAGGTGCGGATCGCTTGACGGGTACGACGGTTGAGGAGCCTGCGTAGGCCGGACGACGCTTGGTGCTTGCTGCGGCGCGGCTGAGGGAAATTCGACTGAGGTAACCTCCGGAATTGTCAAGCTGTCGAATTTCACCGAGAGATCCGTCTTCATGCCCGGTCGGATTGCATTCTCATCGACCGACCCCTTCGGTATTACCTCGATCACGTCTTTGATCTTCGCCGGCTTCCGGGGTTGCAGCTCTCCCGGGTCAATCGTCCAGGCTTTCTGCTGCAACTTCTCCAGCCATCCCGACAGACTGTCATCATCGAGCGGTTGTTTCTTGATCTGGTCGAGATGCTTTGACACTGGGTCGAACTGCAAATCGAATTTGGTGTTCTTCGAAGCTCCGCTCGTCAACTCCTGCCCGATGTCGCGGGTCTTCCGACTCTGGTCGTCTGCCCTCGCCTGCGCCGTGGCGACGAGCACCACGATCAGGAAATACCCAGGATTGCAACTCCGTCGTTGATGCGTCATTTCCGCCTCCCTGGTGGAATGCAAGAATCGCATAAGCCATCGTCGCGGCTGCTTGCAGGAACTGTCAAGGGCACCTGCGGCGCAATCGTGTTTCATGGATGATGCTTCCCATAGCCCCGATTGATGCACCGATGGGGAGGGAGGGTAGCATGCGGCAGAACACAGACATGATAGTCCGCGAGTCCGTGCACCTGCACATCAAGGGCTCGCCGGGCTGGGTCCGGTGGGTGACCGGGCTGGCCAAGCGAGAGCGGACGACTAACGCCGGTCTGGTGGACAAGCTCCTGGCGGATCACGCGCAGAGGGTGGGGCACGAATCGCCCCCCGAGCGTTGCGGCAGGTAGCAGGGCATAGGGCAGGACGGATCCGCACCAATGCCACGGAACGGCGGCACTCAACCGAGAGGGTCGCATGAGCAATCCCGCGGACATCGAACGTCAGTGTCGCAAGCCAGGCTGGAGCAGGGGGCTGTCCGTCGTGCTGCCGGACGGCTCGACGTGGTGGCTGGCGCGGCTAAGGCCCGAGCACGCCGGACGGCTCCCCAAGCTGGCCGCGCACCTCCGCGCGGTGGCGGACGGCTCGTCGTTCGTCTTCGACGGAGCCGAGGATCCGGGGGCGCTCGACCGCACCGTCGGGTCTATGGCGGGGGTGGTGGCCGAGGCCTTGGCGCTGCAGTACGCTATCCAGCCGGATGCCCACTGCCGGGCGATGCGAGCGGAGACTGTCGCGTTACGGGACAGACGGCTGCTGGGCGCGATCCGGGAATTGATCGCGGCGGTGCGGGAAGGTGGCCTGTCGCGCCGGCTCCTGCTCTTCGCACCGACTACCCAGTGTTCGAACTGAGCCTTCGGCATGAGCCGGCACATTTCATCGAATGCCCCGTAATCGCCTTGGGCTCATGTTCCACCGGCGGTGGAGACCTATTTCGGCAGGCTGTTCGGTGTGGTGTGATCGGGGTGTGACCCGATCGACCCGAGGCGGAGGCCGGCGATGGACTTCCCGATCCAGCAATACATGGACGAGCAGGCCTGCTACGACAAGCTCGTCGAGATCCTCCACCCCGAAGGCCTCGCATGCCCGCGATGTGGCGGCCGCGAGTACGGCGTGCACCGCAGGCACCGGGCCCCGGCGCTGGACTATCGCTGCCGCGGCTGCCGCCGCGTCTTCAACGCTTACACCGGCACCGCACTCCAGAAGACCCAGCGGCCCGCATCGCACCTGCTGCTGATCCTCCGCGGCATCGCCCAGGGCGTCCCCACCGCGAAGCTGGCCCGCGAGCTGGGCTGCGACCGGGTCAAGCTCCTGGAGCTGCGGCATCGGATCCAGCAGAAGGCGCTGGATGGCCAGGAGACCGAGCCCCTCGACGACGCCGTGTGCGAGGCCGACGAGACCTTCGTCAACGCGGGGGAAAAAAGGCATCCCGCACGACTCGCCCGATGACCCGCCGCGGCGCCGCGCGAACAAGCGTCGCGGCCACGGCACCTTCGCCAACGACCGCCCGCCGGTCGCCGGCACCTTCGGCCGCTCCTCCGGCGCGATCCGGCTCCACGTCCTGCCGAGCACCGACCAGCGGACCTTGAATGGCATGGTCCAGGCGACGACGAGCCCCGGTGCGAGGCTGAACACCGACGAGTGGTCGGGCTACGACCGCGTCCCCGACCTGGGCCGGTCGCGTGTGACGGTGAACCACGCGATCAAGGAGTGGGCCCGCGACGACGACGGGGACGGGATCCGCGAGGTGCACGTCAACTCGATGGAGGGGACCTGGGCGGCGCTGCGGACGTTCCTGCGGCCGTTCCGGGGCGTGAGCAAGTGGCACCTGGCCGGCTACGTGGCGATCTTCGAGTGGGCCCACAACCTCAAGTCGGTGACCGACGACTTCCTGGCCATCCTCCTCGGGAGTCAGCCGGCCACCGATGGTGGAACATGAGCCATCGCCTTTATGTTGCACTCACGCGACAGGAGCTCTCAAAAACGCTCGCTTTTGAGAGCTCCTGTCGCGTAATTTTGCATAACACCAATACCCCTTCCAACCGGGGATAGCATGCGGCCCCCAAGGGACCCATCTACGGACCATCCGAGGGCTCGTCGCCTGGGATTCGTCGTGCGATTCGCAGGGACGCGAGGCACCAGACGAGCAGCGTCGAGTGCAGGATGAGGGCCGGGAGCAGGCCGAACCCCGACAGCCTCAATCCGACGCGGGCGTGACCCAGCAACGAAACGGCCGCGAGGTTGTAAAGCGTCATGGCGGTGATGAGCCCCTCCGGGTCCGGCCCGATGCGTCGTGGCGTGCCAGCCGGCACGCCATCCCAAGCGAGAAGACCGCCGCGCCGAGGAATCGTCCGACGACCGGGCCGGCGGGAGAATCGAGCGGCGTCCCCAGCAGGACCAGGACGACCGCGGACAGTGCGATCGCGAGTGCGACTCCCGTCCCGGCCTCGATCACGGCGGTGATCGATAATAAGGTTTTCATAAAGTGTTTCAACCAGGTCCACGGGCGCGGCTCGCCTCGCCTCGCTCGACGATGCATCGGAATCCGAGGTGCGACATGCCGGAGTCGGGGGCGGTCCCGCGGCGGGCTGCGGGCCGGTAGTTCGAGCAGTAATTCGGGCTGCAAAGGAACGAGCCGCCGCGCGTCGATCGCTTGGGTTGGTAAGGCTCGTTCGGGTCGAAGCTGGCCGAGGGGCCACGCGGGTTCACGGCGACCTCTTGGCCCGAGGACGAGCGGTAGGCGTCGGGTTTGTACCAGTCGGCGCACCACTCCCAGACATTCCCGATCGTGTCGTGGAGGCCGTATCCGTTGGGCGGGAACACGTTGACCGGGGAGGTCCGCAGGAACCCGTCGTCAAGGGTGTTCGTCTCCGGGAAGTGCCCCTGCCAGGTGTTCGCGAGCGGCTTGTCGGCCGGCCGGAAGTCGTCGCCCCAGGCATACTTTCGGCCTTCCAGTCCGCCCCGCGCGGCGAACTCCCACTCGGCCTCGGTCGGGAGTCGCTTGCCCGCCCACTTCGCGTACGCGACGGCGTCGTCCCAGGATACGTGGACGACCGGGTGTTGGTCCTTCCCCTCGATCGAGCTACCCGGCCCCTCGGGGTGCCGCCAGTTTGCGCCGGCGACCCATCGCCACCACGCCTCCCGGTCGCGGACGGAGACCCTACGATCGGGGGGGAAGAAGACGAGCGATCCGGGAGCGAGACGGTCGTCCGGGGGCTTCGGCGTGCCGGGCGGTAGCTCCATCCTGAGCTGTTCCCAGTCGACGGGAAGCTCCGCCGTGGTCGCGTAGCCGGTCGCCGCGACGAACTCGCGGAACCGGGCATTGGTGACCTCGGCCGTGTCCATCCAGAAGCCATCGACACGCACCCGGTGGGCCGGCCGCTCGGCGGGGGGGGCGTCGGGTTCGTTGGAGCCCATCGTGAATTCGCCGCCCGGAATCCACACCATCCCCGGCGGCCCGAGACCGGGAGGGGTTCCCGCGAGGTTCTCGGTCGCCTGTGCCTGCGATGCTCCATCCCGCTGATACTTCGGGCGGATGGATCTCATCCCGACGAACGTGGCCAGGAATCCGGCGACGGTGATGGTCGCGAGAAATGCGGCGCGTCGCATGTACGGTCACCCCTTGAAGGCGGCACGGGTCGGGCGCAGCGAACCCGATCGGCCCGCCGCGCCCGAGGGGGTCGGCTCACGTCACTGGCCGGCCCGGCTCCGGGAGGCCTTCTGGATCTGCTCCTTGACGGCCTCGAGGTTGAAGCTCGCCCCCTTCTGCATCGGCGGGAACTCGATCGCCGTCCTGGCCAGCTTCTCCACTTCTTGCTGGACGTAGACGAAGCGCCAGAACTCGTACTTGAACCACTGGAAGTACTCGATCGAGCCGGTGAATCCCGTGCGCTCGAAGGGATCGAGCCGCAGGTTCACCAGGATCGGGATGTCCGGCTTCACCGTGCCGCCGAACCAGCCGGATGGCTGGTCGATGAAGCGATACTTGAAGTCGTCGATCCGCACCGCGCCGAGCGTGCCCTCGGCGAAGTAATAGATCTCGTGGCGCCTCGACGGCCCCTTGCCCGTGAGCATGTCGGTCTGGTCGTAGCCATCCAGATGCACCTTGTAGTTGGTGCCTCCGAACTCCTTCCCCTTCTTCAGGTCGTCGACGACGGCGGGATCACCGGCCGCGGCCACGAGCGTCGGGAACCAGTCGAGGCCGGAGAAGATCCCGTTCTCGACCTTGCCCGCGGGAATCTTGCCGGGCCATCGGGCGATGCAAGGGGCGCGGAAGCCCCCTTCCATGACGGTCCCCTTGCCCCCGGCGAAGGGGGTCTGGCCGCCGTCAGGCCACGTGAAGTTCTCGGTCCCGTTGTCGGTCGTGAACACGACGATCGTCTCGTCCTCGATCCCCATGTCGGCCAGCTTCTTCATGACCGAGCCGACGATGTCGTCGAGCTGCGCCATGCCCGCCTCGTGCTCCGACCAGCCGTTCCGCGACGTCCGGGTCTTGGTGTACTTGTCCGAAAGATGTGTGACGACGTGCATCCGGGTCGGGTTGAGCCAGCAGAAGAAGGGCTTGTCCTCCCCCTTCGCCTTCTCGATGAAGGTCACGGCCTTTTCGAGGATCTCGTCGTCCACGGTCTCCATCCGCTTCGGGTAGAGCGTGCCGGCGTCCTCGATCCTCTGCTTGCCGACCTTCCCCCAGCGCGGCTGCTCGGTCGGGTCGTCCTTGTCGGTCGCCCAGGAGTGGAGCATGTTGCGCGGGCCGACCTTGTCCTTCAGCTCGGCCGGGTAGTTGGGATGCGAGGGGTCCTCCATCGCGTCGAGGTGGTAGAGGTAGCCGAAGAACTCGTCGAACCCGTGGACGGTCGGGAGGAACTCATTCAGGTCGCCCAGGTGATTCTTGCCGAACTGGCCGGTGGCGTAGCCCAGCGCCTTCAAGGCCGAGGCGATCGTGGGAGCCTGCGCGGGCAGGCCGATCGGGGAGCCGGCCTGGCCGACGGTCGTCATCCCGGTGCGGATGGGCAACTGGCCGGTGATGAAGTTGGCCCGTCCCGCCGTGCAGCTTGCCTCGGCGTAGTAGTCGGTGAACATCATGCCCTGGGCGGCGAGCTTGTCGAGGTTGGGCGTCTTGCCGGCCATCATCCCCCGGTGATAAGCGCCGATGTTGAACCAGCCGATATCATCACCCATGATGAATACGATGTTCGGCTTCTTCGCGGCCGAGGTCGGTGCGACGTTGACGCTCGTCGTGGTCGCGACAGCGCCGGCCTGAGCCAGGAGCAGGCCCTTCCCCGCTTCCTCAGTGCAACAACTGGCTCTGGCCGTGCTTTCGCCGGCCGTGCCGACCTCCGCAACGGGCCGACGTGACGCAGCCGGGGCCTCGCCAGCGTGCAGCGATGGGATGATATCCCGCGTGGCGGCGACGAAACCGAGCAATGCGCCCAGCCCGACAAACGCCAGCGATTGGATGGAACGGCTCTTCATGTTCGAGAGACCTCGCGTGAATGGAATCCTCGCCCGGTTCGCCGGCGACGTGCGGCGAGCAGGCCGTGTCGGCCCTCGCGAGAGATTCACGATGTCGGTGGCGTGATGGAATTGCCCGCAAGCCCTCCGCTACCCGCGCCCGGTTCTCGTTCGATGGCCTCGTCGATCCGCTGCGGGTCGTCTTCCGCCGGATTTATCGCGATGAGGAAGGACCGCACCGCCGCCCGCGGCGAGCGAAATCGGGGATCGACGGTCGCGGCCAACCCTGCCCGGGCGATACCGATGGCCGTTCCGATCTTCGCGGTCGCGTCGTGACCCGCGAGGCCCGATGTGCAGGGACCGAGCAGGACTCCGAGCGAGCAACCCGATCGACCGATACCGGAGCACTTAGAGCGTGAATCTTTACCCTGTCCGAAAGCTTGGTTACAGCTGAAAACGGCTATCCAGCAAGGGTAAAGTTAGAGGCTCTTAGGATGCATCATGGCCTTCCCAATGTTAGCCAGGGGTGACATCTCCCCCGCCCGCCCCGCCTCCGCCCTTCGGATCCCGCGACGCGATCGATCATCCGGGGCGTGGAGGAGGACAGATTATCCCCCGACCACCACGTCCCGGATGACGAATTCGGTCAACGCTCAGCGGGCGAAGTTCAGCCCGGGGTCGCTCGCCGCCGCGCCGGGAATGCGGAAACTGAAGTGATCGGCGTCTCGCCAGGCGACGTTGCCGGCCAGCGCCCCGTTCTGCCCGCCCTGATCCGAGAGGGTCAGCAGGCCGTCCGCGAAGGCGGAGGTTCCGCCGATGGTGGTCGTCGGCTTGCCCTGGCTTGCCGTCGTCCAGGTGAAGCGGCCATCGTCCTGGATCGCCAGGTTGATGTTCACGCCCTTGGCCGGGGAGGCGGTCCACTTGCCGGACAGCTTTCCTTCGACGACCGGCGGGGCGGCCGGGGCCGCGGGGTCGCCGGGGGGCTGGGACTTGGCGAGGAGCTGGGCCGATAGCGTGTCGCCCGGCTGGAGCCTCACGACCTGCTTGAGCTCGGCGATGGCGTTCTCGTCGTGCCCCTGGCAGAGGTATTGGTAGGCCAGCACGAAGTGGGCGTGGGCCGACGACGGGTTCGCCCGGGCATACGCTTCCAGGGCGCGGAGTTGCGAGGTGTAGGTCTCGACGTCGGGATACATCCCGCTCAGGGTCGTCCAGTCCCAGCCCGGCCCAACCGACAGGACCGCGTAGAGCGGCGCTGCGGCCTGGTCGTACTTGCCCTGGGCGAAGAGGACGAGCGCCAGGAACTCGTGCATGGTCGTGTCGTTCGGCATTTGTGCCAGCGCCGCCCGGGCGAGGCTCAGGGCGTTGGGGTAGTCTCCCGCCTTGAACGCGTCGCGTGCCTGGTCGAATGTCGAAGAGGCCTGCTCGACAACGGGCGGCTCGGGCGGAGCGGCCGTGGTGCTGATCGGCTGCGAGTAGTCGTAGGCCGGGGCGGCGGCCTGCTGGGGTGCGTCGGCGGGCTGCTGGGGGGCGACGGGCTGTGACCCGGAGTAGGGATTACTGTAGCCCGAATAGCCGTAAGAATACATCGGCGAACCGGTGCCCCAGGCCCCGACCCCGGAGGTGGCGGCCAGGCCGAGGCCGGCCGCGCCCCAGGCGTTCGAGTTGTTGCCGTTCCAGTAACCGTTGACCATGCCGGGATGGTACTGGTTGTTGGCATAGGCGGCACCTGCGGCAGCGGCACCGGCATTCGAGTAGTTCGGCTGCTGGTTGCGATTCGCGTAACCCGCGCCGGCTGCGGCGGCACCCGCGTTTGAGACGTTGGGCTGCTGGTTGCGATTCGCATAGCCCGCCCCCGCCGCGGCGGCTCCGGCGTTGGACGGCTGCTGATTGCGATTGGCATAACCCGCGCCCGCGGCCGCCGCGCCTGAGTTGGACGGCTGCTGGTTGCGGTTCGAGTAGCCCGCCCCGGCTGCTGCGGCTCCGGCGTTGGAAGGAGATTGGTTCTGATTCCGGTTCGCGGCAGCCGCAGTGCTTCCGGACTGTGAGCGCGAACCTGACTCATACGGGTTGCCGGCTTGCGAACGGCCCCCGGTCGAAGATCGGTTGCCGTACTCCGAGCCCCCCTGGGGGCGGGACTGGTTCGTGGACTGGCGAGGCTCGCTGAACGAGGGGCTTCCTCCGGATCCACCGCCCCGGCTCTGGCCGCCGCCCCGGCTCTGGCCGCCGCCACCGCCGTAACCGCCGCCGCCACGGCTCTGGCCGCCGCCACCGCCGTAACCGCCACCGCCCCGGCTCTGGCCGCCACCGCGGCCACCTCCGCGACCGGCAAGGACGTCGGACGGGAGCGTGAGCAACGC
Organism: Isosphaeraceae bacterium; assembly: GCA_965279195.1. Classification (GTDB taxonomy): domain Bacteria; phylum Planctomycetota; class Planctomycetia; order Isosphaerales; family Isosphaeraceae; genus CBDIHP01. Next base: position 16,738 of record CBDIHP010000013.1, read on the forward strand.
CAGGGAAGTGCCCAGCGCCAGCCTCAACCATATGCGCGTCATGATGCGAATCCTGTGGGGATGAACGTAGGTTCGAATGGGTTGCGGGACATCACTTGCCGGCTTCGGGCGGCTTGCGCACCAGGGTAAACTCGTCGATCCCGGGCATCGCGACATCGCCCAGGGTCCGGTCCACCGCCTGCCAGCTCGCGCGGTCCTTACCCAGACGCTTCAGGATATTCGTGACCGAGGCGTGCCGGCCGTCCTGCCGGACCCCCTCGGCCTTGATGACCCACTCGTCGCCGTGGCGGGTCCAGTACCCCTCGCCGAAGCCACCCTCGGTGTCGAACACCCACATCTTGAACTGCTTCCTCACCGGATCCCAGCCGATCCGCTGCGTGCCGCTCAGGACGGCCTCGCCGCGCGTCTTCATCGTGAAATCGCGGGTCAGGAAGTTGCCGTTGTCGGCCCACTTGCAGGTGGTATGCACGACAGCGTCCTGGCTCTCGTTGATCCACTCCCCGACCAGCCACTCCAGTTCCTTCAGGCGATCGTGAGGGGTGAGGTCGTCTACACTCTCGTCACGGACGACGGACTGGAGCCAGCGGCCGTCTCGCTTTACGTAGACGACGGTGAATCGGGTCTCCTCGGGGTCCCCGCCGCCCGCGGCGGCCGTGAGGGTCGTCCGGCCCTCCTCGAGCGCCGTGTCGGGGCCGAGGAATCGCAGGGCATCGACCTTCATGAAAATGGTGGTGCCAGGGCTGTCGGCGAACGCTGCGGCGAGTCGGTCGCGGATCGCCTTGCGGCCTTCGGCCCGCTCGCCCTGCTCATCGACGATAAGGGCATCCTCCGCGAAGGTCGCGGCGGCGGTGGCCGCGTCTCCTGCGTTGAAGGCCTTCGTGAACGACGCCACGAGCGAGGCGAGGGCCTTGCTGTCGTCGGGCCGTCCCGCCGCGGGGGACTTCTCCACCTTCGAGGGATCCTGGGCTCCCGAGCCCTGGCACGTCGCGAGTGCCAAAACGCCGAGACAGACGGAGGCGCATCTCATTCCCATCACTCCTTGGTAGGTCCCGAGGCGAATGCCTCACTCGACCTCGTGCTCGGACGGTCGCCGATCGCCTTGGCCAGGCCGAAGTCGGTGATCTTGGGCGTGCCGAAGCCCGTCACCAGCACGTTAATCGGCTCCCGTTTGACGATGAATGCCCCTGTAAATCGCCATCGAGCCGGATCGACCGGAACTGAGGCCGAGGTGCCAATCCTCCAGGGTACGAGATCGGGTGGTAATATCCAAGAATCTGTCTAATTTTGATGAGACCGGTCGCACCGGGCGAGGATGGACGAATCCGCCCCGCCCGGCCGGAGGCGTCGGTTTTGCCGGAGATAATTTTCAGATATGATAACAGACGTAAATGGTTACTGATTCGGTCGAGACGGGACGAGGTTATGGCGGACGAGGAGGGGGAAGCGTCGGGTGCTCGGCATCGATTTTTTGGAAGGATTTCGCTATCCTTGCGATCGCTGGATCTCATAGGATTCTACTCGCCCCCAGATGGCCGCAAGGGCGTGATGACGCGTAGGGCCTGCGGTGCGAGCGCCACCTTGTATGTGCGTTTGCAGGTCGGCCGTCTTGTCTCGCTCAATGCTCTCCGCGTCGACGTGGTCGCGGGGTCCGGGCCCCCATCCGTCCGGGGGCCGTGGGCGCCGTGCGGCTTATGCCCAGCGTACCGCGTCGGTCCGCCGCCGCAAGATTTATCGCCCTGATTGCCGGGAGGGATCCTCAAGGAAGGGCCCGCTCCGGGTCGTTGCAGCCTCAGATGAACTCCAAATCCCCCTGCTGGAATCGAGCCATCCTCATGACGCCCATCCGGAAGTCGATCGGCATCCACTTCACGCTGATCCTCGCCTTGTCTGCATCGATGGCCGGGGCCCAGTCGCACGGCCCCAAGTTCGGGGAGTTGCTCAAGAGGGTCCCCGATCAGGCGAATGTGCTGGCCCTGATCGATGTGGATGCCCTGCTGAACAGCAAGATCGGGATCCGCGAGGGTTGGCGTAAGAAGCTGGAGAACCGCGAGGAGTCGGGCCTGGGATTCTCTTACGATATCCAGCGACTGGTCGTGGCCACTTCGTGCGACCTCCCCACCCTCGAGGACCGCTGGAAGCTGGGCCTTGGCGAGGCGCGGGGCAACGTCCCGGACCTCAAGGCGATCGCCGCCCACGAAGGGGGCTACGTCGAGGACGTGCGGGGGGTCCCGGTCGCCTGGACGCCGCGCGGCTTCTTCCTGTTCCGCTTCGCCCCCAGGACGGTCGGTTTTGCCGGCCAGGTCGACCGTCAGGTCCTTTCTCGATGGATCGGCGACACCCTGAGCAGGCCCCGTACCTACCCCCCGGGCTTCGCGGATCGGGCATTCTTCCGCGCGGAGGCCGGGACGCCTGTCGTCCTGGCGGTGAACCTCGACGCGATCTTCTCGCCGCGACTGGTCGAACCCTGGCTCAAGGGCCAGCCGGCCGTCCAGAAGGCCAAGCTCGAGGTGTCGTCGCTGGCCAATCGGTTGGCGGACGTCGAGTCGGCGTTCCTCCAGATCGACGCGGCGGATGGCCTCCAGGCCACGCTCCACGCCGATTTCCGGTCCGAGGTCGACGTCGCCGCCCCCGTCTTCAAGGACCTTCTGCTTGCCCTCCTGGATGAACGCGGAGTCGCCCTCCCGGAGATGGGGACGTGGCGGCAATCGATCTCGGCGGACAAGAAGTCCTATGAGCTAGTCGGACGGATCGGCGTCGAGTCGCTCAAGAAGGTGCTAACCTTCGCCCAGCCTCCCCGGATGGTCACCTCGCTCGGCCCCGACCGAACGATAGCACCGCCGGGCCAGGCCTCGGCGGCGGCGACGTCCCCGTCCGATGTGGTCAAGGCTTCCCAGCAGTATTTCCGCAGCGTGGTCGACAAGCTCGACGGGCTCAAGCAGGAGAAGTCCGGCAGCTATGGCCGCTCCAAGGTCTGGTACGAACGCTACGCTAAGCAGATCGAGGAGCTGCCGATCCTGGGGGTTGATGGCGACCTCCTCGATTGGGGCGACCTGATCGCCCGGACGCTCCGCGAGATGGCGTTTGGGATCAATTACTCGGTCCGGGATCAGAACTACCGGATGGCGCAACACCCGAACGGGGCGTATGGGGGCTACGACGGTTACGTGATCGCGAGCAACAAGTCCTATGACGCCGCGGCCCTGAAACGCGCCTCGGATTCGGTGCTGAGCGTCGACCTCGACGGGCGCTGGCAGCGGATCGAGCACAGCATCGCCGAGACCCGTCGCAAGATGGTGACCAAATACAAGGTGGACTTCTGATAAGCGGGAAAGTCTCGCTTCGTGCACTTCGCGAACGGCCACCGAGGTTGCCCCGGTGGCCGTTGTTGGTTCGAAGGCACGGCCTCCCTCCCGTCCCTGCGGCCCCGTAGGCGATCGCCCTCCGGGTCGTCATTGACGCCTCAGGCGGGTCCCTGACCCGAGGCGAGGAATCCAGGGGAGCCCGAGTGATGTGCGCTGCGCCCCGTTTTCCCTCGTGGCCGATCAGTGTCGCACGGATGGGAACGCCAGCCATTCGGGAATTGACCAGAGATGATCCGCCAACCCGGCCGCCATCGCCGGGCTCCTCGCTGAACCGGTAGGTCTTGCGGGCCTTCCTCGCGTTGCGGTGCCGAGCCGTCCCGTTCTGACGCTCCACGAACGACGTGTTGATCGACCGGCTCACCCTCGACATCCCCGGGGCCGCGATCACCGCAGCCATCGTCCCGAAGACCACTCGCGTGGCGATCGCCACCACCCGACCCTTCTCTCGTGTCTTCTCCACCACGGCATATGTCAGGCCCTCGGGCGCGACCTTGTCAGGGGCCCTGGGGCGTCCTCGCTTGCCGGTCCGGGGCGGCGTGATCGTCTCCCCGTACGCCTCAAGCAACGCGTCCTCGTAGGCCGGATCGCCGTCGCTGGTGATCAGGGACATCAGACGGCCCCCGGTGCGACGCTTGACGTCCTCGACCACCGCGACGACGTTCTCGGCCGTCCGCTCCCCCGGCACGACGCTGACGACCAGCCGGCTCTCGGAGTCGATCGCGACGTGGTCCCAGGTGTCCCCCTTGCGGTTGTCGGCCGGGTCGAGCGGGTCGCAGTCCTTCTCCTTCTTGGCGACGAAGGACCACTTCACATCGAACTGGACCTCGCGGGTCCGGGGGGGAAAGCCCGACGAGCTCGTCGTGCAGCTCGTGGGCATGCTCGCCGGCCAGCCGGCTCAGGCGGCCGACGGTGCCGCGGTTCACCTTGCAGAGCCGGCCGGTCTGCCGGACGCCGCACCCCTCGGCGATGTGCTCCAGGACTGACTCGACCTTCTCCGGAGGCAGCCGTGAGTCGAACAGGGGCGTCCCCTTCCGCTCGGAGAACCGGGCCTTGCAGGTGGAGCAGCGGAGCATCTTCCGCCCCTTATCCTTGCCGGACCGGCTGGTCACGGTCAGATTTCCGGCCCCCCGCTTGCCGTGCTCGGGGCAGCCAGAGTTCAGGCAGCAGAAGCGAGAGAGGTCGTCCATGGTGCGGCTCCGCCGATGCGATCCTCAAGGCTGATGGCCAGTTGTGTCACTTCCGAATGATAGACCAATGGTCGGGTGCCGTGCGACACTGATCGGCCACGATGAACTTTTGCGGGAAAGCCAATACTTGGCGCTGTTTACCATTCCCGCGTCAGTCCTCCACGATGATGGACCGCGTCATTCCATCGGTCATCGGCCTCGACTTCGCCTCGTCGCACGCGATGGCGATCCGCCTGGGGTGACGTCGGTGATGGCCTCGACCTCGCCCGGACCGGCCTCCACGTTGACCACGAGGGGGCCGTTGAAGTTGAGCAGCCCGCCGAGGTCCATCCGCCGGAGCTGGTCGAGCATCTTCACGGCCATCGTCAGCCGCCTCAGCGCCTGGGTCAGGGCCTTGTCGCGGAGGGCGAGGACTTCGGACGGCACGTCCGGCTCCCCGGCCGTGCGGCACGCCTTGCCCTGGTAGTCGAGCCACGCGATCATCACGGCCTCGGCGGCGATCTCCTCGAGCGGCGACGGCCTCGGGCCCTTCAACGCCTCGAGCATGGAACGAGCCTGGTCCATCGCGGCCGAATGCAACGCCAGCATATTGCCGGTGCTCATCCTGAGCTGCAACGCGATCGCGATTCGCGTGATGCTGTCGGTCCCGAGGTAGTCAGCGAGCCGGATCTCCTTCCGATTGACCATCCTCTTCACTTCGGCCAGCGCGGCCACGTCGCCCTCCTGTGCCCTCCGCACCAGCCCCCGGGCCTTCTCCGCCGCGGCGGCGGCGTCGCCACTTCCACCGGCCGGGGCGATGGTACCCGAGGGCGAGGAGGTGGGCCTCGATGACGGCGAGGCGGTCCTCGACCTCGGCCTGGATCCAGGCGTCTTCGCGGATTTCGGCATCGATCTGCTCCAGGGCTTCACGCCTGGCCTCCTGGGTGTCGAGGCGGGCCTTGAGGTCCGATTGAGCCAGGGCGTAGGCGGCGTGCCCGCTCGCCACGTACTCGCTCACGACCTTCCCACCGACCTTCCGGTTCCTGTAATAGTATAGGCATCCGTTCCGGCGTTTCAGGCTCATCGGCGTGTCCTACCCTTTCCGTCACTGCCTCACTCGGTCTGGAGGCGCATTCCTGGACCTTGCAGATCGCCGGATCTCGGCGCAAACTCGGCGGGGCCGGGGCGGTGTCCGCTCACCCCTCCCCACAGCGTCGCTGCCCGATCCGACGATTCGCCCTGGTTCGTCACAACCGGGTCCGCTCGCACCGGCATGTCATCGCTTAGGAGTTCGTGAATTTTCGTGGAATTCCCGGATTCGCCCTGACATCAGCCCGTGCGAACCCTGTCCATGCCGCAGGCCCGCGGCCGGGCAGGCCTGCGGCACGTCGATGAAGGAGTATGGAGCGATCGGATCCCACTAGCACGCGTTGCAAATGGCGCCCCCGTCGCCATGGATGCGGCGGTAGATGTCCGGCTCATGGAACGTGGTGGTGGGGGCATGGAAGAGCAGGTCGACGGCGCCGAGGGGGCCGCTGCGATTCTTGCGGATCAGCAGCTTCGCTGCGTCGTCCTTGTCCGGGCGCTCCCTGTGGATCATCAGGACCACGTCCGCATCCTGCTCGATATCCCCGGACTCGCGCAGGTCGTGGAGATGGGGTTCCCTCTTCGGGCCCTTCTCCAGATCTCGGTTGAGTTGGGAGACGGCCACGACGGGGATCTTCTGGTCCTGGGCGAGCCGCTTGAGGCCCCGGGTGATGGCGCCGATCTGCTGGTGCCTGGGGGCCGAACGTAGCGCCCCGGGTGCGGCCATGAGGCCGATGTAATCGACGACCACGAGCCGGATGTCGTTGCGACGGATGTGCATCCTCGACCACTCGATCACGTCGTCGATCGTCGCGGAGCTGTCGGAATTGATGATGATATTCAACCCGGCGAGCCGGGCCGCCGCCGCCTCCACCCCCCTCCATTCCTGCGAATTGAGTGCGTCAGTCCTCCTCGACAATCGATCCCCGGGGATCCCGGACTCCGATGCCAGGGCGCGCGTGAACAGCTCCCGGCCGCCCATCTCCAGCGAGACGCAGAACACCCCCACGTTATGCCCGGCGACGGCCCTGATCAGGTTCAGGGCGACGCAGCTCTTTCCCATGCTCGGTCGGCCCGCGACGACGATGAGCCGGCCCGGCTCGAGGCCCCCGGTCGCCTGGTCCAGCTGCCGCCAGGGCGTGGGGAAACCGAGCATCTCGCCGTCCCCGATCCTCCTCATGAAGTCGAGCGACTCGGCCGCGAGCGCGCCGAAGCCCTGGCCACTCGGCCGCGAGCCGTGGGATCGTATCTCCTCGATGCTGCGGGACATCGCGGCGGCGAGGTCGTCGAAATCCCCGGGCGACTCTAGGGGCGATCTTTGGAACCGCTCGATAGCCTCCTGCATTCGCCTCTTCTGCGCCAGCTCGAGGACCCGGCGGGCGTGGTATTCGGCATCCACTCCGTGGGGCACTGCATCGTAGAGCGCCCGGATATCGTCCAACTCGATGCCCGTGATCAGCCGCTGCCCCAGGATCGTGGCGAAGGTGAAGAAGTCGACGGGACTTCCCGACCGATGCTGCTCAAGGATCAGGCTGTAGATGATCCCGTGCCGTTCGACGAAGAAATCTCCCTGGGCAAGGATGGGGGCGATTTCCTCGATGCGGGTCGGATCGTACATCAGCGATCCGAGGACCTGTCGCTCGATGTCCAGGTTGTAGGGTTCGGGATCGTGACGCATCAGTTGGCCCTCCCCGACAGCCTCGGCTTCGTCGGCCCGCACCCGATCCCGACCCTCCTGGCCCTGGGTGCGGCGTCGTAGAAGTCCCTGTCCTCCGGATCGATCACGATTGATTGCGTTGGCTGAGGCGTTGTCGGCTCGCGGCGATCCTCGAGGATGCCACCTTCCTCGTCGGCCCGCCTTCGGATCGCCTCCCTGAGCCAGCCGGGCGGATTGGCCTTCGCGAGCGAGACCCTCGCCATCTCGGCCACCCGGACCGGCGAGTGCCCACGAGCGATCGCATCCCGCGCCACGGAGGCGAGGCCCAGGGCGAACCCGGGGCGATCGGAGTCCTGGGCCTCCTTCCGGACGGACTCGACCGCTTCGACCTGCTCCCGGGTCAATTCCCGCTCCCGGTCGAGACACGGCGGCGGCCCTTCTTGCTTGTTCGTTGTTCCTTCGGAATTGCTCCTAATTCTGCGGACATTCCCGTCCCCCTGGGGGAGGGCGAGGCCGTCCCCCAGGTGGGGGGCATCACCGTCCCCCTGGGCCCCCGACAACTCGCGGCATCCCTCGGGTCCGGAGTCCGCCTCGACGCCGAGGATCAAGAAGGGGACTTTGCCGTCGCTGCTCGTCGCATCGGACCATCGGTCTCGAAGTCTCTCGGCGGCTTCTTCCATATCCTTCCTGGTGACGCACGTGGGGGAGGCCGGATCGACTCGGCGTCGCATCAGGATCCCCATGCGGTCGCCCTTCGCCCGGTCCGGGACGACCCGGGCGATGTATCCAAGGGCCTCCAATGCGGCCAGGCGTCGCCTGACGCTCCGGGGGGCCACCCTGAGATCCGCGGCCAGCCGATCGTTGCTGACCCAGGTGAATGGGTTGCGCCGGGCGTAATGCTCCAGGGCGATGAAGGTCGCGAAGAGCGATGGAGAGAGGTGCGGTTGGCCCGCCGTTTCCTTGGGGAGCCGGACGGTCCACGGAATCACGCGATTCGTCATGCCTCACCCCCTTCCGTCGTCGGGAGATCGGGGCGGACGGCGAAACTCCAACCCGCAAGGGGTTTGACACCAGGCTGGCTGTAAATCATAATCGGATGTACCTCGATCGTATCGGACACGGTCGCGGAACGGCCATCCCGGTGTCGAAATCACCGTGAGGCCACCAAATGTAGATCACCGAGACGCCCCAGTCGATCTCACTCGTCTGGGGCGTCCTCGTCGAAGTCGCAAAAGCTCGTGGCGAGAGTTTAGCGATCTAGGTATGAGAACGTCGCCTCACGCCATCGACGGGTCGACCCGGTGCAATCCGGATGGCTCCCTCATTCCCTCGCCGTCCGGCCCGCCGAACCTGGAACTCGCCAGGACGGCCTCGACGCTCGAGGCCGCGATCTTGGGCCTCGCGCCGGGCACCCTCAAGCCCTCTAGGATGCCGCCCTCCATCATTCCCACGATTGCGCGCCTACTGCAGCGCAGCCGTCGGGCGGCCTCCGCGATCGTGAGCATGTCGCTCACGCGGGACAGATCGGGCACCATGCTAGACCTCCTGGTGCGAAACAAAGAGGCGACCTGCCTTCGGGCCACGCGGGGCACGCACCAGGAACTGGGCCAGATGGCCCGCCCCCGATCACGTCCTGGCCGGCCTGGCCATGAGAAGCAGTATTCGAGTCGCCCTTGAGTTATACGTCTTCGGTTGCAGTGGCTCCATCCAGCCAGTTCCCTCCCAACCGAGATAACTTCATTGTAATCCCTCTCAAGGGAAACGTTCAATAACGAACTCGGTTGTGTTCACGACAATTGTGTCTAACATATCGATAGTAATTGTAGTTCGCGAATTACATTTAATTCACAATTTCCATCTCCAGCTTGGTTTAAGCCGAATCCTCCGCATGTCACGTCACAGCCCAGGCCGTCCGCACCGTCCGTTAAGACGGGATGGGGTCGGCCCAACGTTTCGCGACCGACTACCGGAGATGAGCCAGGCGTCCTCGTCGGTTTGGGAGTGCGGCCCCATGCGGCTCGATGAACGCGACGCTCTGCCCGGCCTGTACTTCATGCTTACGGCGGAGATCCCAGCGGAGGAGAGTTGAAAGTATCGCACCGGCGGGACCGGCTGGAGATGACAGAAGATGTCGAGGCGGGATAGAGCCCGGCTTGCAGTCCGCAACGCCTCGCTCGGCCACCCTCAGCTCGGTACGAACTCCGAATTTCTGCGGCGATCGGACCGACTCCAGCCGGGCTGAGACGGGCAATACGCACCCGTTCTCATTGACGACGTCGGTCAACCTCGATGGCATTGAACGGTGGCTCATCTCCGCAAAATGATGCGAGGCTGGCCGCCCACGAGTGCAAGGAGGAGCTCGGGCGTGGCCCGCCTCACGTTGTAGGACCACTCGGAGATCGCCACGTATCAGTGCAGGGATTCCTCGTTGACGCCCCGGAGGTCCGGGGCTGATCGCTCTTCGCCACGAATGGGCTCGCCGATCACATCCCCGGATGCTCGACGGAGTCTGCCCGGGCCTGGTGAGTCCGATGCCTGTCCGTCCATCCAGGTGGCATGCCCTCTGGGAAGACCTTCCTTGCTGATCGGCCTGCCTCCATGCCATGGCCTCCTGCGCGTGGTAGGGATTCGACCACGCGCAGGATCTCGGACGGTCGCAAGCCAAGTTGGCGATCGCAATCCGAGCAAGGGATGCTCGAAATCCTCGGCCGACTTCGTCCTTACATTACGGCAAAAAGTACCGATTCGGCTTCAATCTGAGCGGGCCAGACCGAGTCCGGTCGAAACCGCCCCGCGGTGCCGCTCACTCAGGGACGCAGGGTGGACGGGCACCGGACGCGGGAATGCTGCTCGTCTTGCCATGTCGAGCACAATGGTTTTGCTGAACCGCAAGTGGCCGTCGATCAACAGTGCTGGGAGCGTCCCCTCCCGAACGCATCGCTCGATCGAAACCGGTGGGACGTCCAACCACGACGCCAACTCGTCGAGAGTCAGCCAATCCTTCGCTAGGTCCATGGCTTTGCCTCTTTGGCTCCCTTCAAAATTTCCAACTAACGCACTAAATATAGTATCGCATCAATTTAATTGACACAACCGCATTCTTTCACAATTCTATTCAATCTCGTCCACTTCGCATGAACCAACGCCACCGCGGGTTGGGGGGGCGACGACGGCGAAGTCGTTGTCGGTGTCGCGGGGCCTCGGTTTCAATCCACGCCCCCGCGTGGGGGGCGACGGTGGGCGTGGACGCGGATCGCGACCCCCACGCAGTTTCAATCCACGCCCCCGCGTGGGGGGCGACGTTGAGCTTGTACTGGGGGGCGGTGGCGTACTTGTTTCAATCCACGCCCCCGCGTGGGGGGCGACCCAGCGCCGTGCCGAGCGACGCGATCCGCCCCTCGTTTCAATCCACACCCCCGCGTGGGGGGCGACGGTGCTCCCATGTGCCCCACGGCTCGATCGGCCCGTTTCAATCCACGCCCCCGCGTGGGGGGCGACCGGGTCGGACCCGAACATCGGCAGCAAGAAATTCGTGTTTCAATCCACGCCCCCGCGTGGGGGGCGACCGACGGCCGGGGTGGACTCGGCGATCACGAGCGTGTTTCAATCCACGCCCCCGCGTGGGGGCGACGGCTCTCCCAGAGCAAGCTGGCGTCCGACGTCAAGTTTCAATCCACGCCCCCGCGTGGGGGGCGACCATTCTGTCCGGGGGCCACGCTCGACAACATGCGGGTTTCAATCCACGCCCCCGCGTGGGGGGCGACGGGACCGCCCGGCGTCCTTGTCCTCCATCGACCAGTTTCAATCCACGCCCCCGCGTGGGGGGCGACCCGACAGGCCCGCGACGTTCGATTGGCCGGGGTCGAGTTTCAATCCACGCCCCCTCGTGGGGGGCGACGACATCGCCGCCAGCCCGCACGTCCAGTTCCTCAAGTTTCAATCCACGCCCCCGCGTGGGGGGCGACCGGATCGGCCTGCCCGTCGCCAGGGCGTCGACCAGGTTTCAATCCACGCCCCCGCGTGGGGGGCGACATGTACTCGCTCATCGCTGCCCCCTCTCGGTCACGTTTCAATCCACGCCCCCGCGTGGGGGGCGACTTCTCGATCGACGTCCTCGGGCTGGGCGAGGGCAAGTTTCAATCCACGCCCCCGCGTGGGGGGCGACGCTACGGATCCAGGGCGAGACGGTCTATATCGTGGTTTCAATCCACGCCCCCGCGTGGGGGGCGACATGGGCAAGACCGCGTTCGCGATGAACCTGGCCGAGTTTCAATCCACGCCCCCGCGTGGGGGGCGACTGCATCGGGACGCCTGCACGGTCAACAAGTACGAGTTTCAATCCACGCCCCCGCGTGGGGGGCGACCCGTCGGCCAGCGACACGTCCGCCGCCGTCGCCCGGTTTCAATCCACGCCCCCGCGTGGGGGGCGACACAAGGCCATCCAGGTCGGCGCGTGAAAGGCATGTTTCAATCCACGCCCCCGCGTGGGGGGCGACGCCGACCAAGCCTCCACGGCTTAACGGTGCGTTCGTTTCAATCCACGCCCCCGCGTGGGGGGCGACCCAAGGCCGGGGTCTTCCACGATCCGCCCAAGGGGGTTTCAATCCACGCCCCCGCGTGGGGGGCGACATTCGGGCACAGCTACATGGGCCGGGCCCGACGGCAGTTTCAATCCACGCCCCCGCGTGGGGGGCGACACAAGGTCTACTTCAAGACCGATCAGTCGCTCAGGTTTCAATCCACGCCCCCGCGTGGGGGGCGACAGTTCCTCCGTGGTCAGGACGCTGCCCTTGGTCCAGTTTCAATCCACGCCCCCGCGTGGGGGGCGACGGGCGACCGCACCGACATGCGGATCGCCCTGTGCGGCTACGAGGGCGTTTCAATCCACGCCCCCGCGTGGGGGGCGACACGCTGGCCCACGGGGGGCATGTCGGCACGGTCCGGGTTTCAATCCACGCCCCCGCGTGGGGGGCGACCTCGCCGCCGCCTCGCTCGCCCATGCCGGGGAGCCGTTTCAATCCACGCCCCCGCGTGGGGGGCGACCGGAAAGGGCGGCCATGGGGCCGCCCTTCCAAGCGTTTCAATCCACGCCCCCGCGTGGGGGGCGACGATCCGCAAGGCCGCATTCGAGTTCTGCGACGCCACGTTTCAATCCACGCCCCCGCGTGGGGGGCGACGACGATCAGGCATGCGGCGACGATGCACCCGACGTTTCAATCCACGCCCCCGCGTGGGGGGCGACGAAGAGGGCCCGGCTCTCCCGGTCCGTGACGCGGTTTCAATCCACGCCCCCGCGTGGGGGGCGACCGAGGCGTAGCCGTCCTGGTCCTTCGAGCTGAGGTTTCAATCCACGCCCCCGCGTGGGGGGCGACTGGTTGTCCGCGTCCGTGTAGGACACCAGCTCGGAGTTTCAATCCACGCCCCCGCGTGGGGGGCGACCAGGCCTCGTCCTTGCCGCAATCGTGCGGCCCGCGTTTCAATCCACGCCCCCGCGTGGGGGGCGACCTTGCGGGAGAGGTAGAGCGCGTCGAGCTTGCGGTTTCAATCCACGCCCCCGCGTGGGGGGCGACTCGGGGTCGGCCCACACCACCAGCTCCTCGCGGCCCCAGTTTCAATCCACGCCCCCGCGTGGGGGGCGACGGACGACGACATCTGCAAGGCGGCGGCCCATCTGTTTCAATCCACGCCCCCGCGTGGGGGGCGACCAGCTCGGCCTCGTCGAGATCGTCGATCGCGGCGTTTCAATCCACGCCCCCGCGTGGGGGGCGACTCCTGATCCGGCTGGGGCCGGGCGAGACGATGCAGTTTCAATCCACGCCCCCGCGTGGGGGGCGACATGACGTACTTCAAGTCGACTTCCTCCATCAACGAAGTTTCAATCCACGCCCCCGCGTGGGGGGCGACGGAGTGTGGCTACACGTTCTGGTGCCAGGCCACCGTTTCAATCCACGCCCCCGCGTGGGGGGCGACCCGAGGTCTGCGGCGCCGTGCCGGTGCCCCGCAGGTTTCAATCCACGCCCCCGCGTGGGGGGCGACGGAGCGGCTGAGGCATTTCTGCATCGCCGAAGGGGTTTCAATCCACGCCCCCGCGTGGGGGGCGACTTGGCGAAGATGCGCGAGAGTTCTGTCTCGCTCGTTTCAATCCACGCCCCCGCGTGGGGGGCGACTCCGTCTCCTCAACCTATTCCGTGGGAACAGGTTGAGAGGCGGTTTCCGCGAACCTCGTCGGCTCGGGGTGTGCATCTCATGTTATCGTTCCTCCTTGATTCCGTAAACCGTTTTGCCAAAGAGCGTTGCGGGGATCGCGAACCTCCCGGGGGTTTGCTGCGCGCCAGGGGTTCGCGGGGGTCAGAGGATGAGCGGGCCGTCGAGGTCGAAGGAGGGCTTGCTGCCGTGGTGCTCGACTCGGTCGTCGGGGTCGGAGCCCAGGTGGTAGAACCGCAGGCTGTCCTCCGACGGGTCGTAGAGCGACAGCAGGCGGGCCCGGCAGGTGGTCCATTGGGCAGGGGCGACCACGAGTTCGAAGACCGAGAACTGCACCCGCTGGCCGTAGTCCAGGCAGGCCCGGGCGAGCTGGCGGAGTCGGCGGCGGCCGGAGGGGGTCGAGGTCTGGACGTCGTAGGTCACCAGGACGTGCATTAGATCACCCCTTCCACAGGAACGGCGGGTAAGCGTCCAGGTCGCCGCGGACCCAGCGTGACATCAACAGGGCCTGGAGGTGCGGCAGCATCCCCACGGCGGTCGACTCCTCCAGGAACGGGTGGGTGATCGCCTCCTTCTTGCGATGCTGGTAGGCGACCAGGACCGCCTTGCGGGTGGCGTCGTCCATGTGGATGCCGCCGGTGTCGATCGCCTTGAATCCGTCGGCGGCGACCTGTCGCCGGTTGATCATCGAGAACGCCAGGCGGTCGGCGACATAAGCGCGGAGCTCCTCCATCAGGTCCAGCGCCAGGCTCGGCTTGCCGGAGCGGTCGGCGTGGAGAAAGCCGACGCTCGAATCGAGCCCGGCCGCCTCCAGGGCCGAGCGGCAGTCGTGCAGCAGGAGCGTGTACAGGAACGAGATCAATGCGTTGATCCGATCGAGGGGCGGGCGCCGGCTCCGCTTCGTGAACCGGAACGACTCGGCCGCGTCGGGGTCGCTCAGGAGCGCGTTGAAGGCGCCGAAGTAATGGGTGGCGGCTTCGCCTTCGAGGCCACGGATCGAGTCCAGGGAGTCGGCCGCGCGGAGTTCGTGGGCGGAGGCCGCCAGGCGCTTGACGGCTGCGTCCAGCTCCTCGGCTCGGGTCGAGCCCTCGGGGGCGTCGCGCGAGGCCCGGAGCAGGACGGATCGGGAGTTGGCCACCTTGGCGAGGACGATCCGCCGCGACACGTCGAGGGCGGTGGCGGGGTCGTCGGCCAGGCGATACTGCTTGCGGCGGACCAGGACGTTGCCGTGCGAGAAGCCCCGGACGGTCGCCAGGAACTTGCCGCGCTCGGTCATCAGGGACACCGCGATGTTCCGCTCCGCGCAGGCGCCGAGCAGGGCGGGGGAGCAGGCCACGCGGCCGAAGCAGACGATGCCCTCCAGGTTGTGCAGGGGGAGCTGGGCCTTCGGCTTGCCGTCGAGCCGGACCTGCACCGAGAGCCCCTGCTTGGCCAGGTAGGTGCCCTGGGTCGTGATGTAGAGGGTGTTCAGGAACGTCTTCACGGGTCGGTCGACCTCGGGGGGATGAGGCTGTCCAGCGTGCGGTCGAACGCCGACCGCGCGGATCCCAGGCGGGCCAGGTCGGGCCGGCAGAGTTCGAGCAGCGAGCATCGGCGACACTTGCGGCCGGGCTCGGCCGGGGGCGTGATCCGGTCGCGGACCATCCGGTGCAGGCGATCGGATGAGGCAGTGGTCAGCGCACGGAGTTCCGGGGTGAGCTCGATGACGACCGACTTGCGGGTCTCGTTGTAGAAGAGTTCGCCGCGCGGGACGGCCTGGCCGGTCATCTCCTCCAGGCAGAGGGCCTGGGCGCAGAGCTGGACACGGTCGCAGTCGTTCTTCTTGGGGCGGCCCCGCTTGTATTCGACCGGGACCGGGGGCTCGCCGGGGCGACGGCGAACGACGTCGGACGCGCCGAACAAGCCCAATGCGAAGCTGCGCAGCGGGACGGCCCGCAGGGATTTCCCCGCGGGCCGCTTGGTCGCCTTGCCGCCGTGGGCGACCTTGTGCAGGACGCCCCCCTCAGCGGTCCAGCGGTTCTCCGCCCACAGCCGCTCCACATGGATCAACGCGCACTGGCGCTCGCAGTAGAGCAAGTGCTGGAGGGCGGAGATCGGCAGGAGGGCGGACTCGGGGTAGGGCATGGCTCAGTCCCAGTCCACCCAGCGCTCGAAGGTCACGCCCTTCGGCATGTCCTTTTCATCCACCGTCAGGACGTAATCGGCGAACGACCGGGGCGGGCGGCCTTCTTCGAGACCGCCCGGGCTGCCGGCGAGCGGCTGGACGCCTGGGGCGGGTGTGCAGCGGACGCGGGAGAAGAGGCGGTCGGACCGGGCATTGCCCAGGGCGCTTTCATGCTTGAACGCGATGCAGGCGACCGGCCGCATGTTCGCCCGCGCGGCGGAGCGGTCGCACTCGAACATCTGATCGAGTGCGAGCTTCAGCAGGTCCAGATCCTCCTGCGAGAACCCGGTGCCGTTGGGCCCGGCGGCGAGGTTGGCGTTGACGTAGCCGTGGACCCGGTAGAGGCCGTAGGGGACGGTGAACTTGCGGCCCATTGTGCGTTCCTTTTCCTCGTCGTCCTCCTTGGTCACCGCGCACCGTGTGATGGTGAACTCCGCAGTGACGACGGGATGCAAGGAACGCGCGAGACCGAATTGGATCGGGCCACGCACCTGACCGCAATTCATTTCCTTCGATGACATCACAGCGCCGAAGGCACGAATATCGAAGAAGTTTTTGCACATCCAACGGGTCAACTGGCGATCCTTCTCGACTTTATCCTCGTCCTTACCCTTGCCTTTCGCCTTCCCGTCCTCCTTGCCCTTCGATTTCTCGTTGTGTTTCTTCGGGTCGATATCGAGAGCCTTGTAGGCTCGCGCCTGCTGATGATTCAGCACGGCCTTCTCCTTGACATAGATCTCATACGGGGGCGTCTCCGACTTGCTCAGGCCCACATAATTGCGGATCTTCCGCTTGAGGCAGACGTCGGTGACGAGCCCCTGTCCGGTCTCCGGGTCGATGCGGGGCAGGTTGCCCGCGTCGGGGTCGCCGTTGGGGTTGCCGTCGGTGATGTCGAAGAAGTAGACGAAGTCATATCGACTTGTGATCGGGGTGCGGGCGTCACTCATCGTCGGATCCTTTCTCGTGGGCGGCCTTCTTGGTGAAGAAATGCTGGCGCTGGTGGTAATAGGCGATCTGGAACAGGCCCTGCTTCTCGAGTGACAGATGGATTGGGAAGCGGGTGATGTGGGAGCAGATCTCCTGCACGAGGGTCTCGATGGTCCAGCGGGTCCGCCTCGGCTTGCCGCCGTCCGCCGGCTCCTGGCCCGACGTCAGCTTCTGCAGATGATGCTGATGGAGGCGCATCAGTCGCGGGAACACCGACGAGGGGGTCGATGCGGCGGCGCTGAAGTACGCATCCTTCACCGACCGATTCAGGTCGCCCAGCGCGTCGGTCTGCGCGAGTTCGAGGGTCGCGAATAGCCTCCCGAGGTGATACGCCTCGTCGGGATGGTCCTTGTTGAGTGCCACGGGCACCTCCAGTTTGTGGTTGCGGATCAGGATGGCCTTGAGGATCGAGGCGCGGCGGTGAGTCATCACCGCGTCGGCCCGGACGCGGCGGAGGATGGCGAGGAGCAGGGCGCGGGGATACTCCAGGTCGGCGAGCACCGCTCGGGCGACCGAGCCGGCGAGCTGGGGGGCGATGTCCTTGGCCTCGCGGGCGGTCTCGCCGACCATCCTCGCGATGCTCAACGGCGGCTCGCCCTCCTTCGCCCCGGCCATCTCCAGGCGTCCGAGGTGCTCGCCCAGCCGGTCGGCGAATTGCTTGACCGTCCCGGCCATCCAGTAGCGCACATTCAGGCGGCTGGCGTTCGGCGACAGGCCGAGGACATAGAATCCGGCGTCAGCGGCATTGATATCAGCCGAGGTGAGCCCCCGCCGTGCGGCGTCCAGGAAATTCCGCACGGCGTCCAGGGTCATCCGTTCCTCGGCGGGCTTCGGGCCGGAGTCGCTGAGGAGCAGGCCGAACGCGTCCTCGGCCGGTCGACCCTCCGCCCGGTCGGACCAGAAGACGACCGTGGCGTCGCCGATGCGGGCCCTGCGGTGAGGGTTGGCGAGCAGGCCGTTGAGGGCGGTGGTGTAGCGGAAGGCGTCGCGGACGCCGACGGGTGCGTTGTAGCTCTGGGTCTTGCCGTAGCTCTCGAACGCGTCCTTGTTGAACGACACGATCGCCGCGCCCGTCGTGTTGGCCCCGGTCACGCCCGAGAGTTGCGGGTGCAGCCGCGCCAGGTCCTCGACCTCGCCGCTGATCAGCGACACGCCCCGCAGCGGCGCCTCGCCGGCAGCCTCGGGCCCGACCCGGCGCGACCACGCCTCGCTGACGGCTTTGGACAGGTGGACATATTCGGGGCGGGCGCGGAGCCGGAAGACCACGTTGAGGCCGGCCGCCTCATCCCAGCCGGGCAGCGACTCGGCCCGCGAGGGATCCCAGGCTTCGAGGAACCGGCACAGGGCCGCGAAACCGGGGTCGGCGGCGAGCTCGTCGCGAAAGCCCAGGTGGAGGTCGCGGAACGCGGCGAACATCTCGGCCGCGCGTTCCGGCTTCCCCTTGTTGTCCCGGCCCAGGGCGTAGCCGGTGTTGTCCCAGCAGAAGAACGGGTTCAGGCCCGTGCCCGAACGGCCTCCGCCGTCGGGGACCGTCAGCAAGATCGGGATCGGCTTGCCCTTCTCACTCCGGCCGCGGATGTCCTGGAACTCGGCGAGCTTACCGTCCTTCTCCAATATGATCGCATGATGGATCTTTTCCTCGCTGAAACCATATTCGGCGACGGCACGGTCGGGGTCTTCCTGCAACCGCTCGTAGTAGTCGATCAGGGCCGGCAGAAGTCCGCTGGTGGGCTGGCTCATGATCGCACCTCGCGGTCGAGCAGGGGAGGCACGTCGATCACGCCGTCGACCATGACGGCGCGGAAGAAGCGGGGGGTCATGTTGTCGCGGAAGTCGATGTCGTGGAGCATATAGCCGAGGTCGCGGGTGCCGATGAGTTCGGGATCGACGGCCGGGATCGGGTCGCCCGCCTCGATCGGAGCGAAGTCGGCGGGGAACTCGCGGCAGCCGAGGTAGGGGCGCTGGAAACAACGGCCGTCCCGGACCCGTCGCATGAACTGGTCGAGATGCTTGGCCGGGTTGGGCTCGCCGCCGACGATCGCGAACCCGGCCTCGATCACATACGCCACGTCCCGGAGGATCGTCGCCGCCCGCTGCTGCCGCTCCTCCTCGACGAAGAGCCCGAGGTTTCCCTTCCCATTCTTCATCGCCGTCGCCGCCGCCCCCGCCGGGATCTTCGCCCCGACCTCGTTGCGCCTCAGCGACGTGAAGCGGATCGGCCGGAGCACATGGATCCGGTTGATGATCCAGCGGATCTCGGGCTTCCAGTAGATGGCCTCGACGACGCCCCGGGCGGCCGAGGGCGTCATCGCGTCATAGCTCACGCGCTCCACCTTCATCTCCGGCCTGGTGAAGCAGGCGAAGTCGGACCAGACGTGCAGTTTTATGCTCATGACACCGTAGGGTCCGCCATCGCGGACCGATTGTGTGAAGATGAAGGAACTTGGTCCGCAGTAGCGGAACATACGTCAGAGGATGTTGTGATCGGGGTCGAGGCCGAGAGCCTCGTGGTTCAGGCCGGCACGATCGTCGTAGGCGTCGCGGTTACCGAGGTAGAGGCGGCCGTGGCGTTCGAGAAGGACGCCGTTGGCGGCGAGCCGGCGGAGGTCATGGTCGAACACGCCCACGGTGTAACGCTGGGCGTCGCGGTCGAACGCTCGGAGTTGCCGGGGCTCGGGGAATTCGGGTAGATTCTCCAGGCGATCGATCAGCCGGCGGCCCTTCTCGCCGTGGGGGACGAGGATGGACGTCTGGGCGTCGTCGATGAGCTGGTAGGCTGCGGCCACCTCGCGGAACTGGGCGTGTAGGCCGATCCTGGGGCTGAGGTCGAAGCGTTCCAGGATGCTCACTTCACCCTTCCCCTTGTCCCAGCCGTTGTTCGCCCGGCCCTGCCGCCAGTAGTGCAGCGCGAAGTAACTCTCGACCGCATAGGGGGAGAGCAGGTCGTGGAGGTGGTCGGGGGCGACCTCGCGGAACGACTGGGCGGCGTCGCGGATCAGGGGGGCGGTCGGGTAGGCTCGACAGTCGTACTCGAAGACGTACACCCGGCCGGGGGTGGGGTGGCCCTGGTCGTCGGTCAGTAAACCTTCGCGATTGCACCGGCCGGCGGCCTGGGCGATCGAATCCAGGCCCGCCTCGGCGCGGTAGACCGCGGGGAAGTCGACGTCCACGCCCGCCTCGATCACCTGGGTCGAGACGACCCGGCACGGCCTGACGCGGCCGGGTTCGAGCCGTCGGCGGATCTCCTCGACCACCTGCGACCGATGCGCCGCGCACATCGAGGCGCTGAGGTGCAGGGCGCCCGGATCGTCCAGCTCGCGAAATACGTCGAGCGCATGTCGCCGCGAGTTCACGATGCAGAGCGCCCGGTCGTGCCCGCGGAGCCTAGCCGCCAGGGCGGCATTGTCCAGCGGGCCGAGGCGTTCCACTATCGTGCGATTCAGCGCACGGTGGAGGGCCGCGGGGTCGGCGACAATCGGCCGGACGCCGGTGAGCCCGATCGAGAACGTCTCACGCCTTTCGACCGCCGGCTGGGTGGCCGTGCAGAGGATCACGCTCGCGTCGTAGTTCGCGACCAGTTCTTCGAGCGCCGCGAGCGTCGGGGCGAGCAGTCCGGTCGGCAGCGTCTGGGCCTCGTCGAGGATGATCAGGCTCTTCGTCAGCCGGTGTAGCTTTCGGCACCGCGAGGGCCTCGCGGCGAAGAGCGACTCGAAGAGCTGCACGTTGGTCGTCACCACGACCGGCGAGTCGAAGTTCTCCGCCGCCAGCTTCGATCGCCCATCGTGGCGCAGGGGGTCGTCGGGGTCGAGATTGCTGTGGTGCTCCAGTACCTCGCCCGAGAAGCCACCGAGGGCGTCGCGGAACACATTCGCGGTCTGCTCGATGATGCTCGTGAACGGGATGGCGTAGACCACCCGTCGCAGCCCATGCGTTTTCGCGTGAGTCAGCCCGAATGCCAGCGAAGACAGCGTCTTGCCGCCCCCGGTGGGGACGTTGAGCGAGAAGAACCCCGGCGGCAGCGACGCCCCCGCGCGGCAGGCGTCGAGCACCTCGCGGCGGACCTTGTTCACCGGAGTGTCGGGGGCCGTTCGCATCTTCCCCGCGAGATGCTCATCCAGCGCGTCCAGTAGGGCTTCAGGTGTCGCCGGCTCACGCTCGCGAATCATCGCCCTCGAAAGGTCGAGGGCCCTCTCCGTGTCGAGGAAGTCGGCATCGACCAGGCAGGAGAAGATCATCCTCGTGAAGAAGCCCAGGGTGAACGCCCGCCGGCGACTCCCGGGGCGGGAATGCAGCCTGGGAGGCGAGGGACAGGCCTTCGCCAGCAGTTCCGGCGGGGCATGGAACGCCGGGATGACCTTCCGTAGCCGTTGAACGAGCCCGGCGGTCTCGTCCACGTTGTCGGGCAGCCCGGCATGGTGCCCGGCGATTGCATAGGCGAGGAGTTGCCCGAGCGGGCCGAGCGATGCGGCGTGCTGGGCCCCGGCGGTGGAGTGATCTACTCGCCCGAGAATCTCGGACCCCTCGATCAGATCGGGCCGTCCGGATGCGCCGAGGAGATAGTCCTGGAACTCGCCGGAATACTTGCCGAGATCATGCCAAAGACCTAACAGTCGGCCCCAAGCCTCGGCATTGAACGCTGCGGCAAATCCGCCCGCACGCTCTTCGGTGTCGAGAAGATGATCGATCAGGAGATGCCAGTCTTCCGGGGAACGGCCTTGCAGAGTATGGGCAAAGTACGCGCGCATTACATTCAACCTCACCTTCAGGGAGGAATGGGCGATGCGTGTCCCTGGATGGGAGTCTGGCGACCTTCTAGTATAATCCTGCCACTAAAATATGCCGTCGCGTCACGAACCAAGAGACCACCAACTCTGTCGCTCACAACGATTATACGGACGATCGGGATAAGGCGGGTTCTGAGTGAATTGTCGCTACACTGCTCATCGGAGGTGCGGCTGTATTCGCATCGACGAACCCTGTCCCCACGAGAAGCCGCTTTGGAGGGGCTCGATTCGTCGGTCGCCTTGGTGGGGGCAGAGCCGAAGTGTAAACTCGCACCCAAATCACGATGCTCCCTTGAAACTATGGGGGGGCCCTCTCTGTTACGGAGACGCGGTGGGCATTGCGAGTCGATCAAACCCTGGCAGATCTACGGTCGGGTCATCAAGGAGTAATTGGGAACGCCGTCGAGCAGATGCGCAACCCTCTTCAAATCGTAGAGAGCGTCTCGCAAGGTGTCGCGCTGACGTCAAGGGGGCGGGAACTCCCGGACTTACGACCTAGAGACCTTCCGGGGAGGAAACTGGGATCACAGAGCAGAATTCCTTATCCTTGTCCCGCCGGGACCGCGTTCTAATCGGGTATGACTAACCGGGGACCCTTGCCCAAACCGTGGCAAGAGCGATAGAGACCTTCCGGGGAGGGACTAGAGACCTTCCGGGGAGGGATTAGAGACCTTCCGGGGAGGGATTAGAGACCTTCCGGGGAGGGATTAGAGACCTTCCGGGGAGGAATTAGAGACCTTCCGGGGAGGATTGGGGCCTGTAACTCATTACGCGAGAAGGACTTTGTATCGCCTTTACCTAATAACCATGATAACCTTGTAGACTAACAACAACGTGGGTGTCGTGGTTGTTGCTCCATAGCGATGCGAGAAGAAGATATGGGAACCAAACCGGGTCAAGCAATCCAGCACGCCGAGCAGCGTATCGGCCGCGATGAGATGAACTTGGCCGAATTCCCGATCACCCTGTTGACTGACCATGCACCGGAAGGGCAGAAGACCTTGGTGTTTCGGGAAGGGGAGCAAACGCTCACTGTGACCGGTAGCGACGCCTACGGATTGCCGACCGCTCTCGATGCCGATGTCATCGTCGCCCTGATTCAGCTCACGAAGCAGGCGAACAACTTCACGAACCCGGTCGTGCCATTCACCCGATATGGCCTGATCAAACTCCTGGGGTGGCAGAACAAGGGCAGCAACTATCAAAGATTGACTAATTCGCTCAAATGCTGGACTGGTGTCACGCTGAATTATGAGAACGCTTGGTGGGACAACAAGGCCAAGCGCAAAGTCGATGCGACTTTCCACATCATTGAGAGCCTGGTCATCTCGGAGTTGATCAAGGTGGAAGGGCCGGGAGGTCCGTCTGATTCAACTGTGTCGACATTTACTTGGGGTAATAGGTTCTTCGACAGTTGCCGTGCGGACAATCTCAAGCGACTCGATCTTGATGTTTACTTCTCCCTAAAAAGCTCCATATCCAAGCGAATGTACAGGTTCTTGGATAAACGGTTTTTCCATAAACCGTCATGGACTTTCGATCTTCACGAGTTTGCGTATGAGCATGTCGGTCTTACGAGAAATTATGCGGATAATGGGAAAATCAAAGAGAAGCTGAGATCATCGATCAGGGAGCTAGAGTCCATAGGATTCATCTCGCCCTTGTCGCAAAAGGACAGGTTTCAGCGGGTCAGCCGCGGCAGTTGGGCTGTCGCATTCGCAAAGGGCCACCCTCCGGTCGAGGAGCCGGGGTTCACCCTGTTGTCCACGAGCGATCTCGAGCAGAAGCTGTGGACTCGGGGAGTGTCGAAGTCGAAGGCAAGGATGCTCATCGACAGCAATCCTCACGATCTCATCGAACGTCAAATCGAATACACCGATTTCATCAGGGCTCACTATCCCGATAAAGTCCGCAGCCCCGGAGGCTTTCTGAGAAAGGCGATCGAGGAAGACTACGCACCTCCGCCCGGCTTCGTGAGCAAGGAGGAGCAGGCGCGAGTGGCGGCCGAGCTCAGCAAGGCGCGCGCCACTGAGACTCACCGCAAGCGGAGCGAAACCGAGGCGCGATCCCGGGAAGAGCAGCAGAGGCGGAAAGCAGAGCGTATGCTCGACTCCCTCAGCGCGAGCGAAATCGCCGAACTCGACCGCGAGATGTTTGCCGACACAAATGTGCGAGCGGACTATGAAAACCAAGCACCTGGATTCAAAAGGGTGTTCCTAAGGGCGCTCAGAATCATGCGGATACGCGATCAATTGAAAGATTGAAGTTCACGCAGCGACTCCAGTTCTACCGGCTGCCTCGCGCCCACCGACAACGAGCCCATGGGTTCGCTGGTCCGCGGGAGAACGTGGCGTTGCTCTAAGCGTCCCAGGACGCGATCCCGGGAAGACACGGACCATCCTGGCCATGAAACTGCCCGCTCGGACACATGGACAGAGCCGAGGGGGATTGTGGCCGGAAAGTATTGGGCAATCCCAACGGTTTTGAGGCGATGGCGCAGGGGGCCGCGTGGCGTTCCTCAAGGTACTTCACGGCGACCGGCGACGGCACTCGGGAGCAGTCGAGGACGGAGTTAGAGGCGAATGCTTCGGACGAGGCCCCATGATGGGATGTAAGGGCCCCGAGAAAGCCCTTCGTTGACGTCCGATAATGGAGGTTAGGTCGAAACACCCCGGGTGCGGCCGTAGATCCATGTGAATTTCAGTCCAACTTTCACGCAGCGACCGGGAATCCGCTGCGGTCGATGCGGGCCCAGAACTGGTTCCAGCGTTCCGTCGTATAGGTCAGGCAGCGCACCGATAGCACCGCGGCCGCTCCACGCTCTTTCCAGCGCATGCCGGAGCCGCAGAGTCGCTGCTTCACCAGCACCTTGCACGCCGCCTCCGTCACCCCGGATCCGATCGGAATGTGCCGCTCCGTCATCGACGCGTAGTCCATCCGGCCCCCCTTGATCTGGTTGCCGAAGTACGTCAACGCCTTCTCCACCTCCTCGGGGAACCGCGGGCGGCCCAGGGCCTCCGCCCTGGAGCGAAGGTCGGCGACCAGGCCCTCGGCGGCGCCGGGCTCGTGCTTCAGCCGATGCAGCCAGTCCTCGACCCACGGCCGGATCCCCGCCGGGGCCTTCGATGCGTTGAACAGGGCGTCTGCCGCCGACCACACGTATTGCGAGGCGTGATAGAAGTCGACCACCTGCGTCTTCGTCACCGTGTCGAGGTACAGCCAGTTGTCCTTCGCCCCGTCCGCCAGCCCCACGAACAAGGCGTCGGGGTGCGCCGCCCTCGCCCTCGCCACCTCGCGGTCGAGGCGGTCGAAGAACGTCAACTTGCCGTACTCCGGCGTCGCCGCCGTATAGACGGTGTGCAGTCGCTCGCCCCCCTTGCCGTAGAAGCCCAGCGTCCCGACCATCGCCTCGCGCCAGACGCCCTCGCACATGAGCATGCACGTGCCATCCAGCCCCACCGTCACCGTTGCCACCGGCTCGTCGAACTCCGGCAGGGCGTACTCCCAGGACTCCTCCTTGGCCAACGCCACCGTCGCCACCGCATCCGCGACGTCCTGCACGAATGCCTTCGCCACCTTTCTCCCGTGGCACTCACGCAGGTCCTCGGTCACGCGCCCGGCCCCGAACTCGGCGTACTTGTGCGCGATCACCTTCGCGAACCGCGGGGGAACTGACGACGATCCGTGCACTGGTCCAGCGGGCAGTACGTCTTCCCGCCCTTCGATCCCGATCCGTGTGGGGCCGCTCAAGCTCACCTCGATGGGCAAGGTCCTCAAGGAGTTCCAGACCCCCTACGGCGTCGCCCGGATCGAGCGGCACGTCTATCAGGGATCGAAGGGCGGCAAGACCTGCTGCCCGCTGGATCAGAACGCTCGGATCGTCGTCAGCTCGACCCCGCGGTTCGCCAGGGTGATCGCCCACGAGTAAGTCGAGTTCGGGGCCGGCCGGGTGACCGAGGACCTGCGTGAGTGCCACGGGAGAAAGGTGGCGAAGGCGTTCGTGCAGGACGTCGCGGATGCGGTTGCGACGGTGGCGTTGGCCAAGGAGGAGTCGTGGGAGTATGCCCTGCCGGAGTTCCCGGTGCCCGTGGCGACGGTGACGTTGGGCCTGGACGGAACGTGCATGCTCATGTGCGAGGGCGTCTGGCGCGAGGCGATGGCCGGGACGCTGGGCTTCTACTCCGAGGGGTGCGAGCGATTAGAGTCGCTGCACAATTGCCGGCGATCCGCTAGTGGTTCAAGCGACTTGCCTGTGGCCATAAGTCGGTCGCCTTCGGGATCGGGGCCCTGGTGCAGGCGCCAGAGCCGCCGAGGGGGTGCCTCCGCTCGCGCTGGCGACGCCTGCGGTCGGACCGCTTGCCGCCCCAGACGAACGGGGTCGGGGCCGCGTCCCAGTGCCGGGCCGCGGCTTCGTACCAGGTGATGATCTGGGCCGTGTTGGTCGGGTACTGGCCGTCCAACGCCCGTCGCTTGAGGATCCGCTGCACGCTCTCGGCCATGTTCAGCCACGACCCGCCCACGGGCGTATATAAGGGCATGATGCCGTGATCGAACAGCCATGCGACGAACGAGGGTGTCTTGTGACCGGCCAGGTTGTCGAGCACCAGGAGCATCCGCAGCGCGGGCGGCTTGTCCGGCAGGGTCGGCCGGATCGAGAGGCCCTCCTGCCAGCGTTCCCAGGCCGATCGACGGTCGGCAGTCGGCCCGGCCGATGGGGCGGGCATCTCGGCCAGGATCCCGGTTAGTTCGCCCTTGAGCCAGGGATGCAGCACACCGTTCGGGCAGGCCGTCACGCCCTTGACCCGGACGCGGCCGTCGGCCGGGCGGAAGAGGGTCAGGGCCTTGGCCGTGCCGTCGCGGAGGTACTCGTGCGGCTGCCGCGCCGGCCGGCCCTCGGGCTGCCAGGACTGGCCCGAATAGGGGATCGTCTGGTAGGGGCCGGCCTGGTCGGTGCACCAGATGGGCAGGCCCATCGCCTCGCCGGCGAGGTAGGCCGCTTCGATCAACTTTTTTTCGGATCAGAATCCGGGTCGGCGACGACCGCGGGCCCGGCGTTGCGTCGCCTCAGGGCCTTGCCGGTGGGGCACCAGGTGCGGGTCCGCTGATAGCTGGCGCCGGACTCATGCAGGGCCCGGCGGATGGTGTCGGTGGAGATGGCGGGCAACCCGTCGGGTGCCTTGCGGAGGGCCTCCTGCAGGGCCGAGAGCGACCAGGTCGCGGTGCCGTCGTCCTCGGGGGTCGGCCGGCGTGCGGCCTCGGCGACGATCCTGGCTCGCTGCTCCGGGCCGTAGGTGGCCCGCCGGCCGCCGCCGTGTCGGGGCGTCAGCGCCGCGAGCCCCTCGGCGTTGAATCGCGCGACGAGGTGGGCGACGGCGTCGCCGGATCGGCGTCCGACGGACCGGGCGGCCGCCTGGTAGTCATCGCCCGAGGCGACGGCGAGCAGGAGCCTGGCCCGTGTCACCTCGACGGCGGGGGCCACCTGCGACCGGCCGAGCCGCTCCAATTCCTGCCGCTCCGGCTCGGTCAATTCGCGGAGCGGGTCCTTCTTGCGACGCGACATGGCGGCCTCCGTGGTGCGAGAGGCCGCCTACCGTACCGGGAGCAGGCCATTATGGCCATGAGCAAGTCACTTGACCCACTAGTGCTCGGTCACAGCTTGGTTTTAGGGTAGATCGACTTGAGCTTCACTCTGGCGTCATCCACCCTCATGTGCCATTCGACGCCCCGCTGGCGGGCGTTGACGTCGGTCGACCAGGACGACGTCTCGCGTCGCAGGGACGCGATGTCGCCGAATCGGCGGTCGGACACGCATTGACGCGTGAGCGAACTCAGCTCGTTCTCGGCGATGTTCAGCCAGCTGCCGTGCTTCGGCGTGTGGTGGAACTCGATCCGACGCACCAGCCGACGGGCCCGATCCGGCTCGAACGCCTCGTAGAACGCCCCGGCCGTGTGCGTGTTCAGGTTGTCGCAGACCAGCAGCACCCGCTCGCACGACTCGTAGTGGCCCTCCAGCAGCCGGGCCACCTCGACGGCCCAGTCGACCTTGGTCCGGGTCGGCCGCACCGCCACCTCGCGCCACCCCGCCAGAGGCTCGGCGAACATGAAGATGCTCGCCGTCCCGGCCCGCTCGTACTCGTAGTCCACTCGCCGGCCGTGCTCGCGGGTCGCCGGGATCGGCGTGCGGACCTCCTTCAGCAACTGAACCGGCTGCTCGTCCATGCAGAGCACCGGGCGGGCCGGGTCGCGCGGCGTCGCGTAGACCTCCAGAACGTCCTCCATCGCGGCGGCGAACTCGGCGTCCGACTCCGGCGGGATCACCCAGTACTCGATCTTCCTCGGGGTCATTCCGCTTTTTTTCTAGGTTGGCAAAATCTCATTGAGTAGCATATCTTCGATCGATCTGAGGAATCCCTCGGGGTCTTTCCTGAACCTCCGGCCCTGGACGCGGACGGAGCGGCGGGCGTCGAGGGCCCGGCGGAGGCGGAGCCAGGCGGGGAGGTCGGCGGCCGAGGTCCGGCGGAGGCGCGTGGCGGTCGAGGCGACCAGGCGCACTGAGCCGCGCACCACCATGCCCGGGCTCGCGGCCTTGCGGCCCGTGCAGCGACGCTCGTGGTGCCGGTAGGAGCCGAACAGGTGCTCCAGGTCGTTGTTGGTCCGCGGCAGCCCCTCCGCGTCGCGGCAGCGGAACAGGCCCGGCCGGTAGCTCGCCGTCACCTTCCGCAGGTGGGCCACCTCGGCCGACAGCGGGCCCCGCGCGATCGGGTCGCGGCCCAGCCGATCGAGGAGTGCGTCGAACGCGCGGCCGGCCTCGTCGGAGCCCCTCTCGGATCCGAGCGCCGAGGCGATCCGGTGGACCCAGCCGAAGGCCTCGCGGATCGCCGGCCAGGCACCGGCCGTGGCCTCCAGGCCGCGGGCCAGGATCGAGCGGAGCCGACTCAGCGGGCCCGGGAGCCCCTTTTTGAGGCCAGCCGGCCCAGGCTCTCGGCCACCGCGCCGAGGCGGTCGCGGAGCTGCAACCCCGAGGCGTCCAGCGGCGGCCGGCCGTCGTCGGTGAGGGCCGATCGCACCGTGGCGCAGTAGGCCCGCGCGGCCTTCGCCTCGGCGTCGTCGCGGCCCTCCAGCTGGCGCTCGATCGGCCGGACGCCGCGGACTTCCTTCTTGAGCTGCACCTTGGCGTGGCGGTCGAGCTCGTAGATCGGCCGGGCGGCCTCGCGGAGGTAGTGGAAGTGGCAGAGCTGGTGCGGCACCCCCGGCAGGGCCGCGGCCACGGCGTGGCGCAGCGAGGTCTGGCCGTCGGAGATCACGCCCGCGATCGCGATGTCCCCCAGCGCCTGCTTGACCTCGCCGAGCAGCCCGGCGAGGTCGGCCTGGGTCGAGGACAGCAGGCTCCTGGCCAGCAGGACCTCGCCGCAGAGGACGTCGCGGATCACCCAGAGGACCTCGTGGCCGACGTCGGGCTGGAGGCCGTCGATCGCCAGGATCACGCGGCCGGCCCCGGCGGCGACCCGGGCCAGTCGGCCGCGGTCGCCGAGCGACAGGGCCAGCAGCTCGTCGTATCGGTCGAGGAGGTTGGTGACGGTCCGCTCGCAGGCCGCGACGCCGCGCCGGAGCAGTTCGGCGTGGATCTCGGGGACGCTGCGGTGCTCGGCGTGGCGGAGCGAGCCGACCGTGGCGATCACATCCAGGCCGAACTCGTGTCCCGGCAAGGCCCAGGCCCCTTCCTCCTCGGCCCGGACCGGCCGCCCCCGGCTGGCACACCCCTCGGCGGTGCACCTGCGGATCTGGACCCCGAGCCGGACGAGCCCCCCGAGCGTGGCGACGGTGCGATAGGCCTTGTTGCTGGCCCGGGTCGCCCCGCCGCAGGCGGCGCAGTGCCTGCCCTGCACGACGAGGTCGACCTGCCGGTCCGCCGGCGGCCTGAGGGATTGTCGGGGCATCGGCAGGGGCTCCTCAGGAGTCGAAGACCCAGAGGAGTAACAGAGTCGGACTTGTCAATCAATAAGATTTTGCTTCTCTAGTTTTTTTAGGGCGCGCCGGACCGTCTCATGGCTGATCGCCGGCGCGATCCCCAGCTCGACCACGCGGCGGGCCAGGAGGCGCAGGGTCCAGTTCGCATAGCCCGCCGGCGGCGTCCCGAGTCGCAGGGCGATGACCTCCGCCTCCTGCTTGCCGTCGAGCATCCTGGGGACCGGGGGCTCGGCCCGCCGGGCGCCGTCGAGGGCCTCGCGGAATCCCCGCTCGCAGAGGCGTTGCCGGACGTTCTCGACCGTCTTGGTGCGGCACGAGAAGGCCTCGGCGATCCGCGCATCGGTCCAGCTCGGGCCGTCAGCGTCGGCCTTCAGGAGGATCTGCGCCCGCCGGACCTTCTGCGCGGTCCCCTTGAGCTTCTTGATGACCTGGGCGAGCTCGGCCCGCTCCTCGTCGGTCAGTCGGACGATGTACTTCTTCTGCATGGAGGCCTCCTTGAGGCCCCCAGCTTCGCCCACCGGTCGAGCGAACTCAATCCTAAAGTTTAAGCGTGACTGAGCACGAGATTGGCGGCATGAGCCACACCGCGCGACTCCGCCGATCCCCGAAGAACTTCCGCCAGCTGACGGGGATCACCCTGGCTGCCTTCGACCGACTGCTGGCCGAGCTGACGCCTCGCTACGAACAGGCCGAGGCCCGTCGCAAGGATCGGCCCGGCCGCAAGCGACGCCCCGGGGCCGGCCGCATCAACGCGCTCCAGCCCCTGCTCGCCGGCATCTTCCGGATCCCCGAACGCCGCATCTCGCTCGACCCGGAGGACATCCGCGAGGTCTTCTTCGACGCCACCGAGCGGCCCAGGCGGCGGCCGAAGCGGGGCCAGCGGGAGTACGATTCGGGCAAGAAGAAGCGGCACACGATCAAGACCCAGGTCGCGGTCGTGCGCCGCAGCAAGCCGCCCGGCCCGGGCCCCAAGCCTCGCCGGGTGCGGATCGCCGCGGTGGGCGAGTCGGCCCCGGGCTCGGTCCGCGACAAGAAGGTCTACGACGGCTCGCGGGTGGTGGTGCCGCGCGACGCGAAGCGGACGGGGGACACGGCGTACCTCGGGACGGGCCTGAAGACGCCGACCCGCAAGCCGAAGGGCGGGGAGTTGACGGAGGCCCAGAAGTCGGAGAATCGCAAGCTGTCGCGTCGCCGGGTGGCGGCGGAGCACGGGATCGGCAAGATGAAGGTGTGGCGGATCGCCTCGGAGCGGTACCGCAACCCGCACCGCCGCCACACGCTGATCATGAAGAACGTGGCCGGCCTGCACAACATGATGTATGCCTGAAAAGCGATCCGCGGCCGGTGCACGCCCCCGCCTGCCAACGCCCTTCACTATTGTGCAGCGACTCTAATAGCTACGACGGCCCTCATACATGGCTTGCGCGTCATGACGAGAAATGAGAGCGATTTCAAGGCAAGCGATGCCCGCATCTTTGATGCGTAGAAGCTATTTGGAATTGTATGGAGAAAAAATGTGTGTTGGGTCGATGTCAAGTTTGACGCGCGGGCATTCGCTATGTAATTGCTTTGTAAAATCGGAGGGCACACTAATACCATGAATTGAAATTGATATATCGCGTGTTAGCTTAGATAATTTTTTTAGATTTCTTATGTCAAGATTCGATTCAGATAAGTCAATACTCTTTAGTGTCCGGGATTTTGTTAGAGCATGGATATTTAAGCCTGTGATATTGCAGCCACGAAGCCGAGCCTCTTGAAGTTGATGCAAGTCGGCCAGGGATTTCAATGCCATGTCGGAGACAGAGGTGCCCGAAAGATCGACAATTCTTAACTTTGGTAATTTAGATAATAGCTCAAAATCTTCGTCGCGGAACGTCGGTATTAGTATGATTATTTCTTCCAGTTTTCTGAGCTGGCCGATACACTGAAACTTGTCGGGAGTTAACCCTTCGTTTGTGAGCATGAGAAACTGCAAATCCTGTAGCTTGCAGATATCATTAATTGTTTCATTGTCAATTAAGTCCCAATTTATGTATAGTTGTTTTACTGTTTTGATTGTTTTTAGAATAGATACGACGTTCCCAGTTGTGTGGGTCGTGTCCTACGCTGACTGAACGGCCGGGCGTCTGAACCATTCGGACCACGTCCAGACGTGGTCGGTGAGGCCAGCGGCCATGGCCGGGGTGCGTTGGCGCCAGCGTTCTCGTTCGTCCTTCAACCGGAGGGTACGGACCGGCCAGCAGAAGTTGTAGGCGTAGAGTGTCAGGTAGGTCATGGCCTCGTGGACCTCGTAGTCCTTGCTGAAGCGGTAGGACTTCCGCGACTTCCTGGCGTTGCGGCCCCGGTCGGTGGCGTGCTGACGCTCCAGGAAGGATGTGTTCACTTGGACGCTCGACTTCGAGGCGGCCAGGGCGGCCTGCAGGGCCTCGGGCGTGCCGAAGACCTGGCGTCGCTCGACCCGGACCACGCGTCCGCCCTCGCGGTGCTTGTGCACCACCGCATAGGTCATGGCCCCGGGCAGGCGACGCTCGGGCACGATCCGGGGGCGGCCCGGGCCGCGATGCTCGGGCTCGGGCACAGGCTCGCTGAAGACCTCGCGGATCGCCGTCTCGTAGGGCGGGTAGGCGTCGCTGGTGATCAAGGGCGGCGGGTCGACGGGCACGCGGGCGGCCACCTCCTCGACGATGGCGCGGGCGTTCTCCTCGGACCGGGCGCCCGGGATCACGGCCAGGACCAGCCGATGCTCGGGGTCGAATGCGACGTGATCCCAGTAGTCGCCGCGGTGGTCGTCGGCCGGGTCGTCGGGGTCGAGGTTGGCCTGCTTCTTGGCGACGTAGGCCCACTTCTCATCGAGCTGGACCTCGCGGGTCGAGGGGGGAAAAGGCCACGAGCTCGTCGTGGGCGGCCTCGGCGTGCTGGCCGGCGAGCTTCGCCAGGCGGTTGACCGTGTCCTTGTTGACCCCGACGAGCCGGGCGGTCTGTCGGATGCCGCAGCCCTCGGCGAGGTGCTCGAGCACGGCGAGGACCTTGTCGCGCGGCAGCTTGGAGTTGAACAGCGGGGTGCCCTTGAACTCGGAGAAGCGGGCCTTGCAGGCGTTGCAGTAGAGCAGCCTGTGGCCGGCCTTGCCGAATCGGTCGCAGACCGAGAGGTTGCCCGCGCCACGCTCGCCGCATCGAGGGCAGTCGGGGTTGAGGCAGCAGAAACGGCCGAGGTCGTCCATGGGATCGTGTCGGGTTGGCGGGTCGATCTGGCAACGCGGCGGCCAGATTAACCGGAGGCGGAATCGAATTCAATCACCCAAGGACACGACCGTTGTGTGTGTGTGCCTGTGATGTTCAGGTGTTCCAGTTTCATTGTGGACAGGATTTTAATGCCAGCATAATCTATATTTGTGTTTGATATAATAAAATATTTAATATTCGAAGTTTTTAAGATTTTCAAAGACTCATTGGATATTTTGGTATTGGATAAATCTAGGTATTCAAGTTTTGTAAGTCTGCTGATGTGCAAAGCTGATTGGTCGGTGATCTTGTTGTTTGAAAGCTCGAGTTTTCTAAGGTGAGGCAGCTTTTTGGTAATCGTTTCTACTGAGTTGTCCGAAATCTCATTTCCCGCAAGATACAGTTCCGTGGTCTTGGGATTCAATTTCATGTCCCTAATATCATGGTCTTTTAACTGCTCTGCTCTCATGAAAAGTTTGCAATCGTTTTGTGTGATGCGTTCTGTGGTAGCGATGGGTGGGCAGCCGTTAATCTGCTCGGGAAATTGTGACGTTTCTCCCAACAGTGGGATCACGAGCAGAAGCGTGTACATGGAAGGCTCGAGCCTCAATAGAATTGAGTAAGTCTCTCAACAATAACGATCGTGCACGTGAGATTGTTCCCCAATACAGACAAAAAGGCAAGGCTTAATCCGGGTTGCGGGGTGGTGAGAGCAGCAGGCCGATCAGGGAGCCCAGGAGGCCCTTCCCCCTCGCCCGGACATTCTGGACGAATTCGAAGAATCCGAGGTACAGGGGCAGCTTCTCCTGCGAGATCCCCCTATGCGGCCGCAGCCACGATCGCAGCAACGACCAGAACCCTTCCATCGTGTTGACTTGCACCTCGCAGAACCCGTCGCCGTCCTCGTCGCGGGCATAATCGCCGTGGGCGTGGCAGACTCTCCGGTGCACGTAGCCCCACGCGGCCAGACGGTGGTCGATGTCATATTCATCGGTGTGGACCTCCGTCCCCTCGGCGATCGTCGAGCGGATCAGGGGGCCCGATCGTGGCATGCTTGACGTCGGCCAGCATCCGGATCACCACCTCGCCGCCGCGCTGGATCATGCCGA
The DNA here is from genome assembly GCA_965279195.1 of Isosphaeraceae bacterium. Taxonomy (GTDB): domain Bacteria; phylum Planctomycetota; class Planctomycetia; order Isosphaerales; family Isosphaeraceae; genus CBDIHP01. The sequence goes on from CBDIHP010000013.1 coordinate 50,450, forward strand.
AGGTAGGCGGCTTCTCCTTCTCCAGGGTCCCCCGGCCACGCTCCCCGTTCAGGCGTCTGCGTCGGCCCGGCCGTCCTTTTTTGCAACGGCCGCCGGATTGTCCTTAATGTCCGACCACCACATCAACTTCGTTGCACTCGACCGTGCCCGAGAGGGTGACCGGCGGGCGACGATCGACGCCCCCCGGCGGAGCAGCTGGATCATCTCCTGGACGTCGCCTTATCGAGGTCGAGTTCCTTGGCGATCTGCAAGCTGGAGATGTTCAGTCCCATGAGATACAGGCAGAGGATCCAGGTGCGCAGGGGCTGGTGGTGGCCGGCGAAGATGGTGCCGGTGGGGTCGTCGAACCGCCTGCGGCATGCCTTGCAGAAGTAGCGCTGTCGATGGGGCTGGGTGTCGTCGCGGCCGTCCTTGATGACCCCGGCAGCCTGGCAGTGGGGGCAGGCGACGCCCTCGGGCCAGCGGAGCGACCGGACCGTCTCGTAGCACCTGGCGTCATCGATCAGGTCGCGGAGGTTGACCATGGGCCGGGACTCAAGCGGTGCGTCGTCGTGGTGGCGGGCTCAGGCCCGAGGGCCGGATTGTCGCACCTCCAAACGGTCTGCCGGACCACCGCCCCGCAACCCGGAGTGAGCCTTAGAGCTTAGTTATCTTCGCTCGACTCAAAAATGAAATCAAACCCCGATAGACCAACCTTGTGCGAATTTCAGCTACCAGTCTAGCATCGAAAAACCAAAAAAATGGGTTCGATCCCCATGCAAAACGGACAATTCTACAATTAATTTCATCATCGTGACAACTAACAATTCTCGCTGTCCCTATGCATGTGATTATATTTATTATATAGTAATCATCTTGTACGTCTGTTTGCGTGATACGAAATCTTCCAATTTTCATGCATTCCATTGTTTCCTTCAAATACTCTACAAACTTCTCGTAATCGTCATTTGCTTTGTATACGCCACTATCTGACATGTTGTGTATTCCATTTGGCCCGGGTCTTACCCCGGAGGCCCGGGGTAAGACCCGGGCCAAATACCGAACGTATCATCGCGTGAACGATTTCGCACCGCAAACTAGTACTAAGCGACCTCATTCTACGAATCCCTTCACTGTAAATCTAATGAAATATCCCGCGTGCCCACGCTTCCAGTGCTGCAGTCATGCAATTATATGAGGTTCCTCCGACCTCTGCTGCAGCCTCGGGGTTGCGAATTGGTACTTCCACTGTTAGGAAAGGTTTGTAGAATTTAACTTCGGCGGGGCTCATCGGCTCGACAGTTAGACTTCTTGGCTTCCACCAAATGTAGCCTCCCTCTCTTGTTCCGTGGATGGCCTTGTCGCCCACCTCATAGATTGTGTGGCATGGTTCGCCTGGCTTGGCGAGTTTGATTTTCATTGTCGGCCATTTGGCAATAGGTATTTTCCCTATGAGAATTAGTGCGCCGTTACCACCAAGGAATTTGCTGGCGTCATGCGCCAGATCGCCTTCCGTTGTAACTAGGTCGCGACTCCAATCCGGTGAAGGGATATACGGTGCATTTGGAAGGAACCATCCGCCCGTGTAGTTCCAAGCAGTGCTTGGTAAGTTTGCTATTCCTATAGCGGCATCTTGAATGCCATTTACAGTATTTGCCCCACCTTGAATCACCCCCATTGCTCCACCGACCAGCGCAGTCTGCACGGGATCGCTCCAGCCACCGACAGGGATAGGACGTGGCTTGAAACCGCCTTTTGGTACCCCATTCCCATTATGGCCAGTTGGATCGGTATGAGAACTTGGACAATTTGCGACATAACGATATAGATTTGTGTCGCCAGCGTAGAAGCTTATTGGGTCTTCCTGTGTCCATTGATTGAGATTGCTTGAGAAGTAGCGGGTGCGATGATATCTCAGGCCCGTTCCGGTGTCGTGTTCCCTTCCCGAGTATCCCCAGCGATCCCCGCCGGACCCGGATTCGAATACCTTCTTGCCGAAGCTGTCGTACCCTGCGGTGTAGACAAGGCTGCCGGTGGTGTTCGCGATCGCCCTCACCGAGCCGAGGCGATCATCCAAATAGAAGGCGGAGACTGCGGACGAGTCCGTCCTTGCAATCAAGAAATCCGTAGTTAAGGCCTGGAGGTAGCGTTCGGCGATCGCACCCCCTGA
>CBDIHP010000014.1:0-42598 GCA_965279195.1 Isosphaeraceae bacterium
ACCTTCGTGCGCTGGATGTCTGCGGAGAGCGAGGGCAGCGTTCTCCAAGCACTCGGGTCGGTCCCGGAATCCGCCTGGGTGCCTACGCCCCACCGCATCGAGATCTCCCGCGAGGGGCTCCTCGTCTTCGACTCCGCATTCTCCGGGGATGCACTTCCGCCTCCACCGAATGACGTAGAGCCCGCCTCCTGGATTCACGTCGAACTCGCCGAGGGCCGCAATCTGATCGATACGGCCGACTATGAGCCCGACGGATCAACCCGGTTCATCCTGCACCGCCTCCAAGGGCCACTGGCTTGCCAGTGCGACAACCGCCCCGGCTAGAATCGAGTCCGCCCCGCGATCGTCCCGGAAGATCCAAGGCACTCGAACCGGCTCGAAGCGTCGCAACGGATCACCTGCTCGCGTCGCCAGGCTCAATCGCCAGAGTGAACTGTCCGGCCAGCCCGTCGAGAGTGAAAAGGCCATTTCCGAGGAGATCTCGCCCCACTAGGAGATCGATACCGGAACCACCCAGGAGATCCCGCACAGCCAGAACTTCAAGGTCTGTCGCCAGGTGCCCGACCGATTCCGCGTTCAGTTCAAGATCGACCGAGTAAGTCTCGACTACAGAAAGCGTGGGCTCGCTCGAAGCCGACCGGAACTTGACCATCCCCACGGGCGACAACCCGAGACGATCGACGACCCACCGCGACACGACGGTCCGGCTCGCCCCGGTGTCGATCAAGCCACGGACAGGAATCGGGACGAAAGCGGGACGAAAGGAGCTCTCACTCGTCGAGACACCTACGTAGAGTTCGAGGATAGGCCGCCCGGTCGGGTCCAGACGAAGGCTCATGATCGCCAAGGTGTCGTATCCCGCGTGAATTCCGCCGGGACCTCCTGCTCGACGAGTTGTTTGATGTAAAGCGGCCCGAGGCCGAACCTTGCGTAGCCCGAGCGGAGGGCGTCTCGGAAAGAGTCGCAGGGGCCTTCGACCTCATCCCCGACAATCGCGACATACTTCCCCGGGAACTGGTCGCATAGGGACGTCCGGACTCGGTCGAACGACGCAATCTCGCGGTCGAACCCCAGATAATCTCGCCTAGCCAGAGTTTCCGCATGAGCCATGTTCGGCCTCCCATCGGCTCGCGTTTGAGGACAACTGGATCAAACAAAGATCCGCACAACCGCCAGGCGCCAGCCCACCACGGCGGGTTCCGCGTGGGCAACGTCACCTTGCTTGAAGGTCGGAGGCGCCTCGGGCGAGCCCACCCCATACGAACGGATCACCTCCGCGACCGGATCCACATCCCAGACGACCCGGGTGCCCGCCTCGAAGTAGTCGGTTCGTTTTGCGGCGAGCGCGGCCTCGGCGGCCGGGCCGTAGTCGATCTCGCTCCGCACCTCGATGGCGAACGCCGGCGCGCCGGGGAGGAATCGCATGGGGTCGGCTGGGAAGGGCCCGAGGTGGTAGGCGGCGTCGGGCGAGAAGGAACGCCGGCCGCTGACGAGTTCGGGGACCACGAAACCCGTGTTGTCGGCGAACGCCTCGCCGATCCCCGTCGCCGTCGCATGGTCGTCGAGGCTCCGGGCGATCCGGAACGCCGCCCGGCTCGGCTTGCGCCCGGTCGGCATGAGATGGACGATCCTGCCGGCGACGAGTTCGGCCTTCCCAACCACCCTCGCCAGGTCGTCCAGCGTCGCGAGGGTCTCGACGGTGCTCGCCATCACGACCTCCCCGGCCCGGATCCACAACTCGAAGCGTAAGACACCGCCTTGTAGGCGACAACTCGGCCAAGTTCAACGACCGACCACGTCCGCCAGCGTGAACGAGAAGCCCGGCAGGATGTCGCCGCCGTCGACGGGGTCGTTGAGGTCGTAACCCTGGTTGATGTTGGGGGAGCGGAAGTTGTAGAGCCTTGGTATCTCGGGGTAGATTACCCAGACCTGCCTGACGCCGGCGCGGAAATATTCGTCGACCTTGGCGGCGATGGCGTTGGCGGAGTTGCTCGGGCTGACGATTTCCACGGCGAGGTCGGGGACAACGGGCAAGGATCGCTCGCGGGGGATCAGGGCGTCGAGCGGCAGGCGTTCCCGGGACACGAAGGCCAGATCCGGCCGGCGCTCGGTCTGCCTCTGCGGGTCGATCCGGAACAGAAGCTCGATGAACGTCCACCCGAGCCCATGCTGAACCGCAAAACCATCGATGAGACGCAGAAGACGGTGGGCCAGGACGATTTCGAACGCACCCATCGGGCTCGCCTCCACCACCTCCCCCCCCACGACTTCAAAGAGGGGGTCTTCCATGGTGGTCGGGTTCGTCATCCTCGGCTCGGTCGCGGTGGCCATGCGCGTTGCACTCCGAACGATGGTCGGGTCGCCCCACAGGAGAAGGATACGCCCGGGTGGGCTGTCGGGCCAGGGGAGAGGTCGATAAGATACATCTGAACATCAGAAATGCAACGCAACGCCGGGGATCGCGATTTTCCGGCGGCACCCACTTGTCGAACCGTCGCCGAGGAGCCTAAGATACCAACCGACCTCCGCGCTCGCGATTATGTTCGACCGCGTTTGGCTCTCGGATGGCTCGCCGGTCCGCCGGTGATGGCCTCCCCCTGCTGGACGCGGTCGCGTCGTCGCCCGGGACGGAGTCGGAGAATTTGGAAAATCGGCCGTCGCGGGTGGAATGCCCTTGCAACCGGGAAAACCGGTGGTATCCTGGCGCTTTCTCGCCCCGTGGTGGCTGGCGTAGCTCAATCGGCAGAGCACCGGTTTTGTAAACCGACGGTTGTGAGTTCGACTCTCACCGCCAGCTCTCGGTGACCGTCGAATGGGCATCGCCAGTTCCGGCTCGATTTTCCAACCGGAACCGGGTGGATACCCAAGTGGCTAAAGGGGCCAGACTGTAAATCTGGTGGCACTGCCTTCGCAGGTTCGAATCCTGCTCCACCCATGATCCCGGCCTCCCCTTTCGCCCCGTGTGGGGCGGCGGACTTCAGAGACAACAGACGGAGGAGATTGGCCAGGCCGACGTCACAAACCCAGCCCCCTACCACCCCCGCTCCCCCTCACGCGAACCGGAAACGGCCCTCGTGTGACTGACTCAGGCGGGTGTAACTCAATGGTAGAGTACCTGCCTTCCAAGCAGGCAACGTGGGTTCGATTCCCATCACCCGCTCTCGGCGGGGTGGCGACCTCGGGGGGCGAGGGGGATCGGTGATGAGTGACGGAGCGTGGCGACTGGCCGGGAGGCACCCAGGAACGGATCATTCGGAACCGAAAATCACCGGGCGGAATCTCGCCCGAGAGATCGAACACCCGCTGCCGTGGCTCAGTTGGTAGAGCGCGTCCTTGGTAAGGACGAGGTCCTGGGTTCAAATCCCAGCGGCAGCTTTCGGGATCGCAGCCTGGCCCGCCTTGCGGGTCCGGGTGCGGTCTCCAGTCGAGTTGAATGCATCGCGTTTACGATCGATCGTGTCGGATCACCCCCGAACACCTATCAACCGACGTTGTCGGACCGTGACGCGGGGTGGCCGCCGGACCTATCCAGAGTCTCGCACCATCCGGTTGAGCGGCTTCAGGAGACGACGGGAGCAACGATGGCCAAGGAAACGTTTGTTCGCACGAAACCGCACGTGAACGTGGGCACGATCGGGCACATCGACCACGGCAAGACCACCCTCACCGCGGCCCTGCTCTCCGTCCTCGCGGCCAACGGCAAGGCCAAGAAGAAGGATTACGCGGATATCGCCAAGGGCGGTACCGTCCGCGACTCCACCAAGACGGTCACCATCGCCGTCTCGCACGTCGAGTATGAGAGCGAGAACCGCCACTACGCTCACATCGACTGCCCGGGCCACGCCGACTACATCAAGAACATGATCACCGGCGCCGCCCAGATGGACGGCGCGATCCTGGTGGTCTCCGCCGCCGACGGCCCGATGCCCCAGACCCGCGAGCACATCCTGCTCGCCCGTCAGGTCGGCGTCCCCGCCCTGGTGGTGTTCCTGAACAAGATCGACCTGGTCGACGACGAGGAACTCCTCGACCTCGTCGAGATGGAACTCCGCGAGCTGCTCACGCACTACAAGTTCCCCGGCGACGAGATCCCGATCATCCGGGGTTGCAGCCGCCCGGCCTACGACAATCCGAGCGACCCGGTCGCCGCCAAGCCGATCCTCGACCTCGTCGCCGCGATGGACTCGTACATCCCCGAGCCCACCCGTGAGGTCGACAAGCCGTTCCTGATGCCGATCGAAGACGTGTTCTCGATCAAGGGCCGCGGCACCGTCGGCACCGGTCGTATCGAGCGCGGAATGATCAAGGTCGGCGACCCCGTCGAGATCGTCGGCTTCAACGCCAACAAGAACTCGACCGTGACCGGCGTCGAAATGTTCCAGAAGACCCTGGACCAGGGCCAGGCCGGCGAGAACGTCGGCATCCTGCTCCGTGGCGTGGAAAAGAACGAACTCGAGCGCGGGCAGGTCATCTGCAAGCCGGGTTCGATCACCCCGCACACGAAGTTCGAGGCCGAGGTCTACGTCCTGTCGAAGGAAGAGGGCGGCCGGCACACCCCGTTCTTCAAGGGGTATCGCCCGCAGTTCTACTTCCGGACCACCGACGTGACCGGCTCCGTGCTCAACCTCCTCTCGGAAGACAACTCCGAGGCCGAGATGTGCATGCCGGGCGACAACATCAAGATGACCGTCGAGCTGCACACCCCGGTCGCCATGGAAGCGAACCTCCGGTTCGCCATCCGCGAAGGCGGCAAGACCGTCGGTGCGGGCGTCGTCACCAAGATCCTCCAGTAATCCCAGTCGGGCCCTCGCCCGACCATCGCCGGCCCGAAGCCAGCGCCGAGGACCGCCACGGATCAATACCGCGCGGTCCTCGGTTCTTCGTTACCGGCGGGATGTCCCGCGAAGTGGTTCCCCGGAAGCAGGACCGGTCGGTCCGTCCCAGCACAGCGAGTAGGAGCGGGCGATGCGTGAGTATGTCTGGCTGGAATGCACGGCGTGCGGGGAACGGAACTACCGGACCCAGAAGGAAACCCGCGGCGCCGAGCGGCTGGAACTGAAGAAGTACTGCCGCCACGAGCGCAAGCACACACCGCACAAGGAATCCCGCAAGAAGTGATCGGGCCCGCCCGCCGGCGATCCGGGGACAGTCCGCTGTCCCATGTTGCTGCCGGGCGGTTCGGTCGGGCGATCGGTCCGGTCCACGGATCGATCGCGACGTTACGAGCGTAGCTCAATTGGTAGAGCACCGGTCTCCAAAACCGGCGGTTGGGGGTTCGATTCCCTCCGCTCGTGCTCGACGCGCCGGGATGGATCACACTCGTCCCCACGCGCGTCAGCCTGTCCCGGCCTTGTGGCCCCTGTTTGAACTCGGGGCGTTCCTCATCGATCCCCGCCTGCCAACGGCCGACGTGGTGTCCCCCTGGAAGTGAGACTGGTCTCATGGGCAAGGTCAAAGACGGAGCGGAATCGGTCAAGGCCGGTAAGCCCGCCAAGGGGGGATCGGGCGAATCCCGCAAGGGGTCGGCGATCGGGGCCTTCTTCGCCAACCTGGCGAGCGCATCGGTCTACAAGCCCCTCCAGGGACGCCAGGCCCGCATCTGGACGGGCGTCGGCCTGGCCGTGGTCATCCTGCTCGGTCTGTACCAGCTCTATCAGACCATCGCCGATGGCTCGACCCCGACGACCCGCTTCGGCGTGCCGGTGGCGGTCGGCGCGGTCCTGGGCTGGCTCACCTTCCGGCTCCTCCAGTTCCCGCCGTTCGTTGAGTTCCTGATCGCGACCGAGGCCGAGATGAACAAGGTCTCCTGGACCAGCCAGGAAGACCTGAAGCGGGCCACGATCGTCGTCCTGGTGACGGTCGCCTTCATGGCGATCTTCCTGTTCGGCGTGGACGTGATCTGGTCGAACGTGCTCCAGTTCATCGGCGTGATCCGGATCGGCGACACCTCGGGCATGACGACCAACGCCTGATGGCGGTTCCCTCTCGTATTCCGGCGGCCCGAGTCCCCTGCCCCTCTTCCTCCTTCAACGGCCTCGCACGCAATGAACCAGTCGACCGAGCCGACCCCCGAGGATGACGCCGGCGAAGCCGAGTTCGAGGTCGAGGAACAGACCCCGGATGGCGGCTCGACCGCCTCGGCGTCGACCCCCGCGAGTGCCCCGGCCCCGGCCAAGCCCGCCGTCGCCGCGGCGGATGTTGATGACGACGACGATGACGAGCCCAAGCCCGAGCTGGTCTGGTATGTCCTCAAGGTGCAGAGCAGTCGCGAGGACACGATCCGGGACGCGCTCGAACGGCGCGTGAAGATCCAGGGCCTGCAGCGGTTCTTCGGCCGGATCGTCGTGCCCACCGAGAAGATCACCGAGATCCGCAACAACAAGAAGCGGGTCGTGGAGCGGAAGACGTATCCCGGCTACATCATGGTCGAGATGGAGCTGAACGAGAAGACCTGGTTCACCGTCCGGGAGACCCCCGGGGTCGGTGATTTCGTCGGCGCCCACGGGACACCGACGAAGATGACCGAGACCGAGGTCAACCAGATGCTCGGCCAGCAGGAGACCTCGACCACGGCCGCCTCCCCCAAGGTGCAGATCAAGGTGGAGCGTGGCGACCGGGTCAAGATCAAGGACGGTGCCTTCGAGAACTTCGAGGGGACCGTCGAGGAGATCATCGAGGCGCGTGGCCTGGTGAAGGTCATGCTCGTCATCTTCAACCGGCCGACGCCGGTCGACCTCGAATACTGGCAGATCGAGCCGCTTTGAGGCCGGGTCGCGGCCGCCCGGGGCGATTCGCCCCGGATCGCCGTGCACATCACCACGAGATCACTAGGTAGGCAGGAGCCGAGGGCCCGGCGGCCGACAGACGCGGCCGGATGATGGACCCCGGGGGAGCGAGACGACGATGGCGAAGGTGATGACGGCGAAGGTCAAGCTGCAGTGCCCCGCGGGCCAGGCCACCCCGGCCCCGCCCGTCGGCCCCGCGCTCGGCCAGCATGGTGTGAACATCGGTCAATTCGTGATGCAGTTCAACGAAAAGACCAAGGAGCAGAAGGGGACGATCATCCCGGTCGTCATCACCATCTACTCCGACCGCACCTTCGAACTCGAATTCAAGAGCCCGCCCGCCGCGATCCTGCTCAAGCAGGCCGTGGGGATCGCTTCCGGCTCGGCCACCCCGCACAAGGTCAAGGTCGGCACGGTCACCCCGGACCAGGTCCGGAAGATCGCCGAGACCAAGATCAAGGATCTCAACGCCCGCGACATCGAGCACGCCTGCCGGATCATCGCCGGCACCGCCCGCAGCATGGGCATCGAAGTCAAGGCCTGAATCCCCTCCCCGCCTCCCCGTTTGCCAGATTCGCGCCGGCGCGACCGCCCGCCGGCTGGGGTCATGTGACCCCCGCGATCGTCCTGTTTGGCGGCAGCCCTCCGAACCGGAGCGCGAGTTTTGCACTATCAGTCGAAGCGCTTCCGCGCCTTGCTGGGCAAGGTGAAGGCCGCCGATGCGGTCCCCCTCGCCGAGGCCGTGAAGCAACTGAAATCCTTCAACACGACGAAGTTCAACCAGACCGTCGAAGTCTCGACGAACCTGGGCATCGATCCTCGTCAGAGCGACCAGAACGTCCGCGGCTCGGTCGCCCTGCCGCACGGCATCGGCAAGGCCGTCCGCGTGGCCGTCTTCGCCCAGGGTGAGAACGCCGAGAAGGCCCTCGCGGCCGGTGCCGACATCGTCGGCGGCGACGACCTGGCGCAGAAGATCAAGGGCGGCTTCATGGACTTCGACGTCGCCCTGGCGACGCCGGACATGATGGGCGTCGTCGGCCCTCTCGGCCGCGTGCTCGGCCCCCGCGGCCTGATGCCCTCGCCCCGCTCGGGCACCGTCACGGCGGACATCTCGTCGGGCGTCCGCGAGTTCAAGGCGGGCAAGATCGAGTTCCGCAACGACAAGGGCGGCAACGTGGCCGCGCCCGTGGGCAAGCTCAGCTTCTCGGAAGAGCAGCTCATCGAGAATATCCAGACGTTCCTGAACCACCTCCGCACGGTCAAGCCGGCGGCGGCGAAGGGGACGTACATCCGGTCGATCACGATCTCGGCCACCATGAGCCCGGGCATCCGGGTCGTGGCCTGACCCCACGGACCTCCCAGGAGCGGTGGGCCGAGCTGGCAGTTTGGTCTGGATGGGCATCGATCGGGGATTGGGTTTGTTCCCCCGTTTCTGGATCGGGCCTCGTCCTGCTGCCGCCAGAGTCGCACCGGAGTGATCAGAGCGTTATGAGCAAGTACGTCAAAGAACTGATGATGGATCAGTTCAAGGCCGAGCTCGACGGCAGCAAGTCCTTGCTGATCCTCGACCTCAAGGGCCTGGACGCCATCTCCGAATATCAGCTCCGCAAGGACCTGCGCGCCAAGTCGATCAAGATGCGCGTCCTCCGGAACACCCTGGCCCGTCGGGTCTTCGATGAGGCCGGCATGGGCGGCCTGTCGCAGTTCCTCGCCGGCCCGTCGGTGGCCGTGTGGGGCGGCGACGGCGTCGCCGAGCTGGCCAAGGAAGTCTTCACCCAGGTCAAGAAGCTCAAGAAGCCCGAGATCAAGGGGGGCGCGGTCGACGGCACGGTGATCGGCCCCTCGCAGGTCGAGGACATCACCAAGCTGCCGTCGCGCGAGGCCCTGATCGGCCGCGTGGCGAGCCTGGCCCTGGCCCCCGCCCAGCGCGTGGTCAGCCTGGCCAACGCCCCGGCGTCCGGCCTGCTCGGCCAGCTCAAGACCCTGGCCGAAGGTGCCCCCGCGGAGGACGGCGAGCCCGCCGCCGACGCGGAGGCCGCCCCGGCCGCCGAGGGCTGAGCCTCCGGCGTCCCGACCCCGACCTCCGGCTCGCCGGCACCCGCCGGGTTTGGGCCTCAATCGATAACGACCGTTCCGCGAATTGACTGATCGAATCCAAGGGGAGTTGGCCGGCTGTCGGACGAGGGCCCGGATTGACGGCGCCCCACCGGTACAAACCCGGCCGATTCCCCAGGCACCACCGCTTCGCCAGAAAGGACCCGACGTCCCATGTCCACCGACGCCGCCGTTTTCGCCGATAACATCAAGTCGCTGGGTGACTCGATCGTCAAGCTGACCGTCCTCGAGGCCAAGGCCCTCGGTGACTACCTCGAGACCGTCCACGGCATCAAGGCCGCCGCCGCCGCCGTCGTCGCCGGCCCGGCCGTCGCCGCCGCTGGTCCCGCCGAGCCGGTCGCCGCCCAGACCGAGTTCGACGTGGTGCTCGAGAATTTCGGCGCCAACAAGATCAACGTCATCAAGGTCGTCCGCGCCGCCACCGGCCTCGGCCTCAAGGAAGCCAAGGACCTGGTTGAGGCCGCCCCGAAGGCCGTCAAGACCGCCATCTCCAAGGACGACGCCGAGAAGCTCAAGAAGGAACTCGAAGAGTCGGGCGCCACGGTCAAGATCAAGTGATCGTGCCGGCCTCCTGAGTGAGGCCGGGCCTTCACGCGATCGCGATCCGATCCGGTTCGCCTCGCTCGTTCCCCGAGTCGCTCCCCACCCTCGCGAGGGCCCCGGCCCTCGCGAGGGTGGGTTCGTCGACTTTGTCGAATCGTCCCCGCGCCCGACTTTGGTGGGTGACCGGCGGGATCGGGTTGTCTATAATGCCGACGGGTCGTTGTCCTCGTGGCCACCGCCCCTCGCCAACCGACCATCTCCACCTGCGCGTTTCCCCCTTTGTTGTGCAACCCGGACCCGACCGGAGCCCGGTCCTCGACCGGATTTCGGACCCGTGACCTCGTGGCGACACCTCGCTTTGGATCTCGCGACGGCACACGACCCCAGGACGGGGGACGAACGATGGGCAGGTCGCCCGTGGTTTGCTGGAATTTTGCCCCGATCTGGCCGGATTCGGCCGGAGCCGGGGTGCCTTGGCGCGCCGAGGATCGAGCCCCCGGCCTCGACCCATCGGCCCGTTCCACGACGATGGCCTCAAACCGCCCCGACGCGGGCGGGCACCGGCGGGGTGCTTCGGCCCGCCTCCCGGATCGCCCGACGCCGGCCGGGCCCCTGACCGGATCGCCGGGCACTCCCGCCCCGGTCCGATCCCCCGCCCCCGGCTCGGACCGCCCGGCTCGAACCGCCCCGCACACGCAACGCCCCGCTCGCTCGACCCGAGTTTGATCGGCCTCGTCGCCCCGAACTGCTCGCGCCCACTCTACTCCTCTGGAGGAGCCTCGTTCATGGCCACCGCGAAAACCGTGCGGCGCATCACTCCCGAACGTCAGCGGAACTTCGGTCGGATCTACGACGTCTTCCCGATCCCCGACCTCACCGAGATCCAGACGCGGAGCTACGAACGCTTCCTCCAGGCCGATCTCGTGGCCGAAGACCGCGCCGACGCCGGCCTGGAAGGGGTCTTCCGGGAAATCTTCCCGATCGAGAGCTACGACAAGACCCTCAAGCTCGAATACATCAAGTTCGACCTCGGCAAGCCCCGCTACGAGCCGGACGAGTGCCGCCAGCTCCGGCTCACCTACGGCCGCCCGTTGCACGTCTGGCTGCGGCTGAACAAGGGGGAGACCGCCCTCGAAGAGTCGGTCTACCTCGGCGACATGCCGATCATGATCGGCGGCGGTGAGTTCATCATCAACGGCGCCGAGCGCGTCGTCGTCAGCCAGCTCCACCGCTCCCCCGGCGTCGACTTCGTCGTCGAGATCGAGGCCGGCGACAAGAAGCTCCATGCCTGCCGCGTCATCCCCGAGCGAGGCAGCTGGATCGAGCTCCAGGTCACCAAGAAGGACACCCTGGGCGTCCGGATCGACCAGTCCGGCAAGTTCTCGGCCATGACGCTCCTCCGGGCCATGAGTCCGGCCTTCTCCTCCGACGAGGCCATCCTCCAGGCCTTCTACGAGACCGAGGTCGTCAGCACCGACTCCGCCGACGCCGCCGCCAAGCTCGAAGGCCGGATCGCCTGCGGCGACATCGTCGACCCCAACACGGGCGAAGTGCTCATCGACTCGGGCTCGACCATCTCGAAGACCTCCGCGCAGGTGCTGGCCGACGCCCGCCTCGGCGACATCGTGGTCCTCAAAGACGCCAAGGAGAATCTCATTCTCCAGTCGCTCCAGGAAGACCCCACGACCGACCACGAGTCGGCCCTGCTCCGCATCTACCAGCGGCTCCGGCCGGGCAACCCGCCCCAGCTGGAGAAGGCGAAGGAACTCTTCCACGAGAAATTCTTCGACACCAACCGCTACCGCCTCGGCAAGGTCGGCCGGTTCCGAATCAACCGGAAGTTCAACCAGGACCTGCCCGACGACCTGATGACCCTGGATCCGCTCGACTACGTCAACGCGATCCGGTACATCCTCAACCTGCGGAAGAACAAGGGCCACGTCGACGACATCGACCACCTGGGCAACCGCCGGCTCCGCACCATCGACGAGCTGGCCGCCGACGAGCTCCGCAAGGGCTTCCTCAAGCTCCGCCGCACCGTCCAGGAGCGGATGAGCCTCAAGGACGCCGAGGACATCACCCCGCGCAGCCTGATCAACCCCAAGAGCATCAGCGCGGCGATCGAGTACTTCTTCGGCCGCGGCGAGCTGTCGCAGGTCGTGGACCAGACCAACCCGCTGGCCCAGCTCACGCACGAGCGTCGCCTCTCGGCACTCGGGCCGGGCGGCCTGAACCGGAAGCGTGCGGGCTTCGAAGTCCGCGACGTGCACATCTCGCACTACGGCCGCATCTGCCCGATCGAGACGCCGGAAGGCACGAACATCGGCCTCATCAGCTCGCTGGGCATCTACGGCGGCGTGGATGAGTACGGGTTCCTCGTGACCCCGTACCGCGAGATCAAGAACGGCCAGCGTACCGAGAACGTCGTCTGGATGCGTGCGGACGAGGAGAGCGAGGCCTACCTCGCCCCGGCCGACGCCGACGCCGACGACGACGGCAAGCTCAAGGGGCCGAGCGTGATCGCCCGGTACCAGACCGACTTCCACACCATCCCGGTGGATCAGGTCCAGTACATGGACATCTCCCCGAAGCAGATGGTGGGCGTGTCGGCGGGCCTGATCCCGTTCCTGGAGCACGACGACGCCAACCGCGCGCTGATGGGTTCGAACATGCAGCGCCAGGCGGTGCCTCTGCTCATCGCCGAGCCGCCGATCGTCGCCACCGGCCTGGAGAAGGCCGTCGCGATCAACTCGGGCATGATCGTGCGGGCGCCTCACGACGGCACCGTGACCTACGTCGATAGCTCGCGGGTCATCCTCGACCACAACACGATCCTGAAGCTCCGCAAGTACGTCGGCCTGAACGAGCGGACCTGCCTGAACCAGAAGCCGGTGGTCGCGCCGGGGCAGGAAGTCAAGAAGGGCGAGATCCTCGCCGACGGCGCCAGCACCTTCAAGGGCGAGCTGGCCCTGGGCCGCAACGTCCTCGTCGGCTTCATGGCCTGGGACGGCTACAACTTCGAAGACGCGATCATCCTCTCCGAACGCATCGTGAAGGAGGACGTCTACACGTCCATCCACATCGAGGAGTTCGAGATCGAGATCCGCGAGACCAAGCTCGGCCGCGAGGAGTTCACCCGGGACATCCCGAACGTCTCCGAGAAGGCCCTGCGCAACCTGGACGAGAACGGCATCGTCCGGATCGGCACCTACGTCAAGCCGGGCGACATCCTCGTGGGCAAGGTCGCGCCCAAGTCGAAGTCCGAGCTGACCCCCGAAGAGAAGCTGCTCCACGCGATCTTCGGCCGCGCCGGCGAGGACGTGAAGAACGACTCGCTCGAAGTGCCGTCGGGCGTCGAGGGCATCGTCATCAACACCCAGCGGTTCAGCCGCCGGATGAGCCTGAGCGAGGACGAGCGCAAGGCCTTCGAGAAGGAGCTGAAGGACGTCGAGACCGCCGAGAACGTCAAGGTCTCCGACGAGTACCGTCAGATGATCAAGGCGCTCGAAGAGGTCGTCGGCGGCCCCGTGCTCGACCCCTCGACCGGCAAGCCCTTCGGCCGCGACAAGGACCCCAAGAACCTCGCCGACGAGTCCGAACGCTTCAAGCTCGAAGCCCTCGACCTCCGCAGCCCCGAACGCGCGATGGAGGCCCGCAAGGTCGTCCGCCAGTACGCCCCCCGCGTCGAGGCGCTCCGCGACGAGAAGGAACGTCGCATGAACAGCCTGAAGCGCGGCGATGAGCTGCCGTCGGGCGTGCTCCAGATGGTCAAGATCTACATCGCGACCAAGCGGGTGATCTCGGTCGGCGACAAGATGGCCGGCCGCCACGGCAACAAGGGGGTCATCGCCAAGATCCTCCCCGAGGAGGACATGCCGTTCCTCGCCGACGGCACCCCCGTCGAGATCCTCCTGAACCCGCTGGGCGTGCCCAGCCGCATGAACGTCGGCCAGATCCTGGAGACCCACCTGGGCTGGGCCGCGGCCAAGCTCGGGTTCCAGGCCATCTGCCCGGTGTTCGACGGCGCCAGCGAGGACACCATCCGCCAGTGCCTCAAGGACGCCGGCCTGCCCGAGAACGGCAAGGCGATCCTCTACGACGGCCGCACCGGCGAGATGTTCGACCAGAAGGTGACCGTGGGCTACATCTACATGCTCAAGCTCCACCACCTGGTCGACGACAAGATCCACGCCCGGGCCACCGGCCCCTACTCGCTCATCACCCAGCAGCCGCTCGGCGGCAAGGCCCGCTTCGGCGGGCAGCGGTTCGGCGAGATGGAAGTGTGGGCGCTCGAAGCCTATGGCGCGGCCTACATCCTCCAGGAACTCCTCACCGTCAAGTCCGACGACGTCGAGGGCCGCACCAAGATCTACGAGTCGATGGTCAAGGGCGAGAACACCCTCGAAGCCGGCACCCCCGCCAGCTTCGACGTGCTCACCAACGAGATCCGCGGACTCGGCCTGAACATGCAGCTGGAGAAGAAGCGGGTCTGACCGGATCCGCCAACTCTGCTACAATCGAGCCCGGGGGCCACGCCAGTCGGCGAGGCCCCCCGGGCTCTCTTCGTTCCCCGGGAGGCCGACCGTCATGGCGACGACCCGCGTGCAGATCGGCCCGGCCGACCACGGCCGCCGGATGACCCCCGACGAGTTCCTCGACGCCGAGGAACTCGGGGGCTATCGCTACGAGCTGGCCAGGGGGATCCTCGAGGTGACCCGCGTACCCGGCGAAGCGCACGGCAAGATCATCGACACTCTCAACTTCGCCCTTTTCGACTACCGGAAGGCCCATCCGGGCCTGGTCTGGAGGATGGGCGGCGGGTCCGAGTTCCGGATCTGGGTCCCGTCGATGGAATCGGGCCGGAACCCCGACATCGCCGTGGTCTTCTCCGCCACCCCGCTGGACGAGCACGGGCAGCGCCCGCCGGGCCTGGCGATCGAGGTCGTCTCGCCTCGCGGGGAGGATCGCGACTACGTCGAGAAGGCGGAGGAATATCTCGCCTACGGCCTGAAGGAATACTGGATCGTCGATCCGTTGAAGACACAGGTGACGGTCAAAATCCGCGAGGCCGACGCCCACGGGCGGGACCGCTGGCGGGATCATGTTGTACGGGGGACAGATCTCATTCCCAGCGAAATCTTGCCGGGCCTGGAGGCGACGGTGGAGTCGCTCTGGGATAGCGTCGGGCCCGGGGGCGATTGAGTCGGAGGGCACCGCGATGGTGACGACCCGCGTGCAGATCGGGCCGGCCGACCACGGCCGCCGGATGACCCTCGACGAGTTCCTCGACGCCGAGGAACTCGGGGGCTACCGTTATGAGCTGGCCAGGGGGATCCTTGAGGTGACCCACGTCCCGAATCGGCGACACGGCCAGGTGGTGAGCAACCTCTACCGGGCGTTCTTCATCTACAGCCTCGCCCGCGGGGACGCCCTGGTCCGGATCGGCGGCGGGTCGGAGGTCCGGTTCTTCATCCCCGAGTTCGAATCGGGCCGGAACCCCGACGTGGCGGTGGTGCTGAGGGGGACGCCCGCCGACGCCCGGGGCGACCAGCCGCCGGGCCTCGCGGTGGAGGTGGTCTCGAAGGGCGGCGAGGATCGCGATTATGTCATCAAGGCCGAGGAGTATCTCGCGCTCGGCCTGAAAGAATACTGGATCGTCGATCCATCGAAGAAGCGGGTCACCGTCAAGATTCGCGAGGCCGACGCCCAGGGGAGGGCTTCCTGGCGGGAGACTGTCGCGCGCGGAATGGATCGGATCCCCAGCGAGGTGCTGCCGGGCCTGGAGGCGACGGTGGAGTCGCTCTGGGCGGATGTGGAAGCGGGGTGAGGGCGGAGGGAGTAGGCGGGTTGGCCCCGGCGAAAGCTGCCTGATTTGGAATCGTTTGGATGGATCAGATGTGGCTGAATCTGGAAAATCACGAGTCCGAGGGATTTCGTCGTTGACGGGCCCGGCCGGCCCGGCGATAACCGATGCTTCGGCGGATCCTCGCGTGTTCGAGCGCGTGCGAGTCCGACCTTTCATGTCCACACGTCTCCAACATTCCTCGCCCATCTATCGGGATTTCTCTCGGATCGACCGCTCCGGTCTGTGGGCGAATCCGTCCGCGTCGGCGGCGCTCGCGGCGCGTCCAAGACCGGGCCGGGTCGGGAAGTGACAGCTTCGACGGGGTCGGCGTGCTGAAAACGTCACGTTTGGACCCGATCGAGGTTTTCGGGGAGAAAATCGTTGACTTTCGCCCCCGGAACCTTCACATTGCGAGGGTCAGCCGGATCGGGCACGCAACCCACCGCGTGGCCGAAATCAGTCCTCTCTCCCGGATGACTCTCTCCCGAGACACGGCGCCCCCGGGCGACGTCCGCCGAATCGCTCCTAGCTCAGGGTGACCCGCCGAGGGGCCCGCCACGCATCCCTCGCCCGCCGGTTCCACCCTCCCCACGACCCCAAGCCCTCCCACGAGCGGTCCCGACGCCGGGCCCGCCGTCCCGTCCCGTCCCGTTCGATCAGGAGATGGTCCGTTGAATCGCCACTGGCAATCGCTCGCGTGCTCGCTGACCCTGGCCGCCCTGCTCTCCGGCTGCGCCGGCGAGGGCAACCCCGGCGTGATCCCGGCGAGCTCGGACGCCAAGTCGACGCACGACGCGATCGAGAATCCGGCCGGCATCAAGGCCAAGGCCGCCCCCAAGAAGAAGGCCGCCAACGAACTTCCCCCGCAACCGCCCAAGTGATCCCGGCGGGCGACGCCCGCCCGCGATCGCCCGGAGCCGTTCGGGCCGGGTGCCGATCCCCGGCGCCGAAGCGTCATCTTCCCCCATCCATCTCGCCCGTTTCCCCGCTCTCTTCCTAATCGCAGAGGATCGTTTATGAGCAAGACCTCGACCCGCGCCGCGCGGTTCCGCGGCTTCACCCTCATCGAGCTGCTGGTCGTCATCGCGATCATCGCCGTCCTGATCGCCCTGCTCTTGCCGGCCGTCCAGTCGGCCCGCGAGGCCGCCCGCCGCGCCCAGTGCACCAACAATCTCAAGCAGCTCGGCCTGGCTGTTCATAACTACATGGACGGCAACGGCGTCATGCCGATGGGCGGCTACTTCAACGACAAGTCGGCCTCGCTCGCCTGGATGCACGGCGCCCTCGTCGGCATCCTGCCCTACATCGAGCAGACCAACCTCTACAACGCCTTCAACGCCAGCCTGCGGTACTACCAGTTCGCCGAGAACGACACCGCCATGGCCGCCAAGCTCAGCGGCCTGTGGTGCCCCAGCGACCCCCAGATCTTCGACGGCAACGACGCCTACACCAAGTTCACCGCCCCCCGCCCGGCGTTCAAGGTCGGCCTCACCAGCTACCGCGGCATTTGCGGCCCCTGGACGAACCCGCCCCGCGGCGCCGACCCCAACGCGACCCCGAACTGGGGTGCCCTGCGTAGCAACGCCCTCGGCGTGCTCTACATGACCTCCGCCACCTCCATCGCCCAGATCACCGACGGCACCAGCAACACCCTGCTGTTCGGCGAGGGCGTCTACGGCCGCCTCAGCCAGGGCGACAAGGACTGCTGGCACTGGTGGATCGCCGGCAACTACGGCGACAGCCTCCAGTCCGCCACCTATGCCCCCAACATCAACACCTCCAGCAACCTCGCCGTGTTCCCCAACGGGGCCGCCGTGTTCATCATCTCGGCCTCCAGCGAGCACCCCGGCGGCGCCAACTTCGCCTTCTGCGACGGCTCCGTCCGCTTCATCAAGAACTCCATCAACTCCTGGGCCCCCGATCCCGCCAACAACTACCTCCCCTCGGGCCTGACCGTCACCAGCGGCGTGTACACCCCGACCAAGCCCTACGGCGTCTACCAGGCGCTCTCCACCCGGGCCAGCGGCGAAGTCATCTCCGCCGACCAGTTCTGATCCGGTCGACCTCGACCTGACCTGAACCAGAGCGGTGCAGTCCAGACCGACGCGATGCCACCGGGGACGGCCTTCCGACCCGGTGGCATCGTTCGTTTTCATCCTCGCGACTTCATACGAACCTGATCCGAAGGGGAACTCCGATGGAGCGTCGCCACTTCCTCACGAGCCTGGCCGCCGGCTTGCCCGCGATCCAGGGGCTCACTCTCGCCTCCGCCGCTCAGGGGCAGACGCCCCCCACCACCGCGCCGGACACCTTCCAGGGCCTCGTGGCCGACCTCAAGGCCGCCCGCGACGAGGCCGCCTACTGGTCCCGCGTCCGCCAGGAGTTCCTCCTCAACCCCGGCCTCATCCACCTCAACACCGGCACCCTCGGCGCCGTACCGCGCCGCGTGCTCGAAGCCGTCTCCGGCTGGATGTACGAACTCGAAGGCGACCCCGCCTCGAACGTCTTCGGCCCGCTCGGCTACCGCATGGAGAACGTCCGCGCCAAGGCGGCCGAGTTCCTCGGCGCGACGCTCGAAGAGACCGCCATCGTCGAGAACACGACCAGCGGCATGAACGCGATCGCGCAGGGGCTCTCGCGCACGCTCAAGCCCGGCGATGAGATCCTCACCACCAACCACGAGCACCCCGGCGGGCTCGTCTGCTGGGAGTACCTCGCCAAGCACTACGGCGTCAAGATCGTCCAGATCCCCATGCCGGCGCCCGTGAAAGACAAGGCGCAGATCCTCCAGCTCGTCGAGGATCACATCACGCCGCGGACCAAGGTCTGCAGCTTCAGCCACGTCGAGACCATCACCGGCCTGCGGATGCCCCTGGCCGACATCTCGGCCCTAACCCGCCCCAGGGGCATCCTCCTCGTCTGCGACGGCGCGCAGGCGCCCGGGATGCTCAAGATCGACGTCAAGGCGCTCGGCGTCGACACCTACGCCTCATCCAGCCACAAGTGGATGTTGGCCCCCAAGGGCAGCGGCCTGCTCTACATCCGCAAGGAGGCCCAGGACCGCATCAACCCCATGGTCTTCTCCACCGGATACGGATCTTACACCGCCGCCTCGGGCACCCGCGACGTGCCCCACGTCCTCGGCCACGGCGTCGCCATGGACTTCCACAACACCATCGGCCGCGACCGCGTCGAGGAGCGTTGCAAGTCGCTGTCGAAGTACTTCCGCGAGCGCCTGGCGAAGATCCGCGGCCTCAAGCTGCTGACCCCGACGCAGTCCGAGCTCACCACCGGCATCGTGACCTTCGGCCTCGAACGGGGCAAGAACAGCGACCTCTACACCCGCATGCACAACGAGCACAACATCACCATCAAGGTCGCCGCCAAGGCCGAATACAACGCCATCCGCCTCTCCACGCATGTCTACAACCGCGAAGACGACCTCGACCGCGCCGCCGACCTCATCGAGAAGATGCTCCCGGCCTGACCCCATGAGTTCGTGTGGACGCTCTGCTCAACTGCGCCGGGCGGGGTCGGGAGACCCGCGCCCGGCGCCTTGGGGTCGGGAGACCCGCGCCCTTCGGATAGGATCACTTCTTCCGGATCCGGATGTAATGATCCGTCAGCTCCCCGTGGATCGCCGGCAGGGGGACCTTCGGCATGTGGCAGGAGGTGCAGCCGGCCTCGGGGTTCACCTTGCAGGGGACGCCCCTCGCACCCGAGAGCGACAGGGATGAGGCCTTCGGCGCGGGCTTCGCCTTCGGGTCGTGGCAGGCGAGGCATTTGCGGTCGTAGAACGCCGGGTCGTCGGGCGAGTCGCGGTGCGGGTCGTGGCAGGTCGTGCAGCTCATGGGGGAGCCGTCCTCCTGCTTGCAGCGCGTGAACGTGAAGGTCAACCCGGCCGATCGCACCCAGCGGGGGTCCTCGGGGTCGTTGCGGATCAACGCCGCCTCGCCGACGAGGTGGCAGGGCATGCAGAAGGTGTTGATCACATTCGAGGACGCCCCCTTGAGGCCCGCGATGGCCATGTCGTGCGAGCCGGCGGCGACCGCCGCGACGTGCGCCCCGCCCGGCCCGTGGCAGCGCTCGCAGCCGATGCCCCGGTCGGCCGAGGTCGGCCGCGCGAGGTTGCCGTCGAGCTTCGGGTCGCGATAATCGCGGGGGTTCGTGACGTGGCAGGCGAGGCATCGCATCACCCCGTCCCGGGTGTGGATCGCCTGCCCCCTCACGCGGTTCGCCGGGTCCTCCGCCCCGCCGTCACCCGAGGTCCGGTCCCACGCGACCTTCTTCGCCTCCCGGTCGAAGTAGCACGAGTTCCGCAGCGCGCGATAGGACCCGTCGGCGTCGCGTGCGACCATCGTCACATAATTGTCCGGCGTCCCGAAGGCGAACTCGACGAGCGAGGTGGTCGCCGGGCCGTCGCCCGTCCTCGTTGTCGCCTCCAGCGTCTGGCCCGCGACTTCGAGCGAGTGCCGCGTCTTCGGGTCGTCCGGGTCGGCGAGCGGCCCCGGCGGGCGCGGGAGGTCGAGCAGGGACTTGCCGTGATGGAACGTCCTGGCATGTCTGGACGTGTTGTGGGCCTCGGAGATGGCCTTGTGGCAGGCGACGCACGCCTTCGACCCGACGTAGGGCGACGGCTCGGGCGTGTCCGGATGCTCGGCCCGGAACGCGGCGGCCTTCTCCAGCAGGGCCGCGTCCTTCGTCGCGACCTGCTCCAGGAGGTCCGCGCGGGTGATCAGCCAGGCCAGTTCCTGATTGACGCTCGCCGATTTCTCGACCAAGGGCGCCAGCCGCTTGCGGGCCTCGGCGGCCCGGCCCGAGTTCAGGAGCGACCTCGCCGCGAGCTTCGCGACCTCGTCCGGCGGCAGGTAGCCGACGTCGGCCTTCGGGTCCTTCGACAGCCCCGCTTCGAGGTCGTCGGCCGCACGGGCGTGGTCGTCCATCCGGGCCCGGAAGATCCCCCGGAGGATCCGGCCCTTCGCCTCCCAGCCGGGGAATGTCCCGAGCCGCGTGGCGGCGTCGGCCGCCTCTTCGAGGTGCTGCTTCTGGCCGGAGAGCTGCGCGAAGGCGTCGAGCAGCTCGGGGTAATCGGGCGACTCCTTCGACGCCTTCTCCGCGACCTGGAGCGCCAGATCGGCGTTCCCCTGCCGGGCGATCATCTGGCTGAGGAGCAGATGATCCTCCGCCTGCATGTTCGGAAGGCCGATCTGATTCTCATATAGCGACGTGGCGAATTCATCCTCGCGGAGCCGGGCCGACGACCGCGCGAGCAGCCGCTTGAGTCCGACGTCGTCGGGCGCAGCCTTGAGCCGGGCCCGGGCGAGCGTCGCGGCCCTGGCGTACTCGCCCTTCGCGTAGGCGTCCTCGATGTCCTTCCCCGCCCCTGCGGGCGAGGACCGCATCCAGACCAGGGCCGCGACCGCGAGGATCGCCAGGCCGCCGACGACGAAGGCGGTGGCCTTGCCGGATTCTTGCCTTTTGAACATTTCAAGACCCGTTGCAGAGGCAGGGACCCCGGCGCTCGCCCGGGGCATGGAGTGCGGAGGCTTGCTCCGCGCGCCCGGCGTCGTCGGAGGGCGGAAGATCGAGCGACCCCCGACCTTCGATCGGGGGCCGCGGGGAGCAAGCTCCCCTACCCATCAGCGGAAGCGAGGTTCCGCGCTCCAAAGAGGTTACGCCTTGGGCGTCTTGCCGATCACGACGTCGAACCGCGCGGCCAGTTCGCCGATCTTCGAGTTCTTGATCGGCGAGAAGTCGATGGTCACGCTGTCGCGCTGCTTGGGATCCCGCAGGCCGCGGTAGACGCCGTCCCTGGCGTTGCCCTCGTGGCCCTTGATGTAGCACTGGGTGGTCAGGAGTTCATCCTTGCCCTTCTTGATCTTGTAGTGGATGTGCGGCGTCCGGCCGGTGTAGGGGACGGGCTTGATGGTCCGGAAATAGTATTCGCCGTTCGACCCGGTGAGGAAGCGGCCGAAGCCCTGGAAGTGACTGTCGGGCTTCGCCCCCTCGCGGTTGTGGTCCTTCGAGTGGAGGTAGACGCCGTTCTTGTCGCACTGCCAGATCTCGACCAGGGCGTTGCGGATCGGGTCGCCCTTGGCGTCGAGGATCCGGCCGGTCAGGTGGGTGACCTCGCCCACGGCGGGGGTGATCGTGTCGTTGATGATGAGCAGGTCGTTGTCGGTGTCGAGCGGGAGCTTGTCGGGGTAGAACGGCCCCTCGGTCTGGGCGGGGGTCCTGACCAGCTCGTCGGCGAACGCCCCTCGGGTCGTGTAGGCGGCGGCCCCCAGGGCGATCGAGCCGAGGAAGGCCCGTCGGGTCGAGCGGATGATCGTGAACGGCATCGGCGAATCCTCCGGCGTCGGTGCGGGAGAGGAGGGGCTCGGGCCGCCGGCCGGGCGTCGGCGCGGGGCCCCGGGCCAGGCATCGTACCAGAAAGAGGCGTCACGCCGGGAGGCTCTGAACCGGGACGCCCCGGAAATCTCGGAGCCCTCGGCACGTTGATTGCTCGGGTGGGGGCCGTTTGCATGCGATCCCCACTCGATGAGGAGGCGGCTGCGATGTCGGCGACGGAACGTCTGGCGAAGGTCTCCGGGGACCCGGCCCGCCCCGGCCCGTTCACCAGGGCGATTGTGATCCTCAACCCCAAGTCCGGCACCTGCTCCGAGCAGGACGTCCGCGACGCCGTGGCCGCCTGGTCAAGCTCGGGCGGCCCGACGGCCGAGGTATGGTGCGTGGACGAGGGCCGCGAACTGGCCGAGGTCCTGGGCGAGGCCATCGGGCGGGGGGCCGACCTGGTCGTCGCCGCCGGGGGGGACGGCACGGTCTCGGCCGTCGCCGGCGAGCTGATCCGGCTCGACGTCGACCTGCCGCTGGCCATCCTCCCGCTGGGCACCGCCAACGTCCTCGCCCGGGAACTCGGCCTGCCCGTCGAACTGGCGTCGGCCTGCCGGGTGGTCGCCGCGCCGAACGGCTTCGTCGACGTCGACGCGATGAAGGTCAAAGAGCATTATGTCTTCACGCAAGTGGGCGTGGGGATCGACGCCCTGATGATCCGCGACACGCCGGACGAGCAGAAGCGTCGCTTCGGCCGGGTGGCCTACCTCTGGACGGCGTTCACCCGCCTGATCGGGTTCCAGCCCAGGCGGTTCCTGCTGGACGTCGACGGGCAATCGCGGGTGGTCCGGGCCTCGCAGATCATCGTGGCCAACAGCGGCACGCTCGGCCAGCCCCCCTTGCGGTGGGGCCCGAACATCCGCCCCGACGACGGCGCGGTGGACGTGGGCATCGTCCGGGCCCGGACGACCTGGCACTACCTCCGCCTGGCCTGGCACGTCCTGCGGTACGACCACGAGAGCGACCCGAGCGTCCGCTACTGGGTCTGCCGCGAGTCCACCACAATCGCCGCCGCCGGCCGATCCCCCCTGCCCGTCCAGGGCGACGGAGAGATCGTCGGCGAGACGCCGGTGACCATCGAGGTCGTCCCGAAGGCGGTGCGGGTGGTGGTGTAACTCCTCTGGAGTGCGTCAGCTCAGCTCCCGCACTCCAAAAGGCTATACGAGTGTTCTCCTGAAAAGTCCGATCATATCCGCAAACGCCATGTCCGTGGACTCCGGATCATATCTGGGGCCTTCATCTCGCATGAAGGCGTGCTCGCCGGGGTAGAGGATGGTGGTCACGCGGGTGCCGGCCCGGCTGAGGGCCGAGTCGATCACGTTGCGGGCGTCCTCGGGGACGTGCGGGTCGCTGGCGCCGTAGATCAGGAGCAGCTCGCCCCGGATCTCCTCGACCCGGCCGAGGGTGCCGGAGTCGGCGTCCCGGCCGAGCTTGCCGTTGTGGACGCCCGTGGGGTAGAAGCAGGTCGTGGCCTTGACGTCGGGCTGCAGCGCCGCGCGGAAGGCCAGGTGCCCGCCGATGCAGAATCCGGCCGCGCCGAGGTGCCCGGGAACCACGCGGGGGTGCCCCGCCAGGAAGTCCAGGGTCGCGCGGGCGTCGGCGTCGAAGTCGGCCACGGGGGTCTTCAGGGCGTCGTCGAGCCCTCGCGTGCGGCCGGGGTCGTCGAACGGGATCGCGCAGCCGGGGGGCTCGATCCTGTGGTAGATCTCGGGCGCGGCCACCACGAAGCCGTAGCCCGCCAGCCGGTGGCAGGCCCGGACCATCGGCCCCGTGAGCTGGAAGATGTCCGAGTAGAACAGGACCCCCGGGAACCGCCCGTCCCGCTTCGGGGCCGACAGATAAACACGCATCGGCGAGCCGCCGACGTCGATCTCCACCGTCTCGGTCACGATCATCATGGCGGCTGCCCCCATCTCAAGGTTGAACCCGGCGGATCCCCGTCACGCACGGACGGATTCTATCGGACCGGGCGTCGGACTTGCAGGCATTCTCCCCCAAGGCCGAATCGGGACTGGGGTTGTGGGAAATCCGATTGTCGGGTAAGTGATGCCCCATGTGAGCCCGGGCGGTGGGCGAGCGGCGTCACGGGACGACCCGAGCGTGCCCCCCGCCCTCGCATCGAGCCCGACCTGGAGCCAACGTGTCTTCTCCCCAGAACAAGACACTGATCCACGTCAGCGGGCCGAGCTACTCGGGCACCACCATGCTCGACCTGATGCTCGGAAACGCCGACGACGCCTTCTCTTGCGGCGAGGTCTACTCGTGGTATCGCCCCTGCCGCGATTACCACGCCCGCCTCGACTGCCCCTGCGGACAGGACCCCTGCCCGGCCTGGACGGCGGCCCTCGCCCCGCGCGAGGATCGGTTCCACGTCGAGGCGTTCGACCGCCTGGGCAAGTCCCTGATCGTCGATTCTTCCAAGAACCTCCCCTGGATGATCGACGCCGACCACTGGCTGAAGAAGGCCGGGGCCCGCGACGTCCGCGTCTTCCACCTGCTCGTCTGGAAGGACCCGATCTCGCACGCCTACTCGCACTGGAAGCGCGGGACGTCGCTTAAAGACGCCCGCCACCGGTTCGTCCGCTATTATCAACGCTACTTCTCCCTGAAACGCCCGTTCGTCGGCATCAGCCACGCCCGGTTCTCGGCCGACCCGGCGGGGATGCTGGCCAGGCTCTGCGGGCTGGTCGGCCTGGACTACACCCCCGGCCGCGAACAGTTCTGGACCCGGACGCACCACAACCTCTACGGCAACGACGGCACCCGGCGCCAGTCGTGCCGGGGGCAGTCGTCGATCCGACCGGAGTCGAGCTACCCGGCGGAGTTTGTCGATGCGTACGAGTCGTTCGAGGGTTCGCTGCGCGGCGATCCCGAGCGCCGGGTCGTCCTGGCGACCCTGGATGACCGGGCCCTGGAACGCCTGACGCCGGCCGACCTCCCCGGCACCCCCGGCCGGTTCCCGCTGTGGCCCCCCGGGTGGTACATTGCCGAGAGGCAGAAACGCCGGATCCGCGCGATCCGCCAGGCCCTCCGCCCCCGCAAGCCCGAGGACGTCCGCCCGTTCTTCTCGCCCGAGCTGCCCCACTGGCGCAAGGACGAGGCCGAGGCGGGCCAGCCCGCGCCACATGGCACGCCCGAGGGATCCCGGATCGATTCGTGAGGTCGGGTCGGGTGCGGGACGTATATGCATATTTTTCATCGTTGATCGGGCCCGCAACATGAGCGACCTCGTACCTGAGACCTTGCGGGCGGCCTGGACGGCGGAGTTCGACGGCGAGCCGGCGGTGATCGCCAGCGCACCGGGGCGTGTGGAGCTGCTGGGCAACCACACCGACTACAACGGCGGGCTGGTCATGGCCGCGGCCATCGACCGCCGCACGGTGGTGGTCGGCCGGGCGAGGGAGGGCCGCCGGGCGGTCGTCCGCTCGGAGAACGTCGGCGAGGTCGATCGCTTCTCTGTCGATGGATTGACACCCGCCGATTGCGACGGCTGGCGGCGGTATGTCCGGGGGGTGACGTGGGTGGCGGGGCCGCTGGCCGACGGATTCGAGGCCGCCCTGATCGGCGACATCCCCATCGGCGCGGGCCTCTCCAGCTCGGCGAGCGTCCAGGCGGCGTTCGCCCTGTTCCTCGCCAGGGCGGGGGTCGCGGACCTGCCGGGTGCGATCGAGGAAAGTTCGGATGATTCCTCCCGCATGGATCTGGCCCGCCGGC
This sequence comes from Isosphaeraceae bacterium, assembly GCA_965279195.1. Classification (GTDB taxonomy): domain Bacteria; phylum Planctomycetota; class Planctomycetia; order Isosphaerales; family Isosphaeraceae; genus CBDIHP01. The sequence goes on from CBDIHP010000014.1 coordinate 25,396, forward strand.
TGAGGCGGTCGGAGAACGAGTTCGTCGGCGTGGCCTCGGGCCTGCTCGACCAGTTCTCGGTCCTGTTCGGCAAGGCCGACCACGCCCTGGTGCTCGACTGCCGCAGCCTCGAGCACGCCGCCGTCCCGCTCGGGAACCCCGCGCCGGCGATCGTGATCTGCGACTCGACCACCTCGCGACGCCTGGCCGACGGCATGTACAACATCCGGCGCGCCGAGTGCGAGGCCGTCGTCGCCCACTTCCAGGCCAAAAAAGGTGCCGACGTGGTGACGTGCCTGCGCGAGATTTCTTTCGAGGAATTGATGTCCGAGTGGGCCGCCCTCGACCCGGTCGCCCGGCGTCGGGCGCGGCACGTCCTCACCGAGAATGAACGGGTTCTGGCCGGGCGCGAGGCCCTGGCCCGGGGCGACGTCGCCCGGTTCGGCGGGCTGATGAGCGAGTCGCACGCGTCGAGCCGCGACGATTTCGAGAACAGTTCGCCGGCCCTGGATGCGTTGATCGAAACGGCGCAGGATGCCCCGGGGTTCCTCGGCGGCAAGCTCTCGGGCGCGGGCTGGGCGGGCTGCACGGTCAACCTGGTCGTGGCCGATCGGGTGCCCGAGTTCATCGAGTCGGTCCGGGCGTCGTACCTCGCCCGCACCGGCCTGCACGCGCGGATCCACCCCTGCCGCGCCGACGACGGCGCGACCTCGATGGCGCTGCCGGCCTGACCGGTGCTCAGAGCGCCGGGACGTCGCGGAAGATCCCCACCCGCCAGTCGTCGAACGCGCAGTAGACGTGGCCGTTGTACGAGACGACCCCGCCCCGTTCGCGGCCCTGGTGCTCGGGGAGGTCGGGGTCGTGCTCGATGAGGGTGGACCGCAGGACGAGGTAGAGGTCGAGTTCCTCCGGGCCGGGCAGGCGCTGGACGGCGGCGGCCTCTCCGCCCGAGCCGGCCGTCGGCACCTTCGACGTGCCCGCGACGGCCGCCGGCACCGGGGCCTCGGCCCGGAGCGCGGCCTCGAAGCGATCGATCAGGCATCGGATCAGCCGCGTCTCGAACTCGGTCACCTTCGCCCCCGATGGTGTCCACAACCGGGCGTGTCTCGGGTCCGCCAAGGATTGTCTTAGACGAACCGCGTTCGGAAAAGAATGCCGTTCGCGTCTGGATGTGTTCGTGCGCTGACAACGGGCATCGTGCGCTCGGGAGGGTTCGCAACGTCCTGTCAGGCGTGTCGATTCGCCCGTGCGGCTTGGCGCGGATACGTTCGGCTTCGATCGCGAGGTCGATCGGGCCCCGTTCGTGTATAATGCCCCGAGGTTTGGCCCGGAAGGTTTGCGGAAACGGAGCGAACGGATGCAACCGGCAGAGCTTGCGGTGGCGGTCGAGGCGGCGAAGGCGGCGGGCGAGATCCTCCGCACGTACTTCCGCGACGGCGTGACCATGCGGAGCAAGGACGTCGCCAATCTCGTCTCCGACGCCGACGTCGAGGCCGAGCGGGCCATCGTCGAGGTCATCCGCGCCCGTTGCCCCGGCCACGAGGTCCTCGCCGAGGAGGCCCACCAGGGGGACGCCGGCGCGGAGCACCTCTGGGTCGTCGACCCCCTCGACGGCACCGCCAACTTCGCCCACAAGATCCCCCATTTTGCCGTCTCCATTGCACATAGGTTCAGGGGCGTGACCGACGTCGGCGTGATCTACAACCCGATCACCGACGACTGGTTCACCGCCACGAAGGGGGGCGGGGCCTTCCACGGCGACCTCAAATGCCGGGTTTCCTCGCACGACAGTCTGGGGGAGATCATGGTCGCATTCGGCCTGCCTTATGAACGCGGGCCGATCATGGAGGCGACCCTCGCGGCGACCGCCGAGTTCATCCGGGCCCGCTGCCACGGGGCGCGGCGGATGGGCACCGCCTCGCTCGACCTCTGCTACGTCGGCATGGGGCTCTTCGGCGCGTACTTCGAGTACGTCCTCTCCCCCTGGGACTACGCCGCCGGCCAGCTCTTCGTCGAGGAGGCCGGCGGCCTCGTGACCGACTGCCTCGGCCAGCCGATCACCCTCACGAAGACCAGCCTCCTCGCCACCAATCGCGAAGTCCATGACCCCTCCCTCGCCATCACGAGGACGTTCTTCCCGTAGGGTCCGCTATTGCGGACCATGTTTTTCAAATTGGCATATTCGATGTTATGAAATTGGCCCGCGATCGCGGGCCCGACGAGGGTACCTTGTCCATACGACAGCGCATCTCCAGCCGCGTCCGGTTCGATCGCTACCGCCAGGAGCGGTCGAAGTCGTGGACGGATGAGGATAAGAAGAAATACAAGAGCCCCGACGCGAAGACGCGCCAGCGGAACCTCTGGGACCTCTACCGCGGCCTCTACGATGTGCTCGGCGGCCACCGGGTCGCGATCGCCCTGGCGCTCGCGACCCTGAGCGTCTCGACCGTGCTCCGGCTGCTGCCGCCGGCGGCGACCAAGCTCGTCGTCGACTATGTCCTCCTGAACAAGCCAGTCCCCGACTCGATCACCCGATGGGTGGCCGTGCCGGAGTCGCCCCGGGCGCGGCTGGCGTTGCTGGTCGGCGCGGTGATCGCGGCGTCGACGGTCGGGCTGGCGGTGGGGTTCTGGGGCCGCTGGCGGGCGACGCTCGCGACCAAGCGGGTGCAGGTCTCGGTGCGGCGGCGGGTGTTCGAGCATGCCGTGCGGTTGCCGCTCCAGAGGGTCTACCAGCTCAAGGCGGGCGGGGCGTCGAGCCTGATCCGCGAGGACGCCGGCGGCGTCGGCGAACTGATCTTCAGCATGATCTACAACCCCTGGCGGGCGGTCATCCAGCTCATCGGCGGGATCATCGCGCTCGCATGGCTGGATTGGCGATTGCTGCTCGGGGCGATGCTGGTCGCGCCGGCGGCCGTGATGTCGGACCGGCTCTGGAACAGGCGGCTGCGGCCGATCTTCCGGGATATTCGCAAGCGACGCATGGAGATCGACGCCCGCGCGGCCGAGGTCTTCGGCGGCATGCGGGTGGTCCGGGCGTTCGGGCGGCAGAGGCGGGAGTCCTCCCGGTTCGTGGGCGAGAGCGACCTCATGGCCCGGCAGGAGCTGTACGCCTGGTGGTGGTCCCGCGGCGTCGAGGTCGCCTGGGAGCTGATCCTGCCGCTGTCGTCGGCCGCGCTCCTGTTCTACGGCGGGCTCCAGGTGCTCGACGGCCGGCTCTCGCTCGGCGACCTGATGATGTTCCTGGTCTACCTCGCGATGCTGCTCGAACCGCTGGCCGTGCTGGCCACCAGCGTGACCCAGTGGCAGAACAACCTCGCCGGCTTCGACCGCGTGCTCGACCTGCTGGCCGAGCCGGTCGAGATGGCCGACCACCCCGGCAAGCTGGCCCTGCGCAAGGCGGACGTCGCCGGCGCGATCGCGTTCGAGGACGTGTCGTTCTCGTATCCGGGGACCGATCGTCAGGTGCTCAAACATATCGACCTCGATGTGAGGCCCGGCGAGCTGATCGCCCTGGTGGGCCGCTCGGGGGCGGGGAAGACGACGCTCTGCAACCTCGTGGCTCGCTTCTACGACCCCGCCGAGGGCACCGTCCGGCTCGACGGGGCGGACCTCAGGGACATCCAGGTCGAGAGCTACCGGGGCGTGATGGGGATCGTCGAGCAGGACGTCTTCCTCTTCGACGGCACGATCGCCGAGAACATCGCCTACGCCGCCCGCGACGCGGGCGAGGCCGACGTCCGACGCGCGGCCAAACTCGCGTATGCAGATGAGTTCATCGAATCCCTGCCGGAGGGGTATCAGACCCTGATCGGCGAGCGCGGGGTGAGGCTGAGCGGCGGGCAGCGGCAGCGGCTGGCGATCGCCCGCGCGGTGCTGGCCGACCCGGCGATCTTCATCCTCGACGAGGCGACCAGCAACCTCGACAGCCACAGCGAGCAGCTCATCCGCCGGGGCCTCGACGCCCTGATGCGCGACCGGACCTCGTTCGTGATCGCCCACCGCCTCAGCACCATCCGCCACGCCGACCGGATCCTCGTGCTCCACGACGGCGAGATCGTCGAGGAAGGGACGCATGAAGACTTGATCGAACGCAGCGGGATGTACCGCGAGATGGTCGAGCTGCAGCGGATGGAAGAGGGCGGCTGAACCGGGGTGGAGTTCGTCAGCCGTCGGTCTCGGTTCGCCCTCCTTGGAGCGAGGCAGCTCCGCTCCCGCTCTCCAGAGGGGCGGCGAGCGGTCTCTTTCCTTCGGCCGGGCGGTGGGATAGTTTGGACCCCGAGGATCCGACCGGGGTTGAGTGGAGATTCACACGTGCGAAGGGCGTCGTTGCGTCTGCTGGCGGCATGGGCGGTGGTCCTGGGCTGGGGGGTGGACGCTTCGGCGGCCGAGGGGCCGGGGCTGCTGCTCGGGCTGCCGACGTCGGAGTTCAAGGCCAGGCGCGATCGGCTGGCGACGAAAGTCCGCGAGGCGAGTCCCGGCCAGGGGGCGACGCTGGTGGTGCTGGTCGGGGAGTCGGCCCACGCCGAGTTCGAGAAGTTCCGGCAGTCGAACAACTTCGCCTACTTGACCGGAGTGGACGTCCAGAACGCGGCGGCGATTCTGAATATCACCGACGGCACCGAGACGCTCTACCTGCCGCCGATGACGCCCGGCGAGGAGCGCTACGAGGGCAAGCGGCTGGCCCCGACGCCCGAGGCCGCGACGGCCACCGGGTTCGGCCGGGTCGAGCCGAGGTCGAGGTTTCTGGGCGACCTGTTCTCCGCCCTGGGCAGGAAGGCGAACCCCGGCCGGGTGCGGATGGGCGGCGGGGATGTGGTCTACCTGCTGGAGTCGGACGCGAAGTCCGACGCCGCGCGGTTCGGCAAGTGGCTCAAGGAGTCGGGCCAGCCGGTCCAGGTCCGGGCGGCCGAGCCCCTGATCCACGGGCTCCGGCGGTTCAAGTCGGGGGCCGAGGTCGCCCTCCTGCGCAAGACCATCGCGGCCACGGGCGAGGCGGAGCGGGCGGCGGCGAAGCTCCTCAAGCCGGGGAAGAATGAATATGAGCTGGAGGCCGCGATCGTCGGGGCCTTCCTGGCCAACGGGGCCCAGCGGGCGGGGTTCTACTCGATCGTCGGCTCCGGGCCGAACTCGACCGTGCTGCACTACAGCAAGAATCAACGCGTGATCGAATCGGGGGATCTGGTTGTGTTGGACATCGGCGCGGAGACGTCGTACTACACGGCCGACATCACCCGGACGTTCCCGGCCTCGGGCAAGTTCACGCCCCGCCAGCGCGAGGTCTATCAGCTCGTGCTCGACGCCCAGGCGGCGGCCGCGGCCAGCTTCAAGGTCGGCAAGTCGTCGATCTCTGACCTGAACGAGGTCGCCCGCGAAACCATGAGGCAGAGCCCACTCAGGGCAAAAGATGAAAACGGCAAGGAGTGGTCACTCGATCACTTCTTCCTGCATGGCCTGGGGCACCAGCTCGGCATGGACGTGCACGACGTCGCCGAGCATCGCCTGCCGTTCCAGGTCGGCGAGGTGTTCACGATCGAGCCGGGGATTTATCTCAAATCCGAGGGCTTCGGGGTGCGGATCGAGGACGATTACCTGGTGACCAGGGACGGGCTGGAGAAGCTCTCCGGGGGGATCCCCAGCGCGCCGGACGAGGTCGAGAAGATGGTCGGCCATTGACCGGCCGGGGTCAGTCGTCGTCGTCGGTGGCGGGGTTCCAGGCCTTGTCGCGGTCGCGCCGGTACCAGCTCCAGAGGAGCCGGTGGGTGGCGTAGTCGAGGAGGGCGTGGGAGCTGGCGAACTCGTAGGTCTCGGGGTCGCCGCTGTGGGTCATGGTCCGGGTCGATCGGGGGAGGTACGCCTTCTTCGAGCGGGAGATCAGGTCGCCGAGGAACTGGGGGAAATTCTCGGCGGCGTGCTCCTTCAGGCGGTCGCCGAGGTACGCGTAATTCATCTTGGATTCGACCACGCGGAAGGTCACGCGGGGGTCGATGCGGACGATCAGGACCTCTCCGAGGGGGTCGCGGGGGACGCGGCTGGCGCGGTAGCGTCGGGGTTGGCGGGGCCCCCGCCCGACGATGGCCCGGAGCCCGTTGCCGACGGCCGAGACCCACCCCGGCGGCCGGACGTCGCGGAACTCGTCGGACGCTGCGATCCGGCCGGCGCAGATCATCTCGACCTTGTCCCAGGGGACCCAGTGGGTCGGCTCGCCCCGGAGCCCCTTGACGCGGAAGCCGTCGTCGAGGCAGGCGGCGTCGTGGATCGTGCGGGGGGTGCCGAGGTCGGGGAACTTGTCCAGCCGCCAGGCCTCGGCGGCGACCTCCAGCTCGTAGAGGCCGTCGAGCAGCGCCCGGGTCTGGGCCTCGTCGAGGGGCTTGGGCCAGACGCCGGGGACCTTCGCGACCCACTGCATGGCGTCGGTCGGGTGCGTGCCGGTGACCCTGGCGAAGAGGTCGCGGACCGGTTGCGGGTCGTCGAGTTCGTCGAAGACCACGAGGCGATAGCGCGCGTCGTTGGGGGCCATCGTCGTAGGCGTCTCGCGGCTTGGACTTCGGGTCGATCTGGACGGAGAGGGACTGGACCTCCCTTACGATCGTAGCACCCGGATCGGGACACGCCAACCGGGCAAGCCGTCGGAAGGTGCGAGGGTTGTGCGGGTCGCGACGGTTCGAAACGCCGCCGGGGCGAGGGATGGCCCCTTCGCCCCGGCGGGATTGCGTCGCGAGGAGGATCAGACCTTCTTGCCGCCGCCGCCACCGCCGCCGCCGCCGGTCCCGCCACCGCCGCCGCCGCCGCTCGCGGCCTTGACCTTGATCAGGCCGCTGGCCGTGAGGCTCGGGGTGAGGGTGTCGAGGACCGTCAGGGTCTGATCGACGCCGGTGGTCAGGATGACGTCGAAGGTGTGGGTGCCGGCGTCATCCACGGTGAAGGTGTAGTCGGCGGGGAGTCCGGTGCTGGCGGCCGTGCTGGAGAAGTGCACGGTGCCGAAGTAGTTCTTGACCTTGTTGCCATACGCATCCACCGCGGTGACCTTGACCGTGAAGGCGGTCCCTGCCGTGGCGTTGGTCGGCGTGCTGATGGTGAACTTCGCGGCGGCGGCGTTGATGACCTCGAAGTTTGGTGATCGTGGTCAGGGTGGCCGCGCTGGAGGTGTCGGCCCACGCTGAAGGACGCGACCGCCCCGTTCACGGTGGCGGTCTTGAGGGCGAGGTTGAAGGTGTGGGCCCCGGCGTCGGCGGCGTTGAAGCTGTAGTCGGTCGGGAGGGCGGCCTGGGCGTCGGTGCTGGTGAAGTGCACCTTGCCCTTGTAGCCGACGACCAGGTTGCCATAGGCGTCGGTGGCCTTGACGGTCAGCGGGATGTTGTCCCCGGCCGTCATCAACATGTGGCCCTTGCTGTCGGTGCCGAAGGGGACGGACAGCCGGAACGAGGCGAAGGCGGCCGGCGTGACGACGATCCCGAGCTGGCTGCCCGGCCAGCGTGCCGGTCGTGTCGTAGGCCGAGATCGACTGGGTGCCGGCGGTCTTCAAGGCGGCCGAGAAGGTGTGCACGCCCGCGTCGGCGGCGGTGAAGGTATAGTACGAGGGCAGCCCGGCCTGGGGCGTCGGAGCTGGTGAAGTAGACCGTCCCGGTGTATCCGGTGGCGGTCTGGCCGATGCTATCGACGACCCGGACGGTGAAGGCGTTGGCCGTGCCGGCGACGCTCGACGGGTAGCCCGAGACCGCGAACAGCTTCGCGATCGGCGGGGGTGGCGTCGCTGGAGACGCTGCCGGTCAGGGCGGCGTTGGCGGTGTCGGTCGCGGTGATCGTCTGGGTGCCGACGGTCATCAGCGTCACATTCACGGTCGCCACGCCGTTCACCAGCGCGGCGTCGGCCGGCAGGATCGCGGCGGCGTCCGAGCTGGTCACGTGGATCGTGCCGCTGTAGCCGGTCGCCGTGTTGCCGTAGGCGTCTCGGGCGATGACGGTGACCGGGCGGGCGAAGCCGATGGCCCCGGCCCCGCCGGCGAGGGTGAAGCCGGTCGCGACCCCGGCGGAGACGTTCACGAAGGCCCCGCCCGGCCACCGCGCTGCCGGACTCGGTCACGCCGACGTAGCGGGATCCGGCCGACTTGAGCGAGACGTTGAAGGTGTGGACCCCGGCGTCATCGGCCGTGAAGGTGTAGTCCGAGGGGAGCCCGGCGAGCGGGTCCGAGCTGCTGAACCGGACCGTGCCGCCGTAGCCTGTGCCGACGCTGCCGAGCGAGTCGATCGCGGACACCGTCACCGTGAAGGAGTCGCCGGCGGCCGAGGCGGTCGGGGCCGAGACGGTGAACCGCGAGACGGCCGGGGTGACCGTGATCGACCGGGTGGTGGACGCCAGGTAGGGGGCGGCGACGGTGATCGACTGGGTCCCGAGCGTGGCGAGCCGGACGGTCCCCGTGAACGTATGAACCCCATTGTCCGCCGCGGTGAACGTGTAGGCGTAGGTCGAGACGCTGCCGGGGTCGTTGCTGGTGACGTAAACGGTCCCGAGGAAGCCCGTGGCGACATTGCCGCCGGCGTCCAGGGCCGAGATGGTCATCGGCACGGCGGCCCCGGCGGTCGCGGAGGCCGGCAAGGCGACCTGGAAGCTCACCGCCCCGGCGACGTTCGAGGCGTCGTCGTGGGCGTTGCGGACGACGGTCACGCCGCTGGTGCTGGGGTAGGCGAAGTCCACCGCCCCGTCGCCGTCGAGGTCGCCGCTGCTGCCCATCTCGAACCGGCCGGCGGGGACGCTGTAGGCCACCAGCGGGTAGAAGCTGCCGTCGCCCTTGCCGTACTCGACCATGTACTGCGACGAGCCGCGGACGGCGAAGTCGTCGTGGCCGTCGCCGTTGAAGTCGCCCGACTCGATCTCGTAGCCGGTCTGGTTGATGTTGTAGGTCTTCGGCGGGGCGTAGGTGCCGTCGCCGTTGCTGAGGATGACGCTCATCGAGCTGGCGGCGTAGCTGTTGGCGACCGAGAAGTCGTCGTAGCCGTCCTCATTGTAGTCGCCGCTGGCGAGGTAGACGGGCGCGGAGAAGGCGGGGTAGCTGCTGGCGGGGTCGAACGAGCCGTCGCCGTGGCCGCGAAGGACGGTGATGGTGCCGACGCTCGCGGTGTTCGAGGTGGCGACGTCGAGGTTGCCGTCGTTGTTGAAGTCGCCGACGACGGTGTTGGTGGAGTTGCCGGGGATGAGCGAGTCGGCGTGCGTCTGGAGCGAGCCGTCGCCGTTGCCCAGGAACAGGCTCGTGGTCGAGGCGTTCATCGTGACGACGTCGAGCTTGCCGTCCTTGTTGAAGTCGCCGACGTTGAGCGAGTGCGAGCCGAGGCCGGCGGCGTAGGTGACGGGCGGGGCGAAGCTGCCGTCGCCGTTGTTCCTCAGGATCGTGAGGGTCGAGTTGGACCCGACCACGGCGAGGTCGGTGCTGCCGTCGCCGTCGAAGTCGCCGGCCTTGACGTCATTGGCGAAGGAGCCGGCCGAGTAATCGACGCCGAGGTTGAAGGCCCCGCCGCCGGTGCCCTGGAAGATCCGGACGGTGCCGGCCAGGCCCGAGTTGGCCACGGCCATGTCGGGGATGCTGTCCTTGTTGAAGTCGGAAATCGCCACGCCGCCGGGGTTCACGCCCACCGCGAAGGAGGCCGGCGCGAGGTAGGTCATGACCCTGCGGTCTTCCAGGCCTTCGAGCGTCAGCCCGGTGCCGAACCGGATCGAACGGCGCTTCTGGTCGGCCCGTCGCCTCGACGGGAACAGCGGTGTCGGCCGGAATTTCCTGGAAAAGAACATCGTCGGACTCCCCTTCGTTGGCGATCGGACAGTTGGCTTCACCTCGGTCGAGGTGCCCTGGATGAAGGGGAGGAGTCGAATTCATCGCCCCGTCCGCCAGAAATCCGAGGAAAACCCGAAGGACTGCGATGGATGGATGATCTGGAGCGTGGAAGTCCGGCGGCCGCTCTCTTCGAGATCCGAATTGTCAAAGAGCCCTACGGAGTGGGGGAGCGGAGTTGCCGGCTTTCCGGGGAGCGATCGGCGGAGGGTCAAGGTCTCGATCGTCTCGCTGGGCGCGGGTCTCCCGACCCCGCCCCTACTTCCGCCGCGCGGTACCAGCCGATCGGGTCTCCCGACCCAAAAAGACGACGCCCCGCACATCGGGGCACTGGATTCTCGGGTCCGGAGACCCGCCCCTGTGGTACGGAGTCTCAGGGTAAGGGCGGGGTCGGGAGACCCGCGCCCAGCGCTTTCGCGGCCCGGGGCGTCTGCCCGGCGTGGGTGCCCGGAGATTGGGACGCCGGCGCGGAACGAAGCCATTGCTTCGCAAGTTCTAGCTTGTCAACGACTTGAGTATGATCATTTGGTTCCGCGGGTTCTGCCGGGGGCGAGGGTTCGCCGGGTTCTTCGGGCGGCGGCGAGGGCGCGACCTGGCTCGTCGACTCGGGCTGGGGCGGGATCTCGATCCGGACCTCGGGGAGGGATTCGCGTTCGGTCCGGGACGCGCGCCAGGCGTCGAGCTCTTCGAGGGCGAGGCGACGTTCGCGGAGGTTGGCGCGCTGGTAGCGGCGGAGGCGTTCGCCGTAGGGGGTGTCGTCGAACGAGGCGATCAGGCCGGCGAGCTCCATCGCGGGGTCGGGCTCGGCCTGAAGGCTGGCGAGCAGGGATTCGACCTCCTCGATGCGTCTGGCGAGGATCGCGCGCAGCTCGCCGATCCACGCCTGCCGATGTTCATTGTAGATGGCGCGTTCGCGATCGGCATATGCGTCTTTTTGCGGCTTGGTGGCGTTCTCGGGGAGCGGGTCGAGGCCGGGGAGGCCCTCGGGCCAGATGGCGAGCATCCGCCAGTTGAGCGCGTGCACGAGTTGTCGGGCGCGCGAGATCATGCTGAGTCCGGGCTGCGCGGGCAGGGTGAGGGCGTTGAGCCGGCCGTTGAGGGCGTCGAGGATCGGGTCGTTGAACTCGGCCCCGGCGTGGAACTCGCGGAGGATGGCCAGGGCCCACTCGCAGCCCCTCCTTGGTCCGCAGGATGGCCCGCATGGCGCGCTGAGGATCGTCGTAGAGGTGGGCGATGAGGGCGTCGAGTTCCTGGTCGCGTCGGCGGCGTTCCAGCGTCTGCCCGCTGGCGAACCGGGCGTGGGCGTTGGCGGCCTCGATGCGGTCGGCGCGGAGGATCTGCCAGGCGGGTCGCGGCGGCGCGGGCGGCGAGGAACACCTCGCGCGGGTCCTGCGGGCGCTCGACCTCGACTTGCGCCTTCACGAATTCATCCACCTGCGCCTGCTCCTCGTCGGGCCAGGCGACGCCCTGGCCGGCGAGCCCATGCTGGAACGCATTGGTGCGCGAGCGTGCCTTGCCCTCGTCGGTCTTCGGCCCGGTGCTCTTCCTGGCGTTCTCGCGGTTGGCGGCGGTGCGGGCGTCGATCCTGTTCATCGTCGTGGCCTTCCTCAAATGGTGCGGATCTGATCCTCCATTGGTCGTGGTTGAGATCCGGCCGTCCGACCGGCGGGGAATCTGGGGGATTTTCCGGGGTGTCGTGGGGTCGTGCGGGTTGTGGGGGTCGCGAGGCGGATCTGGAGTGCGGAAGCTCGCTTCCGCTCGGTTCTCGCGGAGCTTGCTCCGTGCGCCCGATCGGATCGACCGCCTTCCGTTCCGCGGCCCCGGGTGAGGGGTGGAAGCGCTGGGCGCGGGTCTCCAGACCCGTTCATCGAATGCCGAGACGCGCGGGGCATTTCCGAATGGGTCTGGAGACCCGATTGGCCGGTGCGGCTTGGCGGATGTAGGGGCGGGGTCTGGAGACCCGCGCCCAGCGCCTGCGACCCGCGTCCGGCGCTTTTGCGCTCGCCCAGCACCGGGGACTGGCCGAGGTGGGCCGGGGTTTCCGGGTCCGGAAACCCACGGGCACCCGGCAGGACTGCTGGCTCGCCACGCCCGGGCCGATCCGGGCCCAGGTCGCGGGGGCGTGAGACGCGTCGCGGCGCACCCTACGCGGGCGACGGGAGTTGGGTTAGGATTCGGGGGGCAATGTTGCCGTTGAGGGCCGCCGACCGATGCGATGGACGCTGCGAATCCGGACGCTGTTGATCCTCGTCGCCCTGAGCGCGCTGGTGCTGGGCGGGGCGGTGGGGATCTTCGCCGAGCGGCGGAGGTCGGAATACCGGCTCAGGGTGGAGAGCCTGGCCTGGGGCGAGGCGGACGTGGTCGAGCGGATCGCCGAGCGGCTCCGGGCGGCGCGGGAGGCCGAGGCGATGGGGCCCGGCCATCGCGCCGAGGCCGACGCGGCGCGGTTGGAGGCGGAATACCTGGCGCGGGTCGCCGCCTGGCATGTCCATCTGGAGCGCCTGTACATTCGGGCGGCGGAACGGCCCTGGGAGCCGGTCCCGCCCGACCCCGCCCCGCCCGTCCCGCCGGCGGGCCTGGCGATCACGCCGGAGTTGAAGGCCCTGGCGGAGAAGATCCCGGCCCAGCGTGAACCCGGGCCGGGGGATGGCCGGGGTCAGTAGGAGTCGGCCGAGACGACCTCGCCGCCGTTGCGGGTGCCGATCGCCCGCCAGACGTTGGTGTTGGTCGTGTCCTTGACGAACCGGACGCTGCCGTCGCCCATGGCGACGTTGACCCCGCCGGGGTGGAGGCTGCGGGCGGCGGTGTCGAGCGAGAGGATGTCCCACGCGGCGTTGGTGGCGTCGCCGAACGGGTTGCCGCCGCGGCAGTCGGCGTCCTTGTGGTTGGGCGTCCGGTGTGTGCGAATACATGGTGTGGTTCGGGGCGCCGTAGATCCAGCGGTTGCCCCGGGCCCGGGAGACCGGCGGCCCGTTCGGCCGGCAGGTGGCCTCGTAGCTGAGGATCTGCGAGCCCGTGGTCTCGACGACGTGGTTCGAGGTCAGTTGCGACGCCCTGGCCAGCTCGCTCAGGAGCGCGGTCTGGGACGATCCGTCGTTGATCCCCGAGAAATTGACCCGGGAGTTCTCGTAGAGGATCCCGTCGTTGTCGATGACCGAATGCCTGGTGCCGACGTTCATCTGGTAATTGGTCGGCGACTGCTCGGGGACGTCGAAGACCGACGAGGTGTCGCTGGGGCAGAGGAACTGGCTGATCCGGACGCGCCTGGCTGTGTCGTTCTCGGGGCCGCCGACCCCGCGATCGGCATTGAGCGAGAAGTTGATGGCGTTGTAGCAGGTCGCCTGCTCCAGCATCGGGAGCACCTGCGAGAAGCAGCTGTAGACCAGCCCGAGCCCGGCCACCCGGCTGCGGATGCGCCCGGGCGGGAAGGTGTTATGCACATCGTGGTAATTGTGCATGGACAGGGCGATCTGCTTGAGGTTGTTCACGCACTGGATCCGCCTCGCCGCCTCGCGGGCGCTCTGGACGGCGGGGAGCAGCAGCGCGATCAGGACCGCGATGATCGCGATCACCACGAGCAATTCGATCAGCGTGAACCCGTTGCGGCGCCGGCACATCTCGGATCAACCTCGCGAGAAGGGAGGATGGATGATTATGGCGGAATTCTCCATAACGGTCGAACGAATGTCAATCTGAGAGGTCGGGCATGCCGTGCGGCCTGGGGGGATTCTGCGGGCGAATGGGGCTCGCGACGGCCGGGCCGATGAAGGGCCGAGGAATTCTCGATGCATGTGCATCCGACGCGACATGAGGGAGGCCGGCCGCGATTTGACGCCGGGCCGATCGTGTTCTAGGGCTTGGGGGGACGACGTCGTCTCTCGATCCAGGAGGAGCCATGCGGCGTTCGAGGGCCGGGGCCCGGGGGGCGGCGAAGCCCTACGATTCGACGACGAAGGACCTGGTCGACGCGCATCCGCTGGACTGGCTCCGCCTGGCGGGGCTGGCGGCCGACGGGGAGGTGCAGGTCGTCGACGCCGACCTCTCGACGGTCAACGCGCAGTCGGACAAGGTGATCCGGATCGTCGGGGCGATGGCGAGGATCATCCATTTCGAACTCCAGGCCGGCCCGGCCCCCCGGCTGGCGATGCGGATCCTGCGGTATCATGCGCTGCTGGATTACCGACATCGGCTGCCGGTGCAGAGCATCCTCGTCCTGCTGCGACCGGAGGCCGACAGCCCCCCGGCTCGACGGCCTGCTGAGGCGGGCCTTGCCGGGCGGCGCCGACGATCACATCGTTTTCCGGTATGATGTGCTGAGGCTCTGGGAGATCCCGGTCGAAGAGATCCTCAAGGGAGGGCTCGGGACGCTGCCGCTGGCGCTCCTGGCCCGCCTGGGCAAGTCACGCCCGCCGGACGTGGTCCGGGAGCTGGTCAAGCGGATCGATCGGGAGGCCGAGCCGTCCGAGGCCGACACGCTGCTGACCAGCGCGTTCATCCTGTCGGGGATGCGGTTCGCCAAGGGGGAGAACGACATGCTCTTCTTGAAGATCAAGGAACTGAGGGAGTCGTCGGGATAGCCAGTCGATCCTCGAAGAGGGGCGAGATGAGGGGATCAAGCTGGGGATCAGCCAGGGGATCGGTCAGGGGGAACTGAACGAGGCCCGACAGATCGTGCTGCGGCTGGGGAAGAAGCGGTTCGGCGAGGCGGATGGGGCGACGCGGGCGATCGTCGAGGGGCTGACGGACGTCGAGGTGCTGCATCAGATCATCGAGCGGATCCTCGACGCCAAGGACTGGTCGGAAGCGCTCGGCCCTCCGGCGATGGCGAAGCCGCGTCGGCGAGGGAAGAAGCCGGCCGAGGGGCCCAGGGGGAGTTGAGGGCCCTCGGCCGGGGCGGCCTCGGTTGACAGGGGCCGGGCCGCGTTGTTGCGCCGGGGGGGTGGGCGCGTTGGAACCGGGCAACGGCGTGTCGCGTCGCACACGTGGATGGAGTACGATGGGACGAGCGGCCGCGGATCGGCTCCATCCATAGAGACGAAGGGCGTTAACGCGACCGCCGGCCCGCCGAGCCGTCCCCATGCTGCTCCACGAAGGCGAGACGACCGACGGGGCCCTGCTGCTCCGCCTGGGCGACTGGGCCGACCACCAGGCGTGGGCCGAGTTCGTGCGGCGGTATGACGCCCAGGGTCCGCCGCCACTGTCGGGCCTACCGGTTCGACCCCGAGACCCTCGAAGAGCTCTGCCAGCGGATCTGGATCGACCTCGCCCGCTGCCTCAAGACCTACCGATACGACCCCAGCCGGCGGTTCCGCTCCTGGCTCGGCCGGCTCTGCCGGTCGCGGGCCATCGACCTCTATCGCCAGCGCAAGGCCGAGTCGCTCAAGCGATCCGACGGGGCCCCCGCCGACCTGTTCGACCCCGACGGCCTGCCGGCCGAGTTCGAGCCGGACGACGACAGCGGCTCGGACCGCCCCGCCCTGCTGATCCAGGCCGAGGCGATCCAGGCGGCCGTCCGGGCCCGGGTCGACGACCGCACCTGGCGGGTCTTCTGGGCCATCGCCGTCGAGGGGGACGCGGTGCGCGAGACGGCCGAGGCCGAGGGCCTGTCGTACGCCGCCGCGTTCGCGTCGCAGAAGCGCGTCCGGCGGATGCTCCGCGAGGAGGCGGCGCGGATGAACCCGGGGGGGGCCGCTCCATGTCCCTGACCCCTCTCACCCCGACCTCCCCCGCCTGCCCGCGCGATGGGGACCTCGCCCGGCTCGGGCTGGACTCGCTGGACGACGCCCAGTTCCATGACATCGAGGCCCACGTCCACGGGTGCGAATCCTGCCAGGAGCGCCTGGAGCAGCTCGCCCGGATCGACACGCCGCAGCCGGGGCCGGCCCGCCCGCCGTCCGCCCCGGTGCCCGCCCCGGAGATCCCCGGCTACCTCCTGGGCCGGGAACTCGGGCGAGGGGGCAGCGGCGTGGTGTACGAGGCGGTCCAGACGCTGCTGGGCCGCCGGGTCGCGATCAAGGTGCTGGCCTCGGGCCCCGCGCTCGACCCGGCGACCCGGTCGCGGTGGCTCCGCGAGGCCCGGGCCATCGGCAAGGTTCGGCACCCGGGGATCGTCCGGCTCTACGAGGCGGGCGAGCACGACGGCCGGCCGTTCCTGGGTGCTCGACCTGATCCCCGGCGGGAGCCTCCGCGACCGCGCGGAGGGCCCGATCCCCGCGCGCGAGGCCGCCCGGCTGGTGGCCGAGGTCGCCGGGGCGGCGCACGAGGTCCACCGCGCGGGGATCCTGCACCTGGACATCAAGCCCTCGAACATCCTGCTCGACGGCCCGGCGGACGGCGACTGGGCGGGCATGGCTCCGTTGCTGTCGGATTTCGGCATCGCGCTCGACGAGGGGGACGGCCAGGGGGAGTCGAGCGTCTCCGGCGGCCTCGGCGCGAGGGGGACCCCGGCGTACATGGCCCCCGAGCAGGTGTCGGGCCGGCGCGCGGGGGTCGGGCCGCAGGCGGACGTGTTCGCGCTCGGGGCGACGCTCTACTGCCTGCTCGCCGGCCGGTCGCCGTTCCAGGGCGCGTCGCCGATCGAGACGCTCGACCTGCTCCGATCGCGCGACCCCGCGCCCCTGCGGGCGTTGCTCCCCGCCCTGCACCGCGACCTGGAGACGATCTGCCTGGCCTGCCTCCAGAAGGACCCGTCGAAGCGCTACGCCTCGGCCGCCGACCTCGCCGCCGACCTCCGCCGATGGCTCGCGGGGGAGCCGATCCGGGCGAGGGCGGAGTCGCACGCCGAGAAGTGGCTCCGATGGTGCCGACGCCGGCCCGCGCAGGCGGCGCTGGGGGCCGCCCTGGCGGCGACCGTGGTCGCGAGCCTCGTCGGCCTGACGGCGCTCTGGCGTCGGAGCGAATCCCAGCGGATCCGCGCCGAGGTGGCGCTGCGGCGCGCGGAGCAGCAGGAATCGACGGCCAACGACGCCATCGGCGACCTCCTCGGCCTGCTCCAGCAGACGGTCGACTCGCCCGAGACGCTGATCAGCGAGCGGGTCGGGTCTCAGCGCGAGGTGATCCTGGAGCTGACCGCCAAGTTGAGGCGGAGCCGGAGCCTGACCCCGAACCAGGCGCTGCAGGCCGCGGCCCTGGAGTCGAGGATGGCACAGTACCGCATCCGCAAGAGCGACTTCCCGGGGGCCTTCCGGCTCCTCCGGGACGCCGCCGGCCTCCTCGAAGGGTTCTCGGGCCAGCTCGAATCCGACCCGAACCTGGCCGACCAGTACGCCCGGACCTTGCTGGCCTCGGCCTCGCAGTGCATCACCTACGAGCAGATGGAGGAGGGCGTCCGCGAGGGGCTCCGGGCCCGGGAGATCCTGCTGCGGCACGTGAAGAGCCCGGCATCGCACGACGCCTACATGGAG
>CBDIHP010000015.1:0-10536 GCA_965279195.1 Isosphaeraceae bacterium
TGGCGATGCGGGGCGGCGAGAAGGCGGTGACCCTCCCGGCGAAGGCCCAGGCCGAGGCGTCGCGCTGGCCGATCTTCGGCGAGGAGGAGGAGAGGGCGGTCCTCGGCGTGCTCAAGGATCCGGGCTACTCCCAGATCAACGCACTCGAGGCCGACTGGAAGGCGCACTACGGCTCGCCCTTCGTGAAGGCCCATTGCAGCGGCACGGCGGCGATCACGTCGATGTTCTTCGCCCTGAACCTGCCGCCGGGCAGCGAGGTGCTCGTCCCCAGCTACACGTTCTTCGCCACGATCGTCCCCCTGCGGATCTTCGGGCTCGTGCCGGCGTTCGTGGACGTGGACCCGAGGACGCTCAACCTCGACGTGAACGACGCGAAGAAGCGGCTCACGAAGAACACGAAGGCCGTGTTCCCCGTCCACTGGCTCGGCCTCCCCTGCCCCATGGACGACGTCCAGGATTTCGCCGACAGGCACGGCCTGATCGTCCTCGAGGACGCCGCCCACGCGCACACGGCATCCTACAAGGGCCGACCCATGGGAACATGGAGTCGGATGTCGATCTTCAGCTACCAGACCACGAAACCCCTCTCCGCCCTCGAAGGCGGCATGGGTATGTACAGGGAGCGCGACGACTACGAGCGGGCGACCGCATTCGGCCACTCGGACGTGCCGGCGACCTTCCCCGCCACGAGCCGGTATCGCAAGTTCGCCGGCACGGGCCTGGGCATGAAGCTGCGGATGCACCCGATGGCCGCCGCGCTCGCCCGGGCCCAGCTCAAATCGATCCCCGCGCGGAGCAAGGAGGGCGTCGCCCGCGTGCGTTCTCTAAACGACCGGATCACGCGTCTCGAAGGGCTGTCCGAGCCCCCCGCGCGTCCCGGCATGGAACGCTCGTATTATTCTTCGAACATCCTCACGCTCGACCCGGAGAAGGCCGGCGCCTCGCGCGAGGCGATCGTGAAGGCGTTGCAGGCCGAGGGGGTCCGCGCCACCGCGCACCGCTACCCGCTCCAGCACGCGATGCCGCTCTACCGCGACGCCCAGTTCTGGCACCACCCGCCGGTCATCCCCGACCTCCCCGGCTCGGAGGAGGCCAACCGCAACACCATCGCCCTGCCCTACCTCACCTCGGACGCCCCCGAGCTGATCGACCAGTACGCGAAGGCATTTGAAAAAGTCTGGGCCAATCGCAGGTCTCTTGGCTGACCTCAGCCACACGAGAGGGGCTCTGCGAAACCACAGGGGGAGATCGCGGCGCGATGGACCTGAAGCGACTGGAGCAGACCGCCGCCTACGAACTGCGGGCGCACGGGCTCAAGGGGTGGACGTTCGCCTTCTCGAACGCCAAGCGGCGGCTCGGGGTCTGCAAGTACGCGACGAAACGGATCGAGATCTCGGAGTATTACGCCGCGAACAACCCCGACGCCTCGGTGCTGGACACGCTCCGCCATGAGATCGCCCACGCCCTGGCCGGCCCGTCCGCCGGGCACGGGCCGAGGTGGAAGGCCATCGCCGTGCGACTGGGCGCGACCCCGCGTGCGTGCGAAACCTCGTCGGACCTGGAGACCGTCCCCGGCGACTGGCAGGCGACCTGCCCGACGTGCCAGAAGACGTTCCACCTCTACCGCCGCCCGAAGCGCCCGGACGCCTACCGATGCAAGTGTGCGGGCCGATCTCAGCTGATCTTCGCCTGGGCCGGAGACCCCGCCCAGGCGCCGCCCGCCCCGCTCCCCGTCGCACGCCCATCCGCGCGCTGGGAAGCCCTCTGCACCGGCTGCCAGACCGTCCACAAACGCCTCCGTCGCCCCAGGGCCGGCACCTGGCGCTGCAAGTGTTCCCAGGGGACCATCCTCACCTGGCGATACAACCCCGAGCCCGCCTGAAGCCGCCGCCGTCCCGCCGGAAACCCAGCCCAAGCACGCAATCGCGACAACCGGCAGAATCGGCAGAATCGATCAAGTCCGTCGCACGGATCGGTCGATCCAACACCTGACGTCACGAGACAGGGAGATTTCGAACGACCTCAAACCCTCCCCCTGGGAATCCGGGCCGTGCCCCACATTCCGGCCAAGCAATTTCGGAAACCCGCGGGGACTGGGCGGTTTTCATCCCGCCCGAGACGGCGACGATGCCGTAACATCCATGCCTGGGTGGCGACTTCCATCATGGCATTCGCCGCGGGCGGGGGCGTGCTGGCCGACGAGCCGCTGCCTCCCCTCCCCCCGGCGACCAGTCCGAGACCGGATGGCCCCGTCGCGGCGATGTTCGCGCGTCAGGATTCCGCGCGTGAGGATGACTCGACCGCCCTCCGACGGCCCATCCGACGGCCCGATACGGCGCCGCCGAGTGTCGACCGGACGGCCACGCTCTTCCCGGGGGTCCTGCCGTTCGTCCAGCCCTCCGAGCCGACGCCGGGCTTCGCCGGGCGGTCGAGCATCCTGCCGAGCGAGGATCAAGCCGACCCGCACTTCGTCCCCATCGAGGACCGCTGGCGCGTCGCTCCCCCGCCCTGGGACCGATACGGCAAGGATCATCCGTTCCTGGGAGAATATCCTTACGCGATCGGCCGCTGGTTCGACCCCTATCACCAGAACGTGCTCAAGGGCGATTACCCGATCGTCGGCAATAACACGTTCCTGAACATCTCCGGCCAGCTCCTCTCGTTCCAGGAATACCGCCAGGTCCCCACCGGCACCACGCTCTACGAGGCGGCCCTCCGCCCCGGCGAGCGTTCCTATTTCCAGAGGCCCGACCAGTACTTCACGACCAACTTCCTCTCGCTCACCTTCGACCTCTTCCACGGCGACGCCGCCTTCAAGCCCGTCGACTGGCGGTTCCGGTTCACGCCGGTCTTCAACCTCAACAACCTTTCGGCGCGGGAACTCGCGGTCGTCAACCCGAACGTCCTCGCCGGCACCACCCGCACCCGTGACTTCCTCTCGCTCCAGGAAGGCTTCTTCGAGGCCAAGCTCGCCGACCTCAGCCCCGACTATGATTTTGTCTCGATGCGGCTCGGCAGCCAGCCGTTCCTGAGCGACTTCCGGGGCTTCCTTTACGTCGACACCAACGACGCCGTCCGGATCTTCGGCAACCGGCTCGCCAATCGCGACCAGTTCAACCTCGTCTACGTCCGGCCCCGGCTCAAGGACACCAACAGCCAGCTCAACACCTTCAAGGACCGCGGCCAGAACCTCATCTTCGCAAACTATTACCGCCAGGATTTCCTCGTCCCCGGCTACACCATCCAGCTGAGCGCGGCGTATGACCAGGACCGCGGGCCCTTCGGCCTGAACAAGAACCGCTTCCAGGTCCGCCCCGACTCGACCGGCATCAGCCAGCGGCACCAGGTCGACGCGGTGTACCTCGGCCTCGCCGGCGACGGGCACATCGGACGAATCAACATCACTCACCAGTTCTACTGGGCCCTGGGCCGCGACGCACTGAACCCGCTGGCCAACCGGGGCCAGTCGATCAACGCCCAGATGTTCGCCATCGAGGCCTCCATCGACCGCGACTGGGCGCGCTTCCGGTCCTCCTTCTTCTGGGCCTCCGGCGACAACAACATCAACGACGGCCAGGCCAAGGGCTTCGACACCATCCTCGACGCCCCCAACTTCGCCGGCGGGGCCTACAGCTACTGGAACCGCCAGCAGTTGCAACTCTTCCGGTCCAACATCAAGCAGCGGCTCAGCCTCGTGCCCGACCTCCGCTCCGACAAGTTCCAGGGCCAGGCCAATTTCGTGAACCCCGGGATCGTGCTGCCGACCTTCGGCGTGGACCTCGACCTCAGCCCCCGGCTCAGGATGCTCAATAATCTGAACATCCTCTGGTTCGACAAGACCAACGTGCTCCAGCAGTACCTCTTCAGCGGCGATGTCCACCGCTTCATCGGCTACGACCTCTCGGTCGGGTTCGACTACAAGCCGATCGCCGTCGAGAACGTCAACGTGCTCGTCGGGAGTTCCGTCCTGCTCCCCGGCCTGGGTTTCCGGGACATCTTCGTCAACCCTGGCAACACCGCCCATGCCCAGTTCGGCGGCTTCGTCGCCCTGAATTTCAACTTCTGACCCGAGCCGCCCGGAGACCCGATCATGACGACGAACCTCGATCCGAACCGCCGCCTCCCGGCGCTCGCGATGGCGGTCGCCCTGCTGGTCGCAGGGCTCGCGGGCGTGTCCGAGGCGCAGCACCACGCGAAGGGGTCCGTCGCCTACCCCGTCCCGATCGAACTCCGGGGCATCGACCTCTCGGGCCAGGGAATGGCCGAGGCCCAGGCGAAGAGCACCGGCTGCATCACCTGCCACCAGGGCTCGCACGACCCCCACGGCAAGGACACCGTCGTGCTCGGCTGCGTCGACTGCCACGGCGGAAACCCCAACGTCGCCGACAAGGCCCGCGCCCACGTCGGCCCGAGGTTCGCCGACATCTGGCGGTCCTCCGCCAACCCCACGCGCAGCTATACCCTGCTCAATCACGAGTCGCCGGAGTTCGTCCGGTTCGTCAACCCCGGCGACCTCCGCGTCGCCCACCTGAGCTGCGGCACCTCGGGCTGTCACCCCAAGGAAGTCTTGCAGAATCGCATGAGCATGATGACGCATGGCTCGATGCTGTGGGGTGCCGCCCTTTACAACAACGGATCGGTGCCGAACAAGCAGGCGAGGTTCGGCGAGAGTTACTCGATGAACGGCAGCCCGCAGAGGCTCCAGACCTACCCGCCGCCCGACGATTGGGAGATCAAGGTGAAGGGGGTCGTGCCGTTCCTCGACCCCCTGCCGCGGTTCGAGATCAGCCAGCCGGGGAACATCCTGCGCGTCTTCGAACAGGGCGGCCGCAACCCCGCCGAACTCGGCCTGCCAGACATCCTCGACGACGCCGGCCGCCCTCGCGCCCGCCTGAGTGCACGCGGCCTCGGCACGCGCAACAAGACCGACCCCGTGTTCCTCGGGCTCCAGAAGACCCGGCTGTTCGACCCGACCCTGAATTTCCTCGGCACCAACGATCACCCTGGCGACTACCGATCCAGCGGCTGCACCGCCTGCCACATGATCTACGCCAACGACCGCTCGACGATCCACTCCGGCCCCTACGCCCAGGCCGGCCACATGGGGCTGTCGCAGAACCCCGACCCGACCATCCCCAAGAACGAGCGCGGCCACCCCATCGAGCACAAGTTCACCACCGCCATCCCCAGCAGCCAGTGCATCGTCTGCCACATCCACCCCGGCACCAACGTCATGAATAGCTACCTCGGCTACATGTGGTGGGACGAGGAGACGGATGGCGACCTGCTCTACCCCCACAAGCAGAAATATCCAAGCTCGGAAGAATACACGCGCTCGCAGATGTCCAACCCGGATGAGACGGCCGTCCAGGGCAAGTGGTCGGACCCGAAGTTCCTCGACCACATCACCGACCTGAACTCCCAGGCACGGCACACCCAGTTCGCCGACTTCCACAGCCACGGCTGGGTCTTCCGCGCGGTCTTCAAGAAGGATCGCCACGGCTCGCTGCTCGACCACCGGGGCAAGTCCCTCGGCGACCCCGAGACGCGGAAGCTGATGGAGGCCATCGCCATGCCGGCCGCCGTCCGCGAGCAGCACCGCACCGGCGAGGCCGGCCGCAAGCCCGCCCCCGCGCCCGACCGCGATGGCGTCCCCGTGCATCTCATGGACATCCACATGGAAAAGGGTATGCACTGCGTGGATTGCCACTTCGTGCAGGACGTCCACGGCAACACCCGGCTCCAGCAGGAGGTCCGGGGCGCGATCGAGATCCAGTGCATCGACTGCCACGGCACCTCCGTCAAGAAGGCCATGCTCACGACGACCGGGCCGGCCGCGTACACTTCCGGCGAGAACGGCCGCGACCTCTCCGCGCTGCGGACCCCCTGGGGCAAGCGACGCTTCGAGAAGAAGGGCAACAAGTTCTACCAGAACTCGATGGTCGAGAAGGACCTCGCCTGGGAGGTCGTGCAGACCGCCGACACCATCGACCCCGCCAGCGAGCACTACAGCGAGAAATCCCGGCTGGCGAAGACCGTGCGCTTCGGGCCCGACGGCCAGCTCATCTGGGGCGACGTCCCCGGCAGCAAGGAAGAAGCGTGCGCCCACGCGTCGAGCAACATGTCGTGCATCGCCTGCCACTCGTCGTGGAACCCCAGCTGCTACGGCTGCCACCTGCCCAGCCGCACCAACAAGAAGATGCCGTCGCTCCACAACGAGGGCGAACTCTCGCGCAATTATACGTCATACAACTTTCAGACCTTGCGCGATGACGTGTTCATGCTCGCCCGCGACGGCAACGTCACCGGCAATCGCATCGGCCCCGCGCGATCGTCGTGCGCGATCCACGTCACGGCCTACAACGGCAACCGCGAATCGACCTACGTCCAGCAGCAGACGGTCTCTGCCGAGGGCCTGAGCGGCGTCGCCTTCAGCACCAATGTCCCGCACACGGTGCGCGGCGGGCCGCCCCGGATCAAGTCCGGGCCCGATCGCGGCCGCGCCGACTCGCCCGATGCCTACCTCCCCGGTCGCAACGAGACGAAGCAGTGCACCGACTGCCACCTCTCGAAGCAGAACGACAACAACGCCACCCTCGCTCAATTGATGATGCAAGGGACCAATTACACGAACTGGATCGGCCGTTACGCCTGGGTCGCCGCCGGCGAGGCGGGCCTGGCCGGATTGACCGTGACCGAGCGGCAGGAACCGCAGGCCGTGTTCGGCAGCACCCTGCACCGAACGGCGTTCCCCGACTACTACCGCAAGTTCGTCGAGTCCGGCAGCCTCCTCCGCGACGCCTTCACCCATTCCGGCCGCGACATCGGCGAGTCGTTCAGCCTCCACAAGCGCAACCCCGAGGTCCTCGACGTCCAGGCGCGCGGCGAGTACCTCTACGCCGCCTGCGGCGAGAACGGCCTGCGGGTCTTCGACATCGCGATGGTCGACAACAAGGGCTTCTCCCAGCGCGTCTCCACCGCGCCGGTGTCTCCCCTGGGCCAGCGGTTCTTCGTCCGCACGCAGTACGCCACCGCCGTCGCCAGCCCCTCGACGATGGCCCCCGACCCGCTCCGCACCCACAAGCCCGAGAACAACGAACCCTCGGTCGCCGCGATCTTCGGCTACCTCTTCGTGGCCGACCTCTACGAGGGACTCATCACCGTCCCCGCCGGGTCGCTGGTCGACGGCAACCCGCTCAACAACAAGCTCGAACGTGAAACCACGTTCAACCCCGGTGGCATCCTGATGGGGGCCCGGGCCATCACCATCGTCGGCAATTACGCCTACATCGGCTGCGCCGCCGGGCTCGTCGTGGTCTCCATCGAGGACCCCAAGCATCCCCGGGTGACGACGATCCTCGGCAAGGACGTGATGTGCTCCCCCCGATCGATCCAGGCCCAGTTCCGTTACGGATTCGTCTGCGACGCGCAGGGCGTGAAGGTCCTCGACATCACGGACGCCGCCCACCCCCGATATGTCACCGCCCTGCCCCTGGCCGACGCCCGGTCGATCTACGTCGCGCGGACTTACGCCTACGTCGCCGCCGGCAAGCAGGGGCTCGTGATCCTCGACGTCGAGAACCCCGAACGGCCGCGGTTCGATCAGGTCTTCAACGCCAATGGATGCATCAGCGACCTGTGCGACGTCAAGCTGGGCATCACCTACACCAGCGAATTCGCCTACCTCGCCGACGGCGCCAACGGGTTGCGGGTCGTGCAATTGACCTCGCCCGAGACGCCCGGCAACCAGGGCTTCAGTCCCCGCCCGACTCCCCGGCTGATCGCCACCTATCCCGCTCCGAAGGGCGGGCAAGTGCTCAAGGTCTCGGAAGGCATCGACCGTGACCGATCCATTGATGAGAGCGGCAACCAGATCAGCGTCTTCGGCCGGATCGGGGCCCGCCCGCTGAACCCAACGGAACAGCGACAACTCTTCCTGCACGACGGCCGCCCCTGGTTCGTGAGCGACGACCCCCGCGACCCGGTCTATCGCCCGGCGATCAATCCCCCACGCCGTTGATCCGGCCGAGCAGATCGCGGAACTCCCGCGCCACCGGACGGAAGTCATCGGGGTCGAACTCGGCCGCGCGGGCGAGGCTGGCGGGGTACTCGGACTCGCTCAGCCGGAACAGGTCGGCCACCAGCAGGGCCTCCGGCCGCGTCCGGTCGCCCGCCACCCTCGACCACTCGGCCCGCGACCCAAAAGGATCAAGCTTGATCGCGGTGTTCATTTTATCCCGGATTGATGCCATCCGATCGGCTTCGGGCCCGAGCGGCGAACGTCCCGCTCGCAATGACCCGATCGCCCACACGGCCACCCGGGTCTGGTCATAATCCAGGGAATCCTCGGCCAGACGCCCACTCAGGAAGTCCAGGCTTTTCGCCGCCATCCGGTCATCGAACGTCGTCGCCTTGATCCGTTCCAGCAGACGATCGGCCGCCAACTCCACCCGTCGCGCGGCGGCAAGGACCTCCTCCGGATCGCCGAATTGCCCACCGGAATACGCCCGCAACAGGGCGTGGACCGACTCCCGCAGCTCGATCCGGACCTCGGCCTGCTTCCCCCATCCTGGCGAGCCGGCGAGCAACGCCTCGACCAGTGGCAGCGACCAGAGCCGCGCCCGGGGATGTCCGGCGGCGAGCTTGGTGCTCATGCCATCGAATGAAACCGTGTTCGCCCGACGCTGACGCCAGCGTTTGTGGCCGGGCGTCCGAAGCTCGTGGTGACAGGCGTAGCAGTCCATCCTCGCATAGTCCGGCCATGCGTCGGCCCGGTCGCGATCCATCCCCCGCCCCGCGTCATATTGCAAGAGCTTCACGGCTTCACGCAATGACATCAATCCGCCCACGAGCGACAGCTTCGCCGGGCTTGCGTCGCCGGCGTAACGCGACCGGATCTCGGGATGCCCTTGGAACAGCGGTACTTCCTCGGGCTTCCACCAGTGGGGCGGCATCGCCTCGCTGAAGGCCGCGACCTCGATCCCCGGCAGCGGCGGATGCCCGGCGGCATACATGTCGTGCGTGATAAGCTTGCCCTCGGTCGGGCTGCCGAGGTGGCACGAGAGGCACAACTGGGCACGCGTCGCCGGGTCGCGGAGGTTCGTCATGCCGTAGTCGCGCCGCTTCTCCGCCTGCGTCAGTCCCCGCCAGTTCTGCAGCTGCGACCCGGAGAGTCCGTGAGTCTGGACCCATTCCTTGTACGGCCCGTGGCAGGCCGTGCAGCCCACCCCCTGGGCCCTGGTGTCGAAGGCCGCCGAAACCTCAGGCGCGGGATCTTCCGCCGTGAAGCCTGTCGAGTGGCAGGCCAGGCACGACCGCTCGCGGCTCACATCGGCGACCTTGAGCCGCCTGGCCATCGACCGGGCCCGGGGGTTGGTCAGGGCGTGGAATGCACGCCGATGCTTGTCGGCACGTTCCCACGTGTTGAACTCATCAAATCTCACGAGCCTGGGCGCGTTATCGCCCCCGCCGAAGACGGAAGGGGCCCGCAACGCCCCGGCGCTGTGGCACTGCGAGCAGGCATCCGGCGTGAACAGCGTCCTCGTCGGTCCCTCCGCCCGGACGCCCCCCGATTCGCCGAGGAATCCGCATGCCGTGATCACCGCCCACATCACGAGTCGTCGCGTTTTCATGCCTTGCTCCTTCAACGGCTCGTGTGCGAGATCGATGCCGGGTGCCGCGCCCCTGGGCTAGCAAAACCCTTCGGGAAGCGGAGGAATTCGCGGAGTTTCTCCAGCTCGGCCTCCGCCTGGATCTCATCACGGGAAGAGTCGAGCGACCGACTCGACTGGACCAGCGGCACCATGGCGAGGTACCGCTGGGTCGCCCCGTCCCAGTTCTCCGGCGGCATTCCCTGACGGGCCGTTTGAATCGAACGCCTGAGGCGATCGACGTCCGCGATCGAATAGCTTCGTGTCGATGCGGTTTCAACCCAGCCTTCGAGCCGACTGGCGACATCCACAGCCACGGCGGCGATCTCGGAGGCGTTCGCCCGAGGGCGATCCATCGCCACCCTCAGACGTGCCAGATCCTGCATCAGTTCCGGCGCCCCGGGCTCACCGAATCCCGTCGCGAGCGGTTCGAGCATCGCGAAGTTCCAGGTCCCCCATTTCGGCAGTCGGCCGATCGATTTGGCCGCGCGGCGCCAGGGGTCGTCGCGAAGGTCATGGTGGCAGGAGTAGCAGTCGTACTCGGCCAGTTCGGGCCACTCGCTCCGGTGTCGCGACGTGCTGGACGCGGATCCCGCCTTCGCCGCCAGCAGGCCGGATGAGGCCCGGGCCGTGGCGTACTGGCCGACCACCCACGCCCTCGCCGGGAAGTCGGGCGACGCGTCGGGTTCGGAATCGCCCCGCCAGTGGGCGGGCATCGTGGCCAGGTGCGCCGAGAACTCGAACGCCAGCCGGGGATGGCCCGCCGCGATCAGCTCGTGATCGACCTTCCGCTCAGGCCGGCCCTCCCCCGCCGGGGACCCGACGTGGCAGCCCGCGCAAAGGTTCGCCCGCCGGCCCAGATTCAGGGTGGGATACATGCCGAGCG
>CBDIHP010000016.1:0-17681 GCA_965279195.1 Isosphaeraceae bacterium
ACCCGAGTGTCAGGATCCCGGGCAAGCTTGAGAGCGTGGCGGGCATGCCGGAGGGCCCGGCGTTGCGGGGTTCGAGGGCCATCCAGAGGGCGAAGACCGCGACGCCGCTGAGCGTGCCCCAGCCCAGTTCCTTCCGACCGAACGGCCCGAGCGTCCCGCGATAACTCGGCCGGAAGTACGCCAGTGCCGCGAAACCCGAGAGGACGCGGAGCCCGTACGCCAGGTCCGGGGCCCCGGCGACCGTGAACGCCGAGGTGGTCAGGGCCGTCGCGAGCACCACGACCAGAGGCGCGACGTAGGGCGCGGTCGGGTTGACCGTGGTCGCCTCGGTCCGGGCCGAGGCGCCGGACTCCGCCGGCCGCAGCCATCGCCAGCGTGAGGCCGCCCCGATCAGCCCGAAGGTCACGAGGTTGAGGGCAATCCAGCCCGCCTGCGAGTGGAAGCCACTGATCGCCATGTCGGCGGAGACGTGCGTCCCGAGCAGGATCAGGGACGCGATCCGGGCCGAGTTCGCCAGCCAGATCAGCAGGGTGCCGAGCGGGAACAGCAGCAGGCTCCGGGGGAACCGATAGGCGTCGCGGGCCAGCCACAGGTACGTCCCCAGGATGACCCAGAGCAGCCCGATCCCCTCATAACCGGAGCACTGGGGCGCGATCCGGACCTGGAAGGCGGACGTCCCGAGGACCCGATCGGCCATCTCGACCACCGTCTCCTGGCCCAGCAGGCCCAGGAGGAATCGGGACGTCTGCACGGTGGCATCCGCCATCGTCGCCCACAGGCGTTGCGTGACCAGGCCCGCCGCCCAGGCGAGGGTGGCGATCGCCACGCCGACGATGAGCGACTTGCCGCGCCTCCGGACGAGTTCCGCCCAGTCCGCCGGGGGTGCCAGGATCAGGCACCAGGTCGCCAGCACCGAGGCCCCGGAGAGGGGCCAGAATAGCGAGGCGAGCCTCACGCCCGTCGCATCCGCCAGCCCCGGCGTCAGGATCGACCGCGTGATGGCGGCGAAGACCCCAAACGCGCAGCCATGCCAGAGCATGAACGACAGCCGGGCGAAGCCCCGGCGGCACGCGCCCAGATCCAGCAGGCGACGGAACTCCTCGCCCCAGGCCATCCCGCCGTGGAGCAACATCGCGAAGGCGAAGACTACCGACAGCCGACCGACGTTCGGTGCCCAGGCGACGAGCGCAGCCGTCCCCGAGGGCCCGTTCCCCTCACGCAGGAGCTCTGTCCCGTCGAAGGCCAACGACAGCGAGAGCAGCTCCACAGCGGGGATCGCGCACCAGGCCGCGATCGCCAGCGGGGCGAAGCTCGGTCGTCGGAGGGATCGGCTCGCGGACATCATGATGGGACCATCTCCGCCGGATCGGGGAACGATCGCAGGTTCGGCCACGCCGACGGTTCCGGCCCGCGGGAAACAGGGGTGCTCTGCTCCCCGCGAGGCCGTTCGCGTCGGTCTCCGCGGCTCACTTGGAGCGGCGGCCGCCGATCAGCAGCATCCCGCCGGTGAGCAGGGTCACGGCCGAGCCGATGGCGGCCGGGTCGAACTCCGGCGAGTCGATGGCGGCGTGGGAGACGCCGCTCATGGCGGCGACCATCAGGGCGAGGGCGAGGGCGCGACGGATGTAGGTCATCGGAAACTCCTTCGGTTCGTGCGAAACGCGTCGGGAACACGGGAAGCGGTTCGCCCGGGATGGCCCGAACTGGCCGATCGAGCTGGCCTCCTCGGCCTACACTCGCAGCTCGGGCCCTCGGCGGGAGACTGCTTGCATGTGACGTTAGGTGTTATCCTCTGCTGCCACATGAACCCTCAAGCGGTGTATTCAAAACACAACAACAACTATCAACCGAACACACATGCTGTGAAAAAAGTCAACATGCCGTAAGGTCGCTCCACGGCCTATCTCGGGCCGCTCACATCTCCATCCAATTCGTATTTCATGCATGAACCGATAGGATGCACGCAACCAAGTCGCCTTCTTTGGACACCAAACTCCCGAGCCATGCAAAACAAAACTGCGCCGAGACTTCGAACACTATGATTCAAATCAACACAAATCTCGCCGAGCGCAAGACTACGTGACTGTTCAATGACGTCGCAATTCTGCATAACCCTGGCGGAACATGGACCGGGAATCGGCTCAACGGGATCACCTCGACTGATTTGAGATGGTGATCCGGGGTCGATCGGCGCCGCGAAGTGTCCCTGGCCGAGCCCCAATGATCCGGGCCTGCGCGCATCGCCCCGGGCACCATGACAGGACGCGACGCGGGCAACCGCGATGCATGGGATGACAACGCCCGTCGAAGGGGGACGTTCAGTCCATGCCCCCAAAACGAAACGACCCCGGCCAGTGAGACTGGCCGAGGTCGCGTTTGTCGTCTCGGGGATGGGCGCTACTGGACTCGAACCAGTGACCCCTACCGTGTGAAGATAGTGCTCTAACCAACTGAGCTAAGCGCCCGAAGTCTGACGCAGTTTAGCGGCCGAGGCGGCCGAGGGCAAGGGGGTTCAGGGCCGCCGGGCGGGATGCGACGGCGGCACGGACCACCTTCAGTCCTGATAGGTCTTCGGCTCGGGCGACGCGACCGGCGTCGGGGCCGAGGCGGGCAGTTCGAACTTCGGCACCGAGACGTCGAACCCCTCGGGCGTCCCGAAGGTCGCCGTGCCGGGGTCGGACTGCCATGAGTGGTTCGAGGCCGATTGTCCCCCGCGCGAGTAGGTCGAGGCCGACGACCCACCTTCGGAGAGGAAGTCGTCCTCCATCCCCCGCAGGCCCTTCTTGAACTCCACGATCCCCTTGCCGAGCGAGCGGCCGACTTCCGGAAGCCGACGCCCGAACAGGAGGACGGCGACGATGCCGACCACCATCAGTTCGACCGGATTGAGGTTACCGAACATGAGGACACGATCTCCCTCGCCTGGGTCCTGTGCGATCCCGGGATGAATACCCGATGCGAGGGGGACCGGATCGGACGCAATGCCGCCCGCGGTCTCCCCCTCCTGCATCACGACGACAGGAGGCCGGCGGTCAGTCGGGCAGGCTCGTCTTCTTGTCGGAGGTCACCGCGGCGTCGATCTCCTCCTCGATGCCTGCGACGCCCTTCTTGAACTCGGTGACGCTCCGGCCGAGCGAACGCATCACGCTCGGCAGGCGGTTGCCGAACAGCAGCAAGGCCACGAAGGCGATGCCGAGGAACTCGTAGCCGCCGGGAAGACCGAGGAAGGCGAACGGCATGGACAGCATGATCGGGCTCCTTGGAGTCGGGAGGCTCTCGGTCGCGGGAAGGCGAAGTCGTCCGGGAACGGATCCTTCGGCCCGCCGCGACGTCGCGTGGCCGCCTCCGCGTGGGTACCGGAAATTCGGGCCATCCCGCCTTCATGATCGCCAGGTGCTTCGACTCAGCCCGCCTTCGAAACCGTCTGCGCGATCAGGGTCCAGGAGATGATCCAGGCGATGACGGCCGAGGCGGCCATCACCAGGAGGAGCAGGAACCCGCGATCGCTCAGACGATGCACCCAGGTCGGACGCGGCTGACGCTTCGGGACCGACGACCAGGGTTGCAGCAGCCGCCAGACGCGGCCGCGCGGGACACCCGTCCGCCAGAAGCAGGCCAGGACGACCATCCCGATCAGGAGCCATTCGCGAGGGCCCGGCAGCAGTCCCGCGAGCAGGACCGACCTCTCCAGGAGAGATGTCAACGCCGAGACTCCCGAACGGACGCAGTCGAACGGAATGCGTCGAGACCCGCGCAAAGGTCAGCGGTGGAAGCAGGAGGGATCAGGAGGAGGGAGGGCCGACAGATCGGCACCGACCGGGGAGGCGTCTCGACAGGGACGACGCGGGAAGGACCATACCACTTCATCCTAACGGAATCCCCCGCCGAGTCAATCGGCCGGATCGCCGATCCGTTCAACTCCGAATGGTGTGCGGATTGCTGCAATAAGGAACGCTCAGACCGCTCGTACCCTATTCCGGAGCGTTGCACTCCCATGTCCAAGGCCCAGCTTTCGAAGACCCGACGCTTCCCGACCCAGGTCAACCTCCCCGAGGACGCCCGCGCGAAGCTGATCGACCTCCTGAACCAGAACCTGGCCGATACGTTCGACCTCATGAGTCAGACGAAGCAGGCCCACTGGAACGTCAAAGGGAAGGACTTCTACCAGCTCCATCTCCTCTTCGACGAGATCGCCGCCGAGCTGGCCGAGTTCGTCGACGAGATCGCGGAGCGGGCGACCTCGCTCGGCGGCTATGCCACCGGCACCGTCCGTATGTCGGCCGGCTCGACCCGACTGCCCGAGTATCCGACCGAGGCGACCGCCGGCATGGAGCACGTCGCCGCGCTGACCGAACGGTTCGGCATCTACGCCAACGCCATCCGCGAGGCCATCGACGAGGCCGATGAGCTCGAGGACAAGTCCACCGCCGACCTCTTCACCGAGATCAGCCGCACCGTCGACAAGCGGCTCTGGTTCCTCGAAGCCCACATCCAGAACGCCGAAGAGGTCTGACCCGGGCCACAGCCCGGTCGGACTCCCGGCGAGAGGGTGCGGACGGTCGCGGGCGGCTGTACGATGGCCGTCCCGACCGTCTTCATCCTGCGCTGGAGGGTTTCCGATCGTGGAACCGAACATCCTTGGTGCCTACGGCCCCTGGGCCGCGTCGCTGGTGGGCGACGGCCCCGCCCGCCTCTCGTACCGCCAGTCCAGGTTCCGCGACCTCGGCGACTGGAAGGCGATCGCGCGGGCTCGCTACCTTGAGTGCCTGCTACCCTTCGACTCCGGCCCGCCGGTCAAGGTCGAGGTCGAGCATCAATACGAGTACGACGGCCTCCACATCGAGCACCTTCGCTGGCGGCTGCCCTACGGCCCGCCGACCGAAGCCTACTTCCTGAAACCGAAGGGTGCGAAAGGCCCCCTGCCCGCCATCCTCGGCCTGCACGACCACGGCGGCAACAAGGCGTTCGGCTTCCGGAAGATCACCAAACTGGGCGACGACGTCCATCCGGTGATGAAGAAACACTACGACGAATACTACGGCGGCCGGGCCTGGGCCAACGAGATCGCCAAACGCGGCTACGCCGTGCTCGTGCACGACACCTTCGCCTTCGCCAGTCGCCGCTTCCGCCTCGGCGACCTGCCGCAGGTCGTCACCAAGGGCCTGCGCGAGGAGAAGCCGGAATCCGAGGCCGAGATCAAGGCGTACAACACATTCGCGGGCCAGCACGAACACCTGATCGCCAAGAGCCTCTTGTGCGCCGGCACCACCTGGCCCGCCACGTTCCTCGCCGACGACCGCAAGGCCCTCGACATCCTCTGTGCCCGCCCCGACGTGGACCCGAAACGAGTCGGCTGCGCCGGCCTGTCGGGGGGCGGCCTGAGAACGGTCTTCCTCACCGGGGCGGATGAACGCATCTCCGCATCGTGCGCGGTGGGGATGATGACGACCTGGCGCGATTATCTCCTGAACAAGTCGCACACGCACACCTGGATGATCTACATCCCCGGCCTGCCGAACGACCTCGATTACCCGGAGATCCTCGGCCTCCGCCCGCCGACACCGATCCTCGTCCAGAACAACAACGAGGACGCCCTGTTCACCCTCCCCGAGATGAAGCGTGCCGACGGGATCCTCAATGAGGTCTACGCCAAGGCCGGCGCCCCCGATCATTACCGCGCTAGCTTCTACCCCGGCCTCCACAAGTTCGACCTCCCCATGCAGGCCGAGGCCTTCGACTGGTTCGACCGCTGGCTCAAGTAAGGCGGGAACCGCCCACCGCAACATTCACAAAGAATCGGAACGCTTGACGCATCATGGGGACCACCCGCCCATGGACCGCGACGCCTGGCATCCGTGGATGGTCCCCATCGCGTTCGTGCTGCCGATCTTCACTCGCTGGATGTTCAAGATCTGGTGGTTCGACGCCCCGGACCATCCCCTGCCCGACCGCGTCGGTCGGACCGTCTTCGCCCTCGGCATCTGCCTGATGGGCTACCTGGCCTTGGTTGCGGCGATCGACGACCTGCCACTTCATGACTGGGAGACCGGTCGACGACGCCAGAGGTGGCTCGTCCTCCTCGCCATCCTCGCACTCTCCGGCCCCTTGTACGCTTATATGCATTCCCGTCGGGTGGGCACTGTCCACAACAACAATCGCTCGGACGAAACCGGTCCATGAATCGGCTCGTGCGGCGATGTGAGGAGCTTGTGGTGCGCGCTGCCCACCCGACACGCGGAGGCTCTCCCATGGCGCGATGGTTTCTTGTTGCTGCGACGATCCTGTCCATGACGCTCTCGGCCGAGGCCCAGGCGCCGCAGCGTCTGAAGGTGAGCGAGACCCGCCGTTTCTTGGTGACGGGCGAGAACGAGCCGTTCTTCTGGCTCGGCGACACAGCCTGGGAGATCTTCCACCGGCTGACCCGCGAGGAGGCATCGCACTACCTGACCGTCCGGGCGTCGCAAGGCTTCAACGTGATCCAGGCGGTGGCGATCGCCGAGTTCGACGGGCACAACGTACCGAACGCCTATGGACACCTGCCGCTCGTCGATCAGGATCCGGCCAGGCCGGCGACGACCGAGGGGCCGAATAATGATTACTGGGATCATGTGGATTTCATCGTCGAGCAGGCCAACGCGAAGGGGATCGTCGTCGCGTTGCTGCCGACGTGGGGCCGCTACTGGCACGACGAAGTCAAGGGCGGCAAGCCGCTGTTCAACCGGGAGAACGCCCGGATCTACGGCGAATGGATCGGCAGGAGATACCGCGATCGCTCGATCGTCTGGGTCCTCGGCGGCGACCGCAACGTCGAGAACGAGGAGCAGAAGCAGGTCCTGCGCGCGATGGCCGAAGGCTTGCACATGGGGGACGGCGGGAGCCACCTGCGGACGTTCCACCCGCGCGGGGGCTCGGGCTCGTCGCAGTACTTCCACAATGAGCCATGGCTCGACTTCAACATGCGACAGAACGGCCATGAGATCGACTTCCCCGGCCGCTACGCGAACACGAAGAAGGATTACGACCTGACGCCCCCCAAGCCGGTCCTCGACGCCGAGCCGATCTATGAGGACCACCCCATCGGCTTCAACGCCCCGCGCTTCGGGCATTCCGTCGCCGCCGATGTCCGCCGGCCGCTCTACTGGGACCTCTTCGGCGGGGCCTTCGGGCACACCTACGGCAACCACGCCATCTGGCAGATGTGGACATCCGAGCGGACGCCGATCAATAACCCGCTCATGCCGTGGACCGAGGCGATCCGCCAGCCGGGCGCGGAGCAGATGAAGTACGGCCGTCGCCTGATCGAATCCCGGCCGTTCCTCGACCGGGTCCCCGACGACTCGATCATCGTCGCCGACCGCGTGCCGACCCTGATCCCCGGCGCTGGCCGTTACCGCTTCGTCGCCACACGCGACACCGCTCGGACCTATGCGATGATCTACGTCCCCGTCGGCCGCACGTTTTCGGTCCGGATGGACGCCATCGGCGGTGAAAACGTGATCGCCCGATGGTACAACCCCCGAGACGGCGCGGTGACCGACATCGGGTCGTTCCCCAACAAAGGAACGAGGGCCTTCAACCCGCCGACGCCCGGCGAGGCCCTGGACTGGATCCTCGTCCTCGACGACACATCGAAACGCTATCCGCCCCCGGGGACGGCCCGGGGGCGTTGATGCTCGGGCTGCTTCTTTATCGACAGAGGCACGCGTGGGAGTCGAACCCACTTCTCAGGGTTTTGCAGACCCTCGCCTGGCCGTCTGGCTCGCGTGCCGTGTTTTGATGCGAACAAGTGTCCCCGCCAGGAATCGAACCTGGTCTACGACCTTCGCAAGGTCGCGTGTGAATTTGGCACACTCCGGAGACCCGTAGGGTGTGGTGCCACGCGCGAGGCGAGGCTCCGCACCGACGAGAGCGGTTGCGGCAACATGGACGGTGATCGCGACGGTGGCGGTCGGTGCGGAGGCCGCGAGGACGCGGCCACCACACCCTACCTGGCTTCAGGCGAGTTGGAGCGCCCGATCCGGCTCAAGGAAGTGAGCCCAGGACGGGTTCTTCAAACCCCGCAGCGAGTACAACGGCCTCCACTCCGGCCGCGAGGGAGGTTTCTTCAACTTCATCCCCGCCTGGTCGGGCGTGCGGTCCGCCTTGCGGGCGTTGCAGGGCACGCAGGCGGCGACGCAGTTCTGCCAGCTCGTCGGGCCCCCCTGCGATCGGGGCATGACGTGGTCGACGGTGATGCGATCCACGCCGGGCTGGACGCCGCAGTACTGGCAGGTGAAATGGTCGCGCCTGGCGACGTTACGGCGGCTGAAGGCGACGGATCCCTTGGCAAAGCGGTCGTGATGCACGAGGCAGACGACCTCGGGCACCCGCACGCTCAGCCGGGCCGACCGGATCGCGGGCATGCCCGGCTCCGAGGCCAGTTCGACCCACTGGTCCCAGTCGAAGAGCCGATATTCCGTCGGGTCCACCACGCGGGCGACGTCGTTCCAGAGGAGCACGAGCGCCCGGGAAACGGTGGTGACGTGGATCGGCTGCCAGTGCCTGTTATAGTGGACCCTGAAAACTGGACCACCGGTTAAGCTACTCCGGTGGCCCAGCAAAGGGGGGTGCGATGGCAGGCAAGCGGAAGGTCCACACGGCGGCGTTCAAGGCCCAGGTCGCCCTCGCCGCACTCAAGGGGGACCGCACCATCAACGAGCTGGCCGGGCACTACGGCGTCCACCCGACGTTGATCCACGGCTGGAAGAAACAACTCCTGACCGGGGCGGAGGGCCTCTTCGGGAGCCCGGCCCAGGCGGCCTCGGCTGACGCCGAGGCCCGCCAGGCCGAGCTGTTCGAGCAGATCGGCCGGCTGAAGATGGAGCTGGAGTGGCTCAAAAAAAAAGCTGCCGTCTTCATGTGAGCACAAGCGGCCGCTGATCGAGCCCGGCCACCCGGCCCTGAGCGTGCGGCGGCAGTGCGAGCTGCTGGGGCTGAGCCGGTCGAGCCTCTACTACGAGCCCGCCGGTCAGGCGGCCGAGGACCTGAGGCTGATGCGGCTCATCGACGAGCAGTACACCGCCCGGCCGTTCTACGGCAGCCGGCGGATGACGGCCTGGCTGAAGGAACGAGGGGAGGAGGTGAACCGCAAGCGGGTGCAGCGACTGATGCGAGCGATGGGCCTGGAGGCGATCTACCCCAAGCCACGGCTGAGCCTGGCCGGGAAGGGCCATCGGATCTACCCGTACCTGCTCCGGGGCGTGACGGTAGGGAGGAGGGACCAGGTCTGGAGCACCGACATCACCTATGTGCCGATGGCCTCGGGGTTCATGTACCTGGCGGCGGTGATCGACTGGTTCAGCCGGTACGTGATCGCCTGGCGGCTGTCGAACACGCTCGACGGTTCGTTCTGCCTGGAGATGCTCGAAGACGCCTTGAGGGGAGGGAAGCCGGAGATCTTCAACACCGACCAGGGGGTGCAGTTCACGGCGGTTGCGTTCACCGGGCGGCTGGAGTCGGCGGGGGTGGCGGTGAGCATGGACGGCCGTGGGCGGGCGCTGGATAACGTCTTCGTGGAACGCCTTTGGCGATCCGTCAAATACGAAGACATTTACATTCAAGGCTACGACACGGTGCCGGGGCTGCAGCGGGGCCTCGCAAGGTACTTCGCCTTCTACAACGACGAGCGGCCCCACCAGTCGCTCGAGTATCGGACCCCGGCGGCCGTCTATCGGGGCACGGGGGCCGAAAAGGGCTAACGAGAGAGTAGCGAAGAATCGTCGATTTTTGGTCTAGCCAATGGGGTCCACTTCATGTTGAGCACGAGCGACTGTCGCTGCAAGACCGGAGTGGACATCGGAAACGTCCTCACATCAAGAACACGGAGGGTATCCGGCGGGAGTCGAACCCGTCGCCTCGAGCTCCACAGGCTCGGGTGCTGCCGTTACACCACGGACACCATCGAAGCGGCGAGCCGGCGGGGAACGCCCCACGCCTCGCGGCCGCCAGCGGAAAGGGGGGGAGTCGAACCCCCAAGGCTCATCGCTCGACCGTTCTCCAAACGGTTGCCGTCGCCCGTCGGCTTGCCTTTCCGGATCAAAAACACCGCACATCCGCACACCTGCACAAGCACAATGCCCCGACCAGGACTCGAACCTGGAACGACGCGTTCGAAGCGCGCCATGATCATCCATTTCACCATCGGGACGACAGCGGAAGGCAAGGGATTCGAACCCTCACGTCCCATCGGGGACGCACTCCTTAGCAGAGAGGCCCGGCGAACCGTATCCGGCTACCTTCCGTTTAGAAAAAACTGAGTGGACCCACCGGGAATCGAACCCGGATCTCCGCCACGCCAGGGCGGTGTCGTCCCGTTGGACCATGAGCCCGTGAACAAACAAGTTTCAGTGGACAGCCGGGGAGTCGAACCCCGATCCCCGACGCGCGAGGTCGGTGTCATCCCGTTAGACCAGCCGCCCGGACTGTTGCAGACATGAGGAGCAGTGGCCGGGATGGGAGTCGAACCCACACGCATCAGGCTCTCGACCTGACGGCTTTGCCAGTTTGCCTACCCGGCCATCCAACGGGAGAATTGCGGGTCTGGGAATCGAACCCAGCACTCCGAGTTTATGAGACTCGGCCGAGCGCCAGCCCCCCCGCAATGGGGTGAGAATGGGTGGTGAAGGAGTCGAACCTCTCGCCGTCCGCCCCACAGAGCTTGGTCGGCAACGGCTTTACAGGCCGCCGTGGGGAGCACCACCCGATTTGGGGAAAACCTGTCGGACCATGACGCGGGTGGGACTCGAACCCACAGGACACCGGGGTTTGAGCCCGGCCGCTTGGCCGATTTGCGTACCGCGTCGTCTCACTCGAACAGTAGCCCGGGAGGGAGTCGAACCCTCAGACTCTCGCCTCTGAAGCGAGCGGCTTTGCCAGTTTGCCTACCGGGCCGTCTTGCGGGACCGTCGAGGGATATCATCCCACCCTGACGATCCATTCCGGGTGCACGAATCGAACGTGCGGCCTCCCGGGTCAGAACCAGGCGTCACTACCAGCAGCAACTGCCCCGGAATTGTTCTCGATCATTCATCTATCATGACACGTGCATTCGTCGAAGGTTCGGGGAGGAGGGCTCGAACCTCCATTTTCTGATTCAAAGTCAGGCGGCCTACCGATTGGCCGATCCCCGAATCGGGCGGGCGTCACCCACCAGCGGAAGGAGGGGGAGTCGAACCCCCAAGGCTCATCGCTCGGCCGTGTTCGAGACGGCTGCCTTCGCCAGTTGGCTTGCCCTTCCGAGATATTCAGCTTCGGCGCAAACTCCCGGCGATTGCGTTGCATTTGGGAACACCGACTGGGTTCGTCGGCCGGGAGGATTTATAGTACGGAATCCGATGATTCTTGATGCCGACGACCCGACCGCGAGCCGAGCATGACGTCCCGACACCTCAGATACCTGGCGTTCGCCGTCCTGCTCTTACCTCGCCAGGCGGACGCCGGCCAGATCGTTCAGACGCAAAGCTACGGTCCTTCGCCCGTGAATGACGGTACGGCGTTGATGACTTTCAACAAGTATCAGGGGGCCGAGCAGCTCATCAGCGTCCAGGTCATCGTCCAGGGCGGGGTCACTGTGTCGGTGAACGGGATCAACGAATTCGGACTGCCGGGCACCATGACGGTCACGCTCGATTTGTTCGGCTTGCTGGGCAGTTCGGATACCCCCGCCATGATCGGCGAGTTCGACCTGATCAGCGGGCCGAAGGTCCTGGGGACGGGTCATTTCCTGGAACTCATCCTGGAATATCACTTCGGTCCATTCGCCGACACCGGGACTTCCGATCAGATCTTTACCGCGAGCGACGCCCTGGCGAGTTTCATCGGCACCGGCAGCTTCACCTACTCGGCCAACGCGGGCATCCGAGAGACGCACGACATCCCGCTGACGACCAAGCCCGCCATCGATGTGACCTCCCTCGGAGTGATGTCGATCATCTACAACACCCAGACCGCCGCCGCCGTGCCCGAACCCATGACGCTGGGCTCGCTACTGCTGGGCATCCTCGCTGGCGTATCGGGGTACCGTCGGATCCCTCGCAGTCGCTCAGCCTGAGCAATCTCCACGGCCTTTTCGGAGATTGCGGTGACGGTACTCCGGATCAGACGGATCACGGAGTTCCTCAGTCGAGGTGGCCGGATTCGAACCGGCGGTCTCCTGCTCCCAAGGCAGGCGGATTACCAGGCTTTCCTACACCTCGATGCGAACAAGTGCCCAGCGGGAGTCGAACCCGCACATCCGCCATGGCAAGGCGGTAGGCTACCGCTACATCATGGGCACGAATCGAAGCATCCCGAATTGTCAAAGAGAGAGCATCGCGTGGGACTCGAACCCACGTCACCGCGTTGGAAGCGCGGGGTCCTCGCCGCTGGACGAGCGATGCAACGGGCAAGGCAGTGGGACCGGAGGGGCTCGAACCCTCACCTCCCTGGTTAAGAGCCAGGCATGCTGCCGCTAGCACTTCAGTCCCGTGAAGAAGCGTCGTAATTGATCGCGATGGGGCCGGAGGGATTCGAACCCTCACCGATCGGCTTAAAAGGCCGTCGTGCGACCGTTACACCACAGCCCCGTGGAAGGTCCCGAGGGGCCTTGCGTTTCAAACGGTTCATGAGATCACCTCTCGATTCCTAACAGGACGGTCAGGGCGGCCGGATTCGAACCGGCGATCTCAAGCTCCCCGAGCTTGAGGATTGACCGGGCTTTCCCGCGCCCTGAAGCAGGGGGCGTCGGCGCGTACCTTCGACGCATCACCCGTGGGGGAATCGAACCCCCCTCTCCGCCTTGAAGGGGCGGCGTCCTCGCCGATAGACGAGCGGGCGGATCAGGCTTTGTGCTGCAGGCGCACGAAAACGGCCCGGGGGTCTCGCGACACCGGGCCGTTCACTTCCATCGGGGAAGGAGTCGTGCCGGGCGTCGTGCTAGGTTTCCTCCAGCCGCGAGGACGCGATGCGGCCGTAACGGCCGGTACCGAGTTCCCCGTGCTTCGGTTGACTGCATAGCGACGCCGGACGCATGACACCCTCGATTCCCGGAAATTCGGCCCGACGATCGTTCGCGTCGGGTGCGTCGAGGACCCGCCCGACCGGGGCGACCTCCTCACCGCTGTTGCCCTTGTAGACGCACGACCCCCGCGGGCGGTTCACGGGTTTGTCGGATTTCTTGCCGATTTCTTCCGGGCCCCGCTCAGCCCTCGGGCCAGTAGGTGCGATCGGCGAGGGATTCGGGCAGGCATCGCATCTCGTCGCGAGCCCCCGGATCGTTGTGGACGTATCGATACCCTTCGCCGTAACCCATGCCCTTCATGAGTCGGGTCACCGCATTCCGGAGGTGCAGGGGGACGGGTTCGCGGGCGGTCGCGGCGGCGTCCTCGGCGGCGGCGAAATACGCGGCCTTGATGGCGTTGGACTTCGGGGCCTTCGCCAGGTAAACCGTCGCCTGGGCCAGAGGGTAGAGCCCCTCGGGCAGGCCGATCATCTGGACGATCTGTGCCGCCGACGCGGCCTGGACGATCGCCTGCGGGTCGGCCAGGCCGATGTCCTCGCTGGCCAGGATGCACAGCCGCCGGGCGATGAAGATCGGATCGGCCCCGCCCTCGATCAGACGCGCGAGCCAGTAGAGCCCGGCGTTCGCATCGGAGTTTCGAAGCGATTTGATCAGAGCGGAGGCCAGATTGTAGTGATCCTCGCCCCCCTTGTCGTAGGCGAAACGGGCCCGGCCGATGGCCTCGACGATGGTGTCGCGGTCGATGGTCCGGGATCCGTCGGCGGCGGGCGCGACGGCGTTCGCCGATGCTTCCAGCGCGGTCAGGGCCACGCGGGCGTCGCCGGCGGCGGCGCGGGCGAGGTGCAGGAGGTCGGGCTCGACGACGAGGATCCCGTCCCCGCCCAGGCCGCGGTCGGGGTCGGACAGGGCGTTGCGCAAGATGATTGCGATATCCGCTTCCGTGAGGGGTTGCAACGTGAGCACGCGAGCACGCGAGAGCAACGCCGAGTTGACCTCGAACGAAGGGTTCTCGGTCGTCGCCCCGATGAGCGTGACGGTGCCGTCCTCGACCGCCGGCAAGAGCGCATCCTGCTGCGACTTGTTGAATCGGTGGATCTCGTCAATGAAGAGGACGGTCCTGCCCCCCTTGCGGCGCGTCTGGGCGGCCTCAGCGATGACCTCGCGGATCTCCTTGACGCCCGAGAGGACGGCCGAGAGCGGCTTGAACTTCGCGTCATCCCGCCTGGCGAGCAGGCGAGCCAGGGTCGTCTTCCCCGTCCCCGGCCCGCCCCACAGGATGAGCGAAGGCAGCGGCCCTTTCCCCTCCGCAATCCTCCTCACGAACTTCCCCACGCCCACCAGGTGCCCCTGCCCCACGTATTCATCGAGCGACCTCGGCCGCATGCGTTCGGCCAGCGGCGCGTCGGGCGACGCGGGCGCGTTGGGGTCGTAGGAAGGGAGGGTCGGCTCGTCGTCGGGTTCATCGAAGAAGCTGGGGGTCTTGGACCGAGCCATGAATGATTCCGGATGGATAGTGAATGGATGATGGGGTGTCGAAATATCGGTGTGGGCGAAGATCTCCGGCGCTGGGCGCGCGTCTCCAGTCCCCGCCCTGATCCTGAGCGAAGGAATCCACCGAACCGGGTCCCCAGACCCTTTGACGGACCGGTCTGGAGACCGGACTTGGCGGTGCCTCGCGGCGGATGACAGGGCGGGGTCTGGAGGCCCGCGCCCAGCGCTTCCGGCATTCTCTCAGCGCTAGCGTTCCATCGGCCGAAGGCATCGTGATCCATCGCGCGCTCACTTCGCTATCGACGCCGCATCCACATCAATGTACACGAGCCGGTGATCCGAACTGGCGACCGGGGACATCTTCACCAGCCGCGAGAGCGGGTCCGACTCCTTCGGCCAGAAGACGCCGCCGCCGGTGACCTTGAGGCCTTTCGACGGCAGGACGTAATCGACACGGAGGTTGCCGACACCGCCGTCGGCGAAATCGGCCGTGTCTTGCGCAGGCACGCCCTTGTGGGTCGCGTTCTTCTGGCCCTGGCGATCGGAGGCCTCGGCGCCGCCTTCGCTGGCGGGGATGAAGGTGGCGTCGATCCTTGGATGTTTCAGGAGTTGGAGGATGGCCCCGTTCTCGCTGGCGCCGTCGACGGGGTCGGCGTTCTGGTCGCCCATCAGGACGAACCGCGCGGGGGGCGTGGGAGATCCGAGATATTTGGAAGCGTCGCCGCCGGTGAGGAAGTCGGCCCAGAGGCGGATCTCGTCGTGGTTTCGCTTCACGTTCCGACGCTCGGGGCCGTCGAAGGCCGGGGGCGTCGGGTGGCTGACGAGCAGATGCACCTCGCCGTGCGGAAGGGCGATGGGGACGTCCCAGTGGCTCTTGGACGGGAGGCGGAAGATGTCCCAGGCGGCGTCGGAGTAGTAGGGGCTGCCGTCGGGCTTCTTAGGGGCGAGGGCCCCGGGCACGTCCTTCCATCGCAGCTTCTGGAAGGACGCCACTCGCTTCGCATCAATGGGGAATCTCGAGTAGACGACCATGCCGTACTGACCGGGGAACTGGCCGAAGCCGAAGGCGTCGTTGCCATATCCGCGCGAGCCGGCCTGGCCGGCGACCTTGCCGTCGTTGTCGAGGTCGACGCCGCTGGGCAGGCCGGTGTTGACCTCGGCCGTGTAATGGTAAGGATAGTCGATCGGCTCGGTGCCGTTGCGGCCGACCTTGAGGTAGTTCTTGCGGAACAGCACGACGGCCTTGCCCTCGGGGTCGTAATCGAATTCGTTGATGAGGAGGATGTCCGGCCGGACGCGCTGGACGATCTCGGCGACGTTGCCGGCCTGGACGTTCTCCGTCGTGGAGAGGTCGCGGACGAGGTCGCCGGCCTTGTCGCGGTTGAGCGAGGCGTTGAAGGTGGCGAACCGGACGGTGTCTGCCGCCTGGGTCGCGGCGGGGATGAGCAGGGCGGCGGCGATGGCGAAGGGCCTCAACATGGGCAAAACGGCCTCGATCTCGGGCGAAGGGGTTCGACTCTCCCGGCGTTCGGCGGACATTATCCCGGACTCCGGCCGCGTCGTCGAGGAACCGGGCGCGTAGAATACGGCCGGTCGCCCCAGAACACACGAGGTCCGACATGCTCCCTTCCTACGGCGAACTCAACGACCGCGAACGCGACGCGCTGGACCGTCTGAAGGACCGTGCCCGAGACTTCGCCGAGGCCCTCGACTCCGACCCGGGCGACGGCCCGGTCACCCTGGAACGGCTGGATCGGGCCTACGTCCGCTTCCTCGAAACCGAGGATGAACGCTTTCAGGCCGACGAGGTGGTCAAGATCCTGGGTGTGGCGCTGGGGTCGGTCCTGGTGCAGGACCTGGATTTCCGCTGGGTGGTCGTGACCGACGACCACGGCAAGGAGCTGGGGATCCTCGCCCGGCCGGGCCGGGGTGATGTGACGATCTTCCCCATCGACTTCGCGGAGAAGCGGCACGAGTTGCGGGACGCCCCGTTCCTGGTGGACGCCCGGGACGAGATCGAGAGGCGGATGCTGGAGATCGCCAACGAGTGGGGCGACTTCGGCTGATCCTGGGCTCTGGCCGGGCGGTCCGGGCTGAGGTACCTTCGCTCTCCTGCCCTCGCCCTGCCGAAAATCCCCCGCAACCGGAGCGTCCTCGTCATGCGCCTGCGCCCCCTGGCCGGACTGGTCCTGAGCCTCTCGACCCTCCTCTCCGCGACGACATACGCCGCCGACGATTACAAGCTCGGGCCCGACTCGATGCCCCAGCCGGGGGTGC
Source organism: Isosphaeraceae bacterium (assembly GCA_965279195.1). Classification (GTDB taxonomy): domain Bacteria; phylum Planctomycetota; class Planctomycetia; order Isosphaerales; family Isosphaeraceae; genus CBDIHP01. The sequence goes on from CBDIHP010000016.1 coordinate 16,805, forward strand.
CGAAGGGGAAGGTCACGAAGCACTCGTGGACCGACAGCAAGGTCTTCCCCGGTACCAGCCGCGACTACTGGGTCTACGTCCCCGACCAGTACGACCCGAAGACACCGGCCTGCGTGATGGTCTTCCAGGACGGGTTCAACTACATGAATCCGGAGGGGCAGTTCCGGACCACCGTGGTCCTGGACAACCTGATCCACAAGAAGGAGATGCCCGCGACCATCGGCATCTTCATCAACCCCGGCGTCTTCGCCGGGAAGGCCCCCACGCCGGCCCCCAAGGCCAAAGCCAAGGGCAAGGGCGGGCCGCCGTCGAACCGGAGCGTCGAGTACGACACGCTCTCGGACGCCTATGCGAAGTTCCTGGAGACCGAGATCCTTCCTGAGGTCGGCAAGACCTACAACCTCCGCAAGGACGCCGAAGGTCGGGCGATCGGCGGCATCAGCTCCGGAGGCATCTGCGCCTTCACCGTCGCCTGGCGGCGCCCGGACCTGTTCAGCAAGGTCCTGAGCCATGTCGGCAGCTTCACCAACATCCGGGGCGGCGACGTCTACCCCGGCCTCGTCCGGAGGACCCCCGGCAAGCTGCTCCGGGTGTTCCTCCAGGACGGCTCGGGCGACCTGGACAACCAGTTCGGCAACTGGCCGCTGGCCAACCAGCAGATGGCGCTGGCCCTGAAGTTCGCGAAGTACGACTACAAGTTCGAGTACGGCGACGGCGGCCACAACGGCAAGCACGGCGGGGCCATCCTGCCGGATTCGCTCCGGTGGCTCTGGCAAGGGGTGAAGTGAAGGCGGGCCTCAAGAATTCTCCAGCCCGCATGGTCCCCGGGGGCGAAAAATCCGATAACACCGGAGTATCCCCCGGAGCGACCGCGATT
>CBDIHP010000017.1:0-87903 GCA_965279195.1 Isosphaeraceae bacterium
GCTCCAGCCTGCACTACACGCTCATCTCGTTCGAGGAGGAGGTCCGCCCCGAACCCCCATCCGAGCCCGCCGGCAATTCGGTGCCCGACGACCTCAGCGAGATCTCCCGCGAGTGCGTCCGGGAACTGGAGCTGGAGCTGGTCCAGACCAAGGAGAGCCTCCACGCGACCATCGAGGAGTTCCAGACCGCCAACGAGGAACTCCAGGCCACCAACGAGGAGATGATCGCCTCCAACGAGGAACTCCAGAGCACCAACGAGGAACTCCATTCGGTCAACGAGGAACTCTACACGGTCAACTCGGAGCACCAGAAGAAGATCGAGGAGCTCACCGAGCTGACCAACGACCTCGACAACCTCTTCGTGAGCACCGACCTCGGGATCGTCTTCCTCGACCGCGACCTCCGGATCCGCAAGTTCACGCCCCGGATCGAGGACCAGTTCGCGCTGATCCCGCTGGACATCGGCCGTCGGATCGACGGCTTCGCCCACAACCTCGTGGCCGTCGACCTCGTCCCGATCATCGAGGGGGTGCTCCGGACGGGCGAGCCGTACGAGGGGGAGGTCCGCGACCGCAAGTCGAACTGGTTCCTGCTCCGGGTGATGCCCTACCGCTCCGACCTGGTGATCAGCGGGATCGTGCTCGCCCTGATCGACATCTCCGGGCTCAAGCGGGTGCAGAACGAGCTGACCGTCAGCGAGCGTCGCCACAAGGCGCTCGCCCGGATGTTCTCCTCGGCGCTCTGGACGGCCAACGCCCAGGGGGAATTCCGCCGGGAACCGGGGGCGTCGGAGGACGCCCCGACCACCTGGCTTGAACACGTCTCGCCCGAGGATCGCGAGCGAGTCACGGCACGCTGGAGGCGGAGCCTGGCCAACTGCGAGCCGCTCGAGACCTGGGCCCGGCTCTGGAGCGAGGAGGCGCAGGACTATCGGGACGCCGAGATCCGCGCGACGCCCGTCGTCGGCCCCGAAGGCGGTGTGGTCGAGTGGGTCGGCCAGATCCTCGACGTCCACGACCGCAAGCGGATCGCGCAGGAGTTCCAGGCGATCGTCGACAACGTCCAGGCCGCCATCCTCCTCAAGGACGCCGAGGGCCGGATCATCCGGGCCAACCCCTGCTTCGCCGCCCTGGTCGGGGTCGCCCCCGAGGACATCGTCGGCCTGCGCGAGGACGAGGTCATCCCGCCCGGGGTCATCCGGCTCATGCGCGAGCGGCTCCAGCAGGTCGAGGCCGCCAGGCCGTCGTCCTCGCTGGAGGTCGAGTGGCGAGTCCGGGGCCAGGCCAGGTGGTTCCTGGTGGCGCAATGTCCGATCATCGACCTCGGCGGCCAGCCGCGGACGTTCGTCGCCATCTTCTCCGAGATCACCGCGATCAAGCAGATCCAGGAGGAGCGGGCCGTCTCCGCCCAGCTCGTCGAGCAGGTCGAGCGCCAGGAGAAGGCCGAGGCCGAGGCCAACGAGGCCGTCCGGCGCCGCGACCTGTTCCTCTCGATGCTCAGCCACGAGCTCCGCAACCCCTTGAACGCGATCGTCCACGCCGCCGACCTGCTCGATCGCCCGGGCGCGATCGGCGAGGGCAAGCTCGCCGAGCTGCACCAGATCATCCGCTGCCAGTCCCGGCACCTCGGGCTGCTGCTCAACGACCTGCTGGACATCTCCCGCCTCAATCACGGCCGGATCAACCTGCGGATCGGCCGCCTCGACGTCGCGGCCTCGACCGACGAGGCCGTGGCCGTTGTCCGACCCGAGGCCGAGGCGAAGTCGATCCAGCTCGTCGTGGACGTCGCCGATCGGCCCGCCTGGGTGCTCGGCGACCCGACCCGGCTCCAGCAGATCCAGGTGAATCTCCTCAGCAACGCGATCCGCTACACCCCGGAAGGGGGGCAGGTCGAGATCTCGGTCCGCGAGGAGCCGCAATCGATCGTCCTGGCGGTGCGCGACAACGGCCGCGGGATGTCGGAGGAGACCCTCTCGCGGGCGTTCTCGCTCTTCTACCGGGGCGTCGACGCCTCCGACGACCGCAGCACCTCGATGGGGATCGGGCTGACCCTGGTCCGCCGCCTGGTCGAGCTGCACGGCGGCACCATCCGGGCGACCAGCCGGGGCCCGGGCCTGGGCTCCGAATTCGCCGTCAGCCTGCCCCGACGTCGGGCCTGGGGCGAGGCGATCCGGACGCCCGATCCCGACGGCCCCCGCGAACCCGCGATGCCCCAGGGCGCCCGGGTCGTGATCGTCGAGGACAACCCCGACACCCGGATGATGCTCTCGCTCGGCCTGGAACTCGACGGCTTCTCCGTCCAGTCCGCCCCCGACGGCCGGGCGGGCCTCGACCTCATCCGGGAATCCCGCCCCGATTACGCCATCGTCGACATCGAACTCCCGCTCCTCGACGGATGCGAGGTCGCGCGGCAGGTCAGCGCCGATGAGGATTGCCAGGCCGTGACGCTCATCGCCCTGACCGGCTACGGCCAGGCGGGGGATTCCGACGCCCTCATGAACGTCGGATTCCGGCACCACCTGGTCAAGCCGATCCGGCCGGCGGAGGTCGCGGCCTACCTCCAGAAGCTGCTCGTCAGCGCGGTCTAGGATCCCGTCCGCCCGAATCCCATCGCCCCGTGCTCTCGAACCCATCGACGTTTGCGATCGACCGCGAGATCGGCGGAAATTCCGCCCAAACCCGCTGATTTCGCGACCTCGCGAAACTCTCCCCGGCTCCTGTACGATAACTAACCTGGTGAAGGTGGAGGATCGAAGCCGGCGCGGGATGCCGCCGGCCGGGCCGGGTGTCGGGGGCGAACGATGAGTCCGGAACTGAAGCCGAGGCGATGGCGGCTGGCCGCGCGTGTGATCCTTGGGGTCCTGGTGGCCGTGCCGGCGACGGTGGTCGGGCTGAGCTGGTGGCTCACCGAGCCGCTGGACGACCGGGATGCTCTGCCGGAGGATGTCCCCGTCAATGCCGGGGTCGCCGAGCCCGAACTCGACCCGCCGCACGCCCCCGGCCTCGCCTGGCCCGAGGGGACCCTCGACGGCGAGCCCGCCAAGGATCTGCTGCTGAAGGTCCTGACCCGAGTCCAGTCGAAGCTCGATCGCGTGGGCGGCTACACCTCGCTGTTCCGCAAGCAGGAGCGGGTGAAGGGCAAGCTGCTCGACCCCCAGTTGATGGAGATGAAGACCCGCCGGTCCCCATTCGCGATCTACCTCAAGTTCCGCGAGCCGACCCCCGGCAAGGAGGTCGTTTTCGCGGAGGGCCACCACGGGAACAAGGTGATCGCCCACAACTCCGACTGGACCCGACGGCTCGTCCCTCGGCTGGCTGTCGCGCCCGACCACCCGCTGGCGATGGCGGACAACCGCCACCCGATCACGGACGCCGGCCTCTTCAACCTCGTCAATCGTCTGGTCAACTTCCGACGGCTCGACCTCCGGGACTCCGCGGCCTCGACGATCCTCGACCGCGTCCGTACGGCCGACGGCAAGGAACGGCTCCGCTCGGTGCACACCCACCCGGTCCAGAGGCCCGAACGCCCGTTCGCGAGGGTCGAAGTCTACTACGACCCGGTCAGCTTCCTCCCGACCGAGATCGTCAGCTACGACTGGCCAGCCCCCGGCGAGACCGGCCCCCTCAAGCTCGCCGAGCGTTACGCGTATGAGGACGTCACGCTCGACGCCCCCCTCTCCGCGATGGATTTCGACCCGGCCAACCCCAACTACGCGTTCCACCGGTTCTGAACCGCCGGATCGCCCGGATTCGAAACGCAAACGGCCGCGGGGAGCGAACCCCCGCGGCCGTTTCGCATGGATGGTCGCCTCGCCGTTCACACCTGGCGGAACGCGGCGGCCCGGTCGACGGTCGGCTGGCTGTAGCCGTCGCCGCCCCAGTTTTGGTCGTTCGGGCCGAGCCCGATTCCGTGCTTGTGGAGCTTCTTGTAGAGCGTCACCCGGCTGATCCCGAGGTTCCTGGCGACCCGCGACCGATTGTTGTTGTGGTCGCGGAGGGCCTGGAGGATCTGCTCGCGTTCGAAGATGTCGCGGGCCTCGGCGAGCGTGCCGGAGTCGATGGGGGACCGCGATCCGTACGCCGAGGACGGGGTCGCCGACGGCACGTCGGAGAGGTCCGGGGCGTTCAGGACGGAAATGGGCAGCTCGTTGCGGGTGATCACGTTCGACTGGCGGAGGACCCACGCCCGCTCGAGGACGTTCCGCAGCTCCCGGATATTCCCCGGCCAGCGGTAGCCGGCCAGGATCTTCATCGCGTCGGCGTCGAGCCGGGCCGCCGCGCGGCCGTCGCGGCGGGCGAACTCGTCGAGGAACGCCTCGACCATCATCGGGATCGATTCCCGTCGCTCGCGGAGCGTCGGCAGTTCGAAGGTGATGACGTTCAGCCGATAGAACAAGTCGGCCCGGAACCGGCCGGCCGCCACCTCGCGGTCCAGCGACAGGTTGCTCGCCGCGATCAGGCGGGCCCGGAACTGCTCGATCTGGTTCGAGCCGACCGCCTCGAACATGCGGTCCTCGATCACCCTCAGCAGCTTGGCCTGCACCGAGCCAGGAAGCGAGTCGATCTCGTCGAGGAAGAGGGTCCCGTTGCCCACCTCCAGGAACTTCCCGACGCGGTCGCGATCGGCACCCGTGAAGGCGCCCCGGACGTGGCCGAACATCTCGCTCTCGATCAGGTTCTCCGAGAGCGCCGCGCAGTTCACCACGAGGAACGGCAGGTGCCGCCTGGGGGAACGGTCGTGGATCATCCGGGCCAGCCGGGTCTTGCCGGTCCCCGTCTCGCCGCCGAGCAGCACCGTCGTGGTGTTGCCGGCGACCCGATAGACCTGTTCCTCGAGCCAGGAGGGGAGCCCGAACTCGTGTCCGTCGGTCCGTGCGTGAGAAACTGCCTCAGGTCCGGTCGTGAACCCATCGCGGATCAGGCCGCGGACATCGCGGTCGGGCGCGAACGTAGGCATGTTGAATCCTTCTGTAGGGGTGAGGCGGAGGCGGTCGAATCGGGTGGGGAGCGGGCGGGGATCCGCGAATCTCGACGCGTAAGGGCCGGGGCGTCGGCCTCAAACTCGTTCTCGTCTCCGCTACAAATAACGTCCTTCCTCTTCCTTTGTGATCTCCCTCCCGATTGTTTTCTTAGATCGTGGAGGAACTGTCTACCCGACCGTACGTTTTGACGATTTAACGACGAAAAGGGACGCCACCTGATCATCTCTCATGACAGTTCTCTTGCGCTAACCGTCAACGCATGGATGTTTGCAGTCCGGCGTGTCTTCGGTTTTTCGGTGAACTCCTGATCGATTCGGCCGGTGACCCGGGTGGAAAATCGATCATTGTCCAGGGTATTCCCGGAAAACACACCTCACGCCGTTCTCCCGTGGACGATTTGACCGACTGAAAGGCGCCGCTCACAGTGGCTCGTCAGCTTCACGCAGTGATAACTCTGGTAAGTAAGTGGAGATGGGCAATTCGCTGATCGGCCATTCCTAAATCCCTCCCCAGGGGAGCCCAGATTGAGTCATGGAAGACTTCACCTGCGGATTCACGACTTTTAAAGCCTTGCAATCGCCAGCTTAATGGACGGCCGTGGTGCGGCGATATCCCTTTGGGTTCGCGGGCCGCAAGGGCGCCGCGATGCTGCGTCACGGCCCGATTCCTGGTAAAATCCCGGGCCCGGGTTGCGAATGAGGTCGGACCGCTGACCTGCCCGCCGTCGCCTCGAACCCGCGAGGCGACCGGCGCGTCACCCTTGGGTCCGGATCGCGAACCGTTCGAGGACGATTGAGGTTTCCATGCTGATCGACCCCCGCGTGGCCAGCGGGCTGCGCGACGTGCCCCCGGCCGTGATGATCCCCCGCGAGCGGATGCTCGCCACCCTGCGGACGACCTTCGCCTCGTTCGGATTCGTCCCCATCGAGACCCCCCACATCGAGCGGATGGAGGTCCTCACCGGCAAGGGGGCCGGCTCGGATGAGGTCCTCCGCCAGATCTTCGAGGTCATCAACAAGGGGGGCGACCCCGGCAAGCTCGCGCTCCGGTTCGACCTCACCGTGCCGTTCGCCCGGTTCGTCGCCAAGCACGTCAACGAGCTCGGCACCCCGTTCAAGCGATACGCCATCGGCTCGGTCTTCCGGGGCGAGCGCCCCGCCAAGGGCCGGTTCCGCGAGTTCACCCAGTGCGACTTCGACGCCGTCGGCACCGAGAGCCCCGTCGCCGACGCCGAGACCGCCCAGGTGATCCACGACTCGCTCACCGCGATCGGCGTCCCCGCCTTCACCATCACCCTGAACAACCGCAAGATCCTCGACGGCATGCTCGACACCCTCGGGCTGGCCGACCGTACCGCCTCGGTCCTTCGCGCCCTCGACAAGCTCGCGAAGATCGGCCGCGAGGGCGTGCTGAAGGAACTCACGGGGACGAAGGTCGAAGGCGAGGAGCCCGCCGAGGGGCGCTTGAACGCCGACCAGGCCCTTGCCGTGCTCGACTTCGTCGAAGCGGGGCAGGGAGGGACCGAGGTCCTGGCCGCCGTCGAGGCCAGGCTCGGCTCGCACCCCCGCGCGGCCGAGGGGATCGCCAACCTCCGCGCCATCCTCGACCTCCTCGACGCCGGCGGCGTCCCCGCCGAGCGCTACAGGTTGGATCTGGGCCTCGCGCGCGGCCTCGACTACTACACAGGTGTCGTCTTCGAGACGACCGTCAACGGCTGGGAGAAGTACGGCAGCATCAGCTCCGGCGGCCGTTACGACAACCTCGCGAGCCTGTTCACCGACCGCCGCCTGCCGGGCGTCGGGGCGTCGATCGGGCTCGACCGCCTTCTCGCCCTGATGGAAGACGCCGGCTGGCTCAAGGGGGCGTCGACCACGGTGCCGATCCTGGTCGCCAGCTTCCCCGGCACGCCGCAATCGGTCGCCGTCAAGCTCGCGAGCCGGCTCCGCAAGGTCGGGGTCGGGGCCGAGGTCTTCCCCGACGCGATCCAGGTCGGCAAGCAGATGGGTTACGGGTCGACCCGGGGCCACAAGTTCGCCGTGATCGTCGGCCCGGACGAGGTCGGGCAGGAGGTCTTCAACCTCCGCGACCTCGCCACCCGCCAGGAGCGCAAGGCGCTGCCGTGGGCCGAGCTCGAAACCATCGTCGCCGCCGCCGTGAAGGGCGAGGCCGGCGCATGACTTCTCCTACCCGTGAGAGAACTCGCAACGTGAACGCGTCCAGGCCGACCGTGGCGGAGACGCCCATCCCGCAGGTGAAGGGGGCCGCCGACTGGCTCCCCGACGACTGCCGACGGATCGCCAGGCTCGAAGCGCTCCTGCTCGACCGATTCGCCCGAGCGGGGTTCGAACTCCTCCGCACCCCCGTCCTCGAACAGACCGAATTGCACGAGCGGAAGTCGGGGGCCGGGATCGTCGCCAAGCTGTTCGAGGTCCCGGGCGCCGGCCGCGCCTGCCTCCGGCCCGAACTGACCGCCGGGATCGTCCGGGCCTACACCGCCGCCGAGCCCGCCCCCGCCACCCCGTGGCGGGTCAGCCACGCGGGCCCGGTCTTCCGGCACGAGGAACCCCGTCCCGACCGGCTCCGCGAGTTCCACCAGGTCGGCGTCGAATTGCTGGGGGCCTCGGGCGCCCAGGCCGACGGCGAGGTGATCTGGCTGGCGGCCTGGGCCCTGGCCGAAGCCGGGATCACCGGCGCGACCATCCGCATCGGCCACGTCGGCCTGATCCTCGAGATCCTCGAACGCTCCGGCCTGCCGACCACGACGCAGTCCTCACTGATCGAGCTGCTGAGCGAGGCCGCGACCGAGGGCCAGGACGTCCAGGCGATCGAGGTCGGCCTCAAGCGCCTGGAGGAGTGGCTCCACGTCACCCAGCAGGGCGACGTGGTGCCGATGGCCGTCGAGAAGGCCGACGACGCCGGCGTCGACCGCCTCTTCCGGACGCTCGTCCCCGTGGTCGTCGGCCGCCGCTCGGGGCACGAGATCATCCAACGCCTCCGGCGCAAGTGGGACCTCGGCCACGGCCTGCTCGGCACCCTCCGCGAGGTCGCCCGCCAGGTCCATGACGTCGCGCAGCTCAAGGGCCGCCCCGAAGTCATCCTCGATCGCCTCAAGGGCCGATTCGAAGCGCTCGCCCCCGAATCGGTCGCCGCCCTCCGCGACCTCGTCGCCACGCTCGCCGACTACGGCGTCGACCTCGATCAGGTCGAACTCGACCTCGGCTTCGGCCGGGGCATCGGATTCTATTCGCAGATGATCTTCGAGCTGCTCGTCGACACGCCCGAGGGCCAGGTCGAGGTCTGCGGCGGCGGCCGTTACGACGGACTGGCCCGCGTGCTCGGCAGCGACCGCGACGACCGGGGCGTCGGCTTCGCCTTCGGTCTGGAGCGGCTCGACTCGTTGATCCGGGCCCGCTCGACCCAGGCCGACGCCGAGCCCCGGCACGGGATCCTCGTCGTGCCGACCAACCCTTCCCACCGGGCGGATGCCGTCCGCGTGGCGACCTACCTGCGATCGAAGGGGGCGACGACGCTCCTCGACACCGAGCAAGGCCTGAGCGACGCGATCGCGTCGGCCAGAGCCCAGAACCTGGCGGTGATCGTCTCGGTGGAGGGGGCCCTCGAAGCCCCGGGCGCACTGGCCCGGCACGACCTCGACACCGCCGCGACCCGTTCCGAGATCCTCCCCGGCGACCTCGCCTGGCTGGCCCGCGAGCAGTCGAAGGGGGTGACGAGATGAGCCAGCCATTGAACCCCATCGACCCGATCCGGATCGCCCTGCCTTCCAAGGGGCACCTCTACGACGGCATCGTCGAGATCCTCAAGACCGCCGGCTACAAGGTCCGTCGCGCCAGCGACCGTCAATACGAAGCCGTGATCTCGGGCCACCCGAGGTTCCACGTCGTCTTCATGCGGCCGACCGACATCGTGACCCAGGTCGAGGAAGGCCGCTGCCACCTCGGCGTCACGGGCATGGACGTCTACGCCGAGCGCGCCATCGAGTCGGACCAGACGGCCGTCGTCATCGACGACCTCGGCTACGGCGGCTGCCGGCTCGTCGTCGCCGTGCCCGAGAGCTGGATCGACGTCACCCACATGATCGATTTGGTCGACCTCACGGCCGAGTTCAAGGAGCAAGGGAAGACCTTCCGCGTCTCCACCAAGTACCCCGCGCTCACTCAAGCCTACTTCCGCAAGTGGGGCATCTACTACTACCAGGTCATCGACTCCGACGGCGCCCTGGAGTTGCACCCCACCCTGGGGATCGCCGACGTGATCGTCGACCTGACCAGCTCGGGCACGACGCTCAAGGACAACCGGCTCCGCGAGATCGAGCAGGGGACCGTCCTCGAATCGGCCTCGTGCCTGATCGGCCACGCGCCGAGCTTGCGCTCGATGGTCGCCGAGGGCGTGACCGGGCCGCTGGCTCTCCTGCTGGACGCGATGGACGGGGTGCGGGCGTCGGACGGTTTCCTGCACCTGGAAGTCGTCGGCAGCCCGGCCGGCCCGGGCCCGGAGACGGCGGCGGTGGTCGCCGACTACCTCAGCGTGCAGGGTGCCCAGCACGTCGCGAGGGGCGAGGTCTGGGGCGACGGCGGCCAGCCCGGCTGGCGCGTCACCGCCCTGATCGCGGCCAAGAAGCTCACCGCCTGCCAGCGCGAGCTGTTCCGCCTCGGCGCCAGCCGCGTCGTCGGCCTGCCCACGCGGTTCGTCTTCGACCGCGACGGGCATTCGACCTTCGATGAGCTGATCCGAAAACTGTAATCACCCGGCCCCTGACCGGGCGTTGCTCACCGCGCTGGGCGCGGGTCTCCAGACCCCGCCCCGACCGCGATCGAAGGGTGCCACCGAACCGGGTCTCCAGACCCTCTCCCAGTCGGATCACCGGTCTGGAGACCAGGTTTTGCGGTACGGCGCGACGAAGGTTGCGGCGGGGTCTGGAGACCCTCGCCCAGCGCTTCCCGCCGGCGCCAGGCTTGCTAGCGATTGCCGCCCGTGCCAGGCTCGGGTGCGGTGGACGCGGACACGAGGTCCGCGTGGCACCACACCCTACCAGCCCGGGCCGCCGCCGTAGACGCGGTTCGTGCCCGCCAGGGGGAGTCCGGTAATGAACGAAGCCTCAAGCGTCAGCGCCTTCAGGTCCTCCGGCTCCAGGTGGTGCACGTCGCTCTTGCCGCAGGCGCGGGCGAGGATCTGGATTTCGGACGACAGGGCGTGGAAGAAGTTCGCCACCCGGTGCGACGCGGCCTCGACTTCCAGCCGCGCGGTCAGCTCCGGATCCTGCGTCGCGATCCCGACCGGGCAACGCCCCGTGTGGCAGTGGTGGCAGGCGTAAGGGGCGGCGCCGATGGCGTGGTAGTCGTCCTCATAAATCGGCTTGTTGCAGTTGAGCGCGATCAGGAGCGACGTGCCCAGGTAGCAGGCGTCTGCCCCCAGTGCCAGGGCCTTGGCGCAGTCGGACCCGTGCCGCAGGCCGCCGGCGATGACGAGCTGGACCTTGCCGTACATGTTGATGTCTTCGAGCGCCGCGCGGGCCTCGCAGACGGCGGCGAGCGTGGGGATGCCCGTGTGCTCCTGGAGCAGCTCGGGCGAGGCCCCCGTGCCGCCTTCCATGCCGTCCACGACGATCACGTCGGCCCCCGCCTTGGCGGCGAGCCGGACGTCGTCGAACACGCGCGAGGCCCCCATCTTCACGAAGATCGGCACCTGCCAGTCGGTCGCCTCGCGCAGCTCCTCGATCTTGATGACCATGTCATCGGGGCCGAGGAAGTCCGGGTGCCGGCAGGGCGACCGCTGATCGACCCCCGGCGGCAGGTCCCGGACCTTCGCGATCTCCTCCGAGACCTTCGAACCGAGCAGCAGGCCGCCGGTGCCCGGCTTGGCCCCCTGGCCGATCGTCAGTTCGATGGCGTCGGCCTGGCGGAGGTGGCGGACGTCGATCCCGTATCGGCTCGGCAGGACCTCGACGACGAGCTTCCGCGACTCCTGCCGCTCCAGCTCCATCATCCCGCCGTCGCCGGTCGTCGTGGACGTCCCCGCGAGGGAGGCCCCCTTCGCGAGCGCCTGCTTGGCGTTGCGCGACAGGGCCCCGTAGCTCATCCCGGTGACCATCAGGGGGATGTCGAGTTCGAGCGGACGCTTGGCGAACCGGGTGCCCAGGAGGGTCTTCGTCGAGCACTTCTCGCGGTACCCTTCGAGCGGGATCCGCGTGAGCGTGCCGGGGACGAAGGTCAGATCGTCGAAGGTCGCCCAGGTGCGGGGGCGGAGGATGCCGAACCCGCGGATGCGATATCGCGCGAGGTCGGCCTTGATCTGAATGTCCTCGATCACGCCGGGCGTGAACGTCCCCGAGCGCTCCATGGGCGACGGGTCGGCCGCCGAGGTCGACGGCTTCTCGATATGGTCGGACATAGGGCAATCCTTGGCAGGCGGGCGTGTTTCGGGCGGGAGTGCGGGGGCGGAGGGCAGGGCGGGGAGGCTCAGAGGGCCTCTTTCCAGAGGGCGAGGTCGGCCTTGTGGAAGTTCCAGAGTTTCTTGCCGGAGACGAGCTTGCGGAAGGCCCTCGGGGCGGGGATCTCGAACCGGGCCAGGGCCTCATCGAGGATCCGCCGTTCTTCGGGCGTGATCTCGGCGTCGACGACGTCCGCGCCCGTGCCGTGCACCTTACCGCCGACGAGGACGGTCCCGGCGTACATGCTGTCGGCCACCCCCTCGGCGGCGTCGCCGCAGATGACCATGAGCCCCTTCTGCATCATGAAGCCCGCGCTCTGGCCGGCGTCGCCGCCGATCAGCAGCAGGCCCCCCTTCATCGCGATCCCCGCGCGGGTGGACACGGAACCCTTCACGACGACCGTGCCCGCCCGGATCGACGCGGCCACGGCGTTGCCGGCGTCGCCGTCGATCACGACGGTCCCGTCTCGCATGCTCTCGGCCGCGCCCCAGCCGACGCTCCCCCTGATGTGAATCGTCGCGCCATCGTTCAGGCCGCCGGGGTAGTAGCCGGCGGGGCCGTCGACGGTGAGCGTCAGCCCCTCGGGCATCGCCACCGCGAGGTTGTGCCGGGCCCCGGGGTTCTTCAGGAGGACCTCGGCCTCGCCGTTCGACGCCAGCTCGCGCAATTGCGAGTTGATCTCTCGGATCGTCTTGCCGTCGCAGTCGATCGTGATGCTCATGGTCTCAGGAGGCCGCCAGCGAGGTGGAATGGATGGGGAAGAAGCCGACGAACCCCGGCGGCGGCTCGCTCACCCGGTACTTGCCGGGCAAGGCCCTCCGGAGCGCGACCTCCTCGGTGGCGACCGCGACGAACTCCTCGGTCTCCGCGATCATCAGCGGCTTGAACCCGAACCGGTCCCGGACCACCCCGAGCCCCTCGGGCGACGCGACGATGTAGTTGTACGCCCCGTCCAGATCCTCCAGCGAATCCGCCAGGGCCTCGGGGAGCGTGCGGCCCGCCTCGATCCGGTCGCGCAGATAGACGCCGATCACTTCGGAGTCGTTATCCGTGTAGAACTGCACCCCGCGCTGTTCGTAATGACGCCGCAACTGATGATAATTCGTGACGTGCCCGTTGTGGACCGACGCCACGTCCGGCAGCCCGTGGGCCCAGAACGGCTGCGAGTGGCTGAGGTCGATCCGGCTCTCTGTCGACATCCGCGTGTGGCCGATCGCCAGCGGGCCTTGCCACGTGCTGATCCCGTAAGCGGCTTCGAGCTGCGCCGGCGATCCCACCTGCTTCACCAGGTCGATCGACTCGCCCAGCGCCAGCACCTCCAGCCCGCCGGGCCCGGCCCCCAGGGCCGCCTCGACCTCGGCGGCCGTCGTGCCCGGGTTCGGCCGGAAGCCGAAGCGGATGGTCGCCCCTTCGCCGACGGCGGAGTGATCCAACAGCGATCCCAGGGCTTGCAGCGGCGAGAGGTCGAGCTTCGTGCCGTCGGGCGAGGGGGTGAAGCGGATGGTCCACTCCCCCGGCCTCGACTGGCCTCCCGATCGGATCAAGGCGACGCCCGCGCTGTCGGGGCCCCGGCAGCCCAGGGCCTCCAGCATGGCGTGGACGACCCGCCCGGTGACGGAGGGGGAGCGGTCGAGCCTGTCCACGAAACCGACGATCCCACACATGCGTTGGCGTCTCCCTCGACGATCCGGCGTGGCCCTCCCCCCTGGCGATGGCTGCGACGAAGGGGCCGGTCGAGGAATGATTTTAGTGGCTTCCCGGCCGCTTGTCGCCAACAATGTGCCCGAAGCCGACGACCCTTCGCGGCTCCACGCGGCCACCTCTCCCGGCGTCCCGGCCGCGACCCCCTTCGCATCCCCCCGCCCGCTCGTCCACCCACGGTCCCGGAACCGACGCCCATGTCCGACGCCCTCCACCAGCAACTCTCCAGGGTCGAGCGCCGCATCTCCGACGACGGCGTGGCCTATCTCCTGATCCAGTTCGTCGACATCCACGGCGGGTCGAAGGTCAAGCTCGTGCCGGCGGGCACGCTCCGGGGGGCGGTCGAGGGCGGCGTGGGCTTCGCCGGCGGGGCCGTCTGGGGAGTCGGGCAGGGCCCCCATTCGCACGACCTCTGCGCCCGGGCCGACCTCGACAGCTACACCCCGCTCCCCTACGAGCCCGGCGTCGCCCGGCTCGCCTCCGACCTCCACGTCGACGGCCTGCCGCACCCGTTCTGCCCGCGCGTGAACCTCAAGAGGATCGTCGACCGGGCGAAGGGCCTGGGCTACACCTTCAACGTCGGCATCGAGCCCGAGTTCTTCCTGGTCACGCGGGATGAACACGGGTCCATCAAGGGCTGGGACCCGCAGAAGATCGACGACCTCGGCAAGCCCTGCTACGACTACAAGAGCATGTCCGCCGCCCTCGGATTCCTCCGCGAGATGACCGACGCGCTCAACTCGCTCGGCTGGGGCGCCTACCAGGCCGACCACGAGGACGCCAATTCCCAGTTCGAGATCAACTTCCACTACGCCGACGCCGTCACCACCGCCGACCGCCTCACCTTCTTCCGGATGATGGCCAGCCAGATCGCCGCCCGGTTCGGCGCGATCTCCACGTTCATGGCCAAGCCATTCGCGAACAAGACGGGCTCCGGCGCCCACATGCACTACCACCTGGCCGACGCCGAATCCGGCGCGAACCTGTTCCTCGACGTCGACGACCCGCAGGGGCTCGGCCTCTCGCCGCTCTGCTACCACTTCCTCGGCGGCGTCCTGGCCCACGCACCCGCGCTCTGCGCGGTCACCTCGCCGACGGTGAACTGCTACAAGCGGCTCCAGGTCGGCTCGGCCCTCACCGGTTCGCGATCGGGCTACACGTGGGTCCCCGCGTTCATCACCTACGGCGACAACAACCGGACCCAGATGCTCCGCGTCCCCGAGGGGGGCCACATCGAGGACCGGACGGTCTCGAGCGCGTGCAACCCGTACCTCGCCGTGGCCGCCTACCTCGCGGCGGGCCTCGACGGCATCGCCCGCAAGCTCGACCCGGGCCCGGCGAACTCCGGGAATCTGTACGAAGCCGGGCCGGAGGCCATGGCCGCGCGCGGCATCAAGATCCTCCCCCAGATGCTCCCCCAGGCCCTCGACGCCCTCGAGCGTGACGATGTCGTCTTGGAATCCCTCGGACCCATCGCCGGTGAGTTCCTCACCCTCAAGCGCGACGAGTGGCGGGCCTACCACAGCCAGGTCGAGTCCTGGGAAATCCAGCGCTACCTGACCGTCCTGTAGGGTCCGC
Source organism: Isosphaeraceae bacterium (assembly GCA_965279195.1). Classification (GTDB taxonomy): domain Bacteria; phylum Planctomycetota; class Planctomycetia; order Isosphaerales; family Isosphaeraceae; genus CBDIHP01. The sequence goes on from CBDIHP010000017.1 coordinate 14,710, forward strand.
TACTGCGGACCGATTTCACGCATTTTCCAGGATGCATGGTCCGCGAGAGTGGACCCGATGGGATCCGTTCCACGACGTTCGGAAGCGCCGACACGATCATGACAGATGGTCCGCAAGAGCGGACCGGACATTGAGATCCGACATGAAGACGCAAGTGGCCAGGAATGTCGTGCTGGGCGGCGGGTCGATGGGGACCGCCGCGGCGTATCACCTCGCCAGGCGAGGCGAGCCCGTGGTGCTGGTCGAGCGGTTCGCGATCGGGCACGACAGGGGGAGTTCCCACGGCGCGGCCGAGGATCACCCGGCACTCGTACGCCGATCCCGCCTACGCCCGGCTCATGCCCGACGCCTTCCGCGCGTGGAAGCAGCTCGAAGCCGATGCCGGCCGCCCGCTCTACGTCCGCACCGGGGGCATTTCCTTCTCGCCGAAGGATGTCGATTACACGAGCAACGTCGCGGCCAACCTCGAAGCGGGCGGGATCCCGTTCCGACGGATGACAGGGAAGGAGCTGAAGAGGTCGCTCCCGCAGTTCGGCATGCCGGATGATTACGACGTCGTCTTCGAGCCCGACGCCGGGTTCCTCTGCGCCTCGGCGTGCGTCCAGGCGCAGGCACGCCTGGCCCGCGAGTTCGGCGGCGACAGGACGACGATCCTGGAGGAGACGAAGGTCGAGTCGATCGACCTCGACGGCCCGCGGCCCGTGCTCAAGGGGGACGGCTGGCAGATCGAGGCCGAGCGGCTGATTGTCACGGCCGGGGCCTGGACCCCGCAGCTCGTCCCCTCACTCAAGAGTTTGCTGACCCCGACACATCAGCAGGTGCTCTACCTCCAACCGGAGGATCCGAACGCCTACGCGATCGGCCGGTTCCCCGTTTTTATCTACAAGGGGCACGGCGAGCACAACGCGTTCTACGGCTTCCCGCCGCACCTGGGCATGGCCTTCAAGGTCGCACGCCACGGCGGGCCGAAGATCGACCCGGACGCCAAGGATCGTTCGATCGGCGACGAGTACCGGGCGATCATCCGCAAGTTCCTGGCGGAGAACATCCCCGGGATGGCCGATCGGCCGATCGTGCACGAGGAGGTTTGCCTCTACACGATGGCCCCCGATGAGGCCTTCCAGGTCGATTTCCTCAAGGGGCGGTCGGACGTCGTCGTCGCGAGCCCTTGCAGCGGCCACGGGTTCAAGTTCGCCTGCCTCGTCGGCCGCGTCCTCGCCGACCTCGCGACCTCCGGGACGACGGAGATCGATCGGTCGGCGTGGGCGATGGCGTGACGATCAGAATGCCCCGCCGGCGTCGAGGGGCTCGTTGATCTGGGCGAGGTTCTCGAACCGGGTCAGGGCCCGCATGAACGACATCTTCACGCTGCCGGTCGCGCCGTTACGGTTCTTGGCGACGATCAGCTCGGCGACGCCGGGCTGGTCGTTGGGGTCGTAATACTCGGGCCGGTGGAGCAGGAGGACCATGTCGGCGTCCTGCTCGATGGCACCCGACTCGCGGAGGTCGGCCATGCGGGGGCGTCGGTCCTCGCGGTTCTCGACGCCGCGGTTGAGCTGGGAGAGGGCGACGACCGGCACCTTGAGTTCGCGGGCCAGGGTCTTCATCCGGCGGCTGATCTTGGCGATCTGCTCCTGCCGGCTGTCGCGGCCGTCCTCGGCGTCGACGAGCTGGATATAATCGACCATGATCATGCCGATATCGTTGCGCATCTTGAGCCGACGCGCATTGGCGGTGATCTGGAGCATGTTCCGCGCGGGGGTGTCGTCGATGAAGAACGGGGCGGCGCGGAGCTCGTTGTAGCCCCGGCCGAGCTGGATCATGTCGTGGTGGCCGAGGTTCTTGCCGGTGCGGAGCTTGTGCAGGTCGACCCGCGAGCGGGAGCAGAGCAGACGCTCGACCAGCTCGTTGGCGCCCATTTCGAGGCTGACGAATAGCACCGACTTCTGCCGCTCGACCGCGACCTGCTCGCAGATATTGAGGGCGAACGCGGTCTTACCCATCGACGGACGCGCGGCGATGATGATGAGCTGGTTGGCGTCGAAACCGCCGGTCATCTCGTCGAGGTCGTAGAAGCCGGTGGGGATCCCGGTGACGGCGTGGCGGTCCTCGGACCGGGCCTGGATCCGGTCCATGGCCTCGACGATGATATCCTTGAGGTCCTTGGTCTCGCCGGCCGTCTGCTCCTCGGCGATGGCGAAGATCCGGCGCTCGGCGGCCTCGAGCAGCTCGTCGGATGAGAAGTTGTCCGAGAACCCCTCGTGGATGATCTGGTTGGCGGACTCGATCAGGCGGCGGGCGACGGCCTTCTGGTGGATGATCTGGGCGTGGTACTTGGCGTTCGCGCCGTGGGGCACGGAGTCGTAGAGTTGGCGGAGGGTGTCGAGCCCGCCGATTTTCTCGAGCTGGCTCTTGCGCGTGAGTTCATCACCGAGGGTGATGTAATCGATCGCCTTCCCTTGCTCGTACAGCTCGCGGATGGCGCCGAAGATGATCTGGTGGGTGTCCCGGTAGAAGTCCTCGACGTTGAGGATCATCGCGACGTCGTGGAGGACCTCGTTGTCCCAGAGGATGCCGCCGAGGACGCCTTGCTCGGCCTCGATGTTCTGGGGCGGGAGGTTGTCCTTGGTCCAGGGGGACGGGCCGCTATCCCCGCGATCCTTGCGCCGGGAGTAGTCGGCGCCATGGCCGTTGCCATTGCCGTTGTAGCCGTTTCCGTGGCCATTCCCGTTGCGGTGCGTGGTGGACATGGTCCCGCGATTCTCCGTCCGGGAGGGAGATCCTTCGGGCCCGGCCGATCGGCGACCATCGGGATCGGCGGGGCTCGCGTCTGCGATTAGTGGACGAACCACTGAACAATGATCGGCGCCTGGTCAAGGAAGCATGATCGTTTTGTTCGCCTGGGACGTCCCTTCGGTGCGTTTCTCCGGATCCTCCGGCCAGGGCGCGACGGCGGCTCCGGTCCCGGACGAATCGTCGGGAACGGAGCCGCGCGTGGTGATCGGTCTGTGACGATCGCGGACGAGGTGGTCGGATCCCGCCGGGTCAGGCGGTGACCTCGTCGGTGTGGGTCGGGACGACCCACAGCTTGACCTCGGTGTCGACATCCTGGCCGAGGTGGAGCTTGATCGTGTAGAGGCCGAGCTCCTTGAGCGGGCCCTCGATCCGGACGTTCTCGGGGTCGATCGGGAAGTTATCGACGCGGAGGGCGGCGGAGATCTGTTCGGAGTTCACCGAGCCGTAGAGGTGACCCTCGGCGTTGGCGTTGGCCTCGATCGTGATCGAACGCTGGGCGATCTGCGCGGCGAGGTTGAGCAGGTCGGCGCGACGGGCCTCGTCGAGCTGGCGGAGCCGCTCGCGGTGCTTCTCGACGATCCGGAGGTTGTGCGGGGTCGCGAAGGTGGCGAGGCCCTGCGGCAGCAGGTAATTCCGGGCGAAGCCGGGGCGGACCTTGACGAGGTCGCCGGGGCCGCCGAAGTGCGGGACCTGGTGGGTCAGGAGGACCTGCATGTACCCGTCCTTGGCGCGGGTCGGGTGGTTGCGACGGCGTTCCACGCCGGGCTGACGGACGACGGCGACGGCCACGGGGGCGGCCTTGCCCTTGGCGCCGGCGCCCTTGGCGCCCGCCTTGGCCTTCGGCTTCGCCTTGGCCGCCTTCTTGTCTGTGGTCTTGGCCATGGTGCCTTCTAAACTCCTCGGGGCGGGGAGGGTGTCGTGGCGACGGCCTCGCCCCTCATCCTGCGCAGTCCCGTCTTGCGTGAAACGTCCGTCGTGTCGTCGTTGAACTCGCGAGCCGAATCCCTTCGCGGACCGAAGCGGGTCAATATCGTAGCCGAATCCCGGCCGGCTGGCCAGGGTCGACCGGAACCGCGATCGGGGCCACGAGCGACGAGGACAACGGTTTCATCCCAGGTTGACGGCCCGCCCGGGGAGGGCGGGGGTCAGAACGGGATGTCTTCGTCCTCGGACTCGGTCTCGATCGGCCGCGACGGGGCGGGGCGGGCGGGGGCGGATCCGGCGTTCGAGTAGCTCCGGCTGGGGCCATTTGCCGCGCGGGGCTCGGGGGCACGACGCGGGGCCGGGGCCGGGGCGGAATATTCGCCTTCACCTCCGCCACCCATGTCGCCGCCGCCATCCCGCCGCTCCAGGAACTGGACCCGATCCGCCTCGACCTTCACCTTCGTCCGGTTCTCGCCCGTCGGCGACTGCCAGCTCTCCATCTTGAGGTAGCCCTCCACGTGGATGGCGCTCCCCTTCTTGAGATACTGGCAGCAGTTCTCCGCCTGGCGGTTCCAGACCGTGATATCGATGTAGAGCGTTTCCTTCTTCGATTCCCCGTCCTTGCCCATCCAGGTGCGGCTGGTGGCGAGGCGGAGGTCGGTGACGGCGGTCCCGCCGCCGGTGTAGCGTAGTTCGGGGTCGTGCGTGAGACGGCCCATCAAGAAGACACGATTCAGGTCGGCCATCGCCCTGTCCCTCCCACTGACGGACCTCGACTGAAACCCGAGGCCCGGTCTGACCCGTCCGCCTCGCATCCCCGCGACCCAGCGGTAAACGCTTGTTCCCTATCGGGACTGTACCACAGGGTCCGGCCGGAGACAAGTTCGCGGGCCCAACTTGGCAGGGGCCCGGAGTCGGTATCGGTTATCGAGGTCGTCCCGGATCAACACGATCCAGCGGAAAGACAGGATGGGAAGGCTGGGGACGGTTGATGGCTTATGCGTGATGGGTTAAGGGAAAAGTAGACAGGTCACCCCATCCTCCCCGCTCACCCATCACCCATTCCCCATCACCCAGGTCCTCAGTCGTCCCGGCGGCGGCGGCGGGGACGATCGTCCATCTCCTCCTCGCGGCGATCCTCGTCTTCGGATCCGGGGGTCGAATTCATGGCCCGGTCGACCAGGAGGTCGACGAGCTTGGGGTGGACCTTGAGGATCAGCTCGCGGAGGATGACGTCGTTGAGGTGGCAGTCGGAGACGATCTCCTTGAGGGCGGAGCCGTCGGTCTTGAAGTAGGTCAGAAGGTACGTGCCCTTCTTGTGGCCTTCGACCGCGTAGGCGAGCCGGCGCTCGTCCCACTGGCGGCTGGCGACGATCTCGGCGTTGTGCTTGGCGAGGATGTCGTGGACCTGACGGACGGCGTCATCCCAGGAGACGGCGACCTTGGCGCTGTCGAGCAGGAACATCCCTTCATACGTATTAACTGACAAGGGCGAATCCTCCAGCGGCGGGGCCGATCGGAACCGGCCGTCGTGGGCTTTGGGCTTGGCGTGCGATCGGGTGTTGGATACGTCAGACAGTCTGTCGGATGGCGGGGCCGGTCACTTGGACCCGGTGGGCCCGTTGAATCGGTTCATCGCCGCCGGGAGCCCCTGCGAGGTCCAGACGGCCACCGCCTGCGCGGTGAGGATCAGGGCGTCATCGACGACGGGCACCTCGGCGGACCGGAACCGGCTCAGGACGAAGTCGGCGGCCTCGATCGGGCCGCGTTCGCCGATCCCGATCCGGAGCCTCGGGTACTCGTCCGTCCCCAGGTGGGCGGCGATGTCCCGGAGCCCCTTCTGGCCGCCGTCGGACCCGCCTGCGCGGATCCGGAGCTTGCCGAGGGGGAGGGTCAGGTCGTCGCAGATCACCAGGATGTCGGTCAGGGGGATCTTGTAGAACCGGGCCGCCTGGGCCACGCTCCGGCCGCTCAGATTCATGAAGGTCTGCGGCTTGAGCAGCAGGACCCTCTTGAAGTCGATCTCGGCCTCCGCGAGGAGGCCGTCGAACTTGGCGGCGAACTTCGCACCCGAGCCGGCCGACGCGATGCGGTCGACCGCTTCGAATCCGATGTTGTGGCGGGTCCCTTCGTACTTGGTCCCAGGATTCCCGAGCCCGACGACGAGCTTGACCATACCGGTTGGCGTCACCTTGAGACGAGGTCGAGTCGGCCGAGAACCGGCCGGCCGGCGTCAATCGCTCGACGCGAGGGGCCGGCCATCTCCGTGCCGGCTCAGTCCTTGTCCTTTTCCTTCCGCTCGGGCTTGATGACCTCGGGCTGGCTCACAGTCTCGCCCTCGGCCGGGGCCGGCTCCGCGGCGCGGCTGACGACGTGGACGACGAGCGTCTCGGGGTCGATGTTCAGCTTGACGCCGGCCGGCAGGGCGAGATCCTTGGCATGGACCGCCTCGCCGATCTGGAGGTTGCTGACGTCGACCTTGAGGGCGTCGGGGATGGCGTTGGCGGGGCAGATGACCGGGATCTCGTGCACGAGGATCTCGAGCGTCCCGCCCTGGCTGGCACCGGGGGAGACGCCGCGAATCTCGACGTGGACCTCGGTGTGGATCGCCTCATCCGCCGAAACGCGGGCGAAGTCGACGTGGATGATTTCCTTGCCGAGGTGGTCCCACTGGAGCTCGCGGACCATGACGGTCTCGGACGAGCCGCCGAACTGGAGTTCCGCCAGGTGGGTCGACTTCTTGAGCATCTCCCAGACGCTCTCTCGGGTCAGCGAGACGGGGGTCGGGGTCTGCTTGTGCCCGTAGATGATCGCGGGGATGCGTCCCTTGGCGCGGAGCTTGCGGGCCACCCGCGAACCGGTGCCGCGATTCTTCTGGGGATCGCGAGGCTCCGCCTGAATCTTGACCGCTTCGGCCATGGCTAACTCATTCTCGATCCGAAAAGCCCGCGACCGGCGACGACCGCTCCATCCGCCCGCTCACCCGTTGAGATGAGGGGTGCTGCCGCCGGAGGCCAGAGGCCCTCGTGGCCTCGGAGCCTTGTCCGGGTCAGTTGGGGTCAGGTGACGAAAAAGCGGTCCGGGTGGACCGCGCATCGCGTGATTATCGCGGCCCCCCATCCAAACTGCAAGGTCAAAGCCCCGGCTTTTCCCGGTAGGAAGGGCTGAACCAACCGTTCCGAGGTGACAGCGATAAAGACTTATGGCGAAACGAATCGCTGTAAGCCAATTACTCTCAGGGACTTGCTCGATTCGGACCCGAAAGCCCTGGGAGCGACCGACTGCATAAGACCTGCAAATGATATCGTCTCGCTTGCGTGAATAACGCCCGATTGCATGAGGTCACGCAAGGTTTGCCTTCTCTATTTTATCTATTTAGCTTGGCTTACTCAGCCTCCGGTGTTGCGATCGAGATCCGCCATTTTCCAGCATCTCTTTCACCATGGAAGGGGTGGGTGCGCTGCGACTCGGCCGAGCCGCAGCGAACCGACAGGGCGTTGGTTCGGAAGGACCCGCCGCGAGGACGAGTCCGGCGCACCTTACAGGGCTGACCTGCGATTCGATTCTTTAAGGTGATGACCCTCCGGCTGGGACTGGCGGGCGGAGGTGGTGCCGGACCCGGACGAGATCCTGGGCCAATCGACGGGGGTCGTGGCGACGGTCGACGCGGTGATCCTCGACCGCTGCGGGACCCGGTTCAACCTGGAGAGGCGGGCTGTGGAGTCGGAGGTGCCGGCGCGGCCCGGATCGTCCCGCTGGGCGGGGCGGGGGACATTGGAGTAAGATACTGGCGTCCCCGGCGACGGTCTGCCTTTTCTCCATTCCTCGACACGTCTTACATGCGAGTCTGGCCGGGGACGACGCGGCCGGACCGTTGTTGTCCGGGGAGGATCATCGGCGATGCGCGGTGGTTGGATTCGAAGGATGGGACTCGCCTGCCTCGGTGGCTTCGTCCTGGCGGGGATCGGCTGCGACTCGGCCCAGATGCTGCCGCCTCAGCCGAAGGCCCTGAAGTCCGCGAGCAACGCGGCCAGCGGCACCAAGGCCAAGGAGCTGGTGGTCGTCTTCCCCGGCGACGACTCGCTCGAATATCGGATCTGGGAGCAGCTCGCCCGGATCGAAGCGGGCCGCGAGAAGGTCACATACCGTGTCTTCCGGCCCGACGCCGCCAAGTCCCCGGCCGATCAGGCGACGGAGCAGGCCAAGTTCGTGAAGGAGGCCGTCGCCCAGGGGGCCACCGGCATCATCATCCTTCCCATGGATCCCAAGGGGATTGCCCAGACCCTCGCCGACGCCGAGGCGAAGAAGGCGACCGTCATCGTCCTGAACCGGGGGGTCAAGAAGCCCGGCTCGACCGAGGACTTCCGGCTCATCCGGCCCGCCGGCAACCTGGATTACTCCAAGCGGATCGTGGACGCCGTGCTCGACGACATGAGGCGCGAGAAGGTCGATCCGAAGGCGAAGGCCATCCTCGTGAGCGACCAGACCGAGGACCCCGTGAACCTGGAGCGGTCCAAGTCGTTCGAGGAGGTCGCGAGGAAGTCAGGGCTGAACGTCGTCAAGACGCTGGTCGTCAAGGGCGAGACGACCGACACCCAGAAGCAACTGCTCGAAGCCGTCCGGGCGGTCCCCGACGTCCAGGTGGTCCTCGCCGACGGCGACCTCGCGCTGAATGCGGCCGTCACGGTGCGGAGCGAGGGCAAGGGGACCTACAAGTATCTCATCGGCGGCTACACCTCGAGCAAATCCGGCATGGACATCGCTGCGCTCGGTCAGGTCTCGGCCCTCGTGGAACGGAACCTCGGGGCGCAGGTCCGCAAGGCCGTCGTCACCGCGACGACCCTGATGCGGGGCGAGACGCTGCCCAAGTCGCTGGAGCCCGAATACTCCTTCAAGCGGGGCGCGAACGCGACGACCTTCCCCAAGATCTTCACCGACACCCCGCAAACCAAGGACGCGCACTGACGCGGACATCCAGCGACCACGGACGAAAGGCGAGCGAGGGAACCGCGTCTCCCTCGCTCGCCTCGTGCATTGTACGTGAAAGTCCGGCCCTGTTCGCTCAGTGGGCGGCGTAGGCATGACCGGCGGCGCGGCGGCCCCGGACGCTCTCGGGGAACATCGACTCCTGGTCGAGCGTCCCGTCGATGGAGTACGGCAGCTCCTCGAAGTCCGACTCGAACGACAGGTGCGGGTGGTCCCGGACCTCCGCCGCGAGCGGCTCCGTGACCCACAGGGTGTTGACTTCCAGGGTGTTGGGGATCAAGACCATCCGAGCCTCGCTGGGGTCAATCCGCCAGCAGGTGTCGAGGCACGAGGCGATCACTTCGCGGTCGGTCGGCATCGTGATCGGGATCCGCGCCCGTTCCAGGAAGCAAGAGGTCAGGACGTTGATCCGGAACGGCCCCGGCTCCAGCTTACTGACGAGTCTGTCGGTCGTGAGGTCGGCGAACCCGACGCCCACGATATTGCCGTGGCTCTCCTCGGAGACGTCGAGCACGGCCAATCGGGTGACCAGCGGGCGGGGGAAGTCGGGCATGGTCTCGACCATCAGCCGGCCGATGACGTTCGGGTCCATCCCCGCTCCCGAGTAGTTCTTGCCGATCTCGCCGACAATCAGCACGTCGATCTGATCGAACGGCAAGCGTCCCATGAGGTTGCGCGCCTTCTGGAGCAGGCCCGGCTCGACGTCGAGGATCGTCTCGGGCTCGACCGCGACGATCTCGGCCGGCACATCCTCGGCATTTTCCAGAACGGCCAGGCCGAGGGCGAACTTGGTATTCTGGACCAGGAACTTGCCGACCGCCGGCAGGACCTCGCGCATCCCGCGGAGGCCGAGCTTGTGGATCTGGCTGGCCCCTTCGCGCTTGCCAAGGCCGATCACGAGCATCTTGAGGACGCCCGACTCGTAGTCGCCCACGAAGTCGGTGTGCGGCTTGACCCGGTTCAGGAGGACGATGCCGTCGGCGCCCAACGCGTTGCGGTCGAAATAGATCGGCAATCCGACGGGGTTGGTGCCGAGCACGACCGAGTCCATGTCGGTGCGGACCTCGACGCCCATCGCCTCGGGCGTGATGCCGTAGCCGGCGAGGAGTTCGCGCTGGCCCTCGGAGGTCGCCCCGCCGTGGGATCCCATCGCGGCGACGATGAAGGGCTTGTAGCCCATGCCCTTCAGGGTCTCGACGGCGGCCTTCGCGATCACGGGGATGGTGGTGATCCCTCGGCTTCCCACTCCGAGCGCGATCGTACCGCCGGCGGGAACCCGCTTGCGCAGTCCGCTCTCCTCGATCAGGCGCTTGACCGTGCCGGGGATGTCCGCGACCCGGGGTTGGGGGACCGCTTGCCGAACCTTCGCCACCTTGGGGAAGACCATCCCGCGCCGTCCTTTTTCTTTCGAATGAGAGTTGCCGAGAGAGTTTCGGGCGGTTCCGGAACGCAAACGACCCCGCCGGGCCCCATGGTAGGGGCGGCCCGGAGGGGTCGTCAATCGCAAGGATCGGCGGCCTTCGAACGGTCGAGGCTCAGGGCCCGAACATCACGGGCGACTGGAAGCCCGGCCCGAAGCCGGGGGCGTAGGCACCGACAGCGGGCGACCAGGCCCCGGCCTTGTAGGGGTAGGTGAACGTCGAGTAGCCGTTCGCGCCGTACATGTAGCCGGGGGCGGAAGCCCCCGCACGCCACAGGCCCGCGCCGAAGGCACCGGGCAGGACGGTCGCGGGCGGATAGCCGTAGCCGTAGCCGCCGCCATAGGGCGAGCTGTAGGCGCTGTAGGTTCGGATCGAGCCGTAGGAGGCCCAACCGTAGCTCACGCCGTAGTTCCCGGGCGGGGCGTAGACGTCGCCGGGGGCGGCGATGGTGACGCGGGGAGTGCGGGCAGGGGCCTGAGCGTGGGACGAGGCCGTCATCAACGAGAACGCGGCGGCTAGGAGCAGGCCGCCGATCAGGGTCCGCATCGGAATCTCCAGACTTCCCAACCGGGCTTTGGGATCTCGGGGTCGATCGGGTCGGGTTCGGACCTTCAAGTTTACGACACCGATTCGCCGAGGGGCCTCGGATTCCCGAAAAACGCCGAAAGGAGAGACCCGGGCGTTGCGGCTCAGGCCTCCCCTTGGTGTCCCGATCGAGGGATCAGGGTTTCGTCCGCTCAACGCCAGCGGCGGCCACCGAAGAACGGGACGCCGACGCCGCGATTGCCGCGGTAATAGCCCCGGCCGTAACCGTAGTTCCGATAGGAGTTTCCGTAGTACGGTGAGCTGTAGCCATAGTTGTAGGTCGAGTAGCCCGGCGCCACATAGCCGCGGTAGCCCGAGTTGTAGTAAGTGGTCGTGCTGGGGTAGCCGTAGCCGTAACCGTAGTACGGATTGGCGTAACCGCCCGTCCCGATGTTGATGCCGCCGTTGTAGGGGTTGCCGATCGAGATGCCGACCTGCGCCTTGGATTCGCCCGCCAGTCCCAGGACCAGCCCGCCCGCCAGCAAGAGCCCGGTGATCGTCCGCATGGTGTGTCTCCGTCTTGAGTTCCGCCGCCAGCATTTCGGGCGGCCGTCATTCGAAGGTAGGATGCAGGGCCCGTGCCAAACGAACCCAATCCGATTTTGGGCAACCAAAACTCTAAAAGCAAAGATTCCAAAATCCCAACTTGCCCCGGCCTGGAGATCCCGGTACGCTGGGGCGAAGAATGGCTTTGTTCCGTCGATTTCGAAACCGGGAGGCAGGCAGGATGGCCCTGGCGGCGCGTTCGGGCGGTGAGGAGCGTCGGTCACTCGAGGAGGTCCACGGGACGGTGGGAGTGGAGCAGGCCAACCCGCTCAAGCGACTGTTCGCGTTCATGGGCCCGGCGTACCTGGTGAGCGTCGGCTACATGGACCCGGGCAACTGGGCGACGGACCTGGAGGGCGGGGCCCGGTTCGGCTACTCGCTGGTCTGGGTCCTGCTGATGTCCAACCTGATGGCCGTCCTGCTCCAGACCCTGTCGGCCAGGCTGGGGGTGGTCACCGGCCACGACCTGGCCCAGGCCTGCCGCGCGGAGTATTCGCCGCGGGTCAACGGCATGCTCTGGGTCCTGGCCGAGATCGCCATTGCGGCGACCGACCTCGCCGAGGTGCTGGGGACGATCATCGCCCTCAAGCTGCTCTTCGGGATGCCCTTGCTCTGGGGCTGCGTGATCACTGCGCTAGACACGTTCCTGCTGCTGTGGCTCCAGAAGTTCGGCATGCGGAAGATGGAAGCCCTGGTCCTGGCTCTGGTTGCGACGATCGGGCTGTGCTTCCTGGTCCAGATCTTCCTGGCGAAGCCGAACCTGATGGAGGTCGCCGCCGGGTTCAAGCCGACGCTGCTCTCGGGCGATGCCCTGGTGGTGGCCATCGGGATCCTCGGGGCGACCGTCATGCCCCACAACCTCTATTTGCACTCGGCGCTGGTGCAATCGAGGCGGATCGGGGCGGACTCCGCAAGCAAGGCCCAGGCCTGCAAGTACAACCTCATCGACTCGGCCGTCGCGCTCAACGCGGCGTTCTTCGTCAACGCCGCCATCCTGGTCGTCAGCGCCACGGTGTTCTACGGCAAGGCCGAGGTCGCGAGCATCGAGGAGGCGTACAAGCTGCTGCCTTCGTTCCTGCACTCGGCCGCGCCCTATCTGTTCGGGATCGCGCTCCTCTGCGCCGGCCAGAGTTCGACCCTCACCGGGACGCTCGCCGGTCAGATCGTGATGGAGGGCTACCTCCACATCCGGCTGGCCCCGTGGCTGCGACGGCTGATCACGCGGTTGCTGGCCCTGGTCCCGGCGGTGATCGTGATCTCGATGGTCGGGGAGTCGTCGACCCAGCAGCTCCTGGTGCTGAGCCAGGTCGTGCTGAGCTTGCAGCTCTCATTCGCGGTCATCCCGTTGATCCACTTCACCTCGAACCGCCGGAACATGGGCGAGTTCGCCACCGCCTGGTGGGGGCAGATCCTGGCGTGGGTCACGGCGGCGATCATCGTGGCGCTCAACGCCAAGCTGGTGCTGGACAAGATCGCCGAATGGACGGACGCCGCCGGGGCCTCGGGCATCGCCTTCGGGCCGATCCCGCTGAGCTGGATCGTCGCGGGGGTACTCTACGGGATCGCGGGCGGGGTGGGCGTGCTGCTCGCCTGGGTGACGCTCAAGCCGCTGGTCTCGCCCTCGGGCGCCTGGATGCCCCCGCCGACCCTGGAACTCGACTGGGCCGACGCGCTCCGGCCGAGGAAGGTCGTCACGATCGGCGTCGCCCTCGAACACAACCCGAATGACGCCGAGATCCTCAGCCGGGCCCTCGGGTTCTGCCAGCCGGGCAAGACCGAGATCGTCCTGCTGCACGTCGTGGACACCCCGATGACCAGCGTCTACGGCGAGGACACCGCCGACCGCCACAGCGAGTCGGACGAGAGGTACCTGAACGAGGTGGCGACGGTCCTCAAGGATCGCGGCTACCACGCGAAGACGGTCCTGCTGCACGGGACCGACCGGGCGGGCAAGCTGGTGGCCCAGTTGAAGGCGTCGCCGGTAGACCTGCTCGTGGTCGGGTCGCACGGGCACGGGCTGGTCCGGGACCTGCTCTTCGGCCAGACGGTGGACAAGGTCCGGCACGGCCTGGCGATCCCGATGCTCATCGCCCGGCCGGACAGCGGCGCGAAGGGTCCGTCGGAGGCGGGGGACCCGCTCGACTGAGCGCCCGAGAACCCGCGTTGGACCCACGTTGACCCCTCCTCTTACCTTTTCCTAGAATGTCCCGGTCGTCTCAGACCCCCAAGCGCGTGTTCCGTGGATCGGGCCGGACATGTCGATGGCGATCACGTACTACAAGCGGTTCCGGATGGAGATCGACCTCGATGGCTCGCTCCCTCCGCCGCGGTTGCCATCGCCATTCGAGTGGGTCCCCTGGGATGAGGCGCTGGCCGAGCACCACGCCGAGGTGAAGTACCTCAGCTTCCGCGACGAGATCGACGCCCACGTCTTCCCCTGCCTGGGCCAGCGGAGCGGCTGCCAGCGCCTGATGCGGGAGATCCGACGCAAGCCGGGTTTTCTCGCGGGGGCGACCTGGCTGATCGCCTCGCCCGAGGGGTATGTTGGCACGATCCAGGGGGTCATGGACCGGGGGCCGCTCGGCGCGATCCAGAACGTCGGCGTGGTCCCGACCTATCGGGGCCAGGGGCTCGGCCGGGCCCTGGTGCGGCAGGCCCTGGAAGGCTTCTACCAGGCGGGCCTGCGGCGGGCGTACCTGGAAGTCACCGCCGAGAACCTCGGGGCCGTCCGGCTCTACCGGACCCTCGGCTTCCGGCGCTCCAAGACGCTCTACAAGGCCGTCGATAGCTGATTGGTTCCGGGTCGGGATGGAATCGCCCCGAGACGCGCCGGTGTCGGACCCATCGGGCCGCGAGTTTCCCTGCAACGGATCGAGGTCATCGTGTCGGATGCGACGGTGTCGTCCCATCGTTTCCCCAACGGGCTGGTGCTGGTCGCCGAGACGATGCCCGGGGTGCAGTCCGCGGCGTTCTCGTTCCTGGTCCCCGCCGGGGCGGCGTTCGAGAAGGAGGGACTCGGCGGCACGGCCACGATGCTCTCCGAGTGGATGATGCGGGGCGCGGGCGATCGCGACAGCCGGCAGCTCCTCGGCGACCTCGACAACCTCGGCGTCAGCCACGGCGAGTCCGCCCAGACGGTCCACACCAGCGTCTCCGCCGCGACCCTCGGCCGGAACATCCTCCCGGCGCTGGAGATCTACGCCGACGTCCTGCTCCGCCCGCATCTGGACGGTGAGGAATTCGAGTCGATCCAGTCCTTGACGCTCCAGTCGCTCCAGAGCCTGGAGGACGACCCGGGCTCGAAGGTCATCTACGAGTTGCGCAGGCGGCATTTCCCCGACCCCTGGGGCCGCCCCGCGCCGGGGAACCCCGAGGGCGTCAACGCCGCGACCCCCGACGACCTCCGCGCCTTCCATGCCCGTCACTTCCGGCCCAATGGGGCGATCCTGGCGGTCGCCGGGGCGATCGAGTGGGAGGCGCTCAAGGACGCCGTCGGCCGGCTCTTCAGCGACTGGGCCCCGCAGCCCGACCCGGCCGTCCAGCTCAGGCCGACCGGGCCGCTCCGCGACCACATCCCCCGCGAGACCCAGCAGACCCAGGTCGCCATCGCCTTCCCCACGGTGACCATCCAGAGCCCCGATTACTACCTCGCCCGGGCGTCCGTCGGGATCCTCGGCGGCTACTCATCGGCCCGGCTGTTCACCGAGGTCCGCGAGAAGCGCGGGCTCTGCTACTCGGTCTACTCCTCCTACGAGAGCCAGCGCGACCGGGCCGCCGTGGTCTGCTACGCGGGGACCTCGAACGAGCGGGCGCAGGAGACCCTGGATGTGACCCTGGCCGAGATCGAGCGCCTCGGGCGCGACGGGGTCGAATCCGAGGAGCTGGAGACGATGAAGGCCGGGCTCAAGAGCTCGCTCATCATGCAGCAGGAGTCGAGCATGAGCCGGTCGGGCTCGCTCGCGTCCGACTGGTACTATCTCGGCCGGGTCCGCTCGCTGGACGAGATCTCGACGGCGCTCGGCGGCCTGTCGGCCGACGGCGTGACCGACTTCGTCAAGCGGCAGCCCGCCGGCCCGCTGACCTTGCTGACCCTGGGCCCCAACCCGCTCACGTTCCCGGAGGCCTGACCGTTGCGATTCCACCAGACCGTCCTCGACAACGGCCTCACGGTCATCGCCGAGTTGAATGACCAGGCGCACTCGGTCGCCGCGGGCTTCTTCGTCAAGGCGGGCAGCCGCGACGAGTCGCCCGAGCTGGCCGGCGTCTCGCACTTCCTCGAGCACATGATCTTCAAGGGGACGCCCAACCGCGACGCCCTCCAGGTCAACCGCGACTTCGACCGCGTCGGGGCCAAGCACAACGCGCAGACGTCGGAGGAGGACACGTTCTATCACGTGACCTGCCTGCCCGAGTACCTCCCGCGCTCGTTCGAGGTCCTCTCCGACATCCTCCGCCCGAGCCTCCGCGAGGACGACTTCGACACCGAGAAGAAGGTGATCATCGAAGAGATCCGGATGTATCAGGACAATCCGATGTCCGTCGCCTACGACGCGGCCAAGGAGGTCCACTTCGGGTCGCACCCGCTCGGCCAGAGCATCCTCGGCACGGTCGACTCCATCACCGCCCTCAAGGTCGATCAGATGCGCGACTACTTCGCGCACAAGTACGCCCCGACGAACATCGTCCTCGGGTTCGCGGGCAAGTCGGACTGGGATGAGATCGTCGGACTGGCCAACAAGTTCTGCGCGACGTGGTCCGGCCCGCCGACCTCGCGCGCGGCCATGCCGCCGAGGGGGACGCACGGCTTCCAGGCCCTGCTGAGGGCCGAGGACAACCAGCAGACGATCATCGGCGTGTCCGACGCCCCCTCGCTCGAAAGTGCCGACCGCTACGCCGCCCAGTTGCTCGCGACCATCCTCGGCGACCACACGGGCTCGCGCCTCTACTGGACGCTGGTGGACCCGGGCTATGCCGACGGCGCCGAACTCTCGTATCAGGACTACAATCAGGCGGGCGCGTTCTACACCTTTCTGAGCTGCGAGCCCGGCGAGACGCAAGCGAACCTGGGGCGGATCTCCGAACTCTACCGCGAGACCATGGCCAGCCCGATCGGCGAGGACGAGCTGAACCAGGCCAAGAACAAGGTCATGGCCCGGACCGTCCTCCGCAGCGAGCGCCCCATGGGCCGCCTCGGCTCGCTCGGGTTCCACTGGATGTACCGCCGCGATTACCTGCCGGTCGCCCGCGAGATGGAACTCTTCCAGGCCGTCACGCTCGACGACCTGAAGCGCATCCTCGACGCCTGGCCGCTCCTCCCCATGTCGATCGTCACCGTCGGCCCGACGACGGACCTTCAGCATATCTGCTAACCTGGAGTCAAGCTCCCGCCGGGCGAGATCGGAACATCGAAGGCGTGGAGTGCGGAAGTTCGCTTCCGCCCTGTTGTCGCGGAGCTTGCTCCGCGCAACCGATCGAAGGTCACTGCTGTCGCCCGGATGAGCGATCTCGGGAGCAAGCTCCCGCCTGGCGAGAACGGAAACAAGCGTCCGCACTCCGGGGGGTGGTCATGCGGATCGTCAGCCTCTTGCCGTCGTTGACCGAACTCGTGGCGGCGCTGGGGCGGGGCGATGAACTCGTGGGCGTGACCCACGAGTGCGACTACCCGCCGGGCGTCGAACTGCTGCCGCACCTGACGCGGAGCAAGCTGACGGAGACGGCAACGAGCGCGGAAATCGACACGCTGGTGAGCGAAGAGCGGGGCGGGCTCTATGAACTGGACGAGACCGCCCTGGCCGAGTGCCGGCCGGACCTGATCCTGACCCAGGAGCAGTGCGACGTCTGCGCGGTCAATGAGCGCACCGTCCGCCGCGCGGCCATGAGCCTCCCCGGCTCGCCGCCGGTCGAGAGCGTGAATCCGACCGACCTGGCCGGGCTGTTCGCGATGTTCCGCCGCCTCGGCGACCTGCTCGATGCCCGCGAGAAGGCCGAGGAACTCATCGCCCGGTTCGACGCGATCACGGCCGAGGTCGCCTGCCTGGAATCGAGCCCGCCGGTGCGCATGGTGCTGCTCGAATGGCTCGACCCGCCGTTCACCTCGGGGCACTGGAACCCGGAACTGACCGAACGAGGCGGTGGGATCGAGGTCCTGGGGAAGGCCGGCGAGAAGTCGCGCCGGGTGACCTGGGACGAGATCCACGCGGCCGACCCGGACGTGATCCTGCTCGCCCCGTGCGGGTTCACCATCGAGCGATCGCTCGAAGAATGGCCCACGCTCCAGGCCCGGCCCGAGTGGCAACGCCTTCGGGCCGTCCGAGACGGACGCGTCTCCTTGACCGACGGCTCCGCCTTCTTCGCCCGCCCCGGCCCGAGGCTGGCCGACGCGATCCGTCTCGTAGCCTCCGCGATCGCCGGTGAGGAGACGGCCCATCTCCGTGGGGTGGGCACCGCCCACCACAGCACCGGCCAGCATCCATAATCGTTGCCCATTCAACCGGCCCACGCATCCCATGCCCGTGAGGCATGCCGATGCGATGGTGAGGGGTTGCCCACCTTACGCGTTGCGCCTCACCACATAGAGAGTGAGGTTGCGGAGGATGGTCTTGGCCGGTGAGTCGGGCAGGACGTCCAGGGCGGACGAGGCGCGGGCGGCGAAGAGTTTGGCCTGCTCCCAGGCGTAATCGAGGGCGCCGTGCTCTTCGAGCAAGGGGCGGAGGATCGTCCGGTTCTCGGGCCGGGCCTCGTTGAGCAGCGATCGGACCTCTGCAGCAACCTCAGGGGGCGCGACGTTCAGGAGGCGGATGATCGGGAGCGTCAGCTTCTGCTTTTCGAGGTCGGTGCCGAGCGACTTGCCCGTCTTGTGCTCGTCGCCCCAGAGGTCGAGGACGTCGTCGGCGATCTGGAAGGCGCATCCGAGGTCGCGGCCGTAGTTGTCCATCTGGTGTACGACGGCCTCGTCGGCCCCGGCGTAGTGGGCGCCGAGTCGGCAAGAGACGGCGGTCAGCTCGGCGGTCTTGCCCCGGATGATCGAGAAGTACGATTGCTCGTCGAGTTCGAGGTTGCCGCGGTTGTTGACCTGCTGCATCTCGCCTTCACAGACGAGGTTCGTGGCGCGGCCGATCCAGCGGCAGGCGAGGGTCGATTCGAGCGACGCGGCGAGGTGGAACGCGTGCGTGAAGAGGTAGTCGCCGAGGAGGACGGCGGTCTCGTTGCCCCACTCGGCGTTGACCGTGGCCGAGTGGCGGCGGATCATCGCCTCGTCGAGGATGTCGTCGTGGACGAGCGTGGCCGTATGGATCATCTCGACGACGGCCGCTACGACCGGGTGGGCGTCGGTGTTGCCGCCGCAGGCCTGGCCGGTGAGGAGGACGAGCGCGGGGCGAAGTCGCTTGCCCTGGAAGTCGTGGCAGTGGTCCACGAGCTGCTGGACGAACGGGTACTTGCTCGCGAGTTCCTCGGCGAAGATCCGGTCGGAGATGTCGAGTTCCCGGGCGATGGGCGCGAAGACGGCGGAGAGACGGGTTCGGGTCTCCTCGCTGGTGGGCATGGTCGTCGTCGGCATGCCAGGGCTCCTCGTGGGGACGTCAGTCATCCCGGCGCCGGTCGTCAGCGTCGGGCGTGTTTTGTCGCCGGCCATGCGGCCATTGGCGGCGTGGGTGGCGATCGGTTCCAGCGGCTGGGCCGTGCTCATTTCGATTCGCGACGGAACGTCCCGCTCCGCCCCCCGGTCTTTTCTTCGAGCCGGATCTCGCCGATCGTCATCGTGCGATCGACGGCCTTGCACATGTCGTAGACCGTGAGCGCGGCGACCGAGACGGCGGCGAGCGCCTCCATCTCGACGCCCGTCCGGCCCCAGACCTTGGTCGTGGCACGGATGCCCAGCGTCCGGGCATCGAGCGACTGGAAGTCGATCTCGACCGAGTCGAGGCCGAGCGGGTGGCAGAGCGGGATCAGGTCGCCGGTCTTCTTCGCCGCCTGGATGCCCGCGATCCGGGCCACCTCCAGGACGTCCCCCTTGGCCAGCAAGCGGTCGAGGATCAGGGCCAGGGTCGCCGGCTCCATCCGGACGTGTCCGGAGGCCGTGGCCGAGCGGGCCGTGACGTCCTTCTTCGAGACGTCGACCATCCGACTGGCCCCACGTTCGTCGAAGTGTGTCAGTTCGGACATGGCCTGCGACCTCATCGTTCAATTCATTCTGAACGTATTTTACAGAACGTCCGACGATCGGCTAGGGGTCCTTTGCAAAACTCGGCCGATCGGTTCAAGGCGCCCGTTTCAGGAGCCTCGAAAGCCACACCCCGTGCCGGCTCCGGACAAGGACGGCGGGGTCGGCCTCGACCCGCTTTCGGACCTCCGGCGACCAGTAGGCCTCGCGCCTGGAGACGATCAACCACCTGGATCGGCCGGCCTGATCCTGGTCGGCCAGGATGATCGGCACGCCCGCCATGGGCCGGGTGGTGTTGACCTTCCCCTGCTCGGGGGCAAGCGTCGGAGCCAGCGCGGCGTCCTCACCGGCCTTGCCATTGGAGGCCAGGGCGTTGAGCAACCCCTTGTCGACCGCGTCGCCCCAGTAGGTCAGCTCCAGGCCGAGCTTCTCGGCTCCCGGGAGCCCCCCGACCAACAGGTTGTAGTAGCTGAGTCCATAGGGATGGATCATCACCACCCCATACGCCTGCGCGGCCAGGACGACACCGAGCGCGACGTTCCCGTTCCGGGCGGACCGGCCCCAGAGGTTGCCGAAGCCCAGCCCGATCAGGATGGCCCAGAGCGGGAACGCCGGCAGGAACAGCCGCTCGCCGTCATAGACGGGCGTCCTCGTGCTGAACAAGAGGAGGAACATCCCGATCGAGGCCAGGAGGAGGAGCGGGAGTCGCTCGCCGTCCCTCGCGCGCCGAACTCCGGTCCAGGTCCCCCAGAGCCCCAGAAGGTGCAAGCCGACCGGCACGGTCACTGCGAAGTAGAACCAGGGGTAATGCCAGGGGACAGCCTTGTCCTCGTAGACGGTCCCGAAGTAGAGCGTCCGGATCGTGATCCGGTCCACCCCGGTGCCGAGGTAGCGAGCGAGTCGCCCCGGCAGGTCGTACCAGAGCCAGGGCCAGCCGAGGACGTAGAGCGAGAGCCCGACCGCCAGCCAGACACCGAACGCGGCGACCGCCTTGCCGGGAGAATGCCTCAGCCGGACGATCGCCCAGGCGAAGATCAGCGGCGGCAGTAGCCAGGCGTGGATCTTGGTCAGGAGCGCGAGGGCCCAGGCGATCCCGGCGAGGCCCATCCCGCGCACAGGGCGTTCCGAAGCCAGGGCACGGTCGGCCGAGATCAGGGCGAGGGTCCAGAAGTAGGCGATGAAGGTGTCGAGCGCCCCGAGGTGCGCGTGGGCGAAGACCCGGGGCATGAAGACCAGGGCGAGCCCGGCCCCGATTGCCGCCGGGAGACCTCCGATCCGGCCGGCGGTCGACGCGACCAGGCCGACCATCAGCCCGAAGATCAACGACGGGGCGATCCGGCCGGAGACGACGTAGAGGCCGAGGGGATCGGGGCCGCCCCGGAGGACGATCTCGGCGGTCTGGCCCCCCATTGAGGCGAGGCCGAGGAGCCAACGCCCGAGCGGCGGATGCTCGGCGTTGTCGCGGAACACGAGGTCGACGATCTCTTTCGAGAAAAATCCCAGTCCCCTCGCCCCGAGCGTGCTCAGGTAGGTGCGGCCGGGGCGGACGTCGAGCGGCTCGTCGATGGTGATGCCGGGGTCGTCGATGGTGACGAGGACGGCGAGCGTCGCCAGCAGGCCGAGGGTGGCCGCGGTCGCGCGGATCGAGGGGTTCCAGGTTCGGGGGCCGGGCTGGGGCTTCGCCATCGAGGGTCCCGGGCCGATGTGCGGCGGGGAAACGGAACGATCCGCAGGATTGGCGATCATACCGGAGCGGCGTCCGGTTGAAAACGCGACGGGCCCGGGACCTGTCCCGTTGCCGGGGCAGGTCCCGAGCCCGTCGTGAGCGAGTCATCCGCCACGCCTCGGGCGCCGCGACGGTCCGGTCCTGGAGGAGGAGAACGGCGCGCGGGGGAGGGCGGGGTGGCTCGTCGGTCGGCCCGGTGGAACCTCAGTTCTCGTCGGCCTTCTTCTGCGAGATCAGGCGGCGGACCCGCTCGGCGAGCAGGGCACCGTCGAACGGCTTCTTGAAGGCGTCATTGAACCCGAGCTTGTAGAGTTCTTCGCCCGGCTCGTCGCTGGTGAGGGCCACCAGGATCGTGCTGATGTGGTCGGGGCTCTTGCGGAGGTTCTGGGCGATCTGGCCGGCCTCGATGCGGCCGACGGCGAGGTCGATGATGATGCAATCGGGGTGGAAGCTCTCGGCGCGGATGCCGGCTTCGAAACCCGACGCGGCCGTCTCGATCCGGAAGTCGTCCCCCTCGCGGAGGTGCTCACGCAGGACGCCCTGCATGGGGCCGTCGGCGCCCACGACCAGGATCTTGTGGTAGACCTCGGCCTCGAGGTCGCCCAGCGGCATGCCGTGCTCCTTGAGGAACCGAAGCAGATGCTCACGAGGGATCCGGCGGTCCTGGGAACCGGGGATCCTATATCCACGCAAGCGGCCCGAGTCGAACCACTTGCTCACGGTCCGGGGCGCGACCTTGCAAATCTTCGCCACCTGACCGGTTGTAAAGACCTTCTTCATATCGAGGACTCCACTCCATTCGTGGTGCGAGGCCTCGGAGGTTTCCTCACCCCTCCGGTTGGACCCAAGTCGGCGCGGGGCAGGGCCGAAGCTCGGTCGGACGGGCCGGGGCCCCCCTTCCTACGCTTCGATTTGATCCGGAGATCATCGCTTTACCCGTGCCACACTCCCGAATTCGCCCCATTGGCACGACGATCCCGGACCCAAAGCGCCCGGTACGCCGGCGAGGTTAGGGGAGCCCCGCTCGGGCACGAAGCCGTCGCGGAGCCGTTCGCGAAACTCGGGACGCCTCCCCCTGCGAATGGGGAGGCTGACCGGTCCAGGGCCACTCCAAGGGGGTCGCTGCTCGCCTCCTTGCCGTAGCGAACCTGACCGTCAAGACTATTTTTCGAGTTTCGCGGCCCGTTTCTTGAGGATGGGTCAGGATGAGTTCGTCCGCGTCTGCGGATCGAGGTGAGGCGGGGGGTCCGCCGGGCTCGCGCGATCAGGGCCGGGGAGGCCCGTGGAGTGGGTCGTGAGGGTGGATTTGGGGTGCGGCAGTCCGGCTGCCGCATTTCCCGTGGAGAGGCGAGGGGAGGACGTCTCATGGGCGACAGGGCCTCAGGACGGCCCTCAATCGCCCGGAAAGCGGCAGCCGGACTGCCGCACTCCAACGGGTTATTTCTTCGCCGGCTCGGCGGGCTTGCGGGTGAACATCCGCCGGAACAGGCCGGGCTTCTTCTCGGCGGCCTCGGCCGAGGCCTTCTTCACGGCCTCGTCCTTCTTGTCCTTCTCGGTCTGGCCCAGGAGCTGCGCCTCCGAGTACGACTTCGTGGGCAGCGGGATGGCGTCGACCACCAGGGGGCCCGGCAGGTTCTTCTGCTGGAAGGCGGCGACCAGGATGTTCACCACCTCCGGGTAGCTCGCGTTCATCTGGGCGATGTGCCGGATCGCATCCGCCACGTCGAGCGAGCAATTCACCCGGTTCCCCGGCGCATCGATCTCGCCCGCGACGATCTTGCTAATCTGGAGCTGATTGTCCGCCTCAGAGGCATTCACCAGGATCGCCCCCCCCTGGCCGAGCACGACCGGGGTCAGCAGACGCTGGTTCTTCCCGAAGATCACGACCTCGGTGCGGAGGTTCCGCGCCACGTGGATCATCGGGGGGCCTTCGCAGTCCACGACGTAGAGCGTGAACGGCTCCGCCCGGCGCGGCTTGCGACGATTCTTGGATTCGCCCGAGATCTGCAAGGTCATGGCCGCATCGGGCTCGTCGACCTCCGCCTGGACCGGGGCGTCGAAGACGGCGATCTGGCCGAGGAAGGGGTCGTTGGCGTCCTGGGTGCGGAGGGCATCGAATGCCCCATAGCGCAGCTCGGTGTCGGCCTGGGCCATCAGGTTGCGGAGCCGCATCAGGCCGGCCGACTGGTCCATCGCCGCGAGCGCCTTGAGGGCGTACGAGCGGAACTCCGGCCGCTTGATCGCGGTGTCGCTCAGCACATCCGCCCCGGAGCTATCCCCGAGGTAGGCCAGGGCTTCCGCCGAGAAGAACTTGACCTGGGCGTCCGGGGAGGTGAGCCCGTTCTTGAGCGTCGGCACCGCCGAGGGGCCCATGCCTTCGAGCTTCAGGGCCGCCACGCCCGACTTCTTCGAGTCAAGCAGCTCCTTGCCCCAGGTCTCCAGCCGCTGGGCGCGCAGGGGGGCCTCGGTCACGATCGGCAGGTGCCGGATGATCTCGAAGTAGCGGGACTGGTTGTGGTGGTAGACCTTGGGCACCTTGAGGACCAGCAACTGGTCGGTCTTGGCCGTGGCCATCCCCTTGCTGTCGACGCCCTCAATCTGGTGGAACCGGACCTTGATGGCGTTCTCGATCATCTTGGACGTCCGGATGCTCTTCCGGTTGTCTCGGATGACCAGGCTGTAGGGGATGTCCTTCTTGGCCCGGCCGCCGCCGAGCACGCGGCCGACCTTGGTGTCGTTCGGCTTGGCCTGGTTCCCGACCATGATCGAGCCGCCGGCCGCGGCCATGATCGTGTCCGACTTCGGTCCGGCCGCCGTGTTGATGACCTGCCCGAGCTGGGTGACCATCAGGTACCCGCCGGCCAGGCTGGTCGTCCCGCTCGCCGGGGGCAGGTCGACCTCCACGTCGAAGCGGTCCTTCGTGGTCACGCCCGCCGGGATCGACGCCTTGACGATGACGATCGAGGTCGTCTTGGAGCTGAGGAATTTCTCGGGGTGCTCGATGCCGCTCTTGCGCATCTCGTCGAGGATCTGGGTTCGATACCACGACGGCGGTGCTTCCGAGCCGGTGTTATCCAGGCCCACCACCAGCCCCACGCCCTCGACCTTCAGCTCGCTGGAGACGACGTAGGCCATGCTGGCGACGGTCTCGTCGCTCTTGGGGGGCGGCGGTTCCTTCTTCTTCCCCTTGGAGTCGGCGGCACTCGCGACGAGGGCCGCGGAACCGAGGGCGATCCAGGTCATCGCGGCAAAGACGTTACGCTTGCCAGAGACCCACTGGTCCATGCGCCGCATATTCCGAGCCTCCTTGCCACCTCCGGGCCCTGACCGGGCGAAGAGCTTCGCCGGCCGCAAACCCCGCCCGCCAGCATCCTTGCGGCCGGCGAGGTTGTGATCTCCTGCCCGGAGTTCGTGCGGAATGGGGGATTCAGGTCGATACCGATCGATCGAGACTGACCCTATTGGGCGCGGACTCTAAAGTTTTCCCCAGGAACGGTCAAGTCGAGTAAACTCGCCGGAAGGGCTTCGGACTTGAACCTCTTTTTTCGACTCAAGTGCCCCCGATGAAAACGGTCAACATCCCCGCCCGGCTCGGAATCCTCGCCGCCCTCTGGATCCCGCTCAACTCCTCCGCCGCGACGGCCGACGATCCGCTCGCCGGCGTCGGTTGGGACGCGGAGGCCAGAAAGGGAGACGCCACACGCGGCCGGGAACTGTTCCGGTCCGATCGCCTCGACTGCGTCCGCTGTCACGAGACGGCCGCCGCCGGCCGATCGCGCGGCGGACCCAACCTCGCCGCGATCCTCAGGCGGCAGACGCCCACCCAGGTCGTCGAGTCGATCCGGTTCCCCGACCGGACGATCGCGCAGGGGTTCGAGTCCGAACGGGTGCGGATCCGCGACGGCCTGGAGGTCGTCGGCCTGGTGGTGAGCGAGGCCAACGCCAAGGTGACCGTCCTCCTCGGAGACGGCGTCCGCAAGGCGTTCCACCGCGGGGAGGTGCTGGACCGCGCCCCCAGGCCGGGCTCGATCATGCCGCCGGGGAAATCCCTGACTCTGGAGGAACTCCGCGACCTCCTCGCCTACCTCGGGACGCTCTGAGCGGTCCCTTGCGACCACTCCCCGGTTCCGCTCCAATCCGGTCGTCCGTCGGGACTCCCCACGGCAACGATCGATATCGAAGGGCGTGAACCCATGAGCAACGTCAAGGACTTCGGCGCGGTCGGCGACGGCAAGGTCGACGACACCCAGGCCATCCAGCACGCGGTCGACCGGGGCGACGGCCGGGTCGTGCTGTCGCGCGGGACGTTCCGGATCACCCGCCCGATCGTCGTCGACCTCGACCGCACCGGCTATGTCTCGATCCACGGCTCCGGCGGCATCGCGCGAATCCTCATGGAAGGACCGGGCGCGGCACTCCACCTGGTCGGCAGCCACGACAAGACGGCCGACCCCGCCGGCTTCAAGGGCGGCGTCTGGGACCGCCAGCGGATGCCGACCGTGAGCGAGATCGAGATCGTCGGCGGCCAGCCCAACACCGACGGCATCCGGCTCGAAGGCACGATGCAGGCGACCCTGACCGGCGTCGCCATCCGCCGCTGCCGGTTCGGCTTGCACCTCGTGAAGCGCAACCGGAACGTGCTGATCTCGCATTGCCACATCTACAACGGCCGTGAGAAGGGCATCGGGGTTTACTTCGACGGCGTGAACCTGCACCAGACGATCATCAGCGGCTCGCACATCAGCTATCACGTGCACGCCGGCATCAAGGTCGAGCGGAGCGAGGTCCGCAACCTTCAGATCACCGGCTGCGACATCGAGTACAACTTCGACGTCAACAACCCCGATTCGGCCGACGTCTGGATCGACTCGCGCCAGGGGACCGTCCGCGAGGTCACGATCGCCTCGAACACGATCCAGGCCAAGGAGAGCCCGTCGGGCGCCAACATCCGCATCGAGGGGGCCGACCTGCCCGCGTCGAGCTCCGCCGGGCTCTGGACCATCGCCGGCAACATCCTCCAGAGCCAGGCGACGAACCTCTGGCTCAGGTCCTGCCGGGGGATCAACGTCACCGGCAACTCGTTCGCGACCGGCTTCAGGCACTCGATCGTCGTCGACAGGTGCCGACATATCGTGATCGGCTCCAACACGATCGACCACAACCCCGACTACAAGGAGGACTACCTTGACGGGGTCGTCATCCGCGACTCGGCCGGGATCAACGTCGCCAACCTGATCGTCGAGGCCGTCCGCGCAGGCTCGGCGGAGCAGGGGGGCGCGGTCGAGATTTCCGGCAGCCGCGAGGTGACCGTCGCCGGGTGCCAGATCCTCGACCCGGCCCACAGGGGGATCGACCTCCGGGACGTGCGCAACACCCGGGTCAGCGACTGCACGATCGTCGATCGGAAGACGCCCGCCACGATGCTTGAGGCATTGAGAATCCGGGGCGCATGCTCGGGCGTCCAGGTGCTCAACAATCTGGTGGGCAAGGGAACGAGCGGCGATATCGACTCGCCCGACGGCCTGGCGATGGTGGGCGGCACGATGGTCGTCGCGGGCGGTTGACGCGTCAGGCGTTCCGGCATGAGTTTTGATTCTCGCCATGACGGGCGACCAGACTCAATGCCGGGAGGCGCACGTGGCGGAGATTTCAAGCGTCGGTCGAAGTCGACGACGGCCTTTCGGTGCGGAGATCCTCGACGACGGGGCCGGTGCCCACTTCCGGGTCTGGGGCCCGCGGGCCCGGTCGGTGGAGGTCGTGCTCGAAGGCGGCCCGGGGCGAGGGACGACCCGGGCGTTGGAGAAGGCAGCCGACGGCTTCTGGTCGGGCCCGGTCGCCGGGGCCGGCGTCGGTTCGCTCTATCGGTACAAGCTGCCCGACGGCCTCTTCCCCGACCCCGCCTCGCGGTTCCAGCCCCAGGGGCCCGCCGGGCCGTCGGAGATCGTCGAGACCGACGGATTTGCCTGGACCGATGCGTCGTGGCCCGGGATCGAGCTTCGGGGGCAGGTGCTCTCCGAGATCCACATCGGCACCCTCACGCCCGAGGGCACCTGGGCCGCCGCCGGGAAGAAGCTCCACGAACTGGTCGACGTCGGGATCACCGCCGTGCAGGTGATGCCGGTGGGCGAATTCCCGGGGGCTTTCGGCTGGGGATACGACGGCGTCCAGTGGTTCGCCCCGTACCACGGCTTCGGCCGGCCGGAGGATTTCCAGCGGTTCGTGAATACCGCGCACGGGCTCGGACTCGGGGTGGTGCTCGACGTGGTCTACAACCACTTCGGCCCCGAGTCGAACTGGATGGAGCGGTTCACCGAATGCTTCACCAACGGCGGCCAGCACACCGAGTGGGGCGCGTCGATCAACTTCGACGGCGGCAACTGCGAGCCCGTCCGCGCGTTCGTCCTCGCCAGCGTCGCGCAATGGGTCGAAGACTACCATGTTGATGGGTTGAGACTGGACGCCACCCAGGCGTTCTTCGATCGATCCGGTGTGCACATCCTCACCGAGATCGGCCAGACGGTGAGGAACTCGTCGCAAGGCCGCAGGACCATCGTGATGGGCGAGAACGAGCCGCAAGAGTCGCAGCTCGTCCGTCCGATCGAGCAGGGCGGCATGGGCCTGGACGCGGTCTGGAGCGAGGATTTCCACCACGTCGCGGTGCAGTCCGTGCTCGGCCGCCGCGAGGCGTACTACAGCGACTACCGCGGCACGCCCCAGGAACTCATCTCGCTGCTCAAGCGGGGGTTCCTGTATCAGGGGCAGCGGAATATCCGGCAAGGCAAGCGCCGGGGAACGTTCACGAAGGGCGTGCCGCTGGAACGGTTCGTGAACTACCTGGAGAACCACGATCAGGTCTCGAACAGCCTCAGGGGCGAGCGGTTGGTCGACAACATCTCTCCGGCCGCCTTCCGCGCGATCACGGGCGTGTTCTTGCTGGCCCCCGGGACGCCCCTGATGTTCCAGGGGCAGGAGTCCGGCGCGTCGGGCCACTTCTTCTACTTCAGCGACCACGAGCCGGGCCTCTCCGCCAAGATGCGGGAAGGCCGCAAGGAGCAGGTCTCGCAGTTCGCCAGCCTGGCCACGCCGGAATCCCAAGCGGCCCTGCCGGACCCGTCGGAACGATCCAGCTTCGAGCGTTCGCGGTTGCGACCCGGCCCCGCCGAGCGGGAGCGACGGATCCGCGCCTTGCATCGGGATCTGATCCGGCTGCGACGGCACGACCCGACGTTCTCGCTCCAGGGCGAGGTCGGGATCGACGGGGCCGTCCTGGGAGAGGCCAGCTTCGTCGTCCGCTACGAGGGCCGATCCGAGCGGGAGGATCGCTTGATGGTGGTGAATCTCGGCAAGGAGTGCCGCTACGCGCCGATCTCCGAGCCCTTGCTGGCGGCGCCCCCCGAGATGGACTGGAAGGTCATCTGGTCGAGCGAGTCGCTCGAATACGGCGGTTCGGGCACGCCCCCGCCGGCGGCGGATGACGGCTGGAACCTGCCGGGCTGGTCGACGCTGGTGCTGGCGGCGGCGGGACAGACGACCGGGACCGAGCGAGGAGTGGAATCATGAGCAAGCTGCCGACCCGAACGATGCCCTGGTCGCGTTCGGCCACCTCGGGCCCCGAGCCGCTCATCACGCGCGAATGGATCGTCACGAACGGCCTCGGCGGCTACGCCTCGGGCACGGTCGCCGGCGTGGCGACCCGTCGCTACCACGGCCTCCTGATCGCCGCGCACCCGGCCCCTCTCGGCCGCGTGATGATGCTCGACCGCCTGTCCGAGCGGGTCTCGCTCCCCGACGGCACGCTCGCGCGGCTGGGCGGCCACGAGCGAAAGGGACGGCTCCGCGTCTCGGCCGCGAGCACGCTCAGTGAGTTCCGGCTCGAAGCCGGCCTGCCGGTCTGGCGATTCGAGGTCGGCTCGGTCGTGCTGGAGAAGCGGATCTGCCTGCCGCATCTCCAGAACACCGTGCACATCACCTACTCGATCGTCTCCGGCGGGGGAACCGTCTCGCTCCGGCTCCGGCCCGCGCTCGACATCCGGGGCCACGACGATTCCGTCGGCCGGACGAAGCCCAGCGGATATTCGCTTTGCATGAAGGACGACCATTACGAGGTCAACCCGTCGGATACCAACTATCCGACGCTCCGCTTCCGGTTCCACGGCGGGCGGCCCGTGCTGGTGGCCTGGCCGGGGCTGGTGCACGACCTGCATTACCGGATCGAGGCCGCGCGGGGGTATCCGAATACGGGCGTGCTCTGGAGCCCCGGGCACATCCGGGTGATCCTCCGCCCCGACCGGCCGGTGACGCTCACGGCCTCGACGGAGTCCTGGGCGACGATCGACTGCATCGACCCGGAGGAGGCGTATCGCGATGAGATCATCCGTCGCCAGCGGCTGCTCGACCGGGCCGACCCGCGCGTCCGCGAGGCGCCTGCGTCGGAGATGGTCCTGGCGGCCGACCAGTTCGTGATCCAGCCGGCGGGCCGGATCGAGGACAATGCGCGGGCCCATGCGGTCGGGGACGAGGTCCGCACGGTGATCGCCGGCTACCACTGGTTCACCGACTGGGGCCGCGACACGATGATCAGCCTCGAAGGGCTGACGCTCACCACCGGCCGGCACAACGAGGCGGGATGGATCCTCCGCGCATTCGCCTACCACATCAAGGACGGCCTGATCCCGAACATGTTCCCCGAGGGCCAGAACGGCGGCCTGTACCACACCGCCGACGCCACCCTCTGGTTCTTCCACGCTCTCGACCGTTACCTCGAAACCACCCACGACCGGACCACCTTGCAGCTCCTCCTCCCCAAACTGATCGATGTCGCCCGAAAGCACATCGAGGGGACCCGCTTCGGCATCGGCGTCGACCCGAAGGACGGCCTGCTGACCCAGGGGGCGCAGGGGTATCAGCTCACCTGGATGGACGCGAAGGTGGACGGCTGGGTCGTCACCCCCCGACGCGGCAAGGCGGTCGAGATCAACGGCCTCTGGTACAACGCCCTGCGTCTGCTCGCCCGGTGGCTGGAGTCGGAAGGCCGCGACGGCGAGGCCGCCGAATTCGAGAAGCGGGCGAGTCAGGCGTACGAATCGTTCAACCGCCGCTTCTGGAACGAGTCGACAGGCTACCTCTACGACGTGGTCGACGGCGAGCACGGCGACGACGACGCCTGCCGGCCGAATCAACTGCTGGCGATCTCCCCGAGGTACCCCGTGCTCGATCGATCCCGCTGGGAGCCGGTGATCCGGGTCGTCGAGGAACACCTGCTCACCCCCGTCGGCCTCCGATCCCTCGCCCCAGGGCAGCCCGACTACAAGCCGACCTACCACGGCGACCTGCGGTCTCGCGACGCGGCCTACCATCAAGGGACGGTCTGGTCGTGGTTCGTCGGCCCGTTCGCGGATGCCTGGCTCAAGGCCTATCCGGACGACCTCGCCGGTGCCCGCAAGGCGGTCATCGGGCTCGTCTCCCACTTCGGCGAGGCGTGCGTGGGATCGATCAGCGAGATCTTCGATGCCGAGGACCCGTACACCCCGCGCGGATGCATCGCGCAGGCCTGGGGCGTCGCCGAATTCCTCCGCATCTGGGCCAAGACCGGCCTCAAGCCCGCCGAGGTCGAGTCAACGGACGACCTCCGTGTGAAGGTCTGACCCTTCGGGGGCCGCGACCCTGGGCGAGGCGAAGTGCGGTCGAGGGATCGCCGAAGGTCGCTCGACGAACCGATCCTTGAGCCGCAGGATCGGCCGTTCCAGGCACCGCCAGGAAACCTCCGCGACCGCGAAGCAGAGGGCGACGCGGAGGATGTCAAACCACAGCGAGCCCTTGATTTCCAGGGCCTTTCGCACCTGGCTCATCCCGAAGATTACGAACGGGTGATAGAAATAGAGTCCGTAGCTGATCTGGCCCGCGTGGACGAGCAAGGGATTCCGCAACCAACCGAACCTGCGACCGCCCGCCGCGAGCAGGACCGTGCCGACGATCACGAAGTAGCCGAGGTCGAGCGCGAACTGATCCAGCCCGCGCTGGAGAGGATTCCGGACGACTTGCTGGTAATTCCAGAGGTAGGTCGAGATCCCCAGATACACCAGGAGCCCGCCGGCCGTCGCGAGCAGCCCGCGTTTCAAACGCAGTCGTCGCGCCGGGGACGCTTCGAAGTCGCCCGAGGTCAACCAGGCAAGCAGGGCACCGAGGGCCAGGCCGTCACAGCGAGTCATCAGCAGCATGGCCGGCCAGCCGAGGCAGCGGAGCACGGCCGGGAGCACGATGAGCGGGACGATTGCGAGCGGAAGCCTGCGACGGCCGAGCCACCAGACCAGCGCCGGCCAGATCAGGTAGAACTGCTCCTCGATCGCGAGCGTCCAGGTGAACGCGGCCAACTCCGTGAAGGTCCGGGTCTCGCCGCCCCACAACTTCGGGACGAACTGGAGGTACAGCAGGTACTCCGGCAGCCCTGCCCACGACTTCGGCTCGGGCAGCCAGCGCCAGAGCAGGGCGATCCAGACGAACCCGAGGTAGTAGACGGGCCAGATCCGCAAGGCCCGGCGAGCGTAGAAGTTCCGGACGTGCCCGGGCGACTTCGCCGTGCTCAGGAGGATTGTCGTGATCAGGTAGCCGGAGAGGACAAAGAAGAGGTCCACCGCCGAGCCCAGGACGGGGGCCGAGTGCAGGAAGCGGAGGTGATAGATCACGATCACCGTCGCCGCGATGCCCCGGAGGGCGTCGAACTCCGCGATCCGCCGCATGGCCGGGCCCTCCGTGGTCTGCCTGATCCTGTGCGATCGTATATCGGATCGCTCGCGAATCGGCCAGACGAACCCGGCGGACGGCCCACTCTCACTCGAACGGGCAGCCGGAGTAGAGATTCTCGGGGGCGGTCGCCACGTCGATCG
Organism: Isosphaeraceae bacterium; assembly: GCA_965279195.1. Taxonomy (GTDB): domain Bacteria; phylum Planctomycetota; class Planctomycetia; order Isosphaerales; family Isosphaeraceae; genus CBDIHP01. The sequence goes on from CBDIHP010000017.1 coordinate 46,738, forward strand.
GGTTCACCGCCCCGTCGGTCAGCTCGGCCAGGCCGTTCTCGACGTTCCGCAGCATCTTCTGCGAGAACCCCGGCCAGTGCTGGCGGATCACCTTCTTGCCGTCGATCAGCACGACGTACGTGGAGTTCTCGACCTTGTAGTCGTGGACCATCTTCAGGTCCCGATCGAGCAGGATCGGATACGTCACCCCGAACTTCTCCGCCCAGCCCCGGGCCTTCTCGGCGTCGACGTCGATCACCCCGAGGAACCGGGCCTTCGGGTACGACTTCGCCAGCGCATTGAAAAAGACCTGCGACTCCTCGCTGCAAGGGCACCCGTGCTTGATGAACGTCAGGACCACAGGCCCCTTCGCCAGTTCGCCGTCCAGGCCGAACGTCGTACCATCCACCGCCTTCGCTTCGAACGGCCGGGCCGTGGTCTTCACCATCGACTGGCTCATCTCGGACATCGCCGCCGTGACGGCATGCTTCTCAACGATCGTCGGCAGCACGAACGCCGAAGGTGGCGGCCCGAACTCCGCCCGGAGCCGGACATAGGCATAGAGCCCGCCGAACGCGCCGGCGACGAGCAGGAAGCCGAGCAGTGGGAGATTTTTCATGGTAGGGTCCGCTATTGCGGACCAATCTTGCATGGATTGAATCAAGTGGTCCGCGACAGCGGCCCCTGAGGGATTATAGTCATCGCTTCAATCGCTCGGCCCTCGGCAACGACTCCGGCACCAGGAACAGGGCGTTGAGGAGGGCCTCGGCGACCTGGTCGAAGGTGGTGCCCGGATCGGGAAGGTTCACGACGACCGAGGCGGCCTGGGCGAGCATGAGGTTGATGGTGGCGAGTTTCTGGCCGGGGAGGGCATCGCCGCCGGCGCGGAAGTCTGTGCGGACCAGGACCAGGGGGATGCCCAGGGCGTAGGCGAGGCCGCATTCGAAGCTCGTGCCGCTGTCGGGGTCGGCACCGTCCATCACCGCGACGACGGCGTCGGCCGAGCGGACGCCGTCGACGTCGACCTGGAAGATGGCGTCGGCGTCGAGGGTGGCGATCGACTTGACCTCGGTCTGGGGCAGGAAGACGTCGTGGCCGGCGCGGCTGAGGGCGGCGGCGAGCGCCTCGTTCCAGAGGCGTTCGGCCTGGGTGAACAGCGGTCCGGCGAAGTAGAGGCGCATGCCCGGCGGCTCCAAGATCAAGGCGGCGATCCGTTTGCAACGCCCGGACGTCCATTCGCGGACGCGCCGGACGTACGCATTACGACGATCGCGACGGTTTTCCGCAAGACGCCGGCCCCCTCGGGTCGATCCAGAAGGTGATGGTTCGGAGTCCGGTCCGCGCGAGGTTTGGCTCGCGGGGAACGTTCCGCCAGCGGCGTCGGGGGTGCGGTCGGGCCGCCAGGAGGGTGGCCGGGTCGCGATGGCCCCGGGCGTCGCGGGACCGATGAAACAAGGGAAGAAGGAGTATCCCGATGCGGACTTTCGCTCGGCTCAGCCTCGGTTTGATGGGCCTGGCTCTGGTGGCCCCGGGCGTCGCCCGCGCGGGCGACGATGCGGTGATGAGCGGCGGCTACCGGCCGATCGCGACGGCCCCGGCCCCGGTGCCCGTCCAGCCGACCGCCCCCGCGCCCTACACCATGCCGGCCTCGGCCCCGGTGATGGCCCACCAGCACAACGGCAAGGCCCCGCACCTGTGCGCCTCGTGCATGCGTGAGCAGCAGCTCCGCATGGCCGCCCCGACCTCGACGATCGGCTGTGCCCACAAGCGTGACGGGCTGTGCCCGGCCTGCCAGGCCCAGCTCGACCGCACCGGCTCGGTGGTGATCAGCGAGGTCGCCGGCCCGGCGGTCGTGGTCTCGGAAGGTGCCCCCGGCGCCCCCGGCCGCGCGATGGTCTCCGACGCCGGCATGGTCGCCCCCGGCGACCCCGCCCCGATCGGCGAGATGCGGACCAGCTACGAGATGGCCCGCCCCGGGGTCGCCTCGACCGCGACGGCCCCCAAGCCCGCCCCGGTCCGCATGGCCCCGGCCTCGGCCCCGTTCCTGCCGCCGAGCAGGCCGACCCGCGTGCCCGTCATCAGCCACCTCCTCGGCTTCGGCGACATCGGCAAGGAGCGTCGCGAGGCCAAGGCCCGCGCCAAGATGGAGTCGCACGCCTCCATCGCCTACGGCCCCAACGGCGAGGCCCCGACCGACGTCCCCGCCTCGGTGGTCTTCGGCAAGAAGGGCCGCACCGGCCACTGAGCCCGGTGTGATCCGGTCGAGCCGGATCTGACGACGCGCATGCGACCGACCACCTTGCCCGAGAGGGCAGGGGGGCCGGTCCGCGCGCTATTCGAACCCAAAACAACGGAAACGCTCCAGAATCGCCCCACGGCCCGCCGATGCTCTGTCCTGTCGCAACGAAGGTGGGTCGCACCAGGGACGCGGTGAACGGGCCTGAGAGGACTTCCTCCGGATGATTCCGGGGGAGTCGCCTCCGAGCGGCCTGTGAACCGACCCCGGAATTCGATCTCGTCGAGGGACCGTTCAGGACGGCGGTGCCCCGAAGACGCTCGCGCCATTCCGATCCATTCCAGGAGGGATACACCGAACGTCGTAAAGGGATTGAACATGCGTTTCGGAATCTGGCGAGTCCTCGCGCTCGCAGCGGTCCTCGTGGGCATGGCGGCCTCGAGCCGCTCCGTTCTGGCCGGCGACTTCCACAAGGCGATCCCCCGCGAAGTCCTGGCGTACGACTACCGGACCGGCGGCGTGGCCATGGCCCCCCCGATCCCCTACGGCCACTACGCCAAGGACAAGTTCGGTGCGATCGCCGGCGCCTTCGGCGGGCTCAAGGGCAAGCTCTGCGGCCTCTGCGGCGGCAAGGGTTGCATGGGCTGCGGCGGCTCGGGCCTGCTCAACGGCCTGCACGGCCTCGGCGGCATCGGCCACGGCGGTTGCTCGGATTGCGGCGACGGCGGGCAGGGTTGGGGTCACGGCTGTGGCCTGAAGGGTTGCGGCCTGGGCCTCGGCCTTGGCAGCAAGCTGAAGGGCCTCTGCAAGGACAAGGGGTGCAACGTCTGCTCGGGCAGCCCGGTCCTGGCCTCGGGTCAGGGTCCGGCCCCCATCGCCTCGCCCCAGGCCTCGGCCCAGTCGGGCGGGTACTGCGGTGAGAAGGGCTGCCGTCTCGGCAAGGGTCACTCGCACTTCTTCGGCGGCGGCAGCGACTCTTGCGGGTCCTGCGGCGGTCGGGGCTGCGGCAAGTGCGGCCTCTTCAGCGGCCTCGGCGGCCGGGGCCACGGCGGTTGCAACGCCTGCGGCGGTGCGGGCTGCGGCAAGTGCGGCCTGGGTCTGGGCGGTCACGGCCTCGGGCTCGGCTCGAAGCTCGGCGGCCTGCTCCACAAGCAGAAAATCAAGTACTTCGTCGGGCCCGGCGGCCCGGTCCCCATCACCCCGGGCTATGTGCCCTACGTGGTGACGACCCGCTCGCCCCGCGACTTCCTCGCGTTCCCGCCCTACACCCCCTGATGTCAAATCGGAGTGCCGCGAGTCCGATTGCAGGAACGCGGCACCCTGAGCCGATCTCCAGACAGAACGATCACGATCCGGTCCGGAGTGCGGCCCCGATCGAATTCCCCGGCCCGGCGACACGGAATGTCGCGGGGCCGGGGTTCGATCTTGAATGCCGCCCGCGCCGGTCGCCGCATCTCCGGTCCCGGATGGGCCGGAACCGGTCGGCCCGCCCGACCCGTCACGGAGGACCCCATGCGACGCGAGAGAGCAGGAGTGTTTCGCCCCCGACTGGCCGCGCTGGCGGTCCTCGGCGCGGTGATCGGCTTCGCCGAGCCCGCCCGGGCCCAGGTGCCGCAGCCGAGGATCCCCGATATCAACCAGCGGAGCGGCCTCCTCAGCCGGTTCGCCCCCTTCCCGCGCACGAATCTGCCGCACGACCCCGACCGCGACTACAACTGGGGCACCCGCGTCGGCGACAATCCGTATCCCAAGCACCCGAACTCGCCCATCGGCGGCGGGATGTACGGATACCCCCTCTCGCACAAGTGCACCGTCTCGGTGCCCGGCTTCTTCAACGGCGCGCCCGGCAAGGCCGATTACTGCCCCGACTGCAAGCCGAAGCATCCCTCGGGGCGGATCTTCCGGGCCATGCTCCACCAGAACAAGCCCAAGGGATCGTACTACGCGGGCGGCTCGTATGTGCCTATCTATGATTACGACTTCTGGGTCCCAGGCGCCGGCCCCGACCTCTGGCCGCACTACATCGTCGGCAATCGCGGCGGCTGATCGCGGCTGACGGTGAGATGGATGCAACTCAAGGCCCTCGGCGGATTGCCGGGGGCCTTTTGCGTTGCCGGCGCGCGGATTGCGTTCTCAGGCCGCCGTGGACGGGGTGATCGGGCCTCGCGCGGGCGGGGCCGGTCCGGGATCCGTGAGCACGAAGGCAGGACGACGCACCATGATCGCGCAACCGTATACCCGGATCTCCGTCGAGGGGATCCGAGACGTCGAGGAGGCCCGCCGCCCCAGTTCCGGCATCAATGTCGGCCAGGCCGAACGCTGGGCCTCGGCCATCGCCGGCGGATTGCTCGTCGCCAATGGCCTCCGCAAGGGGACCTTCGGCGGGCTGTCACTCGCCCTGCTCGGCGGGGCCCTGGCCTATCGCGGCACGTCCGGCCACTGCGCCGCCTACCAGGCCCTGCACATCGACACATCGGACAAGTCTCGCAGCGACGAGTCGGAGACGATCCACAAGGGCGTCCTCGTCAAGGAGACCCGCACGATCAACCGGCCGGCGGCCGAACTCTACGCCTACTGGCGTGATTTCGGCAACTTGCCTCGATTCATGGATCACGTCGAGTCGGTCCACAGCCTCGAAGGCGAACGCTCGCACTGGGTGGTGAAGGGGCCGTTCGGCACGACGCTGGAGTGGGATTCCGCGATCATCAACGAGGAGCCCGGACGGCTGATCGCCTGGAAGTCCGAGCCCGGCGGCGACATCGACAACGCCGGGACGATCCGGTTCGATGAGCCGATCAACGGCCGCGGCACCGTCGTGACGCTCGAACTGAACTACGAACCCCCCGCGGGTATCATCGGCATCACCATCGCTCGCCTTCTCGGCGACGACCCGAAGCAACTCGCCCGCGAGTCGCTCCGCAGGTTTCAAAACCTGATGGAAGCGGGCGAGATCCCCACGGTGAACGGCCAGCCCTCCGGCCGCGCCAAGGTCTGAGCCGCCGAGGTGACAAGGGCGACACACCTCCTGCGCTGGGCGCGGGTCTCCAGACCCCGCCCCAGGCGCGATCGAAGGGGACCACCTGATCGGGTCTCCAGACCCGTTTGCGATTCAGGGATGGAACGGGACTGGAGACCCGATCAGGTGGTACAACGCGGCGGGTGTTGGGGCGGGGTCGGGAGACCCGCGCCCAGCGTCTACTGCAATTCTCATCCATACATAATTTTCGTCATCCTCCTGCACCTCGGAGTTCCCCCATGCGCGCGGTCTGCTGGGAAGGCACGGGCAAGGTCCGTGTCAACAACGTGCCCGACCCGAAGATCCTGAATCCCCGTGACGCGATCATCAAGATCACGACCACGGCCATCTGCGGGTCGGACCTCCACCTCTACGACGGGTACATCCCGACGATGGAGAAGGGGGACATCCTCGGCCACGAGTTCATGGGCGAAGTGATCGAGGTGGGCCCGGGGGTGAAGAACCTCAGGCCCGGCGACCGCGTGGTGGTGCCGTTCACCATCGCCTGCGGCAAGTGCCTGTCCTGCCAGGACAAGCTCTGGTCGCTCTGCGACAACTCGAACCCGAACGCCTGGATCGCCGAGAAGGCCTACGGCTTCTCCGCCTCCGGCCTTTTCGGTTATTCGCACATGTACGGCGGCTACGCCGGTGGCCAGGCCGAATACGTCCGCGTGCCCTACGCCGACACCGGCCCGATCAAGATCGAGAGCGACCTGCCCGACGAGAAGGTTCTGTTCCTCTCCGACATCTTCCCCACCGGCTACATGGCCGCCGAGAACTGCGACATCCAAAAGGGCGACACCGTCGCCGTCTGGGGCTGCGGGCCCGTCGGTCAGTTCGCGATCCGAAGCGCCTACATGCTGGGCGCGGGCAAGGTCATCGGCATCGACGCGATCCCCAACCGCCTAAAGATGGCGAGGGACGCCGGCGCGGAGACGATCGACTATGACGAACTCGACGTCATCGAGGCCCTCACCGAGATGACCGGCGGCCGCGGTCCCGACCGCTGCATCGACGCCGTCGGCCTGGAAGCCCACGGCACCGCGCCGGGCGCCGTCTACGACCGCGTCAAGGCGGCCCTCTGGATGACCACCGATCGGATCAACGCCCTGCGCCAGGCGATCTACCTGTGCCGCAAGGGCGGAACTGTCTCGATCCCCGGCGTCTACGGCGGCATGCCCGATAAGTTCCCGATGGGCTCGGCCTTCGCCAAGGGGCTGACCTTCAAGATGGGCCAGACGCACGTCCACCGCTACCTGAAGCCCTTGCTCGAACGGGTCGAGAAGGGCGAGATCGACCCCTCGTTCGTCATCACCCACCGCCTCCCGCTCGAGGCCGCCCCGGAGGCGTACAGCACGTTCAAGAACGACCAGAACGAGTGCATCAAGGTCGTGCTGAAGCCATAATTGATGGGTGATGGGTGATGGGTGATGGGTGATGGGTGAGAGAATTTTTACCCCATTTCTCTTTATCCATCACCTATTGCGCTGGGCGAGCATCTCCCGATGCCACCCCCAGCGTGAGAAGCCGTATCACCGAATCGGATCACCCGATCCGTCGACATCGGCCCTCGTCGACGGATCGGGAGATCCGATTCGATGCGACCACTCGTCAGGGGTAGGGGCGGCATCGGGAGATGCTCGCCCAACGCTTTAGCCTGGCCGATCCTCGAAAGTCAAAGCGATTCGCGCGATCACTTCTTGACCATCTTCCGGAACTGCGCCCAGGTGATCAGTTCGACCCCCTGCGACTTGAGTTCGGCGGCGATGGCGGGGTCGGTGAAGATGCGACGGTCGCCGTCGCGGCGCTCGGCGCTGGTGGTCACGGCCTTGAGTTCGTCGTCGAGGACGCCGCAGTGGATGATGAGCTGGGTCACGCCCGGCTTGAGCGAGCGGATCGCCTTGAGGTACGCCGCGCGTCGGGATTCGTGGTCATCCCCGCTGTAGAGCTGGACGAGGTCGTCGAGCACCGGGAGTTTTTTCTCGTCGAGCTGCGCTAGCAGCTTGCGGCCGACCTCCTTGAACGCCGGGTACTCCGACGCCACCGGGCCGTCGAGATTGCGCAGGAACAGGACGGGCAGGTCGTACCTGAGCCCGACCTTCACGTAGACCTCCAGGATGTCCGGCCGGGTCACGACGGCGCCCATGTGGGTGTCGAGGTGGCTGACGGGGATGCCCAGTTGCTTCGCCCGTTCGACCTGGGCGGTCAGCTCGATCTCGACCTCGGAGGCCTTGGCGTTCTTGCGGACGGCGTCGGTGCCGCGCGGGAGGTAGCCTTCCTCGTCGAGCAGGCTGGGCACCTTGTCCTTCGAGGCGACGGGGCCCCAGCGGTAGTCCTGCCACTCGCTGTTGAGGGTCAGGTGCAGGCCATAGTCGAACTCGGGGTGCTTCCTGGCGTACTCGGCCGCCTCGCGGACCCAGGGGCAGGGGATCATGATCGAGCAGGAGGTGACGATGCCCTTCTCCAGGCATTCGGCCGTGCCCTTGTTCACGGAGTGACACATGCCGGCGTCGTCGCCGTGGATGATGAGATACTTCTTCTTCGCCTGCGCGGGGCCATCGGCCGCGAGGGCGACCGCGAGGCAGGCGGAGACGATCAGGCCGAGGCCGAGCGCGACGGACCGGGGACGCATCGGGAGGGACTCCGGGACGGAAGTCGGGGAAGGTGACGGGTGCCCCAGCATCCCAGCCCGCGGGCAGGCTCGCAAGGCGGGAGCCGGGTCGAGGGCTGGTGGGGGTGGCATTCCCAGAGGCCGACCGCTGTGCGACAATCCTCCCTCGATTTCCATCCAAGCCCCGTCGCCCAGCGGTCCCTGGCGTTCCCCCATGGATTCACCGACCGAACCCTCGCAGAGCCAGTCGTCGCCCGCCCCCGTCGGCTCGTGGGGGATGGGGACGTCCCCGCTCGCGCAGGACTCGGTCTCGTCGTCCGAGCTGGCCTCGGCCCCCGGGCCAGTCTCGCTGATCGCGGGGCTCCGGCCCAGCCTGGAGCTGGAGGTGCACCAGCTCCGGCGCCATCGGCTCAAGGCGGCGGCGTGCGTCCTCTCGATCGTCTACGCCGTGGTCTTCCTCTGGAACCTGCGGAACTCGCTGTTCACACCGTTCGGGCGCTACTGGGTCATCCCCACGCTCTTCGGCGTCCGATTCGTGCTCGGCCTGTCGATCGCCGCGTTGCTGATGTCGCCGCTCCGGCTCGGGGTGCGGGGTCTCAAGTTCGTCGAGTTCGCCCTCTTCGGCGGGCTCACGATCCTGCTCGGCATTGCGCAATATGATGTCAATACGTATTACTTGAATGAGAATCACCTCCCCGCGTTCATCGCGTACGAGAAGAACGGGGTGGTGCAGATCATCCTCCTGATGATCGTCTACGGGGTGTTCATCCCCAACAAGCCGAAGCAGACGGGGCTCGTGCTGCTCACGCTCGCCGCCGGCCCGCCCTTCCTGGTGATGGTCCTGATCCGCAAGTTCCAGGGGAACCCGATCCTGACCGAGATCGAGAAGGCCGAGACGCTCGGGTCGAGCCTGATCTACTGCTCGGTGGGGGCGATCCTGGCCTGGTACTGCACCCGCTTGATCCACGGCTTCCGGACCGAACTCCACCGCGCACGGCGGTTCGGCCAGTACCGGCTCGGGCGCAAGCTGGGCGAGGGGGGCATGGGCGAGGTCTATCTCGCGGAGCATCGCCTGCTCAAACGCCCCTGCGCCTTGAAGACGATCCGTTCGAACCGGCTCGACGACGGCGTCTCGCTCTCCCGCTTCGAGAGGGAGGTCCGCGCCGCCGCGCAACTGAGGCACCCCAACACCATCGAGATTTACGACTACGGCCTGAGCGACGACGGGCAGTTCTACTACGTCATGGAGTACCTGCGGGGGCTCGACCTGACCGAGCTCGTCACGAGGTTCGGCCCCCTGCCGCCGTCGCGGGCGATTTACCTGCTCCGCCAGGCCTGCGCGGGCCTGCATGAGGCGCATGACCTGGGGATGGTCCACCGCGACATCAAGCCGAGCAACATCTTCGTGGCCTGCCGTGGCGGCGAGTGTGACGTGGCCAAGGTGCTCGACTTCGGCCTCGTGCGTCAGGTGGCCGAGTCGCCCGACGAGAAGCTAACGGCCGAGCGGAAGGTCAGCGGCACCCCGGCCTTCATGGCCCCCGAGCAGGCGATGGGCTTCGCCAACCTCGACGCCAGGGTGGACATTTACGCCCTCGGCTGCGTGGCCTACTACCTCCTCACCGGCCGGCCGCCGTTCGTCCGGGAATCCCGGGTCGAGGTCATGTTCGCGCAGGCGAGGGATCCCGTGCTGCCCCCCAGCCACCTCCGCCCCGAACTGCCGGGCGACATCGAGGACGTCGTTCTCCGCTGCCTGGAGAAGTCCCCCGCCGACCGGTTCCAGACCACGCGATCCCTCTCCCGGGCCCTGGCCAACTGCACGGCCGCGACGGAGTGGGACGGCGAGGACGCCGAACGCTGGTGGGCGATCCACGCCCCGGCCGTCTTCAAGCCGCTGCCCGAGGACGAGATCGAGGCCAGCGTCGTCGAGGTGCCCCGCCGCATCTGAGCCGGGCGCTGGACGGGCCGCCCCCGCCGTGCGATCCTGTCGGGCATCGACCCTCCGGCCCAGGATCCGTCGGGAGAATCCCCATGCGTTCGATCGCCTACGTCTTGATGGGACTGTCCTTCCTGGCCGCGACCGCGCCGGCCGCCCGGGCGAATTCGGGCTGGTCCGCCGGCGCTGCGAGCGTCGACATCACGCCCAGCGGCCCCGTCTGGATGGCCGGCTACGCCGCGCGCAAGACCCCGTCCGAGGGCGTCGCACTGCCCATCCACGCCAAGGCCCTGGCGCTACGAGACGTCGGCGGGGCCACCGTCGTGCTCGTCACCGCCGACCTGATCGGGTTCGATCGGACGATCGTGGACGATGTCCTGAAGGTCGTCGGCCCGAGGCACAAGCTCCCACGTTCGTCGGTCGCCTTCTACGCCTCGCATACCCACACCGGGCCGCTGGTGAAGTACGTCGAGTCGACACTCTCGGCCTACAACATCAGCCGGGAATCGGCCGAGCGGAACGTGACCTACCGCAAGGAACTTCCGGGCCTGCTCGTCGGCCTGATCGACAGGGCGATCGGCAACCTCTCGCCGGCCGACGTGAGCCACGGCGTCGGCTCGACCGGCTTCGCGATCAACCGCCGCGAGAAGCAGAAGGACGGCACCTTCAAGATCGGCCTCAACCCCTCGGGGCCGACGGATAAGGATGTGCCGGTCCTGAAGGTCACGGGTGCGGACGGCAAGGTGAAGGCGATCGTCTTCGGTTACGCCTGCCACAACACCACGATGACCGAGAAAATCCTCGACATCTCCGGCGACTACGCCGGGTTCGCCCAGGCCGAACTCGAAGCCCGACACCCCGGCGCGGTCGCCCTGTTCGTCACCGGCTGCGCCGCCGACGCCAACCCCAACCCTCGCGGCACCACGGACCTCGCCAAGGCCCACGGCAAGACGCTGGCCGACGCGGTGGGGGCGGTGCTCGACGCGAAGCTCATGGATCTATCGGGCCCGATCCGCGCGGCGTATTCCGATGTGCCGGTGAAGTTCGGCGGCCCCACCGACCGCGCGAGCTACGAGGCCAGGCTCAAGGAACCCGGATCCGGCCGCCAGGCCCACGCGAAGCGGATGCTCGGGGCCTTCGACCGCAACGAAGCCATCCGCGTCGAGTACCCCTACGCGGTGCAGGCCTTCGCACTGGGCGACACCCTCGACATGGTCTCGCTCGCCGGCGAGGTGGTGGTCGATTATTCGATCCGGCTCAAGGGCGAGCGCAGGGGCAAGGACGGCCCGAGGCTCTGGCTCGCGGCGTATGCCAACGACGTGTTCGGCTATATCCCGTCGAAACGCGTCCTGAAGGAGGGCGGCTACGAGGGGGGCGAGGCGTTCTACTACTCGACCTTCCCCACCCCATTCGCCGACGACGTCGAGGAGCGGATCGTCGAGGGCGTGCACAAGACCCTCGAGAAGATCCGCCCGTAGGGCCCGCTATTGCGGACCAGTTGTTCATGACAATGACATGCAGAAGTGGCCCGCAAAAACGGACCCTACTTCGGCTTCCCCGACTCGTCGTCGACCTGTCCGAGCAGCTCGTCGCCGTCCTCGACGGCGATCCGGCCGCCATCCTTGCGGGCGATCTCGGCCGAGCCGGCTCCCACGGGCATGGGCGTGCCCGTGTCGCGCCCGCCGCGGTTGAGTTCGGCGCCGCCTCGGGTCGGGGCGACGGGGCCGCTCTTCTTGTGTTCGTCGTGCTTGGGTTCGTCTGGCATCGTCCGTCTCCTGGATGTTGATGGACGATTCGACGTTGCAAGCGGCGGGCCAGGGAAGGGGGCCCGAGAATTGCGGCGAGGTGGCGCGGAGCCGGCGCTGGGTGACCGGCCGGGACACGACCTGACAACAGGAGACGCCACTATGGATCGCCGCTCGATGCTCGGGATGATGGGCGTGGGGGCCGTCGGCCTGACCGCCTTCTCCGCCAGGGCCAACGCCGACGACAAGGACGACGCGCAGGACAAGCACAAGGGCCACCAGGGCCACGACAAGATCCATCAGGATTGCCTCCAGGCCTGCGGCGACTGCGCCAAGGCGTGCGACGAGGCCTTCCACCACTGCTACATGCAGGTCGCCGAGGGCAAGCGCGAGCACGCCCGTTCCCTGCACCTGGTCTCCGACTGCGCGGGCTTCTGCGCACTCTCGGCCTGCACGATCGCCAAGCACAGCCCCCTGATGGCCTACTCCTGCGATGCCTGCGCAAAAGCCTGCGCCGACACGGTCGCGGAGACCTCCAAGTTCGACTCGCCCGAGATGAGGGCGGTCACGAAGTCCCTCAAGCACTGCGAGGAGACCTGCAAGGCGATGGTCGCGGCCATGGGCAAGGGCCACCACGACCACGGCTCCGGGTCGAAGTCGTCCGGCCGAGCCGGTTCCTGACGCAGTCCGATTGCGACGACTGCGACGATTGCAGCCAATATTCTTGAGATATGGGCTCTCCCCGGCCGAAACAATGGACTGAATCGGTCCATTATGAGGGAGAGTCCATGATCCCCAGGTCGCGCAAACAGGTCGGGGTCCGTCCCAGGCTCGAGCCGCTCGAAACCCGGCAGTTGCTCGCCGGCGACGTCCGGCTCAACGTGAACCCGTCGACCATCCAGATCCGGGGAAGCAACGACTCGGACGCCATCTTCGTCACGGCAACCGGCACCGAGCTGACCGTCGCGGGGATCAACGGCTCCACCGTGAACGGCAAGGCGTCCGTGACGGTGCCCCTCAAGAACAACCTGGTCATCCGGACCTTCGGCGGGCCCGACGAGGTCCGGATCGACAAGGTCAAGCTCAAGGGGCGGATGATCGTCAACACCGGCCAGGCCGACGACCTGGTGACGATCTACAACACGACCATCGCCGGGACCGCATCCGTCGACGGCTCCGGGGGTTCCAACCACCTGGGCGTCGACTCGACCAACAAGTTCACGTCGCCGCCGGTCTACGCCAACATTAAGTCGGTCGCCGAGTCGGTCCCGAGCCTGCCGACCTCCCAGGTCGTCGTGCGGGGGCGGTTTGACAACTCGGCGAGCCAGTCGACCGTGTACTTCGTGGGGAGCGACGGCTACCGTGTCGAAGTCCCGCAGACCCTGATCGTGCAGGACAGCGTCACGGTCGGCGTCCCGCCGCTGCTCGACACCCGGACGTTCGGCAACCCGGCCGGAATCGTCAGCGTCCAGGTCAGCCAGGTGAGCCGGAAGGGCAAACCCGAAGGCTCGACCGTCCTCTCCAACTTCCCGGTCGCCGCCCTCCCGACGACGGGGCTGTCCGCCGGGACGATCACGCTCCAGGCCCTGGACGGCATCAATTCGCTCCTTGCCTCCGCCGTCACGAGCTATCAGGCGGTCCAGAAGAAGGCCGGGACCCGCATCGACACGGGCCCGCTGATCGCCCAGATCGGCGTCCTATCCGCCCGGATCACGACACTCGCCGGACAGGTGACGGCCCTCGCCAACGGCTCGACGTCCTCAATCGCGCTGGGCAACATCAACGGCCAGGCGATCGCGGTCGACACCGCTTCGCTCGCCCTCGCGGACCAGATCCTGCTGGCTCAGGGGCTTTCCGTCACGGGCGGGGCCGGCGGGACGACCCCGCTGAACCTGACGGCTCTGGCCACCAGGACGCCGGATCAGGTCATCGCCGCCGAGATCAAGCAGCTCACCGCCGAGAACAAGCCGGGGCCGATCAACAACAGCCTCGGACGGATCCGTTCCGCCGGCAGCGGCTCGGTCGGGGTCGGCGGGCTCGCGACCCAGTTGCTCGGCACCCAGACCTATGACGCCGCGACCCGACAGACCGGCGCGGACGTGACCGCCGGCTACGACCTCGCCTCGGTCATCCTGTCGACCTTCTCGGTCGCCCAGACCCTCCAGTCGGCGAACACCCAGCTCATCGCCGCAACCTCGACCCAGGCCGACTACGACGGCACGATCTCCAACATCCGCAACGCCGGCGTCGATCGGCTCAACGGCCTGACCAACGCGAATCTGGCCGCGCTGGAATCGCCGACCCCCGCCAATACCGGCTTGCAACAGGTCGTCGCCGAGGCGCAACGGACGTTCGAGCTGGCCTTCCGCGACGACCGTCCCGCCCGTTTGAGCGTCGCCACCCAGATCAACAACAATTACAACTTCATCAACACCGCGTTCGGGGGCGGCGGGGGCGGTGGCGGCGGATCGCTCAACGCGACGAACCTGTCGGGCATCTACCAGTTCACCGGGACCGGGGCCTTCGCCGGGACGTCGAACGGCAACATGACCCTGACCGTCACCGGCCAGAACGGCCAGAACATCACCGGGCGTGCCAACTTCACGAACCTCGGCGGTCAGAACCTCTCGGCAGTCTTCACCGCGGTCTACAACCCGGCCCTGCCGACCCGTAACTTCGTCGGGAATATCCAGGGCATCCTCAATGGCACCGACCTGAATTTCGCCGGCACGATCATCGGGCGGAGCATCTCCGACGGCATCCTCAACGCTGCGGGTGGCCAGAGCGGCACATTCACCCTCGGCTTGCAATAAAGACCGTGGCGGCCGTCGAGGTCGGAGAACCCCTGCCTCGGCGGTCAGCCGTTCTCCATGTCGTCCAGCGCGGGCGGCTTGATCGCGGCCCGCAACGCAAGCGGTCGCGAGAAGGCGAAGGCGACCCCGAAGACGACGACCGTCCCCAGCACGCCGGCCGCGGCGGTCGCCGCCTTCACATGGGCGATCCCCGGTATGACGAGCTGGTAGTCGGGCAGGGGGGCGGCGAACAGCGGCTCCCCTTCCTTGAGAAATCCCAGCTTCTCGCCGACCCATTCCAGGCCATCCGGATGTTCCGAGGCCAGGGGCGCCAGGATGACCGCGATCGCGAGGGCCACGAGCACCCCGGCGATCACGAGCCCCTTCGAGGCGACTCGGGGTTCCAGGTCCGATTCGTACTTCTCATCGTGGATCAGGTCGGGGCGGGTCTGGAGCAGAAGCCGGAGCACCAGCCCGGTGATCACCGCCTCACCCAGCCCGATCCCGGCGTGGACCAGGACCATCCAGCCGAGGACGTCGAAGAACGCGATTCCGTTGCCGGACAGACCGAGTTCCATCGCGAACGCCCCCGCGCTCAGGATCACCGAGAACCAGGCCGCCGCCATCGCGCCGATGAGCACGCCCGAGCGTCCCCCCAACTTGCGCCGGAGGGCGTCGTAGATCGCATAGCCGCCGAGACACCCGATCAGGCCCATGTTCAGGAAATTGGCCCCGAGCGCGGTGACCCCGCCGTCGGCATAAAGGAAGCACTGGACGATCAGGACGGCGGCCATCACCACCGCCCCCGCCCAGGGCCCGAGCAAGACAGCCGACAGCACGCCGCCCATCAGGTGACCCGAGATCGGCAGGGGATACAGCGGGAAATTCACCATCTGGCCGGCGAACACGAACGACGCCATCGTCCCCATCAGGACGGTCGTCCGGTCCCGGAGGTGCCCCTTGAGGCGGGAGACGCCCAGCGCGAGGCCCCCGACCGCCAGCGCGTCGGTCGCCAGGGCAATCCGCCAGTCCAGGACCGCCTCGGGAATGTGCATGGCGCTCGACCCCACCTCGAAATCCGCCGGTATCACGTTTCCGCTCGATTGTAATACC
The DNA here is from genome assembly GCA_965279195.1 of Isosphaeraceae bacterium. GTDB lineage: Bacteria > Planctomycetota > Planctomycetia > Isosphaerales > Isosphaeraceae > CBDIHP01. The sequence continues at coordinate 62,163 of CBDIHP010000017.1, forward strand.
AGGCGAACGAGAGGCAACGGGGCGGCCGCGCGATTCGACGGAGGCGACCGGACGTCGCATCCCAAATGGTGACGGCGCGGTCGGTTCGGGTCGGGGTTCGGTGTAGTTGCGTGCTTGACACGCTCCGTCCGGTTGGTCTATGGTAGGCCGTCTGTTTTTCCGTCGTATACCATGGACCGGTCCGCGCGCTGCCTCCGCGACCTCCCACATCGGTGGCGGGCCCCGTCGTAACGCCGTTCTCCCTATCAGGTGAACCATCTCATGGACAACCCGATTCAGGTCGACCTGGGCCGGATCGCGCAGGATCTCCAGATCCGCCGCGTTCAGGTGGAGAGCGTCGTCCAGCTGCTCGACGAGGGCAACACCGTCCCGTTCATCACCCGCTACCGCAAGGAGCGGACCGGGAACCTTAACGAGGTCGTGATCCGCGAGATCCAGGTCCGCGTCGGACGGCTCCGCGAGCTGGCCGAACGCAAGGAGACCATCCTCAAGGCCATCGAGGCCCAGGGCAAGCTCACCGAAGAACTCGCCGCTTCGATCAAGGGGGCCGACAACGCCAAGCGTCTTGAAGACCTCTACCTCCCCTACAAGCCCAAGAAGAAGACCAAGGCGTCCGACGCCCGCGACAAGGGCCTCGAACCGCTCGCGCTGCGGATCTGGAACCGCGACGAGACCCTGATCGACCTCCCCTCGGCCGCGCAGGAGTTCCTCAACCCCGAGAAGGAACTCGACTCGATCGAGAAGGTCCTCGAAGGGGTCGGCCACATCCTCGCCGAGGCGATCAACGAGCTGGCCGGCGTGCGCGACGCCGTCCGCCGGGTCGTCTGGAAGACGGGCAAGATCGTCACCAGCAAGGCCGAGATCCCCGAGGGCGAGGGCCTGGAATACCGCGACTACTTCGAGTATTCCGAGCCCGTCGCCCACATCCCGCCCCACCGCGTCCTCGCCATCAACCGGGGGGACAAGGAAGGCCCGCTCAAGGTGAAGCTCGAAGTCGTCCGCCCCGAGCTGGAGGTGGCCGTCTACTCGCAGCTCCCCCTCGAAGGCCACCCCCAGGGCGAGCCCTTCCGCGCCGCCGCCATGGACGCTCTCGACCGGCTGCTCCTGCCCAGCATGGAGCGCGAGGTCCGGCGCGACCTGACCGAGATGGCCGAGCGCCACGCGGTCGACGTCTTCGCCAGGAACCTCCGCAGCCTGCTGCTCCAGCCGCCGATCCCCAAGCAGGTCGTCATGGCGATCGACCCGGGCTTCCGCACCGGCTGCAAGGTCGCCGTGCTCGACTCTTACGGCACCCTGCTCGAGCAGGTCGTCATCCACCCGCACCCGCCCCAGAACCGGCGGCACGAGGCCAAGGTCGCGCTCAAGGACCTCGTCGGCAAGCACTCCGTCGGTGTCGTCGCCATCGGCAACGGCACCGCCTGCCGCGAGACCGAGGAACTCGTCGCCGAGGTCATCGCCGAGGGGACCCGGTTCCACCTGAACCCGAACGACGTCCCGGCGGACGAACCCGCCCCGGCCGCTCCCGCCGCCGAGGCCCTCGCATCCTCCGAGCCGCACTCCGAAGAGGCGCCGGCCGAAGAGGTCGCGCCCGCCGAGGAGGCCCTCGTCACCCCGCCCGCCGAGGAGGCGGTTCAGGAGGCCCCGAACGCCGAGTCGAGCGACCAGGGGACCCTGCCGCCGATCTCCGGCGGTTCCGGAGAGGGCGAGGAACCCGCTCCCGAGCCCCCGGCGCCCGAGGCATCGAGCGAGCCCGCGACCGAGCCGCAAGCCGAAGCCCCGCCGCAGGTTGAGCCCACCTCCGAGCCCGAGGTCTCCGCCGAGGCGGCGGTCGAAGGCGAGGCCACGGGCGAGGAAGCCGCGCCCGTCGAGGCCGCCGTCGGCGCGGAGGAGTCCGCCGCAGGCGAGGCCGTCCCGGTCGGGGCCGCACCTTCGAAGCCGCATGGCGAGAAGAAGGGTAAGAACCGCGACAATCCCCGGCCGCCCAAGCCCAAGGGCCCGCCCCCGCCGCCCAGGCCGCACCCGGCCGATGCCCTGCTGGCCCAGCTCTCCTACGTGATCGTGAACGAGGCCGGCGCGAGCGTCTACTCCGCCAGCCCCGTCGGACGCGAGGAGTTCCCCGAGTTCGACGCCACCCTCCGCGGCACCATCTCGATCGGCCGACGGCTCCAGGATCCCCTGGCCGAGCTGGTCAAGATCGAGCCGCAGAACATCGGCGTCGGCTTGTATCAGCATGACGTCAACCCGAAGCAACTCAAGGAGTCGCTCGAGACCGTCATCGCGAGCTGCGTCAATTTCGTCGGCGTGGACCTGAACACCGCCAGCGTCCCGCTCCTGCGGCACGTGTCGGGCCTGAACCAGCTCACCGCCCGCCGGGTGGTCGAGCACCGCACCACCAAGGGCCCGTTCGCCAGCCGCGACCAGCTCATGGAGGTCGAGGGCGTCGGCCCGGCGACCTTCACGCAGGCGGCCGGCTTCCTCAAGATCGCCGGCGGCCCCAACCCGCTCGACCGGACCTGGGTCCACCCCGAGTCCTACGAGGCGGCGGCCAAGTTCCTCGAGACCCTCGGGTACGCCCCCGAGGTCGTCATCGACAAGTCCCGCTCCGAGGAGCTCCAGGCCAAGCTGGCCGAGGCCGACATCCCGGCCCTGGCCAAGCAGCTGGAGATCGGCGAGCCGACCCTGAAGGACATCGCCGAGGCCCTCGCACGGCCCGAACGCGACCCGCGCGACGACCTGCCGAAGCCGATATTCACAGAAGGGCGTCCTCAAGCTCGAAGACCTCTCCGCGGGGATGGAGCTCAAGGGCACCGTCCTGAACGTGGTGGACTTCGGCGCCTTCGTGGACATCGGCCTCAAGGACTCGGGCCTGGTCCACATCAGCCAGCTCGCCAACCGTATACATCCGCAGCCCGCACGACGTGGTCAGCGTCGGCGACGTCGTCACGGTCTGGGTGATGGGCGTCGATCAGGAGCGCAAGCGTGTCTCCCTGACGATGGGTCAAGCCCGGCACCGAGCGGCCCCGTCCCGAGAAGGGGCCAGCCGGCCCCGCAGGGGCAGGGCGGCGGTGAGCGGACGGCGCCCGCAGGGCGATCGTCGCGCGGCGGCGGTCAGGGCGGCGGACGCCCGCCCCGGCCGATGGGCCACGCCCTCGCAGCGCTCACCTCGCCGCCGGTCGGCGGACCGGGCGGGCCCGGCGGTGAAGGCGGCGGACACGAATCCGGACCTCCTCAGCCCCAGCGCAGGTTCCAGCCGCAGACCAGCCGCGGCGGACCCGGCGGCGGCGGTCGCGGCGGACCCGGGCGGCGGTCGCGGCGGACCGGGCGGTCCCGGTCGTCGGCGGCGACCCGGCTACGGTCGCGGACCAGGCTGGTGGCGGCGGCGGCGGTCAGGACCGCAACGCCCCGGCCACCCCGCGCCTCCGCGCCCAAGCCCGCGAAGCCGGCCTCCCCGCCGCCCCCGCTCTCGACAGATGCCGTCCAGGGCAAGGTGCCGCTCCGGACCTTCGGCCAGCTGAAGCAGCTCTGGCAGACCCGCGACGACGGCCCCGAGGGTGCGCCCCCGGAAGGTGCCCCGCCCGAGGGCAGCTCCCCGCCGGCTGAATTAACCCAGAGCGAAGCTTGCTCCGCGTGCCAATCTCGCCAGCGACAGGCCCTCCAGGAGGTCTGCCGCTGGCGTTCTTTTTCCGGCGTTACGGGGAGCAAACTCCCCTACCAGTAGCGGACGCTCGCTGCCGCATTGTGCGGTGGTCAGCGCGGCCAGTAGTCGCGCCGGACCTTCGTCAGGTACGTGAACGTCGGGTTCACGAACTGCGTGCAGCGCGATTCCCAGCACCTGGCCGAGCCATAAATAGGCCTCAGCCCGGGGCATGCCTTCGGCTTCGAGCGAGCCAGAGCACCATGCCTTCGAGAGCGACGCCCGGAAGGCGTCCTCGGCCGGTCGCCCCTGCGCGGCGATCATCCGGTGGGGTGGCGTCCTCGATCTCGGGGCCAGGTGTAGTTCTCGGGCCGGTGCGATCAGCTCGACGCGAAATCTCGACGGTGCCCGAGGCTTCGATCCCGCCCGCGCCACAGATCTCGCCGTCCCCCTGGCGGGCGTGCATGTCTCCGACGTGCAGCAGGGCCCCGGGCACGTTGACGGGAAGGATCACGCGGGCCCCCGTGGTGACTTCCTGCACATCGAGATTGCCGCCGTAGTTGCCCGCCCAGGTGTTGCCCCAGGTCTCGTACTCGGGGCTGGTGGCGACGAACCCGATCATGGGCTCGACCGGCAGCGTCCGCCCGTCGCCCCAGTGGATCAGGCCGTCCTCGATATGAACAACCTTGTGCGCCGGGGGCCGATCCCCGAAGCCGCCCAGCCACCCCGGCATCGCGCCATTTGCTGCCCCGGAACCTCGTGAACCCCAGGGGATCGAGCGAGATCGGCCCGATCTCGACCACCAGCGCCATCCCGGGCATCGCCCCGGCGACGTGGATGCAACCGCTCGACGGGTTCCCCCGCGCGCAGCAGCTCGGTCAGCCGCTTGCCGTCGGGATGGTCGTCGAGCCAGGGTCCGCGGTTTGAGCTGGGTCTGGACGCGGAAGGCCTCTCCGGGCCGGACGTGCATCGTCGTCGCGTTGCCCGGCCCGGTCTCGAAGTAAAGCACATCGGTCGTGGCGGTCTGCATCGTCGCTCGGGCCTCGTGGATGCGGGTCGGATGACTCGTAGGCCGCATCGTGGATCGGCCCGTCGGCGAAGTCAACCGCCCTGGCCGCGACGGATGTTCCGGATGGCCTCTTCCACGTTCCGGATCGCCGAGGCCGAATCAGCGTCGGACCTCGACCGTGCCCTCGCGAATGCCCCGGAGCGTGGGCGGCGAGCCCGTTGCTCGTGGCCTGGAGAGCCAGGAACATCGCCCCGATGTCGATCCGGCCCGCCTTCACGTCCTGGGTCAGGCCCGAAGACCGCGTTCATCAGGTCGAATCCCGCACACGCTCTGCGAGAAAAGCCGCATCGGCCATGTTCTCCAGCCGCCCCTGAATCAGATCGACCGCTCGGGCGTTGTCGATCGTCCGAAGGGTCCCGGAGTGCCGCATGGACGACATGGCCATGTGCGGGTGGGTCGAGCACTCGGGCCACCGGCTCGAACGCCGACGGATCGCCGATCGACGCCAGGGCCGAGAGAGGCCTCCAGGACGATCACGACATCCTCATCCTGCAGGCAGATCACCAGCGGCCCGACCGCCTTCGTGTCCTTCCTCCTGCCGAGGAACCGGGCGGGCTGCGAGAACCGGATCCCGGTGTTCGGGTCCTCAAGCGCGGCCAGGAGCAGTTCGGTGACCGCCGGCCTTCTTGAACTTCCACAGGACCTCGATCGCCGCGTGACGGTACGGCGTCCCCGCGCCCGGATAGGCCGCCAGGATGGGGTCCATACGCCGCCGCCCCCAGCTTCCGACAAGGATGCCGCCGCGAGCATCCGCAGGGAATGGTCTGGGTCCGCCATCGCCGCGACGAGTCCCGGGATCGCCTCCTTCGCCTTGAGCCGGCCGAGCGAATCGGGCCGCGCCCCGGCGGACCTCGATCGCCGGATCGGAGAGAGGCCCGGATCAAGGGGGCCGATCGCACTCGGATCGCCCATCGTCCCCCAGGGCCTTCGAAGCCCGGGTCCGCTCGGCCTTGCGGAGTGGACGTGAGGTCGGCAATTGCGGCGTCGACGGTATAGCCCGGCTTCATCGTTGTTCACCACGGTCCCGAATGGCTCGGTCTGGTTCGCCGCCGCGCCCGACCGGATGCCCCCGACGCGCGGCCCGAGACGTGCTCGGACCCTTCCATTAGCGCCCGGGGAGGCGTCGCTGTCACCGGGACTCCCGGCTCCGCACAGGGCCCGCGTTGCCGGGACGCGTCTTCGGTGTGTCGCCTAGCGGACATCCAAGCATGAACCGACTGCCCTTGGCCCCTGGCCCCGCGCGACTATAATCCCCGGAGGGAACGCCCCGGATGGATCGACTTTATCGAGGAGTGGAGCCCCGATGGGCACGTTTGCCTGGCGAAATCTGATGACCCGCCCGCTCCGGACGGCGCTGGCGCTCATCGGCCTGTCGGTGCCGATCCTGGGCGTGATCGGGCTGTTCTGCCTCTCGGGCGCGCTCCGGAACCTGGTCGGCGAGACGCTGAACCAGATCCAGGGGATCATGGTCCTGCGCTCCAACGTCCCCAGCCCCGTCTTCAGCGACGTCGAGGCGAGCCTCGCCGAGAAGATCCGGGCGGTGCCCGGCGTTCAGGTCGTCGCCACCGAGGTCTGGAAGCTGGCCCCGGCCGTCGAGGGCAAGAACCTGAATCATGAAGTCCATCACGGACTTCGCCAAGGGCCAGCAGCCCGTCTCACTCTTCGACGCACCCGTCATCCAGGGGCAGGACATCCCCAGCCACTCAAAGATTCGCACGTCCGTCTACGGTAAGGCGACCCGCGAGCGCGGGTTCGGCCGATTCCTCGACGAGACCGATCGCGGCCAGCCGCACATCGTCATCAGCAAGAAGCTCGCGAAGCAGTACGGCCAGGGCGGGGTGCCGAAGAAGGTGGGCGACACCCTCCACATCGACGGCAAGCCGTTCGAGATCGTCGGCATCTACGACACCGGCTCGATGTTCCTCGACGTCGTGATCGTCATGGACATCGACGTCGCGCGGAAACTCGTGGGCGTCGCGTCGGACCGGGCGTCGAGCTTCTACGTCGAGATGGACAACATCTCGCAGAACCAGGCGGTCGCCGCGCTGATCGAGCAGGCCGTCCCCAACGTCGACGCCCGCAGCATGGAGGAATTCCAGGCGAACTTCGGGGTCCTCATGGGCCAGCTCGACCTGTTCCTGCTGATGACCGTCAGCCTGGCCTTGCTCGTGGGCGTGGTGGGGATCATCAACACGATGCTCATGAGCACGACCGAGCGGTTCGTCGAGTTCGGGGTCCTACGGACCAACGGCTGGTCGCGCGGTCACGTGCTGGCCCTGGTCACCTTCGAGAGTGCGATGCTGGGACTGCTCTCCGGGGTCATCGGCTGCACCATCGCCGTGGTCGCCGCGCTCATCGCGAACCAGTTTCTGACCGGCGGTCTGGTCCTGTCGATCCCCCTCTGGCTGGTCGCGCTGGGCATCGGCCTGAGCGTCGTTACCGGTACCCTCGGCGGCCTCTACCCCGCCTGGAAAGCCTCGCGCCTCGTTCCCATGGACGCCATTCGTTTGGGGTCGCATTGAGGGAGAGAGGGAATTGAACCACAGAGACACAGAGAGCACGGAGTCGATGATGAGAGAGAAGTAGAAGAATGAGAAATAAGAACTAAAAATATCTTATTAATTAGTTGCTCTCCACTCTCCGTGCCCTCTGTGTCTCTGTGGTTCAATTCTTCCCTTCCGCATTCGAAGGATCCCCACGATGATCGAAGTCCAGGACGTCCACAAATCCTTCCGGAGCGGGGACAGGATGATCGAGGCATTGCGGGGGGTGTCGTGCCGCATCCCGCGCGGGCGGCTGGCGTTCATCGTGGGGCCGTCGGGGTCGGGGAAGAGCACGCTGCTCTACCTCCTCGGGGCGCTCGACCAGCCGACGACGGGCTCGATCGTCGTGGACGGGCAGGACCTCACGGGCATGTCCGAGGCTGAGCAGAACCTCTACCGCCGCGACCGCGTCGGGTTCATCTTCCAGTCGTTCAACCTGATCAAGAACCTCAACGCCGTCGAAAACGTCGTCGTGCCGTTCCTGCCCCGGGGCATCACCGCCGAGCACCGGGCGAGGGCGGCGGAGCTGCTCGAACGATTCGGCCTCAAGGGGCGGCTCGACCACAAGCCCTATCAGCTCTCCGGCGGCGAGCAGCAACGCGTGGCCATCGCCCGGGCCCTCATCAAGGACCCGGTCCTCGTCCTGGGCGATGAGCCCACGGGCGAACTGGATTCGAAGACGGGCGACGAGATCTACAAGATCTTGCGCAAGCTCCAGTCGGAGCGCCAGACGACCATGGTGATCGTCACCCACGACCGCCGCTTCATCACCCGCGACGACCTCGTCCTGGAGATCATGGACGGCCAGCTCGTGAGCACCCTGGAAGGCCACGAGCACCACGCCCGCTGGCTAGAACGCGAGAAGGATCTTGCCGAAGCCCAGGTTGGCTGACATCCTCGCGTGCGCCTCGGCGACCTGCTCGGCCGGATAGACCCGGTCGAGCACGGGTCGGATCCGGCCGGTCGCCAGCCAGGGCACGACCCGATCCGCGAACGTGCGGGTCAACGCGATCTTCTCCTCCAGCGGCCGTGCTCGCAGGACCGTGCCGACGATGGTCAGCCGCTTCCGCATCAGGGTGCCCAGCGGCACCTCGGCCTTCGAGCCGGAGAGCGTCCCCACCAGCACCAGCCGGCCGCGATGCGTCAGGCACTCCAGGTTGCCGGCCATCGCCGAGGCACCGAGGTGGTCGATGATCGCGTGCACGCCCTTGCCGCCCGTGCATTCGAGCACTTTCGACGCGAACTCGCCCGAGGACGTGTCGATGCCGTGATCGAGCCCCAGTTCCCGGGCCCTTCCGAGCTTGTCGGCCGTGCGACTGGTGCCGAGGACCTCGCAGCCCATCGCGTGGGCGAGCTGCACCGCCGCCGTCCCCACGCCCCCGCCGACCGCGTGGATCAGGACCCGCTCGCCGGGCGTCGCGCCGCCCTGATTCTCAAGGGAGTCGAAGGCCGTGAAGAAGACCTCGGGCACCGCGCCGGCCTGATCCCAGTCGAGGTTTTCGGGGATCCGGGTGAGCATCCGCTCGTGGGCGACGGCGTACTCGGCATTGCCGCCGCCGCCGAGGATCCCGAAGACGCGGTCGCCGTGCTTGTAGCAGTCGGTCGTCCCCGGCCCGAGCGAATCGACCTCGCCGGCGAACTCCAGGCCGGGGATGTCCTGGGACGCGCCGGGCGGTGCGGGGTAGTGGCCGAGGACCTGGAGCAGGTCGGCCCGGTTCACGCCCGAGGTCTTCACCCGGACTCGGACCTGTTCGAAACCGGGCTCGGGCGTGGGGACCTCGCGGACCTCCACGCCCCTGGGATCACCCGGCCGGCTGATGACGACGGCCCTCATCCGCGACGGCCCCCGCCCTCGCGTCTGGCGGAGCTGAAGCCGTCGCCCTTGCCATCCTTGCCCTTGCCCTCGCCCTTCCCCTGACCCTGGCCGTTGCCCTTCGGACGATCGGGGTTGCCGCGATTCTGGCCCTGACCCTGGCCGGGATTCTGTCCCGGAGCGGCGCCACGCGGCGCGGGCGGGGGCGTGTTCTCGGGGCGAGGCCTGGGGTTCGGCATCGCCTTCGGCTGCGGACGCTCCCGGTCGGGCGCCGGCGCCGGGATCGGGACCGGTTGGGGCTGCTGCGCCTTCGGCTGCGGACGCTCCATCTTCGGCTGCGGGCGTTCGCCATCCGGACGACGCTGGCCCTTCGGCTGCCCCTGATCGGGGCGAGGTGCCGGCGGCGGGATGCGGTCGAGGTCGCGTTCGCGGTCGCGCGGTTGCATCTTGGGCTGGGGGCGTTCGGCCTTGGGCTGAGGGCGATCCGGTCGAGGATCCGGCCGTTCGGCCTTGGGTTGCGGGCGATCCGGGCGCGGATCGGGCCGCTCGGTCTTGGGCTGAGGGCGATCCAGGCGCGGATCGGGCCGCTCGGCCTTCGACTGAGGGCGGTCGGGTCGGGGTTGCGGGCGGGGCTGCGGCTGAGCGTCGCCCTCGCGGTCCTGGCGGTTCCGCTCGATCCGCTGGGCGGCGACGATCGGCGACCGCGACATCTTCAGCACCCGGGCCTCGCCGCGCGGTCCGTCATCGCCCCGGTTCGGATTCCCGCCGGGCCCGGGGTTCGGGTTGCCGCCGGGGTTGGCGCGTTGCTGCTGTTGCTGGGCCAGGTGGGCGGGGCGGGCCTCACGCTCGGTCCGGGCCCGCTCGTCGCGGAACTGCCGAACGTCACGCTGCTGGCGAACGATCGCCGCCCGGTTCTCGCCCTCCACCTTCACGAACTTCGTCGTGTTGCTGTTCTTGACCACCTGCGTGAGGGGCGCGGCGATGTTCACGTTGTTGTTCGTGATATTCGTGATGTTGGTCACATTGTTCACGATCGTCTTGTTCTTCTCGACGATATTGACATTGTTGTTATTGTTGATGTGGGTGCGGGCGGCGGCCCAGGTGCGGGGCGGGCGGAGGTCGACGCGGTTGACCCGCTCGACGTACACCTCGCGGACTCGGGTCGTCCAGCCCGGGTCCTGCACGACGTTGATCGCCGCCACGTTGGCGTAGATCGGGTCGTAGGCGTAACGGGTCTGCTGCATCGCGAACCAGGGGACGTACTCGGGCCTCCGGCCCACGGTGATCGAGGACCGAGGTCGTCGGGCCGTAGGAGGCCACGCTGTAGTAGTCGCCGAAGTAGTAGTGCCGGTAACGCGGCCGGCAGAAGAGATTCGCCATCAGGGCATTCGAGGGGATGACCACCGCCGGGGTGTAGACGAACGCCGGCCGGGCGATCACCGCCGGGGCGAAGGCCACCGGGGCGAACAACACCCCGCGCCGGGCGACGGGGTAGTCCCAGTAACCCTGGACGTAAACATGGCCGCAAGGGGTCGGATAATACGACGGCGGCACCCAGATCCAGTTCGGGCGGGCCTGGACCCAGTAGCCCGGGCGCCAGGCGTAGCGGCCCGAGTTCCACATCCAGCAGCCGGGGGTCCAGAAGAAACCCTGTCCCGGCTGGGGCGAGTTCGGGCCGACTTCGAGCGAGGTCGGCGGCTGGGGCAGGTACGTATAGACGTTCGCGCCCGAGTTCCCCTCGACGTCGGCGGCGTCGGGCTGATCGGCGGCCGACCAGAAGCCGGAGTTCCACTGGGAGCCCCCCTGGACCTGGCTCCAGTAGCCGGGGACCCATTGCCGACCCGGGGGCACGTCGCGCCACAGGCCGCTGATCCAGAGGAACTCGTTCCGCTCGTCGTCCCAGCTCCAGTAGCCGGGGATCCACTGGACGTCGTGCCCCTCGGGCCGTTCATCCGGCGGCTGCTCCTCGATCGGCTCCGGCGGGGCCTTGGGGACCACCAACGCCGCCTGCGCATCGTAGACCATCGGCTCGCCGAACGCCTCGTGCACCGGCCCTCGCGTCAGGACCTCGCCCCCCGAGGGATCATCCGGCGCGCCCTGCTGCCAGGCCAGGACCGACGAGGTCGCCCAGGCCAGCAGGCCGGCGACGGCGAGCACCCTCGCGAAGGCCAGGGCTAGGTGATAGGAACCATCGTGTGTCGGGGGGCACTGGTTTCGGTGCATGGGCGAGGCCTCAGCAAGCTCACAGGCGGTCGACCTTCGCGAGTGGTCGACCTTCTCATCGGGATCGTGCTCGAAACGTCGCCAGACGGGAAGAGCAAAGACCATACCCTTGCCATTTGCAGCGTTTTCGGCGTCCAGTGAGGCCAGAACCCTGGCGCAACGTGGGAAAACTGGCGTCTTTCCCCGGAGTGCGGAAGCTTGCTCCCGCAGCGTGGTCGCGGACCTTGTTCCGCCCGCCCGATCGTATGGGACCACTTACGACCGGATGTGGCGTCTCGGGGGCAGGCTCCCGCACTCCGGGCTAGACCAGCTCCCGGATCGCCTCGCCGCCCGGCAGGATCGGAATGGGGCGGCCGGAAAGGTCGTGAAATTCGCGCCGATGATCGATGCCGAGGTGGCGGTAGATCGTCGCCAGGATGTCCTGCGGCGACAACGGCCGCTCGGCGGGGAACTCGCCCCTCGCGTTCGTCGCCCCGACGACCTGGCCCATCCGCAAACCTCCGCCGGACATGAGCACGGCCTGGGCGTCCGGCCAGTGGTCGCGGCCGATGAGGCCGCTGCTGTTCACCACGCGCGGGGTGCGGCCGAACTCGCCCATCGCGACGATCAGGACCTTCTTATCCAACCCCCGCGCGTGGACGTCCTCGATCAGGGCCGAGAGGGCCTGGTCGAAGAACGGCGAGCGATACCGCATCGCGTCGGCCATGTCCCAGCGCGTCTGGGGATTGATGTGGTCGTCCCAGGAGAAGTAGCGGTCGCTCAGCGTGGGGGCCAGCGCATCGATCGTGATGACCGACGAACCCGCCTCGGCCAGCCTTCGGGCGAGCAGGCACGACTGCCCCCAGAGGTGCCGGCCGTAGCGGTCGCGGAGCCGGGGATCCTCGCGGCCGACCTCGAACGCCTCGGCAATCCTCGGGCTCGTCAGCATCTGCAGGGCCGAATCGCGGAACGGGTCGATGTCGTCGGCCGGGCGGGCGTCCAGGTCGCGGCGGTAGCGGTCGAACTGCGAGAGCAGCCCCTTGCGATCATCCAGCCGGCTGGCGTTCACCCCGGCGGCGAGCGAGAGGTTCGGCGGCCGGAAGGTGGGCGACGACGGGTCGCCCGTCGCGAATGCCGAGTGGCTCACGCCCAGGTACGTCGGCTGGGTCATGAACGGCTGCCGGGGGATCCCGACATACCGGGGCAGGGCGTCGCGCCTGGGCCCCTTGACCCGGCTGGCGATCATCCCGAAATCCGGGTGCGTCGACCGCGAGGTCGAGGTCGGATCGGGCACCGTCGGCGTCTTGCCCGTCAGCAGCTCGATCGACGCATCGTTATGCGCCGACATGGTATGCCGCACCGAACGGATCAGAGAAATCTTATCCCCGAGCGCCGCCTGTCCGGGGAACAGCTCGCAGACGTCCAGCCCGGGGACCTTCGTGGCGATCGGCCTGAACGGGCCGCGATACTCGCGCGGGGCATCCGGCTTGAGGTCCCACGTTTCGAGCTGGCTCGGCCCGCCCCACATCCAGAAGAGGATGACCGAGGTCTCCTCCCCGGCCGCCGCCGCCTCGGCCTTCGCCCTGAGAACCTCCGGCAGCCCGAGCCCGCCGAGCGCGAGCAACCCCGCCCGCAGGAACTCGCGACGCCTCACCGGACCCGTGCATGGTCGAGCGATGTTCAACATTCGCTCAAACTTAGCACAGAGTCGGGGAGAATTGAACCGCCAAAACGCCAAGATCGCTGAGAGAAATCGATTGGATTTGGATCCCGGCGTCCTTGGCGACCTGGCGGTTCAATGTCTGCTATTTCTTCTCATTCCAGTAGATCTTCACGTTATGCGTCGCCCGGCCGCCGGCGATCACATCCACGCGGCCGTCGCCGTTGAGGTCATGGGCGAGTAGGTCCTCCACGGCGACGCCGCCGTCGTCGAGGACGTGGCGGGTGGCGGTGGCGTCGGGCTTGAGGTCGTAGATGTAGACGCCGGGTCCCCTGGGCGTGCGGCCGGCGGCCTTGTTGGGGTCGCGCTGGCCGATGATCAGCTCGTCGTCGTGGGCCGGGTCGTTGTCGACGTCGGCGCACCAGACCGCGTGGCCCCAGGCGAGGGGCTCGTCGAGGACCTTGCGGTCCCACAGCGTGCCGGCGGGCGAACCGGCCTTCGGGGGGGTGTAGACGACCACCTGGAACCCGTGCCAGGGCTCGATGGTGGCGATGTACTTCCGGCCGTCGGCGAGCTTGCCGACCTTCACCTCGCTCGCCCCCTTGAACGGCGTCGTCTCCTGATTGCCGGTGCCGAGCCGGGTCTTGTACCAGCCCTCGCCGCCGGCCTTCCGCTTGACGACGAACACCCCTTCCCACGCGGCGAGCACGATCTCGTCAAGTTCGTCGCCGTCGATATCCACGAGTTGCAGGTTGTGCACGGTGTGCAAGCTGTCGTCGGCCACCTGGGTCGGCCACGGTCCGGTGAGGCTGGCGGGGTCGGCGGGGATCGACTGCACCAGGATCCGGACCCCTTGGCCATCGCCCCAGTTGGGCCCCTTCGTCCCGCGCCCCTGGAGCGGGGCCACCACCAGTTGCTTCTGGCCGTTCCCGAGCACGTCGCCGAACCGCATCCGGTGGAGCGTCGGCTCCGAGCTGAGCGGCACGACCCGCCACTGACCCTCGCGGGCCCCGGTGCGGGTCAGCCACTGGAGCGTGCCGCCCGACTTCGTCTCCGCCGGCCGCCACGCCGCGCCGAGGGCGAAATCGACCCGGCCGTCGCCGTCGATGTCGTGGGCCTGGAGGCAGACGTTGTCCTTCTCGGTGGCGTTGCGGATGATGTCGCGCTTCTGCCAGGTCGGGTTCTCGTACCAGACCACCGCATCCTCGGCCACGGCGACGACGTCCGGCTTGCCGTCGCCGTTCACATCGGCGACCGTCAGCGCGTAGCAGACGTTCCCGACATGCGGGTCGATCTGCTGGGCCTTGAATGTCGGGAATTCCGAGGCGACCAGAAGCCCGAGAAAGAGCGGCAGCATGGGAGAGTCCTCGCGACAGTGACGGGTCGGAGCGACCAGTCTGTCACAAAGGTCCCGCCCGGGAAACCGCCGCGGGCCGGCGGATTTCAGAGGTCCCAGGCGCGGGTGCCGTTCAGGAAGCAGGACACGACCCCGTCCTCGCTGACCTTGAGGACGGCCCCGAAGCGGCTGGCGACGAGGGCGGCGGTGGTCCGGGCGCCCTCGACGAAGGCCAGGCCGGGCAAGGGGGTGGGCGAGGCGTCGTGCCGCAGGATGGCGCCGAAGGCCATGAGCTGGCCGGAACGGTCGGTCACCAGGGCCCCGTCGATGCTGGAGAGGGATTCGAGGATCGGCGTGTCAAGTTCGGTGACCTTCCGGCCCCGGGCGAGGTAGTGCAGGGCCCGCTTGGCCAGGGGGTCGCCGGGGGTGATGTCGCCGGGGGGGCCGAGGGCCGACTCCCCCTGGAGCAGGTCATGGGGCGCGATCAGTCGGCCGACGGCCTCCTCGGGCCGGTCGAGCACGACGAACAGACCACCCTGACGGGCTTCGGCCAGATCCAGGGCCATCTGGAACAGCACCCGGGCCAGGCCGGGGTCGGCCACGGCTTCCGACCAGACCCCGAACTTCGTCGCCGGGTCGAGGACCCGCCAGCGGCCGTGCGAGAACGAGAAGGTCTGCATCCCGCCCGAGAAGAGCTTGATCTCCTGGTTCGGGCTGAGGACCAGGCAGACGTGTCCGGACGTCCGCGTCGCCCGGGCGTGCGGCTCGTACAGCCGGGCGCAGGGGACGTCGGGCTGGCCGTCCGCGTCCGGGGTGGCCGACGCCCAGCGCTCGATGTCGACGATCTCGACCAGCTTTCCGTCGCGGTCAACCAGGAACAGGGTCCGCTTTCCATCGCAAAGCCGGTGGATCGACTTGAGCGAGGTCAGCTCGACGCCGTAGGTCAACGCGTCTGGCGGGGTGTACGGCAGCGGCCGATCCGGGTCGGGCTCGGACCCGAGGAGCAACGCGCCGGAGGAGACCCGCCGATTCTCATACGTCGAGAGGGCCGTCGTTCGGAGCGTCTGGATAGTCTGCGCGACGCGACTGGGTCGCGTCCAGGGGGCCGTGTACGCGGCTGGCTCTACGAATGCGGAGACGTAGTGGTCTTCCGAGCCCCCTCGGTAGAGTTCAAGCCGGGGGGAATGGGCGATCTGGAAGAGGTTGTGGTAGCGCAGGGTCGAGACGGCCCCGATGGCCTGGATCAGCCGGAGGTCGTGGGCGGAGAAGCGGTTGCCGTCGCGGCCCCGGAGCTTGTAGCGGGCGCCGAAGAGCTCGAACGCGACCGTCTGCGGGTCGACCTCGTGCATCTTGAAGTTGGGCCCGGCGTTGAGGTTGATCGGCCCCCCGCCTCCCACCACGGTCTGAAACGAAGACTGGGGGTAGAACGCCAGCAGGTCGCGGCGGAACACCCCGAGGAACAGCTCGGCCACGGCCAGCGCATCGCGGAGGCTGGTGGTCGCCGGTCGGGACGCGAGGCTCATACGCCCCCTCCTTCCCGTGGGCATCCGGTTCCCATGGCTCACCCCTCCGTGAGTTCGGATCAGGTCATCCTGCGTGCGCGACGGCCGTCGTCCGTCACCCCTTCCCGATGCTGCGCCGAGCGTCGCGCGGCGGACCAGGTCGCCGGGCCAATTCCTTGCCCTGTCCGACCGTGGGGGGAGTCTACGGGAATACCCCATGAAGGGGAAGCGAGGTTTCGAACGACCGGGACGATCAAAATCCGCTGCGGAATCTGGAGTGCGGCCGCTTGCTGCCGCTCTGGCCAGGTGGGAGCTTGCTCCCGAGACGGGGCATCGGGTCGAAGGCGGGTGGTGCGGTCCAGAGGCGCGAAGCGAGCTTCGCAACAACCGAGCGGCAGCACTCCAGATCCCATCTTCAGACCGTTGTCAGCAGGCTCGCCCAGAACTGTACGCCTGCGTCGACCTTGAGCTGGGCGAGGGTGCTGGTGCGCCGGAGGACGTTGATATAGAACCGCGCGACGCTCGTCTGCCGGGCCTCGGCGGAGGCGAGGATGCCCTTGACGATGTCATAACGAGAGGCCCCCCGGTTGATCTGATTGGCCCAGCCCGCGACGCCCGCCGGCTCGCCGTCGCGGCCGAGCACGAGCTGGTAGATGTTATTCACATACTTCGTGGCGTTGCGGCCGTTGCGGTTGAAGATCTCGTCGGAGGAGAGGATCGCCGCGCGGACCGTGTTCTCCCCCGTCCCGTTGAGGAGGTCGGCGGCCCAGCCGAGGACGCCCGGGTCGTTCTTGAGCTGGTCGAGCGGGGTCGTCCGGCCCAGGTCGGACTGGTACCAACGGGCGACCTTCGTGGCGTACGCCTCGCCGGTGCTCAGGATCGTCTTGGCCACCTGGAACCGGCTCGTCCCCGACTGGAGCTGGCTCGCCCATTTCGCGCGGCCGAAGACGTCGGACGGGCGGCCGAGGATGTCGCGGTAGAGGGCGTCGATGAAGCCGTTGACCGTGCCCCCGCCGGCCCCCTTGAAATACTCGTCGGCCGAGTAGAGGGTCGCCTGGACATCCACGGGGCTCGATGCGTCCGTCGAGAGCACCGTGCCGCCGGCGATCGTGCCGGCCAGGGTGGTGCCGATGACCGTCGGCAGGGCCGATGCCGACGCGCCCGAGACCGTCGGGGCCTTCTCGTTCGCGAACAACCTCGCGGCCGACACCAGGCCGCCGCTCACCGTCTTGCCCACCAGGCTGGCCAGCGGGGTCACGTTCTTGACGACCCGGCTCACGAGCTGGGACGAGGTGTACTCGGGGTGGAGCCCGACGAGGAGCGCGACGACGCCCGAGACGAACGGGGCGGCCATCGAGGTGCCGCTGTAGGTGTCGTAGCCGCCGGGGACGGTGCTCAGGACGTCGGTCCCGGGCGCGGCGAGGTCGACGGTCCGGGCGCCGAAGTTCGAGTAGTCGGCCAGGCGCCCGAACCGATCGATGGCCGCCACGCTGATCTGATTCGCGAGGCGGTCGTTCGCCGGGTAACTCGGGGTGGTGTCGTTGTTGACCGACTCGTTCCCGGAGGCCGTCACGAACACGACGCCCTTGTTGCCGGCGTAGCGGATGGCGTCGTGCAGGGCCTGGGAGTAATCGGAGCCGCCCCAGCTCGCGTTGATGACCCGGGCGCCGTGGGCGACCGCGTAATAGATGGCGGTCACGGCGTTCTCGGTGTCGCCGTCCCCCTGGGAGTCGAGGAACTTGAGGGCCATGATCTTGGCCGTCCAGGCCACGCCCGAGACGCCGAGGTTGTTGTTCCCGGTCGCGGCGATCGTGCCCGAGACGTGGGTGCCGTGGCCGTTGTCGTCGGTGACGTCCCCGGTGTTGGTCACATAATTCCATCCGTTGACGTCATCGACCAAACCGTCGCGGTCGTCGTCGATGCCGTTGCCGGGGATCTCGTTGGGGTTGGTCCAGAGGTTGGCCGCGAGGTCGGGGTGGGTGGTGTCGATGCCGCTGTCGATCACCGCGACGATGGTCGACGGGCTGCCGGTGGTGACCGACCACGCGCCCGTCGCCCCGATGTCGATGCCGGACCGGTTCGAGAGGCCCCACTGCGACGAGAACCTCGTGTCGTTCGGCGTGACCTTGACGGCCTCGCTCCGGATCGACGCGTTCGCCTCGGCGTACAGGACGATCGGGCTGAGGTCGAGCTGGGTGAGCGCCGCGGTCCGGCTGACGCCGCTGCCGAGGGAGACGACGCTCGGGCCGTCCTCGAACGTCCTGACGATGGAGCCCGAGAAGCGGTCCAGGGTGGCCTGGATGGCGGCGGGGGTCGCGCCCGACCTGAACCGGACGAGGATGTCGGAGGCCGCGTCGGACCCGAGCGGCGCGAGGCCGAGGTCGGCGGTCATCATCTCGCGAGACTCCAGGGTCTCGAAGCGGAGCATGCCCCGCCGGCGTGCGGACACCCGTCTCATCGTGGCCTCGCCTGGTGCGTCGCGTCGGGAGCCACCCTGGCCGTCCGGGCCGTGGTGTCTCGCCTGGTGTGGATCGTCGATGGGCGGTCGCTCGCGCCGGCGTCGGGGCCGGATCGTTCGTCGATCCGCCGACCTCGGGCCCGCTAACTTCAGCTTAGCACGCGAATCCCGACCCGGGCCTTACGCCCGACGCCGCGACCTCGTGACCGGCTCCCCATCCGAAGGGGGCTCCCGCCGGAATGTAGAGCGGAATCGGGCCTTCCGACGCGCGCGGAAAACGCCAGGGGCTCCACCCGACGTTGCCCCGGGGCAACCCCCGCCGGGGCTTGCGCCCAAGGGTCTGGGCGCTTCAGTGCGAGTGCCAGTGCTCGCCGTGGTAGTGGCCGGGGCCGTCGCCGGGGTCCTGGCCCCGGTCGGGCAACGCCTCGGCGGCGGCGAGCACGAGCCGGCCGGTCTCGACCCCCTTGGTGCCGATCAGGCGGTCGGCCAGCTCGCGGACGTGACGCGCCTTGCCCCGGAGCAGAACCACCTCCAGGCAGCGCCGGGCGTCGAGATGGACGTGGGTCGTTGTGAGGACGCTGGAGAGGTGCTCGTGCTGGATCTCGGTGAGCTTGTCGGCGACCCGGCCGGCGTGGTGGTCATAGACCAGGGTCACGACGCCCATGGTCTCGCTGTCGCCGTGGGCGACCGCCTCCTGGATCAGGGCCGCACGCATCAGCCCCCGGACCGCCTCGCTCCGGTTCGGATATCGGTGTTCCTCGATGTACTGGTCGAACCGCTGGAGCAGCTCGCCGCCGATCGCCACGCTGAACCGGACCAGGGGATCTTTCAAGGGACGCGGCTCCTCGGGGCGGATTTCCAGTCGAGTGCGCTGCGACGCGTGCTCGCGTCCACCGCACCGACAGCAGGCCCGGACGCACTCCAGATCGGCAGGTCACTTCGAGTCCGTGCGGTCGTCGGTGCGGTGGACGCGGCCCGGATGGCCGCGTCGCGGCGCACCCGACTCAGACGGCCGGGACGTCCGCCCAGGCGCCGTCGGCGTTGGAGCTGGACACGGCGGCCTCGATGAAGGCCATGCCGGCGGCGCCTTCGACGATGCCGGGGTGCGGGAAGGGCGCGGGGACCGTCTCGCCGAGCTTGGCCCGGATGGCGAGCTGGAGCGAGAGGTGGAGGTTGGCCAGGGCCTCGTGGAAGCCCTCGGGGTGGCCGGAGGGGAGTCGGAGGTAGGGCTTGATGGACGCCGGGAAGTAGCCGTATTCGGCCCCCTGGCGGTAGAGCTTGAGCGGCTGGCCGCCCTCGTAGTGCTTGAGCACGGTGTGGTCGGTGATCGACCACTCCAGGGTGCCCTTGGTGCCGCTGACCCGGAAACCGTTGTCGTTCTGGGCGCCGATGGTGATCTGCGAGGCGGCGATCGTCGCGACGCCGCCGTTGTTCAGCTCGGCCAGGACGGTGAAGTCGTCGTCCAGCGCGCGGCCGGGGACGAAGGTCTTGAGCCGGGCGCGGACCTTCGTGGCGGTCAGGCCGGCGACGAAGCGGACGAACTCATAGGCATGCGTGCCGATGTCGCCGCCGCATCCCGAGGCCCCGGCCTTCTTCGGGTCCACGCGCCAGGCGGCCTGCTTCTGCCCCTCGGCCTCGAGCTTGGAGGCGAGCCAACCCTGGGGATACCACGCCTCGACCTTGCGGACCTCGCCGATCGCGCCGTCCTTCACCAGTTCCTTGGCCAGCATGACCATCGGGAACCCGGTGTAGGTGTAGGCGACGACGAAGGGGGTGCCGGTCTTCGCGACGGCGGCCTGAAGGGCCTTCGCTTCCTCGAATGTGGTCGTGAGCGGCTTCTCGCAGAGGACGCCGATGCCGGCGTTCACGGCGGCCTCGGCCGGGCCGAAGTGGGCGTCGTTGGGGGTGACGATCGTGATGTAGTCGATCCGCTCCGAGGCGGGCAGGGCGGCCTCGGCCTGGATCATCGACCGCCAGTCGCCGTAGCCCCGGGGGATGAACAGTTCCTTGGCGGACTCGATGGACTCGTCGGGCTTGCTCCGCAGGGCCCCGGCGGTCAGCTCGGCGGCGTTGTCCATCAGGATCGCGCGGCGGTGCGGGGCCCCGAAGAAGTTCGAAGGCCCGCCGCCCCCGACCATCCCCACGCGAAGCTTGCGGTGACTCATCTCAGGCGTTCTCCCTGTCAGTCGGAAGGGGTCGCGGCGGCGCAACTCTTGGCCGCGGGCGCCCGGGCGGATCGCCCCTGGCCGGGCGGTCGTGTCCGGGCCCGAGGGCCGGCGGAATCCGGCCCGAACCCGCCACTATAGCCGCGGGACGCCGGCCCGCAAGGGCCGAGGACGGAGGCCCACCGCCAACGAATCAACCATCGAGAGCTGTTCCGGCCTGGTCCCGTCGGCTATGCTGTTGCCAGACGCTCCGGCCCGTCTCTCCGGCGGTGCCGAGCGACCGAGAAGGCACGGACCGATGAGGCCGTTCCATGCCTGAGGCGCCGACCGCCCTGCCGTTCGACCCGACCGCCCGCGACGAATCCCGGTGGCTCAAGGTCATCGAGACGATCCCCCAGATCGTCTGGACCGCCACCGCCGATGGGCTCGTCGACTACGCCAACGAGCGTTGGCACCGCTACACGGGCACGCCCCGGGGCGCGTCCCCCGACCTGCTCTGGATCGCCCTCATCCACCCGGATGACCGCGCCCCGGCGACGGCCGCCTGGCGCGACGCCCTCGAACGGGGCGAGCGCTACCAGTGCGAGTACCGGATCCTCGGCGACCAGGACGTCGGCTACCGATGGTTCCTCGACCGGGGCGAGACCATCCGCGACGCCGCCGGCCGGGTCGTCCGATGGTTCGGCACCTGCACCGACATCCACGAGGCCAAGCTCCTCGAGGAACGCCTCCGGTCCAGCGAGGAGCGGTTCCGCTCGCTGGTCGAGACCGCCTCGCTCTACCTCTGGACCGGCGACGCCCGGGGGAGCTGCACCTACCTCAACGAGAACTGGCTCGACTACACCGGCCTCACCCTGGAACAGGCCCTCGACCCGGCAACCTGGCTCTCTTTCTACCACCCGAAGGACCGCGACCGCGTGTTCCGGGATAGCCTGACGGCGATCGCGGACGGGCGGGAATTCGAGGTCGGGTACCGCTTCCGTCGCGGGTCCGACGGGCAATACCGCTGGTTCCTCACCCGGGTCCACCCGATCCGGGACGCCTCGGGCGCGATCGACCAGTGGAGCGGGGTGTCGTTCGAGGTCCACGCCCTGAAGGAGTCGGAACTGGCGTCGATCGCCAGCGAGCGGCAGCTCCGGCACCTGGCCGACAGCATGCCGCAGGTCATGTGGCTGACCGACGAGAAGGGTCGCCTCCGGTTCGCCAACCGACGGTTCGCCGAGTTCACCGGCTTCGACGGCGACGCCCCCCGCCAGGACGAGCCGCTCAGCCAAATCATCCACCCCGACGATCGCCCGCTCGCGCGCGACGCCTGGCGACACGCCATCGAGTCCGGGACCGTCTTCGAGATCGAGTGCCGCGGCTGGTCGAAGATCACCGAGGAATACCGCTGGCTGCTCAGCAGGGCCGTCCCCATCCGCGACGCCTCCGGCCGGGTCGTCCGATGGCTCGGCACCTCGACCGACATCGACCAGCAGAAGCGGACCGCCCGCCTCCTGACCACGGAGACCCGGGTCCTGGAGGCGATGCTCGAGGACCGCCCGCTGACCGACCTGCTCGACGTGATCCTCCGGAACTTCGAGGAGCAGTTCGAGGACGCCGTCGGGATGGTCCTGCGGTGCGAAGGGGACCTGCTGTTCACCATCGCCGGCCCGTCGCTCCCCGGCGAGCTCGTCGCGGCGCTGGCAGGGGGGGTGCCGATCGCGGAGGGCTCGGGCGCCTGCGGGACGGCCGCGCATCGGAGGCGGATGGTGGCGGTCGTGGACGTGGACAGCGACCCGCTCGTGCGGGACTACCGCGACCTCCTGGTCCGCCACGGCCTGCTCGCCTGCTGGTCGACGCCCATCCTGCTGGCCGGGGATGTTCTCTACGGCACGTTCGCGTTCTACCACCGCCGTCCGAGGCGTCCGTCGGCCCGGGACAGCGAGCTGATCGGGCTGGCCGCGCACCTCGTCCGGATCGCCATCGAGCGGCAGCGGTCGCGCGACGAGCTGGCCCGCAAGGCCGACGAGCTGGCCCTCCGCGACCGCCGCCGCAGCGAGTTCCTGGCGATGCTCTCGCACGAGCTGCGGAACCCGCTCGGCTCGCTCTCGGTCGCGGCCGAGCTGGCGAGGGAGGGGAAGACCCGGCAGGAGCAGGACTGGGCCCATCAGATCATCGACCGCCAGCTCAAGCTCCTCACCCGACTCATCGACGACCTCCTCGACATCTCCCGCATCGACCGGGGCAAGATCCGGATCTGCCCCCAGGTCGCGGACGTCGCGGAGATCGTCCAGCAGGCGGTCGACGCCACCCGGGGCGCGTACCGGGAGCGGGGCCACTCGCTCGAACTCGACCTCCCCGCCGGCCCGGTGCGGGTCCTGGCCGACCCCTCGCGGCTGGTCCAGGTGCTCGTGAACCTGCTGATGAACGCGGCCAAGTACACCGACCCCGGCGGCGAGGTGACGCTGCGGCTGGTACGAGACGGAGACGGGCTCCGGATCGCCGTCCAGGACAACGGCATCGGGATCGCCCCGGAGAAGCTGGAGCACGTCTTCGAGATCTTCACCCAGCTCGAAGGGACGATCGACCGCAGCAAGGGGGGGCTGGGGATCGGCCTCGCCCTGGTGAAGGCGCTGGTGGAGATGCACGGCGGGACGGTCGAGGCCCGGAGCGAGGGCCTCGGGCGCGGCAGCGAGTTCATCGTCCGGCTGCCCGCGCATGGCGAGGCCGGCCTCGCGCCTTCGCCGGCGCCCGCGATACCCACGGCCCCGTTGCCCGAGCCCGAGGCGGAGGCCGCCGGCTCGCTCCGGGTCCTGATCGTCGAGGACAACGACGACGCCCGGACGGCCTATACCCGGCTCCTGCGGCAGGCCGGGCACGACGTCCGCGCGGCCCGGGACGGCCGGGAGGGGCTCGTCGTCGCGCGGCGGTTCCGGCCCGACGTGATGCTGGTGGACATCGGCCTGCCCCGGCTCGACGGACGGGCCCTGCTGAAGACCCTCCGCGAGAAGGACGGCTGGGACCTCCCGGCCTTCGCCATGTCCGGCTACGGCGAGGAGCAGGACGTCCGCGACTCCCTCGACGCCGGGTTCCAGCAGCACCTGATCAAGCCCATACCCTCGGCGACCCTTCTGGGCCTGTTCGACCGGCTCCCGACCCGCAAGGCGACCGAGGGCGTCTGACCCGCCGGGTTCCCCCCGGCCGCGAAACCGCCGCCCGACGGCCGGGGTATTCGTGTTCCAGCGGAGCCCCGGGTCTGATCTACTTGCGGGCGGCGGCCCGTCGGGGCCGCGAAGGGGGCATGACGCCCCGGCCGGATTACTCTGCAGGGATCCAACACCATGCGACGCCAGCTCGCGGCAGCCCTCCTCCTCTTCTGCTCCACCGCACCCATCGCCCGCGCCGAGGACAAGCCGGCGGGCGACCTCGGCAAGCTCCAGGGCAAGTGGGCCGCCAAGGTCGGCCCCCAGAAGCAGGTCGAGCTCACGATGACGGTCACCGGCGCCAAGGTGAAGGCCGAGGTCACCCTCCAGGGCGAGGACGTCGTCCTGGAGGGCGAACTCAAGCTCGACGAGAAGGCCAGCCCGAAGAACGTCGACTGGGTCAAGTTCAAGACCCGACAGGGCGAGGACGCGCCCGATAATAAAGGGATCTACAAGTTCAGCGACGACGGCGCGACCTGGACCGTCTGCAACGGCGGCCCCGGCAACGACCGCCCCTCGGAATTCAAGCCCGGCGAGGAGGGCCCGCCGAATCTCATCGAATTCAAGAAGGTCGATGACAAGAAGGCCACCCCCGCCGACGCCCCCAAGGGGGACATGGCGAAATTCCAGGGAAACTGGAAGTCGTCCCTCAACAACGGCGACGTCCAGATCCGGCTCACGGTCAAGGGGGACGCCATGACCGCCAAGTGGAGCAAGGACGGCAGCGAGCTCGAACTCAAGGGCAAGTTCAAGCTCAACGAGTCCGCCACGCCGAAGACGATCGACTTCGTGGGCTTCAAGCGGCCCGACGGAGAGGACATGCCGGACAACCCCGGGATCTACGCCATCGACGGCGAGTCGATCACCATCTGCGCCGGCGGCGGCGGCAACGCCCGACCGACCGAATTCAAGGCCGGCGAAGGCGGCCAGCCGACCCTGTTCACGCTGGAAAAGTTGAAAGATTGAAAGCGGGCGAATCCGTCCCGGGGATGACACGACAGGGCGGGCATCGGCTCCGGACGGGGCCGAGCCCGGCCCGATCTCGATACCCCATCAACATGGCTCAACCATCACCGGCATTCATACGAATGCGATCGGCCTCCCGGATCAGGATGGGCCCGTGCCCGATGCGTGCTTCGCGCTCGGCCGGGCCATGCAAGGGGGCGGGCAGGTCGAGGGCGTGGGTGAGGCGGTTGCGGCCGTCGGCCTTGGAGCGATAGAGGGCCCGGTCGGCCTGATCGATCAAGGCCGCGGCGTTGACCTCCCCCCCGGGCATCGTCGAGATGCCCAGGCTGGCGGTCACGCGTCGGAGGGGCCACGGAAAGGCGGCGAACTGGTCGAGGATCCGGCCCGCCGTCCGCAGGCTGTCCTCCCGGTCGCAGCCGGGCATCAGGATGGCGAACTCCTCGCCGCCGTAGCGGCCGACGGTGTCGGCGTCGCGGACGTTCTCCGAGAGGATCCCGGCCGTGATCCGCAGGGCCTCGTCCCCGGCGGGGTGGCCGTAGGTGTCGTTGTACTGCTTGAAGTGATCCACATCGACCAGGATCAATGAGACGGGCCAGCCCTGGCGGCCCGAGAGGGCGGCGGCCGACTCGACGGCCTCGCGGAAGTAGCGGTGGTTGCGGAGCCCGGTCAGGCCGTCGCGGGTCGCCATCTCGGCCAGCCGCGCGTTGTGGGCCTCCAGCTCCCTGTGCAGCCGCTCCAGTTCCATCGAGCGTTGCCGGAGTTCCTGCTCCATCGAGAGGATACGCTGGGCGACATTGAGCCGGGCGAGCATCTCGGGGACGTCGACGGGCTTGGTGAGGAAGTCGTCGGCCCCGGCGCGGAGGCCTTCGAGCCGGTCCTCGCGGACCGACCTGGCGGTCAGGAGCATGACGTAGGTATACGGCCGATCGCGCCGGGTGCGGACCTGGCGGCAGAAGTCGAGCCCGTCGAGCCGGGGCATCATCCAGTCGGAGATCACGATCCGGGCCCCGGACTGCTCCAGGAGGGCCAGGGCCTCGACCCCGTCCTCGGCCAGGATCACGTCGTAGCCGAGCCCCTCCAGGTGATACCTCAGGACGACCCGAGAGGCGCGATCGTCGTCGGCCACCAGGATGGTACGGCAGGCGAGGGGAAGCGCCCCCTCGCCGTCCGCGACGCGCATGACTCGACCGATGTCCATCCCCATGGGA
>CBDIHP010000018.1:0-79254 GCA_965279195.1 Isosphaeraceae bacterium
CCCACAACGACATCTTCCCCGTCATGAAGGACCGGCTCCTCCCCCGGTTCGACCAGAGCTTCTCGGCCCTGATCGAGGACCTCGACCGCAAGGGGCTGCTCGACACGACCCTCGTCCTCTGCCTCGGCGAGTTCGGCCGGGCGCCCCGCGTGGCCATCGAGTCCCGCTTCGCCGGCAGCCTCGCCGGCCGCAAGCACTGGGCGGGCTGCTACTCGGTGGTGGCGGCCGGGGCAGGCGTCCAGCGCGGGGCGGTCATCGGGGCGTCGGACCGGATCGCCGCCTATCCCCGCTCCGAGCGGATCGGCCCCTGGGACCTGGCCGCGACCCTGTTCGCCGCCCTCGGGGTCGATCCCGACAACGAGTACCTCGACCCCCTCCAGCGCCCCTTCGCCGCCACCCTCGGCCGGCCGGTCGACGCCCTCTACGGCCATCCCTGACCCCCTGGACTGCGGGAGCTCGCTTCCGCCCTGCACCAAGGGGAGCTTGCTCCCTTGAATCCGCATACGGTCGAAGGCTTCGGCGTCGTTCGATCACGCGGAGCAAGCTCCCGCACTCCATGCCTTCGGGATTTCCTCTAAACATGCAGATCGATTTTATTCTTCTCAAAATGACGTGCAAATAGGTACGTGATGCCCATCTGTGCCGCGATCATGCCCAGGACGTACCACGGCGGCGAATCCCTCGGGATGAACGGCTTGAGCAGGCTGTTGACCATCGGGTGCACGATGTAGACGGGCAGCGCCTGCTGGCCGAAGGTGCGGAACATCGGCACGTTCAGGGGCTTCGTCGAGACGTCGCAGGCGAGGTGGAAGCCGAGGAAGACGAGCAGGGAGAACCCGGTCGCGAAGATGAGGTAGCTGTTGCTCCCGGTGCGCTGGGACATCGTCCAGATGGTCGTGGCGTGCCCCTGGAGCGGCGGGCAGAACGGCGGCGAGGCCAGGCCGTGGGGTCCGAGGCTGGAGAGGACATAGCCCAGCGACATCAGGCCGACCGAGGCGGCGAGCAGGGGGGAGACCATGCCCTTGCCGGATTTGATCAGGTCCCAGGTCAGGGAGCCGACCAGGACCGGGATCGTCCAGGTGAGGAACGCCAAGGGGCCGCCGTCGATGCAGGGGCGCTTCAGTGCGAAGTCGAAGTAGAACAGGCCCGAGAGGTACTGGAAGGCGATCGCCGATCCGATCATGTACGCCACCCGCACCGACGGCTTCGCCCCGATGACGGGCAGGACCCAGATCATCGTGACGCCGATGTGGACGAGCGTCTGGAAGTAGTTGCGCTGGAAGGCCCTGGACAGCACCCCCGCGACGCCCAGCCCGGACATCTCGGCCCAGGACTTGTAATCGGCATCGAGGTGGTAGATCACCGCGCCCAGGACTAGGAGGGAGATCCCCCGGACGAACGCGTGCCAGTTGGCCGCCCGGGTCCCCTCCCGATCCCGGCGCGAGAGCCAGGTGAGCCGGTAGGCGATGCCCACGGCCAGGAAGAACTGGGGCATGATCGTGTCGGCGTAACTGCAATACGTGTTGTGATGCTTGAAGAACGCCGGGACGGCCTGGAAGCCGCCGACGAAGTTCACCAGGAGCATCCCCGCGACCGTGTAGCCGCGGAACTGGTCGAGCGAGGCGAGCCGCTTCGGCTTCGAGGGGGCGGGGGTGTCAGGCGAGGACATCGATCGATCGGCTCCGATCTCGATTCTGGCCGGCGTCGGCGGGTGTCTGGCGAACGCGTCCGAAGGTAACCGGAAACGATCCCCGAGGCCATGCGCTAGCTGCGGTATTTTTCGATGCGTTGCGCATGTGGTCGTTTCGCTTCCCGGTCAGGCTGCCAATCTGGCAGGTGGGTTCGTTTGGCTCAGGGACCAGTTAGGAGTTCCTCCTTGAGGAAGCCTCGCCCCGGCGCTCGTCGCAGGTCCGGAGCGCCGGGCGCGGGTCTCCCGACACCGCCCCAACGGCGATCGAAGGAGACCACCAAACCGGGTCTCCAGACCCGTTCGCACCGCCCACGGAGGAGGGGTCTGGAGACCCGGTCTTGCGGTGCCGTGCGACGAGGGTAGGGGCGGGGTCGGGAGACCCGCGCCCAGCGATTTCGACCTGCGCCCAGGGCGTCCGAGCCGTGCCCAGAGACCAGGGAATCCAGACGCAGTGTTCACCCCCGGCCCCCTTCGCAGCAGGTCTCGCAGATCGTCCGGCAGCGAGAGCAGAGGAGCTTGGCCTTGATCTCGACCAGCGGGGCGCCGCAGACGGGGCAGGCCGGGCGGGTCGCCTCGGGCCGGACGCACGACGGTGCCTGGTGCGATGATTGCACGGGCCGGGCGTTGGCGGATTCCAAGGTGATCCCCCCTTCTGACGCGATTTGACCGAACGAACCCAGTTCCCGGATACGCCGCGAGGCGGGCAATCCGACGGAATCGGGTTGCCCGCCTCGTGGATTGTACAACCTGTCCGACCATCAGGAGCGTTTCGGCTCGCAGGTGCCGGGGATGGTGGGGTCGGCCTCGGCGCGGGCGGACGTCGAGGCGACCCGGCCGCGCTCGTCGACCCGGTTCCAGGCGTCGCGGACGGCGTGCCGGGCCTTGTCCCAGCTCATCTTCGACGAGTCGTCGAGCTTGTCCCAGCCCCGGGCGAGGTCGGTCTCGTGCTGGTCGAAGGTGCCTTCGTTGTGCGCCCCGCGCGACTCCCAGCCGTAGCGGTAGGCCGGGCGGTAGGAGTCGTAGGTGCTGCCCGAGGGGATGTAGGAGCGTTCGCGGTAGTTCTGCTCCCAGTAGGTGTCCTCCTCGGTCGGGTCGATCGACTCGGCGATGCCCTTGCCCGCCAGTCCGCCCGCGACCGCGCCGATGACCGCGCCCACGGCCGTGCCGATCGGGCCCGCCGCGGTGCCGGTCAGGGCGCCCGTGAGGGCCCCGCCGGCGATCCCGGCCGCCGCGCCGCCGGCCGCCGCGCCGATGCCGACGCCCAACGGATGCGCGCCCGGCTCGCCGCTGATCGGGTCGCGGTTCTCGTCGCCGGTCTGGTTCACCTTGATCGTGTCGTGCTCGCTCGTCTTCCTGGTGCTCGCCATCGTCGCGTCCTCCCTCTCGCTGGATTGCCCGACCGGTCGTCACGTACGACCGGAAACCGAGAGGAGAAAAGGTCTTCCGCGAGTTCGGCGGGGCATCTCGCCCCGCGTTCGCCGAGATTCCGGGTCCCCTCGGGACGGAAGAGCCTCAACGCAAAGAGGATGCCGATGCCTCGGTCCTGCCCCGCTCCCGGGTCATCCCCCAACCGAGGAGAAGGGCGGCGGGGAACCAGAGGAACAGGACGCGCGGGGGCAACGTCGGCGGCGTCACCCAGATCCATCTCTGAACCACATCCCCAAACGCCAGATGGACATAGGGAAGCGAAAGGGTCGCCAGCAGGAAGAGATTGGCGCGCGACGGATCCAGCCTTCGATACGCCAGCCAGCCGACGACCGGCAGAAGGACCACGAAATCATAGGGCTGGGCATAGGGCGTGACCACGAAGGCACCGAGGAGGCTCGGGGCCAGCCATGAGGCGACCTCGGCCGACGGCCGTGTGCCACGCCATGCCCAGACGAGCACCGGCACGACACCCAGGAGGTACAGGAGCCGGAGCGGGATCCCCTCGACTCCGGCCACGCGCAGGGCGAGCATCCAGGTCGAGCCGAGCCAGGGGTAGGTCTCGGTGAGGACCGGGTTCTTCCGGGTCGCCTGCAGGAACGACGTCACCCAGCCGGGCTGCAGCAGGGTGCTGAGCGCGATCAGGACGAGCAATGTCCCGACGAACCAGACGATCACATCCTTCCGGCGGCCACGCCACGCCCAGAGGAGGCAGGCGGCGACCAGCACGGCCGAGAGCTGCGGCTTGATCGTGACCCAGGCCAGGACGAATCCGCCGAGCCGATCCTTCCCGTCCCGCAGCGCCGCCCAGAGGGTCACCACGAGGTAGAGCACCAGCGGCGAGGTCTGCGCGAACAGGATCGACAGGACGGACATCGCGAAGAGCAGCGTGAGCGCCGTCAGGGCCAGTTGACCCTTCGTTGGGAGTTCGAGGATCCGGGCGAGTTTCTCGCCCGACGCCAGCAAGAGCCAGATCGTCGAATAGAGCCAGAGGCCCTTCCCGACGGTGAAAGGCAACGCCCCGAATGGCACGCAGACCAGCGTGAGCCAGGGGGGGTAATAATACGGCATGAATTCGTAGAGGCCGATGCCGCTGCTGGCGGCGTCCCAACCCAGCGGGCGCTGGAGGGCCGCCTGGAGGGCGCCGTCGTAGGGGTCCTGCCCCCGGCCGAGCAGGCGACCCGCCGACCAGAAGCAGATGAAGTCCCCCCCGATATTCTCCAGCGGCAGGGCCGCGAGCAGCACACCGAGGAGCAGTGCGGCCCCGACCGCGCGCCCCCCGAGGCGAGCGAATCGCGCGGGACGGCCGGCCGTCGACGGATCATCTGACATGGAATCGCCCCGTCCTCGACGGCCCAGCGGAACCTCGCCCACCCCAACGATACCCCGCGAATCGGCCGGATGACGGCGGCGTCGACGCGACCGGGCCGGCGAGGCGTTTCCGCCACACCGGCCCGGGTGTCACACGTGTTAACGTGTTGCGTAAAGGAATCGTTGTCTCCCCCGAGCAACGCGACCCGGGTGCAGCCGCGTGGCCCCGCGATGGGGCACACGCGCCCGAATCGCGCTGTTGCTCAGGAAATGCTGTTGTCGGGCGCGTCGACCTGGTGGCCCATCCGGCCGGTCATGAGCCCGTACTTGTAGAGCTTCTTGTAGAGCGTCATGCGGCTGATGCCGAGTTCGCTCGCCGCGCGGAGGCGGTTGTTCGAATGCTTCTCCAGGGCCTCGGTAATCCGGGCGAGTTCGGCCTCGCGCTTGATCTGGGCCAGCGTGGACTGGGCCACGGGCGCGGGGGCCGTGCGGACGCCGATGGCGGGGGAGCCGATCGAGCCTCGGCCGCCCCAGGCCGGGGTGTTGCGGACGGCCTCGGGGAAGTCGTCGCCGGTGATCCGGCGGCCGGGGCAGAGGGCCACCGCGCGTTCGATCACGTTGCGGAGCTCGCGGATGTTGCCCGGCCACTCGTAGTCTTCGAGCAGGCGGATGGCGTCGGGGGAGACGGAGTCGATGTCCCGCCCGTTGCGCTGGGCGAACTCGCGGACGAACTTGTGGGCCAGCGGCGAGATGACCTTCCGTCGCTCGCGGAGCGGCGGCAGGAAGAAGCCGACGACGTTGAGGCGATAGAAGAGGTCGGAGCGGAACCGGCCTTCCAGCACCTCCTGGTCGAGCGCCCGATTGCTGGCGGCGATCAGGCGCGCCCGGACGGGCTGCGACTTGTTCGAGCCGACGGCCTCGAAGACCCGGTCCTCGACCACGCGGAGCAGCTTGGCCTGGACGTTCAGCGGCAGGGTGTCGATCTCGTCGAGGAACAGCGTGCCGCGTCCGACCTCGGCGAACTTGCCGATCCGGTCGCGGTCGGCCGAGGTGAACGAGCCCTTCACGTGGCCGAACATCTCCGACTCGATCAGGCTCGACGACAGCGCGCCGCAGTTGATGACGAGGAAGGGCTCGGATCGGCGCGGGGAGAGTTCGTGGATCAGGTGGGCCAGCCGAGTCTTGCCGGTGCCGGTCTCGCCGGAGAGCAGGATGGTGGTGTCCTGCGGGGCGACGCGGCGGACCTGCTCCATGAGCCGGTCGTTCTCGACGGCGGAGTCGTCGAAGGTCAGCTCGGCCGGTGTGGATTGGGTCACCGGCGGCGTGAGGAACGACGCGGGGGAGGGGGTCGCCGGCGCCAGGGAGGCGGAGGGCGCCGAGACCGAGGCGGCGAGGCTGGCGTGCCGGGCCCGGACGGTCAGGACGTCGACGAGGTACGACAGCCGGCCGAGGTCGAGCGGGCGTCCGAGGTAGTCGGCCACGCCGAGGCGGAGCAGGGCGAGCGCCTGCTCGGCGTCGTACTGCTCGCTGAGGACGAGGGTGGCGACGGGCCGGCGGGTCGCCGCGATCATGCGCAGGAGGCGCGCGACCTCGGCCGTGTTGTTGCCCTTCTTCCCCAGGTGGATCACCACGAGGGCCACCGCGTCCCAGGACGAGTAGGCGTAGGCGGCGTCGATGCTGGGGAGCACCAAAGGCCGCAGGCCTTCGACCGTCCGACAGACACCACGCACGGTCTCGGTCAAGGCGGAATCGTCGGAAATCAACAGCATCGTTGATTCGGGCATGGGAAGAGCCTCCTGGGAAAATTCAAGCGGTGCGCTGTCTCTTCCGCGAACCGGATGCCATCGACTCAACGCACGACCCCTGGCCAGACGGACGAACGATTCCCCGCCCTCCCTTGCCCACGCGAGTCGCCCGGGCATGCCGGGCCGGATTCCTCCGGGAATCCCCTCGCGAGGCCGCGGCGTGCGCGACCTCGGGACATTCGCCCCCTCGGGGAGGCATCTCGCGACAGATCAACCGTCAGGGATGGAGACGCCGAGCGGGGCCGGGCGACGGATCGCCGCGGTCGCACTCCGGTGCGGGCCGGATCGCTTCGGTGTGGGGCCAATCGCCGGCCCCCCCTCATCGATCCGACGCCTGTCGCGCCGGGGCGTCACCGAATCAGTTGCGGTTTCATCAAGTGGGAAGGTCGGGGGAGTCTCGGACGAAGGAGCGGGATCCGAGCAGCTGTGGATACCGCCTGCACCGCCGGGTGGAGATTCCTTCCCCGCTCCTATCCTACGACGCCACCTCCCCCCCTGTGACAGCCCTTTCCGTGTCTTTTCAGGAAAATTTCGGCCATTGCACGCATGTAAGATTGACTCCGTGTTGCTTCCGAGCGTCGTGCGCCACCCCCGGCTGACGTAAGCACCCCGATTCTGTACGCTTTTGTAGACCGCCTCGGGCTTTAGGGAATGTGCCAGGGATCGCCGCGCGGTCGTGACGGTTGCGCCCGATCCTCCTCAAGCACCGCAAGTGACGGAAACATGTCAAGTGCGGACTTTGGTGGTTCCGATGAAAGGGCAGCGGAGTTCCGATTGTCCCGAACGTGCCCGACGGACCACAGACATGATGGGAATTCACTCGAGCCAGACGAGCACCCCTCGCCGCTCGATCACGGCGTGGCGCCTCGGCGCCGCGATATTGTCGTCGCTCTGGCCCGCCGCCTGGGCCGCCGCCCAATCGCCCGCACCCGTCCCCGGGGTCGCCCCCCCCGCGCCGCCCCCGCCGGGGATCGTCGCCCTGCCGCCGCAGGAGGCCCCCTCGCTCCAGCCCGGCGAGCGAACCTCGCCCGTCCTGCTCCAGCAGAACGTCCCCGTCGCCCCGGGGCTGCCCCCCGAGGAGGTCCGGCGCTTCCTCCAGGTCAGCGGCGACAACGACGCCACCATCGAGATCGTCGCCGGCCAGTCGCGGGTGCTGACGCTCAAGGATGCGATCAAGACCAACTCCCTGATCGCGGTCGGCGACCCCTCGGTCGTCGAGTTCAACCCGCTCAATAACCGGCAGATCCGGCTCCAGGGCCTCAAGATCGGGACCACCGACCTCTCGATCTCGGTGCCCGCCGACGTCGCCAACCAGCCGGCCAAGACCTATAACTACAACATCAACGTCGTCGCCGACCTCACCCTCCTGCGGGCCCGGTTCGCCGCGATCTTCCCCGACGCCTCGATCAAGGTCACCCAGATCCGCGAATTCCTCGTGCTCGAGGGCCAGGCCCGCGACGCGCAGCAGGTCGCGCAGATCATCCTGGTGACCCGCGCCTTCGCCAGCACCATCCCGCTGCTGACCGGCGCCGGCGGTGCCAGCCAGATCAACAGCGTGGGCGTGCAGAACGACCCGAACGCGGCCCCGGCCGGCGGCCAGGGCCAGCCGAACGCCCCCGGCGCACCCGGCCAGCCGGGCGCACCCGGCGCGGGCGTCGGTCCTCCCGGCGGGCTCGCCGGCGGCATGCCCGGCGGGGCGGGCCTGCCCGGATTCGGCTCGGCCGACTCCAACTCGCTCGGGGCCCTCACCGCCGAGTACCGCGTGATCAACCTCCTCCGCGTCCCGGGCTCGCAGCAGGTCTTGCTCAAGGTCCGCGTCGCCGAGCTGAACCGGACCGGCTTCCGCCAGATCGGTGCGGACATCCTCGCCACCGACTCGCGCTTCGGCAACATCTTCGGCACCCGGATCGGCGGCGGCACCTCCAACGCCGGCTCGACGGTCGCCGGCGGCATCCTCACCGGCACCGCCGTCGCCTCGACCAGCCCCGTCAACACGGCCTTCGCCATCTTCCCCGAGGCCAACTTCCAGATCCTCTTCAGCGCCCTGCGGCGGAACAACCTGCTCAAGATCCTCGCCGAGCCGAACCTGGTCGCGATGAACGGCCACCAGGCCAACTTCCTGGCGGGCGGCGAGTTCCCGATCACGGTCCCGCAGGTCAACGGCAACGGCGGCACCACCGTCACGGTCCAGTATCGCGAGTTCGGCGTACGGCTCGGGTTCCTGCCCTACGTCCTCGACGGCGACCGCATCCGCCTCACCGTGGACCCGGAGGTCAGCTCGCTCGACCCGACGACCTCGGTCACCCTGGTCGCGGGCGGCTCGCCGATCCCCGGCCTCTTGACCCGGCGTGCCCACACCACGGTCGAGCTCAAGGAAGGCCAGACCCTGGCCGTCGCCGGGCTCTTGCAGCTCACGCTCGACGGCTCGACCCAGCGGATCCCGATCCTCGGCGACCTGCCGTACATCGGGCCCTTCTTCAGCAACACGACCAGCCAGCGGCAGGAGAAGGAGCTGGTCGTCCTGGTGACCCCGTACCTCGTCGAGCCGATGAACGCCGACCAGGTCCCGAATGTCCCCGGCCAGGAGGTCAAGGCCCCGAACGACCTGGAGTTCTACCTCCTGAACCGGATCGAAGGGCGCACCGGCCGCGACCACCGCGCCACGACCGAGTATGACGACCCGTTCCACCTGCTCCGGCACATGAAGATGGAGAAGAAGTACATCCAGGGCCCCGCGGGGTTCTCCGACTTCTGACCCGACCGCCCGGCACGTTCCCCGGGCCGGGGGCCCGTTTTCGCCCCCGGCCCGTTGAGATGGGCCATCCGAAACACACTCGACCGAACGAACCCAACTCGCCGGCTCCGGACATCTTCCCGGACCCGGATCCCATAGATCCTCGTCGGCTCCCCGGACCCCGCCTCGGCGGGGCGGTCGGGGGCAGGCGTTCAAGGAGGGCGGAATGCCCCGATATATGACGCTCGCGATCGCGGCGGCGGTCGCCCTGGTGGCGGCCGGCCGCTCGGCGCCGGCCCAGAGCCCGCAGGCCCACGTCTCCGGGCAAGCCGGGCAGGCCTACGCCGGAGGCCACAGCAGCGTGGCCGACGGAGCCTACGCCGGCGGCGGTTATGCCCAGGGCGGCGGCGGTCATGCCCAGGGCGGCGGACACGCCCACGGCCAGTTCGGCGGGCGCAAGGGTTGCTGCCCGACCCACGGCGTCTGCCACCACGCCCGGTGGCAGGCCCACATGGCCTACTGCCGCGACAAGTACATCGGATACCCCGAGGAATTCATCCCCCGGCCCCTCGGCGAGGCCCTGTACGACGGCATGAAGGTCATGGTCGCCAACGGCGACGCGGCCAAGATGGTCCTCTACGACTTCGACTTCCAGCCCAACAGCGCCAAGCTGAACTTCAAGGGCCAGGATCGCCTGGCGAAGATCGCCCAGGCTGCCGGCAACAACTTCCTGCCGATCGTCGTCGAGCGGACCCCGATGAACACCGACCTCGCCGAGTCGCGCCGGCTGGCGGTCCTCGCCGAGCTGGCCAAGGTCAGCCCGATGCCGATCCCGTCCGAGCGCGTCCTGATCGGCCCCTCGATCGCGACCGGCCTCGACGGCCGCTCGGCCGTGTTCATCCGCTCCACCATGGACTCGAGGACCGCGAATTACGGCCCGCCCGTGAGCGAGAACGCCGGCGGATTCTCCGGCGGCGGCGGCAGCTTCGGCTCGCAGTGATCCGGATCCGGGCCGCCCCGTCCTCCCCCGGGGCGGCCCGACCGATTCACCGGTCCCGAACCGAATCTGACCAGACCGAACCGATCCGCTCGCGTCCCGTCCGGCTCGGCTGGACGCCACGAACTCGATGTCCCGAGCGCCGGACGACGACGTTGCTTACGCTCGGCGGAACCCAAATACGAACGATCCCGGGGTGTCCCATGTTGTCGCGGAACTCTCAATATTCGATCGCGATCCTCGCGTTAGCCGCCGTCGCCACCACCGGCCTGACCGGCTGCCACGAGGTCCGCAAGCCGCACCCGACCGCGGCCTTCCTCGACGGCGGCAATGACAAGGTCAAGGTCAGCGCCAAGCAGGCCGCCGACGTCCAGATCGCCCTCGGCCGCTCCTCGGAGCAGCAGAACGACTTCGAAGGGGCCATCGTCTCCTACAAGCAGGCGATCGCCAAGGATCCCAAGCGGGCCGACGCCTACAACCGCCTGGCCGTCCTCCACGACCGCCAGGGCAAGTTCACCGAGTCGGCCGACTACTACCAGAAGGCCCTCGACCTCAAGCCAGGCAACGCCGAACTGTTCGCCGACAAAGGCTACAGCCTGTACCTCCAGCGCCGCTGGGCCGAGGCCGAGATGAACCTCCGCCAGGCGGTCGTGCTCAAGCCGAACCTGGCCCGGGCGCACAACAACCTCGGCCTGGTGCTCGCCAACGGCGGCCGGATCGACGAGTCGCTGGTCGAGTTCCAGAAGAGCGGCCTGAGCGAGTCGGATGCTCACGTGAACGTCGCCTTCGTCCTGGCCACGGGCAACCAGCAGGCCGAGGCCAAGACCCACTACGAGACGGCGCTCGCCCTGAACCCCAGCTCGGAGCCCGCCCGGCTCGGCCTGAACGACCTGAACAAGGCGGTCGTGAGCGTGACCAACGCCAACAACGCCCGCGCCCTGGCGAGCCGCCCCGCGCCAACCGCCCTCGACCCCTCGGTCGCGACGGCCTCGCAGGTCGCCCCGGTCCAGGCGCTGCCCCGGATGGTCCGGCCCACCCCGTCGTCTCCGCCGCCGGCCGCCGCCGCCCCGCTGCCCGCCAGCGCCATCGAGCCCGAGCTGCCCCCGCTGCCGATGGGCGTGCCCACGACCCAGAAGGCCCGGGTCCAGCCCGCGTACTCCGCCGCGTTCGGCCAGCCGGCCCTCGCGACGGCCGCCCCCGCCCGCCGGCCCCTCGCCGTCGGCGACACGGCCGTCCGAGTCACCTCGGGGACCTCGACCATGACCAACCCCTGATCCCGCGACCGGGTCCGCGGCAGAGCAGGGTACACATCGGGACAAGGCGGTCGCGGCAACCCCCCGTTGCCTCGGCCGCCTCCCCGTTTCGAAGCCGATCGAGGATCAGTAATCGGTCGCCTCGAACTGGCGGCTCGCCAGGCCGATGGTCAGGGCCGCGAAGGCGAGCGAGCTGAGGATGGAGAGCACGGGGTGGAACTCGGGGCGGTCCTTGATCGCGCTCAGCTCGGGCTGCATCGTGAAGTGCTCGTGCCCGCGGATGGCGTCGTCGAGGACCACGACCAAATCCGCCGGCTTGGGCAGGATCCAGTAGCCCGCCTCGACCAGCGGCCGGACCCGCTCGCCCATCTTCGCCGCCTTCTGGTCGGACGCCGGCAGGGTCACGATCGAATCCCGCGCGGTGTTCATCGCGAAGCAGACCAGCCAGAAAAGCAGCGAACCAAACAGGCAGGCCGAGGGGTTCCTCGTGAAGACCGCGATCAGGGCCGATGCGCCGTAGATGATCGCGAAGTGGATCACCAGGAGCGGGGCCGCCCAGAGGTATCCGGCGTCCCAGTAGCCCGTGCTCAGCCCCAGGGCCAGCCAGGTGCCGAGCACGAAGACGAGCGAGTGGAAGGTCACGAAGGCGAGCACCCCGAGGCACTTGCCGGCGAGCAGCAGGCGCCTGGAGATCGGCTTGGCGAGCAGGACCGACGCCGCGTTCGGCTGGAGGAATTCGGGCAGGAAGCCGGCCGTCCAGACCAGCGCGAGCAACGTCCCGGCCGCGCCGGCGACCCACTTCGCCAGCATGGCCTGGAGGAACTGGATCATCGTCAGGCCGTCGCGGAACAGCCCCAATGGGATCGCGCCGAAGGCCAGGGTCATCCGGCCGGGCTTCTCCATGTCGTGCGACGACAGCGGCGTGCCGTCGGCCTGGGAGAGTTCGATCTCATCCGGCAGCTTGATGAGGTTGCCCCCTTCGATCCGGATGCTGGCGCAGAGCGCGATGCTCAGGCCCGTCACCAGGGCCATGATCCAGAAGATCTTGCTGGCGAACGACTGGCGGAACGTGTCCGCGACGAGCGCGGCGATCACGGGGACGCGAGGGCTCGGTCTCATCCGGCCACCCCCTCATAGAGTTCGCAAAGGGCCGACTCGACGGTCTTACCCGACCCGCGTGGGAGGTCCTCGATCGGGCCGTCGTGGAAGACCTTGCCGCCCAGGATCACCACCACGCGGTCGCAGAACTGTTCGACCTCGGCCAGCTGGTGCGAGACGAGCAACACGGTCCGGCCCGCCTCCCTCTGGTCGTCGAGCAGGTCGCGGATGAGCCGACGGCCCTGGAGGTCGAGGCCCTCGCCGGGCTCGTCGAGGACCAGCAAATCGGGCTGATTCAGGAGCGCCTGGGCGATCCCCAGGCGCTGGACCATCCCCTTGCTGAACCGCGAGATCGGCTCGCGGTCGCGGTCCTTGAGGCCGACCTTCGCGAGCAGGCCGGGGATCCGGGCGCGACGCTCGGCCCTGGGGACGCCCGAGAGGGTGCCGTAGTAGTCGAGCAGCTTGGTTGCCGAGAGGTAGCGCGGGAACGCGGGGTTCTCGTGGATGTAGCCGACGCGGCCGAGTGTCGAGAGGTCGTCGGAATCGCGCCCGAACCGCAGGACGCGGCCGCCCGAGGGCTGGCAGAGCGAGAGCAATAGCTTGACCAGGGTCGTCTTGCCCGCGCGATTGGGGCCGATCAGGCCGACGACCTCGCCTGGGCTGACGGCGAAGCTGACGCCGTCGGCCGCGAGGATGGGCTCGGACCGCCAGCCGGCGCCGGGGTACTCCTTGGAGACCTCGCGGAACTCGACGACGGGCGGGGCGGGGGGCGGGGGAATCTCCGGCATGTTGGGATTCGGGGTCAGGGGACTCGAACGCGAGGGAACCGGATCCCTCGGCGATTCAGTTCATCCGGGAGTGACGCGATTCGGCGCGGGCCGGCCCCCGATCGCGGCGGCGCCCGCCATGATGACTCGGGGCGGGGCCGGGGACGACCTCGGTGCTCAGCTCGCGCGGGTCCGCGAGATGTTGAAGATCGAGACGAGCATGATCGCCACGATGAACGCGAAGACCTTCTCCAGCTCGGTCATCGTCCACGCCTTGCGCCAGAGCCAGAAGGCGTTGGTCTGGACGCTGGCGAGGACGGCGAACCCGAAGCGGTCGGCGGTCAGGTAGAGGCCGGCGAGCACGGCCACGGCGACGAGCAACTTGAGCGAGAGCAGGAGCATGGCCGCCGGGTCGCCCGGCAGGCGGACCCCCAGCTGCTTGCTCAGGTGCCGGACCTCCTCCGACAGGTGGAAGAGCATCGCCCGCTCGGCGTGCCGGAAGTTCTCGTTGGTCGGCCAGGGGGTGATCAGCTCGATCAGGTCGGCGAACCGCTCGCGGCGGTCGCCGTCCGAGGCCGCGCCCAGGACGGAGGCGGACTCCATCAGGGCGCGATACACCTCGACGTACTCGTCCGGCCTGATGCGATTGCGCGCCGGGCTGCGCTTCGCGTGGAGCTGGACGAACCTGTACCAGCGGCCCCAGGCCCTGGTGAACGCGGCGAGGTCGGCGGAGTTCCGACGCTTGCCGCGCTTGACGCCCTCGTAGGATAGGTCGCGGGTCGCCGATGACATCGCCGCCTCCACTGGTCCGACCAGATTCACTTACTTGTTCATGTTGGCGAACATGGCGGCCACCTGCATCGTGGCGGGGCCGAGGATCACGACGAAGATCGCGGGGAAGATGAAGAACAGGGTCGGCAGCAGGATCTTGGTGCCGGCCTTCTGCGCCATCTCTTCCGCCTGCTGCTGCCGCTTGAGGCGGAGCGTGTCGGCGTGGACCCGCAGGCTCTTCACCAGGCTGGCGCCGAAGCGGTCGGCCTGGATGATGACGCCGGCGAGGCTGA
Organism: Isosphaeraceae bacterium; assembly: GCA_965279195.1. Classification (GTDB taxonomy): domain Bacteria; phylum Planctomycetota; class Planctomycetia; order Isosphaerales; family Isosphaeraceae; genus CBDIHP01. The sequence goes on from CBDIHP010000018.1 coordinate 14,145, forward strand.
GGATCTCCTCCAGGCCCGAGCGCTCGGCCATGTGCCAGAGCGCCTGGCCCGGCGACTGGCCCATCTGCACCTCGCGCTGGACGATGTTCAGCTCGACCGCGAGCATCGGGTGGACCGACCGCAGCTCGTACGCCACCCGCTGGATGGCGCTGGGCAGCGCCAGGCCGCCTTCGAGGCAGATGACGAGCACGTCGAGGGCGTCGGGCATGGCGCGCCGGAAGTTGGTCTGGCGTCCCGACTTCTTCTGGTCGAGCCAGAAGCTCGGGGCGATCATCCCGAGGACGCCCATCGCCATGCCCCCCATCAGGCCCATCTGGCTGGAGATCACGCCGAGGGTGCCGAGCGAGATGCCGATCACCGGCGGGATCACCATCGCCAGGAATTTCACGCCGAGGAAGACGAACATCGCCTGCCGGTTGTAGAGGCCGGCGTGCATCATCCGCGCCCGGAGCTGCGACTTCTTCTCCTCGTCCTCGGGCACGAGCACCTTGCCGACCTTCGGCAGGGCGACCTTGACCACCGAGGCCATCGTCTCGGCCTCGCTCGGCCCGGTGTCCTTGCCCGAGAGCACATTCAGGCGGTTCGAGAGCCGCGTCGATCCGCCCGAGAGCAGGACCATGATCAGCAGCGTCAGCGAGCTGACCGCCAGGAACGTCAGGATCGTGATGGGAGGTATGTTGGACATGGGACTCTCCGGGCGTGGGCCTCGGCTGGGATCCGATCAGAAGTCGAAGTTGACGATCTTGCGGATCCAGAGGGATCCGAGGCACATGAAGCTCGCGGTGGCGACCAGCAGCTCCTGATGCTTCAGGAGCTCGCCGGCGTAGCCGGGGTTCAGGACCAGCATCACGAAGAACATCGCGATCGGCAGGATCGTCAGGATGTGCCCCTGGAGCCGCCCCTCCGCCGTGAGCGTGCGGATGTGGCCGCGGATCCGGAACCGGTCGCGGACCACCGCCGACAGCTTGCCGAGCAATTCGGCGAGGTTGCCGCCGGTCTGCTGCTGGATCAGGAGCGCCAGCACGAAGATCTTCAGCTCGATCAGGCCCGTCCGCCGGGTCAGGTCGCGATAGGTCATCTCGGGCGACAGGCCGAGGTTCTGCTGCTCGTAGCAGTAGGCGAACTCGGCGGCGATCGGCAGCGGGAACTCGTCCGCGACCGCCTGGAGCGCCTGGGACATCGTCTGGCCCGCCCGGATGACGCGGGCCATGAGGTCGAAGGCGTCGGGGAGCTGGCCGCGGAGCTTCTCCAGCCGCGCGTTGCGCTTCTGGTTGACCACGATCATCGGGATGAGCCCGGCGATCAGGCCGCCGATCCCCCCCTGGATCATGTCGCCCCGGACGAAGAACACGAGCGTGCCGAACGAGCCCCCGACGAGCATCATCGTGGTGAGCAGCTTGCTCGGGGTGATGTTCATCCCCGACTGCTCGATCATCATCTCGAAGCGTTTCTTGATGCTCGGCTTCGGCTCCTCGCTGGCCATCGCCTCCTGCGCGATCTGGTTCAGGTTCCGGAACAGCGGCGACTTCTTGACCTGCTCGCGCTGCTGCTTCATGAACTCGAAGTCGACGCGCTGGCTGATCCTCGACCGGTCCTTGAGGAACAGGTCCGAGACCACCGAGTAGATGGCGAGGATGGCCATGGTGGCGCCGAGCGCCGCCAGGATCGCGGTCATCAGTGCGGGATTCATAGACGGGCCCCCATCCCGGCGCGTTGAGGAGAGAGGATCCGACGCTCGAACATCTCGATCGGGAGCCGGACCCCGGCCGATTCGAGCCGCTCGAGGGCCTGCGGGCGGATGCCCGTGGCGTAGAAGTAGCCCTGGGCGACGCGCTCGTCGTCCACGCCGGTCTGCTTGAAGCCGAAGATGTCCTGCATGCAGACCACGTCGCCTTCCATGCCCGTGATCTCGGAGATCTTGATCACCTTGCGGACGCCGCCCGAGAGGCGGGCCGCCTGCACAACGATCTGCACGGCCGACGAGATCTGGCGCCGGATGATCCAGATCGGCAGGTCGAACCCCGCCATGCCGACCATCATCTCCATACGGGCGACGGCGTCGCGGGTGTCGTTGGCGTGGATGGTGGTCATCGAGCCGTCGTGGCCGGTGTTCATGGCCTGGAGCATGTCCAGGGTCTCGCCGCCGCGACACTCGCCGATGATGATCCGGTCGGGGCGCATACGCAGGGCGTTCTTGACCAGGTCGCGGGTCGAGATCGCGTTGGCGCCCTCGACGTTCGCCGGCCGGGTCTCCATCCGGACGACGTGCGGCTGCTGGAGCCGGAGTTCCGCCGCGTCCTCGATGGTCGCCACGCGCTCGTCGTCGTTGATCGAGCCCGAGAGGGCGTTGAGCAGGGTCGTCTTGCCGGAGCCGGTACCGCCGGAGACCACCAGGTTGCAGCGGGCCTTGATGCACGCCTGGAGGAAGCTGGCCATCTCGTCGGTCAGGGCCTTCTTGTCGATCAGGTCCTTGAACTGCAGCGGCTTGTTGCCGAATCGCCGGATCGAGACCAGCGAGCCGTCGAGGGCCAGCGGCGGGATGATCGCATTCACACGGGAGCCGTCCGGCAGGCGGGCGTCGACCATCGGGGTCGTCTCGTCCACGCGGCGGCCGACGCGGGAGACGATCCGCTGGATGATCTGGAGCAGGTGCTTCTCGTCGTTGAACGCGATGTTCTCGCGGCTGAGCCGGCCGCGTCGCTCGACGTAGACCACCTTGGGCCCGTTGATCATGATGTCGGAGATCGTCGGGTCGCGCATCAGGCTCTCGAGCGGCCCGAGCCCGAAGGTCTCGTCGAGCACCTCGTTCACGAGGCGCTCGCGCTCGGCCATGCTGAGGAGGTCGGAGCTCTGCCGGCACAGCTCCTCGGCGGCCCGCCGGACCTCGCGGCGGAGCTCGTCCTCGTTCATCGAGCCGATCGCCGAGAGGTCCATCCCGGTGATCAACTGATGGTGGAGTTCTTTCTTATATTTGAGGAACCGTTCCTCCGACGACATCGGAGGGGTATTGAACGTCCCGGAGGCAAGCGGCAAGCGGCTCATAGTCCACCTCTCGGCAAAATTCGCGGCTGGGTTCTCGCGCGATCCGGGCGGGCCGGTTCTCAGAAGATGCCGGGGATCATGCGGTACGGCACCTCGCGGCAATACTGTTGATAGAGCTCGTCATGCCCCAGGAGCCGCTCCTCGGCCATCAGCCTCGGGATCTGGAAGCTGTAGCAGGCGACATAGACGAACACGTTCCACAACGACGGGTTGAGCGCCAGGATGCCCAGGTGGCTGACGAGGTAGCCGGCGTACATCGGGTGCCGGACGAAGAGGTACGGGCCGGTCTCGCAGATCCCCCGGTTGGCCGGCACGCAGCCGAAGCGACGCCCCAGGCTGAACTTCGCGTGGATCTGGATCAACATCCCGGAGATCAGGAAGATGAGGCCGAGCGTCGAGACCAGGCTGGGGACCGCCTCGGTGGTCTCCGACGGCGTGATGATCAGCGGCAGGCAGGTCGCCACGCCCGAGATGATCCAGTCGGACGGCTTGCGGGAGATCTCCACCGCGCCCCGGCGGCAGAGCAGGAAGATCACCACCATGCCTTCGGAGAGCAGCAGCAGGAAGTTCGCGCTACGGCCGCTGGAGAGGTAGCCGATCACGATCCGGGCGACGAGCCAGCCATACAGGCCGAGGACGACGAGCCGCTCGGACCAGTCGAGGGCGCGGTCCGCGAGCCGGATGCTGGCCGGGGCCAATCCCGAGTCTCGGCCCGCCGTGGCCGGGAGGATCGGGTCCGCCTCGATCGAGGCCGAGTTGAGCGAGTCCGAGACGATCATCGTGCGACTCCAGCGTTGGTAGCGCGTTTCAGGAATGTTGCTTGTGTCGCCCGTTCACGTTCGTCGCGAGCTGGGTGACGCTCTTCGAGACCCGGGCGGAGGGGCTCTCGATCACGACGGGGACGCCGTTGTTGTTGGCGCGGTTCACCGTCTTGCTGTCTTCCGGGACGTAGTGGAAGATCTTCATCCCGAGGGCCTCCTCGGCCTTCGCCGCGGGGACCTCCTTCGCCTGGCCGTAGCGGTTCACCACCAGCCGGACGCGGTCGCGGCTGATGTCGATCTGCTCGAGATAGTCCAGGGTCCGGCGCGTGTTCCGGAGCGACGTGAAGTCGAGCCGGAAGACCATCATGATGATGTCCGCCATCTGCAGGACCTGGAGCTGCTCCTCGCGGAAGGAGTGGTCCATGTCGACCACGACGTAGGGGAACATCGTCCTGGCCATGCTGATGGCCTGGCGGATCCCCTCCTGGGTCACGGCCCCGATGTCGCTGTAGAGCCGGGGCGGGGCGAGCAGGTGGACACCGCAGTCGTGACGCACGAGCGTCCGCTCGAACATCGTCTTGTCGAGCCGGGAGATGTTCTGGCAGAGGTCGGAAAGCGTGTAGGTCGGCTTCAGGTCGAGCAGCGCGGCGAGGTCGCCGGTCTCGAGCTTGAGGTCGATCAGGCCGACGTTCTTGTGCTCCTTGGCCAGGGCGGTCGAGACGTTGACGGCCAGGGTGCTGGAGCCGCTGCCGCCGTTGGGCGACAGCACGGCGATCAGCCGGCCGGCCTCGACCTGGTTCGTGGCCTCGCTCGCCATGCGGACCATGGCGGCTTCCAGCTCGTTCTCCAGGTCGTTGACGTCCACGAAGTCGTCCGCGCCCTTGCGGAGGGTGCGCAGGACGAGCTTGGTGTCGGTGGTCGGACCGACGGCCAGGACGCGGGCCTGGGTCGAGCCGCGGGCCACGCTCACGGCGAAGAGCCCGCGCTCGATGTCCGGCGGCAGGATCACCACGACGAGATCGGGGGGCTCCTGCACGAGTCGGGTCGCGGCCTGGTCGAGGGAGACCACGTGCGAGCTGGGGCAATCCTGACCGCCGAAGAGGAGAACTTGCCTCACTCGATTGCTGATCGGTTCATGGTCACTTACGATGTAAGCTTGCATGAGAATCCCTCGCTTGTTGCTGGCCGCCCTGGGTTACGGATTCGATGCGGGCGGGGGTGTCTGCCCGAAGACCTGGATCTGACCTTCCTGCGTCCCCCGGATCGTGCGGATCACGATCGGCGGCGGGGGCGGCGGGGGCGGCGGCGGCAGGACCACCTCCGGCTTCTCGACCGGCGGGGCCGGCGGCGGCGTCGGCTCGGGGTCCTTCACGACCACCGGCTCCGGCTGCTCGCTGGGCTTCGGCCTGGGAAGTTCCTGCAGCCCGTAGATGTCGTTCAGGTTCGCCGGCCGGGTGATCGCCGGCAGGTCGTCCTCCAGGCTCCGCAGGGTGAGGTGGAGGCTCCCCTTGGTGGCGCCCAGGTCGAGCTTGGCCGCCTGGTCGGGGGTCACCAGCAGCGTGACCGTCCGCAGCGTCGCCCCGTCGATCTTGTTCGCCGCCGGGGCCTCGAGCACCTGGTCGACCGCGAGGATCTCGATGTTCTGCAGCAGCGTCGTGGTCGTCGCACCGCCGGTCACGTCGTCCGCGCCCGCCCCGACGATGTTCGAGATCGTCAGCAGGATGTCGACCCGGTTGCCCGGCAACACGAAGCCGGCCACGTTCGCCGCGGTGTTCTGGCTCTGGATCGTGTAGGCACGCATCCCCTTGGGGATCAGGGCCTGGAGGCCCCGGCCGGCGCCCTTGTCCGCGAGCTTGCCCTCGAGGATCGGCTCATCCTTCACGAGCTGGTTCACGACCGCGCGGCCGATCGCGTCTTCCTTCGACTTCACCGTGCCCGGAGGGGCCAGGTCCTTGGGGAAGTCCCGGATCTTCAGGACTTCGGACGTCAGCAGCGCCCCGCGGGGGATGTCCATGATCGCGACGACCACGGGCACCGTCTCGACCGTCGGGCCGCCGCCGCTGCGGTTGTTCATCATGTTCACGCCGACGGCGGCGGAGCCGCCGAAGACCAGCGCGAGCAGCACGATCAGGAGCGTGCGAGGACTCACAGATCACCTCCGTTGGAAGGGAGACGGGGTTCGGCGGTCGCGGGGGCCGGCGCGGCCGACCCGGCCGATCGCGCGTAATGCTCGGCGCCGTTGAGATTCGAGGCCGCGGGGCCGTAGCTGGTCGGGGCGAGCTGCTCCGGCCTGGACGCGTACGGCTGGACGTCCATCCGGCCGTTGTTGGTCCAGTTCCAGGCGAGCGTCGCAAAGATCCCCACGGCCATCATCGCGCCGAAGGGGATCAGCCGACGACGACGGTCGGCGCGGGAGACCTCCGACTCGATCCGGTCGTCCGGCCGCAGGTGCTTGCTCAGGGCGGTCACCCGGTGCCAGAGGATCATCAGATTCATCAGCGTCTCGCTGACCGTGCCGTAGTACAGCATCAGTCCGACCGCGTAGACGCCGGCCGCCAGGGCGCTGGCGGTGAAGACGTAGTAGGTGTAGGGCATCCCGAGCCAGGCGCCGACGGCGGCCATCAGCTTGACGTCGCCCGCGCCCACGCCCCCCATCACGTAGAACGCGACGAGGATGCCGAAGCCGAAGAGCACGCCGAGCAGGCTGGCCGTCAGGCCCGCCACGCCGCCGTGCACGCTGTGGTAGATCAGTCCCGACACCAGCAGCGGCATCGTCAGGATGTTATAGACTTTGAACTTCCAGACATCGGTGATCGCCGCGATCACGCTCGCCAGGACCACCACCACGATCGGGATCAAGGAGGACTGAGCCACTTCCGGGTCTCCTTCTGCACGGCCGCTGGCAAGACAATCGATCGCTACGAGGTCGCGCGACGTCGCGGAACCTCGCGGGCCTCGATGCGTCGGAACCGCCGACGCCCTCCGGGCCATCCGCACCTGGGTCAGCGGACGGCGCGCCGAGGCCCCGTCAGCAGCATCATCACGCTCTGCCCGACACACACGGCAAGCACCAATCCGAACGCGAGGCTCTGATCGGTCGCCGCCCGCGAGGGCTCACCGCCGGCGATGGCGACCAGGGCCAGGGCCACCGTGGCCATCGACAACGTCATCATCTGACTCATGATCCACCCCAGAAGTGCGAGGCACGCGCCCCCGTGACACCCCTGTGGCCGGGCAGCGGGGCCCGGCCGACAGACTAAAAACGATCCCCCGCACCTGCTGCCTAGGCGACGGGGGACTGTGTTTCAACCGATGGGACTGGCTCCCTCCCGCATCCGCGCCCGTCGCGATTCGGTCCAGGACCAGAGGCCCCGGCGGTCGCCGCGCGGTCCGTTTCGGGACGGGGTTCGCCAGAATGGGCGGCGACTTCGCCGCCGACCCGCATCGCGGGCCAGAGACCCGGCCGATCGACCAACAGCCCTCGAATGCGATTCCGACTCGATGCTGATGCCCCTGGCCGGGCGTCGTGACGACGCCGATGCTCACGCTGCGATCGGGGCGACCGTCGGGCCGATGCCGGCCGACGAGGCGCCCGCTCACCACGCGGGCCGACTCCCGGCGATGACGCCCGCGTCGGGGAAGGGCGGTGATCCCGGCCCGAGGACCGGCCCCGGGACCACTTGGCCCATGCTCCGCGAGAGACGTCGGCGCCGCTCCCCAATCGATTCGAGAAGCGGCCCCTACCAGGTCAGGCCCAGCGATCAACCAACGGCGGTGGCGACGCTGTTGAACTTGGTGTTGATGTTCTGGCCGAGGGTGGTGACGACGCCGATGCAGAGGGCGGCGATCAGGGCGACCATGAGGCCGTACTCGACCATGGTGGCGCCGTCTTCTTCGACCAGGAACGACTTGGCGGCGGTGTAGAACTTGGCCATGGAACTCTCTCCTGTGGTAAGAACCCGGAAGCGAACCTCAGAATCGGAGTCGGAAGGGTCTCGGTGCTGCTCAACCCGTCTTCATCCGTCCTGTGATCCCCCACAAAAGCAGGCTCCATGCCACCACGCCGATCCGCGGCCGAAATCACGCCGCCGCCCACGACATTGCCCCCATCATCCCTGCCAAACCCCTTACGATTTCACCATTTGGATCGAATGATGTTTTTTCCGCACTGATGCCACGTCCCCGCGGCGGAGGGGGATCCGCCCGACGATCCCGCCCCCGCCTGTCAGGCGGCCTTGACAGAGCTTGTAAACCACCATTGGACGCGCCACAGCTCGTTGACAACCGCCCGGAGCAGCCCCGCTGCGGCGCAGTCCCGGGGCGGGCCTCGATGGCGCCTCGGCGATCCGCCTCCCCCTCCCGGACGACTACCCCCACCGCCCTCGTCCGGGACCCCCGGCCGGCCCCCGGATGCCCATTCGGCCCCGATCGCGTTACCTGCGTGCATCGTCGCCCGCTGGCGCGCCGGCCGGCGGCCGGTCGCGCTCGCATTGATGTCGCGCCGCATCGTCATCCTGCGGGATTCCGACCTCCCGGGTCACGCCCGGACCTCGTCCCTCGTCATCACCCCGGGCGGGCCTCGCTCGGCATCGGGGGAGGCGGAGCCGGAGCACCCGGGCTCCAATGCGCGAATCGTGCTGTCAAGCAATCGAGACTTTGGCCCCGACCGTCACGGCCATCTGTAAAGGCCAACTGACAAAACCGATCTCCCTCGCAAGTCGTCACAGGCACCCGTTCGCACGCCGACTGGCCCGACGAAACTTCTCGGAACCTGTTATTTTTAAAGCACTTGCGCAAACCTCCTCGCACGCGAACGCGCGGGCGTCCTGTATTCCGTCCGGCCTCCGCACCGAACGGCATGCCCGATGCGTGTGGGGATCCCCCGATTGCGGTCGATCCACGGTGGATCGAAGCCTTGCCGCGAGGGCCACTGCGATGAACATCCCGACCGATGGACTCGACGGCCTGTCCCTGGCGATCGACGGCCTCCGCACCGAAGTCGACCGCTGGATCAACGAGCAGAAGGGCCGACTGCGCGTCCTCGAAGAGGGCGGCGAGGGGATCTTCGACGACGCCTCGTATGACGAGCCGGTCCCGGTCTTCACGCCGCCCCCGCTGAGGGTCATCCCGGCGGCGAGGGCATCCGCGATCCCGCCCCCCGGGCCCGCCTCGACGAAGCGCCCGGGCCAGGAGGACAGCTCGATCGCCGCCGCCCGCCCGACGATCGACCCGACGTCGTCCCGCGAGCGGCTCGACGCCCTGGCACGCCACCTCAACGATCGCCTGAGGCGCAACAAGGACCAATCGTCGGATCGGATCACCCCGCCGTCCGTCCCCTGAGCCGTCCGAAAGCCCCGCATGCATGGGCGCCCCGCAACGACCGCGGCCCCGATCCGTCATCAAACGAGTCTCACCATGACCCAACCAGAGCCCGGCGTCCGCCCCACGGCTTGGTGCCTCTTCGAGAGCGCCTCGCGACTCTGGGCGATCCCCCTGGAGAACGTGGCCGAGATCATCGCGGTGGATCGGCTCGTCCGGATGCCGCTCTGCCCGCCCGACCTCCTGGGCCTCTGCACCCTGCGCCGCGAGGCGATCCCGGTCTTCTGGCCGGTCCACGACGGTTCCTCGGCGGGCGTCCTGTCGCCGTCGCACGTCGTCCTGATCCTCCGCGTCGCCCAAGGGCTCTGGGGCATCCCCGTCCTCCGGGAAGGGACCGTCGTGCACGAGGACGACCAGCCGCTCGGGCCTGCGAACGCCACAGGCCCCGAGGGTTCCGAGGCGGACGGCGACGCGATCGTCCGGGGCAAGCTGACGTACCGGATCCTCGACCCCGAGGCCGCCTGGCACGAGGCCCGTCGCTCGATCGAGCGATGGTACGGCCGGGGGGTCTCGCGGCCCTCCCCGACCTTGCTGCCGGAGGCCGGCTGACGATCGGGCGGAATCCCGGGCCGATCCGTGAGGCCGGGCCCATCCGCCGACAACCGTTGCCGACTCCCCTCGTCCCACCGGCCGGGCGTTCCTCATCCTGAAGCCGAGGTCTCGAAGTGAACCAACGCCTGACCAACTTGATCACCGGCGCGATCGCGGGCGGGATCGGTGCCTCGGTCACCGTCGCCGGTCTACTCGGCCTCGGCACGGCGGGGGGCACGGCCTTCGGTGTCGCGGTCGCGATGCTCCTGGGGGCGTCGGGCGCCTGGCTGATCCTGGGCCGGATCGAATCCGTCGTGATCGCCCGCCTGGCCGCCCTGAACGCCGTGGACGGGAACGCCTCGAAGCTGCGGCTCGGCGGCCCCGCCTGGGCCGAGGTCGACGACATCGTCGTCTCGATCGCCCACCGGATCGACCGGCTCGGCGAGGTGAAGGCGGAATACGAGGAGCTGGAGGCCATCGCCCGGAGCATCGCCGGCAGCGGCGGCTATCGCGGCCGGGGCCCCTCGGCGAACTCCGGCGTCAGCGCCCGGCAGTGCGTGCTCGACCTCTTCGAGGAACTCGGCAGGACGGCCGCGATCATCCTGGAGACGGCCGACACGCTCGACGACGCGATCCTCCAGCTCACCCGGGGCACCGGCGACCAGGACGATTCGCTGTCGCAGACGACCTCCAGCGTCGAGAACCTCTCGGACAACATCGACGCCATCTCCCAGAATGCCGACGCCGCCTCGGCCGCGAGCGAGCGGACGAGGCAGGAGGCGATCTCGGGCCTCGAACGGGTCCACTCGGCCATCGAGGGGATGGAGCGGCTCAAGGCCCACGTCGATTCCAATGGCAGGAAGATCCGACGCCTGGGAGACCGCTCGGTCGAGATCGGGTCGATCATCGACCTGATCAACGGCATCTCCAGCCGGACCGACATGCTCGCCCTCAACGCCACGATCGAGAGCGTCAAGGCCGGCGAGCACGGCCGGGGGTTCGCGGTCGTCGCCGAGGAGATCCGCAAGCTCGCCGAGCGGACCGCCGGCGCCACCAAGGACATCGCCGTCATCGTCGAGGCGATCCAGGCCGACACCAACGAGAGCATCCGGGCCCTCGTCGAGGAGCAGAGCGAGGTCGACCGTGAGGCGAAGCGTGTCAGCGAGGCCGGCGCCGCGCTCGAACGCATTAGCGAGGTGGCCGCGCAGTCGGCCAAGCTCGTCGACGGGATCTCCCGATCGGCCAACGAGCAGGTCGTCGCGACCCAGGACCTCGTGCTCTCGACCCAGAAGTTCGCCGACGTGATCCACGACACGGTCTCGGCATCCAACAAGGCGAGGGAGCAGGTCGAGCTGCTTATGGACCACTGCGAGCGGTTCCGCAAGATCTTCGCCGGCGAGATCCCGTCGCGGTTGAGTTCGTCGGCCTTGCCCCGGTCGAACGGCAATCCCCAGCGCCGCCTCGCGGCGATCGAGCCGGCCCTATGATGCCCTTTAATCTGCCCGGCGACACCGACACCGTCCGCCCGAGGCTCCTGGAACTCCGGGAGGCCCTCGCGGCCGTCCCCGCGACGAGCCCGGGGGACCTCACGGACGTCCGCGCGGCGTTCGAGGACCTGCAGGCCGAGGCGCTCCGCGAGGGCCAGCCGGGCCTCGCCGCGACCGTCCGCCGGGTCGGCCTGCTGACCGAGGTCTGGGAATGCCTCGCCGCCGAGGCCCCCGCCCGGGGCGGCGAGCTGGCGTCGTACCTGCTGAACAGCCTCGAACGGATCAACGAAATCCCCGAGGATTCCGGCCTCGGCTGGCTCGTCAAGGAGTCCTCCCGGCGCTGGGGGGATTACATCTCGCTCCTCGACCCGGACGCCCAAGAGGCGGCCCCGGCCGAGGACGAGGGGATGGACGAGGCGATCGAGGACGATGCGCCCGTCGACATGGCGAACCTCTTCAAGCTCCTGGGCATGGCCCCGACTCCGGCGGCCGTGGCCGAGCCGGAGCCCGAGCCCGAATTCGAGCCGGAACCCGAGCCGGTCGCACCGGCGCCGGTGGCACGTTCCCGGCCCGCGGAGCCGGTCGAGGAGACGGCGCCCGTCGCCAGCGACATGGCCGCGCTCCTGAAGCTGCTCGGAGTCAGCGCCCCGGCGGCCGAGCCGCCCCCGGCGCCGCCCGCGCCGCTCGCGAGGCCGGCCGTCGCGAAGGTGCCCGAGCCGCCGGCCCCGGTCGAGCCCGAGCACGGCACGGCCGCCGATGACAGCGACGAGGACGCCGCGTTCGCCGAGAAGGTCGACGACGACTCGCACGGCGAGCTCGACGCCGAACTCCGCGAGATCTTCCTGGGTGACGCCTCGGAGCTGCTCGACCGGATGGTCCAGCTCGTCCTCGACTTCGACGGCACCGACCAGCCGGCCGAGCTGCTCAAGGAGCTCGGCCGCGTCTGCCACACGATGAAGGGGGCGGCCGGCTGCGTCGGGCTGTCCTCGCTCTCTTCGTATGTGCACAAGTTCGAGGATCGGATCATCAAGGGGGTGGGCGATGACCGCGAGGTCATCGCCGACGTCCTGAACGAGGCATTGAGCCAGATCGAGGGGGCGATCCAGGCGCTCCGCGACGGCCGGATGCCCGAGCTGGCCCCGCTGGGCCAGGGCAGGGGGGCCGCCAAGGTCGCCCGCAAGGCCCCCGCGCCGGATCCCTCGGCCGCATTCACGCCCGATGCCCCCGAACCCGCCCCCGCGTTCGCGACGCCCGGTTCGAAGTCGTCGGTCGAGATCCCGGTGGCCCGCTCGATCCCCGCCCCGTCCGCGACCGTCGGCCCGACGCCCGACACCGACGGCATGATCCGCGTCCCGGTGGAGCGGATCGAGGAGCTGATGGACCTCGTCTCCGAGCTGATCCTCCGGCGCGGGCCGTGGGCGGCGCAGGCGGAGACGATGAAGGAGTTCGCCACCACCGCACGGGTCTGCCGCAACCGGCTGCTGACCAGCCTCGACCGGCTCCGCGACATCGCGCCGCAGGCGAGCGTGGCGCGGGTGCGATCGAGCCACCTGGACGACGGCCCGGCCCCGGTGGACCCCCGCGACGACTTCGGCGGCCTGACGAGGCGCCTGTCCGAGCAGATCGAGGACATCACCGTCCTGGCCGAGACCGCCCGGGCCGCCGCCGGCCCGCTCTCCGACGACGGCGACGCGCTGGCCCGCCTGACCCTGCGGCTCTGGGATTCGCTCCAGGTCATCCGCGTGATGCCGATCCGAGGCCTGTTCCAGCGGCTCATGCGTGTCGCGAAGGACGCCGCCCGCATCGAAGGCCGGCAGGTCGAGGTCGTCCAGCAAGGGGACGACATCGGCATGGACCGCATGGTGCAGGACAAGGCGTTCGAGCCCCTGCTGCACCTCGTCCGCAACGCCGTCGGGCACGGGATCGAGGCGCCCGAGGGCCGGATCCGGGCCGGCAAGGCCCCGTCGGGCCGCGTCACCCTGGAGGCGTCCCGCGAGGGCAACACGCTCGTCCTCAAGGTCGCCGACGACGGCCGCGGGCTCGACTACCAGGCGATCGCCGCCAAGGGGCGCCGCCTCGGACTGATCGGCCCCGACGACTCGGTGACGCCCGAACGCCTCAGCGCCCTGATCTTCCACTCGGGATTCTCGACCAAGTCCGACGTCAACGCCAACTCGGGCCGGGGCGTCGGGATGGACGTCGTCGCCCGCGAGGTCGCCAAGCTGCACGGCTCGATCGGCGTCGAGTCGCGGACGGGCTTCGGGACCACGGTGACCATCCGGCTGCCGGCGAGGCTGGCACTGGAGCAGGCGATGGTGGTCCGGATCGACGGCCAGCCGTTCGCGTTGCCCTTGAAGGCCGTGGAGGCGTCGTCGCCGTACAACCCGGACGACCGCCAGGCGCAGTCCATGAGCACGCTCATGCGGATCCGGCAGCTCCGGGCCCCGGTGATTAACGCCCGCGAGGCGCTCCGGACGGGCACGATCACGCCGCCGATCGAGTCGAGCCTGCTGGTGATCCGTGCCGACGACGCCGCCCTGGGGCTAGTGGTGGACAGCATCGACGGCCCCCGCGAACTCGTGGTCAAGCCGCTGAGTCCTCTGCTCGGCGGCCACCCGGCGATCTCGGGGACGAGCCTGGCGCCGAGCGGCGAGCTGGTGATGATCCTCGACCCATTCGGCCTGGTCCGTTGGAGCGGGGTCACCCCGGAATCCCCGGCGGATCGGGCGGCCCCGCAACGCTCTCAGGAGGCGGCCCTGGTCATCGACGACTCGATCAGCGTCCGACGCGTGGCGGCCCGGCAGCTCCGGGCCCTGGGGATGGACGTGGACGAGGCGTGCGACGGGGTCGAGGCGCTCCGGAAGGTCCGCGAGCGTTCCTACCGGCTGGTCGTCACCGACCTGGAGATGCCCCGGATGGACGGCTTCGCGTTCCTCGCCGAACTGGGCAAGTCGGGCATCCCGTCCTTGCCGCCGGTGGTCGTCTCCAGCACCATGACCGACGCGGAGACCCGCAAGCGGGTCCGGGACCTCGGCGCGACGGCGTTCGTCGCCAAGCCGTTCGGCCCCGTCGACTTCACCCGGACGATCAAGTCGCTCCTCAATGAGACATCCCCCCAAAACGTGGCGCCCACGCCCGCCTGAAAAAACCGCAGGCGCGCGGGCCCCCCGGAACCGTTCACTCTCGTAGGGCGGGACTCACCCCCCTCTCTCTCGCAGGTATCGCCAGGATGGTGGGCTCGCCCACCCTACGAACGAGGCACCCGGAAAGGTTGGACATCATGCCGAATCCCTTGATCCTCGTGATCGACGACAACTTGACCACGCGGAAGATGGTCGAGTGTCACCTGACCCAGGCGGGCTACCGGGTGGTCCTGGCGGCGGACGCCGACAAAGGGCTGGCCCTGGCGCAGAGCCAGAAGCCTGACCTGATCGTCCTCGACCACCAGCTCCCGGGCATCACCGGCGACCAGGTCTGCCGCCAGCTCCTCGAGATCGAGGCGGTGGCCGACATCCCCGTCGTCATCAGCTCGGCGATGCGGAACCGGGCCTTCGCCCAGTACACCGACTTCCCCAACGTCGTCGACCAGATCCCCAAGCCGTTCACGCCCGAGCTGCTGAAGGGGGGCGTCGCCAACGCGCTCAAGATGGGGGCCGCCGTCGTCCGCGCCCAGCGGACCGGCTGCGCCATGCCCGAGGCCGAGACCGAGACCCCGAACGCCTCCCTCCAGGGCAGCACCCAGACCTTCCCGTTCCGCTCGATCCTCGACTTCCTGAACAACTCCCAGGCCAGCGGCCAGATCTCGCTGGAGGTCGGCAAGGACCGGCTGAAGTTCGGGGTCAGCGGCGGCCGGATCCAGGCCGTCTACTCTTCGACGATCACCCCCGACCGGATCACGCCGTTCCTGCCGCGCGAGCTGTCCGACCTGGCGCCGCTGCTCACCGTCACCCTCGGCGAGCAGTCGAACGAGTCGATGGCGAGCATGGTCAAGCTGCTGGAGCGGAGCCTGTCCGACCCCCGCCGCTTGCGGAGCCTGCTGCGGTTCCAGGCGTCGGTCCTGGCCCACTGGGCGCTCACCGGCGAGACCGGGGCGTTCGGGTTCGAGCCGGGCGGCACGCTGCCGCCGATGTTCCAGGCGTTCCCGCTCCAGACCAGCCTGCCGGCCCTGGCCGTCGAGGGGACCCGCCACTGCGAACGCCTCACCGACGAGGACCGCTGGGCGAACCTGGTTTTCATCCGGCACTCCCCGCGCGGGGGGAACCTCGACCGCACCGGCATGTCGCCGACAGACATGAAGATCCACGCCTTGCTGGACGGCTCGCAGACTCTGGGCGTCATCTCGCAGTCGGTCGGGCACGACGTGATCGACGTGGCGTACGTGGCCCGCGGGCTGGAGCTGTCGGGCCTGGTCGAGCGGCGGACGGCCCGCGCGGCGGCATCGATCCTGATCCTGGACGACGACCCCGAGACCGGCCGCGTGGCGCAGGGCGCGCTCGGGCCCGAGGGGCTGGGCTGCCAGGTAAAAGTGGTCCGCGACCGCGTCGCGGCACAGCTCATGCTACGTAGAACGAAGTTCGATCTCGTGTTAATCCCCCTGGATCACCCCGAGCAAGAACAGTTCTACCGGGTCTGCCGCGACCAGGCGTCGGCGACGACGCGGTTCGTCGGCCTCCTGGAGATTCACGACGAAGGTGAACTCGTCCGACTCGAGACCATGGGCCTGGATGGCACGCTCCACCGGCCCTTGAACGAGGCGGACCTGGTCGCCACCGTGAAGCACCTCCTGGGATCCGAACAGCTCGTCGCGGCGTCTTGACGGCGAAGCGACGAGGCGCCAACCCCGGTTAACACTGTCATCTCCGCGCCCGAACAGCGAACGCGACCTATGTTGAAAACAAAGGCATCGCATTGAATCGCGGTCGTCCGGGGCGGAGCATCGAATGTTGAAGAGGGGGCGGTCTCGTCGCGTTCGACGCGGGGGGACGCTGGTTCCGACCCGACAGGCGTCGGAAGTCCGAAGGCGATCACTCAATCCGGGGCCATCGACGAGGATCGGCACCGGGCGGGCTTCCCGGCGACGAGGATCTCAGCCATGAATGTGCGACTCCCCAATCCCGTGACCGAGAACGAGCTCATCGCCGAGTACGAGGAGACGATCGCGATCCTCCAGAGCGAGATCGCCCGCCTCGAGGACGAGCTCCGGATGCGAGACGAGGTGCGCAACGCCCCGTCCGAATCCTCGGCGACGATCGCGGTCCCCCACGAAGACACCACCAAGCAGATCTCCGAGCTGCTCAGCGACCTGAACGAGCGCGATCAGGTCATCTCGTTCCTCTCCGAGCAGCTCAGCCTGGTGGAGGAGGCCGAGGCGGCCTCCAAGGCCGAGTGGGAGCAGCTCCATCGCTGGGTCGAGGAGGTCGAGCAGCGGGTCGACAACCGCGACGAGGAGGGCCGGAACCTCAAGCGCGAGCTCGAGGCCGAGATCCGACGGGCCGAGGCCGAGCGTCGCGCCGCCGACACCGAACGCCGCGCCTGGGAGCAGCAGCGCAAGAGCCTGGAAGAGGAACTCGACCGGCTCCGCAACAAGCTCGCCGAGGTCGCCAAGCACTCCAACCACCAGTCGGTCGACCTGGTGATCCTGGAGGCGCTGGAGCAGGAGAACCTCCGGCTCCGCCAGACCTGCGAGGAGCTGACGCTGGCGGCGGCCGCCGCCGTCGAGGTCGAGTCGGCCCGCGCCGAGCTGGAGATCCTCCGCTCCCGGCTCGACGAGACCGAGCACGAGCTGCATCGCGTCCGCGACGACCTGCTCCGCGAGCGCAAGGAGCACGAGGCCGAGCTGGCGAAATCGCGGACCGAGACCCTCCAGGCCAGCATCGCCTCCAATGGCGGCAACATCCCGCCGACGATCGGCGGCAGGAATTCCGTCGAGCTGTACGCCACCCTCCCGGCCGAGGAGCGGATGTGGGCGTTCCGCAAACACCTGCAGGAGGTCCACCAGCGCGAGGCGGAGCAGCGATCCCAGAAGAGCCTCTCTTCGCGGCTGTCGCGGCTCTGGAAGAAGACCGGCCCGCCGCCGGCCTGATCCCTCCCCTCTCCACCCTCGCCGCTGGCCCGTCCGAGTTCGAGGATCTGACCCATGTCCACCGACCCGCTCACCAAGCTGAGGCGCCCCGGCGCCGAGCCGAAGTCGCGAGACTGGCGCGAGCACATCTCGGCCACGCTCCGCGAGCTCGAGCAATTCCGCGGATCGGTCCACATGCAGCTCGACGCCCTGGAGCAGATGGCGCGTCAGCGGGCGGTCGGCGACGGGGCGGACCCCGCCTCGGCCGAGGAGCTGGTGAAGCTCCGGCGCCGGGTGGGGGAACTCGAAGCGGCCAGGGAGCGGCTCGAATCCGAGTCCCTCGAGTGGAAGGCCGAGCGTCAGGCCCTGCTCGACCGCCTGGAGCACGACCGCAAGCAACTGGCCGAGGCGTGGGAGACGCTGGAGCGAGAGCGGATCATGAACCCGCCGCAGGCGGCCAGGGCCTCCGAGCCGGCGCGGGCCGCCCCCGCCCCGACGCCCGAGCCGCTCGCGGCGACGCCACCGAACAACGCCCCGGCGGCGCCGGGCGGACGCAAACCCTCCGGGTCGGACGACGACGTCGTCGCCCAGGAGATCCTGAGACAGTTCCAGACCCTCCGCCGGGACGTGCGACGGACGTCGCATGACCTCCGACGCGATTGATCGGACCGAATTCAAGAAGCCCGGCGCGTCGCGTCCGGTGGGCCCCCCCCTCGACGCGATCGCAATTGCTAAGGACTCGGGACCATGGCCATCGACCTCTCCGTCGATCAAGACTCACCGCTCCGCGGCCGGGTCTCCCACTGGCTCAGGGCATTCTCCCGCGATCGCAACAAGGGCAAGGCCGCCGATCCGTCGATCCCCGGTCATCCCCAGCCCGAGGTCACGCCCCGCGAGAGGGAACGTGAGCGGGAGAGGGAACGCGAACGCAGCCGCTCCTATGCCACGCTGGATCCGGCCGAACGCGAGCTGCTCGAAGTCACCTCCCGGCTCGTCGCCGAGGACCGCTATATCTTCGTCCTGCTGAAGGAAGCCGCCGAGTCAATCGAGCGGAAGCACACCTTGCCCGCGTGGGGGGCGCTGGAATCCCAGATGGCCCTGGTGCCCTCGGGCACGCTGCCGGTGATCCAGTGCCACGGCAAGACCGAGCCGACCGATGTGCCCGCGTATTACCTCGACCGGTTCCCCGTAACGAATGGCCAGTTTGCGCGGTTTGTCGACGCGGGCGGCTATGAGTCGATCGAGACCTGGCCGCGCGAGGTGTGGTCGAGCCTTGTGCGGTTCGTCGACAAGAGCGGCAAGCCGGGCCCGGCGGGCTGGTCGGGCGGGTCCTATCCCCAGGCGCTCGCGGACCACCCCGTGGTAGGGATCAGCTGGTACGAGGCGGCGGCATACGCCCGTTGGGTCGGCAAGCGGCTCCCGACGGCCGCCGAGTGGCAGAAGGCCGCCGGTTGGCCGGAGCAGCTCGCCAGCGGGGTCTGCAAGCGGTTCCCCTGGGGCGACATCTTCGTCAACGGCCGCGCCAACCTCTGGAACACCGGCCTGGGCCACACGGCCGCCGTCCGCGAGTTCCGCTCGGGCGCCACGCTCAACGGCATCTACCAGATGACCGGCAACGTCTGGGAGTGGCTGGACGACGAGCTATCCTCGATCCCGACCCGGGGCGACACCGACCTGACCTTCCGGACCGACAAGACGATCCGACGCCTGGCGGGAGGCGCGTTCGACACGTACCTCCCCGGCGAGGCGACGAACCACTTCGTGACAGGCCAGCCGGACGTGGATCGCAGGCACAACATCGGGTTCCGTTGCGCGGTCTCGCTTTCGAAGCTCCGCCCCGGTCCCTGACCGCAGGCGACGGCCGCGGATCCGGACGGCTCGCGAGGGCGACGACGCCCGGCGGCCCGGTTCGCCGTCCGCGCCGGGGTCGCTATTTTCGCAGCCAGACGTCGCGCACGGCGCATTCCTCCTTCGCAACGAAACGACCCAGCGCGGAGTCCTCCGCTCATGGCCAGTGCAACCGAATCCTTCTTCGACCCATTCACGCGCAACTTCCCCACGATGCTCTGCCCGCTCTGCGAGAGCCCGGGGCCGAAGGGGGGTGCCTGCGCCCGATGCTTCGCCCCGGCCGACGTGATCGACTCGATCCTCAAGCGCGACAAGCCGCCGAAGTTCGTCGGCGTGCTCGGGCCCAGCGGCGTCGGCAAGACGGTCTACCTCGGCATGCTCCTCGACCTCCTGTCTCGCGAGGCGTGCGGGGTCCACGGGATCGCCAAGGGGGCCTTCTCCCTGGCCCTCCACCGCAACGTGATCCTCTCGCTGGAGAACCAGAGGTTCCCCGAGAAGACCCCGTCGGAGCCCGACCGCTGGCAGTGGGCCCACGCCGAGATCACCTCGACCAAGAAGCGTGGCCTGGCGTTCGACATCGTCACGCCCGACGTCGCCGGCGAGGCCGTCGCCGCCGAGCTGGCCCAGCCGCAATCGAACCGGGTCGTCCGCGCCCTGATCGACAAGTGCGCGGCGCTCGTCGTATTGATCGACATCCAGCAGGTCGTCTCCAGCGGCCAGAGCCAGGAACTCTTCGCGATGCAGCTGGTCAGCTACCTGACCACGCTCCGTCCGGCGAAGAAGAAGCGGAAGGTCGACGTGCCGGTCGCGTTCGTCTTCACCAAGACGGACCTCTGCGACGAGCCGATCGACGACGCCGACGGCTTCGCGCAGTCGAACGCCCCGGGCCTGGTGCGGCTCGCGAGCGCGTCGCTGGAGAGCTACAAGTTCTTCGCCTCGGGGGTCGCCGGGGCGACCGCCCACCTGGTCGCGCCCGACGGCGGCGAGACCCTGGTGCCCCTCCGTGTCGAGCCCCGCGGGATCGTGGAGCCCATCGCATGGCTGCTCAATCAGTTCCGCTGAGCCGCGAGGTCACGAGGGGCTTCAAGGCGGACCAGGCGGTCTTCACCTCCTTGCCCCGTCGGGCCATCGCCGGCTACCACCTGGTCTCCCGGTCCTCCGGGCTCTCCGACGCCGACGCCCAGGCCATCTCGACCTGGGCGCCGTCGCACGGCGGCCTCGTCCTCGACCAGTGGAACCGGATCAGCGTCAATTACCAGGTCCTCCCCAGCCAGAGGCTCGCCCTATCGCGGAGCTGCGAGGGGCCGACCGAGTACTCCGGGCGCGGCAAGAAGCAGATCTACACCCACACCCTGATCTTCGACCGCGAGGCGCTGGAACTCTCCGAGTACCAGCCGATCGCGATCTATCGCGCCGCCCTGGCGCTCGGCTACTTCCGGTTCCGGAACGAGCCCGAGTCGCTGATGCCGCAGGTGGTCCTGCCGATCGTGTACCCGAAGCGTGACCAGCGTGGCTGGCAGCAGAAGGCGAAGGAGCATCGGCTCCCGAACATCGAGACGGCCCTGATGACCCTGAACGGGACGCAGTCGATGAAGCTCGCCCACGGCGGCGACCGGATCGTCCTGGCCGAGTACATCCTGTCGCAGCTCCCCCCCGAATGGCCCCTGCGCGGGAGCTTCTCGACCAGCCTCGTGCCGTCGGCGGTCCGCCCCTACAAGATGACGCTCGTCGACCTCGGGTCCGGCGGCAGCTCGATGCTGTCCTAATCCGCGGGCTCGACACGTGAGAATCCTGATCGCCCGCGAGAATCCCCACCGGACCCGGTGAAGGTTCTCGCGGGCGATCGGCGTTTCGGGCCGTTTCCCGGGGATTTTCGACGATTTTCGGGCCCGGCACGGCCGCTGCTTTGGACCTGTCCGGGCCGCGACGATGCAGGTCGAAACGAACGGCAAGGACGGCCCGGGGGAGGTCACGACCATGAGCCTCATGCGACGGACAGCGGGATTGCTTGGCGCGACGGCGATCGGTTTCGGGATCCAGGGCGGGGCCTCGGCCCTGGCCCACGACGACTACGGTTATGGATACGGTTCGGGATATCGCCCCGCCTACGGCTACATCCCGGCGCGGGGGACGGCCTACCGGCCGAGCGTGCCGCCCCCGCCGATCCCGGGCGAGGTCTGCGATGCGAGGCCTCAGCCCCAGGGCGGAAATTGCGTAGATGTCCGCGACGTGCTGTCGCAGTACGACCCGCGCTCGCCGTACTCGCCGGCCGAGCAGCTCGGCAACCGCCCGGGGCAACTGTACGTCGAGACCGGCTACGCCCCGCGTCGGGCGTTGACGCCGGTCGAGGCCCAGGGGTTCGTCGCCAACCGATTTCGGCCGTCGAGCATCCCGCACCACTTCGACGAGGCGCGACGGGCCGGCTGGCGCGAGGGCGTCCGGTTCCTCGAAACCGGCCGGCTCCCGCACCACCGCCTCTCCCCCGCCGAGGCAGAAGGCTTCCGCGCCGCACTCCAGCACGCCACCCGCCGGTAGGGTGGCACCGCCCACCGCAAGACTTGCCGACATGAATCGCCCCGCATTTCAGCGATGCGGGGCGGTTCCGTTTGGCGGTCGAAGCGTCGGTTCAGCCGATCCGTCCCTCGCACTGGCACAGCCAGTGGCAAACGAACTGGCTCCAAACAGATCAGGGGGTTGCCGCGAAGACGGATCACGTCAGACCAGGATTTCGCGGACGACCTGGCCTCGGCTGATCTCGTGGCGGCGGCCGAGGGGGTCATAATACTCGGTGGAGGGATCGACGCCGAGGCAGTGGAAGATGGTGGCGAAGAGATCCTCGGGGCGGACCCTGGCGTCCTTCACCTGGGCGGCGAATTTGTCGGAGGAGCCGTGGATGATCCCCCCCTTGATCCCGCCGCCGGCGAGTGCGACGGAGAAGGCGGATCCCCAGTGGCCCCGGCCGCCGTTGCCGTCGAGCCGGGGGCTGCGGCCGAACTCGGACATGCAGACGACCAGGGTGTCGTCGAGCCGGCCGCGCGCGTCGAGGTCGGCGATCAGGCCCGAGAGCGCGGCGTCGGTCGGCGGCACGAGGACGTCCCTGAGCCGCGCGGTCTCCTTGGTGTGGCTGTCCCAGCAGGGGGT
The DNA here is from genome assembly GCA_965279195.1 of Isosphaeraceae bacterium. Lineage (GTDB taxonomy): Bacteria > Planctomycetota > Planctomycetia > Isosphaerales > Isosphaeraceae > CBDIHP01. The sequence goes on from CBDIHP010000018.1 coordinate 36,395, forward strand.
GTCCGGCGGCTCGTCGGGTCCGCGATACCAGTTCACCTGGACCAGCCGCACGCCGGCCTCGACCAGCCGCCGGGCGAGCAGGCAGCCCTGGCCCAGCGGCGACTTGCCATATCGCTCGCGGACCGCGTCGGGCTCCTCTTCGAGCCGGAACGCGCCCCGGGCCCTGGTCGAGGCGAGGATGTCGAACGCCTGCCTCGCGCGGGCGTCGTGGGCGAGGACGGATCCGCCCGGATCGAGGCGGTCGGCCTGGCGCTTGACCAGTTCCAGGAGGTCCCGCCGCCGCGCGACTCGCGCGGGGGCGAGGTCATCGGGGAGGTCGATCTCCTGGATCCGATATCCCTGCGGGGTGAGCTTGGCGTTGAGGAGCCAGGGGTCCTGGGCCCGCCCGAGGAAGCCGGCGTCCTGGCCCGGCCAGACGCTGCCGTCGGTGTTGAAGATCCGGTGCGGCAGGGTCATCGTCCCCGGCAGGCTGCCGCCGGGGGTGAGAACCCGGCCGGCGAGGGCGCCGAAGCATGGGGCGTCGTTCGGCGCGCCGGGGTTGGCGTTCTCGAAGTTCATCGGCGCGTGCGGCCGACCCGTGAGCATGTAATAGCCGCTCGACGAGTGGGCATTGTCGCCGGTGGACATCGAACGGATCAGGCAGAGCTTATCGGCCACCTGCGCGGTCTTCGGCAGGAGTTCCGAGATGAACATCCCCGGGACCTTCGTCGCGATCGGCTTGAACGCCCCCCGGACGTCCGCCGGCGCGTCGGGCTTGGGGTCCCAGGTCGAGTGCTGGGGCGGCCCGCCCATCAGGAAGATCACGATGCATGACTTGGCCTTCGGGCCCGACCCGGCCCCCGCGCGTGCCTGATCGGCGGCGAGCAGCCCCCGCAGGTCGAGCCCCGCCCCGAGGAGGCCGAGCCCGCCGATCCGGAGCATCTCTCGGCGTCGCAGCCCGTCGCAGAGCCGCGACCTCGCCCCCAGGAGCCGAAGCATGGGCGCCTCGTGACCTGCATTGAGGTTCTGGATGGATCGTTGAATAAGGTTTGTTGAACAATCGAACTGTAGCAGCCCGACGGACCTGCGGCAACCCCGGGCGATCAGAGGTCGACGATCTCCTCAGGCACGTCGTGCGTCCGGACCCACTCGTTCCAGCCGGAGAGGCTCTGGCCGAGCGCGCGGCCGGTGATATTCTCCAGCGCGAAGACGATCTCGTGCTTCGGGAGCGCCCTGTCGTCGCGGAGCAGGCGGAGCAGGGGCCTGACGGCGTGGCGGGAGCCCATCAGGCCGATGGCGCGGATGGCCGAGATGCGGTCGAAGAGGAGGCGAGACTCGTCGCGGGCGGTCGGGATCAGTTTCCCGAGGAGGATTTGCAGGTCGTCGGGCCGGAGGAACTCCTCGGCCTCGACATCCGGCTGGGCCGCGACCCAGCGCTTCCATTCCACCAGCAACTCCTGCGGAGTGCGCCCGTAGATCTCGCGGAAGGTCAAGGCGTTGCGGACCTTCGGCTTCAGCCCGGCGAGCAGGCGTCGGCAGAGGTCGATCCCCCGGGGCACCTCGCCCGAGACGGCCAGGTATTCCAGGAACGCGTGCGACTGCTGCTGGAACTGGGTGAGCCGGGCGAAGGTCGCGGCGTCCCGCCAGTCCTTGAACAGCCGCAGGGTGTCCTTCGGCCGGAGGTCGAAGTAGTCGGACCCTTCCAGCACGCGCCCGGCCTCGACGGCGGCCCGCATCCGGCGGTTCAGGGGGACCGCCTCGGCGGGCGATCGGCCGGGGCGCCCGAGGAGCCCCCCCAGGCCCTGCAGGAGCCAGGGGTCGAGCCGGTTGGGGTGGGTCCGGTCGAGGAGGGCGTAGCCGGTGGTGATCCCGATCTGGCGCCCGGGGATCCAGAGCCGATGGTCTGTGGGTTCGAATGACAGCAGGATCAGCCTGAGCGACGACTGGAGCGACACGCCGTCGACGTTCCCGGGGTCGAATTGCAACTTGCGGCAGTACGTTTCGAAATGCTCGCGCTTGCCGAAGCAGAGGTACCGATAGGTCTCGATGTCCGGCTCGCCGATCCGTTCACGATACGATTCGATCGTTCCGGCCACAAGCCCGGGGACCGTCCTCGCGACCTCGTCGGCCCCGAACGAGGCGAGTTGAACCGGCGGTTCCTCGATTTCCAGGCTCGGACGCCCCGCGATCTCCCTGGCCAACTCGAACGGCCCGTCGTCCGTCCGAAGCTGTCGGTACAGGGCCCGGTTTCGCCACACAACCCAACCGACGAGCATTGCGAACAATCCGACCGGGATCCCGATCACCGCGAGCAGGAAGTTGACCAGGAACGTGCCCCGGTCCCCGCTCGCGGTGAGCCACGTGGCCAGGAGCGAGCCCGCGACGACCACGACGATGAGCGTGACATACCCCCGCCGCGCGGCGGCCTTCTGCTCCTGTCTCGACAGGAGCGCGTTGCGGCATCCCGGGCAGATCGGCGTTTCCTGATCCTTGTCGGTGGGCGTGAAGGGGGCGCCACACTGGCTGCACTCGACCCGCTTGCGGGCGTTCTTCACCGACATTCCGATGATGACGGTGAGGAACAGCCCGAAGAACGAGTAGGTCAGCACCTCCGGCGGCAGGGGCTCGCTCATGGGGTCGACGGCAATCCGGACGAACGGCACTGCCACGCCAAAGGCGAAGCTGAAGAGCAGGATCGAGAACATCATTTTCCCGAGGCTGAGCCTCGGACGCGTCCGTTCCGCCATGCCGTCCCCTCCGCCCTCGAACACTGCCGTCCGCCGCGCAGGCTGATAGACTATCGCGATCGCGGAATCCGGCAACTGAAGGGTCGGGAGATCGAGGCACCCATGAAGTCGCTGACCGAGCACCTGAGGTTCAACATCCCCGCGCGGATGGGCTTCCTGAACATCACGACGCAGGTCGAGGACGCCGTGCGCCGCAGCGGCGTGAAGGAGGGGCTGGTGCTCGTGAACGCGATGCACATCACCGCCTCCGTGTTCATTAACGACGACGAGCCCGGCCTGCACGCCGACTACAAGACCTGGCTCGAAAAACTCGCCCCCTTCGACGCCTCCCCCCAGACCTACGCCCACAACCGCACCGGCGAGGACAACGCCGACGCCCACATGAAGCGCCAGGTCATGGGCCGCGAGGTCGTCGTCGCCATCACCGACGGCAAACTCGACTTCGGCCCCTGGGAACAGATCTTCTACGGCGAGTTCGACGGACGAAGGCCGAAGCGGGTGCTGGTCAAGGTGATCGGGGAGTAGCCCTTTTGGAGTGCGGAAGCAGAGGTTCCGCTTTCCAGAGAGCCCCGGGACGCAGGAACCCGCATCATATCGTCATGACACGTGAATCTGGAGTGCGTCCGCTTGCTGACGCTCTCGCCCGGCGGGAGATTGCTCCCGAGAGGGGACGTCGAGTCGACGGTTTCGACTTCGGTCGAGGACGCGTGGCAAGCTCCGCGAGAACAGAGCGTCGGCAAGCGGACGCACTCCAGATTCACGTCGAGCTTCGATCGAGCACGCGGAGCAAGCTCCGCGAGAACAGAGCGGAAGCGAGCTTCCGCACTCCACGTAGGGTCAAACATGTTTCCATATCGGACGGCGGTGATCACGGGGGCGTCGAGCGGGATTGGGGCGGGGTTGGCGAGGGAGTTGGGTAAAAGAGGAGCGAGGGTGGGGCTGGTGGCGAGGCGGGTTGAGTTGCTGGAGGAGGTGGCGAGGGAGGTGAGGAGAGACGGTGCCGAGGCGGTAGTGGTGGGGGCGGATCTGGGGGAACCGGGGGAGGTGAAGAGGGCGGTGGAGGAGGTCGCCCGTGCGTTCGGGATGGTGGATCTGCTGGTGGCGAATGCGGGGGTGGGGATCCGATCGACGGCGGTTGGGTTCTCGGCGGCGGATGTGGATCGGATGATCCGGGTGAATCTCTCGGGGGCGGCGCACGCGATCGAGGCAGTACTGCCGGGGATGCTCGCGGCGGGGCGGGGGCGGATCGTGGGGATCAGCAGCCTCGCGGCTTATCGGGGATTGCCCGGTTCGGCCGGCTATTGCGCGACCAAGGCGGGGCTGACCGCCTTGCTCGAATCGCTCCGGCCCGAACTGGCCCCGAGGGGAGTGGGCGTCACGACGGTCCACCCGGGATTCGTCGAGACGCCCATGATCGCCGGGGCGGACCACTCGCATCCGTTCGTGTGGGATGTCGACCGCGCGGCGAGACGGATTGTGGAGGGGATCGCCAGGGGGAAGCGGAAGATCGACTTCCCCTGGCAACTGGTCGCCCTGCTGAGTGCGGTCCGGATGCTGCCGGATCCGATCTTCGACGTGCTGGCTCGCAAACTCGTGCCGCCGCCTTCGAAGAGGTAGGCGACGGCGACGTGGGCTTCGTCAGTGGGGGTCCTGGCCGACGACGATTTGCTTGACCTCGCCGATGAAGCCGGCGGGGATGCCGATGACGGTGGCGGCGGCGGTCTTGACAACGACGTTTCGGTTGGTGCTCTGGTAATACTCGCGAGGCTGGGAGAAGAGCGGGTGGCGGTCGACCCAGGTCATGGACTTCGGGGGGGCGGCGTCGACGACGGTCTCACCGTCCACCGAGAGGGCCGGCTCGGCGGCGACCATGCCCTTGCGCGAGCGAGTCCCCTGGCAGCCCGAGAGGGTGACGGTCGAGAGCAGGAGGAGCCCCACGCCCAGCAGTTTCCAGGGTTGATTACGCATGGGTCCGGCAATCCTTTCGGGCGCGGTGAGCCGACCCACCCCGGGCCGGTATCGCAGTCGCGAGCGCCTTCAGCTCAAGCCTAGCCCATTTTCCGGGATGTCAAACCGATTCGCTACCGGAGCGGGGTGCCGAAGTTGACGCACCAATAGGGCGTGCCGTTCTTGCTGGTCGCGTAAGCCATGCCGATCTGGGAAAATCGTCCGAGGATATTCTTCTTGTGGGGCGGGCTGTTCATCCAGCCGTCCATGAGGACCTCCACGCTGAACTGCCCGAACGCGATGTTCTCCGCCGCGCGTCGGTAGTTGTAGCCCTGCCCCTTGATGCGATCGAACGGGGTCGAGCCGTCGCCGCCCTTGTGGTCCATCGTCTCGCGGTCGGCCATGTCCTTCGCGTGCTGCTCGGCCGAGGCGGTCAGCCGCGTGTTGAGCACCAGCTTGGTCAGCTTCGCCTTCGCCCGCTCGGCGTTGTGGGCCTTGAGGAGTTGTTCCAGCGCGTCCTCGGGCACCTCGCGATTGCGGCGCTTCGGGGGCGGGTCGAAGGGGTCGGGCGGGTCCTGCCAGTTGTCGGCGGTGACGCGGTAGCGCGGGGCGGTCACGCAGGCGACCGTCGGCAGCGCAAGCAGGCCGACAACCAGCATCAGAACCGATCGGCCTGCGCGTGACTTCGCGAACATCCCCGCCTCCGCCCCGGTTCCGGCACGTCCATTTCTAGGATCGGACGGACCTGCGGAGAGATCAAGTGTCATGGGGCGGGATGGCCTTCTGCGCTGGGCGTGGGCCTCCCGACCCCGCCCTTGCCGTCAGAATCCGTACCACAGGGGAGGGTCTCCAGACCCGGAGATCAGATGCCCCGCGATGCGAGGCCTTTCCGGATGGGCCTGGAGACCCGATTTGGCGGTACGACGCGGCGGATGCTGGGGCGGGGTCGGGAGACCCTCGCCCAGCGCCACGCGGCCCGGCTGGTCCCGGGTTTCCGAGGGCGGAGTGCCAAGGGCAACCAGGATGATGGATCGCCGTGCGGAGGGCTCCGAGCTCAGGAGAAGTATTCCCGGATCTTGAGCCAGATGTCCTGGATGTTGGCGAAGAGCATGAGGCTGATGACGATCACGATCCCGACCACCAGCATGCCCTTGATGAACCAGTCGGGCAGCGGCCGGCCTCGAACCTTCTCGCCGACGAGGAAGACCATCTGGCCGCCGTCGAGCGGGGGGATCGGCAGGAAGTTCAGCACGGCGAGGTTGATGCTCAGCATCCCCAGGAACTGCAAGAACGGCGACAGACCCGCGCTCGCCTGGGCATAGGCCATCTCGCTGACGCGGACCAGCCCGCCGACGGCCTGCGTGCCCACCCGGCGCTGGAAGAGGCCGCGGAGCATCAGGTAGATTCCCACCACGTTCTCGACCGTGTCGTCCCAGCCGCGGGAGATCGAGGCGGTAAACGACTGCGGCGGCAGCTTGCGGGTCAGGAGCAGGAAGTTCAGGCCGCGGAGCGAGAAGAACCGGTTGGGGACGGTCGTGGGCTGGATCGAGATCGGCCCGGATTGGCCCTCGACGTTGATCTCGATGGACGCCGGCTTCGCGAGCTGGAGGTCGGTGAATGCGGTCGCCCAGCTCGGGCCGTCCTTGCCGAATTTGAAGGTCACGCTGGGGGCGGTCGGCTCCTCGGCGGCCTCCTCGGCGGTCGGCTTCGGCAGGGTGTAGGTCATGGAGTTGATCGTCTGGCCGGCCTTGAGCCCTGCCTTGGCGGCCGGGGAGTCGGGCGCGACCGACTGGATCCGGGCGTCGATCTTGAAGGCCAGTCCGAGCCCGGGGACCTTGAGCGCGTCGACCGTCGGGGTCGGCTGGCGGCGGGTGTCCTCGACCCAAATCGGGGCATTCGTGGGCGTGACCTCGACCGTCCGCTTCGCGCCGTCGCGCTCGACCTCCAGCTTGACCCTGGTCCCCGCCTTGTCGTGTATGGAGTCGGGGAGGGTCATGGGGTCGTAGCCGGTGTTGCCGTCGATACTCACGATGCGGTCGCCCGCGACGAGGCCGGCGGCCTTGGCGGGGGAGTTGTTCTGGACGGCGACGATCGGCCCGGGGGTCATCGTCATGCCGAAGTCGACCATCGGGTGGGGCGCGACGGTGACCTTGACGGTCCGCGCGGGGCCGACCGGGGCGACGGTCGGCGACGGCTTCTCGCCGGTCGCCAGGGTCCGTTCGAGGACGAACACCAGGGGTTTGTCGCGGTGGGCGGTGAGGACCTTGCGGAGTTCGAGCGAGTCGACCACCTTGGTCGGCTCGGTCCCCTCGGGGCCCACGGCGATGACCTTATCCCATGGCTGGAATCCGCCCTCGGTGCCGGCCGGCTCGGGGACGCCCGGGGGCGCCTGGAACGGACGGCGGGCGCTGAGCACGAGCGACTGGTCGCTCAAAACGCCGATCGTCGGCGTGGGCAGATTGGGGTCGCGCTTCGGCTCGACGATGACCGGGAATTCCTTCTCGATCCCCGGCCGCTTGACCAGGAATTCGAGCTTCTGCCCCGCGCCGCTGAGGACGACCTTGAACCGCATCTGGTTGTAGTTGAGGTCGCGAGCGCCGTCGATGGCGACGATGTCGTCGCCGGGGAGGAGTCCGGCCTCATAGGCGGGGGAGGCGGGGGTGACGTCGCCGACGCGGGTCGGGGTCTCCTCGACGCCCCGGGCGTAGACCAGGGCGAAGCAGGCGAGCCCGAAGATCATGTTCATGACGACGCCGGCGCAGATGATCGACATCCGGGCGCCGACGGTCTTGTTCACGTACGCTCGGGGGTCGTCCGTCGTATGCTCCGCGCTCTCGTCGGGGGACTCGCCGAGCATCTGGACGTAGCCGCCGAGGGGCAGTGCGGCGAGGACATACTCGGTCTCGCCCCGCCTGTATTTCAGCAGCGACGGGCCGAAGCCGATCGAGAACCGCTCGACCTTCACGCCGTTCCACTTGGCCAGGGCGAAGTGCCCCAGCTCGTGGACGAAGATCACGAAGCCGATCCCAAGGGCCACGCACAACCAGTAAAAGACGGGGGTCAAGGTCTCCAACGGCGAACCTCCTGGCGGGCCCCGGCGTCGACCTTCCAGAGGGCGTCGAGCGAGGGACGGGGATCGAACGGGTGCGAATCGAGCGCGGCGCGGCAGGCCCGAGGGATGTCGAGGAACCGGATCTCGCCGGCGAGGAACCGCGCGACGGCCTCCTCGTTCGCGGCGTTGAGCGCCGCCCCGGCGGTGCCCCCCCGGCCCATGACCTCGAAGCCGAGGTCCAGGCAGGGGAACGTCTCGCGGTCGGGCGGCTCGAAGTGGAGCGAGAATCGCTTCGTCAGGTCCAGGAGCGGGCAGGGGCCCGGGACCCGGTCGGGGTAGGTCAGGGCGAGCTGAATCGGCAGCCGCATGTCCGGCGGCGAGAGCTGGGCGACCACGCTGCCGTCGACGAACTCCACCATCGAGTGGACCACGCTCTCGGGGTGGACGACCACCTCGATCTGATCCGGGCGGAGGTCGAACAGCCAGCGGGCCTCGATGACTTCGAGGGCCTTGTTCATCAGCGTCGCCGAGTCGATCGAGATCTTCGGGCCCATCCGCCAGGTGGGGTGGTTGAGCGCCTGCTCGCGGGTGACGCCCTCCAGCTCCTTCGTCGTCTTGCCCCGGAACGGGCCGCCGGACGAGGTCAGGATCACCCGGCGCACTTCCTTCGGCTGGCCCGAGCGGAGCGCCTGGAAGATCGCCGAATGCTCGCTGTCCACGGGCAGGAGTTCGGCCCCGCGACGTCTGGCGAGGTCCATGACCAGGGGACCGGCGACGACCAGGGTTTCCTTGTTGGCGAGGGCGACGGTCTTGCCGGCTTCGAGCGCGGCCCAGGTCCCTTCCAGGCCGGCGGCGCCGACGATGGCGCTGAGGACCTTGTCGGTCTCGGGCGCCTGGACCATCTTGAGGATGCCGTCGCGGCCGGGGACGAACTCGACGCCCGTGCCGGCGAGCTGGCCGTCCACGCGGGAGGCGGCGGCGGGGTCGGTCAGGGTCGCGAACCGGGGGCGGAATGCCTTCGCCTGCTCGACGAGCTGCTCCCAGCTCGAATGCGCGCCCAGGCCGAACGCCCTCAGGCGGGCCCCGCCGTCGTGCTCGACTACGCTCAGGGCGCTGCGGCCGATCGAGCCGGTCGAGCCCAGGATCACGACGTTCTGTAAGGCGCCCGGGGGCATCCGCATCCTCGGAGAGGTCATCCCATTGTCGCGAATCGGCCGCCGCGACCCCGAATCACTATAGTCGAACGCGAGCGGAGCCCACAAGGCGACCGCGACGCCCCGTCTCTTGCCTTAAACAGCCCTCGCATACCCCGTTCGGTCGACCTGCCACACCTCGCCGGTGTCCACGTCCAGCCCGGTCAGCCAACCCCCTCCGTGGCAGAAGGTGTCGATGCAGATCAGGTGGCCGAGGTCGAGGATCTCGGCGTTCTTCTGCGAGGTGTGGCCAACTATGACCTGCTTGCCCGACATGTGCGGGCCGGGCCGGTGGTCGCGGAGCGACTCCCAGCGCAGGTCCTCAGGGGTCAGCTCCTCGACCGGGGTGTCTTCGTCGTAGTTGGCGTGGAGGAAGATGTGCCGCTCGGTCTGGTACCACTCCCGGCAGTCCCGGAGGAATGCGATGTGCTCCGCGGGGATCCGGCCGAGGTCGCGGCCGGGGCCGTAGGAGTCGAGCGTGGGGCCGCCGCCGATGGCGAGCAGCCAGTGGAGCGGTGGGGTCCCGGCGATGACGTTGAGGAGCATCTCCTCGTGGTTGCCCAGGATCGGGACGAGCCGGCAGGTTCTCGATAAATCGATGAGGGTGTCGATGACGCCCTTGGAGTCCGGGCCCCGGTCGATGTAATCTCCGAGGGTGACGATCAGGTCTTCGGGCCTCGGGCGGATCCGTTCCAGGAGCCCCCGGAGCGCGAGCGAACAGCCGTGGATGTCGCCGATGGCGATGGTGCGAGGCATGGTGACCGATCCCGAAGTGCCCGGACGCCCCCGACCGACTCCGACCGCGACGCCGTCTCCCCGGGGGGGCTGGGCGACGTCGCTCCTGATCTTCTTCTGCACGCTCCCGCTCTTCCTGATCAACCGCGCCGATCCGGCGGGGGTCGAGGATACCATACCGAGCGAGGTCCTTCCGCTGCTGATCCTCCGCGGCGAGTGGCCGAATCTCGATCGGCTGTCGCCGCTGCTGCTGCATTCCGCGAAGGAACTCCCCCCCTCGCTGACGTGGGTCGGGCCCGACCGCAGGGTGATGTCCCGCTACGCGCCCGGCGGGCCCTTCCTGAACCTGCCGGTCGTGGCCGCCCTGACGCCCCTGATCGACCGGGTCGAGCCGGCGGGCTGGGACGGGAATGTCGGCCTGTTCTACCTCCGGGCGATGCGGATGACGAAAGTCTCCGACGCCTTCGTGGTGGCCCTGACCGGGCTGTTCTTGCACCGGATCCTGAGGAACCTCGGAGTCGCCGGCTGGCCCGCCGCGCTGGCCACCCTGGCGACGACGCTCGGCTCGGACCTCTGGGGCGTGGCCAGCCAGGCGGCCTGGGAGCATGGGCCGGCGGCGTTCCTGCTGACCTTCGCGCTCTGGATGCTCACGCCGAGGCCGCTCACCCGGTGGCGGGCCACGCTGGCGGGCCTGGCGGCGGGCTGGGTCGTCGCCTGCCGGCCGCTGGACCTGATCCTGGTCGCGGGCCTGATCCCGGCCGTCGGGCTGGCCGAGCCGAGGAGGCTCGCCTGGTTCCTGCCGGGGTTCGCCGGATTCATCTCCGCGCTGCTGGGCTACAACCTCTGGTTCTTCGGCACCCCGATGGGAGGCCTGGCCGAGCTGGAAGCGCTACACCCGATCCTCCACGGCCGCGACGGGACGTTCTCGGGGAACCTCCTCGAAGGCCTGGCCGGGACCCTGTTCAGCCCCAACCGGGGCCTGTTCGTATTCTGCCCGTGGGTCCCGGTCGCGCTCGTGCTGCTCCCGCTGAGCTGGCCGAAGATTCGCCAGTGGCTGCCGGGCGTATGGGTGCTGGGGTCGCTCGGGGTCTTCGGGCTGGTGATCTCCAAGTATTCGGTCTGGTGGGGCGGACACTGCTTCGGCCCCCGCTACTGGACCGAGGCCATGCCGATCTTCGGCATCCTCTTCGGCCTGGGGCTCGGCGAGCTGCGGCGGTTCCGCAAGCCCACGCTCTTCGGCGCGACGCTCCTGGTGGCCTGGTCGATCGGGCTCCAGGCGATCGGGGCGTTCTGCTGGCCGAGTAGCTGGAACGACCTGCCGGTCAACGTCGACAAGACGCCCGAGCGGGTCTGGGACTGGGCCGACAACGAGATCGCCCGCTGCCTCAAGGAAGGCGTGAAGCCGTGGTCCGAATACGACGACGGCCTCTGGCACTTCCCCGGCCGCTCCGCCGGCCGGAAGATGGAGCGTCGGTCGCCCGCGAAGGCACCCGCCGCGCAGCCGCGTTGAATTCCGGTGCGGACTCGTGGTGAAGTGGGAGGTATCCCCTTCGGACACCCGCCCGCGCCGGCCTCGCGCCGGCGTCGCCATCATCGATACGCTGACCCCGGAAGGTAGGACGACCGATGCCGAAGCGCCCGAGCCCCTCGGCCGCGACCTGGATCCTCCTGGCCGTCGCCGGCCTGGCCTGCGACTTCCAGCCCCCCCGGCCCGTCATGAAGCGGGCCAACGTCGCCGCCTCGACGCCCGAGGCCTCCACCCCGAAGCCCGAACCGAACGCCGAGGCGAAGGCCGAGCCGAAGAAGGACCAGCCGGAGCGCAAGCGGCCTCCGATCGTCCCGGTCGGCATCGCCGAGGCCAAGAAGCGGGCCATCGGCTCGGCCCAGGGGGGCAACCTCGAAGCCGCGATCAAGCTGCTCCGCGAGGGGCTCCAGACCAGCCCCGACGACCGAGAGGGCAACTTCCTGATCGCCGCCATGCTCAAGGATGAGGCCCGGGGCATGTCCGACGCCAAGGCGCGGAACGCCCAGTTCCTCGAATCCGCGAAGTTCGGCCGGAAGGTGCTCCAGGCCCACAAGGATCAGCTGTTCCCGGTCGAGCAGGCGCAGTTGACCGAGATCTTCTACATGGAAGCCTGCGCCCTGGCCATGGCCGGCAAGCCGGACGACGCACGGAAGTCTCTCGAACAGGCCGCCTCGCTCGGATTCGAGGACTTCGAAGCGCTCGACCAGGACAAGGACCTCGATTCCCTCCGCAAGCAGCCCGGCTACGCCGCGTTCCGGAAGTCGCTCTCCGACAAGGCCGACGCCACCATCAAGGCCAGGGCCCAGACCGAACTCGCCGCGTTCAAGAGCTTCCCGTTCGACTTCGACCTCAAGACCGTCGGGGGCAAGCCGCTCAAACTCGAGGACCTCAAGGGCCAGGTCGCCATTGTCGACCTCTGGGGCACCTGGTGCCCCCCTTGCCGCAAGGAGATCCCCCACTTCAAGGAGCTCTATGGCAAGTACAAGGGCAAGGGCCTGGAGATTGTGGGCGTCAACTACGAGAAGGACGCCACGCCGGAGGAGAGCCTCAAACTCATCAAGGAATTCCTCCAGAAGGTCCCCGTGCCTTACCCGCTGGTGCTGGGCGATGAGGCCACCCAGAACAGGATCCCCGGCTTCAGCTCCTACCCGACGACCCTCTTCATCGACCGCGCGGGCAAGGTCCGGATGATGCTCGAAGGCTACACGCCCATGCCGCGCCTCGACGCCCTCGTCCGCACACTCCTCGACGAGAAATCCTGACCCATGCGGGCCCCATCGAACCGGCTCGACCGGCTCCGGGCGAGGCTCAAGGCCCCCGGGCCGGTCATCGACGTTCACGTCCATCCGTTCCCGGTCAAGGGGCTCTCCAACCGGGGACGGACGGCCTCGCTGGCCGAGACGGCGAGGGCCCTGGTGGCGCAGGCCGATCAGGCCGGGATCGACCGCCTGGTGCTCATGAACATCGGCCGGAACTGGTCGTACTCGCCGAAGCCGGCCGAGTTGAAGGTCTGCAACGACGAGGCCGCCGCCCTCCGCGACCTCGCGCCCGACCGCTTTGTCCCGTTCGCCTACCTGAACCCGGCATTCCCCGACGAGTCGTGCGCCGAGCTGGAGCGCGGCGTGAAATCGCTCGGGCTCCACGGCGTGAAGCTCTGGGTCGCGGTCCGGGCCAGCGACCCTCGCGTGAAGGTGATCGCCGAGAAGGCGGTCGCCCTCGACGTGCCGATCCTCCAGCACGTCTGGAATAAGGCCGGCGGCAATCTCGAAGGCGAGTCGACGCCCGACGACCTCGCCGTCCTCGCCCGCGCGGTTCCGCACGCGAGGCTGATCCTCGGCCACCTCTTCGGCGGCGGCCTGCGGGGGATCGAGGCCGTCGCCGACCTGCCGAACGTCGTCGTCGAGTCCGGCGGCAGCGACCCCGAGTCGGGCGTGATCGAGGCGGCGGTCCGTCGCCTGGGCTCCAAACGCGTCCTGTTCGGCTCCGACGCCGGTGGCCGGAGCTTCGGCGTCTCGCTCGGGAAGGTCACCGGCGCGGAGGTGTCGGACCTCACGAAGCGCCGGATCCTCTGGGACAACCTCGTCCGGATCTTGCCCGCGAGGTCGGGCCTGAAGGTCGAGAACGGCGAAGCCCCCGCGCCAGAGGACCTGGCCCGATGATCGTCGACGCCTGCGCCTACCTCGGCCCGCACACCCCGCCGCCTCATCGGCCGTGAGCCGAAGGACCTGGCCCGCGACCTCTCCGGCTGGGACGTCGGCGTCGCCTACGCCTCCCGGCTCGAAGCCCTCTGGATCGAAAACCCGCACGACGCCAACCGCCTGCCGATGGCCTTCCGGGCCGGATCCGGAACCGAGATCCGCCCCGCGCCGGTGCTCGACGCCAGCCTCGGCACCTGGCAGGCCGAGCTGGACCGCCTCCAGAAGGGCTTCCCCGTCCTCGATCTGGTGCGACTGCACCCGACCTATCACGGCTACACCCTGGACCAGGCCGGGCCCTTGCTGGACGAGCTGGGCCGTCGAAAAATCGTCGCCCAGGTCGTGGCGAGGGTTGAGGATGTCCGGAGGCAACACCGCCTGGCCCAGGTGCCCGATGTCACGGCGGCGGCGATGGTTGAGGCCGCTCGGAGACATCCGGGGACGACCATCCTGCTCTCGGGGGCCAACGCCCTGCCGTCGCCCGCGAAGGGCGCGAGCATTCCGGCGAATCTCTGGGCCGATTGCTCCCAGATCGACGGCGAAGGGGTTGCGGCCGAATTGCTCCAAGGGGTCTGGGAGGAACGGCTTGTGTTCGGGTCGAATGCCCCGCTGTTCAACCTGCACTCGGCGTTCGCCCGGGTGCTCGTGAACCTGGACGACGCGCGGGCCCTCCGGATCCTGGAAGGCAATCCGGGGCGTCTCTTCGCACGCGTCTAGCGATCGTTGGATGCACGCAAGTCCATTGATTCTCGGCGAATTGGTCCGGAGCAATCGGAGGTCCTGAACTTTCCGGGGGCCCCGAACGAACTAGAATAAAGGTGGAGAGGGATTCTCCGCCCGGAAAGGACCGAGACGACGATGCGAGCCTCCTGGAAACTGGGCCGAGTCGCGGGCATCGACCTCTACGTACACTGGTCGTTCGCCCTGCTGCTGGTGTTCATCGCCAGCGGCGCGGGCGGGATCGAAGCGGTGGCGTTGACGATCGCGGCATTCGGCTGCGTCCTGCTCCATGAACTGGGTCACGCCCTGGCGGCCCGGATGTATCGGATTGACACGGCGGATATCACGATCTACCCGATCGGCGGCGTCGCGCGACTGGAGCGGATGCCGCACTCCGCCGGACCTGAGCTGGTGATCGCCCTGGCGGGCCCCGCCGTGAACGTGGCGATCGCCATGGTTCTGGGCATCTTCACGGGCGTCCTGGCGGCGGTGGGCGAATGGCCGCTGTGGATGGCCATGACGCAACTCTTCTGGATCAATGTCGGCCTGGCGGCATTCAACCTGCTGCCGGTCTTCCCGATGGACGGAGGTCGAGTGATGCGAGCTCTCCTGACGGGCTGGGTGGGACGCGTCCGCGCGACCACGATCGCGGCGACCCTGGGCCGATTCCTCGCCCTCGCGGCCGGCTGCTACTTTTTCCTCGAAGGGATGTACGTCCAGGTCTTCCTGGCCGCGTTCATCTACTTCGCCGCCGGCGTCGAGCTGAGCCAGGTCCTCGCCGAGGCCGACCGCCGCATCCGCTGGAATTTCCACAACTTCGGGGCGTCCCAGCACCAGCACCAGTCCGGCCCCATCCCGCCCGGCTACCGCTGGGTCCAGCGCGGCCAGGGCGTCTGGCAGCTCTCCCCCATCCCCGTCCGCAGCGAACCCCGCGGGCGGACCTGGCGGTGAGCGAGCCGGGCGAGCTGACCCCGATCGTCGAGCTTGGGGTGGACGAGGCCTACGCAATCCTCACCGGTCGCTTCGGCCAGACCGACCTCCCCCCGCTCGACGCCATCGAGAACGAAGACTGGGGCCGCGACCTCTTGCTGTCGCGGTTCCTGACCATCCCCGCCGAGGCCCTCGCCGAGGCGGGTTTGTCATTGTAGGGTGTGGTGGCCGCGTCCTCGCGGCCTCGGCACCAGGAGCAGGCCCCGATCAGTGATATCCGTCTGTGCGGAGGCCGTGGGACGCGGCCACCACACCCTGCGGAAGGCCATCGTTCCCTACCGCTCCAGGATCCCGGGCCTCGGGATGTTGAAGCCCTTCACCTGAACGTCGAGCTTGGGCCAGTTCTGGGCCTCGGTGACGACCTCGAAGCCCCGGCCGTCGATGGCGACGGTGTCGCTCGAACGCGCGGGCCCGACGCTGGGGGACCAGGAGATCGCCGTGTGGTTCGGCAGGGGCATGCCGCTCTCTGGGAGCAAGGGCTCCTCGCGCGGGGCGTAGCCGATCAGGTTGCCCTGGTAATCCAACGTCCACTCGTGGGGGAACCGGAACTTCTGGTAGATCCGGCGCGCCCGCTGGTAGACCTCGGCCACGGTCCGGCCGGGCCGGGAGAAGAAGATGAACGTAGCGTCGACCATCGCCGCGACCGAATGGGCGGCGCGATGCTCGGGATCGACCTTGCCGAACGACACCGTGCGCGAGACGGACGCGCACATCCCGTGGCGTCGTCCTGTGGCGGTGATCGTGGCAACCTGCTGGATCTGGAACGACTTGAACGTCGGCTGGCGATAGCGGGCCAGGCGGCCGTCCCCGGCCACGCGGAGGTCGACGGGCACGATCCCCTCGCGGAGCAACCTGTGGGCCAGGTGGCCGGCGACGTCGGCCTCGGTCTCGCCCGGCAGGAAGTTCCGGGCGGTGGCCTCGACGGCCAGAGTGAGCGAACGGCCCAGTTCGCGGAGCCTCTGGCGCTCCAGCGACGTCAGGGGACGGCGGAGGGCCCGGATCCGGTCGGCCTCGAACGCCAGCGACGGGCAGCCGAGGTCGGCCGCAATCCGCTTGCCGTGGCAGAGCTCGGCCAGGACGCGCCGGCTGTCCTCATGCCAGGGGCGTTCCTTGAGCGTGAAGCCCAGCCCGGCGAGTTCCTCCTCGAAGATCCTCGGACTCTGTACGTTGTCGGTGATGACCGCCCGCGTGGTCTTGTTCACGTAGATGAGGGCCGACGCGCCCTCGGAGGCGAGGTCGGACGACAGGTCGCCGCCGCAGGTCAGCCAGGCCACGGAGTCGGCCCGCCCGAGCAGCACGCCGTCGTACCCGTTCGCCTTGAGCATGCCGATGACCCGGCGGTGCTTCTCGTCGACGTCCTTGCGCCGGGCGATCAGAGCGACGTCGGCGTGGTCGGCGAGCGGATCCGCCAGCGGCGGCAGGGAATCGGCATCGGGGCGGTCCCCTGCGGTCTCCAGGACCCGATCGGCGGCGACCGCCGCCATCGGGGGCAGGGAGTCGGGGTCGAACGTCGGGGCGCCGAGGGCGGTGAGTTCCAGTTCGGACGACACAGGGCGACTCCCCTTCCGCGCCCGGCACGCCGCCCATCCGCCCGGGCCGCCATCGCCGCGAGGGGCGGCGGGGCTGGCGATGAGGACCGGGCTTGACCGAATGGGACGGGGCGGAGGAAACCATCGGGGCGAGGCATGCAGGCGACCGCGAACGCGGCGCCTCCTCTTCTCATCGTTCCGTCTGAGGATGCGAATTGCAAGCCGTCCGGCCGGGGATTCCCGCCCGGCCAGCCCCTACATTCGTCACGGACGACCACGGCGGGCGTTAACCTGACGGGACATGCGACGACCCGGACCACTTGGCCCCGGACTTGCTTGTAGTCTTGCTCAGGACAGAAATCGCCTTTCCCAGTCGGCGGGCACCGGGTTGCTGCACCCATGGAAACGTGGTGGTATCAAGACGATTTTGTTTCACAGGATCTGGATGTAACGGCCATGGAAATCCGAGAAAGACCCCGTCGCTGGCAGGATGGATCGACCGTCGCGACCAGGGAGGATCGATCGGTGTCGCTGAAGTCGCCGCAGACGTTGCGGGTGCTGCTCGTCGAGGATGCTCCGTTCCTCCGCTACGCCTTCGGTCGGCTGCTCCGACTCCAGGGGTTCGAGGTCCGCGAGGCGAACCACGGGCTCGACGCCCTGGCCTGCCTCGATGAGTACCGGCCTGACCTGGTGCTGACCGACCTCATGATGCCCGTCATGGGCGGCGTCGAGCTGATCGCCCGGGTCCGCGCCCACCCCGATCACCGCGACATTCCCGTCGTGGCCATCACCGCCGACGCCACCAAGCAGGCCGAGGACGCCGCCCGCGCCGCCGGCGCGTCCGACGTCATCACCAAGCCGATCGACCTGCCCGTCCTCCTCGATCGGCTCCGGGACCTCGTCGGCGAGTGACCCGTTGGGTGTGGTGGCCGCGGCCTCGCGGCCTCCGCACCATCCTGTTGAGCGGGCCGAGCCACCCCGCGCGTCCATTGTTCTCGTCGGTGCGGAGCCCCGCGTCCCGCTGGCCCGCGAGGCACCACAGCCGACTTCTTACCTCGCCGCCGAGGTCGACGTCGCGGTCTCCGGCTTGTTCGCCGGGATCGGCAGCGAGGGGGCCGAGCTGGCCGGGGTGTGGGTCAGCAGCTCGGGGAGCTGGAAGGCGTGGTACGGCTGGGTCACGGCCGGGTCGCCGTCCTTCGAGGCGTTCGCGACCCAGAACTTGCCCGTCCTGGTCTCGAACAGCACGCTATGCAGGTTCGACTTCATCGCCACCGGCCGGCTCATCAGCTCGCGGGCCGAGTCGGCGTCGAATTTGCCGTGGTCCGCCTTCACTCGCCTGACCAGTTCCTTGTAGCGATCCCCGGCCGACAGGAGCACCGCATCCTTCACAGGATCCGGCAGCTTGGGGTTCGACTCGCCCATCGCGACCGTGAAGAAGGTGTTCCAGGACGCCTCCATCCCGATCCCCTGGCCGGTCTTGCCGTCGGCGATCACATAGTAATATTCGCAGGTGCGGGGATTGTTCTTGAAGATCGACACGGCCTTGTCGAGGGTGTCGGCCTCCTCGAGCGCCATGCGGACGAGCAGCGCCATGGGGACGCCTTCCCAGTGGCCGAGGCCCTTGCCGCCCATCTCGCCGATGGAGACCTGCTTCGCGTTCATGCCGGTGACCGAGCCGATGAATCCGGCGTAGGTCACGTTCACGAACGGGATCTTGCCGGCAGGCTCGGCGACCGTCAGGATCGCGTGCTCCTGGAGCCTCCAGTCGCAGCCGTAGTCGAGGATCCGGCCGTGGTAGAGCGTGCCGTCCTTCGTGGCCGAGCCGCTGAGCGCGAACCCGGAGCAGTGGAACAGCTCGGGGATGAAGTTCGCCCGGACGATCTCCTCGTAGGTCATCCCGGAGCCGTCGGCCACGCCCTTGAGTTCCTCATAGAAACGCGCGGGCGCGTACTGCTTCTGACGCTCGGCGATCGTGGTGATGAGCCGCTTGGGGTCGATGGCGATCCCCTTGACCAGCTCGGCCTTGAACTCCTTCGCCTTGACGTCGAAGAGGTAGCGGACGTTCTCGCGGATGTGCTCCTTGAGCAGGGCCCCCTGCTGGTAGCCCATCTCGTAGGGGGTCCCCTTGACGTGGAGGACGAGGTAGCCGTCCACCTCCTCGAGGAACCCCTGCCCGCAACGGGCGACGGTCTTCGTCTCGGCCCGGGCGATCGTCGCCGAGGCCAGCAGCACGAACGCGGACAGGAACGAGAGCCAACGGCAGGTCAGGCGCATGGGCGAAACTCCTGGCTCGGGCGGCCGGCATGGTCATCGCCGGCATCGTGTTGGATTCACAACCCTGGATGATCCTACCACCCGCCCGACCCGCCGTCACTTCAATCCGCGGGGCGTCAGGGGGCCAACCAGCGGGCGAACCAGTCGAGCGCCTTCTTGCGCTGGGGGTCGGTGACGGCGTGCCCGGTCTTCGGGGCCACGTCGATCGCCAGCTTCTCCTCGCAACCCGCGTCCTTGTAGGTTTTTCGGGCCGATTCGAAGGCGAGTGTCGCGCCGTCGAGCGGGCAATTCGGGTCGAGTTCGCCGTTCAGGATGAGCAGGGGACGCCCGGCGAAGAGTCGGATCATGCTGGGGCCGTCGTAGCGGTCGAGGATGCCGGGGATGACCCTGTCCCAGAGCGCCTCGCAGACGTCACGGTCGACCTTGTTCTTGCCGAGCGCGCGGGCGGCGGACTCGTGGGCGTCGGCGATGGTCCTGGCGCGTGCCTGCCAGCGGTCGTGGTCGAGGCCCCAGCGGAAACTCTGGACGGCGATCGCCGGGACAGTGACCCTGATCCGCTCGTCGACGGCCGCGCCAAGCCAGGCCTCGATGCCCCCCTTGCTGGTGCCGATCACGCCGATCCGGTCGGGCGCGACGTCCGGGCGGGTCTGGAGATAATCCACCGTGCGCCAGAGGTCCCAGCAGGTGTCGTAGTAGAACGGGTGCTCCATCGGCTCGCCGGCGGGCGTCTTCCAGGCCCGGACGATCGCGGCGTTGTACTTCGCCGTGTCGGCCTCGCCGCCGATCCGCTCGCCGTGGTATCGGCCGTCGATGGCGACGCCGACGATTCCCCGGTCGGCGAGGTCGTCGAGCCAGCCCCGCATCTTCTCCTTCGACCCGCCCGTGCCGTGGAGCACGATCACGGCGGGATGCCGGCCGGCGGCGGATGGCCGCACGATCAGCACCGGGACGCGTTCGATCGAACCGTCGGCCTTCTTCTCGGACGCGAAGCTCAACGTCTCGACCACACGCCCTTTCGGGTCGAGGGTCGTCTGCCCGGGCCGGACGTCGGGCGCGACCTTCGGGCGGTCCAGCAGCTTGAGGAACGAGGCCTTGACCTCGGCGGGGGTGGGCGAGCCGACGGGGAGGGCGGGCCGGGGCGCCTGTGCGGGCAGGATCGCCAGGAGGGCGAGGAGCAGGGCGGGCATCTCGGCGGGCTCCGGTCGGGATGGGGCGGCGTCGCGACGTTCCTGTCGCGGCGGCCATCCTACGGGACCGGGCGGGGCGGTTCCAAGGTCCGGTGCCGGGGCACGAACCCGGCGCGCACCGTCCAATCGAGGCCGACGTGCCCGTCGACGAGTGTCTCGGCCGGCCGGGCGACGAGGAGTTAGCCCGCGAAGCCGCTGTTCACGGAGTTCAGCGCGGTGTTCACGCTGTTCCCGAGCTGGCCGACGACGATGTAGAGGGCCAGGGCGATGAAGCAGAGCATCAGGACGTACTCCACCATCGTCGCGCCTTCTTCGCGGTCGCTGAGGAATCGGAGGATCTGCCGCTTGGCGTTTTGCATTCGACTTCCCGAGAGCGTGGGCCTGTTCCGTTCGGGGGATGGGACATCTCCGCCCTGCTAAACATTAGACGGGGAATGCCCGGGAATCGGACAGCGCCGGGCCCCGGTCGTTGTCCTCCCTCAACGCCCACCCCGACACTCCCTCGCGAACACTGTTAATCCGCTCGGACAGCCCATCCCGAGCCTCTCGATCGCCACGGCCCGCGATTCGTCACAAGCCCTACAAATTGAGCCACTTACAGCAATCCAAGGGTCCACCAATGCATGCAACCCATCATCCAGTTCATGTCTTTTGAAGGGAACATACCAGGGGCCGGCCGAGCGCGCCCCGGCCTGAACGCTCGGGAAGGGGCCTGCTCGGTCCCGGGGGCCGTCGGGGCGATTCCCCGGGCGGGCCCGGCGTGGTAAGATAACGCTTTGGCGCGGTGTTTCCCCTGGCTCGCGAGCGAGAAGGTTGCGTTGAACATGGACCGTCCCGATCCGCTGGAACGCCCCGTCCTGGTCCTGGATTTCGGCTCGCAGTTCGTCCAGCTCATCGCGCGTCGGGTCCGGGAACGCCACGCCTTCGCCCGGATCGTCCGCCACGACATCACGGCCGAGCGGGTCCGGGAGCTGAACCCGCTGGCGGTGATCCTCTCGGGGGGCCCGTCCAGCGTGTACGAGCAGGGGGCCCCCCTCTGTGACCCGGCGCTGTTCGATCTCGACGTGCCCATCCTCGGCATCTGCTACGGCATGCAGCTCACCTGCCGGGCGCTCGGGGGCAGGGTCGAGCCCTGCCCGGCGCGCGAGTACGGCCGCGCCGATTGCCGGGTGATCGCCGCCGACGAGCCGATCCTCCAGGGGGTCCCGGCCCACACGACCGTCTGGATGAGCCACGGCGACCAGGTCCACGATGCCGGCCCCGACTTCCTCCCCCTCGCCGCCACCGCAACCTGCCCCATCGCCGCGGTCAAGCACCGGACCCGCAAGGTCTACGGCCTCCAGTTCCACCCCGAGGTCATGCACACGCCCTACGGCGCCCTGATCCTCGGCAACTTCCTCGACCACGTCTGCGGCAGCGCCGGGACCTGGCGGATGGACGCCTTCATCGACCGCGCGGTCGGGCAGATCCGCGAGCGGGTCGGCGAGCACGACCGCGTCGTCTGCGGGCTCTCCGGCGGGGTCGACTCGGCCGTCGCCGCCGCGCTCCTGACCCGGGCCCTGGGGCCTCGCGTGGTCTGCATCTTCGTCGACAACGGCCTGCTCCGGACCGGCGAGCGCGACGGCGTCGCGCAGGCGTTCGGCGAGCACTCCGACGCCGAACTCCGGGTGGTGGACGCCTCGAAGACCTTCCTCGACGCACTCGCCGGCGTGACCGACCCTCAGGAGAAGCGGATCCGGATCGGCCACACGTTCATCGACGTCTTCCGCGAGGAGGCGAAGTCGATCCCCGGGGCCCGGTTCCTGGCGCAGGGGACCTTGTACCCGGACGTGATCGAGTCCGGCGGCGGGGTGGACGGCCCGGCGGCGACGATCAAGCACCACCACAACGTCGGCGGGCTGCCGGCGGAGCTGGGCTTCGAGCTGATCGAGCCGCTCCGCGACCTGTTCAAGGACGAGGTCCGACGCCTGGGCCTGGAACTGGGGCTGCCGGAGTCGCTGATCTGGCGTCACCCGTTCCCCGGACCCGGCCTGGCGGTACGCTGCCTGGGCGAGGTGACCGGCGAGAAGCTCGACGTCCTGCGTCAGGCCGACGTCATCTTCCTGGAGGAACTCCAGGCCGCCGGGCTCTACCGCCAGATCGGCCAGGCCTTCGCGGTGCTGCTGCCGGTCCGGTCGGTCGGCGTCATGGGAGACGGCCGCACCTATGAGAATGCGATTGCCCTTCGCGCGGTCGAGACCGACGACTTCATGACGGCCGACTGGTCGCGGATCTCGCACGAGATCCTGGCCCGGGCCTCGACCCGGATCATCAACTCGGTGAAGGGGATCAACCGGGTCGTCTACGACATCACCAGCAAGCCGCCGGGCACGATCGAGTGGGAATGATCGCGCGACGCCCGCCCGGCCCCACGCGTCGGGACGGAGCCGCCAGATGAGCACGACGCTCAAGTTCGTCGGGTTGCTGATCGTCTCGAACACGTTCATGACGATCGCGTGGTACGGGCACCTCAAGGACAAGTCGAAGCCGATCGTGTGGGGCGATCCTCCTGTCGTGGGGGATCGCCCTGTTCGAGTACGTCTTCCAGGTGCCGGCGAACCGGATCGGCTCGGAGGAGTACAGCCTGACGCAGCTCAAGATCACCCAGGAATGCGTCTCGCTCCCGGTGTTTCTGGTCTACGCGTTCGTCTCATTCCGAGACGTGCCGAAATGGAACACGCTGGTGGCCATGGGACTGATCGTAGGTGCTGTCTATTTCACGTTTTGGGAGAGATCGTAAGTGTCACAGGCTAACGAAGGTGAACAGCGCTAACCCGCACAAAAGCGGCGAATCGTGTCTCCCGGCGGCAACGCATCGACGAAATTGGCGGGGAGCACTGTCCAAGAAGGGAAAACCCCAGCATAAATGTCCCTGTCGAGCGGACGACGGACGTCACAAAACGCCCCCGGCCCCGCTCTGAGGGAAGACGACTGGTAAACGATCCCCCTGGGAGTGCCCGATGAAGCGCATGCGGAAGATGCTCGCCGGCCTGGTTCGCGGTGAAGACGGCGCCACCATGGTCGAGTACGGCCTCATGGTCGCCCTGATCGCCGCCCTCTGCATCGGCGTCGTCACCACCCTCGGCCAGAACGTCAACACCAAGTTCAATTCGGTGAAGACCGCGGTCGGCTGATCCCGCCGCCGTCCCCGCCTGACCCGGACCCGCTCCGGGCCGCAGAACGGGCCCGCCCCACTCGACACCGGCCTCCCCCGCGGACGCCGGCACGTGGAAGGTCCGCGCCCGCATCCCGCCCGATCCTCGCCCCGTTCCCCGACCCCCGAAAGAGAGACATCCGATGGCCAAGTTCCTCGCCACCGCCAAGTCGTTCCTGGTCGAAGAAGACGGCGCCACCATGGTCGAGTACGGCCTCATGGTCGCCCTGATCGCCGCCCTCTGCATCGGCGTCGTCACCACCCTCGGCCAGAACATCAACAGCAAGTTCAACAGCGTCGCCAGCGCCGTCGGCTGAGCGATCGATTGCACCATCCGACTGAACATGTTTTTTCTTCACAACATCATGTTCTGCCCGATTGGATGGATGCAATCGATCTGGCGAGCACCGGTCCCGAATCCCAACCCGAATCCCCAACATCCCAACCGGAGAGTCCCATGGCCAAGTTCCTCGCCACCGCCAAGTCGTTCCTGGTCGAAGAAGACGGCGCCACCATGGTCGAGTACGGCCTCATGGTCGCCCTGATCGCCGCCCTCTGCATCGGCGTCGTCACCACCCTCGGCCAGAACATCAACAGCAAGTTCAACAGCGTCGCCACCGCCGTCGGCTGAGCCACGCTCGCCGCCGTCGCCGACCTGAATCGATAGCCGGGACCGCCACCCCAGCCGACGGAGCAGCACCTACGTCGAGGGGACGCCCACCGGCCCAGTATCGCCGAACGATCGCATCCCCATCATCGCTTCGCATCTTCCGGAACAGGAGAGTCTGAGATGGCCAAGTTCTACACCGCCGCCAAGTCGTTCCTGGTCGAAGAAGACGGCGCCACCATGGTCGAATACGGCCTCATGGTCGCCCTGATCGCCGCCCTCTGCATCGGCGTCGTCACCACCCTCGGCCAGAACGTCAACACCAAGTTCAACAGCGTCGCCACCGCCGTCGGTTGATCTTTCTCGCCCGCGAGCGGAACCCACGGTCCGCAGCCGCACCCTCCCGGGTCGCGTCTGCGGACCGTCTCATTGTCGGGCCCGCTCTTGCCGACCGAATTCGTTGATACGATCGGCGATCCATCTCCCACATACCATCATTTGAAGATAGTCCGCGATGGCGAATCCTACGGGCGGAGCATGTTGCGGAGGAGGACGAGGCCCATCACGAAGGCGAGCGTGAAGCCGACGTAGCCTAGCGTGGTCGGGCCGACCCCGGCGTGGACGATCAGGGACGAGCCCACGATCAGGCCCGCGATCACGATGCCCGCCGTCAGGTTGTTGCTCGCCCGGGTCAGTTGCCGCACCAGGCTCTCGAAGTGCTGGAGGTCGAACTTGACCGTCAGCTCCCCCCGCTTGATCGACTCCAGCGACTCGCTCAGGACCTCCGGCAGCAGGGTCGCGATCCTCTGCGCGTCCTCGGTGGTCCGCACCGCCTGCATCAGCAGCCGCCTGGGGTTGTAGCGGCGGAGGGTCAGCTCGCGGAAGAACGGCTTGATCTGCGCGGCGATGTCGAAGTGCGGGTCGAGCCGCCGGCCCACCGACTCGATCGTGACCAGCGACCGGATCAGGAGCATCAGGTCGGACGGGATCACGAGCTGGTGCGACCGGAGGAGCGCGATCAGGTCGCGGAGCAGGGTGGCCAGGTCGATGGAGTCGAGGTTGAGGTCGCTGTAGGTCGACACCAGCTCGGCCACGTCGCGCCTCAGGGCCTTGGCCGCCGACTTCTCGCCCCGGATCTCCAGGTGGTCGAGCGACCGGATGACGCGGTCGGTGTCCTCGGACATGAGCCCCATGAGCAGGTCGACGATCGTCTCGCGGGTCCGAATGTCCAGCCGGCCGAACATGCCGTAGTCGAGCGGGGCGACGATGCCCCCGGGCAACACGCGGAGGTTCCCGGGATGCGGGTCGGCGTGGAAGAAGCCGAACCGGAAGATCTGACGCAGGAGGATCGTCGCCCCCCGGACCGCCACCACAGACGGGTCGCCCCCCGCCGCCCGGATGCCGTCGAGGTCGTCGACGGCGACCCCCTCGATGAACTCCATCGCCAGGATCCGCGGGGTGGAGTACTCGGGGAAGACCTCGGGGATGTGGGCGATCGGCTCGCGGGCGAACTGGGCGCGGCAGCGTTCCATCGTCCGGCGCTCGATGGCCAGGTCGAGTTCGCGCCTCAGCGTCCGGTCGAACTCCTTCGCCAGCGAGACCGGCCCGTAGGGGGCGAGCCAGGGGATCCGTCGCTCGGCGAGCAGGGCGAGGTTGTTCATGATGTCGAGGTCGGCCTGGACCTGGCGGTCGACCTCGGGCTTGCGGATCTTGAGCGCGATGAGCCGGCCGTCGTGGGTCCGGGCCCGGTGCACCTGCGAGATCGACGCGGCGGCGACCGGCGTCGGGTCGACCTCGGCGAAGACCTCCTTGAGGGGTCGACGGTACTCGAAGGCGAGGATCTCCTCGATCGCGTCGAACTCGACCGGCCGGACGTTCTCGCGGAGCTGGGCGAGTTCGGCGGTGTAGGACTCCGGCAGGAGGTCGTGCCGGGTGCTCAGGAGCTGGCCGATCTTGATGAACGCCGGGCCGAGTTCCTCGCAGACCATCCGGAGCCGGCGGGGTCGGTCGCTCGGCGGGATGCCGTCGCCGAAGGTGGCGCGCTCCAGCGGCCGGACGATCCCTTCGAGGTGCAGGGCCGACACCACATCCTGATATCCGTACTTCACCAGGGTCGCCACGATCTGGCGATACCGGGGGAGGTCGCGGAGGTGCCCGACGGTCTCCTTGAGCAAGGCGGATCCTCGGTCGGATGGGGGCGGCCGGCGGGCGAGGGCAGGGCACCCGCCATCGGTCCGTTCCGCCGGATCATTCGGATATCCTACCGGGCCCGGCAACCCCCTCCCCACGGCTCACCCTTGCGTGAGGCCGCCGGGATCGATTACACTGATCCCACGAAGATCGTCGCTGTTTACGCAACTCTTGATTGGGGAAGCCTTTCATGCCGACCCAGGATCACGCGGGCGTCCGCCCCCTCGAGTCCTTGGACGATCTCGAAGAAACCCGCCTGGAAGCCACCGGCTACATCTTCCACGGGGTCGTCCCCGAGGAAGGGGCCAAGCGCGGGGCGGTGAAGGCCGGGACCAACGTCCTGCACTTCGCCCGCTGCGCCAAGATCGACAAGGCCGGCGACAACGAGAGCAAGATCTGGTTCCGGACCATCGGCATCGCCAAGATCCACCTCGACGAGATCGTCGGCGGCGGCCGCTGGAAGTGGTGCAAGATCTGCGAGCGCGAGATCACCCAGAAAATCATCAACGAACGTTGATCTTCAGCCCTCCGCCGCCGCAGCCCCCCGACGCCCGTCCTTCTCCCGGTCGAGCAGGACGAACAGCACGATCCCCAGGGACGGGACGACGAACGCCACGGGCAGGCTGATCCAGAGCCTCGGGCTCTTCCAGCCCGCCCGGTCGATCATCACCAGGACGACCCAGCTCGCCGTCAGGAAGAAGTCGAGCATCGCCAGGTCGAAGACCCGGTCGTCCCGGAGCAGCTCCCAGAGCCTCGGGCTCGACAGCCCGATCGTGCGCTGGATCTCGTAAACCAGCCAGCCGCCGACCGTTGCGATCACCGCCAGCATCGCCCACGCGAAGGGCTTGTTGCGGCTCAGCGACGGCCGGGGTTCGTCGTTGCGCGGGGATGACTCGCTCAACCGAGGAGTCCTTTCAGGATCGCGTCCGCCTTCGCCCCGCCCACGTCCGCCTTGCCGAATCCGGGCACGGCCCCGAGTCCGATCGCGGCCTGCTGGGCATCGGCGTGGTTGCTCACGAGCATCACCGGCACCTCCGCCAGCTCGGCGTCGGCCTTCAGGGTCCGGATCAGGTCGAGGCCCATCGAGCCGTCGGAGTCGGTGACGCGGTTGACCAGGACGAGGTCATACGGCCCGCCGCCCTTCAGCTTGGCCACGGCCTCGTCGAAGTCGTCCGCCCGCGCCACCTCGGCGTCGAAGCCCTTCGTCAGATAGCGCGAGATGGTCGAGTGGTCGAAGCCACACTGGCCGACGTTCAGGATGCGGCGGGAACTCATCGGGCGGATCCTCGGTTTTCCGGGAAGTTCAGCTGTTCCACGCGGTCAACGCCGGGCTCGGGAGACTCGCGCCCGGGGTGTGCGTTCACTCTGTTCAGATGGTATGCCGTTCGGAAAGGGGAGCGACGTATCCCCTTTCTGGACGATCTTGACCGATTTCGGGATTTCTCCTAAAGTCCGCGACGTTGAGGGGGTCCACGGACGGACCGCCGGGCGAGAGGGCTCGAACTCCAGGGAGGGTGTCGTGACCCGCGCGACGTGGCAAAGGCTCGCGATCTCCGCGTTTCTGATGGTCCACCTCGGGGCCGTCCTGGTCTGGAATCTCCCCCGATGCGCGATCCGGGAGCGACTCGCCCCGATCGCCGCCAACTACCTGATGCCGACGGGCTTGTGGCAATACTGGGCGATGTTCGCCCCCGACCCGCCCCGGCACGGCTTGCGGCTCGAAGCGGTGGTCACCGACCGTCGCGGCCTGGCCCAGAACTTCGCCTTCCCCAAGATGTCCGACTACGGCGTCTGGGCGGCCATGCCCCGGGTCCGCCACGCCAAGTTCGCCGCCATCGCGGGGGCCGACGACTCGGGCCCGCTGCGGAACGTCGCCGCCCGGCATGCCGTCCGGCAGTTGAACATCCCGGACGAGAACTTCCCGGTCCACGTCGAGCTGCACTACTCGATCCAGGAGGTCCCCGCCCCAGGAGGCCCCCCGCCGGATCCGTTCCGCCCGCCCCAGCCGTCCACGATCGGCACGGTCCAGTTCGCCAGCGGCAAGGAGGTGCGCTCATGAACCCGATCCGCGCCTGGAATCAGTTCTGGTTCCGCCCCGTCTCGGCCCGGCCTCTGGGCGCGATGCGGATCCTGTTCGGCCTGATCGCCCTGTTCAACCTCGCCCTGCTGGCAGTCGACCTGGATTACTGGCTCACCGACGCCGGGATGCTCCAGGGGGGAGACGCCAGCGAGGTCGCCGGCCCGCTTCGGTTCAGCGTCTTCCTCCGGTACCAGGACCCGACGACCGTCCGGGCCGTCTTCGCGGCGATCTTCGCCGTGGCGACATTCTTCACGGTCGGATTCTGCACAAGGGTCATGAGCGTCCTGCTTTACGTCGGGATGCTGATGATCCACCATCGCGACGTGGCCTCGACCAGCGGGGCGGACGTGCTCCTGATGACCTACTGCTTCCACTTCCTGTTCAGCAACGCCGGCCGGGCCTACTCGGTCGACGCCTGGCTGGAGAAGAAGCGGCGGGGCGGGACGGTTGCCGAGCCCCTGGTCTGGCCGATCACCCAGCGCCTGGTCCAGATCCAGATCTGCATCGTCTACACCATCGCCGCCATCGCCAAGTTCACCGGGACCACCTGGCTCAGCGGCACGGCGATGCACTTCGTGCTGTTCAACACGGAGGTCCGCCGGCTCGACTTCACCTGGCTGGCCGATTACCCGGTCCTGGTGAACCTGCTGACCTACTGGTCGCTGGCGCTCGAGATGGCCCTGATCTTCCTGCTCTGGGTCCGCGCGGCGCGGAAGTGGGTGATCCTCCAGGGGATCGCGCTCCACCTCGGCATCATGTTCGTCATCAACATCCCGGTCTTCGGCGAGCTGATGATGCTGGGTTATCTGTCGTATCTCAAGATCGACGAATGGGATGCGACCCTGAACTGGCTCGCGCCCCGGCGTATCACGGCCTGGCTCGCCGAGCGGTCCGGGCGGCTCGGGACGCTCCGGCCTGGGATCGGCGTGCAGGTCTCGCGCGAGGGTCAGCCGGCGGCCTGAGATTGGGTCCGTTCCGTCAAATTTGGGTCCACTCTCCCGTCCGGGGCCTCGATCCGTCGAGGCCCCGGTCTGCGTTCGGTGCGGGAAGTCGCTACAATGTTCGTCGAGCCGACCGTGCCAAACGAAGCCAACGCGGCCCGCGACGAGGCGACATTGCCCCCGACTTCGCCCGCAACCCCTGACCTGGCCGTCGAATACGTCGCCTTCGACCTGGAGACGACCGGCCTCTCCCCGAAGTTGGACCGGATCGTCGAGATCGGGGCCATCCGGTTCGACGGCGACGGCCGCGAATTGGGTTTGTTCCAGAGTTTGGTGAATCCGGGCCGCCCCTCCAGCCCGGGGGCGAGGGCCGTCCACGGGATCGACGACGCCTCGCTGTCGGTCGCCGAGACGGCCGAGCGGGTCATCCCCCGGTTCCTCGAATTCCTCGGGACCCCCGAGCGGACAACCCTCCTGGCGCACAACGCGGCCTTCGACGCGGGGTTCCTCGGCTCCGAGCTGACCCGGCTGGGCCGCGCCTGGCCGGAGTTCAAGGTCGTGGACACCTTGCACCTGGCACGGAAGGTCCGGCCCGACCTGCGGTCGCACCGGCTGGAGATCATGGCGGGGCTCTACGGCATCAGCAAGCAGGGGATGCACCGGGCGCTGGGCGACAGCCGACGGGTGATGGAGCTGTTCCTGGCCCTGAACCGGACGGGGGAATCGGACCCCGGGCGCGACCTGCTGGCCTACCCGTTCCGCGACGCCTCCGAGGCCCCGGCCGTGCCCGTCGGCTGGGACGACCTGTCCCGGGCGATCGAGGCCGGCCACGCGATCCGGATGATCTACGCCGGCGGCTCCCGCGGCTCCGCCCCGCGCGAGATCACCCCCCGGCGGTTCGAACACCATGGGGGGTCGACCTACGTCGTGGCGCTCTGCCACCTCGACCGGGTCGAGAAGTCGTTCCGGCTGGATCGGGTGCAAACCTACGAAGTGGTGATCCGCGACCGCACGGTGGGTTGATCCGATCGGTCGTTTCAGGGATTGTTCAATGGATGGTTGACGGCAACCTGGATCTTTCGTAAGACTTTTGTCATTCAGCCCTCCTGATTCATGACTCGTCTTGAACCTCGCCATGCGGGCGGGTCTCCAACGCGCCTCGGACGGGTGGGCCCACGCTCCCCGGTCTCTTGTCGCCTTGCGCCCGTCCGTCACGGACCACCGGCACCATGAAAACGACCCGTCGCCGTCCCATCGCCCTGCTGGCGACCTACTCCCTGATCCTGTTCTCCGGCTTCGTCCTGCCCGGCTGCGACGGCGAGGTCCCCGACCAGCGGAAGTCCGGCACCCTGGTCGTCCCGCTCGACGCGGTCGAGAAGGCCGGCGAGGCCCAGGGCAAGGGCGAGGACGTCAAGAAGAAGGCCACGAAAGCCAAGTAGGTTGGGCACCGCCCACCATCGCGACGGGCGACACGTCCGGCGCGACGCCATCATCGCGATCGATCATTCCGCCCCGTGTTTCCCAGGGTAGCGGCGGGCGTTGCCCACCCTACGGAGGATCCTCATGCCTTCATTTCCGAATCGTCCCCGGCGTGGCTTCACGCTCATCGAATTGCTCGTCGTGATCGCGATCATCGCGGTGCTGATCGCCCTGCTGCTGCCGGCCGTGCAGAGCGCCCGAGAGGCCGCGCGCCGGGCGCAGTGCGTCAACAACATGAAGCAGATCGGCTTGGCGGTCTACAACTACGAGTCGAGCAACGGCTCCTACCCGCTCGGGGTCTCGCTCAACGCCCGGTTCGGGCCGAGCAACAACCTCGCCGGCAGCCCGATCAACTGGGGCGGCTGGGGCCACGCGGCGTTGATCCTGCCGTACATCGAGGGCGGCACGCTCTACAACGCGATCAACTTCAACCTCTCCCCCTGGAACCACTTCCGGGCCCAGTACGGCTGGGACGCCAACTACACGGCGTTCAACCTCCGGGTCGGCTCGTACCTCTGCCCGTCGGACCCGAACGCCGGCAAGACCTCGACCCTCAGCTACCTCGCCTGCATGGGGACCTCCACCATCGGCTCGACCACGGCCGACACCTCGGGGATGTTCGGCTACCAGCAGCTCTACTCGGTCTCGTCGGTGACCGACGGCACGTCGAACACGATCATGTACGCCGAGAGCCTCTGCGGCAACGGCTCGAACTTCATCAACACCAACGCCGACGACCGGGCCTCGGACGCCTCCGGCGGCGGGCGGTTCGACCGCTCGAACGTGCTCACCACGGCCACCGACCCCGGCGGCGCGGGCGCGCTCCGCGACGCCCAGGCCAACCTGCCGCTGACCCAGTCGGGCATCGCCGCCTGCAACGCCGCCTGGCAGAACGTCGCCTCGACCATCACCCCCACCAAGGGCTATCGCTGGGGACTCGGGGCGGTCGGCATCGGCATGTTCAACACCGTCGTCACGCCCAACGGCGCCCCCTGGAACGGCTGCCGCTTCAACGCCGCCAACTTCAACGCCGACGGCTCGCACTACTCCCTCGCCACCAGCCAGCACCCCGGCGGCGTCAACGTCCTGCTGGGCGACGGCTCCGTCAAGTTCGTCAAGAACTCGGTCAACCAGATCACCTGGATGGCCCTCGGCACCCGCGCCGGCGGCGAGGTCATCAGCGCGGACAGCTATTGATGGGTGATGAGTCATGGGTCATGATTGATGGGTGAACCAAGGCCGGGGAGGGGGGGTGAACCGCCCTCCTCCCCGGCCATTTCCTTTCCCGTCCCGCTCACCCATCAACCATCCCCCATCTCCCATCCCTCCCCGTCCCGTCGGTCGAGGTTGAATCCGCCGGGTTTGGCGAGTAGACTACCCGGGATTGGAATGGATCACTGTCCCCGGATGGCCCGCCATGTATGCCCTCGCGTTTCTCCTGATCGCCCTGAGCGCCGCGTGCCGGGTCGTCCCCCATGCCCCGAACCTGGTCGCGATGGGCGCCGTCGCCCTTTTCGCCGGCTCGCGGCTCCCGCGCCGCTGGAGCTGGATGGTCCCCATCGTCGCGATGGTCGTCTCCGACGTCGCGATCGATGCGTCGTATCCCACGATGTCGGTCTCGGCCGGCATGCGGCTGACGATCTACGGCACCTACGCCCTGATGGCCCTGGCCGGCTCGACCCTCCGCAAGGATTCGAACGCCGTCGTCGTCGGCACCTACACACTGGCCGGCTCGGTGGTGTTCTTCCTGACAACGAACCTCGCCCACTGGGTCTTCGAGGGGGGGTATCCCCAGACCCTCGCCGGCCTGGCGGCCTGCTACGCCAACGCGATCCCGTTCTTCCGGCCGACCCTCCAGGCCGACCTGACCGGCTCGCTGGTCCTCTTCGGCGCCGCCGCCGCGTTTCGCTGGGCCCAGGCCCGCAAGGCGGCCCCGGCCTCCGAACTCGCCTGACGTCGCGTGGCGGGACTGCTCGTCAGCGTCCGATCCGTCGAAGAAGCCCTCGCGGCCCTGGCCGGGAGGGCTTCGGTCGTTGATATCAAGGAGCCCGCCAATGGCCCCCTCGGCCGGGCCCCGTTCGACGTGTGGCACGCCATCCGCGAGGTCGTGCCATCCGAGGTGCCCCTGAGCGTCGCCCTCGGCGAACTGGCCGAGTTCAATGGGGTTGGGCTGAGTGTGGCAGGGATCCGCTATCGGAAGCTCGGGCTCGCGGGCTCCGGCGAAGACTGGCGAGAGCGTTGGAAGCGGGTCCGCCTGGAGAGCGGAAGCTTGCTTCCGCTCCTGGAAGGCGGGAGCTTGCTCCCGAGAGACCACTTCGATTCGACGGGGATGGCTCCGATCCCGCTCGCGGAGCAAGCTCCGCGACAACAGAGCGGAACCAAGCTTCCGCACTCCACGCGTTCGTCCAGGGTGCAATCCGGATGGATCGCGGTGGCCTATGCGGACTGGGCGTCGAGCGGTGCGCCGGATCCGTTCGCGGTGCTGGAGGAGGCGTTGGGCATCCCCGACTGTGCGGGGGTCCTCGTCGATACCTTCCAGAAAGGCCAGACGTCACCGCTCCGAGTCTCGACGTTCTGGCGAGACTGGGTCGAGACGGCCAGGGACGGCGGCCTCCTCATCGCCCTGGCGGGGGAGGTCGACGTCCGCCGGATGAGAGACTTGGCCCCGCTCCGGCCGGACCTGTTCGCCGTGAGGGGCGCGGCATGCGAGGACGGCGACCGCCGGGGCACCATCTCGGCCGACCGCGTGGCCGGGCTGGTCGAGGCCGCCGCGCGGTTGTGAAGGCACTCCGGGGCAGGTAACCTCCCAGGGGTTCAGCCCCTCCCCGACCGGAGCCCCGCCATGCCCAGCCGTCGTCAGTTTCTCCTGGCTTCGTCCGCCCTCGGGCTCGGAAATCTCGGGAACAAAGCCAATTCGGCCGAGGTCGCCGGCGAGGACCTGCCGGCGCCGAAGTACACCCTGGCGATGAACCTGGAGATCATGTTCCCCGGCAAGATGCCCTACGAGGACCGGCTCGCCGCCGCGGCCGACTGCGGCGCAAGGCATTACGGCTTCTGGGGATGGCAGGGCAAGAACCTCGACGCGATGCTCAAGGTCCAGGAGAAGCGCGGTATGGGCTGCGTCAGCATCAGCGGCAACCCCAAGACCGGCTGGAACACCGGCCTGACGAAGCCGGGCAAGGAGCAACTGTTCCTCGACGACTTCGCCGAGGTCTGCAAGATCGCCAACCGGTTCGGGGCGACGAACCTCATCACCTTCGTCGGCCAGGTGCAGCCCGACGTCCCGGCCGAGACCCAGCGCGGGCAGATCATCGCGGGCCTGAAGAAGGCCGGGGCCATCGCGCAGGAGCACAAGGTCTACCTGACGCTGGAACCCCTGAACCGGGTCGAATCGCCGAAGATGACGATGCTCCAGGTCGGCGACGCCTACGACTACTGCGCCGGCGCCGACCACCCCCACATCAAGGTCGACTTCGACATCTATCACCGCGCGCTGGGCGAGGGGAACGTCCTCAAGACCCTGGAACTCGGCCTGAAGAAAGGCTACGTGCGGTTCATCGAGGTGGGCGATGTCCCCGGCCGCAAGGAGCCGGGCACGGGCGAGACGAACTACGCCAACATCTTCCAGTTCCTCCGGCAGTTCGGCTACGACGGGGCCATCGGCATGGAACACGGCACGTCGACCACGCCCCGGCAGGCGTGGGAGGCCACGAGGCGGCTGGCGGGACTCTGAGCCGATGGAATGAACTGACGCGCCGAATTCCACGAATCCGCCCGGACGGCGCTGGACTTTGGCCGGCAAACCGGCGAAATTGCGAGCATCACGGGACCATTTCGCCGGATTTATCGCTCAATTCACAGTTGCCCCTCTCCTCCGAGGGTCGCCTGGGAGACGACTCCAGGCGCCCCGGATCGCGTCATCTCGTTTGACTGTCCGCCTCGACACCTGGGAGACTTCGATGATTCGCACCATGTTCACGTGGGCGTTGGGCCTGGGCCTGGTGGCCCTGGCGGGGACCTCGGCCAATGCGCAGGGCTTCGGCGGCCGCGGCGGCGGTGGCATGGGCGGGCCGGCCCTGCTGGCCAACAAGAGCGTCCAGAAGGAGCTCAAGCTGACCGACGAGCAGGTCGAGAAGGCCACGGCCGTCGCGACCGAGATCCGCGAGAAGATGCAGGAGAAGATGCAGGACATCCCGCAGGAGGAGCGGCGGGAGAAGATGCCGGCGATCATGGCCGAGCTGAACAAGGAAGCGCAGAAGTCGCTGAAGGAGATCCTCAAGCCGGAGCAGGCCACCCGGTTCGAGCAGATCAACCTCCAGGTCGCCGGCCTCCAGGCCTTCGCCCGCCCCGAAGTCGCCTCGAAGCTGAAGGTGACCGACGAGCAGAAGGAGAAGATCAAGGCCCTCCAGGACGAGAGCCAGGCCTCCATGCGTGAGATCTTCCAGGGTGCCGGCGACGACCGCGAAGGCGCCATGAAGAAGATCACCGAACTCCGCAAGGAGACCTTCGAGAAGGCCGTCGCCCTCATGAGCGACGACCAGAAGAAGGCCTGGAAGGAGATGACCGGCGAGCCGTTCACCCTCGTCCAGGAACGCCGCCCGAACTGAGCCACAGGGCTGTCCTGCTCGATGAAATCATCAGGGGCCGGGTTCCTCCTCGCGGGGATCCCGGCCCTTGTGCGTCGACCGCACGTCGATCAAACTGCCCGCGGGTCAGATCGCTTCCCCCCCGGAACCACCGCCATGCCTCGGACGCTGGTCTCGATCGCCTTCGCCTGCGGGTTCCTCCTGTCGTCGCCGGCCGCGCGAGCGCAGGAACCGCCCCTGCCGCCGCCCCCGCCGAGGATCCCGATGGATCCGGCGATCCGGTTCAGCGTGAGCGTCTGCATGCAGATCGACCATGCCGAAGTCCATCGGGAACTCGGGCTGACCGAGGAACAGCGCACGAAGGCCACCGCCATCTTCCGGGCGTACCGGGACGATCTCGGGGCCCGGGTTGCGAAGATACCGCGCGGTGCGACCGAGGACATCCACGAGGCGTTCAAGCTGGCGAGCGGCCGGGCGGTCGACTCCCTCAAAGGGCTCTTGAAGCCCGGGCAATTCGCGAGGCTCGAACAGATCGCCACTCAGGCCATGGGGATGGGGGCGTTCGAACGTACCGAGGTCATCCGGACGCTCGGGATCACCGACGATCAGTGCGAGAGGATCGACGCCATCGTGGTGGAGACCAACCGGGCGATTCGCGATCTCCTCTCCACGGCGCGTGAGGATCCCGAGACGGCCCTCAGAACGGCCAGAGCCCTCCGGGCTCACGGCTTCCGATCGATCCTCGACGTCCTGACCATGCAACAGCGGAACGCCTGGGACGAATTCACGGGCAAACCCTTCAAGTTGGAGGAAAAGCCGCCCGGGAGATGATCCCTCAGAATTTGCTGATCCCATCGAGCCCTGCGACCCGAAAAACCAACGATGGACAGTCGGATGGGCACCGCCGACCCGACTGCCCGGTTCGGGGCTTCCGACGAAGGGATGAGCCATGTCGGGTCGGGGCGAGACGGGCTGGGGCGGGTTGAAGGCGACGGCGGGGGTGCTGCTGATCGCCGGTGTGGCCTCGGCGGGCGATGACGAGTTGACGCTCACCGCGCCGGTCCAGCCGCAGGCGGCGAAGCCCGCGCAGGCGGTCGTCTCGCAACCCGCCAACCCCCCGAGGCCGACGGCCCCGCCAGCCGAGAGGCCCGTGCTGGCCATCCCGATCCGCCCGCCGGCCGGCATGGCCCGGCCCGCGCCTCGCGTCGAGGCCTCGCCGCCGGCGCTACCGGATGGCCCGACGCTCGACGCCCCGATCGGCCCGCCTCCCTCGAACGACCTGCCCCGGCTCACCCCGCTCCCCGGAGCCGGTGCCGACCTCGGCGACATGCCGATGCGGTCGGTGAAGCCCGCACGCCCGGCCACATCGTCGACCCGATCCCGCTCATCGGTCACCTCGGCCCCTGTGCTGGGCGACACGCTGCTGCCGGCGGATCCCGAGTCGTACCCCATGGCGAAGCCCGGCGCGGCGGTGGCCCCGCGATCTTCCGGCAACCCCGGTTCGCTCGGCTCGATGTTCTCCCCGCCGCCGAACTCGCTGCCGCCCCAGGGGCCGCAGCGGCGGGGACTCTTCGGCCTGGGCCGGGCCAATCCCGCCCCCGCACCGTTGCCCTCGAACCGGTCGAACCCGGGCAACGCCTCGACGCTCGACGAGGGCCTCGACCGCCCCGGCGAGCCTCTGCACACCGGCACGTCCGGGCCCGTGCGGGGGACGCCCCGCACGCGAGGGAATTCGGACTCGATCCGGGTCGAGCCCCGCAACGACCCGGCCGCCGACGCCGCGGTGAAGCGCCGGGTCGAACGACAGGTCCGCGAGGCGGTCGGCAACCGGGCGAAGGACGTCGAGGTCCGCGTGGTAGGCCGGGCCGTCAGCATCCAGGTGCGCGGCGTCCGTCTGTTCCAGAAGCGGAACGTCCGCAAGTCGATCGAGTCGATCCCCGGCCTGACGGCGTACAAGACGACCATCGACGTCCTCGACTGAAACGAAATCGCCGCCCGGAGCCAGGCTCGGGCGGCGTCGCGTTGTCGGATCTTCAAGCAACCGACCCGATCATTCGGGGGCCTTGTAAGCTTCGACCTTGAAGTTCGCGGGGGTCAAGGGAGCCCCCTTGGGGTCCTTGAGGATGACGTTGAGCTCGATTTCGTCGTTGAGCTTGATGGTGTACCGGCCGAGGTAGGTGGCCCCATTCGGGGCCTTGGTGGCCTGGACCTTCTCTTTGACGAAGGCCTCGAGGTCCTGGACTTCGAAGCCGGGGTCGAGGCAGATCACATCCTCGGGCCCAAAGTTCTCGATGACGTGCTTCTTGCCGGCGTTGCGGATGTAGAACGTGTCCTTGCCGGGGGCATTCCTGAGGTTGCGGCCGTACATCGTGGTCTCGCCCGTGCCGGAGACGAGGATGTCATCGCCCGGCCCACCCCGCAGGAACCAGATGCCGTCGTGGGCGATCAGGGTGTTGTTCCCCTGCCCGCCGTCGAGGATCCGGCCGCCCGACTCCTTGTCGAACGAGGCCGCCCCTTCGGGCATCTTGAAGCCGAGGGCGATGATCGACTCGGTCTGCTCGACCAGCGGGATGTTGTAGCCGAGGTCGGCGAGAACGGCCAGGTCGAGCAGCGAGAGGGTGTCGCCGCCGCCGTTGCACATGCGCGGCTCGACCTTCGCCTTGTCCTGGAAATCCTGCGGGAAGTGGCCGCCCTCGACGGGCACCGGGCCGCCGTGGAACTTGGTCACGTGGTCGCCGCTGAACATCCCGTCCTTGGTGTGCGACGCGAAGGCCTTGCAGGCCTCGGTGAACCCGAGGACGTGCCCCAGCTCATGGACGACCAGTGCGAACATCCCGCTCTCCTTCTGGCTGACCTCGCGGAGCGACTTGACCTGGAAGACGATGCCCGCCGTCTTGGGCATCGTCTTGTTGTCCTCGTTGACCGCCCACTCGGAGGTCGCCGCGGAGGCGTACGCCTTGGTCGTCGGGTCGGCGACCACCTTGACCTGGATCGTCCCGGTGTCGGCGATGAATGAGGCGAGGAACTCGCCGGCGGCCTCGATCTGGGCCTTCACCACGTCGTTGAAGAGGGCCCCGTCGGCCTCGCTGTAGTCGAACTCAAATTTCAAGGACTTATGGTTCTGGGCATGACAGGGCGTCGCGGCCAGGCCGCCGACGAAGAACAGGGACGCGACCAGCGGGGCAAACCAGCGGGCGGAACAGACGGTCGACACGAACCGGGACATTTCGAAGGCCCTCGAGGGGAACGCGTCGACGCCCCGCCCACGACCTTCGTGCGGCGGCGATGCGGCAACGATTCACTTCCACCACCAAGTAATGGAGGGTCCTCGGATCTGTTACACAGGTTTTTCTCCACCATGGGCACGTTTCCCTGAGTCAACAAACAGGTCTGCCCGCCGAACATGCGTCAATGGGTGGACTTCCACAACTCCTCGATCCATGCGTCCCGGATCGCCACGTGCTGCCTGAGTTCCGCCAGCGGATAGAGGTGGTCCCGCCAGCGGACGCCCCCCTGGCGCAATGTCTTCCACGTCGATCGCCACATCGAGAAGATCATCACCAGCGACGAGAACGGGAACAGGAACCCGAACCAGATCGGGATCCGACTTTGCTTCGACGCGCCCCAGCACATCACCAGGATTGCCACGACCGCCAGGCCGCAGACCACCCGCGACCAGACCGGCCCGACGAAGCTCCCTACGAACGGCCCCCAGCCGAGGCAGAGCATCACGAAGGTGCCCCACAGGACCATCCGCAGGCGGAACTCCAGCCCTGCGAAGAAGTTCTTCTCCAGACCCCGGATCATCCCCCAGAATCCGATCTGCCACCGCACCTTCGCCAGGTTCCGGCCCAGGAGCATCTGCATCCTGTAGCCGGCGTACTTGAGGATCTGACCCAGCCGCATGTCGTCGTCGATCGACAGCGACAGTCGCTTGAAGCCCCCCACGGCGCGGAAGGACTCGGTCCGGACCAGGTTGAACGCCCCCACGCCGATGTACTCGCGGCGATTCGGGTTCCCCACCGCCGGCAGCGGCGACTTGAACGAGAACAGCAGCCCGAAGAGGCTCATGAAGAGCTTCTCGCCGAACGTCAGGGTGGTGACGTCCGGGCTCAGGGTGATGTGGCTGAGGCCCTCGGCCTCGGCACGCACGACGGCACGTCGGAGCGTGCCCGGGGCCAGGACGACATCGGCGTCGGTGAACAGGAGGTAGTCGGTGTCGACCGTCTCCGAGGCCATCTGGAGCGCGTTGTTCTTGCCGAGCCAGCCGGGAGGGAGTTCGCGGACGTGGACGACGCGGAGCAGGGGATCCTCGGCGGCGAGGCGGTCGAGGATGGCACCCGTGGCGTCGGTGGAGCGGTCGTCGACGGCGACGACGGTGACGCCGGGGTAGTCCTGGGCCAGCATCGAACGCGTCGCGGCCTCGACGGAGGCCTCCTCGTTGCGGCCGGCGAAGAGGATCGAGAGGGTGGGCCAGGAACCGTCGGCCCGGGGCGCGGGGCCGTCGGGCAGGTGCTCCAGGTAGACCGCCAGGTGCCTCGCCCGGCCGTACCGGACGAACTGGCCCAGCCAGAGCAGGGAGCCGAAGAGGCAGGAGCCCGTGACGATCCAGCCCACGATCCAGGTCGCATCCACGCGCGAGGCTCCCGATTGCGGTATCGGAGGACGGCCGCGTCGCCGCCATCGATCCAGTCGATCTCAAAGCATCTATCATAGACGCGACCGGCCCCGGCGGCGACCCGCGACTTGTTGAGGCCGTAGCCAGCCGTTAGAGTCGGGCCTCGAACGATGACGAACCGACGACGAGGCCAGACCCGCGATGACCAGCGACCTGAAGATCACGAACGTCGAGGCGATCTATCTCCGCCTGCCCCAGGTGAAGGCCCAGTGCGACAGCGGCCAGGACGCCCTGATCGTCAAGGTCACCACCGACGCCGGCATCGTCGGCTACGGCGAGGTCGACTCCCACCCGCTGGCCGTCAAAGGGGTCATCGAAGGCCCGTTCTCGCACACGATCACCACGGGGCTCAAGCACATCCTGATCGGCGAGGATCCGTTCCGGACCGAATATCTCTGGGACCGGATGTATCGTGAGAACGTCTACAGCGGGCGCCGGGGGATCGGGATCCACGCCATGAGCGGGATCGACCTCGCCCTCTGGGACATCAAGGGCAAGGCCCTCGGCATGCCCGTCTGGAAGCTCCTCGGCGGCGGGTTCACGAAGTCCCTCCGCCCCTACGCCTCCACGCTCTTCGGCGCCACCCCCAAGGAAACCGGCGAGCGGGCCCGGACGTTCGCCGGGCAGGGGTTCACCGCGGTCAAGTTCGGCTGGGCCCCGATGGGCCAGGACGCGAAGACGGACGTCGAACTGGTGCGCGAGGCCCGCGCTGGGCTTGGCCCGGACACCGACCTGATGATCGACGCCGGGCTCGTCTACGACGCCAAGACCGCCATCCAACGTGCGAAGGCATTCGAGCAGTTCGACCCCTTCTGGTTCGAGGAGCCGCTCAAGCCCGACGATTACGAGGGCTACGCCAAGCTCTCGGCCGCCTCGCCGTTGCGGATCGCCGCTGGCGAGTCGGAGAGCGAGCGGAAGTCGTTCCTGGAGCTGATGGACAAGGGGAAGATCGACGTCGTGCAGGTCGACCTCACGCGCTGCGGTGGCTTCACCGAGGGCATGAAGATCGCCTCGCTCGCCGCCGACCGCGGCCTGCCGGTGGTCAACCACGGCTTCACGACGTATCTCAACGTCGCCGCCGCCTTGCACTACCTGGCGAGCATCCCCAACACGATGGGCCTGCTCGAATTCGTCGTCGAGGAGGGCACCACCCTCCGCCACCAGATCAGCGAGCCGATCCGCTCCGTCGACGGCCGCGTCGCTATCCCCGACGCCCCCGGCCTCGGCCTCGAGATGAACGAGGCCGGGATCGAGAAGTTCCGCGTGGGCTAACCACATTCGTGGCTGTGGCCCCGTCCTCGGGACCACAGCCAGGTACTCCGTCAATGGTCGTGCTTCTCGTGCCGCCTGGGGCTCGTGCGGCCGGCGGTCTGGTCGGCCCGGCCGACCTGGACGAGCTTCTCGTCGCGGGTCTGGTTGTCGGGGTTGTGGATGGCCCCCGGCTTCGAGGCCTCGCGGGCCTCTTCCGGGGTCAGGCCCGGGGTGAAATCCTTGTCGGGTTCGCCGGTCGGCGACTTGGGGATCGCTTCCGTCAAGGAATGCGACATCGGTTTGTGGTCACTCATGGCATCCTCCTCTATCTGGAATTATAGAGATCTGGAAATACCAATGCAATGACCATGCCGGGGGAAGCGGCCGACGCGAGGACGGTCGGCCGGCCCCGGATCGCGCGGGGCGATCACTCCTTC
Organism: Isosphaeraceae bacterium; assembly: GCA_965279195.1. Taxonomy (GTDB): domain Bacteria; phylum Planctomycetota; class Planctomycetia; order Isosphaerales; family Isosphaeraceae; genus CBDIHP01. Next base: position 77,910 of record CBDIHP010000018.1, read on the forward strand.
ATCGCGGCCTTCATCGTCTTGCGGATCTGGATGTACTGTTCGAGGTCGAACGCGTCCGACTTCGACATGTCCAGGGCGCGGCTTCTCGACCCGCTCGACCTCGGCGCAGGCCTCGGCCAGGCGCGGGGCGATCTCGTGGGGGATCAGGCAGACGCCGTGCTTGTCGGCGTGGATCAGGGTGCCGGGGGCGACCTCGACGCCGTAGATGTTCACGGGCTTGCCGAAGTCGCACGAGCCGGGACGTAGGCGTGGCTGACGCAGGGGTTGAGGCCGAAGAGGGCGAAGCCGAGGGCGGCGACCTCGTCCAGGTCGCGCGGGCAGCCGCTGGTGATGTGGCCGACGCAGCCGAGCTTCTTGTGGATCGACGCCGTGACCTCGCCGAAACTGCGCCCCCAGGCCAGGCGGGCTGTCGATGTCCTGGCCCACCGAGATCTTCGGGCCCGGCTGGGCGGCGACGTAGCGGAGGTAGTCGCCGAGTAGATCCGGCGTGGCCTCGCCCGATTCGGGCGGCGCGGCCTTGGTGACCGCGGTCACCGCGTAGCCGACGATCGGCCCGGATCTCGGGCAGCAGGCTGCGGATCTGGTGCGGAAGGAACCCGACGTTGCGGGGGCGAAAATTGAAGATCTCGATGGCGTTGGCGATCGTCGGCGTGTTGTACCGCGCCAGCGCGGCAAGTTGCTCGTCGGAGAGGACCGGATAAGAAGACGACATCGCGTCGGGCTCCGCGGAGATACCGGGTTCATCACGGGAAGCCCGATACGTTACCGCAAGGGAGCAGCCCTTTGTAGGGTACGCCGCGAGGCATCGGCAGCGTTCGCGCTGGGCGCGGGTCTCCAGACCCCGCCCCGACCTCCGCCTCGCCGTACCACCGGACCGGGTCTCCAGACCCATCCCATGGGCCCCACGACTACGGGTCTGGAGACCCGGTCCGGTGGTCCACTTCGATCGACACGGGGGCGGGGTCTGGAGACCCGCGCCCGGCGCGAACGCGCGTCGCAGCGCACCCTACGGGGTCACCGGATCTTGATATCAAACGGCATCATCAGCACCACCGGCTCGCGGCGGAGCAGGGTGCGGAAGAGTTCGACCCGGGCGAGGGCCGAGCGGGCGGACTCGGGGGCGAGGGAGAGCAGGGGGGCGACGGCCTGGACGGAGACGTCGCGATCTTCCAGCGGCCCGAGGAGGCTTTCGAGGACGCCCATCGGCCTGGGGAGGATCAGGAGTTCCAGGTCCTTCGTCGGCGAGATCCCGGCGAGGTCCTTGGCCGAAGCGATGGCGTCGTTGAGAGTTCCGAGCGAATCCACCAGGCCGAGGCCATGCGCCTGGCGGCCGGTGTAGACGCGT
>CBDIHP010000019.1:0-40114 GCA_965279195.1 Isosphaeraceae bacterium
CGCCACGCAGGACGAGCGGCTGCGGGCGAAGTTCGCCGGCAAGGCCGAGCACGTCGTCCACTTCTTCCAGTTCATCGCCCAGGAGGTCCGCGAGCTCATGGCCGAGCTGGGCTTCCGGACGATGGACGAGATGATCGGCCGCAGCGACCTCCTGGAGATGAACCACGCCATCGCGCACTACAAGGCGCGTGGGCTGGACTTCTCGAAGATCTTCTACCGGCCCGAGAACAGCAACGCGACCCCGGTCCGGAGGGTCATCGAGCAGGACCACGGCCTCCAGCACGCGCTCGACCAGCAGCTCCTGCCGCTGGCCGCGCCGGCCCTGGAGCGGGGCGAGCCGGTCCAGATCGACCTGCCGATCCGCAACGTCAACCGGACCGTCGGCACGATCCTCGGCAGCGAGCTGTCGCGGAAGTACGGCGGGGCGGGGCTGCCTGACGACACCATCAAGATCAAGTTCACCGGGTCGGCGGGCCAGTCCCTGGGGGCCTTCCTGCCGAAGGGGATCTCGATCACGCTCGAAGGGGACGCCAACGACTACGTCGGCAAGGGCCTCTCGGGCGGCAAGGTCGTGGTCTTCCCGGACCGCCGGGCGACGTTCGTGGCCGAGGAGAACGTGATCGTCGGCAACGTGGCCCTCTACGGCGCGACCGACGGCCTGGCGTTCTTCCGGGGGCGTGCGGGCGAGCGGTTCTGCGTCCGGAACTCGGGGGCGAAGGCCGTCGTCGAGGGGACGGGCGACCACGGCTGCGAGTACATGACCGGCGGCGTCGCCGTCATCATCGGGCCGACCGGCCGGAACTTCGCGGCCGGCATGAGCGGCGGCAACGCCTTCGTCTTCGACGAGGTCGGCGACTTCCGCACTCGCTGCAACCTGGAGATGGTCGACCTCGAACCGTTCCAGGATCCCGAGGACCGGGAACTCGTCCGCGACCTGCTCATCCGCCACGCCGGCTACACCGGCTCGGAGGTCGCCAAGCGGCTCCTGAATGACTGGGACTGGGCGGTCAGCAAGTTCGTGAAGGTGATGCCGGTGGACTACCGCCGGGTGCTCGAACAGCGCAAGAAGGCGCAAGACGAAGCCGGGCGGGACGTCGCGTCGGCGCAACTGGAGGTGAGAGGTGGGTAAGCCGACCGGATTCCTGGAGTTCCCCCGCGAGTTGCCCAAGCGCCGGCCCGTCGAGGAGCGCCTGCACGACTATCGGGAGGTCTACAACCCCTTCCCGATCGTCACCCTGCAGGCGCAAGGCGCCCGCTGCATGGACTGCGGCATCCCGTTCTGCCACCAGGGATGCCCGCTCGGGAACCTCATCCCCGACTGGAACGACCTGGTCTACCGCGACCAGTGGCGCGCGGCGATCGATCGCCTGCACGCCACCAATAACTTCCCCGAGTTCACCGGCAAGCTCTGCCCCGCGCCCTGCGAGGCCTCGTGCGTGCTGGGCATCAACAGCGACCCGGTGACGATCAAGCAGATCGAGGTGACGATCGTCGAGAAGGCCTGGGAGGAGGGGTGGATCACGCCCCAGGTGCCCAAGGTCAAGACGGGCAAGACGGTCGCGGTGGTCGGATCCGGACCCGCCGGCCTGGCCGCCGCGCAGCAGCTCGCCCGCGCGGGCCACGACGTCACCGTCTTCGAGCGCGCCGACCGCATCGGCGGGCTCCTCCGCTACGGCATCCCCGACTTCAAGATGGAGAAGCACAACATCGAGCGTCGGATGACGCAGATGGAAGCCGAGGGCGTGACCTTCCAGGCCGGCGTGAACGTCGGCGTGGACGTCACGGGCGAGCAGCTCAACGCCGAGTTCGACGCCATCGTGCTCTGCGGCGGCTCCACCAAGGGGCGAGACCTCCCGATCGAGGGCCGCGAGTTCAAGGGCATCCACCTGGCGATGGAGTACCTCCCGCTCCAGAACAAGCGGGTGGCCGGCGACGACGTGCCCGACCGGGAGTTCATCTCCGCGAAGGACAAGCACGTGATCATCATCGGCGGCGGCGACACCGGGGCCGACTGCCTCGGCACCGCCCACCGCCAGGGCTGCGCCAGCGTCCACCAGTTCGAGATCGTCCCCCGGCCGCCGGAGGACCGCACGCCGACGAACCCCTGGCCGCAGTGGTCGAACGTCTTCCGGGTCTCGAGCGCCCACGAGGAGGGCGGAGTCCGGGAGTACTCGATCAACACCAAGAAGTTCTTCGGCAAGGACGGCCGCGTCACGGGCCTGCAGACGGTCCGGGTCGAGATGAAGCCGGTCGACGGCCGCATGCAGTTCGTCGAGATCCCCGGCACGGAGAAGCTCTTCGTCGCCGACCTCGTCTTCCTGGCCATGGGCTTCACCGGCCCCGAGCCCGGCGGCATCCTCGACCAGCTCGGCGTGACCCTGGATAAGTTCGGCAACGTCGCCTCCGACGCCGACCGCGCCACGAACGTCCCCAAGGTCTTCACCGCCGGCGACATGACCCGCGGCCAGAGCCTGATCGTCTGGGCCATCGCCGAGGGCCGCCACGCCGCGCAATCGGTCGACAAGTTCCTCATGGGCTCGTCCGACCTCCCCCGCCCCCTCGACCACGGCAACCTCGGCCGGCCGTTCGCGTGATCCCCGTAGGGTGTGGTGCCACGCGGACGCACGTCCGCGTCCACCGCACCCCGACATGCCCGGCCACGCGGGCGTGTCGCTCCATCCTCCGCCCCGTCGGTGCGGTGGTCGCGGACCTGTGGTCCGCGATGCACCACACCCTACCTCTGCTCCGATCGGGTCCGCTATTGCGGACCAATGTTATTATCGCATGTGAACACAATTGGTCCGCATGGCGGACCATACGGCGATCCGCCAGAGAGGAGTCGTGTCCCACGGATTATTCACATCGGATGATCGGGATCGCATCGATCAATTTGTTCGCGCCGTGTTGCGATCACGCTATGCGAAACCATGCTTCAACGTCCCCGAGAGCATGGCCATCGGTCCACCCGATTGCGACGGCCGGCGGCCCTGGAGATCGATCCCGAGCGTGATCGACGAGGCGATGCTCCTCGACCACGAGAACCTCCTCGATTGCCGCCTTCCGCCCCTGTTTCGGGCCTATCTGATGGGCTCGTGTCTCCTGATCACCGACTTCTATGTGGGGCAATTACCGCCGATTTGCCCGGTGGCCCCAATGCGACGCGTCGAGTTCGACTCGGTCGATCTGATGGATACCCCGTTTTTCCTCCCTCGACCCTGGCTCGTCCCGTTCGCGGCAGGCGCCGCGGATATGTCGAATCTTTGCTTCGACACCCGCCGGCCCACGCCGCTCGGGGATTACCCGGTCATCCAGGTGCACCACCTCGCCGGATACTTCAACGGCCACCGCGACGCCCCCCCGTTCGTCGAGGAGCGCTGCCAGATCTTCGGAAGCTTCGCGAATTACCTCGACTATCTGGAGGCGTGGATCCTCTTTAGTGAAGGACCGCGAGACGGCCAGTTCGAGCAATGGCTATTGAAAACGGGTCGGGTCGTACCGCGTCCTTATCACCACCGCTTGGATTGAACTCGGTCGTCAAGGATGTCGGCCTACGGACGAAGCGACCACTGGATTTGGAGTGCGGAAGCTTGCTTCCGCTCAGTTCACGCGAAGCTCGCTTCGCGCGCCGAATCAAAGGGTTTGCCTTCGGTCGGCCGCCTTTCCTCGGGAGCAAGCTCCCGCCGGGCGAGAGCGGAAGCAAGCTTCCGCACTCCACATGGCGTTCTGCGCGGGGACCTTGTGCGGGGGTTCAATTCGGGCCGCGATTCGGGTATCGTCTCGGGTCACAGGCAGGGAGCCGCCGGGTGGTGTTCGCGACGTGGATGGGTTGCGGGACGGTCGGCCCCGGGCCGGGCTCGCCCACCCGTATGAGAGCGACTCCCACGATGCGCATCCTGATGGTGACCTCGTTCCCGATCCCGGGCGAGTATGACGGCACGGCGATGCTGCCGATCCAGATCCTCCGCGGCCTGCGGCGCAAGGGGACGGAGGTCGTCCACGCGTACCTCAAGATCCGCCGCCCCTGGGGGCCCGTCACGCGAGGGGAGTTCGAGGGCACGCCGTCCTACACCCTCTCGCCGCCCCAATGGGTCACCGGGCTCAAGGAAATTCGCAGGGAATTCCCCTTCGACCTGATCCACGCCGAGCACTACGGCGGGGCCACGCGGTCGTACGCCGCCTGCCACATCAAGCGATGGCCGATGGTGTATCAGGTCCACTCGCTCCTGGGCGACGAGGTCGAGCGCGACCGGCTCGGCCGGGGCCTGGTTTTCCGGGGCTATCGCGCGGTCGAGAAGCTCGTCTGCAAGGAGGCGGCCGGCGTCGTCGTGCTGGGCAAGAACGTCAAGAAGGTGATGGTCGAGGAGAAGGGCGTCCCCGAGGACCGGGTCCACGTGATCTTCCCCGGGCTCGACCTCCGCGACTACGCCTATCGCGGCACCCCCGACCCCATCCCCGGCATCGCGCCGGAGCATAAGGTGATCATGTATATCGGCAGCATCGTCCACCCCAACCAGGGGGTGCCGTTGCTGATCGATGCGTTGCCGAAAATCTGTTCACAGATGCCCGAGGCCCGCTGCGTGCTGATCGGCGGGCCGGCCGAGGCGGGGGTCGAATATCAGAAACGCCTGGGCGAGCACGGCCAGAACCTGATCGTCCTGGCCGGCAAGACGCCCGACGACATCTCGCGCCTGATCCAGCGGGCCGACGTGGTCGTCCACCCTCGCCTGGCGTGCCGGGAGAACTTCTCGGTGCAGACCAAGATGGGCGTCTACCTCGCCTCCGGCCGCCCGATCGTGGCGACCGACTTCGGCGACTACTCCGACTTCCTCGGCCCCACCGGCGCGGGCCGGCTGACCCCCGTCTCGCCCGAGGGGATCGCCGACGGCATCCTCGACGTCCTGACCCACCCCCAGCTCGCCGCCAGCCTCCAGGCCGCCGCCGGGCCCGTGGCCGAGGAATACTTCGGCATGGACCGCAAGGCGAACCGGTTCCTCGAAGTCTACGAGCAGGCCCTCGCGGCGGGTCCGCGCTGATTTCCGGCGAGGGGGCGGGACGACCAAGGCGCTGGGCGTGGGTCTCCCGACCCCGCCCCTACGCCGATCGAAGGAAACCGCCAGGTCCGGGTCTCCAGACCCGTACCGGGGCAAAACGAACGGGTCTGGAGACCCGGTTATCTGGTTCGGCGCGGCGACGGTTGGAGCGGGGTCGGGAGACCCGCGCCCAGCGCAGCAGAGCGGAAGCGAGCTTCCGCACTCCGGGGGGGCGGTGCGGCGAGCAGACGCTTCCTTGCCGCCCCCGCGCGCCGTATGGTGGGGCCGCGTTGCCAGCCAGAACGGATCGACGCCGATCGCGGGGGATTCCACCATGCGCGCTCATTCTTTCATTCTTGCCGGCCTTGTCGGTCTCTCGCTGATCACATCCATCGAGGCGGCCGAGCCGATCCGGATCGACACCCCCATGTCGCCCCCGGCCTGGGCGATGCTGGAGCGGGAACTCCTCAGGGCCGAGGGAAAGGCGTGCGAGGAGTTCTTCGCCAGATATTTCGATTCGAAAGGCTACCTGCAGTGCGTCGAGCGATGGGGCGGCGACGACGGCCCCGACGACGCCATCGAGAACTTCACCAACTGGCCCGTCCTGCACGCCATCGGCGCACCGGATTCGGTCATGGCGGCCTTCCGCAAGGGCTGGGAGGGGCACCTCCGGCAATACTCGCTCGCGAAGACGAAGGAGGTCGAACTCGGCCGCGACGGGATGTACTACAAGGAATTCCCCACCATGATGGACTGGCTCCACAACGGTGAAGGGATCAATCCGTTCAACATGCAAGGGCTGTCCGATCCCAACGACCTCGGCTTCCGGCGCAGGGTGGTCAAGTTCGCCGGGCTCTACATGAACGACGACCCCGGCGCGCCGAACTATGACCCCGAGAGGAAGCTCATCCGCTCGATGTTCAACGGCAGCCGGGGGCCGCTCTTGCGGAAGTCGACGGCGCTCGACTGGGCCGGCGACCCGATCGAGGTGGCGCATCGGTTCAGGCCCAAGCACGGCGAATCATCCTATGCCCAGATGATCGCGCACTTCCGCGACTACAACGACATCCTCGGCGACCACCCGCAGAACCTCCTGGCCACGACCCTCGGCCTGAACGCCTACGCCGCCACCGGCGACGCCCGCTACAAGCAGTGGGTGCTCGAATACGTCGGCGCCTGGCGCCAGCGGATGATCGACAACGGCGGGATCATCCCCACGAACGTCGGCCGCGACGGCGTGATCGGCTCGGACGCCGGCGGCAAGTGGTACGGCGGGGTCTACGGCTGGGGGTTCAGCGTCACCGACCCGGTCACCGGCAAGCTCGCCCACCGCAACCTGCACCAGTTCGGGATCGTCGGGTTCGCCAACGCGTTCCTCCTGAGCGGCGGCGACGACGCCTTCCTCGACCCCTGGCGCAAGCAGATCGTCAGGATGAACGAACTGGCGAAGGTCATCGACGGCGTGAGTCACACCCCGACGATGCACGGGGACAAGGGCTGGTATGAATATGTCCCCCGGCCTTATAGCCAGGGCGCGGCGGAGGTCGCCTACCTGAGCCTGCGAGAAGACGACCGCAGGCGCGTGCCCGACGACGGCTGGTGGGCGTTCCTCGACGGCAAGGATCCGGGCTACCCCGAGCGGGCCTTGCGGGCCGACCTGGATTCGGTCCGGAAGAAGGTCGCCGGCATGCGGGCCGACGACACCACGCCCGACACGAGGCTGGCGGACGACCCTCTGGAGTACAACCCGGCGGTGGTCGACGCCCTGGTCCACCTGACCCTCGGCGGGCTGCCCACGGGCAACCGCACCGGGGCCCTGCACGCGCGTGTCCGTTACTTCGACCCCGCGCAGCGTCGAGCGGGGCTTCCGGAGGACGTCGCGGCGCTGGTGGGGGGGATCAAGAAGGACGAGACGCGGCTGACGCTCGTGAATGTGAGTTCGACCGACGCGCGCGAGGTGGCGGTGCAGGGGGGCGCGTACGGGGAGCACCGCTGGGACTCGGTGTCGATCGAAGGCAAATCCCCCGCCCGTCCCGTCGGGTCGTCGACGGTCCGCGTCCGCCTGGCGCCAGGTACGGGGGCGACGCTCGTCCTGAAGACGAGCCGCTACGCGCAGTCGCCGAGCTTCCGACACCCCTGGGATTGACCCGGGGAGTCGAGAGCATCCGGTCGGGACGCCCCTGGGGGGGGAAGGCAGGGGCGCCCCATGAACGGATGATGGCGATGATCTGCGGATCGGACGCGCGCCCTCGAAAGGGCGCGGTCGTCCGGGCCTCACCGCACAGGAGCACACCACAAAGGAGCACACTCAAACGCGCGAGGGCACAGCGGGGGGGCAAACCAAGCGGAGTCAGGGGGGGCGTCGCCCGGGGGGGCGGCGACGTGACCGCTCTACCCCTGAAATGCGGAACGGCACACGCGGACTGCAAAAATTTCTCAAAAGTTCGCCCGGGAGGGCCGCCCCGGATGGGAAAAACACTGCAAGTGGTTGTTTTGAAATGCTTTGGTGAGATTGGAGCGATCCCGTCCCGGCGCGCGGCGACGGCCGCGACGGATCGCGGCCGAGGGGGTTGAAGTGTCGGCGGGGCACCGGACGGATCCCGGGGCGAGCCGCCCGATGCCGCGGTTCGACGATTCGGCGATCCCCGATCCTGCGATCCCGGTCTTCGCACCCCTCCGGGGTGCGAAGACAAGGGTGGGGTCGGGGCAGGCTGCCGAGCAGGGGATCAGGAGGGTTCCCGGCCAGCGGGCCCGGGGCTACTTCGCCTTGGCCTGCGTCTTGGGCTGGGGGCGGTGCTCGTCATCCTCGACCGCCTTGTCGTTGGCGGCGATGGCGTCGGCCTGGTCCTTGGTGAGGCTGAGGGGGGCGGCGTTCTTCGAGGAGGCGGCCGGGTCGTCGCCGCAGCCGGGCAGGGCGGCTGCGCCCAGGAGAACGGCGCAGGATAGGAGGAAGAAACGCATGGCGGCAGGTTCCGTCGATGGGGTGAATGGGCCCGGATCCGGTCTCAGTACGAGTCGGCGCTGAGGACCTCGCCGTCGTCGATGCAGGCGAGCTTCCGCATGGCGGCCCGGTCGATGGAGAACTTGAGGAACTTGACCGAGCCGTCGCCGAAGACGGCGTTGATGCCGCCGGGGTGCGGGCCGCCGAACATCCGGCGCCAGAGGTTGCCGCCGGTCTTCGGGGTCGAGGGGTTGTTGCACTGGCCGTTCAAGGACGGGGCCTGGGCGTCGGGGACGGGGACGAAGTGGAAGCGGATGTTGTCCTCGTCCCAGCCGGCATTCTGCCAGCGCTCATTGTCGCCGCCGTCGGAGCCGTGGCGGTCGACCGGCAGGGACTTCTCGGCGGCGAGGATCGAGTTGGAGGTGCCGTCGGTGAAGTCGGCGAGGCGTCGCTTGCCGCGGACGCCGTGGACGATCGCGCCCTTGCGGAGGGCGGTGTTGCCGTGGTTCAGGGCGTTGCGCTCATTGACGTAGGGGAGCCAGCCGTTGGGGGCCGGGGGCACCCAGCGGTTCGAGGCGTCCTGGCACTCGTAGGCCTCACCCTGGAAGCCGCCGGCGTTGCCGGCGTAGTCGTTCTTGGAGACCGCGGTGACGGGGTCGGTCCCGTAACGCTGGACGGCGCGGCGGGAGGGGCAGTAGAAGCCGGGGATGGCGACGACGGCGATCGAGTCCTGCCCGGCGAAGTCGGCGGGCCGGCCGCTGGCGAGCGCGGGGATCGTGAAGTTGGCCAGGTTGTAGACCTGGGTCTGCTCGATGTACGGCAGGATCTTGAAGAAGTGGTTGAACCCGTTGGGGTGCAGGGCGTTGCAGCAGGTCGAGGTCTCGTAGCCGCCCGGCTCGTCGTAGATCGACTGGGCGGGGACGGGGTTGCCGGCGGGGTCCACGGCGTTGGGGTCGCCGTCGTAGGCGCCCTGGGGGAGGTGGCTGTAGGTCGACTCGAAGTTCATGAACCCCAGGCCGATCTGCTTGAGGTTGTTGACGCACTGGGTGCGCCGGGCGGCCTCGCGGGCCGACTGCACGGCGGGGAGCAGCAGCGCGATCAGGACGGCGATGATCGCGATCACGACCAGCAACTCGATCAGGGTGAAGCCCGACCGGCGCGAGATCCTGGGGGACACTTTCACGGGACACTCTCCAGATGTTCTGACGTGGACGTCGGATTATGCGAACGAGGACGCATGTCCGGGAGGACGTCCCGGGCCTGGAGGAAAACATAGGCGGGGATCATTAAGCTGAGATGTGGGGTGGGATAATCTCTCGCGAAATCTCCGGCGATTTGCGAGGGATCTCGGTGGATTGTGAGCGGCCGGCGAACGCGCCGGGAAGATCAAGGGAAGTTGACGCGTTCCCCTGGCCGGGGCCGGCGCGGGCCGGCAGAATGCCTGTCGTCGCGTCCGGAACGTCGCGTCCTTTTCCCGGGCGCGGGGGCCTGCCCCGGAGATGGCCCAGCGGGTCGAGGGCGAACCCTCCGATGCCGCACGCGGAGCGAGCTTCGCGAGGTCAGGGCGGCCGCACGCCCCCGCACCCTCATGATCGCCAGGAGACACCGCATGCATGCCCTTCTCGCCGTCCTGCTCCTCGTCGCCCCCGCGCCCGCCGAGGAGGTCGAGCACCCGATCTACCGGAGCTGGGCGAAACACCCGGTCGGCACGTCGATCACCACCAAGTCCGTCACCAAGGGGGTCACACGCGCGGGGCAGGAGGCGACCATCACGACGTTCGTCAAGACCACGCTGCTCCACGTGGACGACCAGAAGATCGTGATCGAGAAGCTCACGACCAGCGACGCCACCGGGGTCATGACCGACACGCCCTCGCTGACGTACGAGCAGCGCCGGATGTTCCCGCTCCTCCCCGGCATCAAGAAGGAGGACATCGGCAAGCCGTTGAACAGCAGCACGCACGGCGAGGAGACGATCAAGGTCCTGGGGAAGGACGTGAAGGCCGTCTGGTTCGACGCGAAGTACCGGGGCGACGCCGGCGAGGTGCTCACCCGGACCTGGATGAACGACGACTACCCCGGGCGGATGGTCCGGTCGAGCACGAAGGTCCCCGGCGGCAAGAGCACGACCGAGATCGAGGTGGTGGGTCTGGCCGCCCCGGGCGCGAAGTGACGTCGGGAGGGCGGCGGGGGCCGGGCGGGGGAGGTAGGGAAGCGGGCCGGGTCGCGTTCGGATCGCATTCGCGGGCGTTATGTGTTGGATCGGCGGGGAGTTCTCTGTCATAATGGGTCCGATGGCCACGCGCCCGGGGTCGATGCCGACCTTCGGGCCCGGGCGACCTCGCGGGCCCTTGCCTGCGGCGGACGCCCCCCGCGACGGTGCGAGATCCCTCCCGGGAACGGATCCCGGGGCCCATGGACACGAACCCGGCTGGTTCCTCGTGATGGACGCTCCCCCCGGACGGGCCCCCATGGGGTCCCCCCAACCACCCGATGTGCCCGCGACCGGACTCGCGCCCGGACTGCCCCCGGGGCTGCTCGACGCCAGCCTGCGCTCGCTGTTCGCCTCGAACATCCTGCCGATCTTCTTCTGGACCGCCGCCGACGGCTTCGTCGAGGCCAACGACGCCTTCCTCCGGCTCATCGAGTACGGCCGCGAGGAGTTCTATCGCGACAAGGTCCATTTCAAGGACCTGGCCTCGCCGCACGACGAGCCGACGTCGCGCCGCGTGAAGCACGAGCTGGAGACCTACGGCCGGACCGCCCCGTTCGAGAAGACGTACCGGCTCCGGAGCGGCCGGGAGCTGCCGGTCCTGATCGGGGTCTCGCTCCAGCCGGGGCGGAGCGACATGGGGGTCGGCTACGCCATCGACCTGAGCGAGCGGAAGCAGGTCGAGCGCGAGCTGGGCCGCACCGAGCAGCGGTTCCGGATCGCCCTGGAGCGGTCCCCGGTCGTGCTGTTCACGCAGGACGACCGGCTCCGCTACACCTGGGTCCACAACCCCAACGTGGAGGACCTGGGCGCGGCGTTCCTGGGCAAGACCGACGAGGAGCTGCTGGACGCGAAGTCGGCCGAGGCGCTGACCGCGTTGAAGCACCTGGTGCTGGAGCGGGCCCGGGGGATCCGCAAGGAAGTGGAGATGTTCCACTGCGGCAGGCGGTGGATCTACGACCTGACGATCGAGCCGATCATCGGGGCGGGGGGGGAGACCGTCGGGATCGCCGGGGCGGCCTTCGACACGACCGAGCGACGCAAGGTCGAGGAGGCCCTGCGCGACAGCGAGGAGCGGGAGCGGGCCCGGGCCGACGAGCTGCACGCGCTGATGGACCTCGTCCCGGCCAGCGTCTGGATCGCGCACGACCGCGAGTGCACCCGGATCACCGGCAGCCGGGCCTCCTACGAGATGCTCCGGCTCCCCTACGGCGCCAACGCCTCGATAACCGCGCCGGAGGACGAGCGCCCGGCCAACTTCAAGGTCATGCGGGACGGGGTCGAGATCCCCCCGGACCAGCTCCCCGTGCAGACGGCCGCGCGGGGGATCCCCGTGCAGGACTCCGAGCATCAGGTCGTCTTCGAGGACGGCACCGTCTTCCACCTCTGCGGCAACGCCACCCCGCTGTTCGACGACAAAGGCGAGCCCCGGGGGGCGGTCTCGGCGTTCGTGGACGTCACCCGGCTCAAGCATGCCGAGGAGATGCTCCGCGAGGCCGACCGCCACAAGGGGGAATTCCTCGCGATCCTGTCGCACGAGCTGCGCAACCCCCTGGCCTCGATCTCCAACGCCGTGCAGGTCCTGGGCGCGTCGGCCGCGACCCGGGGGGACCCCGACCTGGACTGGGCGAGCGAGGTCATCGGCCGGCAGGTCGGCAACCTCACCCGGATCATCGACGACCTGCTGGACATCACCCGCCTGGACCGGGGCAAGATCCAGCTCCGTCGCGAGCCCACGGCGCTGGGGCCGATCCTCCGCCGCGCGATCGAGACGGTCCGGCCGATGGTCGAGCAGAGGCGGCACGCCCTGGCCGCCCGGATCGAGGGGGACGGCCCGCAGGTCGACGCCGACACCACCCGGCTGGAGCAGGTCTTCGTCAACCTCCTGAGCAACGCGGCGAAGTACACGCCCGAAGGGGGCCGGATCGAGGTCGAGCTCGATGTCGCGGCGGATCCCGACGGGCCCGGCGCGGGCGAGGCGGTCGTCCGGGTCCGCGACGACGGCGAGGGGATCGCGCCCGAGCTGATCTCCCGGGTGTTCGAGCTCTTCACCCAGGCCGACCACTCGCTGGCGAGGTCGCAGGGGGGCCTGGGGATCGGCCTGGCCCTGGTGCGGCGGCTGGTGGAGAAGCACGGCGGCCGGGTCGAGGTCGCCAGCGCCGGCCTGGGCCGGGGCAGCACGTTCACCGTCCGCCTGCCGACCCTCGGGCGCATGTCGCCCCCGGCCGGCCCGGCGACATCCGTCGCGCCCCCGGATGCCGACGCCGCCCGCCGGGTCCTCGTGGTCGAGGACAACGCCGACACGGCCCGGGGCATGGTCCGGCTGCTCAAGCTCTCGGGCCACCACGCGCGGTCGGCGCACGACGGCGAGCAGGCCCTGGCCGCGATCGACGCCGAGCCCTTCGACGTCGTGCTCCTGGACATCGGCCTGCCGGGGATGAGCGGCCTGGAGGTCGCGGCGAGGATCCGCAGCCTCCCCGGCGGCGGCGCTTACCTCCTGCTGGCCCTCTCCGGCTACGGGCAGGCCGAGGACCGCGAGCGCTCCCTCGCCGCCGGCTTCGACGACCACCTGGTCAAGCCCGTGAACTTCGACGCCATCCTGCGGGCGATCCGACGTCACGCCGGCGCCCGATCGGGATACCCCTGAGCCGGCCGGAGCCCCCGATTGTTGCGTCGGCAGGGCGCCGGCGGCCCGCCCCGCCCGGGAAATCCGGTCCCCGGCCCGTTCCTGATTGCAAACCCTCGGGCGGTTCTGGCAAGATGCGGGACGGCGAGGAAGCCCGAGTCAATCCCGTGTCACAGGCCTGACCAGAGGTCCGGGGGGCGAGATGCTGGACGAGCGCACGAGCGGGTCGGTCACCCAGTGGTACGAGCAGGTCCGTCAGGGCGACACCGAGGCCGCCCAGAAGATCTTCGACCGCTACTTCCAGGACCTGACCCGGGTCGCGCTGGCGCGATCCCATTACGACAACCGCCCCGGACTGGACGCCTTCAGCGAGGGCGCCGCCATCGAGGCCCTGGCCGACATCTTCGTCGGCGTCCTGAACGGTCGGTTCGCCGAGGTCCAGGACCGCAAGGCCCTCTGGAAGCTCCTCCTCACCATCGCCGTCCGCAAGATCCATTCCCAGGTCGCCTACTCCCTGAGGAAGAAGCGGAACGCCAACCAGACCGTCTCGCTGGATGCAAGCAATTCCAACGGCAGCTCGTGCGGCGTCGCCGACCAGATCGCCTCGCCCGAGCCCGATCCGCTCACCTCAAGAATCCTCGCCGAAGAATACGAGCGACTCCTGGATGCCCTGGATGACGACCAGCTCCGGCTGATTGCCGTCTACCGCATGGACGGATACACCGTCGACCAGATCGCCGAGCGGCTCGGCTGCTCGGTCCGGCTCATCTTCCTCCGGCTCAAGATCATCCGGAGCAAGTGGCGCAGGCAGAAGCGGGAGATCCTCGGCGAATATGGGTATGACGTCGAGGACTCCGCCGAGCCCGCCGCCTGACCCCGCGCGCATCCGCCGCCGCCTGATCCCCCGCATCCCCTGTCCCGCAATTCTCCCCGGGCCGACCGGCCCCGTGATCCGCCCGACCCGGCCCCCGACGCCCCCGGATCGCCCCGTACGGGGGCCCGACGGCGGGCGGTCGTCAACGAGGTCCGAGCATGAGCAGCATCGGCGAGGTGGACGACGACCTGGAATTCTCCGGCGACTCCGGCGAGGTCGAGCGGCTTGAGGCCATCCTGCCCCACTGCGACGCCTTCGAGGACGCCTGGCTCGGCAAACTCAACCCCCGGATCGAGGACTTCCTCGGGCGGGTCGCCCCCGAACTCCGCGACGAGCTGCTCCGCGAACTCCTGAGCATCGAGATCCTCATCCGATCCGAGCGCGGCGAGCACCCCCAGCCCTCGGAGTACGAGGCGAGGTTCCCCCGCGACTTCGGCCTGATCGTGGGCGTCTTCCACGCCTCGGCGACCCCGGGCCCGAACCGGATCCAGGGCCGGTTCCCCGCGTCCCGCGACTCGGACGAGGAGGGGGGCTCGCTGACCGCGATCCTGCTCCCCGGCACCGGCCTGCCGATGTTCCCCCCCGGCTCGGCCCGTCGGGAATTCCAGGCCGACGGCGACGGCCTGGCCTTCGGCGCCCGGTTCAAGCACCTGGAGTCGCGGGACGACGGCGGCATGGGCCGGGTCTCCAAGGTCTACGACCGCGCGCACCGCCGGATCGTGGCGATCAAGGAGATCAAGCCGCGGTACGTCGGCAACCCGGTCTACCGCGAGCGGTTCCTCCGCGAGGCCCGGATCACCGGCGCGCTCAACCACCCGGGCATCGTCCCCATCCACGCCCTCGGCCGGTACTCCGACCGGTCGCCGTATTACGTGATGCGCTGGATCGACGGGACCGACCTCCGCAAGGTCATCCGCGCCTATCACGAGGCGCGTGCGGCGGCCAGGACGGAGGCGGAGGCCCCCTCGACGCTGGAGTCCCGCCGTCTCCTGGCGCAGTTCGCCGAGGTCTGCCGGATCGTCCAGTCGGCCCACGACCAGGGCGTGCTGCACCGCGACCTCAAGCCGCAGAACGTGATGGTCGGCCGGAACGGCGAGGTGATCGTGCTCGACTGGGGCCTCGCCCGGTTCCTCGACCCCGCCCGCGAGGCCGCCGACCCCGCCCCCGCCCCCGTCCCGCCCGAGGCCGGCGGCACCCACCTCTCCGCCCGGTCCCTCGACGTCGTGGCCGAGCTCACCAACCACGGCGAATTCCAGGGGACCCACGGCTACGCCAGCCCCGAGCACTACGCCGACTCCCCCGTGGCGCTCACCGCCCGCAGCGACGTCTACAGCCTGGGGGCCAGCCTCTTCGTGCTCCTCACCGGCGAGAATCCCTTCCGCGTCGACGCGGCCTCCCGCGGCTCGGACTTCAAGGGCCGGGTCCTGCGGGGCGACTTCCCCAGCCCCTGCGAACTCCTGCCCACGATCCACCCGGACCTCCAGGCCATCTGCCTCAAGGCGATGGCCACCGACCCCGCCGCGCGCTACCCCTCGGCCCTCGCCCTGGCCCAGGACGTCGAGCGATGGCTGGCCGACGAGCCGGTCTCCGCCCGCCGGTCCCCGATCCACGCCAAGGTGTTCCGGTGGGCCCGGCGGCACTCGAACGTCGTCGCCGGGGCCGTCACCCTCCTCGCCACGGCCACGGTGGGGCTGACCATCGGCTCGATCTACATCGGCGGCGCCCGCCGCAACGCCGACCTGGCCCGCCAGAGGGCCCAGGTCAACTTCGCCCAGGCCCTCACCACCAACGACGAACTGCTCAAATCGGTGACCATGGGCCCCCTCGCCTCGCTGCCCGGATCCGAGCCGATGCGCCTGGAGGTCGCCCGCAAGCTCATCGCCTCCTACGAGGGCCTCCTGGCGGCCCCGGAGAACGGCGACCCGGTCCGGGCGAAGCTCGCCTTCGCCTACCGCGTCCAGGCCAACATCCACCGCCAGCTCGGCGAATTCGACCGGGCCCAGCCCCTCTACGACCGGGCCATCCAGCTCCACAAGGACCTCGTCGAGTCCGGCGGCGACCCGATGGCGCACCAGGGCCGGGCCGCCGAGGTCGCCATCGACGCGACCTACAACCTCATGTACGACAAGGGGATGGATGAGGCCGTCGCCTACTGGGAGCGGGCCCGCCGCGACCTCCGCCTCTCCATCGACGAGCCGATGCTCTCCCACGCCGTCCGGGCCCGGGCCGCCACCGTCGAGGCCGCCTCCCAGCAATACCAGGGCAAGACCCGGCGCGCCATCGAACTCCAGTCCGAGGCCATCCGGGCGACCGAGAAGCGCATCGCGGCCGACCTCGTCTCGCCGGCCGAACTCCTCCAGCTCCACCTGGCCTACACCAATCTCGGCACCTGGCTCTGCGAGGTCGCCGACTTCGAGAACGCCCGGGAGGCCTTCGCCGGTGCCGAACGCCTCACCCAGGCCGGCCCCCTCAAGGGCCAGTTCGCCGAGAACGTCCTGATCGCCGACTCGATGCTCAAGCACAGGCGCGGGCTGTACCTCCCGGGGCCCCCGGCCGAACGACTGGCCGACCTGGAGGCCGCCGTCGCCGGCTTCAAGTCCGCCTCCGAGCACTTCCCGGCGTCGTCCGGCTACAGGCTCCAGGGGATCGACAGCGAGATCTCCCTCGCCGGGCTGCTCCGCGAGGGTGCCCCCGCCGACCGCCAGCGGGCCGTCTCCGTCTGCCAGGCCGCCGTGGAGGCCAGCCGGAAACTCACCCAGGCGTCCCGCCACCCCGGCCACATCAAACGCCTGGCCGAGGCCCTCATCGAACTCGGCCTCGCCCACGGATCCATCCCCGGCCGGGAGGCCGAACGCGAACGGGCCCACGCCGAGGCTCAGGAAATCCTCGCCGAGCATGCCGACAGCCCCCACCTCCGGCGCACCTACCAGCGCTTCATCGACGCCCAGACCCGCCAGCGGGTCAATTGACGGGGCCGCACTCCGAAGGATGAACCGCGCGGCGGTCAAGCCCAAAGTCATCCCTGCCGATACTCTGAGGAGAAGCGGCTTCTTCGGCACGGCCCTTGCAACCGAGCCATTCGGGCAAGGCGGCCCCGTGTCGGTGGGGGATGGATTCGTTGCATGGCGTTGGGACGGGCCACCTTGCGTTGAGCGAGGGCGCGGCCGGGGGTCCCCGTCGGCTTCGAGACGTGAAAGGATGTCCGGATGCTCGCGTTCGCCTTGAGGACCCTCGCCCTGCGTCGCGGGCGCGTCGCCGATCCCGCCGCCATCGCCGCCCAGCAGCGCCGTCGGCTCGAAACCCTGGTCGGCCGCGTGAGGGCCACCTCGCCCCCCTTCTACCGCGAGAAATACAGGGGCATCGACCCCAGGAACTTCCGTCTCGCCGACCTGCCGCCGACGAGCAAGTCGGAGCTGATGGCCAACTTCGAAGGGCTCATCACCGACCCCGCCGTCAAGCGCGACGAACTCGTCGCCTTCCTCGACGAGCCCTCGAACGTCGACAAGCTCTACCTGGGCAAGTACATCGCCGGCCACACCTCCGGCAGCCAGGGGCAGCCCATGCTCCTGCTCCAGGATAAGGCGTGCGTCGATCTGTTCTATAACCTGCAAATGTCGCGCGGGAATAATGAGGAGGTCAACCTCGCCCTGGCCGTGAAGCGGCTCCTCCGCCCCAAGCGGCTGGCCGTGGTGACGCTCAAGCGGGGCTTTTATCCCTCGGCGACCCTCTTCCAGCACATGCCTTCGAAGGCCAGGAAGTTCGCGGATGTGCTCTGGCTGTCGCAGACCGACCGCGACGTCATCGACCGCCTCAACGCCTTCAAGCCCGAGACCCTCACCGCCTACGCCGGCGTGCTGGAGATCCTCGCGCTCGAGGCCGAGGCCGGGCGGCTCAAGCTGCCGGCGCTCCGGCAGGTCGTGAACAATTCCGAGGCCCTCACCGACAAGGCCCGCGCCCGGATCGAGGCGGCGTTCGGCGTCCATGTGATGAACAACTACGCCACCGGCGAGTGCCCGTTCCTGAGCAACGGCTGCTACACCGACGAAGGCTCGCATGTGAATGCCGACTGGGCGATCCTGGAGGTCGTGGACGACCAGTATCGGCCCGTGCCCGACGGCACGCCCGGCAGCCGCGTCCTGATCACCAACCTGGCCAACACCTTGCAGCCGATCATCCGCTACGAGGTCGGCGACGTGGTGACCATGGCCGACGCCCCCTGCGGCTGCGGCAGCCGCCTGCCCCGCGTCGCCCGCATCGCCGGCCGCACCGCCGACGTCTTCTGGGTCGGCGAAGGTTCGCGACGCCGGCAGCTCCTGAACATCGTGCTGATCCACGCGTTCGAGCATCTGATGGACGTCCGCGAGTGGCAGGCGCAGCAGCTCTCGCCGACGCGGATCCTCGTCCGGCTCGAACCGCTGCCCGGCCACGAAGGTCAGGTCGACCTCGCCCGCGCCCGGCACGCGATCGACCGCGAGCTGAAGACCTATGACTTCGAGGACATCCGGATCGACTTCGAGGTCGTGCCGCACCTGCACGCCGACCCCAAGACGGGGAAGTTCCGGCGGATGATCAGCCTCGTCGGCCACCCCGCCGCCCCGAGCGCCATCCCCGCCCCCCTCGGCCTCGACCTCGCCCCGAGCGAGGCCCGCGCGAAGGTGTGACCCGTAGGGTGCGCTGGACGCGTACTCGGGTCCACCGCACCGCGCTGGGCGAGCATCTCCCGATGCCGCCCGACCGGAGATCGAAGGGGACCACCGAGCCGGATCTCCCGATCCGTCGACCTTCGCCCCGGTCGACGGATCGGGAGATCCGGTTTTGCCGTACGGCGCGGCATCCGGTGGGGCGGCATCGGGAGATGCTCGCCCAGCGCGGGGGACGTGTCCGGCTCACTCTATCCAATCAACTCGCGGCTCTGAATTCGCGCCCACTCGCGCGCCACGCCCGTCGCCAGCCGCCCGGCTCGTTCGAGGGCGACGGTCGACAGCAGGCCCGAGCCGAGCTGGTCGCGGGACGAATGCAAGCGCATCGAGACGCCCACGACGTCGCCCAGGAGGCTGACCGCGTCATAACCTTCGGCGACGAACGGGTCGCTGTCCATCCCCGCGCCCAGGACTCGCAGCCTCGCCCAGTCGAGCCCCAGACGGTCCGCGACGGCCGAGGCGAGCCGGACCGTTTCGGTCTGGCCCGCCAGATAGACCCGGTCGCCGACGCCCACCGTGTCCAGATTCACCAGCAGCGTCGGCTTCTCGCGCCACCAGTCGCGGTGGCGGTCGAGGAACGCCCGGGCGCCGTCGAGCCCGAGTTCCTCGGACCCCGTGGCCACGAAGATCGCCTCAATCTCCCGCCCCGGCTCGTTCTGCCAGGTCCGGGCCAGTTCGAGCATCACGCCGACGCCCGTCGCGTTATCGAGCGCCCCGGGGCTGCGATTCCCCGTCAGGTTGGCCGTCAGCGCGCCCAGCATCGCGATGTCGAGGCCCGCCAGGATCGGCCAGGCCCCGTCCCAGCGTCCGGCCAGGATCAGCCCGGCGAGCACCATCGAGCCGATCGTCGAGGCCACCACCAGACCGACCCGCAGGCCCGTCGGCAGCACCTGCGACTTGCTGTCGTAATGCGCCATGAACACGACCCGCGCCGGCGCCAGGTCCGGATCGACCTCGTCCGACACCGCGACGATGTTCCGCGAAGTGAGCTGCGCGGGCAGGCACGCCGCGATCCCTCGGGCCAATGACCACGGCGCATTGACCAGGAACGCCGCCGTGATCGCGCACAAGCCTGCACAGACGGGGAACGGTCCGGCCAGGAGCAATCCGAGCCCGACCATGAGTCCGGCCGCGACGAACGTCAGACGCATCCCGACTTCCCGGCCGACGTGCGGCACGGCGAACGGCTCGCGGCGCGTGCGGAGGCCGAACGAACCCAGGATCCGCTCGACCCGGACCGCCGCGCGCAGCTCGCCCCGCGTGCCGACGAGCCGGGGGAAGCTCAGGGATCGGACGTGTCCGACGACTTCGTCGGCGTCGAAGGCGGGCGCGAGGTGCGGAGCGAGAAGCTCCGCGTTCGCCGCGTCGGGGCGTTCGACGCCCTGGGTCGCGAGGAGAGGGCTCATCAAGGCGGACCGGACGGGGTTGTCAATCGATGGTGTCGAGCCACATGGCCGGCAACGAGGGCGGCGTCGCCGCAACGCCCTCGAATTGATCTTACGGGTCCGGCCCCCGTTTGAAAACCGCAACCGCCCCGATCTCGCCCGTCGGAATCTGACGGATCTGCCGGATGTCCCGGCCGGCCCGCCCGGGACGACCTCCGTCTCAGGGCTTCGCCGGCCGGGGGCGATACGCGATCGACGCCCCCTTGAGCTCCACGCCGCCCGGGAAGGTGTCGGAGATCGCCGCGCCGCCGAGGGTGTACTTCTTCGTGATTTCCTGATACGTCCCGTGCTCGCGGGCGGCCTCGATGTGGATCGTGTACGACCCGCGCGGCAGGAACCGGCCGTGGTCGTCCTTGCCGTCCCAGATGACGGAGTACGAGCCCGGCGGCCGGGTGGCGCGGGCGATGGTGGCGACCGGGTCGAAGGTCTCGACCTTCATCCGGCCCCGGTCGGCCCGGTGCCAGCGTTTCACGTCCGGCAGCCATTGCCAGGGGCCCGCGCCGCCGAACGACACCCAGAGCGCCAGAGTCCGGACCGGGAACCCGTCCTTGTCCTCCACCCACACCGCGACATACGGCTTGCGATACCTCGGCGCGGCGTCCTGCGGGTTGTTGAGGTCGAACTTGATGACCATCTCATGCGTCCTGCCGAACGCATCCGCCGCCTCGGGCGCCATCGGCCGCATCTTGGGCACGCCCGACGGCTTCGCGTTGGCCTTCGCCTGCGGCCTCGTCGCCCCCTTCGACTGCGGCCCGGGCTCCAGGCCCGTCGCCAGGAGCGCGATCACCGGCCCTCGGATCCCCGACGCCGGCGCGGGCCGGACGAGCCTCGACCAGCCCGCGCTCTCGTGCCGCGTGCCGTCCCGATCGACGATCAGGAACTCGACCCCGGGGACCTTCGCGGCCAGGCGCCGGGCCTCGTCGGCCGACACGACGTTGAAGATCGTCGCCAGCGCATCGGCGTCCGACGACCTCGGGGCCAGCACGGTCGCCTGCGCCACCCGGCCGGCCGGCTCGCCGCTCCGGGGGTCGAAGATGTGCGAGTAACGTCGACCCCGGATGGTGAACCCGCGCTGGTAGTCGCCGCTGGTCGCCATCGCGCGGTTCGACAGTTCCAGATACTCCAGCGGCTCGGTCGTCTCGGAGTCGCGGAAGGGGTCGGCGACCCCGACGACGGCCCGGAAATCCCCGGCCGCCCGCATGTCGCCGCCCGCGTTGAGCAGGACGCCCGACACTCCCGGCACCGCCATCGCCCTCGCGCACGCCTTCTCCACGATCGCCCCCTTGGCGATCGCATTCAGGCTGATCGGCACGTCCGGATGGGTCCTTGCGAGGTGACGGTTGCCCTCGATCCTCCAGGGCTCGCCCGAGAGCAGGGCGAGGGCCTCCTTGCGCTCGCCGTCGTCCGGAAGTCGCCCCTCCTCCTCGGCCCTGGCCCAGAGCCTCGACAGCACCTCGACCCGGGGCTCGAACGCCCCGCCGCTCCGGGTCCGCCAGAGGTCGGACTCGGCGAGCATGTCGATCAGTTCGCGCGAGAGTTGTCGGGGGGATTGCCGCGAATCCAGCCAGCGCCTCAGCTCGCTGCTGCGATCGTAGCCGCTGAAGACGAGCGAGAGCCGGTCGATCTCGTCGAGCGTGGCGCGCTCGGCCGCGATCGCGACGACCCCGCTCGCCGCCTGGACGCGGAGTTCGAGGGACGTCCCCATCACGTCCTCATGGGCGAACCGGAACTCCCCCGCCCGGGCATGGCCCGCGAAGATCCCCGCGAGCCCCAGCACGATCACCGCACGCAAGGCTGTCATTCTCAGGTCCATCCCCGGCCGTTTGGTGTCCCCCCGTTAGTGTAACGGCAACGACACGCCAAGTCCCCCTCTGGAGTGTGGCAGCTCCGCCCCCGCACTCCAGAGGGGGACTTCGATTCAACCTTTCCCCGCCGTCGTCCGACAATAGTCCTCGGACCGCCTCGCGAGGATCGCGGGCACGTGCGTAAGGATGAGGAGGGACGGAGCCACGTTCCGGGCGCGACGGAGCGAGAGGGAGTTCGGGTCATGGCGGACGACAGAGGCAACGACAAAGGCAGCGGAAGCAACCTCGTCCTGGATGAAGCCTTGCGACTGGCGGACAGGGCGGCACGCGACGGCGACCGGACCCTCCGCGACTCGATGCTGACCCTGGCCATCGCCCTGGCCGACCCGAGGGCGAAGTGGGTCGAGCGCTGCCGGGGGGCCATCCTCTCCGGCCGACCGGGCCACTACCTCGGCCGCTATCCCAACGCCCGCACGGCGGCGAAGCGCCCCGAGGTCCAGACCGCCTTCGAACGGATCCGGGCCAAGTATCCGCTCGAACGGATCCGGGCCCTGCGGCTCCAGATGGAAGCCTCCCACGGCCCATTCCGCGGCGATCCCGAGCCGCTGGCGACGGTGCTCGAACGGGTCCTCGGACGCCCCGCCGAGGCCGAGAACATCCGCCGCGATGCGCCTCACGCCGCGATGGCCCCGCTCAGCCGGCCCGCCCCCGTGCTCGCCGCCGCCCGCAGCGCCGCCGAACTCGAACCCCTGCCTAGCTCCGTCGCGAGCCTCTGGGCCCGGCCGTCTCCGGAGAATGACCCGAAGCCGACTGCAATACCCGGCGCGAAGCCCGACGATACCCTGAACTTCTACCTGACCGTCCTGCTCGGCATCGCCGTCCTGCTCGCGAGCGTCGGCGGCCGGCCGCATTCCTGAGCCCGGCCTCGGCGCGACGGGGAAAATCGCCGTCGCGCTGTCTCCGGGGCTTGCCCCCGCACGTTTCTCCCTCCAGGATCGAGCGGAATGACGCCCGCCCGGCCCGACCGGAACTGCCCCCGAGGACGGCCACGCGAGAACAAGGGAGAACGCGCAAATGTCCCGATCGATCACGCTGCTCACGACCCTCCGGCGCCTGGGCCTGGCCGCCCTCTTCGGCCTGACCCTCACCGGCGCCTTGCAGGCCCAGGACAGGCCCGCGCCCAACGATGATCCCCCGCCGCCCCGCGAGCGCGACCGCGAACGTCCCCGCGACCGCGACCGCCGGCCGGATCCGGAAGACCGCCCCCGCGATCGCGACCGCCGGTCGGATCCGGAAGACCGCCCGCTCGACCGCGATCGACGCCCGGCGCCCGACGACCGCCCGCGTGACCGCGACACGCGTCCCGCGCCCGAGGATCGTCCCCGCGACCGCGACCGCCGCCCCGAAGGCGGCCCCGAGGATCGCCCGCGCGGCCGTCGCCCCGAGGGCGGCCCGCAGGACGGCCCCCCGCGCCGCGGGCCCGGCGGCGGCGGACCCGGCCAGCCCGGCGGCCGGCCCCCGCTCCACCCCCTGATGCGGGCCATCGACAAGGACGGCGACGGCGTCCTCTCCGCCGACGAGATCAAGGCCAGCGCCGACGCCATCAAGTCGCTCGACCGCAACAAGGACGGCAAGATCACCCGCGAGGAACTCCGCCCCGCAGGCGGCCCCGGCCCCGATCGCGGCCCCGGCGGCGGACGCGGCCCCGGCGGCCGTGGTCCCGGCGCCGACCGCGGACCCCGAGACGACGGGCCCGAACGCGGCCCTCGCGGCCCCCGTCGAGGCGAGGACGGCCCGCCCCCGCGCCCGATCGACTGAACCACATGGAGTGCGGAAGCTTGCTTCCGCTAGGTTATCGCGGAGCTTGCTCCGCGTGCCGGATCGCAGCTCACACCTCCGACCCGTCACCCGACCTCGGGAGCAAGCTCCCTCCGGGCGACAGCGGAAGCCAGCTTCCGCACCTCCGGGCGGTCCTGCGTTCCTCAGCGCACCGCCCGGAAGAGGATGTACCTCCCATCGGGCGAGCACGCGAGGTCGGCCACGGTGTCGGCCGCGCCGGTGGGGATCTGGGTGGGGCTGCCTTCCAGCACCTGGTAGACCCTCCGGAACTGCGTGTTCTTCTCGCCGATGCCGACGAAGAGGACCTCGTCCAGGAAGCCCCGGGGCATGGGCGACTGCGGCAGGATCGCCAGGTCCGCCGGCTTCGCCCACATCGTCCGCAAGGGCATCGCCTTCGCCGGGTCGGTCACGTCGACTTCGAGGATCTTGATCGTCGACCCCGGCCAGCGGACCGCCGCGAGCAGCCGATTGGGGGCGGACCATTCCGGGCGCGAGGCCAGGGGGAGGTCGAGGATCCTCAAGGGGTGTTCCTTCCCCGTGGCGAGGTCGTAAATCCGAGCCCGGGCGGGCTCGGTGAGGGCCTCGTTGTGCTCGCTGATGAGCAGGGATTTCCCGTCCGGCGACCACGACGGCACGCCGAAGCTGTTGAGGGGCTTCCGGTCCGTCCCATCGACATTCATCGTGCAGACCCCGCCGAGCTTGCCGTCGATGGCGTTGCGGAACGCGACCTTCGACCCGTCCGGCGACAGCGAGGGCGCCGACCCGGGCCCGAGGTCGCGGACCCTCGTCTTCATCTTCGGCGCATCCATCATCAGGATCCGCGAATGCCCCGGGTCGGAGTCCGGCCCCGCCGCAAACACGATGCTCCGGCCGTCCATCGACCACCGCGGCGATCCGACCCAGCGGAGCCCTTCGATCGGTTCGTCCAGGACCAGGATCTTCTGGTTCTTCGCCATGTCCTTCAAATAGACCCGCGACCGCCCCGGATCGTCCCGCGTCGGCACCACCGGCGACGCCTCGATCGCATCCACCAGCGCCGCCGTCTGCTGCCGGGCCAGCAAGGTATCCGCTGCCACCGACTTCTCCCGGACCCGTGAGGGTTCCGCCGGCCGCAAGGGCAAATCCAATACACGCTCCTCGGATGTCGGTGCGACAGAGGACTTTGACGACGCCTTCCGATCATCCCGATTGGCGTTGAACATCAGGTAGCGCCCGCCGGGGGAGACGGTGAGGCCGCCGAGTTGGTCGGGGCGGGCGAAGGGGTCGATGGGGGCGAGCTGGCCGTTCGTCAAGAGGTAGAGCTGGCGGTCGCCCGACGGTTCCACGCCGATGAAGATGACGTCGCCGTTGCCGCGATGGACGATGGGCCAGCGGGGGAGCAATTTCTGGCCGTCAGGCGGGAGCCAGAGCCGGTTCAGGATGTGGTCCCGTCCTGGTCCCACAAGCTGGACCTCGGCGAGCAAATTGATGCCATCAGCCTGTCGAAGTGCGGTGATGAGACGATCCTTCGCGGACCATCGCGGCCATGACAGGATCGAGTGGCCGGGGATGCTCAGCGGACGCGTTCGGCCAGTCTCCATATCGTAGAGGCTCGACTGCGTCGGCTCGCTGAACGAGTTGAGCAGCAGCGCCTTACCGTCCGGCGACCACGTCGGCGGGAACCGATCCGTGAGTCGCTTCCGATCGGTCCCGTCCGCGTTCATGACATACGTTCCGCTCGGCGCATCGAAGTTCATGAACGCGATCCGCCTCCCGTCCGGCGACCAGACCGGCGACATGCCCGTGCCCAGGTCCCGGAACCTCACCCGCTCGTCGTGCAGCTCCATCAGGATGATTCGTGGGATCCCGGGAGGCGCCTGAGAATCTCCCCAGAACACCACCCGGCTCCCGTCCGGCGACCACTCGGGCGCCATGACCCTCGTCAGCCCCGGGATCGGCTCATCCAGCGCCAGCCGGGTTGTGGCGAGTCGCAAGTCCCTCAAGTAGATCTGCATGCGACTCGGGTCCGGCGCCGTCGGCTTGACCGGCATCTTGCCCATCGCCTCGACCAGCCGATCCGCCGCAAAGGCGGGGTCGAGCCGGATCGTCCTCTGCCCGGGCTCCAGTTGCGTCGCGGGGGCCGATGCAGCGGGTGCGGGCCTGTCCTGGTCGGTCGGTGTCACCTCGCAGTACACGAGGAACTTGCCGTCGGGCGAGAGGCAGGCGCTGTGGACGAGCGCACCCGGCGTGGGTTCCGACAGGACGGCGGTCATCAGCGTGTTGGGCTTCCGCTCGACTTTCAGCAATCGGCCTCGGTTATCGGCGGTCCTTCCGAGGACGTACACCGTCTGATCCTTCAGGCTCGGGAGGACCCAGGTGGGCGTGAATCCGGGTGTGTCAGCGAAACTCCAGTAGCGGTACAACTCCCGGGGCGCGTCGGGCTGACTGATGTCGAATTCGATGATCTCAAGCCCCCGCGACCGCGTCTCGACGAGGGCGACGATCGTCTGATCCCCCGACCATTGCGGCAGGCTGCGGATCCGGCTCGGGCGGAAGGCAATCGGCCGTTCTCGATTGGAATCGAGGATCCGGCAGGTGAATCCCGCCTCGCCGTGGCTGGACGCGACCAGGATCCGGTCGCCTTCCGGCGACCATCGGGGGATGCCATCCGTCGGAATGCGACGATTCTTCGATGAGATGGAGCCCGAGATGATGATTTCCTTGGGGGTCTCAGGCCCCCCGACGCAGGTGGCCAGTTGCTTGCCATCGGGCGAGAGCGAGGGCCAGCTGCCCGTGGCGACCTCCTTGAGATCGATCTTGCCGTCGCTCACCCGGACGGCATACGACTTCGCCGGCTCGCCTTGCCTGGGCGCCCTCTCGAACGCGATCCGGCTCCCATCACCCGACCAGTCCACCGCGGTGATCCGGTGGACGTCCTCGAAGTCCTCCAGGATTCGCCGGGTCCGGCCCGTGTCGAGATTCTTCATGTAGACGTTGCTGTGGGCCGAAGGCGAGCGTACGGAGGACGAATTCAGCATGAGGAGATGGGCGAGGACCTCCACCTTGCTGGAGCTCCGCCCCCGCCTGTTGAGGGAATCCAGGTCCGGCTTCCTCGCGGCCTCGGCCAGAGTCGGGGCGTCCTCCGCCTCCCTGCGGATCGACAGGACTGACTTCCCATGCTTCTCTATGTGAACAAGCTCCTCCTTGATCACCTTCCCATCCTTCGTGGCTCGGACCTGGTGGGGGCCGACGGGGATCTTCAACTCGCGGAGGCCGGCGCCGGTGATGGTCAGGCTGGAGCCGTCGAGGGAGACGCCGATGGCGGGGTCGTCGGTCTCGACGACGAGGGTGCCCTCGGGGGTCTTGATGCGCAGGAGGATCGCGAACCGCTCGGCGGCGTCGCGGACGGCGGGCAGGGCGGGGGTGGCGGCGAGGAGGGCGAGGGAGCCCAGGGCGAAGGCGGCGGCCAGGCGGCGCCGGGGGCGTTTCGGGGCGAGTTCGGCGGGGAGCGGGTTCTGGTTCGGGCGGCGGACGTGGGCCAGGCATCGCGTGAGCAGGTCGGCCACGTCGGCGGCCGAGGCGTATCGCTGCGACGGGTCCTTGGCGTGCAGGCGTTTCAGGATCGCCGCGAACCAGCGGGGGAGGTCGGGGCGCAGGGCGGAGACGGGCTCGGGCTCCCGGTCGCAGACGAGCTTGAGGGTCGCCAGGCTGGATCGCGAGCGGAACGGCGGCAGGCCGGTGGCCAGGGCGTAGAGCACGCTGCCGAGGCTGAAGAGGTCCGATCGCGTGTCGAGGGCGTCGCCCCGGGCCTGCTCGGGGGACATATATTGGGGCGTCCCCGCGACCACGCCCGACTGGGTCATCGCCGCGTCATCCGCCGCGCGGGCGAGCCCGAAGTCGGTCAGCTTGACCCGCTCGACCCCATTCTCCAGCAGGATGTTCCCCGGCTTCACGTCGCGGTGGATCAAGCCCTGCTCGTGCGCCGCCGCCAGCCCCGAGGCCACCTGCGAGCCGATCCGGAGGAGTTCCTCCAGCTCGACCCGCCGCGACGGGGCCCCGTCGACGAGGTCCTGCGCCGACTTGCCGGCGACGTACTGCATCACCAGGTAGGGGATCCCCCGGGGCGACACATCGACGGCGTGGATCGTCACCACATGCTCATGCACCACGGCCGCCGCCGCTTTCGCTTCGCGTGCGAACCGCCTCCGGGCCGACGGCGACGCCGCCAGGTGCGGCGACATCAGCTTGATCGCCACCAGCCGGTCGAGCGTGCGGTCCCTGGCCAGGAAGACCACCCCCATCCCGCCCCGGCCGATCGTCTCCAGGATTGCGTACGGCCCGAGGATCCCCACCTGCCCCTCGTCCTCCGGCGGGTCGAACAGCCCGGTCAGCGCCAGGTCGGCGTCGATCTCCAGGTCGATCTCGTCGTCGCGGAGCAGGCCGAGGTCGTCCCACATCCCGCTCCGCGCCGCGAGCCGGTCGAGGGCCTCGCGGCAGCCCTCGCACGCCTCGATGTGCGACGACAGTTCGGCCTGCTCGGCCTCGGCCACCTCGCCCGAGAGCAGGCGACCGAGCTGTTCCGGCGACAGGGGCGAGTGGCAGAGGGGCATGGGGGGATTCCTTTCGAGAGTGGACGACAGACGTGATTCGACGCGTAGCGGAGTTGAAGGGACAGGGTCGATGGCGCTGGGCGAGGGTCTCCAGACCCCCGCCCCAACCGTCGCCGCGATTCACAACATGACCGGGGTCTCCAGACCCCTGTTGGAAAGCGTCGACGAGTCGGGGCATTGGATTTCTGGGTCGGGAGACCCGCTCCTGTGGTGCCGCATCTCAGGGTAGGGGCGGGGTCGGGAGACCCTCGCCCAGCGCTTCCGACCCTCGCCCGGCGCTTCCGACTTGCGCCTTTCGCCTCGACTCGCGCGTTTCGCCTCGGGGCTTCGCCAGGAATATGGATCAGTCCGGCTCCTGGCGTTCGACCTCGCGTCGCAGCCGGGCCATGACGCGGCTGCGGGCGACGTAGACGGCGCCGGGGGTGAGGTTCAGGGAGCGGGCGACCTCGCGGACGTCCTCGGCCTCGACCCCGGTGCGCCAGAAGGCCTGCCAGGTGGTCTCGTGCACGTCCCCCTTGATGCGTTCGCAGGCCCGGGCGAACACCTGGCGCCGGTACTCGACGTCGTAGAGGCTCGACTCGGGCGACGCGCCGGGCTGGGCGTCGAGGATCTCGGCCATCGCGGTGTCCCCCGTGCCATAGTTGGCCGCCTTCCGCCTGCGGGCGACGACCGCGTCCACGATCAGGTTCCGCGCGATCTTCGACAGCCAGCCCCGGAACGACCCCAGGGCCGGGTCGGGGTTGTAACCGGCGATGGCCGAGGCCACCGCGCGGAAGGCGTCCTGCACGAGGTCGTCGGCATCCGCCCCCTGGAGCCCGGAACGCCTCGCCAGCCGCCGGACGAGCGGCTCGTAGAGCGCGACGAACTCCTCCCACGCCGCCTCGTCGCGGGGCGAGGCCCGGCGGAGCAGCATCAGGAGGCTCGCCCTCGTGGGGGGCGGCTCGCGTTCGGTCGGGGTTCCCGGGGCGATTCCGGCCAAGTCAGGTCCTCCGGAGGGTTACACCGCGACGCCTCGCCATTCTTACACGACGGGTCCGGAAAACATCGCCCGCGATGCCGCATGGCCACGGCGCCGGGAACTTGGGTAGGCTGCGGTTGCGACGGCCACCCGGGCGCCCTAGACTAATTCCGGGGCCGACCCGATTCGTCCCGTCGACACCGCTGGATCCGACCCGGAGCGAACCTTTGGCCGGCACGAAGGACGAGCAGAAGGTGATCTTCCGGTGCCGGGGCTGCGGGCAGAAGCTCCGCGCCCCCGTCTCGCGGATCGGCCAGGCCACGAGCTGCCCCAAGTGCGGCGGCAGGCTCGCCGTGCCGCTCACCAGCCTGATCACCTCGCTCCCCCGGCTCGTCACCGGCCTGCCCGCGCGCCTGCGGCCGATGGTCCGCGACCGCCTCGGCATGACCCGCCGGGAGTTCGGCCGCAAGCTCTGGTCGAGGAACGTCCTCGCGGGCGCGGGCATCGTCGCGGCGGCGGGGGGCTATCTGGCGTACAAGAAGCGCCAGGAATGGGCCTGGGCCGACGACCCCCGGCTCGGCCAGGGCCTCGGCGGTTTCCGCCCCTTCCCCGACGACAACGCCTGGAATCAGGACATCTCCCAGGAACCCGTCGACGAGAACTCCGACGTCCTGATCTCCTCCATCGGCGCGGACAAGCCGCTCCGGCCCGAGTGCGGGTTCAGCTACCGATGGGGCCCGCTGGGCATGCCCTACATCCTCGTGGGCGGCAACCAGCCGACCACGCCCGTGCTGTTCGGCTCGGGCGCGGGCGAGAGCGACCCGGGCCCGTACAAGGTGCCCATCGACGCCCCCATCGAGGGCGGCCCCAACGCGAAGACCGGCGACCGCCACGTCATCGTCGTCGACTCCGACAACTGGATCCTCTACGAGCTGTTCGAGGCGAAGCGCCAGGACGGCCGCTGGGCCGCCGAGAGCGGCGCGATCTTCGACCTCCGGAGCAACACCCTCCGGCCCGCCGGGTGGACGTCCGCCGACGCCGCCGGCCTGCCCATCTTCCCCGGATTGTTGCGCCACGACGAGGTCCACGAACTCGGGGCCATCCGCCACGCCCTGCGGTTCACCTGCAAGGTCACCCGGCGGGCCTACGTCCCTCCCGCGCGCCACTTCGCCAGCCCCCACAAGGATCCCACCTTGCCCCCGATGGGCATGCGCGTCCGGCTCCGGGCGGATTACGACGTCTCCGGCTTCTCCGGGCCCATGCAGGTCGTGCTGGAATGCCTCAAACGCTACGGGATGTTCCTGGCCGACAACGGCAACGACTGGTTCCTCACCGGGGCCTATCACCCCAAGTGGGACAGCGCCGAGATCAAGACCCTCCAGCGCGTGAAGGGGGGCGATTTCGAGGTCGTCCGCATGGACGGGCTGGTCGAGGGCTGAGCCGGATCGAGACGTCGGCAACCGCAGTCTCGCGAACTTCACAGCCCCGTTGACCCCGATCACCCGGATTCGCCAGAGCCCACAAACGTGCGTGCTGGGGCGGAAAACGGTTGGCAAGCGGGGGTTCGCTCGGGAAAATGGGAAGGATGACGGCGGCCCGGCGGCCCGCCGCGCCCGACTCATCCCGTCCCGCACCGATCCAACGCGAGCCCGCAGCCATGATCGTCCAAGCCCAGTGCCCGTCCTGCTCGACCACGGCCGGTGTCGACGAGTCCTTCGCCGGTCGCCGCGTGCGCTGCCGGAAGTGCGGCGAGCGGTTCCAGATCGACCCGTCCCTCTTCGGCCTGACCTCCGCGAGCGAGCCGGAGTCCGGTGCCGACTCCGACGAATCCGGCGACCCGGGCCTCAACGACTTCCTCAACGACCTCGGCGGCGATCGCACCCCGCGCGCGACCACGACCGCCGTCGCGGCCCCCTCCCGCGCCGTCGTCGCCGCCCCCGTCCGCACGCCCGCCTCCGCCCCGGCCGCCGCGGTCGCCGAGCCGGAACCCGCCCCGCCGCAGCCGAAGGGCGTGTTCCTGATGCTCCTCGCCCTCATCATCCTCGGCGGCACCATCGCCTTCTTCGTCTGGATCGACCAGGTCCAGCGCGAGGAGATGGGCAAGGCCAAGTCCGCCACCACCGCCCCGGCCGCCGCGGAAACCAAGCCCGCACCCAAGGCTTGACGCTCGTCTCGGCGTAAGTCGTGCGTAAGAATTTGGTCTGGAGCGAACATGCCCAGCAGCGACAATCCTGCTTACATGGCCGGCATGCAGGGCGAGGACCCCTCGCTCTCGACCGCCGAGATCATCGCGCACTACGCCGCCGGCATCGACGAGCTGAGGGCCGCCGTTGCGGGCCTGACGCCGGAGGAGGCCAGGGCCCGCCCGGTCCCCGGCAAGTGGAGCACCATCGAGGCCGTCGCCCACATCGCCGACACCGAGATCTACTTCACCGACCGCGTCGAGCGCACCCTGGCGATGGACCGGCCGCTCCTCATGAGCGTCGACGAGACTCCCTACGTCGAGGCCATGCACTACCAGGACCTCGATCTCGACGAGCAGATCGCCCTGTTCGTCGCCTTGCGCAAACATCTGACCCGCATCCTGACATTTCAAAGCGAGGAGGCCTGGGCAAGGCAGGCCGTCCACACCGAGACGGGGCTGGTGAGCGTCCGGCAGCTCGTCTTGCAGGCCATCCGCCACGCCCAACACCACCTGCCGTTCCTCTCGGAGAAGCGGCGGGCCCTGGGCAAGGGCTGATGGGCGGTTGGATGTCTCCCTTCCTGGACATCGGAAAAAACTCGGAAAAAGTCGGTTCGATTCCCCGCACGACCTACGTTTCTTGTATCGGGCACCTCACGCGCGGCCCGTCCCGGGCCCGTTCGAACATTCGCATCAGGATGATCTCCCCCAGACGCCGAGGAGTCGGCCGAACGTCGCCGCGTGCCCTCTCGCGCAACAACGGTTCCGCAGCCCGAACAGAGACGAACAGAGCAGGGGAGAACTGCACACCATGGCGTTGCCCTCGATGAAGCATTGGCGGGGATTCATGGCCGGAGACGCGACCGCCGCCGCCAGCCCCAGCACCCGCCGCAGGCCCCAGATCCGCCTGAACTTCGACAACCTGGAAGACCGCAAGGTGCCCTCGGGCGCCGGGCTCCACATCGGCATCGAGAAGGTCGCCGCGTCCGTCTCGGCCCTCGGCGGCCGGGGGCCGGCCCGCGGCGGCGATCGGGGCGGGTTCAAGGTCGACCTCGGCATCGCCCTGGGCGACACGCTGGCCTACTCGCGCGGCTCCAGCAGCCTGCTGTCGCAGGACGTCCGCGCGGTCCAGAAGGCCTACCAGACCTTCGTCGGATCCTACTCCTCCGCCGTCGCCGCCCTCCGCAGGACGGCCACGACCACCACCGCCCCGACCCAGGCCGGGCTCGACGCATTCAACACGTCGATCGAGGCCGCGATCACGACCCTGAACACCTCGATCTCGACCGCGCTCGCCAACCTGCCCAACACCGGCGCGGGCCTCACGGCGACCCTACAGGGATACACCGCCACGCTCCAGACCAACATCGAGAGCGCGGCCACCGGCCTGGAGAACTCGACCAATCGCGCGGTCCTCGACATGAACCGCGAGGTCGGCGGCTACCTCCGCACCGCGCTCAACCAGTCGACCACCGCCATCCTCTCGGTGAACCCGACCGGCAGCATCACCAACGCGGCCGTCAAGACCTACAATCAGGCCGCGAGGACGGCCTATTCCGCCTTCCTCTCGTCGCTCACGACCGCCGTGCAGGCCTCGATCTCCGGCGGCACCGCGCTCGATTCCTCGGCCGTGAATTCGGCCGTCTCGACGCTCAAGACCTCGCTCGACTCGGCCATCGCCGGGCTCGGCACCGGATTCACCTCCAGCTCGTCGAACCCGACGGCGACCGTCGACGCGGCCCTCGACTCGCTCGCGACCAAGCTCACCGCCATCGCCGCCCCGACCGCCAGCAACACCGCCTCCGCGCGGGTGTTCGTGAAGGCCGTTTCGGGCGCGGTGTTCTCCGGCTTCGGCACCGTCAACAAGGCCGTGCAGTCCGCGGTGGTTGCTTATAACAATAGCCTGCTCTGATCTGCATGCGACCACCCAACGCCGCCGCACCGGCCGGGGCGGCGGCGTGTGGCTTTCGAAAGGCCTCCCTGGCACAATGTCGCGAAACCGCCGACATCCCCGCCGGGAGGACCCTCCATGCCCACGCGCCGACTCCGCGCGCTGACGCTCGCCCTCGTCACGTTCAGCCTCGCCCCCGCGCCCCCCGCCGCCGAAAAACCCTGGGTCAAGCTCTTCAACGGCAAGGACCTCTCCGGCCTCTACACCTTCCTCCAGACCCACGGCAGGAACAGCGACCCGGATAAGATCGTCACGATCGAGGACGGCGCGATCCACCTCTACAAGCACGCCGAGCACGGCTCGAAGGTGGTGATGGGCTACATCGGCACCGAAAAGGAATACGGCAACTACCACCTCCGCTTCGAGTACAAGTGGGGCACCAAGAAGTTCGAGCCCAGGCTCAAACTCAGGCAGGATGCGGGCCTTTATTATCATATCATCGGCGACGACGCCGTCTGGCCGAAGGCCCTCCAGTACCAGGTCGAGGCCACGAACGTCGGCGACATCATCGCCCTCTACGGCTACCAGCTCGACTCGACCCACGACCCGAAGACCGCCGGCGAGCCCATGACGACCTACCTGCCCGCCGATCAGGGGGGCGTGCCGCGCATCCTGGGCGGCAAGGGCATCGCCTACCAGAAGCACCTGGCGAAGGACCACGAGAAGGACGGCTGGAACGTCGCCGAGATCATCGCGAAGGTCGACACCACCAGCCACATCCTCAACGGCCACGTCATCAACGCCGGCAAGAACATCCGCGTCGTCGGCCTCGACCCCGCCAAACCCAACGAGGCCGTCCCCCACGCCAAAGGCCGCATCGCCCTGGAAATCGAGGCGGCGGAGATCTTCTTCCGCAACTTCGAGATCCAATCCCTGGATTGATTTCTCCTGTGTTTTTATGAAAACGTCCAACTCGTCTGGCGCGTGGCGGAAGCGCTGGGCGCGGGTCTCCAGACCCCGCCCCAACCGTGATCGCAGCAACCCACCAATCCGGGTCTCCAGACCCGTTCCATCTGCGATGCGATCCAGCAACCGGTCTGGAGACCGGGTTGGCCTGGACAGAGTCTCAGGGCAAGGGCGGGGTCTGGAGACCCTCGCCCAGCGCAAGTCGCGCGAGGGGAATCCAGATGAAAACGAATCCGTTCGTGCTGGCGTTGGCATGTCTCGCCCTGGTCCCCTCGGCCCACGCAGGCGACCTCAAGGTCGGCGCGGCCGTGCGGCCGCTCAAGGCCGACGACGCCATGGTCATCGGCGGCGGCATCGGGCCGGGGAAACTGAAGGGGCAGGAGGGCGAGCTGCGGGCCTCCGCCCTGGTCATCCAGGCTGAGGACGGCACCAGGACCTGCCTCGTCGCCTGCGACGTCCTGATGATCGAGCGTGACATCCTCGACCCGGCCGCCCGCAAAATCTCCGAGGCCACGGGCATCCCGTTCGAGAGTATCCTGATCAACTGCACCCACACGCACCACGCGCCGACGACCGTCACCGTGCACGGATACGAGCGTGAAGAGGCGTTCACGAAACACGTCGGCGACGAGATCGTCGCGGCGGCCATCGAGGCTAGCAAGACGCTCGCGCCGGTGAGCCTCAGGTTCCGGCTCGGCGAGGAATCCTCGGTCGGCCGCAACAGCCGAGTTTTGCTCAAGGACAATACGATCTTCTGGGTCGGCCAGCGCGACGATTTCGTCCGCCCCACCGGGCCGTTCGACCCCGAGCTGCCCGTGCTGTCGTTCGAGAAGGCCGATGGCAAGATCGCGGCGGCCCTCTTCAACCACTCGACGCACACCATCGGCGCCGTGGCGGGCGCGGTGCGTTCGCCCAGCTTCTACGGGCTGGCCGCGCAGGCATTGGAGAAGGAACATGGCGGCACGTTCCTGTTCTTCGAAGGGGCCTCGGGCTCGACCCACAACATCGACCTCACCGCCGCCGAGTGCGAGCTGCGGATCCGCAACGCCGTGAACGAGGCCCTGTCGAAGGCCGAGCCGCACGCCGTGCCGACCATCAAGGCCGCCCGCAAGGAGATCGCCGTCCGCGTGCGAAATTTCGACGACGCCAGGGACGACGCGGCCGTGGTGTCCTACTGCCGGAAGCGGATGCCTGCGAACTTCGCCGAGAGCACGGCCGAGGTCTTCCGCAAGATGCGCAAGAAGCTCGCCCCCCGGCAGGGCGAGGAGCGCAAGACCTGGATCCAGGCCGTCGTCGTCGGCGACATCGCCTTCGTCGGCGTCCCCGCCGAGTTCTTCACCGTCCTCGGCCAGGACATCAAGCGGCGCTCGCCGTATCGTCATACCTACATTTTGGAACTTGCCAACGACTACATCGGCTACGTCGGCAACCGCAAGGCCTACGACCTCGGCGGCTACCAGACCTGGACCGGCCTCCACAGCTACGTCGCCCCCGGCACCGGCGAGCAGATCGTCGACGAATCCGTCGCGTTGCTGAAGTCGATCCACTCCAAATAATCAAAATCAGGTCACCCGAAGGATCGCCGAAACAAGGTTATGAGCATCCCAAAACTCTTCACCCCCCTGCGTCTCTGTGGTTCAATCCTCTTCCTCTTCCCACTGCTGGGCGCCGACAGGCCCCCCACCGTCCGCGAGTCCCTCTCCGCCCTCCGTCTCGCCGACCCCAATCTGACCATCGAACTCGTCGCCTCCGAACCCGCCGTCACCAACCCCGTCGCGATCGCCTGGGACGCACACGGCCGGCCGT
This sequence comes from Isosphaeraceae bacterium, assembly GCA_965279195.1. Taxonomy (GTDB): domain Bacteria; phylum Planctomycetota; class Planctomycetia; order Isosphaerales; family Isosphaeraceae; genus CBDIHP01. The sequence goes on from CBDIHP010000019.1 coordinate 35,865, forward strand.
TCGTGGCCGAGATGACCGATTATCCCGTCGGGCCCGAGGGCGGCCGCATCAAGCGCCTGGAGGATCGCGACGGCGACGGCATCTATGAGCACGCGACGATCTTCGCCGAGAAGCTCAAATACCCGAGCGGCCTGGTCCCCTGGCGGCGCGGCCTGCTCGTGACCTCCGCCCCCGACCTGATCTACTTCGAGGACGCCGACGACGACGGCGTCGCCGAGACGCGTGAAATCATCTTGACCGGTTTCGTCGAGGGCAACCAGCAGCTCCGCGTCAACAGCCCGACGTGGGGCCTCGACAACCGCCTGTACCTGGCCAACGGCCGCAGCGGCGGCAGCGTCCGCAAGCCCGGTTCGCCCGAGGGGGCCGCGGTGCCGATCCCCCGGAATGACCTGCGGTTCGACCCCAGGACCGGCGCCATTGAGCCCATCTCCGGCTACAGTCAATTTGGCCTGCCGCGCGACGATTGGGGCGATCGCTTCCCGTCGTGGAACACGGTGCCGTTGCGGCACGTCGTGCTCGAACCGTGGCAACTGGGCTCGTCCGGCGGCGCGGCGGTGGCGGAGATTTTGGATCTCGCCGACGGCGGGCGGATCTACTCGCTGGCGCCGTCGCAGAAACGCTTCAACAAGGAAACGGTCGCCTACTTCAACGCCACCTGCGGACCCTGGATCGAAAGAGGCGGGTTGCTGGCGGGCTACCAGGGCCACGCCTTCGTCTGCGAGCCGCTCACCAGCGTCGTCCACCATCGCCGCCTCGACCCCGGCAGCGTGACCTATCGCGCCCGCAGGCCGGATACGGAGAAACATCAGGAATTCCTCGCATCAACCCATCCCTGGTTCCGCCCCGTCAACCTCGCCGACGGCCCCGACGGGTCGCTCTACGTCGTCGACTTCTGCCGCGCCTGGGTCGAGCACCCGGCCTTCGTGCCCGAGGCGTTACGCAACAGCGTCGACTTCCGCGAGGGCACCGACAAGGGCCGCATCTGGCGGATCCGGCCGAAGACCTCGAAGCCGGCCGCCCCGTCGCCCGCCCCCGGCAAGCTCGAAGGCGAATCGCTCGCGAAACGGCTTGAACATGCGAACGGATGGCAACGCGACACCGCCCAGCGCCTGCTCGTCGAACGCCAGGACAGGGCCGCCGTCCCCGCCTTGAAGGCCCTCGGCACGTCCCCTTCGCCAGTCGCCCGGGTCCAGGCCCTCTGGACGCTGGAGGGCCTGAAATCTCTCGACGCCGCGACGCTCAAAACCGCCTTCGCCGATGTCTCCCCCCGCGTCCGCGAGCACGCCGCGCGGCTGGTCGAGGCCCGTCCCGACGCCTTCGCCGCCGAACTCGCCAACCTGGCCGACGACGCCGACCCCCGCGTCCGCCTCCGCGCGGCCATCGCGCTGGGCAAGCTCGGCGATGAGCGTTCCCGGTCGGCCCTGGCGACCATCGCGGCGAAGGATGTGGATTCGTCGTGGGCGATGGCCGCCGTCCTCGGTTCCCTCGGCGACAACCCGTCGCCCTTCCTGGGCTCGCTCATCGAACTACCCGCATGGCGGCAATCCCCCGGCGAGGCCAAGGCCCGCGTGCTCGCCCGCCTGGCGTCCCGCGTGGTCGAGAGCCGGGGCGAGCCGGGCCGCGAGGAGGTCCGGCGCTGGATCGAACAGAGCCAGGATGATCAGGTGAGAATCGCCTTGCTCTCTTGCGGGGCGAATGTCGATGCGGTCTCCCACCGCGCCCTGGCTGTCCTATCCGACCCGCAACAGCCGGCCTGGTTCCGCCAGCTCGCTCTGGATGCGGCCGTCAAGGTCAGGGTGCCCGGTCGCGAGCAGGCCATCGCTGCGCTCTTCGACCCGGCCCAGCCGCCCGCCTTGCAAAGGTCCGCCGCGAAGGTACTCTCCACCGTCGAGCTCTCGGTCGCCAAGGGCCTCCTGGTCGACTGGGGCCGTCAGGCCATCGGCACGCGTCGGGTCGCGCTCGAAACATTCACGACGACTCAAGCCCTTGCGAAATTGCTCCTGGATGCCATCGCCGCCGGGCAAGTGCACCCCGACGAGATCGACCCGTCGCTTCGCGAGCAACTGGTCGCGCGCGAGCCCTCGGCCGAGAAGGTGTTGCCGAGGCGGGAGGTCTCCAGCGATCGACGCGCCATCATCGCGCGATATGAACCCAGCCTGACGCTCAAGTCCGATCCGGCCAGGGGCGAGCAGGTCTTCCGCAAGAACTGCCGCGTCTGCCACGCGCGCAACGGCGACGGCAACCGAGTCGGGCCCGACCTGGCGAGCATGATCGGCCGGGCGCCTGCGGATTTCCTGGTCGCGATCTTCGACCCCAATCGCGAGGTCACGCCCGACGGCGCGGCCGTCGTCGTGGCCACGGCGTCGGGGCAGACGTACAGCGGCCTGCTGGTCGAGGACGCCCCCGGCGCGATCCGCTTGCGACGCGCCGAGGGGCTCGAAGACGTCATCCCCCGCGCCGAGATCGAGGCCCTCCGGCCCACGGGGCGGTCGCTGATGCCCGAGGGCCTGGAGCAGGTCTTGCCGCCCCAGGACCTCGCGGACCTCGTCGCCTACCTGCGGTCACCGATCGGCAAGTGATCGGGAACTCGCATGCTCACTCGGCCCCGACCTTCTTCGGCTCGGCCTTGCGCCGGGGCCCGCCGTTGCCCCCGATCGGGCCGTCGGAGATGAACTCGAAGATGCCGATGCACATCTCGTCGTTCGTCTGCTCGCCCCAACGCACCTCGCGCGGGGGCTTGCTCGGGTTTAATGGATTCCTGTCCGTATTATCGAAGTGCGCCAGCATCTCGAAATAGGTCCCCTTCGGCAGCGTGACCGGCTTCTCGAAGGCGTAGGTCCCCTGCCAGTTGAAGTTCCAGTGGTCGATCTGGATCAATGGCTTCCGGGTGCCGTCCGGCAGGATGGCGGTGAACGTGAAGTCCTTGCCGAGCCAGTGCATGTGAGGCATGACCGAGGTCAGCACGATCTCGCGGGGCAGGGGGCCCATGCCCATCGGCGAGAGCTTGTTGCTCACCGCCTTGACCTCGTGGCTCGGCTCGCCGGGTTTGATGATCAGGACATCGCGCAAGAAATCATCGATGGCTGGCGTCTTGCCCAGCAGTCGCATCGCCTGGGCCTTGGCCATGGCGAGCTTGGCCTGGTCCTCGGTGATGTTCGGGAAGATGAACCCCGTCCGCACTCGCTTCTGGAGCGGCTTGTCCGAGAGGTAGAGGCCGAGCGAGGTGGCGTCGGTCTCGGGCTTGCCGCTCCTGTGATAGTGCATCTGGATGAGGATATCGGCACCCTTGGGGAGCAGGTAGCCCGACCCCTCGGGGGCGAACCGCTGCACCGCGCCCGGGGTCCAGATCGGCAGGAAATCGCTGGTGCGGACGCCGCCGAACCCGCCGACGGCGTGGTAACCCGGCTTGGCGTCCTCGGCGTCGCGCTTGCGGCCCTGGTTGCCCGGGTCCACGCCCGCGATGATGTGGTGGACGACCCGGCGGTTGCCCGGCTTGAAGTCGACCGCGCGGATCCACTTATCCTCATTGAAGTTCGTCTTGAGCACGAACACGCGGAAGTCGTCGTCCCCTTCGGCGTCGAGTTCGTAGGGGGTCTCCATCGTGAGGATCAGGTCGGGCGTGCCCAGCGGCCACTCGGCGGCGAACTGCCTGGGCGCGGGTGCGTCCTTGGCGTCGCCCTCGGGGCAGCCGGCCCCGACCCACTTCGCGATGGTCTCGACCTCGGCGTCGCTCAGCACCCGCTGGTCGCGGAACGGGCCGCCGACCTTCGTCGAGGCGGGCCAGGGGGGCATCTTGCGGTCGTGCGTCACCCCGGCGAGGTCGCCGCCGCGCTTCCTGGCCTGTTCATATGTCAAGAGGGAGAACGGGGCCACCTGGCCGGGCCGGTGACAGTCCTGGCAGTGATTCTGGAGGATCCGCTCGACATCCTTGTGGAAGGTCGGGGCCTTGCCGTCCGCCCCGAAGGCCGCCGACGGGGCCAGCACGCCCGGCAGCATCGCCAGGCCGAGCAACAGGTTGCGTCTCATGCGAATTCCTCGCTCCGTTCGTTCGTCTTCATCCTGCGCGCAGGGCGATCCTCCCCGCGCGGGGCGGTTGTCGTGAGGGGATACCCCGCGGACGGCGGTCGTGTTTCAGGGCCGCTTGTCGCGGTAGGCCTTGGTGCGGGGGTTGGAGGCGTCCCACTTCGGGGCGGTCTCGGAGTTGGCGATGTTGTAGAGGCCCAGGGCCGACAAGCGGACAACCTTGGTCA
>CBDIHP010000020.1:0-57107 GCA_965279195.1 Isosphaeraceae bacterium
ATCGCCTGGTCACGACGACCGAGATCATCGTCCACGACTCGACCGGCAAGGTCATCAGCAACACCAAGCACAAATTCGGCCGATGCCCCCTGGTCCGCGTCTTCGACCGCAGGCGTCCGAGGGCGAAGTATATCGGCATGAGCCGATACGAGGGGATCGCGGAGCGGATGCGGGAGTATTACAACCGCGATTCCGAGCTGATCCTCTCCGACACGACCCAAGCCCACCCGCTGCTCCAGGGCCCGGAGGATTACGTCCAGAGCGACGGGTCGGTCCCGGTGGGGCCGAGCTGGCTGCTGCCGAAGAAGAAGAACATGAGCGGCACGTCGGTCTCTTACGAGGGGTTCGACGTGGTGGAGTTCCCCAAGGACGGGGCGGATTCGCTGCGGCAGAACAAGGCCGACATCCGCGACGACATCGACCGGGACGCGGGGCTGGTGAAGCCGGCGGGCACGTCGGGGACCTCGGGCGGCACGGTGTCGCAGTCGGGCGTCTCGAAGAAGCTCGACTCCGACCAGGGCAACGCCAAGCTCAAGCAGATCAGCACCTCGCTCCAGAAGCTGGAGATGGTCCTCGCCGAGATGGCCCTCTGCGTGATCCACGACGGCGGCGACGTGGCCCCGATGCTGGAGAAGACCAAGGTCGTCTACCCCAAGGTGTTCGACCTCGACGACGCCAAGACGGTCGGCGACGGCATCGCCACGTTCCAGGATCTGCTCGAACGGATGGGCGACGCCCCCGAGACCGAGCAGGTCCTCCTCTGCCGGTTCGTGCGGCAGCTCCTCCCCGGCCGCGACGACGCGACCTATGAGGAGATCGAGAAGGAGCTGGAGGAAGTGATCAAGGCGAAGGCCGCCGACCGTCGGACGGCCCGCGAGATGGCGGCGGCGATGAACCAGGGCGACAACGCCACAGGCATGCCGCCGGGGACCCAGCAGGGGCAGGGGCAGGACGCCCGGGCCATGAACCAGGACGCCCAGGGTCAGGACGGCCAGGGCGATCAGACCGATCAGGGGCAGCCGCCCCGAAGCATGGAGAATTGACCGATGGGCGGAATGAGACTGCACCGACTGGCCTGGATCCTCCTCGACCCCACCCCCGCCGAGGGCGGCGGCGCCAACCCGCCGGTTACTCCCCTGGCGACCCCGCCCGCGACGGCCGCCGCCCCACCGGCGACGCCCCCGGCCGAGCCGACCGTCACGCTCCCGCAGGCCGAGTATCAGCGGCTCTACGGGGCGACGGTCGAGCTCGGCACGCTCAAGGACCAGATGGAGCGGGCCCAGCGCGACGCCGAGGCCCAGGCCACGATCGCCAAGGCCAAGGCCGGCGAGATCGAGACCGCCTTCAACGAGTTCAAGGAGACCGCCGAGGGCCGGGTGAACGCCCTCCGGGAGAAGGTGCTCGCCCGCGAGGTGAGGGTGGCCTTGAACGCCGGCCTGATCGGGGTCAACTTCGCCAGCCCCCACGCCGCCGAGCAGGCCAAGATCCTCCTCCAGACCGGCCTCAAGGCGGTCGAGGCGGGCGACGAGTTCAAGGCGGTCCACGTCGACACCGGGGCCGATGGCGTGGCCTGGATCCGCCAGAAGCTCTCCTCGCCCGAGATGGCCCACTTCTTGGCCCCGACGACCACCGGCGGCGCGCCCCCTTCCGGCGGCGGCAACCCCGCCCCGCCCGCCACGCCGCCCGGCGGCGACCAGCTCTCGCCCGTGGAGAAGCTCCTCCACGCCATGAGGGAGCAGAACGCGGCCCAGGCGCCGCAGCCCGGGTTCAGCGGGTTCACCGGCGGGTTCAGCCGGACGCCGAACATCGTCGAGCTGGCCACGCGGGGCACCAGAGCCAACTAGCGGACGGGGTCCGTCGAAGCGTCAACGACCGGCTGAAGGAACGGCGTCGGCACCATTCGGGGCGGCGGCATCGGGGGGGTTCCCCGCGGCCACGCCCCGCGTCATTTGATGGGCGATCGCCCTGAAGAGGTAGACAATGCCTTTGGGACTCCAGGGGATCCTCGATCCCTACTCGTTCATCAGCGGCGGCGAAGTCGAGACCCGGATCGACGCGATCGCCCGCGAGATCCACCTGTCCGACGCGCCGCTGATGATGCAGCTGCCGGAAGACGAGGCCCCCGCCATCGAGTGGGTGGTCAACGGCGAGCAGATCCGGCCGCAGAAGTACACCCTCGGCGCCGCGTTCATCACCTCCGACACCACCATCACGATCAACGACACGACCACCCTCCAGGTCGGCGACGTGCTGGAGTTCTTCAACACCGCCGGGACCGCGACCGAGCAGATGCTGGTCGTCGGCATCCCCAGCGCGACCACGCTCACCGTGGAGCGGACGTATGGCGGCGGATCGGCGGTGGCCAACACCCCGGGCACCGCGACCGATGTCTTCCTCATCGGCACCGCGTCGACCGGCGACGAGATCAACAAGCAGGCGTTCCGGGCCCTGCCGACCAGCTACAACCAGCGGCTCCAGACCTTCATGTACCGCATCTCGGTCGGCGGCCTGACCGAGGCCATGCCCAACATGAAGCTGCCGAACGGTAACAACCCCCGCGCCCAGCAGGCCCGGGTCAAGATGACCGAGTTCCTCAAGGACCTCCAGTCCTCGGCGTACTACGGCAAGGGCCAGGCCCGCTCCTCCACGAACAACCTCCTCAAGACCGGCCGGCCGGCGATGCTGGGCCTGAAGGAGATCATCCGGACCTACTCGTCCGGGGCCAACGTCGACGAGACCGCGAAGTCCAACTTCACCCAGAATCAGATCACCACGCTCCTGATCCAGAAGGCGATCGACGGCGGCGGCGACCCGAACCTGCTGCTGTGCTCGCCCGACCTCGTGAGCGGCTGGCAGATCTGGAGCAACGGCAAGCAGCAGTTCCAGACCCAGGAGGCCAGCGCGATCCTCCAGGTCCCCATCACCCGCCTGTACATCTCGTTCGGCGGCAAAGTGCTGGAGATCATGTACGACTACAACCTCCGCAAGGGCACGATGGCGGCCCTCACCAAGGAGGACATCCGGGCCAAGCGGGGCCGGCCGATGACCGCCAAGCCGGTCGGGAGCCAGGGCGACGCGATCGAGACCGACCTGATCGGCGACTACTCGATCCAGGCCGGGCACCCCTCCTGGCACGCCTGGGTCCAGGGCATCACCTCGTTCGCCTGATCCGGCTGACGCCCCCGACGGAATGACCGGCCGCCCGGGACCACCACCGGGCGGTTTACTCCCATCCCTGCGCTTACCCCCGGCACACCATGAGCCACGAATTCCCCGCCGCGCCGAGCTTCGACGAGGCCCTGGCCGCGCTCAAGATCGACGACCACGAAGTCCAGCGGCTGGTCCTCTCCAGCCCCGACGTCCGGTCCGTCCACCAGGCCATGTCGGACCTCTACGGCCTCGTCCGGGCCGAGGTGCGGGGCCGGGGCGTCGTCCCCATCACGCTCCACGCGAACAACCGCGACGTCATCGGACGCTGCGACAAGCTCGCGACCGCGCTGATGAAGGTCGGCGACGTGGTGGAATGGATGTGCGAGAAGGCGTATGCCGACCTCTCGCCGTTCAACGCCTTCGTCGAGAAGCCGGCCGCCCCCGTCCACTCGATGGAGTTCCCCCCGCCCGATGACCCCATCACCCCCGTCGAGGGCGAGGTGATCGAGGGCGAGACGCAGCCCCCGTCCGACGGCCCGCCCCAGGAGGAGCCCGGACCCGTCGAGGGCGAGACGATCCAGGCCGAACCCGAGGCCGCACCTGTCGCCGAAGCGTTGCCCGAGGCGTCCGATCCCGACGTCGAGGCCGAGCCCCAGGCACCCCCGGCCACGAACCGAGGTCGCAAGGGCAAATGACCGCCGACCAGCGCAAGGAGGCCATCGCCCGGTTCATCGCCCCCTACGTGGGGCATGCCGAGCGGGTCGTGGCGCGGTGCGTCGAGGACGCCGCCCACCGGATGAAGCACGCGCCCGGCGAGGGCAGGGGGCGGCGGGACGCCCTGGTCGTCGCCAGGAAGCGATTGGACGCGATCCCGGAGGCGATCCTCCGATCGCCGGGGGCGACGGCCGTCGTCGCCTGGAATCGGATCCTGGGCGATTCCTGGCGGTTCCACCGGGCGGCCCTCGGCGAGTATGCCCGGCCCGAGCCCGAGATCACGCCGCGCGATGTCGTCTGGGCGATCCAGGCCATCCGGATCAACGGCATCCACCCGCTCCACGGGATTGAGGCCGAGGTCGCCATCCAGGCCGATCGACTGCGGTCGACCGGCGACCGGGCCCGATCGATCGACGCCTGGGAGTCGGTCGCGGCCGAGCGGCTCAAATCCATGGCCTCGCGCGTCCTGTTCACCGGCGCTTTCCGCTGCGATACGTTGGCCGCTCAGCTCGCGGTGAAGGACGGTGCCCGCGAGCCCGATCCCACGATGGAAGTGGCCGGGAGGGGCTGATGGCGTTCAAGGTGATCCGGGGCCAGCCTGGCGAGGCCTGGTCCAACAACGGCACGCGGGTGATGTGGCAGCTGAAGGTGAAGTTCGCCAACTCGTGCGGTTTGTGCATCCAGTATGCGAACTGCATCGCGGGTTACTGGCCGATTCCCTTCCACGAAAATTGTAACTGCACGCAACACGCTGTGAGGCCGGGAGATACGGCAGATCCGTTCATCGACTTCCGGGAGGAGCTTCGGCAACTCGGCCCGGATCAGCAGGAGAAGGCCGTCGGCGCCACGAACTGGAGGCTGATCGAGGCCGGCATCGTCGAGTGGGGCGACGTGGTCACCCCGGGCCGGGTCCGGTCGTTGACCGAGGTCGTCGCCGCGAAGAAGCTCACCCGGGACGACCTCAAGGCGGTCGGGGCGAGGCGGTCGGTGATCGACGGCGTCTTCGCCACGGTCGAGTCCGGGGCCAACGTCCAGGCGGCGGCCGAGCGGCAGCGGATCGTCGCCGCCCTCCGCAACGCCGGCCTCACCGACGAGCAGATCAAGAAGCAGCTCGCATCCGGCCTGCGTTCGCGGTTCGGGGCCACCGGTCCGGGCGGCCAATCGCCTCCCCCGCCGCCTCCACCGTCGCCGCCTCCTTCGCCCGCACCGAAGCCGCCCTCGCTACCGCAGTCGCCGCCCAGGCCGACGAAGGAGAACATCCGCGAGGTCATCGCCGGCAACGCCAGGGCCGAGTCGATCCGGTCGAGGCTGGTGGAGATCGAGGATCGGGCGGCGGCCAGCGCCGCGCGGCTAGAGCAGGTCCGGAAGGATCTCTACTGGCAGAACCGGAAGGAGCGGGACTACTCCCTGGAGATCGACAGCGGTCGGCTCAAGGGCGACCGGCTTCGGAGGTGGATGGAGGAGCGGGACGCCATCCGCGCGAAGGCCGATCAGCTCGCGAAGGAGAAGGCGGAATTGCTCAGGACGGTGGACCGCAGCCCGGTCGCGGCGAGGGCCAGGGCCGCCGAGATCCTGCGGCAGCCCGAGCCGGCGAAGATCGCGACGAACAATTACGCGGCCCACTTCGACACCCCGGAATCCGAGGCGGCGGTCCGCGACGCCCTGGAGTTCGCCCGCACCGTCACCGCCGACAGGATCGCCCCGGCGAAGGTCGGGATCTACAGGACCGCATCCGACCGCGCCTTCGCCAAGACCTGGATCGGCGAGGTGTGGCTGTCCGAGAAGGGGGACCGCGATGCCGAGCTGACGACCGCCATCCACGAGATCGGCCACCTGATCGAGGTCGCCAAGGATTCGTCCCTGGGGGCCGTCCGGGCGTTCCTCGCCGCCCGCATCGGCGACGAGGCCGCGAAGCCCATGCGGGACTTCGACGCCGCCTATCGCGAGAATGAGCTGGGGCGGGACGACGACTTCGCCAGGGCGTTCGGCGGCAACCGGAACCGGGGCCGCTACGCGGGCAAGGTGTACGTCGACGGCGCGAGGGACACCGGGGGCGACCCGCTGAAAGCGGCGGCGACGGAGATCGTCTCGCTCGGCATCGAGCAGCTCGCCCGCGACGCCGGCGGGTTCGCGAAGGCCGACCCGGAGTATTTCAAGTTCATCGTCATGCTGCTCAACGGGGACTTCGAACCATGATCGGCCGCATCGAGTACCTGCCGGGCCGCTGGGCCACGCTGGGCAAGGACCTCATCTGGCGGGGGCCCCTCGACGACTGGACGCTGCTGATGCTCAACCGCGACTTCGGCCCCGGCCAGTATTCGCCGGCCGACGGGCCCCACGGGGCCGACCAGATCCGCAGGGCGGCCGAGGAATTCGGGATCCCCTACGAATTCGCACCCCAGGAGGAGCCGCCCGAAGGGGCGGTCGATTGATGGATCGATCCGAATGCGAGGCCCTGGGCCGCAAGCACCTGGGCCCGCTGATGAACTTCCTCGGCGTCGGCGAATGGCTGGTGACCTTCAAGATCAGCCGGCTCGAAGACGACACCGACGCGACGTGCAGCCGGAACCTGCCCTACGACCTGGCCACGGTCGAGTTCGATCCCAATCAGATCAAGGACGTGGACCACTTCCTCGATGTGCTCGCCCACGAGCTGTTCCACATCGTCCTGGCCCCGTTCGACCTCTACCGGAGCCACTATTGCGCGGCCCTGGAGCCGAAGTCGACCGAGGACAAGCGCGAGGACGTGCTCTGGGCCAACTCGGTGGAGCGGACGATCCTCAACCTCGAACGGCTCTGGCGGCGGCACATGAAGGCCCTCTACCTGAAAACCCTGGAGCCGCCCGATGGGAGTCCTGGCTGACATCTGGTCCACGGACGAGGCGGTCTATAACCGCTCGCCGTTCGACTTCCACCTGCTGGTCCCGCCCTCGGGCATCGTCGCCGAGGGGACCGACGGCAGCATCGCGGCCCCGACGCCCTGGAGGCTGTCCTCGGCCACCTACGACTTCGCGGCGATCGGCGTCGCCCCCGGCCAGGTCGTCCGGCTCGACAAGCCGATCGCGACGTTCCGGCCGCCGGGCGGCTTCTACATCGTCGACGCGGTGACCTCGGCCGGGATCGACCTGCGGCAGCCGTCCAAGGAATCGGGGTCGGGGAAGCCCCCCACGGCGGGCGTCGCGCTCGGCTCGATCTCGTTCGCCGTCCTGACCATGCTCCCGCAGATCGAGCAGGCCACCTACCGTATCAACCGGATCTTCGGCGTGGACGATACGGTCGTCACCCGCAAGCCGAGCGACCTCTACGACGCCAGGCAGCTCGAGGAGGCGACGAGCTACCGCACGCTGGCCACCGCCTACCTCGGCGCGTCGCGCCAGGTCGATGACCTCTTCGCGAAGAAGGCCCGCTCGTTCGACCAGCTCGCGAATGACGCCGAGGCCCACCTGAATTTGATCTGGAAGGCCAAGCAGGGGCCTCCGACGGTCACGAACAAGTTCGGGATGCGGCTCACCCGGTAGGGGGCCGCGACGCCCAGGCCATGAACCTGACGCCCGGGGGGCCGAGCAGCCCCCACAGGACGCCGTGCCACGCCGGCCGCCCGAGCGACCTCGCGCTCAGGGGGCCGAAGACCAGGGCGGTGGGGGCGATTGCGGCGGCTATCCAAAGCATGCGAGGGCTCCCGTTTAGGCGTGAGTCGGATTGTAACGCCGCACGATCGCCTGTCCATAGCCGAATATCAGCAAACACGCAGGTGAATCGATGCCCTCGACCTCCCTGATCTACGACGGCACGCCCCTGAACGCCACCTCGGCCGGCTCAGGGGCCTATGCGCCGCCGGGCACCGGGACCGGCCTCTACGACACCGCCTCCACCGGCCTCCGGGGCTCGATCCTGGACGTGAAGGGCGGGGTCTGGTCCAACTCCGGGACCGGGGGCAACTTCCAGGGGGACGCTTCGGTCGCGGGCTCGACCGGCTACACCAACGCCCATGCCCAGTTCGGGGCCGCGTACTGCGGGCTCCTGACCCGGATCAAGGCGTACCTCCCGGCCTCGCTGGCGTCGGGCGTGTCGCACGCGGTGGCGGTCCGGAGGCAGGCCAACGGGGACTGCTACCTCTGCGACTGGGACCGGTCCAACGGCAAGCTGATCCTCTACAAGCTCGTCTCGGGCACCCTCACGGCGATCAGCTCGTTCAGCAACGCATCCGCCCCCTACAGTTCGGGCGACGCCTACTCGATCGACCTCACCCCGACCGGCACGTCCCCGACCACCCTGGCCGTCACGCTCCGGGACGAGACGACCAGCTCGGTCGTCTTCGCCGACTCCAGCGTGACCGACTCGTCCTCGACGCTCCAGCGCCAGGGGTACCCCTCGATCGCCTGCTGGGGCACGACGGGGACGGCGACGTTCACGCGGGTCCAGCTCTACGGGGACGGCACGCTGGTCCCGATGTGGTCGGACAACTTCGGGGCCGTGTCGATCAGCTCCGCGATCGGGGGCTCGACCGCCTCGGACGGATCGGCCACCTGGGTCGCCAATCAGGGGGCGTTGGCGCGGGCCGCGACCGGGGCCTACCTGTCGACCACCGGCGTGAGCGTCCACCAGGTCGAGAACATCCAGCCGACCACGCACAACTATGACGTCTTCTTCTCGATCGAGCCCGGCAGTTCGGGGGCGGCGGGTTACCAGATCGGGCTCGCGACCAAGTATCAGAAGGCGAAGGCGAATCTCGGGTTCCGGTTCTTCCTCGACGGCTCGGTGGCCTACCTCGAAGAGCAGTCCGACTTCACGAGCCGGATCCAGCTCGCGTCCACCGGCTACTCGGGCTTCACCACCCGCGCCGACGGCTGCCTGTCGTTCCGGGGCCAGGTCATAACCCTCACCCTCACGGGCGGGATCAACCTCACCCTCACCCTGACGGCCAAGCTGTGCGGCCCGAACATCGGGTACGCGGCCCTCTACGGGTACAACCCTCCGTCGGGCGGGATCACGTCGTCCGTCGGGCCCAGGATCGCCCAGATCGGGCTCGCCCGGTACGCCGGGGCCGCGAGCCACTTATACATCCAGGCCCCATGGGATATGACGACCCTCGCCCCCGTCGTGGGTGCCAGCAAGGTCCCGAGCGGCCTCAACGTCAACAAGCTCCAGACCCTCGGCTACGCCGACAACGGGTACGAAGGCAACCGCCAGGTCGCGTTTTTGCTCGACGGTGTGCTGGGCTCGACCTTCACCTGGGCCCCGACGACCCCGGGCACCTTCTCGTCCGTCTCGATCGCGGCCGGGGCGTCGGCGGCCCGATCGATCTTCACGCCGGCCGCCGGGCTCCTGACCTCGCCCATCACGATCACCGGCACCAACTCGGCCAGCCTCGCCGAGACGTCCGCCACCGAGGCCGTCCGGAACAAGCTGGCGGTCTTCGTCGGCGACAGCCGCATGGACCGGAGCCAATCGACCTACTCGGCGATCTGGCCCGCGATGGAGACCGGGCTCGCGGCCACCTGGTGCCTGCTCTCCGAGGCGATCACGTCCTCGCGGCTGTCCGTCCCCGGGGCCCCCGACTACCAGATCAGCACCCGCTACGCCTCGACCTCGCTCTGGCACGACGCCGCGCGGGGCCAGGACTGCGTGATCGTCTGGGGCGGCCGCAACGACTTCGACAACGGGGTCTCGGCCGCGACGGCATTCACCGCGCTCCAGACGGTGGTCAACGGCCTCAAGGCGAACGGTTTCATCAACATCGCGGTCTGCACCGAGATCAGCTCCAACGCCGCGAATGTCGCGAACTACTGGGCCCAGGTCCTGGCGTTCAACACGAGCGTCAAGGCGGCCTACGGATCGACCGGCACCGACACGTCGGTCACGGTCATCGACCTCAACGGGCTCAACTCGGCGTTCGGCACCCAGACCGGCTACACCAACACCAGCTATTACAACGGCGACGGGATCCACCCGACCGGGGCGTCCGGGGCGTCGGCGATCTCGGGGGCGTTCCTGACCTGGATCAACAGCCTCCCGGCGAGCCAGGGCATCGTCGCCGGGGCCCTCACGGTCAACTCGACCGGGACCGGGACCGTCTCGCTCTCGGCCACGAACTCCGTCAACGCGGTCGGGGCCTGCGCCTACAAGCTCCAGCGCAGCTACAAGGCCACCGGGGGCACCTGGGTCGACGTTCCGGGCCAGACCGGGACCGACACCGGATCGGGCGGGATCACGCTCGCCGACACCGGGCGGGATGCGGCGACCTATTTCTACCGCGCGGCCTGGACCGACACCGTCACGACCGTCTACTCCAACGTCGCCACGGCCGAGGTCGCGGCCGGTTCGTCGGCGGCGATTTATATCTTCAACTGCGAGGGCTGAGATGCCGAACATCGACATCACGCCGGGGTCGGGCAAGACGGTCTCGACCACGCCGGTCGGGACGAGCTCGGGAGCCTATTCCGCCTCGGGCGAGGCCGCCTCGGGCGTGATCTACGTCTCGACGGCGCTCGCCACCGCCCCGACCCCCGTCACCAACAGCAACCCGTTCCCGGTCTCCGTCCAGCCGGGGGCCGCCATCCCGGCCTCGCTCAACTCGGCGGCGATCAACAACGGCACCACGGCCCTGACCCCCAAGTTCGCCAAGATCGCGGTCTCGGGGGCGACGGACAACGTCGTGGTGGCGGCGGTGGCCGGGAAGAAGATCCGGGTCCTCGAATACCGCTTCTCCGCGAACGGGACCGTCGCCCCCAAGTGGAAGTCGACCACGACGACCGACCTGACCGGGCCGTCGTACCTGACGCAGTTCGCGTCCGCCGGGGCAGCGTTCAGCCCCATCGGCCACTTCGAGACCGCCACCGGGGAGGCGTTGGTCCTGAACCTGGACAACGCCATCGCCGTGGGCGGCCACCTGGCCTACGTGGAGGTCTGACCATGTTCGGGGCCCTGCTCCTGCTCCTGGGCGGGTCGGGCGGTTCCGGCCGCCAGTACCGCGTCTATTCGAACGACGGGGCGGGGGGGCCGGTGGATTACTCGACGCCGATCGCCACCGTCTCGACCCTCACCTACACCCCGACCGCGCTGCCCCACAGCAGCAGCACGACCTTCGCCGTGCGGGCCTACGACCCGGCGACCGGGCTCGAAGAGGAGAACACCGACGCCCGGGTGACGATCCTCATCGACGCCTCGGGGAACGACGTGTCGGCCCGCCCGAACTCGCCCCAGGGCATCAGCGCCAGGGCGGGCGTGGCCGGGGCCGTGCGGGTCGAGTGGGCCTATGTCACGTCCGGGCAGGGGGCCGCCCCGACCTACTTCGATATCTGGTACACCGCCGGGTCGACGGTGAACTACGCCGCCTCGCCGCTGCTCTCCGTCGCCCACACGCCGGGCCGCCTGCACTACGCCGCCGACCTCCCGCCCCAGGCCGGGGGCGTCGCCGCCGTCGTCGGAGTGCGGGCCCGGAACGCCAACGGCCGCGACCCCAACACCGCGTCGGCGGCCGTCACCCCGATCGCCGCCGCCCCCTCGCCGCCGACCGCCACGAGCGTCGTCGGCTCGCCCCCCGTCGTCCCCATCACCCCGCCCGGCTCCACCGGGCCATGATCGGCCATCTCCCCGGAGGCATTCGCGATGTCGACGCAGTACATGAGCTTCAGCCAGCGGACCGCCCTGGAGACGCTCCTCCGGGCCGCGGGCCTGGACGTGAGCCTCGACTTCGACCGGACCTCGAACATCCTGAACACCAAGCAGAAGATCCCCAACCCGACCCCCCAGGGGACGGTCCCGCAGGCGATCAGCTTCGACCAGATCACCGCGGGGCTCGAAGCGTCCACCGTCCAGAAGCTGTGCGGGAACGGGCTCGTGGGCGAGTTCAGCGCGGCCGTGGACGCCCAGGCCCACGCGAAGATCACCCAGATCATCGGGTTCTGGTCCAAGGGATCCATCCTGACCGTGGACGAGATCGCGACCGTCACGGCCCTCACGTCCGCCACGATGCCGGATCCGTCCTGGCCCCCCACGATCGACGGCAAGACCCCGTTCGATCAGGCGCTGCCGAACTTCGAGTGCTACATCGACAACACCAAGGTCACGCAGTGCCACCCGGCGCTCGTGAAAGAAGCCCTGGGAGTCGCCTGACATGCCGCTGCTTTCTCCCGAGCAGAAAGACCTTTTGATCCAGGTCCAGGCCGCGAACGGGCTCGACCAGCTCGACCCGGCCTCGGCCTCGAATCGCATGAACGCCGCCCGGACCAAGGTGATCCAGTCTCCGAGGCCGTTCACGCTCGCGGGCGTGATGGGGCTGCTCTCGCCCGAACACGTCAACGCGGTGATGGACTATCACCTGTCATCCCGGGTGATCGACGCCATCGAGGCGAACGACCGCCAGGCGGTCGGGATGTACGCGACCTTGTTCGTCGGCAAGGGATTCATCTCGGCCTCCGAGCGGGACGCCGTGCTCGCCGTCCTGGCCGCCACCGACCCCCGGGAGGTCCCCGAGAAGTCGCTCTACGACGAGCACTTCGGCGGCTTCTCCTACGAGATCGAGGAGGTCGAGGAGGAGAAGCTGTTCAACCCGGACGGGACGCCCCAGGTCGACGGATCCGGGGCCCAGCTGTACGGCCCGGCCGTCCACAGGACCCGCTACGGCCGCTGCCACGCGGCCCTGATCGTGGAGGCGCGTAGCTAATGGGCGCAGTCATCAGCTTCAACAACGCCGGCAGCTCCACCACGGTCCTGTCCAGCGAACTCAGCTCGCTCGGGTCGGGCTCGGATTCCAGCGCCGGAAACGCGGTCGACAACACCCCATCGGGGGCCTCCCTGGGCTACACCCATGCGATCGCGGAGTTCGCCGGCACGTTCGCGGCCAACGCGAACGCGGGCAGCGCGGTCTACCTGTACGCGATCCTGTCGCTCGACGGCACCAACTTCGGGGACGCCAAGAGCAAGGTGGAGATCCTGGTCGGCGTCTTCCAGCTCGACGCCGCGACGACCCAGCGGGTCCCTATCTTCATCCAGATGTTCCCGTGCAAGCAGAAGTACCTGGCCAAGACCGACGCGGGCCAGACGTTGACCAGCGGCGCCATCAAGATCCTCCCCGGCAACTTCCAGTCGAACTGACATGCCCTACATCGGATCCAAGCCGATCGGACGCCCCCGGCTCAACCGCGCGCACCCGCACGCGGTCGGGATGGTGGCGTTCTACCTCTTCAGCGAAGGGGGCGGGGGCACGGTCACGGACCTCGTGACCGGGTCCAGGGGCACCCTCACGTCCGGCCCGACGTGGGGCGTCAACCCCGGGTCCGGCGGCGGGGCCTCGATCAACTTCGCGTCCGCGTCGAGCCAGTACATCGACCTCGGCCAACCGGCCCTGCTCAACTTCAACGCCACGTCGGCGATGGGCGTGGCGGCGTCGTACCGGCTCCCCGCGACGACGCCGAACTTCACGAACTACATCCTGGCGTCCAACGGCAGCGAATGGGCCCTGGACGTCGAAGGGCCCTCCACCGGGGCCCGGTTCTACACCAATAACGGCAGCGGAGGCGGCTTCTGGACCGAGGGCCGCGCGCCGGTCGTCGGCGACAATCGCGTGGCGGGCGGGTCGGTGAACGTCGTATCCGGGGCCCAGGCGGGCTACCTGATGTGCGAGGCGGTGCCGATCGGGTTCAGCAACCCGGCCTTCGCCTCCCTGCCGACGACCGCCGTGTCGACCCAGATCGGCATGGGGGCCGGCGGCTCCGGTCCGCTCAATGGCGGCCTGAACTGGGTCGCGCTCTGGAATCGGTACATCCCGCCGGACCTCATGGCCTCGTTCCAGCGCGATCCCTTCGCCTGCCTCCGTCCGGGCCCCCCGATGTTCGCGTTCGCGCCCCAGGCCGCCCCGCCGGTCGGCTTCGCCGGGTGGTTCCCCGGCTGGCCCGACACCTCGAATTCCCCCACGCTGCCCCAGCTCCTCGTCCTCTGACCTTCTCATCTCGGCATATCTACAGGAGATTGCCCCTCATGGCCGCAACTCGCTTCGCCCTCAACATCCCGTCCACCTCCCTCTCGGCCGGCGTCGCCAAGACCATCGCCATGGTCACGGCCCCGACCAACCAGCGCGTCAAGCTGCTGGGCGTGGCGGTCAGCTTCGATGGCCAGAGCACGACCGCCCAGCCGGTCCAGATCCGGATCTATCGGGCGACCACCGCCGGCACCTTCACCGCGGCGACCCCGGTGCCTCTGGAAAAGGACCTGTCCGGGACCATCCAGTCCACGGGCGGGACCAACGCGACCGTCGAGCCCACCGTGGGCGACGTGCTGAGGACGGTTACGGTCCACCCCCAGACCGGTTACGAGGTCTTCTTCCCCTTCGGGCAGGAGGTCATGATCCAGGGCGGCGGCCGCATCGGGGTCGAGATCAACGCGCCGGCCGCCGTCGCGGCCAGAGGCGTGATGACCTGCGAGGAGTGATCCGCGCAGCTGACGCACCAACCGAACCCCGGACCCGGGATGAGCCATGCCGAGTGACTTCAAGGCGCTCCGGAGGGGCAGCGCCTGGGCCCCCCTCATCGCAGGGCCCGAGGAGGCCGCCCCGGCCTGGCAACGCCCGGTCCGGGCCGATCCCCCCTTCGCGGCCCTGGCGCGGGGCTGGGCCGCGTTCTCGCCCCGGATCCTCGACGTCCCCGCGCAGCCCGACCCGGGCTGGCGCGAGGGGCTGATCGTCTATGGGTCGCCGCCGCCCGTGCCGCAGGGGCGTGCGACCTTCGCCCCGCGCATCCTCGACCAGGCGGCCCAGCCGGATCCGGGCTGGCGCGCGGGCCTGATCGTCTACGGCTCGCCGCCGCCGCCCCCGGCCGGCTCGGCGACATTCGGCCGCCGCATCCTCGACCAGATCGTCCAGCCCGACCCGGGCTGGCGCGAGGGATTGATCGTCTACGGGTCGCCCGCACCGCCCCCGGCCGGATGGGTCAGGTTCGGGCAGAGGATCGTCGACGAGATCCCGAGGGCCGGCTGGGCGATGACGCCCATCGTGGTCGGCGGCTTCGCGGCCTCGGCCCCGGCCATCGCCTACGGCAGCCCGCCGCCCGCCCCCGAGGGCTCGATCTGGCTCGCCCCCATCCCGAGGGATCCGACCGCCGAGCCCCCGCCGGACCCGGGGATCCCCCCGACGATCGCCGGCCGCGACATGGACATCTTCGACGCGATCCAGGCCATCCTCGCCGGCACGGGGGAGTTCGCCCGCGACGGCGTGGATTACGGGTCGGCCGTCGAGGTGCTCGACCGATCGGCCGGGCAGTACCCCTGCGTGGCGATCGAGCCGACCGGGTTCGTCGAGATCAACCGCTGGGACGGCGTCTGCACGCTACGGACGGTGAATTACGACCTCTCGATCGTGGTCCGGATCGAGGAGCCGAGGGAGCGATACCGGCAGCTGGAGTACCTCGCCACCGTCGCCCAGAACGCCCTCAGCGGCCAGAAGCTCGCCGGGATCGCCTACGGGCCATTCACGGCCGTGGCGAGGGGGACCATCTCCAAGTCCAGCCACCCCGAGCAGAAGATCGTCCTCTACGGGACGTTCGCTTATGTGATCCCCGATTACTCGGCCCGCGTCGCGACGCGGCCGTAGGAGGCACGCATGCCTGAGAATGCAGGGCTCTACGTCAACACCTACGACGTCGGCTGGACGCCGCAATCCTCGTCGCGGAGCGTCATCAACCACATCACCCAGAGCGCGGTCGACCGGGCGATCCGGAACATCGCGTTCTCGGGCGACGGCGACGTGTTCCCGTCGTTCCGCACGAACGTCGCCGGCGACCCGTCGGTGAGCTTCCAGGGCGGCAACGTCGGCCGCTTCCTGGCGATCGCCCAGGGGCAGAAGGGGACGGTGGACTGGACCATCGGCGACGCCGCCAACGGGGCCCACGTCGGCGCGATCAAATACACGCTCATCAACGCTTTGCTGGGGAGCAACAGCTCCTCCCAGGCCAACCAGCAGTTCGGGGGGGCGACGGCCACGTTCGAGAGCTTCAGCTCCGACGGCGTGACCAATCCGCTCAGCTACACCTACCTGTCCTCCTGATCGCCGGCGCGTGGCCGGATGATTCGGGGGCTCGCGACGAACCGAGGACGACGATGGACAAGAAACCCGACGCGATCATGTGCCCGCTCCAGAGCTTCGCCGGGGCGGGCGACGACGTGGAGACGCAGAGCTACAAGCTCTTCCAGGCCGCCCGCGAGATCATGGGGGTCGATCAGCCCCAGATGTTCAATCAGGGGGCCGTCCGATTCGTCGCCGCGTCCCCCTACGAGACGATCCTCTACCCGAAGATGCACCCCAAGGCCGGGCAGCCGCGCTACATCTGGACGCCCATGGAGGGCAATCCGGCGGTCAAGCTCGGCCACCTGAAGGACGAGGCGACGGATGCCGCAGCCGCGAATTGACGAGCAGTCCCGCCGCCGCGGGGACTTCCGGGCCGACGTGCCGGTGGTCCTCGCGGACGGCCAGGTCTGGCACCTGAAGAAGCCCTCGATCCTCGTCGGCCGCCGCAAGGCCGAAGGGGCGACGGGCTATTTCACCCGGAGCAGCTTCGGCCCGGATTACTTCGAGAAGATCGAGGCGTTCTACCACGCCTCGACCGAGGACGACCCCGAGCCCTACATCGCCGCGTCGTTCGACCTGGCGATCGCCCTGCTCCTGCAGAATTACGACCTGACCGAGCAGGAGGCCGAGGACCTGGTCCTCTTCGACTTCAACGAGCCGCCCGACCCGGTGGCCGCCGAGCGCCGCGCGGTGATGCTCGACACCGCCTGCGGGATTCAAAAAAAAACCTCGGGGGCTGGATCCGGGGCCACCTCCTCTCCGCAGGCGTGAGCCCACCGGACGGGGAGGTCTTGCTCGAGGACGCCTTGCTGGCCATGGAGGCGATGGTCCGGGTCGGCGCGGCGGTCCCGTACCCCGAGTTCGTCCCGCCCCCGCAGTGGAAGGTCCGCAAGGCGTTCCTGAGCATGTATCTCTGAGAGAGGGCACCGAATGGCCGACCACGACTTCCAGATCAATTTCATCGTCAACAACCAGGAGTCCCGGGAGGCGATCCAGCAGGAGCAGCGGGAATACAAGGCCCTCGAACAGCTCGCCGACCTGGTGGCGAAGAAGATGGGGACCACCCGCGACGCCGAGGCGGCCAAGTCGAAGCAGGTGACGCGCGAGCTGATGACCGCCGAGCAGGTCCGGGCCGAGGCCCAGCTCCGCTACATCGACATGACGAACCAGCGGGCGATCCAGGCCGCCGTCACGCAGCTCGACGCCTCGAAGAAGCAGGCCCAGGCCCAGCAGATGGTGACGGACGCCGCCAAGGGGACGCTGTCGACCATCCAGGGCATCATCGGCACCGTCGGCGGGATCACGACGCTGGCGGGCGGGGTGGCCTACGTCGCCTCCCAGTTCCAGCAGGTCCAGAAGGACGCCCAGCAGGCGGCCCTCGATGTGGTGGGCTACAGGGAGAAGCTCGCGGAGCTGGCCAGCCTCAAGGGCAAGCCCTACGCCGACGCCGACACCCTGCGGCAGGAGATGGCCTTCCGCAAGGAGACGTTCCAGCGCGGGGGCGACGCGACCCAGATGCAGGTCGCCGCGCGCGGGATGGCCGCCTCGGTGATCGGGACCAAGATCAGCGACGCCGACTTCACCCAGGGGCTCAAGTCCGCCGGGCGGCTCCAGGCGATCAAGGGGGGCGACGCCGGCTCGTTCGGCCAGCTGGCCGGTGCCCTGGCCCTCTACTCGCCCAACAAGCTCAGCGGCGACGACCTGACGCGTCAGCTCATGACGCAGTACAAGACCGCCGACCTCGGCGCCATGTCGCCGCAGCAGTTCAACGAGACGTTCGCGAAGCTGGCCCCGCTGGTGTCGACCGGGGACTTCAAGGACCTGGCGACCCTCGGCGGGTTCGCGTCGGGCATGTCGCTGGGCGGGCGGGACAACGTCGGCATCCGCACCCAGCAGCTCGTGAGGATGACGCGCGGCAGCCTCAACGACATCACCGCCCCGCCCGGTGCGACGCAGAGCCCCTCGGAATACTTCCGGGGCATCGGCGCCAACGACCAGATGCCGACCGAGAACATCCTGGAGATGATGGCCAGGGACGTGGACAAGGCGACGGCGATGGCGGCGAAGGGCGGCCAGAAGCTGTCGATGGAGACCTACCTGAACCAGCGGGGTTTCGGGTCGTCGGAGGAGATCCAGGCATTCAAGCAGTACTACTCGCTGCGGCCCCAGATCAATCAGAAGTTCCTCCCGATGGCCCAGAACACCATGAGCCTCAAGGAGGCCAACAATGCCCTCGGCGTGCTCGCGGCGTCGCCCCAGGGGGCCCAGCGTCAGGCCGACCTCGCCAACGACCAGGCATCGATCGCGATGGGGGCCGGGGCACCGGAATACGCCGACGCCTACCGCCGCGACCTGTTCGCGCGGCTCAAGACGCGGGACCAGGGATTCCTCGCGGGCTGGAAGGGGGATTTCTCGTCCTCCCAGGGCCTCATCGGCGGGGCCCAGTTCCAGCAGGCGATGATGGACGACTTGCGGGCCAAGGGCGTCGCCGCCGGGCTGCCGTGGCAGGTCAAGACCTTCGGCGGCGGCGGCGGCATGGGCGGGTCCTACCACCAGGAGGATCCGCTGAGGCAGATCCTCGGCGGCGCGGCACCGGGCACGGCCGCCGAGTCGGCCGGCATCGGCAAGATCTATCAGATGCTCGCCGAGAAGGGCGTCAACCCGCTGGGATCCAAGGAGTTCGACGACACCGCCAAGCGGCAGCTCGACGCGTCGGAGAAGATGGAGCAGCACCTCCAGTCGCTCGTCAACCAGGCCCAGCCGCCCGTCCTCCAGGCCAGGCCCGGGGGCAAGGACGGCGGCAACCGGCTCCCCTGATCGGAGGCATCATGCGACGCAGCGGCGCCACCAGCAACGCGGACGAACTCTCCCAGCTCTTCGAGAGGCTGATGGGGACGTTCGACATGACCCAGCCCGGGAGCGGGGCCGACACCCTCGGGAAGGACCTCGTGGCGACGACCGCGATGGGGATCCTCGGCCGCACCATCAACGACCAGCTCGACCCGGACCAGGAGCAGCTCGCGGCCAACCAGGGCGACTACCTGAAGCGGAAGGAGAAGGCGGGCAAGCCGGTGGGCATCGGCCTGGCCGCCGACTCGCCCGAGCGCATGCTCTCGCTCCCCCAGGTGGTCGGGGAGGTCGAGGTCGAGCCGGACCGGGTGCGGATGACCTACGGCAAGACCGAGGCGGCGAAGAGGAAGGCGCAGTGGTTCACCGCGGGCTCGAATGCCTCGCTCGGCATGGAGCCGTCGGGGGCCCAGGGCCAGCCCGAGCGGCCGTTCTACGCCCTGGACGAATTCATCGAGGGCGAGCTGGTGCACCAGCTGAGCGAGCACGTCGAGCGATACCTGGAGGGCCTGTAAATGCCCACGTTCAACGGCGTCACCATCTTCGGGGTCACGTCGAAGTTCCAGACGGACGCCGGGATCCGGGTCATCCAGAAGAACGATTACTTCGGGCTCAACGGCATCGAGGGGCTCGACGGCGGCTCGCGCGAGCAGAGGACGGTCGTCACGGGCGTCCTCTTCGGCGCCGACGTGGACGCCTGGAACGCGGCGGTGGCCCTTTTCCGCAGCTACAACGACGGCCTGGCCTACATGATGGTCGACTCGAAGGGCCGCACCTGGCCGGCGGTGCGGCTGGTGTCGTTCGACGAGGGCGAATTCATGCCGGCGGTCGGGCTGGGCTACTGCTCGATCTACACCGCCGTCTTCGAACACATGATCTCGGCGTAGGGGGCATCATGGCATTCTCTCAGGCGACGATCACCGAGGGGCCGGTCCTCCGGGTCGACAACGCCGAACTCTCGGCCTCGTGGTCGTCGTCGTCGCCGGCGGGGACCGTCTTCCAGCTCTACCGGGACCGGGTCCTGGTGTACGGGGGGCCGCGCCGCGAGGTGGTCCTCCCGCTCCCCTCGGGCCCGGCCTATTACCAGGTGGGGACCGTCGGCCCGGCCGAGGCCGCCGTGGATTACTCCGGGTCGCTGCCGGCCATCCCCGGCGACCCCCGGAAGATCACGCGCGACTGGTACGGGGGCCGCTACCTCGGGGCCGTCGTCGAGTATCGGGTCTACCTCTCGCCCTCGCCAGGCTTGCCGGCCGACATGGGCAGGCCGGTCGCCGTCGTCAACGCCGAGAAGGCGGGGATCCGGATGGACGGCTACGGGGCCGGCGGCTACGGGGCCGGCGGCTACGGGTCGGGGGCCGTGCATTACTCGTGGACCTCGGGGCCGCTCCGGTCGGGGGCCTGGGAGGTCAAGATCACCGCCGTGGACTCGGCCGGCAACGAGTCGTCGCCGCTGACGTCCTCGCACACCCTGGCCGTCCCGCCGCCGCCGCCCGCCGCCGACTCGCTCGGCCGGCGTCTCACCTACACCTACAACCCGGGCACGGGCCGGCCGACGCTCAACTGGCTCGCCTCCCTCTGAGGGCAACGATGTCTAGCACCTACACGACCAACCTCGGCCTCGCCAAGCCCGGCGCCAACGACCCGGGCTGGGACGCCACGCTCAACGGCGACTTCGACGCCCTGGACGCCTACCTGGGCAACGGGGCCGTCCGCAGGGCCGAGCACCCCAGCGCCTCGCTCAACGTCCGCGTGGGGGCCGCCACGTTCGTCAAGCTCGACGGCACCGTGGCCACGACGACCTCGGCCACGCTCACGCTCGGCGCCTCGACGACGACCTACATCTACATCGACTCGTCCGGGACGCTCGCGAGCAGCGCGGTCGGGTTCCCGGCGGTCGGGGCCGGGCATGTCCGGCTCGCGGTGGTCGTCACCGGGCCCTCGACGGTGACTTCGGTGACCGACGCGAGGCTCCTGCTGGAGACCATCCAGTATCGCCGCGCGGGGGCCGCCCAGGTCGCCCTCACCGACTCCACCGGCGGCAACGTCACGGCGGCGACGCTGGTCGACGTCGGGGCGAGCTACAACCAGGCGAACCTCAACAACAACTTCGCCCGGATCGCGGTCCTGCTCAACGAGCTGCGGGCGGCGATGGTGGCGGTGAACGCGATCAAGGGGAGCGCCTGAGATGCCGGGATCGGCCAGCTTCGACCCGTCCGGCGGCGTGCCGCTGCTGCGGCGTCCCATCGCGATCCTCGTCTACAGCTACGACGACATCGATCGGACGCTGACGCTGCGGCCCAACATCCGCTGCACCAGGGTCATCCGCCGCGCCGGCCCCGACCCCGGGCTGGCCGAGTTCCGGTACGTGTTCGACGGCATGGGGGCGGTCGACGTCAACTTCGAATGGCCGACGACCCCGGAGCAGGTGATCGGGGCCGAGGCGACGGGGCCCTACGTCGCGAAGACCGACGATCGCCTAGTCGTCTACGGGGTCACCGACTCGGGCAAGCGGAGGATCCTCTTCGACGGGTTCGTCCAGACCCCGGCCGGCACGCTCACCAGCGACAAGGGCTCGGCGGCGTTCGTCGCGACGGGGACGCCCATCCGCGAGTGGGACACGCCGCTCTGGCCGATGCTCTACCGCGACGCCGACTCGCCCGACGACTCGGAGGCGAACAAGGAGGTCCACCTGGAGGGCCGCTTCAACCCGGAGGGGCAGGGCAACGCCACGCCCGAGGGGGCCGACGTGCGGGAGGGCGAGGACGACGCCCACCCGGCCCTCATGGACGCCGCCACCTGCCGGCAGCTCGGGATCGGCCGCAAGTGGACGCTCTCGATGGCCGTCCGACACGTCCTCTACCGGGGCAACGCCCAGGAGGTCTACACCGACCTGCCCACGGCCGCCCTGGTGGACGAGATCCTCGACGCCCGCAAGCCGACCGAGGGCTGGTGGCTCGACCCGTCGGACCCGAGCACCTACACCAGCGAGCCGATCACGATCAGGCCGTTCGACTTCACGGGCCAGGCCTGGCCGGTGGCGCTCCAGAAGCTGATCCAGCCGCACGGCTTCTTCTTCCGGTGGGACCTCGGCCAGGACGAGGACGACTTCCCGACGTGGAAGCTGGTTCTCTTCCGGATCGACGACGCCGACCCGGACGTGGAGAAGGAGGTCGGGCTCCAGCCCCCCGGCGAGATCGTCGACCCGGCGAAGACGGCCGTCGCCCGGCTCCAGCTCACGCGCGACAACGGCGACATCGCCAATGAGATCGTCGTGGAGACCCGCAGGGTCCAATACGAGGTGTGCTGCGTCCTCGCCCCGGGATTCACCCCCGACCCGGCCGACGTCGCCAGCGAGGCGGCGAAGAAGCCATGCCTGCGGGGTACCGGCACGGCGCCGCAGACCTCGGCCGACGCCGCCAAGTATCGCCTCTGGGTCCTCGACGAGGACGGGGCGGGGCACTGGGACGGTTTCGTTTTCGTGACCGACCAGCCGACCTCCATGAAGAAGATCCTCGGGGGCGAGGACGAGGACGAGTCGCTGTACGTGGTGCGGCGGCGGCCGGGGAAGAAGGCGTTGTTCACCACCGACGACCTGGGCAACGCCCGCCAGGCGATCCTCGAGCTGTCGACCGACTACGCCGGCCCGTCGCCCGGCCCCTGGGACGGCACGGGGACGTGGTACCCGATCCCCAACGGCTGGCAGCTGTACCAGACCGCTTTCGGGATCACCCTGGAGATCAACAACCCCGACGCCTGGGACTCGGGGAATAAGTCGATCGCGTTCGGGGTCAACGCCAAGACCGTCAGCGGGACCATCCGGGCCATGTCGGCGACGGCGAAGGCCGGGGAGACCCGGTTCAAGCTCAAGCTCACGGCGGTGATCGAGGGCGACCGGGTCTTCGAGGCCAAGGCCGAGAAGCGGGACGCCAGCCCGACCGCCTTCCGGGTCATGAGGTACATCGACGGCCGCGACCGTTACCAGTACAACGTGATCCACTCGACCTCGGCCCTGCGGTCGGACCACGAGACGAGCGAGATCAAGCGCGACGACTCCGACGACGCCTCCTACGAGGCGATCGCGAGGCGGGCGGCGAACGAGACACCGCCCCTGGCCGGGCCGCTGACGATCCCCAAGATCGTCAACACCTGGAAGCTCGGCGACCGGATCACCAAGATCGCCGGCCGCGAGATGTCGCTCCAGACGAACATCGGGAACGAGGCGGGCGAGGGCAAGCGGTATCCGGCGGTCGTCGGGATCGAGTACAAGCTCGACAGCCGCCAGGAGACGATCCTCCACCTCAGCGACGACCGGGGCGAGGGCAAGTTCTGATGGACAACGCCGGCGACATCCGCGAGCTGTACTCCCGCCAGTTCGGCCGGGACGAGGATTCCGAGCGCGCCCCGATCTATGTCTCCGAAGGGAGCAGGGTCGTCCTCTGCAATACGACCAGCGACGGCTCCTATCCGACGGCGGCCAATCGGGTCTACAAGCTGCTGCCGGTCGACGCCTCCGTGAATCTCACGGAGGGGGCGACGCCCAGCTATGCGTCATCGAGCGACCCCGCGATCTATGCGGTCAACCTGGGGTCCAACATCCCGGCGAATGGGACCGGCCCGTATGCGGTGAGGAAGCACGAAGACGGCAACTGGTATTTCCGCGCATGAACGAGGGCGACTCGATCCGAGAGCTGTATTCGCGGGATTACGACCGCTTCTGGAACGCCCTGATGCGTCCGGAGCGGCCGGCCGCGAACGGGCTGCGCACCTACCTCGGGCAGGTCTACAACGGCGGATCGATCCCGACCGTGGCCAATCGGGTGTACCTGACCCGGCCCGTCACGGTGGCCTTCAACGCGACCGAGGGGGCGACTCCCGCATTCACCGTCGACACCTCGGTCTCGGCCCCCGTCCTCATCATCAACGGGATCCCGACGGCCGGGACCAACATCCTGGCCGAAAATGTGGACGGCATCTGGGTCGCCGACCTGGCGGCCGTCACCGCCACTTGCGCCGGCACGCTCACGGTCAACGTCAAATGCGGAGGGGTCAATCGATCGGGCGCGACCGTCACGATCACGCTCGGGGCAACGACCCTCGTCGCCACGACGAACGTCTCCGGGAACGCCACGTTCACCCCCGGGGCGGCCGGCGTCTGGGGTGTCACGGTCGCGCTGTCGGGTTTCGCGACTTATACTGGCACGTTCACGTTCGCATGCTCGAATTTGGCGCTCAATCTGTCGATCAACGGTGCGTCGAACACGATGTCGGGCCAGGCCCGGAGCCAGTGCGGCGGGGCGATCCCCGGGGCGACGGTCGAGATCCGGTCGGGCGGGACGCTCTACGCGACCACCACCACCAACTCGTCGGGCAACTGGACCAGCACGTTTGCGGGCCCGGGCGCGAGCTACGACGTGACGTTCATCAAGACGGGGTTCTCGAACCTCGTCGCCTCGACAATCCCGCTGAGCTGCAATGGCAGCGTGACGGTGGGCTTCCCGTTCGTCACGATGCTGATCGACACGGCGAATTACACGTGCTTCGGGTGCCGCGGGTGGGAGCCGCTGGCCCACACGGCCACGATCTCGCTCACGGTCTCGTGGGCCGGGACCTTCACGCTCACGTACGACGTGACTTACGGCACGTGGATCAGCTCCCCCTACACGTACAGCGGGGCGGGAAAGATCTACACGGCGGCCGACCCCGGCGGCACGATCGGGACCACGTTCGCGACCGGCGTCGCCGCGACCATCATCTTTGAGGCGAACGATGGCGGAGGAACGGGCGGGTCGGGCTATTACGCGTGGTGCCTCAAGGCTCCCGTCGGCAATTACATCATGTCGGACGCATATGTTGCCGCGAATCCAGCCAAGGTAGAACTGCGGTTCTACGCCCAGGTGGCCGGCGACGGGCCCTGTGCAACAAGTGCCCCCCCGATGCTCTGCACGTTCTCCGGTTACCCCCAGCCGGACATCAATTACACGCTCGGCGGTGCCCCGGCCGGGACCGGCAGCTTCACGGAGTGACCCATTGCCGGCACGCGACGACCACCCCGAGTGCGATTTCGCCGATCGCCCGGAAGTCTGCTGGGCCCTCAAATGGGGCAATCCCCGGCCGTGCGAGCAGATCCGGGCGGGGCATTGCGGCTTCCGGCGGCAGATCTGGCGGGCCACCACCGGCGAGCCCGCCCCGTTTGCCTGCCCCGAGGACCCGCCGCCGTCGAGCCCCGTCCAAGCACACGGCCTGCTCGGCGTGGCCCAGCCCCGCGAACTCCCGCCCCCCAGGACGGGAACCGTCCCGCTGGCGGTCGGCCTGGCCGCGCTCAAGTGCGAGCACCGGGGCCGGCGCCTCCCCTGCGGCTGCGCCGAGGGGCTGCGCGAGTGCCTGCGCGACGGGGGCGGCGTGCCGTTCTGGAAATGCATCGCATGTAAGGAAATTGAAATGTTGCCGGCCACGCCCAGCCACGCCGCGCCCCACCAAGACTCGCCGGGCCCAGCCTAGCCGGCCCTGCCTTGCCTTGCCAAGCCTCGCCCAGCCCCGCCCAGCCCCGCCAAGCCAGCCATGCCTTGCCCAGCCCCGCCCAGCCCAGCCCAGCCATGCCAGCCATGCCCAGCCATGCCTCGCCTTGCCCAGCCGTGCCTTGCCCAGCCGTGCCTTGCCCAGCCCTGCCAGCCATGCCCAGCCTCGCCAAGCCATGCCTCGCCTTGCCCAGCCGTGCCTTGCCCAGCCCTGCCAGCCATGCCCAGCCTCGCCAAGCCATGCCTCGCCTTGCCCAACCTAGGCTTGCCTCGCCTGCCAAGCCCAGCCAGGCCAAGCCAAGCCACGCCCAGCCCCGCCAAGCCAAGCCAAGCCAGCCCAGCCTCGCCCTGCCACGCCCGGCCCAGCCCAGCCCAGCCATGCCAGCCATGCCATGCCTAGCCCCGCCAGGCCTCGCCTTGCTCCGCCGTGCCATGCCTCGCCAGGCCAGCCATGCCCGGCCTCGCCGCGCCCAGCCCTGCAGCGCCGCGCCGCGCCCCGCCTTGCCAGCCGAGTCAGGCTAGAACCTCATCCCCCACCCCAATCCCATCGATGAGTGCGAATACCTCCGCCATCTCTTCGAGGGATGCGTATCGCTTGCGGATGCCCCGGAGCAGCCGGACGCAATCGGTGAGGGCCTGCTGGCGCAGCGTGACGTCGTCCATGACCTTTTGCGTGGGGACATAGGCGCCGTTCCCGTCCGGGAGTGTCACCCTGACGCGATAGATTGCGTGGGCGGCCTGATCCACATCGGGGAAGACCCTGACGGCGATCGGCCGGATCGAGCGGATGAGCAGCCTCGCCTCATCGAGGTTGTAGAGGCGGGCGGCCTTGTCGGTGTCGTGGGTGAAGCAGGAGTGGAGCGGATTCTCGGGATCCTTGCCCGCCTCCATCACCATCTCGGGCGTGACGCCCTCGAACGCGAGGCCGGACTCACGCCCGAGGCGATCGATCTCGCGACCGACGGCCTCGGCCGGGACCGTGTACCTCGATCCCGGCCGCCACTCATAACGCACGGGGATGCGTTCATTCATCGCCTATGACTCCATCATGCCGACGCGGAACATCCCGAAAGAACCATCGCGCTGCGGACGCCACTCGCCGACGCCGATCGCGAAGCCGGCGGTGGCGAATAGATTCAGCAGCTGCTCGACGGAGATGACGTTGACGTTGAGCCGGACCAGGAACGACGTCGACCACTCGCGGAACTCGCCGCGATAGCGGATGTCAGCGGTCGTGCCGTTGATCCGGACCATGTCCTCGCGACGCTGGGGCTCGCCCAGGATCGGGACCATGTCGCCGACGATGTGGAACGCGCCGCGGGCCTCGACCTTGGTCAAGCCGTCGATGTAGGAGCACGCGTCGACCGCCGCACTCTTGAACGCGACGGCGGGGAAACCATAGCCGCCACCCGGCATGTGATAGAGGGATTCCTGGTAATCCCGCTCCGGGTTCTTGGCCTCCTTGGCCGTCTTGGCCTTCTTCATCTGCTTGGCGAGCATCTCCTCTTTCGCCTTCTTCGACCATGCGTGACAGATGAGCGGCGAGTCGCCGACCAGATGGATATCCACCATCTGGACGTTCGGGCGGGGGAGCGAGACCTGGCCGACTTGGACATCACCGTTGATCTGGGGCTTACCGTTCTTCGCGGGCTTCGTCGCGGTGCTCATGTGATCGACCCTCGGATTCGATGGGGAACGAGGCGGACGATTACTCGTTATGCGCAATACTTATCTTTTTCCACACCGCGATTTCCGAAAAATCTCCTCACGCGATCGGGAATGGGGATCGCGATGCCCGCGACGGGCGTGCAAAAACTTGCCTCGTTGTGGATACTCCCCCATCTCGTCTAGTATGGGCTTGACGGCCGGCCCCCCACGCGGTCGAATCGAGATAGGCGCACATCCGTATAGCAGGCCCCCGCGTGAGACCCCCTGCGATGCCGCATCAAATGCAGGCCGATGCCGGCCTCCCCCCCGTCGCCCGGCCGGTCGCCCGGCCGGTTGACTTCGACTTCAAGGACGTCCCGGCGACGTCGTGGCTCACGGTGACCCTGGAGCTGTTCGACGCGGGCGAGATGCCCCCGCACCTCGAAGGCGACGTCCGGGCGCGTCGCCTGGGCAACGGCCAGATCGCCGTCGTCAGGCTGACGGGCCACCCGGCTTCTTAGGCCCCGGCTTCTTCTTCGGCTTCACCGCGAATCCGGGATCGTCCTCCGACGACTTCCCGCCCTCCCTCGACCGGACCGGCCCGAACTCCACGGGCCCGTCCGGTCGTTTCGCGTTCTGGGGTTCGGGCGGCGCCTTCCCGACCGCCGCGGCGAACACGATCTTGAGGATCTCCAGCACGCCCACCGTCCTGGCGGCCTGGACGAGCAGCTTCTCGTCGTCGGCCAGCACGGGGAACGCGACGGGGCCCCCGTCCTCCCTGGTCAGGTATCCCACCGGGACCTCGATGGCGTCGGCGATGGCCTGGATCTGCTTCCAGTCCGGCGCGCCCCGCCCGTGGTTCCACTCCGAGAGCCGGCCCTGGGATATCCCGACCTTCCCGGAAAGCTGATACCAGGTCATCCTCGGCTCGAACTCCAAGAATCTCGCCTCAACCCTTTGCGCCCAAAGCGGTTGGGTGGCTTCCTTCCGGCCGTCGCCTGCGTCCGGTCTGGGGGGCATCTCGACCCTCTCGGAAAATTTTCCGGAAAATCGGAAGCATTTTGCTTACGGATTCCGTAATCTTAGTTATGGAAGTCGCGATCAGCGATTCCGGTTACGACCCGAGTTTACTTCCGGGAGCGAAAAATTGAATCGGGCTAATGCAGAAAAGGTGCCTCGGCGTCCCAAGGCGGCCACCATCTCCGAGCTGCCCAACAAGCTCATCACGATCAAGGATCTGGCGTCCCACCTGGGCCGGAACGCCAACACCGTCCTGGCCGTGCTCGTCTTCAAGGGCGAGAAGGCCGTGAAGCTCGGCAAGTATCGCGTGGTCGAGCCCGCCGTCGCGAGGCGGATGGTCGACCACCTGCGCGAATACGACAAGCTCGCCGCGCAGGCGTGCGGCTGATCGCCCCCGTCCGGATCCGATGCACCATCCCGCCAGCCTCGTCGGAGCCACGCGAATGTCGCAGATCGCCACGCGTAAACTTCTCTATATACAGCGAAACGTCGGGGAATTGTTCCCCGACATCAACGAGTGGCCGGATGGGGATGACTCGATGGGCGAGAGCCTGCGATCCCTCCTCGGCCTCCCCGAGCCGCTCCGCTCGGCCGCCGCGAGATACTTCCGGGCCCAGGCCGAGGTCGAGGCGCTCGCGTCGGAGATCTGACCGATGGCCAAGCCCGAGGTCGAGATCATCGGCACGCGCGGGCCGTTCGTGTTCGGCCGGATGACCTACCGCGAGCGCGAGCCGACGCCCGCGATCGCCGACGCGGTGGCCCGCTACCTCGACGCCGAGGCGAGGAAGGCCGCCCATCGCGAGGCCCATCGCGCCTACATCGCGGCGCATTCCGATTCGGCCGCCGCCGCGACTGACCTGGAGGTCGAGCTCCAACGCGACCACTGGGATCGGTGCATCGCCCCCGACTATGACCTCTCGCTGTTCCGGCTCGCCGGGTGGGCCTTCCGCCTCCGGAAGCATCGCACCGGCGCCTATGTGCTCAACATCGTCCCGCCGCAGGAGGAGCCGTCCAGTGACACGATCGAGGCGGATCGCGACGAACCTCGCCCGGATCCTGCGGGCGTCGCGGTCGAACGAGGCGGCCGCGCTCTCCAACTGGAAGCAGCTCAAGGCGGCGACGGACCGCGCGGCCCGGCTCTATGACGAGGCCGTCGCGGCCAGCAGCGAGGCCGAGGCCGCCCTCGCCCACGCGATGCCGAGGGGCGGGTCCGTCGCCCTGGACGGGGTCCGCTATCGCGTCGTCCGCACCCCGGAGGGGGCCGTCGTCGTCGACGAGCCGGCCCAACTGACCGCCAACCAACCGAGGATGGCCACCCTATGAGCGACACCAACGGGGAAATCCTCCCGGCCCCGCCGCGGGGCGGGATCCTCCAGGCCGACCAGTACCGCGAGGCCGTCGAGCAGCTCCAGGGGATCCGCGAGTTCATCTCCTCGCAGTTCGTCGAGGAGGTCGACTTCGGCAAGATCCCCAAGACCGACCGCAAGACGCTGCTCGCCGACGGGGCGTTGAAGGCGTTCATGCTCTTCAACTGCTACCCCGAGAGCGAGATCACCCGGGTCGAGGGCGACGAGCCCGGCCGGGACGACGTCGAGTACATCGTCCGCGTCCGGCTGATCCACCGGGCCTCGGGCAAGACGATCGGCGAGGGGATGGGCTCCTGCTCGACCCGCGAGAGCAACTATCGGTTCCGGGGCGCCAAGCGGCAGAACCAGGCCTGCCCCGAGTGCGGCAAGGAGGCCGTCATCCCCAGCAAGGAGGAATACGGGGGCGGCTGGTACTGCCTGCCGAAGCTCGGCGGCTGCAAGGCCAGGTTCCCGAAGGGCGATGAGCGGTTCCAGGCGGGGGGCGGCGGCGATCGGGTCGAGGTCGACAACGCCGCCGACTCGCGCAACACCGTCCTCAAGATGGCGATCAAGCGGGCCGAGGTCCACGCCGCCGAGCGGCTGCTCTGCATCGGCGAGCTATTCAACCGCGAGGGCGTCCTCCAGGGCGAGGGGGGCGAGAAGCCGCAGCAGCCGCGACAAGGGGCGTCGAGGCCCCCCAAGGCCGAAACCATCCGGACGCCGCCCGGGACGCCGCTGAAGGGCCGCATCGAGGCGTTGCTGGAGCGGCAGCGGCCCCGGTTCATCGAGCGGTTCCGGGCGCAGGCGGGACGCGAGCCCACGGCCCAGGAGGCGATCCTGGCGACCGCCGCCGACGTGGCCCGGCACCTCTGGGACGAGGCGGTCGAGAAGGGGTGGATCCAGCCCATCGAACGCGGCGGCTATCCCGACGAGCCGGTGATGTTCGACCGGCTCGACGCCCTCGGCCTCGACGGCTACGCCGACCAGCTCGCCGGGCTCACGAACTCCTACGTCAACGCCGCCGGCCGGCAGCTCATCGCCGAGGCCATCGACGACCGCACGGCCTGATCGGCTCCCCGGAATCGAGCAACCGTGAGCACCAACCGGACCTTCATCATGATCCCGCTCGCCCTCAACGGCCGCGGCCTCTCCCTCCTGGCCAAGCTCACCTATGGCGCCCTCCTCCTGCACTCCGTCGAGGAGCGGGGGGAGATCGTCAGCCGGGTCAGTTACGCCCAGCTGAAGGAGATCCTCGAGCGGGACCAGCAGGCCATCGCCCGCGCGATCCGCGAGCTTGACGCCGCGAAGCTCGTCGCCCGGTTCGACCGCGAGGGCGGCCTCGGCGGCGGGTTCCGGCTCGCGATGGGGCGACGGGGAGAGGAGGCACCCCCTATCGAAAGTGAAGCCCCCCCCCCTGTCAAAAGTGAAGGGGGACCCCCTATCAAAAGTGAAGCCCCCCCCCCTATCAAAAATGAAGGGGGACCCCCTATCAAAAGTGATCACCCCCCCCCTATCAAAAGTGATCACCCCCCCCCTATCAAAAGTGACTACCCCCCCGGCGGCCCCATATAGGAACGCGCGTGAAGAAGAGAATTCAGAGAATTCAGAAGACTACGACAATTCGCGCGGGGGAGAGGTCGTCGCCGAGGAGGGGATCTTCTCGACTCCGGAGACCTTCGAGCAGCTGACGCGATGGGTCGCGGAGTCGGCGCCGAACCCGCTCGATTGGGAGGGGTCGGGGCTCCTCAACCTCACCAGCGGCTACCCGATCCCCTGGGCGTTCCAGGCCATCCAGGCGGCCATCGCCGCCGAGGCCGCCCGGCCCAAGCTCTGGGCCCTCAAGGCGCTCCAGTCCTGGAAGCGGTTCGCGGAGGAGGACCGCAGGGCGGGGCGTCCGGTCTCCCAGCAGCCGTGGGAGGACTATCGCACCGACAAGCACGGCCGGCTGCTCCGGGACGGGACGCCGTCGCCGCCCCGTCTTGAGGAATCGGACGAGGAGGATCGGAAGGTCGAGGAGAAGCTCCGCAAGCAGGAGGCCGCCTATGCCTCCAGGGCGGTGGGCCGATGACAGCCGAGTGGTACCAGGACACGATCGGTTCGGAGAAGCTCGTCATCGGACTGATGCTCTACTCGGGGCCCGATCAATATCAGGCCATCGACCGGGCCGCCGAGTTGATCGACGTCAATGATTTCTTCTCCGACGCCCATCAGATCCTATTCAAGGCGATCCAGGGACTGAGGGCGAAAAGCAGGTCCGTCGATTTTCTGGCCGTCACCGATGCCATCCGGGAGGCCGATGCTCTAGACAAATGGGGCGATGAAGACCGATTGATGTTTGATCTCCGCGATATGGCGGATAAATCGGTCGGGATCTATGCCTATGGGCTGGAAACTCATTGCGAGTTCGTCCGTCTGGCGGCCATCAAACGTGGCTTGCACCAGATGGCATCCGATGTGATTAGGGGCTGCTCGGCACGGCAACCGGTGGCGGATATCACCGCCGCGGCAGAGAGAGGGCTGACGGCCGCCGTCTCCAGGGTGGTGATGCAAGAGACGGTTTCCCTGGCCGAGGCCATGCAAGGCTATGAGGGCATCATCGAGGCTCGCCGCCAGGTCGGACCTTCGGGCCTCTTCACCGGCCTGACGAAACTGGATGGCATCCTGGGAGGCCTCGGCCCCGGCGAATTGGTCATCCTGGCGGCCAGGCCGTCCATCGGCAAGACGGCCCTCGCGTTGGAGATGTGCGCGAGATACGCCCGCCGGCTGAAAGTGGAATCCCTCTTCGTCTCGCTCGAGATGCCGAGGGATCAATTAATCGACAGGCTGGTGGCATCCACGGCCGTTGTGGGACTACGCCAGATCGTCGAGGGCGAGGCGATCGAGGGCGAGGATGCCGAGAGGCTCGCGGAGGCGATCCGCAACGTCCGCTCGCTGCCAATCCTCATCGACGACGCGCCGAAGCGGACGTTGACCCAGATCGCCGCGAACGCCCGCCGCAGGGTTCGCGAGGGGCGGCTGGGCCTGGTCGTGATCGACTATCTGCAGCTGATCACCGTCGAGAACGACCGCAAGCGAGGGTCGGCTTCTCGCCAGGAAGACGTTGCCGACATCTCGCGACGGCTGAAGGAGCTTGCGCGTGAGCTGAAGATCCCTGTTATGTGCCTCTGTCAGCTCAACCGTCAGGTCGAGGGGCGGAAGGATCACAAGCCCCAGCTCGGCGACCTACGCGAATCCGGGGGGATCGAGCAGGACGCGGATAAGGTCATCCTTCTCCATCGGCCCTGCTTCTACAACGCAGGCGATCGTCGGGGTGAGGCTGACGTGATTGTGGCAAAGAACCGCAACGGGAAAACGGCGACGGCCGCGTTGGCGTATCTCGCCGAAATCGTGAAGTTCGACAATCTCGCGAGAGGTTACTGAGGAGACACCATGCCTATCACCGAAGCGGGCCTCTCCCTGTCGTTCACCGTCAACTTCAACTTCCCCGAGATCGCGAGGTTCGGGGGCCTCGTCTGGTGCAGGGACATGGCGCACTTCAAGCGGAAAGTCCGGCACGACTGGCTCGGGTTCGTCGCGCTGGGGGATGCGGCCGGGGATTACGGCTCCGACCAGCCCGTCGTCGCATTCGGCGCGGTCTATCTCGCTCGCGAGATGGTCACCGTCACCGAACTGGTCGTCGACCCGGGGCGGCGGCGGCGGGGCATCGGCAGCGCCATCATCCGCTCGCTGATCGCCCGGAAGCTCAGCCCGAGGCGGCCCTACCTCGCCGTCAACGTGCCCGAGACCAACCTCCCCGCCCAGCTCATGCTCAAGAACCTGGGCATCCGCTGCGACCAGACGATCCCCGGATTTTACGGCCGGCGCACGCTCCAGCTCGAACCGCGGGGCCTGCTCCAGCTCCCCCACGACGCACTCCGATTCCTCTTCCTCCACACCGAAGGGAACCCCCGATGAAGCTCTACATCGACGACCCGAAGGCATTCGGCCGGGCCTATGCGGGCGTGGCCGGCGTCCGATCGACCCGGAGCAAGGTCGGCGTCGCCGACGCCATCCTGGTCCGGGCGAAGAAGGGCGTTGTCCAGATCGCCTCGTCGACCGGCAAGGTCACCGTGGTCGCCTACCCGGACGGGTGCCAGGACTCGACCGACGGATCGATGCTCCTCCCCCGGGACCGCTTCCTGGCGATCCTCCGGGCCCAGGAGAAGGTCAAGGGCGGTTTCCTGACGCTCGAATTGACCGAGGACCAGGAGCTCGGCCCCCACGTCAAGGTGACGACCTCGAACGGCGTCTTCACGCTGGAGAAGCTTGACCCCGACGGCTATCCCGCCCTGATCCGCGCGGGCGACCCGCCGGCGATCGAGATGACGCTTGCCGACCTCAAGCACGTCGTCGCCCTCACCCGGTTCACCGAGCCCGAATCGCCCCGATACGCCCTCGGCAGCATCTGCGTGAAGCTCGACAGGCCGCAGGGCCGCGAGTTCCGGATGACGGCGTGCGCGACCGACGGCCGCCGCCTGGGGATCGTCACCCTGGCCGTCACGACGAGCGGGCTGGGGGCCGACGAGTTCAATCTCCCCGTCGCCAAGGACTCGCCGGGGATGCTGATCCCGGAGCATTTCATCGCCCAGGCCGCCGGCCTGTTCTCCGGGCTCTACCGGGAGGACGACGTCGCCTCCATCTCCTTCCCCGAGAGCCGCGAGTCCAACGGCCACATCTGCCGCATCGCCTGCCGATCGGCGAGGGATAAGCCGCCGACGGTGATGGTCTTCCCGCTCGGCGAGGGCCGGTTCCCGGACTGGACGGGCATCTACCCGAACGAGAAGTTCCACGCCTACCGCCTCGCGTTCGAGGCCGCCGAGGTGCTCCAGGACTCGTTCGATCACGTCATGGCGGTCGGCGACAAGGACAGCACCACGGTCGACATCGAGATCGTCGGCGAGGAGCTGCTGCTCCACTCGATCGAGGGGCATGAGGGTTCGGGCGTCGTGTTCGTGCCGGGCGGATACGAGGTCTCCTCGCTCCAGTCGCTCACCCGGTACGACCTGCCGATCGCCCCGAGGCTGCTCAAGGAGGCGATCCACTTCTTCCCGCCCGACTCGGCCCTGGCGATCGACCTGTATCGCGACCCGGATGCCCCGAAGGCGAGCCAGGCCATCGTCCTCAAGGGATCCTGCCGCGAGCACGTCCTGATGCCGCTGATGATGGATGAGGAGTACATGCTGCGGCGTCGGCTGACGATCCAGACGATCCAGGCCGTCACGGCATGAGCCGCCGCCGCAAGTCGACGCCCGAGGGCTCGGTCCAGTCCCGATGCATCGGCGTCCTCGAATCGTTCGGGCTCCAGGTCCACCGCCGCAACGTCACCCGCGTCCCGTTCACATACAAGGGCAAAACCTCATGGGTCTGGTTCAACGAGGCGGGGATGAGCGACCTGTGGTGCATCATCCCGGGCGGGGTCCACCTGGAGGTCGAGATCAAGAAGCCGGGCGAGATGCCGACGCAAGACCAGCTGGACTGGCTCAACTCGGTGATCGCCCGGGGCGGCGTCGCGATCTGGACCGACTGCGACCGCTACCTGGCCAAGGCGATGCCACTGATCCTCGAAGGCTATCGAGTCGTCGGATTCGCACCCAAGACCCTGGAGCCGATCTTCGATGCGGCCTGATGACCCCCTCTACATCGACGAAAGCGTGCGGGTCTGGCTGAGCGAGGCCGAGGCCCGCGAGATCGGATTCCGGGCGAGGGCGGGCGACGCCGAAGCCGCCGAGACGCTCGTCCGCTACGGGATGTTCTGGTGCCACGAGCTCGCCGCGAAGTATGCCCGCCGCGCCGAGGGCCGCCGGATCAACCCCGCGCTGCTGGAGGAATACGCCGGCGTCGCCAGGGTGGGCCTGGTGAAGGCGTCGAGGGGCTGGGATCCCGACCGGGGCACGTTCCTGACCTATGCCACCTGGCGGATGCGGTCCCACCTGCGGCAGCTCATGGACCAGCTCCGGAAGGGGCGGCAGGAGTCGGCCGGGCTCTGCTACGACGTGGCCGACGAGGTCCAGGGCGGCCCGTGCGAGTTCGCCGCCCTGTCCGAGGTCGCCGGCCTGGCCCTCGATCGCCTGCGTGCCCTGGATGGCAAGCAGGAGAACATCCGCGAGGTCATCCTCGCGTACTACGGGATCGACGGCGACCCGGCCTCGTTGGCCGAGATCGCCGAGGCCCGCGGGATCCACCTGAGTTCCGCCTCGCGATGCCATGTCGCGGGCCTCAAGCTGCTGAGACGACACCTGGAATTGAATGGAGTGACAGATGCCGAGATATGAGAGACCGGACGACGACACGTTGATGCTCGTGGAGCGGGCCCGCAGCCTCTGGCACGGCGACCTGGACAAGGCCGAGGTCACGATCAGCGTCGTGATGGCCCGGGGCGAGTGGGACGACGCCGGCGAGAACTACAACGCCCCGATCAAGCGGCACGGCGTCCGCTGCGCAGCCAAGGTCAAGATCAACCCCGTCGCCCAGCGGGCCGAGGGCATGGCCGACGCGACCCTCACCATCGACGCCGAGGCGTGGGAGGACATGACCGAGAAGCGGAAGCTCGCGCTGCTCGATCACGAGCTTCATCACCTGGCGATCGTCTACTGCGCCGAGTCGGAGGACTCGAAGACGCCCAAGTCCGACGACCAGGGCCGGCCCAAGCTCAAGATGCGGGAGCACGATTTCGAGGTCTGGGGCTTCTGGAACGTAATACGCCGGCACGGCCTCGAATCGATCGAGGGCGAGCATGTCGATGCGTTGAAGAAGGTCCAGATCCAGGCCGAGTTCGAGTTCGACAAGATCGACATGCCGCTGGTCTGCTCCTGATCCGAACGGGGAAACCGCCGTGGTCATCGCCGTCTACTCGATCGAGTTCACCCATCGCCGCCTGGAAGAGGTCATGACCCGGCTGGAGCTGGAGTCGCTGGAGCCGATCCCGCATCGCTTCGACGACTCCGGTTACCCCTTCACCATGGAGTGGCGGCCCCTCCCCGGGCCGCCGGCCCTGGTCTCGACGCCGCCGGGATGCACTTGGTCGCGGTCCAACGGGCGGCTCTTCCTCCAGGCACCCGAGGTCAACTTCCTCGACGGCTATGCCGTCCTCGTCTGCGCCCGGTCGGGGATCTACGGGTTCCGCCTGGCCGACGCGGACGCGAAGCCCGTCACCCCGGCCAACGTCGTCAGCCGGTTCGTCCCCAGGCCGCACGGCGGGTCGCCCATGTTCGACGGCATGCGGATCGACCTCCCCGCGACGCCGCCCCCGGCCCTCCCGAGGCCGAAGCCCGCACCGCCGCCGAGACGCGAGCCCGATCCCGTCGAGGACCGCGAGCCCGCGCCGGCCGGCTTCCTGTTCTGAGCGAGCCATGGACCCCGGCACCATCGAACGACTCAAGGGCCTGCTCCACCCGGGCAGGCTCCCCGGCGACCGTCGCATCGACGCCGCCGACCGCAACGCCATCGCCGACGCGCTCGCGGAGATCGCGAGCCTCGGCAAGCAGCTGACGGACGCCAGGGCCGACCTCCGCGCCGAACGGACCGCGCGGCGGCAATTGGTGGAGAACCTCGGACGCCTCGTCGACGAGGCGGGGGGCAACTGATGCCAGCCCGAGAGATCAAGGGAGACGAAGCCATGAGCCGAGCGGAACGGATCAAGGAACTCACGAAGCATTACATGACCGAGGGGCACGTGGAGGGGGAGGCCCGCCGCCTGGCGGTCGACACGTTCGACGAGCAGGAGAAGGCCGCCCGCGCCGCCGCCAAGGAGGCCAAGGCCCCGAAGGTCGGGCCGGGCGAGCTGGCGGTTTACGTCGTCACCGGCCACGGGCAGAGCTACTGCTTCATCGAGGCCGACGACCTGGAGGCGGCCCAGGCGATCCTCAAGTATCAGACGCCCGGCCCGACCTTCGACCTCAAGCTGCGGCACGTCAGCCGCGAGGACTTCGCCAAGGTCGAGCTGCCGTCGCATGCGGAATGGGTCGCCGAGAAGCTGCGGCAGATCGAGTCCCGCAAGCTCGGCCTCGTCCGTTCGCTCGACCAGGCCGAGGACGAGAAGGACGCCGACGCCGTCCCGAACTCGATCGGAGGCCCGCCGTTCAGGGCGGTCACCGAATCGAATGGCGACATCGATAACCACGAGAGCATGAAGGCGATCATCGCCTCGCGGAACGGCCCGCCCGCGAAGGCGGATCGCCCCGCCCAGGACATCGCCCATTCGCCGATCTATGGCGACCTGGCCGGCGACCTGGGGATCCAGCTCCGGATCCTCGAAGTGGTCCGGTCCATCCCCCCGGCGAGGGCGTCCGACCTGCTCGTGTCGCTCGGCAGCCGCCTCGCGTCCCAGGCCAAGGAGGTGGCCCGATGAAGACCGCGACGTTGGCCGTGCTCGTCATCCTCACCTTCGCCCTGGCGGCCTACGCCGCGATCTTCCTGGGGGCCGTGTCGCCATGATCACCCGCACCGCGCAACGCTTCTGCGTCTCGTTCGACATCGCCATCCTGCTCTCCAGGCGGGACAGCCACATCGAGGGATGCCTCTGCGACAAGCAGACGGGCCGAAACCTCACGGCGGCCGAGATCCGGGCCGAGCTGGGCAAATTGCAGGCCCAGGGGTTCGAGGTCGTCCCGACCTGTGACCGCTGCGACGAGACGGGCCATTGCCAGGGCCACAACTATCACGTCCACGAACTCAAGACCTGGCCCGAGTTCTTCGGCGAGGTTTGGGCCGGGCGGAAGAACGCCGAGTTCCGCAAGGATGATCGTAAGTTCAAGGTAGGGGACGAGCTTGAACTTCGCGAATACGATCCCGAGTCCGATTCCTACACGGGCCGCGAGATCGAAGCCACGATCACCCACGTCGCCCGGGGCCGGTTCATCCCCGAGGGCTTCGCGATGCTCTCCATCAGGGTCACGAGCAAGGAAGGCGGG
The DNA here is from genome assembly GCA_965279195.1 of Isosphaeraceae bacterium. Taxonomy (GTDB): domain Bacteria; phylum Planctomycetota; class Planctomycetia; order Isosphaerales; family Isosphaeraceae; genus CBDIHP01. The sequence continues at coordinate 38,246 of CBDIHP010000020.1, forward strand.
CCGGGATGAGCCAACCCGATGGGATCACCACGCACTTCGCCAATGACACGAAGGTCCTCCACCACAAGGGCGGGATCTATACCGTCATCGCCCACGGATCGCACCACGAGACGGGCGAGTGGTTCGTGATCTATCGATGCGACCGGACCGGCCGCGTGTGGATCCGGTCGGATTGGGATTTCTACGCATACGTCGATCCGGTCACCCCCCGATTCAAGGCGGCCACATGAGCACCGACGCCGAAACCGAGTCCATCGTCCCGCTCCGCACCGCCGAGATCCGGGCCGCGCTGCGGGAGAAGTACCCGCTCCCCGAGTATGCCCTCTACTTCGAGGTCGCGGACGCCACCGGGGCCAGGGCCGGGCGATCCGCCGACGCGATCGCGATGAGCTGCTGGCCGTCGCGCGGGCTCGACCTCATGGGCTTCGAGATCAAGGCCAGCCGCCAGGACTGGCTCAAGGAGCTGAGAGACCCCGCCAAGGCCGAGGCCATCTGCCGCTACTGCGATCGGTGGTATCTGGTCATCGGCCAGAAGGGCATCGTCCGGCCCGGCGAGCTGCCGCCGACCTGGGGCCTGATCGCACCCCGGGGGAAGAAGCTCGTCGTCGTCACCGAGGCCCCGAAGCTGACGCCCCAGCCGGTCGACCGCGAGTTCCTCGCCGCGCTGCTCCGCAAGGCGGCCGGCGAGTCGCCCGCCGAGGCGCTGCTGGAGGCCGAGAGGCGGACGGCCAGGGCCGAGGGGCTGGAGGCAGGCAGGAAGCAGGAGACAGGGCAACTGGATCGGGAGATCGCCCGGCTGAGGGGCGACCTGGAGCGATCCAAGCAGACCATCACGGAGTTCGAGCGGCACTCGGGCGTCAGCCTGACCTACGCCTGGGGCAAGACCCCGCAGATCGGCGAGGCCGTCCGGTTCGTGATGAACGGCGGCCTCGGCACCTTCGAAGAGAAGGCCAGGCAGGCGGAACTCCTGGGGAGGCAACTCCTCAGCACCGTCGAGCAGTACCGGAAACTGCGCGAAGAACCGAAGGCCGCCGAGCCGGCCGGGAAGGACTGAGCATCATGGGCGACGCGCGACACATCCGGACGATCCCGAGCCTCTGGGCCCACGTCGAGAACGTCGAGCGGGAGCTGATCACGAGCGGCCGGCTGCCCGCCGAGCTGCCGCCGTTCGGCGACGCCTTCGCCGACATCTCGCAGCAGATCATCGTTGAGAAAATGCGGCTCGCGAAGCTTTCCGAAGCGACCGGCAAGGTCGACGGGAATGAGATCGTCTGCTCGCTGGCCGTCATCGGTGTCCAGCTCAAGCGGGCCTATGACTCGCTCGGGGTCCTGGCGATGCAGACGCGGGGCGAGACGAACTGACATCGAGTCCGGGATCATCCGCACCGAGAGGAACGCATGAAGAAACGCAAGGATCACAGGGCGACGCACGCGGCCGGCCTGTTCGACGAGCTGGTGATCGACAACTTCGCCGGCGGCGGCGGTGCGTCGCTCGGCATCGAGCATGCCCTGGGCCGCGCGGTGGACGTGGCGATCAATCACAGCCGCGACGCCGTTGCGATGCACTCGATCAATCACCCGGCGACTCTCCACCACTGCGAGGACGTTTGGCGCGCCAACCCGGTCGAGATCGCCGGGGGCCGCCCCGTGGGCCTCTGCTGGTTCTCGCCCGACTGCCGCCACTTCTCGCATGCCAAGGGCGGCAAGCCGGTGGAGAAGAAGATTCGGGGCCTGGCCTGGGTCGTCGTCCGGTGGGCCAGGCGGGTCAAGCCTCGCGTCATCATGCTTGAGAATGTCCGCGAGTTCCTCACCTGGGGGCCGCTGGGATCGGACGACCGGCCGTGCCCCGTCCGCAAGGGCCTCACGTTCAAGCGATGGGTGGGCCAGCTGCGAACCCTCGGATACGAGGTCGAGTGGAAGATCCTCAACGCCGCCGACTTCGGGGCCCCGACGAGCCGCAAGCGCCTGTTCCTCATCGCCCGATGCGACGGCTCGCCGATCGTCTGGCCCGAGCCGACGCACGGGCCGGGCCGCCCGAAACCCCATCGCTCCGCAGCGGAGTGCATCGACTGGTCGATCCCGTGCCCCTCGATCTTCCTGACGAGGGAGGAGGCCAGGCCCCTCGGGCTGGTCCGGCCCCTGGCCGAGAAGACGATGCGTCGGATCGCGATGGGCGTGAAGCGATACGTCCTCGACAACCCGAGGCCGTTCCTCGTCCAGGTCAACCACGGCGGCGACGGGTTCCGTGGCCAGGCCGCCGACGCCCCGCTCCCGACCGTCACGGGCCGCCACGGGTTCGGCGTCGTCGCCCCGTTCGTGGTCGCGCAGCACGGCGAGCGAGAGGGCCAGCCGCCCAGGACGCACGGCGTCGGCGTCCCGTTCCCCACCGTCACGCCCCAGGGGTTCGTCCTGGCGTCCGCATTCATATCGAAATACTTCGGGGGCGTCGTCGGGTCCGGGGCCGAGCTGACCGATCCGCTGCCGACCGTCACGGGCCAGGGCAACCACATCGGCGAGGTCCGGGCGTTCCTGACCAAGTATTACGGGAACGCCACGGGCCAAGGCCTGGACGAGCCCATGCACACCATTACCGGGGCCGATCGGTTTGGGCTCGTCTCGATCGCGGGCGAGTCCTATCAGATCGCCGACATCGGCCTGCGGATGCTGCGGCCCCGCGAGCTTTACCGGGCCCAGGGCTTCCCCGACAGCTACATCATCGAGCCGACGATCCGGGGCAAGCCGATGCCGATCTCGGCCCAGGTCAAGCTCTGCGGCAACTCGGTGCCACCCCAGCTTAGCGAGGCGCTCGTCCGGGCGAACTTCACCGAGGAGGCCGCCCCGGCCCGTCGCCGGAAGATGGCCCTCGCGTGAGCCTCGCTACTTCACCCGCCCCTCCCGCTCATCGAACTGCTCCGTCTGGCCGCCGACGACGTTGACCTTGAACCAGCGGTATCGGTCCAGGTCGTTCGCCGAATAGCTCAGATCCATCCGCTCCGGGGGGCCGTTGATCTCGGCCCCCACCAGCTCCATCCGGACGTGGGGGTAGCGGGTGCGGAAGTGGATCCGGGCGAGCTGCTCGGCCGAGTACCGCGACCAGGTGGCGGGGTCGGAAAACGGCGGGTCGGCGACCGGGGCGGGGGAGGGGGCCGGGGCACCGGAGCAACCGACGGCCAGGACGACGAGCAGGGACGCGAACCGACGCATGGGGTGGTCCTCAGATGGAGACGCCGAAGAAGCCGACGGTGGAGCAGCTCCGGGCCGACTCGACCCGCCTGCTCGACGAACTGGAGTCGCGACGCGAGGCGCTGATCGGGGCCAGGCGGGACGCGTCCTGGCTCACCCTGCACATCGCGATCCTCGAGCAACTGATCGGGCGGCTCCCGAAGCCGCGACGACCGAAGACGCCACCCCCTGCGGAAATGCAGGGGGCTTTCGACTGGAGCCAGGCATGAATCCACTTCTCACCGTGGCCGAGGTCGCCGCCATCCTCAGGCGATCCCAGGCCTACGTCACCGGCCTCATCCTCGACGGCCACCTCCGGGTGGTCCAGCTCCCCGGCTCGGCCAGGCCGGCGAGGACCCGGGGCCGCAAGGACTATCGGATCCGCCAGGCCGACCTCGACGCCTTCCTGGCCTCCTCGACGACGGCGGCCCCCCGGCCCGAGCCCGCGGCCAAGACGAGGGCCCCGAAGGCGGCCCCGCAGCCGGTCGGGGCGGGCCTGTTCGTCTGGGACGGGAAGCGCCGCCTCAAGATCTGAGGATTTCGCTGGAAATGCGTTCACGGTGTCTGTTAGTCTACTCCTCGGCCGACGCGGGGTTGTGGGTTCCTCTCCGCGGTGGCGACTCCTTGGCGGATCGGATTCGGACGTGGGACGCCGGTCGTCTCCCTAAACGGGGGGCGGCCGGCGTTTCTCGTTGCGCCTCCGCTCCATCTCCTCGGCCAGCCCGGTCAGGTGGCCGGTCGTCAGGTGGGCATAGGTCGTCTCGATCACCCGGACGCTGGTGTTGTGCAGCACGGCCACGTCATGCACGTTGCCCCCGTTCATCAGGTCATCGCTGATCTTCGAGTGCCGGAAGGCGTAGGGCACGAACCGGCCCGGCCCCTCGGTGACGACCGGCAGCCCATCCGCCGCCGCCGCGAGCACCAGCTTCCGCACCGCCTGCTGGTAGGCCGACTCCTTCCACGGCTCGCCCGCCTCGGCCGACACCGCCCCGCGCGACTCGCAGAACCGCCCCCGCTTGTGGGTGAACACGAACTCCCGGTGATGGTCGGGGATCCGCCGGATGAGGCGCAGGATGAGGCGGGCCCGCCGGCCCAGGGGGATCGTCCGGAGCTGCTCGGTGCGGGTCGTGAGCTTGTTCCGGACCCGGGCGACCTTGCGGTCCAGGTCGATCCCGTCCCATGTCAGCGCGATCGCCTCGGCCGGGCGGCAACCGGTCTCGGCGATGAACCAGGTCAGCAGGACGGTCATCCTGGCGAACCGCCGGTAGAGTTCGGTCTCCTTCGCCGACGCCCGCGCCCAGGCCCAGCGGAGGAACCGCTCGACCAGATCCTGCTCGACGTACCGGACGGGCCGGACGCCGATCTTCGGCGCCTTGAGGTCGTCCAGGGGGTTCGCCGGCACCAGCTGCACCGGACGCCGCGACTTGTCGATCTTCGCCGCCCAGGACCAGGCGGCCCGGATCGAGCGGACGATCCGGCCGACATAGTGGGGCGAGTATCCCCCGGCGGTCATCCGGTCGACCAGCGATTGCACGTCGGCCAGGTCGAGGTCCCGGGCCGTCTTCGCGTGGAGCGGGGCCGACTGCCCCTCGGGGACGTGGCGGGCGACGATGGGGAGCACCTCGGCGTAGCCCCGCACCGTCCTTGGCTCGCGGCTCCGCTCGGCCCACTCCATGAACGATTCCAGGACGTCGCGCACGGTGAGGGCGGCCGAGGGGTCCGCCTCCAGGGCCAGGAGCCCGGCCCGGTAGTTCAGCATCTGACGGAGGGCCTTCTCCTGCTCGGCCTTCCCAATCCCGGTGAAGTGGACCGGGCGGCGTCGTCGGCGGCCCTTGCCGTCCACCCACGCCTCGCCGACCTCCGAGCACCACGCGCCCTCGCGTTCGTCCCACCAGACTTTCGGCGGGCGGCCCATCGCTCTGCCTCCGGGAAAAGTTTCCCCGGGAATTTCCCCGGGCCGGTTTCCATGGGTCCATGGTAGCGGCCGGGGCTGCAAACGAAAATGCCCACCCGGTAAGGACTTGGGTGGGCATCTCTCAGCGAGGATGACGGGGCTCGAACCCGCAACCTCCGGCGTGACAGGCCGTCAGATGTACTGAACGGCCGTCAATTCCGTCGGCGCAACCTCGTTTGTGATTGACGGATGGGGCCGAAGCAGTTTACTCTCGTTTTCCGGAATTCCGAGCAATCCGGAGGGAAATCAAGGCGGTTTCCCTGCGAATTTCCCTGGAGGGCGGATCCCGTGAGCACTGCACTCGTCAACCCGGCGATGGAAAGCCTAGCCGCTCTGGGCGTTATTGTCGATCCCGGTTTGCCCTACGACCCCGCAAATGGTCACCCCGGCTTCGAGGTCCACGGCCAGATGGTCGCGGTGTCGCCCCTCGCCCTCCATCGGATCCCCCGGTCCCACGCCCAGGAATCGCCCAGGAATCGCCAGGGGACGCCGGCGGCGGCGGCCCGCTGATCCTTCGCCCGGGGCATCCCCGATCGCGTGGCGGGGGCCCTGGGCGTTCCTCCGAGCGAATAGGAGCGCGCCATGTCAGGGCAGAAGGAAACCGTCCTCTGCGTCCCCGAGGCCGTCCGGCTCTGGATGTCGATCGAGCACGGGTTCACCCAGGCGTTCGACCGCGACGTGAGGGAGCTGCTGGCGGCCGGCGTCGGCTGCTGGCTCGACAAGGAGAGGGCCGAGCAGGATCCGGCCTGGAAGCAGCTGATCCCCTACTGCCTGATCGTCCGGGACGGGAAGCTGCTCAGCTACCGCCGGGGTCAGGCATGCGGCGAGTCGCGACTGGCCGGGAAGCTCGCGTTCGGCATCGGCGGCCACGTCGACAAGTCGCGCGATGAGGCTCCCGGCGATGTCGTCTGCCCGGCCTATGTGCGGCACGGGGCGGCGATCCGCCGGGGCCTCGGCGCGGAGCTGGGCGAGGAGCTGGAGATCGGCGGGGCCGGTCTGCTCATCCGGCCCTACTTCGAGGGCTTCCTCTACGATGAGCTGACCGAGGTCGGCCGGGTCCACCTGGGCCTGGTCTACCTGCTGGAGCTGCCGAAGCATGCGGTCGTCCGCTCGGTCGATGAGGCGGTGACGGACCTCGCCTGGAAGCAGCCGGTCGAATACGTGTCGCAGTTCGCCAACTCGGGGGAGACGCCCGAGGGGTGGACGAGGATCCTCCTCGAAGCCTACATGAATCAGCAGATTTTGCATTGACGGGCGTTCAGAAGTGAGGTTACGATCACCCCTACTTCGTCACTCCACCCGCCGATGACCCGGAGTAGCTACCCGGAGAGGCGACGCGTGACTCCGGGCGCCGCAGCGGTGGATACCGGCCCGGGCGGATGCTGGTCGCAGTCAGGGCAGGGGCGGCCCACCAGCAAGCCCCAACAATGCCGGGGTGGAGAAGTTGGTCATCTCGTCGGCCTCATAAGCCGAAGATCGCTGGTTCGAGTACAGCCCCCGACACTCGGCAGACGTCCCCGGCTTGCGTCACGGTCGCGATTGGGTCGCGGGCGGTTTCGCGGGGGGAACGAGAGGGCGTCCTGCCGAACTCATGACCTTGGGCGGAATGCCCTACATGGTTGATGCCCGTGCCGGTGCCATGTTCGGCATGACACCGCGAATGTCTTGGACGGCGAAACACGGATAGCCACCAACGCGACCGCCCGGCTCCTCGAAAGGGGATGCCGGGCGGTTCGCGTTTCAGGGCTCGACCGGGGAACCATCCGGCATGATCGTCGCCCGCCCGATCTTGGCGACCTTCGCCTCTCGGATGCCCCATCCGATCGTGATATCGAAGTGCTTGAACGTGATCCTGCTCTGCGGGGTCGGGTCGCCGGTCGCTATCCCGATCATCCCCAGGCACTCGCCTTCGAGAACCTGAATGATGTCACCGTGCCGGATCGGCTGATCCTCTGGCTTCGGGGCCTCTTCGCTGCTCATGCTGGGTATCCTCGGGCGTGGAGTGGCGTGTTAAGCAATGCGACGTTTCGGGGCCGACCCGTCAAGTAATAGGCTGGTTCCTCGCGGCCCGCCACTCCCGGATCCACCCGACGGTGATCTTGTTGGCGGCCTTGGTCTCGTCGTCTAGCGAGGAGATCCAGGCCCAACCGAGGGCAAGACCTTCCTCCTGCATCGCGTCCACGTCGCTTGCGCGGATCGACAAGAACGGCGGGTACCATTCCTCCCGGACTTGGTGCCGAAAGTCGATATTCGGTGTGCTCATCAAGAAGCCGTGGACGAATGTCCAAAAATTGTTGGCAGCGATGAACCGCTCCATCAGCTCGTCGAAGGTCGCGTTGCCGTAATCCAGGATGCGATAGACCAGCCGTTCTTGCGGGATAACGGCCAGTCGATCCATGAAGTCGAAGAATGACTCCTTGTAGTCCGCTTTATCGCAGTATCCTTCGGCCCCGCATCCGCACCAGCCGACGCCATCGACCCAGCCGAAGTGTCGGTGCCCCGAGTCCTCGTGGATGTACTTGCCGCAGACGTTGCAATAGACGTGGTAGTCCTCGCACTCCTCGCACAAGCCGCCTTGCACCTCGTCGGCCGGCTTGAGTTCGTCGCAATATGTACATCGCTTGCGGCGTTTGACCTTGGCCTTGCTCATGCCATCGCCGCCTTCCGTGCCCGGCTCCGCTTGGGATACCGGGGCTTGCGCTTGGGCTTGTGCCGCCCGGCGATCCGGCCCTGGAGCCGCCATAGGCTCTTCCTCGCGGCCGACTCACTGATGCCGAGGTCGAGGCCGATCCGCTCGAAGGTCTCGGCCGTCCTGCCGCCGAGGCCGTACCGGCGGCGGATGATCCCCCGGTCGCGGGGGGAGAGGACTTTCAGGTAGCGCTCGATCGTATCGCGGAGGTCGAGCAGGTGGGCCGGCTCCTCCGGGGCCGCGGGCTCGATCGCTCGCATCTCGGGCGACCTGGGGGCCAGGCTCATCGTCCTGCGGGCGAGCGATTCCCTGGCCTTCGCCATGCAGGAATCGCTCACGTTGCGATAGGGCCGCCCCATCGCCTGATTCTCGACGGCCTGGTGGACGTGGGCGGGGATGTGGACGTGGGTCCGGGCCGCCCGCTCGGCCTCCCGCATCCGGCCGCTCATGTGCTGCCGGGCGAAGTACGTGAACGGGACGCCCAGGCCGGGGTCGAACTTGTCGATGGCCTCGATGGTCCCCAGGCGGGCGGCCTGGATCAGGTCGTCGAGGTCCGCGTTGGACTCGCCGCGCCGCCAGCGTCGGCGGGCGAACCCGCCGGCGAGCGGCTGCATGCGGCTGATGAATTCCGCCCTCGCGGCGGCATCGCCCCTGTGCGTCCTGCGGGCCAGCTCCAGCTCCTCCTCGGTCAGTGGTCGGACGGCCACGGTTCAGCTCCTGTTGCGGGATCGGGTTCGGTGGTCGGATTCGATGATGTCGGCGGCGGCCCCGGGGCCCGAGACGGCCCCCAGCTCCTCGAACGTGGAACCGTCCCATCGGTACATTTGCTGGTATGGCTCGCCGCCGATGGTCGTCTCGCGGTAGTAACCGGCGAGGACGTCGTTGATGAAGACGAAGTAGCAGTCGACGATCTCGGGCCGGGTGAAGAGACCGGTGAATTCATACCTGACGATACGCACGGTTCCGCCTCAGCCCTCGGGGCGTAGGAACTGCTCGATCTTGCGATGGGCGACGGCCAGCGTGGTCCGGAGGTCGTCCGTGAGCGGGTTGTCGGGGTAGTGCTCGGCCAGCTTGAGCGAGACGCTCGTCATCGCGTCGCCGACGGATTCGAGCGTATTGATGGCTTCCGCCAGGTTCTCGCGGAGCCGCTCCTCATACACGCTCATGGTGGGATGCGGCGGCGGCAGCATCTTCAGGATCGGCGGGTCGTCGTTCGTCATCGGGCTCCTCGTCGGGGTAGAAGGTCTGCTCGACGGATTCGAGCGCGTTGATCGCGCGGCAGACGAACCGCCGCACGTCGTCGACGCAATCCCAGAGGTCCGACCCGCCGCAGCTGGAGAGGAAGAGGTCCAGGTTGCGGCGGGTCTCTTGCAGGTTCTCGCCGGCTGCCATGATCCGGAAGGGCACCGGCTGGGGATGACCGGTGGCCGGCGTCATTCGGGCATCCCCCGAGTCTCGACGGCGAAGGTGGCGACATCCCTGGCGAACGACCGCCAGTCCTCCTCGCTGGCGGCCATGGCCGTCGCCAGGATGTTCCCGGCGATGGCGCTGCTCATCCGCGAGCCGCCCTTGAGGTGGGCCGACTCGGCGATGCACCAGCGGCGGAAGGTCGGGGCGATCCTCTCGGCCGCCCCCTCGATGCTGCCCTCGGTCCGGATCGCCGACGAGGCCAGGAGGACGGCATCGAGGCGTTCGGACACCGGGCGGAAGAAGTAATCGTGGATCGTCAAATCATCATCTCCGTTGGTTGGACGACAGGATCGCGCACCAGGCCCCGGCGAAGAACCCCGCGCCGAACGAGGTCGTCACGGCGGCGAGGCAGATCCACTGCTCGGGCTGGAGCGAGGCGAAGACGATCGGCATGGGGGCCTCGGGAGGCAAGCGGGGCATCCGTGCCCCTGGGCAGGAATCAGGCGGGATCGGTCTCGATGGGCGGCGCGGAGTCGGAGTAATCCGGGCCGTCTTCGCTGGCCAGCCGGACGTCGCCGGGCAACTCCGGAGCAGAGACCCGCGGTTCGGCCTTGCTGATCTGCTCCCACGCCCGGACGATCAGGGCAGGGGCGTTGTCGCCCGACTTCCGGTGCAGGGCCAGGGTCGAGACGGCCCACTCCCGGATCCCGGGGGCGACCTTGACCGCCGTGAACGCGTCCCAACACCAGTCGCGCATCCGCAGGATCAGCCCGACGACCGCCAGCCGCTCCAGGTGCTGCTCCGAGACGTCATCCGGCTCATCCAGATCCTCGGTGATCGATCGGGCCAGGAGTTCGGCGAGCAAGTCGTGGGACGACCAGTTGACGGTCGCGCCGCTGAGGTTCGCGCCGCTGAGGTTCGCGCCGCTGAGGTTCGCGCCGCTGAGGTTCGCGCCGCTGAGGTTCGCGTAGCTGAGGTTCGCGTAGCTGAGGTTCGCGCCGCTGAGGTTCGCGCCGCTGAGGTTCGCGTAGCTGAGGTTCGCGTAGCTGAGGTTCGCGTCGCTGAGGTTCGCGTCGCTGAGGTTCGCGTCGCTGAGGTTCGCGCCGCTGAGGCTCGCGCTCTTGGCGACCGCTTCGAGCACGGCGGCGCTGATGTCGGTGGCGGCCTCGCTGGTGTAAACGGGCGTCGAGTTCCAGCGATGTGGTATGGCGATCAAACTTCGCCTCCTTTCATGTCGATGGATGGGGAGAAACGATTGCAGCTGAGATCTTGATCGCGTTCCCGGCTCAGGCGGCCGAGACGCGGACCCGGATGGACCGGGACCGGTCTGCCGCCCGCATCGCGGAGTAGGCGGCCGAGAAGAGATCGAGGGCGGCCCCCTCGCGGAGCAGGGGCCGGACGAACGGGTGGGACGAGTAGGCGGTGGCCTTCTTCTGGCCCGGCCGCTCGACGGTGACGGCCCAGTGATCGCCGTCGTGGGCGAGCGAGACGACGATCCCCGAGTAGGACCAGCGGACGGCATAGTCGGGCCTGCGGGACGGGACGAGGTTCCCCCGGGCGACGACGAGGCGGGCGAGCTTGACGAGGCGGTCGGTCTGCATCGGATGGTTCCTGCGGTTCGGGTTCGGATTCCTTCAAGACATCTCGATCGAAATCCCTCAATCGCTTCCGTAATCAGAATCTAAATACTTCCTAAAACGGAATCAATAGAGTTCTCCCTGAAAATTTTCCGATCCGCCGCTTTCCCGGGTTTCGATCGGATATTCCCGAGGAATCGGCGAACCGGATCCCTTTCCGGCGAAAGGGGATCCGGCGGCGATGGCTCGCGATATTCCTGAAATCAGGACTAATTTGCTTGCGATGGTCGGGATTTGTGGTAAAGCTGGAATTGTAGGAAGCAACCGGGTTGGATGCCCGGGATCACAAGGAGGTGTGGTGGACGATGCCGCGACGGGCCACCCGCTGGCGTCCTGGCAAGGCACTCCCCGACCCGGGGACGGTCCTGCTGACGGGCGACCGGATCGTCTGGTCCGAGGCGACGCGTCCTCCCCAATCGCGCCGGAGGCACCCGCCGGAATGCGATTGCGGCTGCGGCCGGGAGGCCGCCGGCCCTGAAAGCGACCCATCCTCCAGGGTCGTTGTCTCGCGAGAGCGCTGTCCGAACGGATGCGGCCGGCGCGACCTCGCGAAGGAGCGGAAGCTCGGCTACGACCGCTGCTGCCTCCGCTGCTTCACCCACACCTGGGATCCCGAAGGCTGGCAGCTCCCCTACAGCCTCAAGCCCAAGCCCCTCCCGCCCGGCCCCAGGCTCGCGAGATCGCGTCGCCTGGTCCGGGCGTTCCTGTTCGTGCCGCCGCCGAATCCTCGCACCATCGTCTATGACGGATGATGGCCCGTTGATATTCGGCGCGGCTGCCCTCTCGCCGCCGTGGCGGGGCGGGCGTCACCTGACCTCGATCGTGGAAGGGTAGCGATGAAGAGACTCAGCTTGCTCCTGCTGGGAGCCGCCGCCGTCGCGCTGATGTGGACCCCCGGGGTCGCCGAGGCCGGCAAGTATGCGAGGGCCGCCGCGACCTCCCCATGTGCGAACGGATCATGTTCGACCCCCGCCCAGGCCGCCGCCCCGACGTATGCCATGGCGACCCAGGCCGTTACCGTCAAGCAGCGGTGGAAGGTGAGCGGCCGGCGTTACGGCGTCGTGTCCGCCCCTGTGCAGGTCCAGGCTGTGCAGCCCGCCTATGCGACTCCCCAGGCCCCCTACAAGCAGCCGCCGGTGCAGATGGCCCCGGCCCCGGTCGCGCCGCACATACGCCAGACGTCGGCCGTCGTCGAGGTGACGCCCGCCGAGCAGCCCGCCCAGGCCCAGCCCGTCGCATCGTCCGATCCCTATGGGTTCGTCGCCTGGCTCAACCAGACGAGGGCGGCCTACGGCCTCGGGGGCGTCTGGTACGACGAGACCCTATCGGCCTGGGCCGCGAGCAACTCCGCGAACGGGTACGGCCACGGGATCCGCGCCGGCCGGCGTCAGAACGTCGGATGGGGCGCGGCCGCCCAGGTGTGGCCGATGTGGATCGCCTCGCAACCCCACCGGGTCGCGATCCTGGACCCGTCGATCACCCGGGCGGGCATCGCCTACGTCAACGGGATCTGGACCTTCAACGGCGACTGATCGGAACCCCGCCCGGCCGACGAGGGCCGGGCACCCCCTCTGAGAACGGACGCAACGCATGAATCGGGTCATCAGGACCGGAACTCTCGATCTCACAAGGACGCTATCCATGTCCGCACAGAACCGCGTCGTGAAGACGGGCACCATCGACCTCACCCGCCCGGCCCCGCCCGCCCAGGTCATCAACTTCGACCCCGAGCCCACGGCCGTCCAAGTCCTGGAGGCCGCCGGATCGGTGGTGATCGACCTGCCGCTGCCGGCCTACTTGGCCGGCGACTCGATCCCGACCAAGCTCCACCTCGTGCTCATCCGGCCCGGCGAGGACTTCCCGGCCTCGGCCGACGAGATCCTCAAGCTCCGGACGGCCTACGGCGTGGTTGACGTGCCCGCCGGCACCCCGGACTCCGATGGCTTCGTCCCGCCGTCGACTGTCACCGTCTCGGCCGGATACCTCGGCCTGTTCAAGGGCCGGGAGACCAGCCTCATCGGCTGCGATTACGCCCTGATCGAGACCCACGAGGTCCCCGACGCCCCGCCGTCGGATCCCCCGGCCGATCCCCCGGCCGACCCGCCCGCCGACCCCGTCCCGGCCTGAAGGAATCTCGCGGCCCGCATCCGATCGTGGATCGCGGGCCTGTTTTCGCGCGCCCCCTGATCGTCACCCCTCGATCTCACCCCGCCGCCTGAATGAAAGGACCGCCTCATGGCGAAGACGCCCGAGAAGAACCTATCCGTCAAGGACTCCGACGCCGCGAAGAATGCCCTGATCCGCCTGGCCAAGCACGATTACAAGAACGCCACCGACGCCCAGAAGCAGAAGGCGGCGCTCGACATCGTGAAGCTCGGCAAGCTCCTGGGCGCCGCATGGGACATCATCGTGGCCGTGCTCAAGGCCCTCGACCTCCCGGTCCCCGTCCCGACCAAGTAAGTCACCGCGCTCGCAACGGCTGTCCGCGTTGCACGTCTCCCGACCCCCGCCCGGGCTTGTTGCCCGGGCGGGTTTCCTACCCTAAGGAGCGACCGACGATGAACTGGAATCTCAGCGGCTACAAGACGTACATCGCGGCCGCCGGGCTCCTGGGCCTGGCGATCTATCAGGCGAGCGTGGGCCAGTTCGAGTCCGCGATCCAGACCGGGATGGCGGCCCTGGCCACCGTCGGCTTGCGCCACGCCGTCTCGACCTCGGCGGCGACGCCGCTGGAGCCGGCGAAGATGGCCGAGCTGGGCTCGCCCCTGCTGCCGCCCGGCGTGGTTGATCCGGCTTCGCTGGGCTATCTCGGCGGCTACATCCCACCGAATACGCCGGGGCAGCCGATGCGATACGCCGCACCGCCCCCGCCGCCTCCCCCCGCAGACCGCCCGCCCCCGCTGGGATATCTCGGCGGCAACATTATGCCCGGACGCATCGACCTCCCGCCCGGTCGCATCCCGCCCGCCGAACCGGTCCCGCTCGGCCCCGGGCCGATCCTGCCTCCCCGCCCCGCGGATCGGCCGCCCCCGGCCTGGGGTCACGACTCGCAATAATTTTCACAATTTTGACCTAAACATCTGTCGCGGGCGACGGCCGTTTCCGGTTAGCCGGGTTTGGCTCGCCCCTCACGGGGAGCGACGACGGTGTCGATCGTAGACACGCCATTTGTGAATCACCCCGCTCGCGGAGAGGTCATGACCGGCCTGCTCACTGGAGCCTTGTGGTATGCGGGTGGCATGGCCGTCACCGTCGTCGTGTGGGCCGCCGAGGTCGCTAAGGACGGATTCAAGGATACCAGCTGGATCGCCCCGGTGATCCTGGCGCTGGGGACGGTGCTCACGGGCATCGCCTCGAAGCTGCCGGCGGTCATCCGCGCGTGGAAAGAGCCCCCGAAGCAGCCCAGGCAACGCCGCCGCACGGCGAAGAGGAAGGCCGATGGCGAGGAAAGCCGCGAAGACAACTGAGCAAGCCCGCGTCCCCGGGGTCACGACCCCCGGGGCATCCGACGCGGGGGCCGACGCCGCTGGGACGCCGCCCCCATCACCTCGCAGGGTCAAGGGCGGCGGGCGTCGGACGGATGGGGCGGCCGGTCGGGTGGATGTTTTCCCGCTCGACCGGCTCGTCCCGATGACGCAGCGGCGACGATGCGAATGGACCCAAAGGAACGGATACCCATGCGCGACCCGATGACGGTGGCCCACCAGATCAGGAGCCCGTTCAAGTCGAAGCCCTCGGAGCTTTGGCCCCAGGGCTATCGCAACATCCTCGTCACCATCTGGCACGTCGATCCCTGCAAGGGGCACCACGAGGATTCCTGCGGGTTCTCCTATCCCAGATTGGCCGACGATCAGATCAAGCTCCTCAAGGGCATCGCCTGGTCGGAGTCGTATGCCCCGATGTTCCTCCGATCGGCGACCCAGCGCTTCGAGAACCTGACCGAGGCGGCGATCCTGGCCCGCCTGATGGTCGATGCGGTCGCATGCTCGCTCGACATCAGGCTCACCGCCGACCAGCGGATCCAGCTGGAGCGGGGGCTCGTCCACGATCCGCACGACACCCGCCTCGGGACGGGCTACTTCTGCTTCCTCCCCGGCTGGCACACGAACCACTCCGACGACCGCCGCGAGGATCGCGAGGAGTTCATCCTCACCCAGTTCTGCGGCCTCGCCCGCAACATGCTCCGGATGAAACGCCCCTGGTGGCGGCATCCCAGGTGGCACGTCCATCACTGGCGGATCCAGGTCCACCATTGGCAGCAGCTCCGACGCCGGCTCTTCGATCGCTGCGAGGGCTGCGACGGGCGGTTCGGCTGGAACGAGTCGCCCATCGGCGTCCACTGGGAGCAGCCCCCGACCCGATGGTTCCGCTCGGCCGTCGGGCTCTTCCACCACAAATGCGCCCCGGCCCCGTGTCGTCCCATGCCGACGCATGTGAGCTTCGGCTGCTCCGAGGCCCCGGCCGGCTGACGCAACGAAGCACCGTTTCCCCCGTTTTCCCCAACCATCGAAAGGATCGAGTCATGGCGAAGAAACCGAAGGGCCCCAAGGGCGGCGGCGGCAAGGGCTGCTGAGCCTGCCGACGCACCCGTCTCATCGTCCCGGCGCCGGAGCCGAGGAGACCACGCCGTAACGTCCACCATCAGAGCAGGCGGCGCATGTCGGAACCTTGGGAGCGGATCACGGAGGGCGAGGCTCAAGAGTCCAAGGAGGCATACGCCGCCGCCCTGGCGTACTTCGAACTCGGCCCCGGCCGCAGCCTCAAGAAGCTGGCCGAGAAGCTGGCCAAGGGGCACAGGGCAGGATCGAAACAGGATCGAAGCAGGATCAAGGTATCGGGCCACGTCCGGACCTGGTGTGCGAGATACAACTGGGTCGAGCGGGCCAAGGCCTACGACGCCCGCGAGTCGCGGATCCGGCACGAAGCAACGGCCGTCGTCATCGCGGAGGCGGCCAAGTCCGACGCCCAGGTCGCGATCGAGAGGCAACGGGCATTCCGCGAAAGCCTCTGGTCGCGATTCGAGTTCGCGGACAAACGGATGGGAGAGACCGAGCGGCAGGCCGAGCCCAATCTCAAGGAATTGATCGACCTCCAGCGGTTCTTTGCCAACGCCTTGCCCATGGCCCGCGAGGCGATCGGCATGGGGCTGCCGACGCCGGACGCCGCCCAATGCGTCGCCGAGGCCTCAACGGTCCAGGACGAGGACAGCGACCTCAGCATCGAGGACATTAAATCGCTCCTGGCGTTCGAGACCGAGTCCGAGCGATCCGAGAAGCCCAAGGGCGACATCAAGGGCTGCTGACCTCCGGGCCCGGTGGGACCGACGCCGGGCCGCCCGCGTCGCGGAGGGACGAGACGATGCAATCGGCGAAGTTGAAGGCCAGGCTTCTCCGGGCCAGGGAGGAGATCCCGACCGAGCCCGGATGGCTCTGGGATCGGATCCGCAAATACCACGGGATACGGGTGCAGGATCAGGCCGTGTGCTGCGGCCATTCGTCGCCGTTCGACATGCTCTCTGAGCAGTTCCTCATCCGCCCCCGCATCGCGTTGTGGCACGGCCCGCGAGGCGGCGGGAAGTCATTCCTGTCGGCCCTCGACACCCACCTGGCTTCGCGGTTCTACGCCGGCCACGGCACCCGGATCCTGGGCGGATCCAAGGACCAATCGAAGCAGATTTATCAGGCGCTCCGGCACATCGTGCAGTTCGCCAAGGGGCCATACGGCAACGACCGCGATCAGGTCGCGAGGCGCCAGCTCCTGGCGCAGTCGGCGACCTATCGCAATGGCTCCGAGGTCTCGATCCTGGCCGCGTCGATGCACAACGTCCGGGGCCCCCACGTCGCATCGCTCAAGCTCGACGAAGTGGACGAGATCGCCCCGGAGGTCCGCGAGGCGGCCATCGGCATGGCGATGGAGAAGGTGGGCCCGGACGGGAAGAGGCAGAAGGTCTCGATCCTGATGACCTCCACCTGGCATCGCCCCGAGGGGCCGATGAGCCAGCTCATCAAGCGGGCCGAAGAGGGGGCGTTCCCGAAGCACACGTTCTGCACCTTCGAGGTCCTGGAGCGCTGCCCCGAGGGGCGGTCCGGGCGATGGATCGGCGGCGAGGAGCGATACGAGAATTGCCCCGAGTGCCCGATCCGGCCCTGGTGTCATGAGGACTGGCGTGACCACCCGACGACGCTCCCCAAGGCCAAGCGGTCGGACGGCCATTACTCGATCGACACGTTCATCCAGAAGGCCGAGGCGGTCTCGCCGGGCACCTTCGAAGCCGACTACCTCTGCCGGGGGCCGCAGCCCGACGGCCTGTTCTTCCCCGAGTTCAGCGATGCGAACGTGACCAGCGCCGCCGAGTATCGCCCCAACCTCCCCGTCCACGTCGGGGTGGACTCGGGGCACCAGACCGGCGGGGTCTTCTTCCAGATCGAGGAGCGGCAGCGCGACGGCGTGATCGCCCAGCGGGTCGTCATCTTCGCCGACTACTTCTCCAAGGGCGTCGGGGCCTACAACGCCGCCGTGGAGATCCAGGAGGTCGCCCGGCAGCGGTGCAACGGCCTGATGCACTACCCCACGACGGACCCGGCCGGAAAGGCGTCGACGGCGGTCGGTCCCATCACCCTCGGCGAGTACAGCCGGGCCGGGTTCAAGCCCGAGCCCTGGCCGGTGTACCCCGGCAGCGTCAAGCAGTCGATCGAGCTGGTGCAGTCGTTCGTCAAGACGGCGACCGGCCGCATCGACCTCATCATCAATCCCCGCTGCGAGAAGCTGATCGCCGCCTTCAAGAACTACTCGCGGAAGAAGGTCCGGGGCAGCTTCACCGACCAGCCGGCCGACCCGCAGCACCCGCACGAGGACATGATCGACGCCCTCCGCGGTGCCCTGCACGCCGCATTCATCGAGGGGCGACGCAAGCCCCCGCAGTTCACCAGAGTCCCCGCCCGCAACGTGTTCTGACCGATCAGGGAGGATCTATCCATGCTCGTCCTCAGCCGCAAACGCGACGAGAGCGTCGTCATCGACCACGGCTCCATCGTCATCACCGTCGTCGAGATCCGGGGCGACAAGGTCCGCCTCGGCATCAGCGCGCATCCCCAGGTCACGATCCACCGGTCCGAGGTCGAGGATTCGATCGCCAAGGAGCAGAAGGCGGCGGGCGAGCCCCCGCTGAGGCCCAGGTTCTACCCCGGAGCCGAGCAGTGAAGATCACCGACCGGCGACACCCGGAATGGTTCGAGAATCAGATCCGCTGGCGGTGGCTGATGGATTCCCTCATCGGGGGCCAGGTCTACCGCCAGGCGGTCTATGGCAACGACTCGCGCGGGCTCCCGGTCCGCAACCTGATCCGCCACAAGCGGGAGTATCCGGACCCGAAGGAGCGGGAGGTCCTCGCGGCGAACGGCTCGGTCTCCTACGTCCAGGGCCTCGCCGGCACCGAGCAGGCGGCCTCGGCCCTCTCCACGCAGCTGGCGGCCGACCCCGCCTCCTACGCCACCGACGACGATTACGAGATGCGTCGGGCCCGGACGCCCGTGCCCACGTTCGTCAAGGACGCCATCGAGTTCCACCTCGGCAAGATCGTCGGCCAGGAGATCGAGCGCGAGGCCGAGGACGAGGGGCTCAAGGCCTGGTGGCAGGACGTGGACGGCCGGGGCACCAGCATCGACGAGTGGCTGGCCGAGGCGCTGGCGCCGCAGTTCCTCGTCCTGGGCCAGGCCGATCTCCTCTTCGACCACCCGCCGGCCCCCGAGGGCGTCGAGGTCCGGACCCAGGCCGACGTCAACTCGCTGGGGCTGCGAGGCTGCTACGCCCGGCTGATCCTGCCCGAGAACGTCGTGGACTGGAAGCTCGACGAGATGGAAAAGTGCTACACCGAGGCGGTCATCCGGGAGTATCCCGACCCCGGCTCCCGCGTCGACCAGAAGGACACCGTCCGCTATCGCCTGGTCACGA
>CBDIHP010000021.1:0-74624 GCA_965279195.1 Isosphaeraceae bacterium
CGAAACCGGTCCGATCGGCGCTGAATGGCCGGCTCGCCTGCTCGGGATGCTCGATCGAGCGGTCGCCGGCCTTCTTGCCGAGCAGCGCCTTCATCGTGGCGAAGCCGTTGACGATCGCCGGAGTGAAGGCGCTCTCGGAGCCGCCGCAGAGGGCAATCTCTGCCTCGCCGGCCTTGATGAACATCGCGCCAAGGGCGATCGCGTGGCGCCGGTGGCGCACGCATTCGCCGGGGCGACGCTCGGGCCGTAGAGCCCGAGATGCTGGGCGATCTGGCCGGCCGCCTGGTTGATCAGCATGCCGGGGACGAGGTACGGGCTGACAGAGAGCCCCTTTCGACGCGCCGATCGGCCTGTTCGGAGTCGTAGAGATCCATGCCGCCGAACGCGGAACCGAAGACGATCGCGCAGCGGCTGCGGTCGAGGTCAAGCCCTTCGCGGTCCAGTGTGGCGTCGGCCCAGGCCTGCCGGGCGCAGGTCATCCCGAGGTGGAGGAACTTGGCCTCCAGGCGGGAGACGGCCTCGTCCGCGAGGTCGGTGCCGGGGCCGAAGCCCTCAACGAGGCCGGCCACATCCTGGAGATACCGCTCGGGATCGAGCGAGGCATGGCGTCGGATGCCCGATTCGCCCGCGACGAGCCCACGCCAGGTCGAGTCCATGTCTCGACCCAAGCAGGTCATCGCGGCATGGCCGACCACCACGATCCGGTCCGGCATCCTTGCCACCTCACCGGTTCGGCCGGGCGCGAATGTTTCACGTGAAACATTCCGAGCCAACCTCTTGTTTCACATCGGCTCGATCCTTCGGCCGACTTGAGTCCGAGTCGCGATTTTCCGTTTTCTTCGATTTCTGTCGAGTTGAGTTGGAAGAAGTTCTCCGGAAAGTTGACCGCTTCCGGCCGTGCGAGTTACGTTTCTGGTGGCTAGCCCTTCGGTTTCTCCTACTCCACTCCTCTTGCAGACCGGATCCTCCCACGATGCGGATCGCCAAATTCCGGACCCAGGGCTCGACGGTGACCCGCCTCGGCGTGATCGAGGGGAATGCGATCCAGCCGTTCGGGCCCCCCAACATCAAGCTCGGCGACATCCTCCACACACCCGACCCGGCCGGACTGATCGCGCGGAGCCTGGCACGCGAGGAGACCCCGCTGCCGATCGACACGGTGCACATCCTCCCCCCCATCGACGACCAGGAGGTCTGGGGCGCGGGGGTCACGTACGAGCGCAGCAAAGTGGCCCGGCAGGAGGAATCCGAGTCCGGCGGCTCGTTCTACGACCTCGTCTACTCGGCCGAGCGTCCGGAGCTGTTTTTCAAGGCCAGCCCCTCGCGCGTCGTTGGACACGGCGGGGCGATCCGGGTGCGGCAGGACACCAAGTGGTGCGTCCCCGAGCCGGAATTGACCCTGGTCATCGACCCGGACCTCCGGCTCGTGGGTTACACGATCGGCAACGACGTCAGCGCGCGGGACATCGAGGGGCAGAATCCGCTGTATCTCCCCCAGGCCAAGGTCTACGACGCCTGCTGCGCCCTCGGCCCTTGCATCACCCTGGCCGAATTCATGCCGCCGATCCGAGACGTGACGATCTCGCTGAAGATCGAGCGCGACGGGGCGGTGGTCTCCGAAGATTCGACCTCGGCCTCGCGGATCGTCCGGAAGTTCGCGGATCTGATCGCCTGGCTCGGTCGCGACCAGTCGTTCCCCGAAGGCGCCTTTCTGATGACGGGGACCGGCATCGTGCCACCCGATGACTTCAGCCTCCAGGCGGGCGACCTGGTCCACATCACGATCGACGGGATCGGGACCCTGACGAACTCAGTCGTCCAGGGCCCCAAAACGGCCTGACGCGGGCCGCGACCGACGGGGGCGGTCACGCCCGCGATTGGCTTCGTTTCGTCACTTCGGCGCGGCCTTGGGGGCTTCGAGCTGGAGGTCGCCCTTGGCCGCGGCGGGCTCGGCCTTCTTCTCGGGCGTGGGCTCGGCCTTCTTCTCGGGCGCCGGGGCGTCCTTCTTCGCGGGGGCCGGGGCATCCTTCTTGGCATCCGCCCCTTTGCCCTTGGCTTTCGCCGAACCGCCTCCGACTCCCATCCCGGGCCCACCCTCGCGGGCGATGTCGTCCTTGGGGGTGTCGGACTTGGTGGTCGATTTCGCGAGGTCCTCCGCCACGACAGGGGGGGGCGCGGAGCCGGCCTTCGGGATCGACGGCCCGTCGCTGGTCTCGCCAGCGCACCCGGCCAGGCCCAGCATCACGGCCAGACCCGCCGCCCACGTCGCTCGATCTCGGCAAACACTCATCCTGTCCCCTCCGATCGGTGTTGAGAATGAAGCCCGGATGATCCCGTCTGAGTCGCCCCATGATGAACGCAGGTGGGGGCCAGGGCGGGATTCTATCCCTCCCAAAATACCGAAGCAACCCGCCCGGCCGCTTGCAACTTCGTAACAACCCGCCGAAATCGATCTGTCATTTCTCCCGGAGGAATTGTAACAAGTACGCGAATCGAGGGGTGGCCCCCAGGCACCAGGGATCCAGAGAGTTGACTTGCCATGCCATCCATCCCGATGCTCGATCGAGACTTGCGTCGCCTCGCAGGTCAAATCCGCCGGTCAACGACGACATCCGGCACAGGCCTTGCAATTCCATTTCCCTGCCCATCCGGGCCCCCGCCAGACGAACCCACGGATCGACGCCCTTGTAGAACGTTTGACGACAGGGAGGACGGTTATACCGCGTACCGTCCTCCCTCGACCGGGACACGAATGTCCCGGAAGGAACGCGGTGGCGACGCAAGGATTGCGTCGCGCAGGACCACGAACAGGAGGTTCGCGATGTCCGATGCCTCGAAGCTGGGATGGATCGGTCTGGTCTGCCTCGTCGCCTTGTCGGGCCATGCCCACGGGGGCTCGATCAAGTATGGGGCGACGGCCCTGCCGTATTCCTATCCCTTCTACCAGGCCTCGGATGACAGCCCCGCGACACCGATCCGCTGGCGTTCGTACGCCGTCAACGGCCTGAGCGGCAACCGCCTGGGTGCCCCGGCCTCGGCCCCCGCTCCGACCCTTGCCCCGGCCCCGGTGACGACCACCAACGTCGGCCTCTTCGCCTCGCTCGCGAACAACCCGGTCCCTCCGACCCCGAGCAGCTCGGCGGTGTCGACCGTCAGCGCCCCGAGCGTCCAGATGGCGGCCCGGCTCGCCCCGGCCCCCGCGGCCGTCAGCACGCCGGCCCCTGTGGTCTCGACTCCCCCTCCCAGCAACACGGCTGATGCCTTCCTGAACTTCGGTTCCGGCCCCTATCCCAGCGCCTCGGCACTCGGGGCCGACTCCGCCTCGGCCTGGTACAACAGCCCGGTGGTCACTAAGGTCTTCGGCGGCACCCCGTCGGCCAGCCAGCAGCTCTCGTTCGAGGCCGAGGTCCGCGACGTCGTCCAGAAGATTTACAACAACAGTGGCCTGCCGATCGACGTGACCATCGACCCCAGCCGGGCGTCGAATCACACGATGAGCCTCGTGTCCAACGCCTCGGCCTCGTCCACCATCAACGCGATCGGCCTGACCGAGGTGGGCCGTAGCGGGATGACCTTCGTGGACAAATTCGGGCAGGCGGCCAACGTCGATCAGCTCGCCGAGGCCGTCGGCCACAACATGGCCCACGAGCTGATGCACGCCTTCGGGATCGCCGAGCACCCCGACACCACCGGGAGCTACATCGACGCCGGCCAGACCTCCTGGAGCCTGCTGACCGACCCGAACACGACCTTCAGCCCCGACGCCAAGGCTCTCCTTCTTTCCCTCCGCGACAACGCCAACACCACCAGCCCGAACGCCCTGGGGGCCCAGATGCTGGCCTCCGGATCGACGCCGACGACCTGCAATTGCCCGGCCTGCCAGGCCCTCCGGTGTGGCAGCGGGATCAACCCGGCCCCGGTGCCCGAGCCCGCGACCGTCGCCCTCTGGACCATCGGTGGCCTCGGCCTGGTGTGGCACGCCCGCCGCAAGAAGGTCATGGCCGCCTGAGCCCCAGGTCGGAACGAATCCCGGTCCAACCCGACGGCCCCGCCCCGACATGACCTTGTCGCGGCGGGGCCGATCGTGTTCACTCCATCGGGCATTCCGGCCTGCCCCACGTCGCGGCGGGCTTCCTCGCGCAAGGTTGACATCCGATGGCCGTCTCGACCGGGCTGGGCGTCGTCGCCCTGATGCTGCTGTTGCCTCGCTTGATCCAGGTCTACGGCCACCCCAAGACGGAGACCAGCGGGCCGTTCCTCTCGACCTTCTGGTGGTTGAACGCCACCTACTGCGGGGTAATCCACCGGCTTCGCGTCATCGGCGACGACCCCTTGCCGCCGTCCGGCCCGATCCTGCTGGTCGCGAACCACACCTGCGGCGTGGACCACATGCTCCTCCAGTCGGCCACGCGCCGGCTGATCGGGTTCATGGTCGCACGGGAATACTACGACTTCTGGGCCTGCAAGCCGTTCACCCGCCTGATCCGCTGCATCCCCGTGAACCGCGACGGCAAGGACCTCGCGGGCCTCCGGACCTCGATCCGGGCCCTCGCCGATGGCCGGGTCCTGGCGGTGTTCCCCGAGGGCAAGATCACCCCCGCCTCGGGGATGGAGTTCGGCGAGGCGAAGCCCGGGGCCGGGTTCCTGGCGATCAAGGCCGGCGTCCCGGTCGTCCCCGCCTACATCCGGGGCACGCCGCCGACGAACGACGTCTGGAAGGCGCTCGCGACCCGTTCCAACGCCCAGGTCCGGTTCGGGCCACCGGTCGCCATCCAGCCCGATGACGACGCCGCGAAGGTGACCGAGCGAATGATGGACGCCATCAAGGCATTGCAGGCGCAGTCCTTCCAGCAGGATCCGCCGAGTTGATCGGCCGGATCCTGGCCAGCTACCCGGCCCCGTTCCGGCCGATCCGACCGCCGGAGTACCTCGGCAACGCCGGCGGCTTCAGCGGCTCCGAGTTCTGGCGATTCCCGGCCGACGCCGGCCCGCTCGCCCTCCGGGCCTGGCCGATCGACGGCCCCGACGAGTCGCGACTCCTCGCGATCCACCGCGACCTGCTCCGCGCGGGGGGACTCGGGTTCATCCCGGTCCCGCTGGGTACCTCCGATGGCCGGACGTTCCTGCGCGACCGCGAAACCGGTCGGCTGTGCGAGCTGACCCGGTGGCTCCCCGGCAGCCCGGATGGGGCACGTCCACCGGATGACCGGCACATCGAGGCGGCGTTCTCGGGCCTGGCCCGGTTCCACCAGTTCTTGCAAGCGGGTTCGCCCGTCCCTGGACCCGCCCCGGGGATCGCTCGACGGTTGGCCGAACTCCAGCGATGCATCGCCATCGGCGACGCGGAAATCGGCCGTCGGATCCGGGCCGGGCTGGGAGGCGAGGCCCGCCGGGACGCGCTAGACTGGCTGGATGAAACCGTCAGGCTCGCCCGCGTTGCGATGGGGGAGTTGTCGGATGCGACAAGGTTGGTGGTCCCGATCCAGCGGTGTCTGCTCGACCTCCGCCCCGATCACTTCCTGTTCGAACACGGCCAGTTGACCGGCCTGGTGGACTTCGGCGCGATGGGCGAGGACAGCGTCGCGGCCGATCTGGCACGGATCCGGCTGGAGTGGCTGGGCACCGACGCGAACGCCCGCGCGGCCTCGCTCGCGGCGTACGAGACCATCCGGCCCCTCTCGGCCGGGGATCGGACGCTCATCGAGGTCTTCGAATTCGCCAACGCCCTGCTCGGCGGCTGGCGATGGGTCGAGTGGTCTGTGTTCGAAGGGCGGACATTCCGCGAGCCGCAAGCGGTGTCGAAAGGGTTGCGGCGGGCGGTCGAGCGGCTGGGAGACTCGCGCGCGATCAGGTCAGCATCTGCCGGACTTCGTCCTGGTTGATCATGACCCGTCGGATCGAGAGGGCGCGGCCGTTGTCGTTGTCGACCTCGACCACGGCGCCGCAGAGCCTCGGATCGCCGTGGGCGACCTCGAAGAAATGGGGCACGAACGTCAACGTCGCGGCCAGGACGCGGTCATAGCGGCGTCCGAGGATCGAGTCGTACGGCCCGGTCATGCCGACGTCGGTCTGGTAGGCGGTGCCGCCGGGGAGGATCTGCTCGTCGGCGGTCGGGACGTGCGTGTGGGTGCCGAGCACCGCGCTGACGCGGCCGTCGAGGTAGCGTCCGAGCAGTTGCTTGTCGCTGGTGGCCTCGGCGTGGATGTCGCAGAGGATGACCCTGGTCTGGTAGCTGATGCTCCCGAGCACGCGATCGGCCGCGCGGAAGGGGCAATCCACGGGGCGGGTGAAGGTGCGTCCGAGCAGGGTGAAGACGGCGACGGAGGTGCCGTCCCGGGCCTCGACGACGACGAACTCGCCGCCGGGGGAGTCGGTCGGGAAATTCGCCGGGCGGAGGAGCCGGTCGGTCTTCTCGAAGAGGGTGAAGACCTCATCCTTGCGGTAGACGTGGTCGCCGAGGGTGAAGACGTCGACGCCCGCCTCGACGAGTTCCTCGTGGCACTTCACGGTCAGGCCGGAGCCGCCGGCGGCATTCTCCGCGTTGCAGACGACGAGGCCGAGGTCCCAGCGGCGGATCAGCCGCGGAAGGGCCTGGGACACGATCTTGCGGCCCGGCGAGCCGACGACGTCTCCGATGAAGAGGATGTTCAGCGAGGCCATGGGGCCACCGGCTCTCTTACCTGTCTGGTGGTTTCGGGCGGTAGGTCTTGCCGGACCGATCGTCGCGGCCCGGCGCGATTCAGCGGGCGAACTCGACGTTGCGGGTCTCGCGGATGACCGTCACCTTGACCTCGCCGGGGTAGGTGAGCTGCTCCTGGACGGCCGAGGCGATGTCGCGGCAGAGCCGGGCGGCGAGCTCGTCTGTGAGGCGGTGGCTGTCGGCGATGACCCGGATCTCCCGGCCTGCCTGGATCGCGTACGCCTGCTCGACGCCGGGGAAGCCGCACGCGACGGCCTCGAGCTCTTCGAGGCGACGGACGTACTTCTCCAGGGTCTCGCGGCGGGCCCCCGGCCGGCTGGCGCTGATGGCGTCGGCGGCGGCGACGAGGACCGTGTAGGGCGTCTCGGGCCGGAGGTCGTCGTGGTGGCCGAGCGCGGCGTGGACGACTTCCCGGCATTCCCCGTACCGCTTGGTCAGCTCGGCCCCGATCACCGGGTGGCCGCCCTCCATCTCGTGGTCCGCCGCCTTGCCGATGTCGTGCAGGAGCCCGCATCGCCTGCCCAGCGGACCGTCGAGGCCCACTTCCTCGGCCATCATGCCCGTGAGATAGGCGACTTCCAGCGAGTGCTGGAGCACGTTCTGGGAGTAGCTCGTGCGGAACTTGAGCCGGCCGAGGAGATCGAGGAGCTTGTCGTGCAGGCCGGGGACGTTCGCCTCCTGGGCCGCCGCGCGGCCGAGCTGGCGGATGTGCCGCTCCATCTCCTGCTGGGTCTCGGCGACGATCTCCTCGATCCGCGTCGGGTGGATCCGGCCGTCGTTGATGAGCTTTTCGAGGGCGAGCTTGGCGGTCTCGCGGCGGATGTTGTCGAAGGCCGAGACGATGACGATGCCCGGCGTGTCGTCGACGATGACGTCGACGCCGGTGGCCTTCTCGAAGGCCCGGATGTTCCGGCCTTCGCGGCCGATGATCCGGCCCTTCATGTCGTCGCTGGGGATGTCGACCGTGCTGACGGTGGTCTCGGCGGTGTGGCCGGCGGCGTAGCGCTGGATGGCCGTGGCGAGGATCTGCCGGGCCTTGGTCTGGCTCGTCTCGCGCAACTCCTGCTCATACTTGAGGATCAGGCCGCCGACCTCGTGGCTGAGCTCGTCCTTGAGTCGGCCGAGCAGCAGGTCGCGGGCCTCCTCGGGGCCGAGCCGGGCGAGGCGGTGGAGCTGGTCCTTCTGGTCGGCGAGGATCTGCTTGACCTCGGCGTTCTTGCGGCTGAGGTCTTCCTGCTGCTCGGCCAGGAAGCGCTGGACGCTCTCGAACTCGCGTTCCTTGCGGTTGATGTGTTCGAGCTTCTGGTCGAGGAGGTCGCCGCGCTTGTCGAGGCGGCGTTCCTGGTCGCGGATCTCCTTGCGGGCGGCGTCGATCTCGCGGTCGACGGCCTCCTTGCGGCGGAGGCTCTCCTCCTTGGAGGTGAGATCGGCCTCCTTGCGGATGGTCTCGGCTTCGCGTTTGGCGTTGTGGAGGATGTCTTCGGAGAGGGCCCAGGCGGTCTTCGCCTTGGACCTGGCGTAGAGGTGGAGTCCCCCCGCGCCGAGGCCTCCGCCGAGGAGAAAGAGGATCGGTCCGACGATATATGCCCCGTCCACGACGAAATCTGCCTTTCCTCGATCGCGGCGGCGTCCGGAGCCTGGACGTCGGATCGGGGGCCGCCGGATTTCTCGGGGCGGCGCGGGATCCGGTCGTCGGGTCGGGCACGAATCGGGGCGATGCGGAGCGGAGCGGGTGGGCCCGGGTCAAGTGCCCCGATACCGCCCCCGCGCGGGGGGGAGTGTCGGGGGATCGTCGGCCCGCCGCGCGAGGCGGCGCCGAGCGGTCTGCCGGGCGTTCGGATTCGCCACGACCGGGATCAGGCCCATCGCCTGACGGCGGGGGTCGAGCAACCGGGCGGGGATCATCCGGCGGAGAACGGCGTCCCAGTGCCTCGTGGCGCGGTCGAACCCGGCCGACAGCCGGATCGCGCGCTGGCCCAGCGGCCGCGCGGCGGCCGTCCAGACACCCAGGAGGACAGAGAGGACCCAGTTCAGCACGCCCGGATTCCTTGGAAGGGGGAGGTCACCCGTCGTTTCCGGCATCGGCCAGCCGCTCGTCGGTCGGCCCGCGATCGATCCGCCGGGTCGAGCCCGTCGACGATCCCGAGCCGGCCCGCTCCGGGGTGGGCCGTGCGATCTCAAAGTCAGTCTAGATTGGGAGTGAGTCGCCCGCGAGTCCGCCGCCCGACGTGTGTCGATGGGCGGCCGCTTCGCGTGCGGTTCCGGAAATCCTCGCCAGGGTTGACGAAAGATTTTTCCATCCTACCAGAACCGGAGGGGGGGTCAACGACCGGCCCCCGGCGACTTTTCAGGACCCGGGACGCCCGCCCTCGCCGAAGTAGGCCCGATCCCTCGCGTCCCAGTCGTCATACCCGAGCAGCCCATACAGCTCCGCCCGGGTCTGCATCCGGCCGAGCTGAGACCGCTGGGACCCCTCGGACTTCAACGCCCGGAGGGTCTCCTCGGTCGCCTTCATGGCGGCGCGGAAGGCGGTGAGCGGATACAGGACGGCCCGGTATCCCAGGCGGGCGAGGTCGTCGAAGTCGATCAGGGGCCCTCGGCCAAACTCGGTCATGTTGGCGAGCAGCGGGGCCTGGACTTCCTGGGCGAACCGGGCGAATTCCTCGGCGGACTCCATCGCCTCGGGGAAGATCATGTCGGCCCCGGCCTCGAGGTAGAGACGGGCCCTGGCGACGGCCGCGTCGAACCCCTCGACCGAGCGCGCGTCGGTCCGGGCGACGACCACGAAGTCGGGGTCCCGGCGCGACGCCACCGCGGCCCGGACCTTGGCGGCCATCGACCCGGCCGGGATCAGCCCCTTTCCGGTCAGGTGCCCGCAGCGTTTGGGTAGGATCTGATCTTCCAGGTGCAACCCGGCCGCGCCGGCCTGCTCGTAGAGCCGGACGGTCCGCTCGACATTGATGGCCTCGCCGAAGCCGGTGTCGGCGTCGCAGAGCAGGGGGAGCGACGTGGCCCGCGCGAGCACGGCGGCCTGGTCCGCGAACTCGGTGGCGCTCAGGAGCCCGATGTCGGGCAGCCCCGCCCAGCCCGCCGAGAGCGCGCCGCCCGAGAGATACACGGCCTCGAACCCGAGCCGCTCGGCCAGCCGGGCGGTCAAGGCGTTGAAGGCGCCCGGTAGCATGATCGGGCTCTTGTTGTACGCGGCGCGGAGTCGCGCGCCGGGGGAAGGGCTGGGCATGGGTGACCATCCCGGGTGGGTCGTCGTGGGTCGATCGGTCCGCAGCCGCGATCGTAGCCGGGAAATCGATCGGAGTCAGCGGCATGGGACTCCATGACGAATTGGCATTGACCCTTCGGAAATACCGGGCTACTTTCCCCGCAAACCCCGGCCCACGGCGGCATTCCCGCGCGGACTTCCCGAAGGATCGGGACGTCCTCCGCCCCCTCGAACGGCCCTTGTTGCGAGAGACCACGGATGGCCCCAGCAACCCTCCCGGGACGACTCAACCGGACCCAGGTCTCCGACCGCCCCATCGCGTTCCTGGTGAGCACGACCGGCTGCGCCCGCGTGATCAAGGGGACGCTGGGTTCGGCCGCCTACTCGTACGCGTTCGTGCTGGAGGGGCTCGCCCCGGCGCTCGAAGCCCTCGGGAAGTGGCAGCTTGTGGACCACCCCGAGAGCAGCCTCGCCTACCAGGCGATGAAGGCCGAGCAGGAGGGTTACCGGCCGGTGCACCTGGCCCTGCACCCGCCGCAGGACGCCTACCTGTCGCCGGTCGTGCCGAACATCCTGTTCCCGTTCTGGGAGTTCCCGCACCTGCCGGACCGCGAGTTCGGCTTCGACACCCGCCAGAACTGGGTCCGGATCAGCAACCGGGCCGACCTGATCATCGCCGCCTGCGAGTTCACGGCGAAGGCGTTCCGTGAGGCGAACATCAAGGCGCCCGTCGCGGTCGTCACGGTCCCGTTGAAGTCGTTTTATTTCGACATCCCCGCATGGGATCCGAAGCACTCGTGGACCCACACCTGCCGGCACCACGTCTGGGGCGAGCCGCTCCGACCGGATGACGACGGCCCGACCGAGGTGAGCGTGGTCCGCGACGAGCCGGCCGCCGAGCCCGAGCCGCCGGCGCCGGAACCCCGACCGGGCCTGAAGCGTCGGGCCTATGAGACCGGCCGCAAGGGCTTCCGCAAGGTCCTGCCGTATCTGCCGCCGAAGATGCGGGTCAAGGTTACGCGGGCCAAGCACCTGGCGCTCAAGATCGCCGGCCGGGATCCGCTGCTTCGACCCACGCCGGAGGGGCCGCTCGGGCCCGGCAAGATCGCGTTCTTCGCCGCCCGGCGGGTCTATCGCCGGTCGATCAAGCCGTGGCTCAGCCACGAGGCGATCGTGCGGATCCGCGACACCAAGCTGCGATTCTACAGGCTCGTCGGCAAGCGCCCGCCGGACCAGCCGATCAACCTGCTGCCGACGCACGACCTCACGCTCAAGGGGATCGTGTTCACGAGCATCTTCAACCTCGGCGACCGCAGGAAGAACGAGCAGGATCTCCTCTCGGCCTTCCTGATGGCGTTCAAGGACCGGCCCGACGTCACGCTGGTGATCAAGCTGGCCACGAACCCCCAGCGCGAGCCGATCGAGGTGCCGATCCTGGCCCACATGTACCACTCGCTGGGGATCCAGCACCGCTGCCGCGTCGTGGTGATCACCTCGTTCCTCACCGACGAGCAGATGGCCGAGCTGACCCGGGTCACGACCTTCTACGTGAACATGAGCAAGGCCGAGGGGGCCTGCCTGCCGCTCCAGCAGTCGCTGGCCGCGGGGCGGCCGTCGATCGCCCCCGACCACACGGCGATGGCCGACTTCATGGACGACAAGGTCGGCTTCGTGATCCGCTCGCACCCCGAGCCGACCTACTGGCCCCACGACCCCGAGAAGCGGACCGAGACCTACTGGCAGCGGATCGTCTGGTCGGACCTCCGCGACCACCTGATCGCCGCCGCCGACCTCGCCGAGAACGACCCGGACCGCTATCAGGAGATGGCCCGGACCGCCCGGGAACGGCTGCGGGAATACGCCGGCCCCGAGTCGAGCCTCGAGGCGCTACGAGAGGCGGTCCGCCAGCTCCCGGACGTCGAGACCGGCCGATTCTCCTGGGCGTCCTGACGCCGCCAGCGACGTCCCGACGCGTGACATCCAAGGACTGGATCCTACCACCCGACACCTCGACGGCAGGGAAGCCCATGAGCCCGCAACTCCTCCCCGGGGATTCGAACGCTCCGGTCTATTTCGATGCGAACCCCCTCTCGGATCACCACCTGACCGGGATCGGCCGCTACACCGCGAGGCTGGCGCTGGCGATGGCCGCGCACCGGCCGTTGCGGTTCTTCTTCCCCAATAGCCACGAGGTGATCGTCCCGCCGGACAAGATCTCGTGGTCGCCCGACCAGGACCTCGGCACCTGGGCCCGCGCCCTGATGCAGGGCGGCCGCGCCCCGCTCGGCACGCCGCCGAAGGGGAGCGTCTGCGTCTACTGCCTGCTCCGGCCCGAGGAGCGGATGTTCGACCACGAGGTCTCGGTCCTCCACGACCTCACCCCGGGGCTCCTGCCGCACACCCACGCCGAGAGCACGCGCGGGATGTTCAACGGCTTCTGGGCCAAGACGCTGCCGTCCTCGGACATCGCCCTCTGCGTGTCGCACTCGACGGCGGCCGACGCCTCCTGGCTCTCGGCGATCGACCCGAATCGGCTCGTGGTCGCCCACTCCGGCCCGAGCCTCTGCGTCGGCAAGCACGGCCACCCCCGGAAGGTGAAGAAGCGGCCGGAGATCGGCCTGGTGGTCTCGACCATCGAGCCGAGGAAGAACCCGGAATTCCTCTTCAAGTGGTTCCACGAGAGCACGGCCCTGCCGGACAACGCCGAGCTGTGGTGGGTCGGCGCGCTGGGCTGGATCCTCTCGAAGGAAGATATGAAGAGGTTCCAGAAATCGAGCCGGCGGAAGATCCGCTTCCTGGGCAAGGTCTCCGACGCCAGGCTCTGCAAGCTGTATCAGCAGGCGGGCTGGTCGATCTACCCCTCGCTCTATGAAGGCTTCGGCTTCCCCGTGCTCGACTCGCTGCGGCACGGCACGCCCGTGCTCACGAGCATGAACAGCTCCCTGCGCGAGTTCGCCCACAAGGGTGTCTACTTCCTCGACCCCTACGACGCCTCGACCGTGGACGACGCCTGGAGGCAGCTGCAGGCCAACGGCCCGGGGGTCGTCGAACGCGAGGAACTCGAACGGCTCTACTCCTGGGACAACGTCGCCCGCACGCTCCTGAAGAGCGTCGAGCCGAAGCCCGCGGCCGAGGAAGATCCCGCCGCCTCCGCCGCCGCCTGAGACGGGGCGAACGACCCGGAAATCCGCGCGACCCGCCGACGTGACAGACACGTCGGCGGGTCGTCCTGCGCGCGGGGATCAGAGCACGCGCGGTTTCGAGGTCCGGACCATCTGGCGGTTGTAGAATCCCTTGAAGTAGCTCGTGCCGGCGATGTAGCGATCCTTGCCCAGCAGCAGCGCGAGGCCCTGCTCGGGCGTGCGGGCCTTGATGAAGGCCGAGACCTCGGCGAGCAGCCTCGGGTCGGGATTGATCGCGACCTGCGTCTGATCGCGGGGGATGTTCGCCGTCCGGAGCACGCCCATGTCCTCATTGGGCAGGTACTGGAACACGAAGTCGAGTGCAAGCTTGTTGAAATACAGGTCGCTCTTGAGCAAGGCCGCCGGCACGATCGAGCGGGGCTGGCCGCCGTTGATGGCCTTGATGAAGCTGCTTACGCCCGCGTCCGAAGCCGGCAGGCCCACCCCGCCGAGGTCCGAATACACGGCGATCACGTAGTTCGTGACGTTCCCCTTCGCGCGGAAATACTCATCGCCGGAGAGGATCGTCTGGAGCAAGGTGGCGCGCGAGGCGTAGTTCTGGTTCGCGGACAACTCCGCGGCACTCGGGAGGCGCCCCAGGAGCTTCCGGAACGACTCGGTGACGAAGTTCCGGCGCGCCTCGGGCGAATTCAGGAGGTTCGCGATGAAGCCGCCGCTGTCGAAGGGGCGACCGTCGTAGGTCTTGAGGACGTTGGCGACCTCATCGCCGCTCGCCTCGCGGTTGAGCAGGTCGCGGTAGATCGTCCGAATGCGTCCGGCCAGGGGATTGGCCTGGGCGTAGTTCCCGCCGGTCACCAGGATCCGGGCATACATGGTCTCCTCGCGCTCGTTGGCGTGGAAGTCGAACGAGAGGGCAGCCTTCGATTCGTTATTGAAATTGAACGCGTTGCCGAAGGCCGCTCGGGCGAAGGCGTTCGACTGCGCCGTGATGTACTCGGGGGCGGCCAGGAAGATCCGGGCGATGTCCGTGATCGTCGTCCCGGACTTCATCCTGGCGTCCCAGCTATTGAGTTCGCCTTCGCTGGCCTCGCGGAGCAGGAGATATCGATACATGAGCTTCACCACCCCGCGCGGGGTGCCGCCGATCCGGCTGAACTCCGGTGAGGTGATGAACCCCACGGAGATGTCGCGGACGGTTCGGGTGGCGAGGGCATTAATCCAACCGGCGCGGCCCCCCGGGTCGGCGACGCGGCCGAGGAACTTCTGGTAGAGGCCGTCCACCACCCGGCCCCTCGCCTCCTGGGTGCCCGCGATGATCGAGGCGACCTGAGAGGGCGAAAGTGTGTTGTTGAGGATCAGGGCCCCCATGCTGGCCAGTTCGTTCGCCGACGGGAGACGGCCCAGGAAGCCGTTGAACGTCGAGGTGATGAACGAGTTGACGAATGCAGACGAGTAGAGGACGGCCCGCCCCTCGGCGGTCTTGCGCTGGAGGGGCCAGGCGGGGGTGAGCGTGCTGGGGTCGAGGCTGTAGACGATGACCGAACTCGGGCGAGTGGACCGGCCACCGAGCTCCGAGACCGCAACGAGGTCGAGCCCGCCCCGGCCGTCGAAGTTCCCGATGGCGGGGGCGCCGAACCGAAATTCCGGCAGCCCCTGCCCGGCGAGCTGGGCCGAGCCCCGGAAGATCTCGTTGCCGTTCACGTCGATCCCCACCACGAACGGGCCCGAGCTGGCGACGATGTCGGGCGTGCCGTTGCCGTCGATGTCGGCGATGATCGGCGAGGCCGAGTCGGCGTCCGACGTGGGATAGACGTAGGGGCTCGCGATCAGGCGGCCGCCGACGAAGGCGGGCAGCGGCTGTCCGGCGTTCGGGACCGTGGTCTGGACGACGTGCAGGTAACCGAGGCGGTCGATCGCGACGACCTCGGGCTTGCCGTCGCCGTTCATGTCGGCCACCGCGACCGGGCTGATGACCTGATGCTGCGTGGTGTTGGAGCCGGTCGTGTACGGGAATCCGGCGATGTTCTGCCCCCGGAAATCGAGCCCGTGGATCCGGTTGCCGGCGGTCAGCTCGTCCGCGGTCGCGCCGCCGTTCCGGGCGTAATTGATCCCAGTGCCGACGAAAATCTCGAGGTAACCGTCGCCGTTGACGTCGGCCAGGGTTGGGGTGGCCCAGATCGTCTCGCCGGGTAGCTCGGTCCGATACTTGAGCACGCCGGTATTCGAGAGGATGTTGACGAATCCCCCCGGCTTGTAGAAGCCGTTGTTCGAGGAGTCGCCCCCCAGGACGACCTCGGGCTTGCCGTCGCGGTCGAGGTCGCCGATGGCCACGCCCGAGAGGATCGTGTCGTCGTTGTCCCAGGTCCAGAGCCGCTGGCCGTTGAGCTTGAAGGCGATGACCTTGTGGCTGAACGAGGTGGCGACGATCTCGGGGACCCCGTCGCCGTCGAGGTCGCCCGTGGCCAGGGGCCCGTAGACGCCCGACTGGCGGACCACGTTCAGGTCCATCGACTGCGGCCAGCCGTCGAGGAGTCGGCCCGTCTGGGCATCCCAGCCGAAGACGCGGCCGTCCTCGGTTGTGGGGCTGGCCCCCTCGTCGCGCCCCAGGGCGGCGAAGATCGCCTTCCGTCCGTTCGGCAACGTGATGACGACCGGGGTCGACTTGATGTTCTCGCTGCCCCCTGTCTCGTAACGCATGTACGGGACCGGCTGATTATTCGCGTCCAGCTTGAACGCCATGAGCTTCGAGCCGGCGGTCGGGTTGATCAGTTCCTCCCTGCCGTCGCCGTCGAGGTCGGCAAAGATCGGCGCCGCGCCGTAGAGGGACGACTTGAACTGGCCGTTCTCGACCGGGAGAGTGAACCGCGTCAGCTCGGTCGGGGCCGCCATGCAGAGTCGCTCTTCGAGTCCTTCGAGGGGGCGGAGGCCAGATCGGCGAGGGCGGGAGGGGCGGGCCATCGGGTGATCCTGATTCGTGGGGTGGGTTCGTGTCGGGTTCACGGCGGTCCGCGCCGACCGCATGGGAGCCCGAGGCGGACACGCGCCGGGATTCATCCAAGTCGACCGAGGTATTTCGTTTGGGCAAGCGTCGGAGGGATGTGCGGCGGACACCAATGTGCCAGAGATTCAATGAAATAGAATAGCCCACGACGTCAGACCGGGCAACTTGCGGCGACCTCGCGGGGTATTTCGACAACAACGGCTGCTAACCGGCGAACTCACCCGGACTACGGAAGGTCGAGCAGCGACACCAGTTCCGCCGGGTTCGCGAGGGTCTCGAGTCCCCCCAGGCTGGCGAGAATCTCCCTCGCCCGATCCGCCCCGAAGACCGGATCGACCAGGGTGTGGAACTTCCGGGCGAGCTGCTCGTCGGAGAGCGGGTTCTTGTCGTGCCCCGGAGGATGGGCCACCTCGGCCGTCAGCGTCCGGCCGTCATTCAAGGCCACGGTCAGTCGATTCGGGATGCCCGACGGATACCCGGCGGTGAGCTGGGGATCCTCGACCACGCTGGTCCGGGCGACCAGGTCGAGCAGGGCGGGATCTCCGAGTCGGGCCTGGCTGAACTGCTCTGCCGAGACGTCGCCGTCCACCAGCGCGACCACCGTGCAGTAGGGCAGGCTGTGGTCGGCCGTCTCGCGGGTCTTCGGACGCCACTTCTCGGGATCCTTGCCGATGATCTCGACGGCCGTCCGGAAGGTGGCGATCTCGATCGAACGGATGTTCGACGGGTCGCCGATTTCCGGCCGGAGCCTCAGCGCGGCGTCGATGGCCGACTGGCTGTGATACTCGGCGGGCCAGAACTTGATCGACGTCTTCGGCAGCATCCAGTCGGCGGCCGACGGCCCGCCGAGCTTCGGCAAGGACAGGGGCCCCGAGACCTGCTGGCAGAAACCCATGTCCCCCTCGAACAGCGGCGCGGGCCCGGTCATCCCCTCGGACGCCAGCAACGCGGCGAACACCCCGTTGCGGGCGGCATGGGCGAAGGCGCAGCCTTTCCACATCGAGAGTTCGCCCGCGCGGGTGAGCCTCAGGGCCGTGCCCGTGGTCCCGGCGATCCCGAGGGCGTGGACGGTCTGTTCCTGATCCAGCTTCAGGAGCCTCGCCGCCGCGAGGCAGGCCGACAGGCAGCCGTAGGTGACGTGGTCCCAGCCCCGGGCCCGGATGCTCGCGGCGTCGCAAAGCCGGCACTGGACCTCATACGCGACCACCGCCGCCGCGATCCATTCGGCCCCGGTCGCGCCGACGGC
Organism: Isosphaeraceae bacterium; assembly: GCA_965279195.1. GTDB lineage: Bacteria > Planctomycetota > Planctomycetia > Isosphaerales > Isosphaeraceae > CBDIHP01. The sequence continues at coordinate 17,308 of CBDIHP010000021.1, forward strand.
CTCGCCCACGGCCATGACCGCCGCCCAGTTGTCGCTGGGGTGGGCCGGTTCGAGGGAGAGGTACGTGTCGTTGCAGTCGAGGTAGCGGATGTGGACGCCGTTGGCGAACGCCGCCCAGTCGGGCGAGGAGGTCCCGCCGCCGAACAGCCGGGCCGAAGGCGTTCCCTGGATTTTCCTCGCCGCCCTGCGCGCGATCCCCGGCGCGGGCTCGTGCAAGGCGCCCGTTGCGCAGGCGAAGGAGTCGATCAGCCGGCGACGGGCCTCGGCGACGACCCCGGCCGGCAGGTCCTCGAAGCGGGTCCCGATCGCAAACGCCGCCAGCCGCTCCGCCAGGGTTTCCCGCATGGACCGCCTCGTTGCCGTTCGAAGTCGAAGAGGCCCGCGCCGGAGCATCCCGGCGCGGGCCTCTCATGGTAACTCGCGGATCCGGCGAAACGAAGCCAATCGTCAGCGCGGCGAGGTCGCCTGCGGGGCCTGGGCGGTCTGCGACGCGCCGCCTTCGAGCTTCGCCGTGTGCTCCAGGAGGATCCGGCGCACTTCGAGGATCGCCTGCGGGTTCTTCTGGACGCCGTGGTCCGATCGCACGACGAGTTCGCTGGCGACCCCCTCGAAGATGGAACTCGTGTAGGGCACGACGCCGTCGGTCGTCTCCGGCCTGGGCCCGGGCTTGAGGGCGCCCATGACCGAGTGATAGATCACGCCCTGGTTCGGCCGCATCCGCATCAGGGCGAGCAGGATCTTCGAGTCGGGCCGGAGGGTCTCGATGCTGGTCGGCAGGCGCTGGAAGTTCCGCCGGTCGAAGGCGTCGGGGTTCTCCTTCAGGAGCTGCCCGAGCAGGTTGATGACCCGGTCGGGCTCGCCGATGAAGCTGTTGCTCACCCTCCCGACGACCCCCCGGCTCAGCTCCGAGCCCCGGTGCGGCGTCGCCATGAAGACGACCCGCTTCACGAACGGCAAGGGCTCGAACTTGTAGTACCGGCGCAGCTCGGCGAGGACCTCGGGCGGCCCGACGATCTCCTCGAACCGCTTGTCGGAATTCAGCTCCCAGAACTTGTCGTCGCTGTGGACCGACATGGCGTGGCTGAGGAGCCCGCCCATGCTGTGCCCGAGCAGGATCATCTGATCGAACGCCGGGTCATCCTTCGACGGATTGAACGCCGCCTCGGCCTGACCGAGGGCGTCCCGCAGACCGGCGGCGGCGATCGGGATCGGCACGCCGGTCGGGTAGACGTAGAGCATGAACTGATAGCGCGACTGGATCCTCGGGTCGCGGAGCAGCTCGTTGAGCATCGGGATCCAGGCCAGCGGCGACGACGCCAGCCCGTGGACCATGACGACCGGGATCTTGCCCTTCTCGTAGGGCCGGATCAGCATGAGGCCGGCGCGTTCCTGGGCCTGGTCGGGCTTGAGGAGGCCGGTCCAGCGATATTTGCTCAGGTCGGTGCGCGACCACATGTAGGCCAGCGGCGTGGTCAGGTCCGATTCGAGCGCGATCGGGGGCTCGGTGTTGAGGGCACGGTGGCGGACGGGGTCGATCAGCTCGATCGTCACCTCGCGAGGCGGCGCGTCCTTGCCCATCGGCGACCGCAGCTTCGAGTTCGGCCGCATGAACGCCGTCAGCGGGAAGGCCATCTCGGGGGGGTAGAACCGCTCCAGCGAGCTCATCGCCTTGTCGGTGTGGCGGACCCCGATCAGGGGGACGCCCAGGCCGTACTGGTACGAACCGCTGATCAGGCCGGCGACCTCGAAGTCGGAGCAGAGGATGATCTGATCGACGTCGTTGGCCGTCCAGGGGGAGTCCTGGAGCGACACGCGGAAGACCTGCTCCTTGCCGTGCACCTTGAGCCGGATCGTCCCCTCGGGCTCGATCCGCCCCTCCGACTGCGCCGCACGGATCAGGCGCTCCAGGCCGCCGTTGTAGAGGTCCATCGCGAGCCGGAACCTGGGGTCGGACGGCTGGCGGCCGGCGGCGAGCTCGGGGTCGCAGAGGAAGTCATAAGAATAGGCCACGACATCGATGTATCGATGCAGAGCCACGGGATTCCGCTTCTTGTCGAGCCGCTTGCCTTCGATCCAGGAGAGTTCCGCCATCGCGTAGACGAGTTCGGGTTCCGGGCTCGTTAGGACGGCATTCTCCAGGCTCCTCAGGGCGTTCTCGGCATCGCGACGATAGCTCCGTTCGAGGTCCAGCCGCTTGAGCGTCTGCACGGTACGTTCGCTCGGCCGATCCAGCCCGGCTATGCTGCGCTGGTAGGCCTGGTGGAGCCGATCACCCTTGCTCGGAGAGAGGGTGATGTCCGACCAGCCGAGCGACAAAAGTGCTAGAGACAGGGACATCCACGACATGGCGGGTCACTCCCTCGACCCGAGATTCGATCGCGATCCCCCCCGGGGCGAATCCTTCGCGCCGGAGGCCCGCACATCATACGAAGGCGAGGAAGGCGGTCAATGCCGCCCTACATGTAGACGATGGGAGCCGGGCCGCCGGGCGTGCCAGGCCGTTCTCCGATTTCTCAAGGCCGTCTCAGCCGACCCGGGCTCGCTCGCCCTCGGAATCCCCGAAGACATCCGAATCCCCCACGACGACCAGGCCGTTGCGGACCCTCAGGCCCGTGTCCTCGATCGTCCTCTGGAGCATCTCCACCTGGCCTTGCAGGCGAATCACCTCGCGCGAGAGCGACTCGAGCGCCAGGTCGACGTCCTCGGCGAGCGTCTCCGCGCTGCGGCGGGTGGCCAGGATCGAGTTCTCGACCCGCTCCATCGAGCGGTTGGAGGACTCGATCATCTGCCGGATCGGCGGCAGCACCCGCTGCTCGACCGCGAAGGCGACCAGGTGCGTGAGCCTCGCGTCGAACCGCCGCGCGAATGGCCTGCGGATCGCGGCGGTCAGCCGCCAGACGGGAAGGAATGCGGACTTGAGCACACGCTTCATGGTTCGCAACCTCAAGGGGTCAGGGGAGACGCTCAGCGCGACCGGCCCTCGGCCCAGGTCGTCGCCACCGGCCGATGGATGCCCGCGAACTCGTGCCCGGCGGAGTCCCGCCAGCGGCGTCGGGCCTGCCTCGCGTCGCCGGAACGGGCGGCGACGAGTTCGACCGCCGTCCTCAGCCGCGCGGCGAACTCCGCCGTCGGGATAGAATCGTTGGCATACCGCCGGGCGGACTCGCCGATCGTTCGACGACGCGTTGGGTCATCGGCTAGCGTCCGCACGGCCGCGGCGAAGATGCCGAGGTCGGCCGGGCGGCACAGCGGGAACACGACGCCGGCAGGCAGCCCGCACTCGGGCACGATGACCGGCAATCCCGCGCGGAGGAGGTCGAGCAGGGCCAGGCCCCGCTCGGGTCGCGACGGCCCGTCCCCCGGGTGGATCGCCAGATCGGCACCAGCCGCCAGTTGCAGCCAATCCTCGCGGGTCCGGGCGAGGATACTCCTCGAAATCCCGGCCCCGGTCGCCCCGGCCACGGCCGCCTCGCGGGGGATGACCATGGCGCGGATCATCCCGGCATCGTCGTCGGCCGACGGGCCGCAGTGGATCACCAGGAGCTCATCCTCTGACATCTCCAGGCGAGCACGCGACGCGGCCCGGCACTCGACCCAGTCGCCGGCCTCCGGGCCGCAGGGGAGGATCGCGAGTCGCGAGTCGTCCTCGCCAACGAACGGCCGGACGCGGTCATGGGCCCACTGCGACGCCAGGGCCAGCACCGAACCCGTGCCGAGGATCCGCCGCGCCAGGGATTCGACCCAGCAGGCCGGAGCCGAAGGATCCAAGGTCGCCGATCGTTTCAACCGATCCGGCGGCAGTGTCGCGAACGACGCCGGCGGCATCCAGGCCCGGTCCCGGACGAGGACCACGCCGGGCCGCTCCCGGATCCGTTCGAGCTGCCGATCGAGATCCGTCGCCTCGCCGATCTCGTAGACGATCCCTTCATACGCCGCGACCGAGTCGCGACGGTCGAACTCACGCAGGCCGAAGCAGCCGAGCGGGCCGGGCATCGGCAGGTCGAACAGCCGGGAATGCGACTCCACGAACAGGTCGACGGCGAATTCGGCATGCAGGGTCGCGAGGGTCCGTTCGATCGATGTCGGAGGGAGCCCGTCCGGGCGGCCGTCGGCCGGGAGGCACGCCAGCCTGGGCCGGGGCCTGAGCCCGATCGTCTCGATCACCCGGGCCAGGCCCGATCGGGCGGGTGTGCGTTCAAGGGCATGCCGGAAACGCGTCGTCGCCGCCTCATCCTTGAACATGGCGGTGCGTCGAATCGCTTCCTCCGAGAGGAACCGGCGGGCCTCGGGGAAGTCGAGCAGGGCACCGATGGCCTCCGCCATCTCCTCGGGTCCGACCCGCTCGATCCACGCGGCGGCCTCGCCCAGCCACTCGCGGCGGCCGGCCGTCGAGTCGGCGAGGATCGGCACGCCGCACGCGGCGGCCTCGAACTCGGGCTGATCCAGCCGCTCCCGCCTCCCCGCCGCGACCAGCAGGCTGGCCGCCTGGATCAGCCGGGCCCGGTCGACCGGTTCGAGGTCGCTGAGGAGCGTGACGCCCTCCGAGATCCCCAGGTCGAACGCGATCGACTCCGCCTCCAGCACCAGCCCGGATGAGGCGGCAACCACCAGGGCATACCGATGCCGGATCCCGATCGGGAGCCTCGTGTAGGCGTCGAGGACCTCCCGCAACGAACCCGCGTCGGTCGGCTCGTGGAGGATGTACGACGACCGGATGTTTCTGGCGCAGAGGAACTCGCGCGTGAGCCGGCTGGCCTGCGGCTCTGGGCACGGGCGGAAAGCGTCGCGATCGCAGAGGGGCCCGAGCGAGACGACCCGGTCGGCCGGCATCGAGAGCCGGGCCCGCACGATCTCGGCGAGGGCCTCGGTCGGGGTGAAGATCAGGTCGAAGCGTGCCAGGTTTTCGAGGCTCCGCAGGGCCCGACGCGAGGCGTCCGACGCCCCCGCGCGGCCCGGCCATTCGGGCAGGACGGCCGCGAGTCGAAAGGACGACGACAGCCCGTGGCACGGCGGCCCGCCGAAGGGGGTCGCGGCGAGCGGATCCACGAGGACGAGCCAGTCGAGGCCCGCCGGGTTGCCGTCCACCAGCCGCTGCCGGGCGGTGCGGGTGAGGCGATCCCATGGCTCGTCGGCGATCGCGACCACGCCGGGCCGGCCGGTCTCGGCCGAGCCGATCGGGGCGTAGACAGTCGGCCGATCTGCGTCGCGGCCTTCGAATGCGGCGAGGAGCCGGCGCGCGTAGCGGCCGACTCCCCGGTTGTCCTCGGCGACAGGCGGCAGGCCGAGCCAGTCGAATCCGATCAGCACGCTCCAGCCCTCCCTCGAAGGTCGATCGATCGGGATCCGGCGCGGGCGTGCTCGCCCGGCCGGGTCGGGAATCAGGCGGCGCCCGCGGCCGCGGCGGCCGTCGCGGCCGCGTGGGAGAGGTACTGATGGATGACGTCGTCGATGGGGCCGTCGGCGGCGACCTGGCCCTGGTTCATCCAGATCCCACGGGTGCACATGGAGCGCAGGGTCTCCAGGTCGTGCGACACGATGATGACCACGTTCGAGCGGTTCAGCAGGCCGAGGATCCTCGCCCGGGCCTTCTCGACGAACGCCGCGTCGCCCGCGCCGAGCGACTCGTCGATCATGAGGATGTCCGGGTCGATCTCGGTCGCGATGCCGAACGCGAGGCGTGTATACATGCCGCTGGAATAATACTTGAGCGGCAGGTCGGCGAACTGCTGGAGGCCGGTGAACTCCCAGATCCCCTCGACGCGCTGCTGCATCTGCTTCTTGTTGAAGCCGAGCATGGCGCCGTTGAGCAGGATGTTCTCGGCTCCGGAGAGTTCGGGGTTGAACCCCGCGCCCATCTCGATGAGCGGCGCGACGTTGCCCCGGATCGCGACGTGCCCGGAGGTCGGCGGGTAGATCCGGGCGAGGAGCCGCAGGAGCGTGCTCTTGCCCGCCCCGTTGGACCCGACGATCCCGATCCGCTCCCCCTTGCCGATCTGGAAGCTGACGTTCTTGAGCGCCCAGAATTCCTGGGTCGGCAAGGGCGACTCGCGCCTCAGGAGCAGGTCGAGGGCGGCCCGCTTGAGCGAGTACTGCTTGTCGAAGTAGCTCACGAAGCGGAGCGACACGTCGCGCAGATCGATCAGGGCGTCCGACTCGGCCTCCCGGCGACCGCCGGGGTGCTCAGAGTCGGAAAACCAGCTTGTTCTCATTCGACTTGAACGCGACATATCCGATCCCCAGGCTCACCGCGGCAAAGACGCTCGCCGCCACGAAGGTCGTCAGGTCCGGCCAGAGGCCGTCACGGATGATGGTCTGGAACATCCGGATGAACGGGTAGGCCGGATTCAGCCAGAACCGCACCCGGGCCGCCGGGGCGAGCCGCGTCACCTCGTAGATGATCGGCGTCGCGAAATACCAGGCCTGGAGGAACACCGACACGAGGTGCCCGCAGTCCCTGTAGAACGTGTTCGCCGTCGCCACGATCAGGCCCAGGCCCATCGTGAACACGGCGAACTGCGCAATGATGACCGGCAGCAGCACCAGCGACCACGACGGCTTCGCCCCCAGCGGACCGACCAGCACGAACAGCGCGGCCAGGCTGAAGACGAATGTCGTGAGGCTGATGAGAACCCGCGTGAGCGGGAAGATGAGCTTCGGGAGGTAGATCTTCCGGATCAGCCCCTCGTTCCAGATGATGCAATACGCGCAGTCCGAGATCGACGCCGAGAGGAATCCCCAGGGGACCATCCCCGCGAAGAGGTAGACGGCGTAATTCCCCGTGTCCTCCAGGTGGAACACCTGGGAAAACACCAGGGCGAGCGTGGTCATCATCAGGATCGGGTTGAGCAGGGTCCAGAAGAACCCCAGAACGCTCCGCTGATACCGGACGCGCAGCTCCTGCGACACCATGTTCTGGACCACCGGCCAGAACCGGGTGAGTTGCTGAATATCATCCAGCACCACGGCGATCCAGCGGCCGGGTCCGCTCTGGCTGCGGGGCTGCGGGAAATACTCGGTGTGCGGGACAGACGGATTCGTCGCGACCGGATTCATCATGCGCCATCCCTGGTCCCAGCCGCCCGCGTTGACGCGCAAGGCAGCCCGGCCACGGCCGACCTTCCCTGGCCGTGCCGCCTGCAAGACGGCGGGATGTTACGCAGCCCTCGAGAATCCGTCGAGGCCAACCGTTTGCAATTCTTGCCCGAGGGGTGGTGTGTGGAGGACCCGACCAGAGGCCACTTTGGAGTGCGGGAGCTGCGTTCCCGCACTCCAAAGGGCATGGAGGGGCCCGGTCACAGCAGGTCGTCGAAAGGCTCAGTCGTTCTCTGGGCGCCGGTTCAAGGTCCGGCCCACGAGACGCAGGGCCATCCGGCGCTTCTGCTCGCTGGAGAGGTGATCGATGTAGGCCGACTTCGCCGCCTTGAGCCAGCGGATGTCTCGCCCCTCGTAGCTGATGGCGACGCGGGTCAGGACCGGCCCCTGGATCGACAGGGCCTGGGTGATGCCGCCGGCGATGAAGTCGTTGTGGGGGATCTCGACGTAACTCAGGCCCATGGCGGCCGCGAAGGCGCCGTAGTTGATGGCGGCCAGCTCGGTCGCGGTCGTGCGGCGGAACGTCGGCTCCTGGAGCATCTGCATGTAATGATACGCGCCGTCGTCGAAGACGAAGAACTTGACGGGGAGCCCCTCGCGGGCGGCGGTGGACATCTCGATGGCCGACATCAGGAAGCAGCCGTCGCCCGTGATGCAGGCCACGAACCGGTCCGGGCGGACCCGCTGCCCGGCGATCGCCGCCGGGATCGCCCAGCCCATGCTCTGATTGTTCGCCGGCGTGAAGTACCGGCGCGGGCCGGGGACGTCGATCGCCTCGGACGCCCAGTGGGTCGACGCCGTCACATCGACGAAGATGAGTTCCTCGGGGCTGAGGATGCAGCGGATCTGGGTCATGAACAGCATCGGGTCCACGCCCTGGGTGATCCTCGGCGTGGCGTTCTCCTGCCGGTCCTGGGCCCGCGACTTCGAGATCCGCTTCCAGAGATGTGGGTTCGGCTGGCGCTGGATGCACGAGGCGTCCTGCAACAGGCGATTCACGAGGAGTCGCGAGTCCGCATTCACGGCCACGCAGGTGTGGACGTTTCGCGTGAGGTTCTGCGGATTCGCGTCGACGTGGATGACCTTCTTCTCGGGCAGGGCGTAGCTGGCCGTCGAGACCTCGCTGAACTTGACACCGACGGCCAGGACGACGTCGACTTCCTTGAACGCCTGCTCCGCCGCCCGGGTGCCTTGCTTGCCGTATCCCCAGCCCACCGCCAGCGGGTGGGCGTCGGGGATCGCCCCCTTGCCGCTGACCGAGGTCGCGACGGGCGCCTGGAGGACTTCCGCGAGCTGTGCCAGGGGCGGCCCGACGTCATGGCAGCCCATGCCGGCGTAGATGCCCACGCGGTTCTTCTTGTCCGACAGGAGCCCCAGGGCCCGGCGGTAGGCGGCCTCGTCGAACGGCCAGGGTAGGGGGTAAGGGACGGGCTCGTTGTAGTCCCAGGTCTGGTTGTAGAGCGTGAACGGGATCACCACGCCGACCGGACCCGGCTCGCCGGCACGGGCGATCCGGAACGCCTCGTGGATGGCGGCGGGGATCTGCCCCTGGTGCTGGAGTTCGATGACCGCCTTCGTGATCGGCCGCAGGATCGCGGAGTTGGCCAGCGAGTGGACCTGGAACGCCGGGGCGTCTGGGGCGCGATTGACGTCGGTCACGAGCGCGACGACCGGCGAGCTATCGAGCAACGCCTCGCCGAGCCCCGTCAACGCGTTCGTCAGACCCGGACCGGGGACGACCGAGCAGACGCCGACGTTGCCGCAGACCCGCGCGGCGGCGTCGGCCATCACGCTGGCGCTGGCCTCGTGGGTCACGAGCAGGTACGGGAGCCCGGCCGATTTCATGGCGTCCCAGAACTCGTTGTTCTGGGCGCCCGGGATCCCGAACACGCAGGGGACGCCCTCGCACTGCAGGGCGGCGACGGCGGCCTGGGCCCCGGTCATCTTGCCGACCACGCCCCGGTGGATGTGCTGAACCTTCTTGACCTCGTGGGCCTGGGTCGGCGTCGCCCGGGCGGCGAGCGTCGCGGCGACCCCGACGGCACCGATGGTCCCCAGCGCCTCACGGCGATTCAGTCGCGGTTGCACGCGCCGCCCTCCCTGGCAAGTAGGATCGATCGCAGGAATCAACCGGCTGTCCGCCATCCTGACGGGCCGGGTGTCCTGACTCTTCTTCCAGGGATCGGGCGGACGGTATGCCTCCGAGAGCGCGAATCCTCCGGGACGACCTGCCCCCGGCGACACAACCGCATCCTCCGGCAAACTCGACGCCGGCGGGAGGCGGCACTCACGGCCCCGTAAGGATTCTCAGGCGTTCAAGCAAGGTTTCGTCGATCCGATCGGGCGACTCGCGGAGCTTGCGGATACACTCCAACATGATCGGCCCGCGATACTCGACCTCATCGAGGGCCTCGCGCCAGGCGGGCCAGTCGATGACGCCGTCGCCGGGGATCTCGTGGCTGTCCTGCCGGCCGTCGTTGTCGTGGACGTGGGTCGTCATCAGGAGCGAGCCGGCCGCCTTCGTCTCGGTCGCCGGGTCCGAGACGATCCGGGCGTGGCCGGTATCGAGGGCGAGGGCAACCTCGGGGAGCCTCAGCTCGGAGACGAGGCCGAAGAGGTCGGCCATGCGGCTCCCAGGGTGGACGCCCGCCGGCATGTTCTCGACGCAGAGCAGCGGCCCGCCGTCCCGGGCGTGATCGGCCAGGAGTCGAAGGCTACCTGCCAGGGCATCCCTGCGAGGGAGGAGGTCCCCCGAGTCGGATAGCCCGCCGGGGTGGACGACCAGGGCGTGGATTCCGGCCGCCTGGCCCCAGTCGATGCAACGCTTCAGGTCATCGAGGCTTTCCATCCGCCTGGAATCATCAAGGTCGGCCAGGTCCACGCGAGCCGCCCGGATCGACTGGGCTCCCCAGCATCCGTGGGCGCTCCAGATCCGCAAGCCGCTGGCCTCGACCCGGTTGCGAAGCTCGACGGGGTCGGGGAGCGCTTTCCACAGCGGGAGGATTTCGAGAACCTGGGCCCCGAGGCGGTCGGCGATGGCGAGTTCGATGCCGAGGTCAGGACGGGGGAAGCCGTAGGCGATCATGGTCCCCAGGGGGCGCCGGAAGGTCATCGCTATCCCCAATGCAGGTCAACCGTTGCGCCGTTCCGTCGGCCTGCCCCCTTGTGGCGGAGGGCCGGGGAAGTCATGATAGCGAATCCGGTCGTCCGCCGTGAGTGGCCGCCCGGTTTGGTTTCGCGAGGCCGAGTTCACCACGTCCGAGATCGACCGCCTCCAATCCCGTCCCCGCGTCCCCGACGACGCCACGCCCGTCCGACCGTCCGCGAAAGGAAGACGCTGCAATGCCGCCTGTTGCCTTGGTCGATCCCGCCACGATCGACACGACGCGTGTCCTGATCGACCGGGACCGCATCCGACTGGGCAACCCCCAGCGGTTCGAGATGGAGCAGCTCACCGCCATCATCCATCTCGACCCCTCCGTCCCCATCGTGATCGGTTACAAGGACGTCACCCACGAAGAGTTCTGGATCCGCGGCCACATGCCGGATTACCCCCTCATGCCCGGGGTCATCATCTGCGAAGCCGCCGCGCAGCTCTCCAGCTACCTCGTGCACGAACTGAAGATCGCCGAGGATTGCTTCGTGGGCTTCGGCGGCATGGAGGACGTGCGATTCCGGGGGCAGGTGAAGCCCGGGGATCGGCTCGTCCTGGTCTCGAAGGGCGCCCGGATTCACAGGCGTCAGACGATGTTCGAGACCCAGGGGTTCGTCGGGACCAACATGGTCTATCACGGCCGGATCATCGGCGTCCTCCTGCCCAAGTCGGTCAAGACCGAAGCATGATCGACGTCTCTTCGCACTGGGTCGAGCCGGCGGGCCTCGAACCCCCCGTCTCATGGCCGGCCATGTTCGGCAACGACAACCCGGTCGAGCTCGAAATCGGCTCGGGCAAGGGCCTCTTCCTGGCCAACGCCGGCCGGCTCCGGCCCCATCACAACTTCCTCGGCATCGAGATCGCCAAGAAGTACGCCAGGCGCGGGGCGGAGCGGGTCGCCAAGCTGAAGCTCCCGAACGTCCGCATGATCGCGACGGACGCCAGGGAGTTCATGACCAAGTTCGTGCCCGCCACGACCCTGACGGCGGTGCACGTCTACTTCCCCGACCCGTGGTGGAAGGCCAAGCACAAGAAGCGCCGGGTGTTCGCCGAGCCGCTCGTGCTGGACGTCGAGCGGACCCTCATCCCCGGCGGGACCCTGCACGTCGCCACCGACGTCGAGGAATACTTCGGGGTCATCAAGTCCTTGATCGCCACGCACCCCCGGTTCCGGGTCAGGCCCGAGCACGAGGTGAAGGAGCCCGAGCACGAGCTCGACTACCTCACCAACTTCGAACGCAAATACCGCATCGAAGGCCGACCCATCTACCGCATCGAATACGACTTTTCCTGACCTTGGAGTGCGGGAGCGAAGCTGCCGCTTTCTGGTCTTTGAAACGCACGAGGGGCGGGGCGGAGGGATGATCCTCGGACCCGCCCCGCGCTATTCATCATGGAGAAAGCGGCTGCAACGCTCTCGTTCTCCAGATTAGCGGTTCGCCACCGCGGGGGAGGTGCCTGGCGCGGGGTGGGAGACGAGGGCGACGGCCGACTCGCGGGTGGCCTGCTGCACCGGGGCGGGCAAGAGGCCGAAGAGTACGGTCAGGATCGCACAGACGGCGACGGCGGCCTTGGTCGGCCAGGGGATGTTCACCGAGATCGGCGCACCGAGCCGCTTGCGGAAGTACATCGCCACGACGATCCGCAGATAGTAGTACGCACCGATCGCCGAGTTGACCGCCCCGAGGAAGGCCAGCCAGCGGAAGAGCGAGGCGTCGGTGCCCGTGGCCACGCCGAGGGCCGACGACAGCAGGCCGAACTTGCCGAAGAACCCGGCCAGCGGCGGGATGCCCGCCAGGCTGAGGAGGCAAATCGACATCGCCAGCGAGAGCATCGGCTGGTCGGTGGCGAGGCCGGCCATGTCGTCGACCGTCTCGACCGGGCGGTCGCCGGTGTTGAGGGCGAGGATCACGCCGAAGGCCCCGAGGGTCATCAACGCATAAGCGACCAGGTAGTACAGGATGCTCTCGCTGCCGAGCGAGAAGCCGCCGACCGCCGGGCCGTTCTTGAACGCTACGGCCACGCCGATCATCAGGTAGCCGGCGTGGGCGATCGAGGAGTACGCGAACAGCCGCTTGAGGTCGTTCTGGGCCAGGGCCACCGTATTGCCCAACGTCATCGTCGCGACGGCGATGATCCAGGCGAGCAAGACGGCGTTGTTGGTGAGCGTCTGGTGCGGGTCGGCCGTGGGGATGACGGCGGTGAGCGTCCGGAGGATCGCGACGAACCCGACCGCCTTGGGCACCCAGGCCAGCATCGCGGCGACAACCGTCGGCGAGCCCTGATAGACGTCGGGGGCGTAGAAGTGGAACGGCACGGCGGCGACGCGGAAGCCGAGGCCGGCCATCACGAAGACGACCGCCATCAGCCCGAGGATCGGGTGCGGGAAGTCGGGCAGGGCGAACTCGCTCTGCGACAGGAACGCCAGGGCCTTGAGGTTGCTGATCCCGGTCATGCCGTAGAGGTAAGCCAGGCCGAAGAGCAGCAGGCCCGAGGAGAAGATGCTCAGGTAGAAATACTTGGTCGCCGCTTCCTGGGTCGTCGCATTGCGGCGCGGCAGGTAGAGCACGAGGTACGTCGGGATGCTGACCAGTTCGAGCCCGACGAACAGGAGGACGATCTCGTTGGCCGTGGCGACGACCATCGAGCCCGCCTGGATGGTGAGGAGGGCGGCGAAGAACTCCGGGGCCCGGCCGGCGTCGACCTGGTCATGGGCCAGGGCGAGCAGGATCAGGCCGGCGAAGATCAGGAACGCCCGCGTGTAGAACGACATCGCGTCGTTCACCGTCACGGACGAGTAGATGTCGGTCCCTTGATTCTTCGTGGCCAGCAGGACGACGAAGGCGACCAGGAGCGCGACGGCCGAGGTGATCGACCACGCCCGGCGCGGGAGGCTCACGAACGCCCCGGACGTGAAGACCACGACGGCGGTGAGCAGCAGGATCACTTCCGGCAGCAGCACCAGCAGGGTCTGCTGCGCGTTCTCGAGTGCGTTGGGCGCCATGGTTCAGCGTGGGCTTTCGTTCGGGGTGATCATGGAAATCGGGCCCACCTGTCCGACCTGCGCCGTCTTGGCCACGGGGGCTTCGAGGCTCGCGGCGATCGGCGCGATGGGGCCCTTGATGCGGTCGAGGAATGGCTTGGGGAAGATCCCGATGACGACGATCAGGATCATCAGCGGCAGCAGCCCGGCGATCTCATGCCAGCCCATCGGGCGGATCGGCTCGTGGGCTTGGGCGTCGTGCGAGTCGCCGTGGTCATGGCCGTGTCCGCCGGGCTCCTTGAGCGGGCCGAAGACGACTCGCTGGAGCATCCAGAGCAGGTAGTAGGCACCCAGCACCATCCCCACCGCCGCCAGGGCAGCGGCCCAGGGGTAGGTACGGTACATGCCGAGGAGGATCGGGAACTCGCCGATGAAGCCGTTCAGGCCCGGCAAAGCCGCCGACCCGAGCGAGGCCAGGATCAGGAAGAAGGTCCAGAGCGGGAACTTGTCCCAGAGCCCGCCGAGCTCGTCCATCTCGCGGGTGTGGTAGCGCTCGTAGATCACGCCCACGCAGGCGAACAGGGCACCCGTCGTCAGGCCGTGGTTCACCATCTGGATCACCGCGCCTTCGAGGCCCGTCGCGTTCAGTGAGAACAGGCCGAGGACGATGAAGCCCATGTGGCTCACGGAGCTATAAGCGACGAGTCGCTTGACGTCCGACTGGGCCAGGGCGGCGAGGGCCCCGTAGAGGATGCCGATGACCGCGAGGGCCGCCATGTACGGGGCCATCGCCTGGGAACCGATCGGCGTCATCGCCAGGTTGAACCGGAGGAACCCGTAGCCGCCCAGCTTGAGCATCACGCCCGCCAGCACGATCGAGCCCGCCGTGGGCGCCTCGACGTGGGCCAGGGGGAGCCAGGTGTGGAACGGGAAGAGCGGCACCTTGATCGCGAAGCCGGCGAACAGCAGCAGGAAGATGACGACCTGAGGGTGGGCGAACAGCGAGTCGGTCGCGTCGAAGTGCGTGTTCCAGGGGAGTTCCTGGCTCGCGATGCCCCGGAGGCCGGCGGTCAGCTCGGGCATCGAGAAGGTCATCTTGTGGGCTGCGCCGTACTGCGCGTTGATCGAGACCAGGGCGATCACGCCGACGAGGGTCAGGAGGCTGCCCGCGAGGGTGTAGAGGAAGAACGTCACCGACGCCCGGCGCCGCTCCGGACCGCCGTAGAAGCCGATGAGGAAGAACAGCGGGATCAGGGTGAATTCAAAGAAGATGTAGAACAGGACGACGTCCAGGCTCGCGAAGATGCCGAGCAGGCCGGCTTCGAGGGCGAGCAGGAGGGCGAAGTGGGTCGCGGCCCGCTCCTTGACCGACTCCCACGACGCGAAGATCGCCGTGATCATCAGGAGAGAGGTCAGGGCGAAGAGCGAGAGGCTGATGCCGTCGAGCCCGAAGGCGAAGCGGATGTCCCACTGCGGCATCCACGGGACGCCGTAGGCCCCCGGCTCGCCGGAGAAGAACTGCGGGCCGGCCACGTCGACCTTGAAGGCGACGACGAGGATCAGGCTCAGACCGAGGGTCGCCAGGGCCGTGACCAGGGCGACGAGCCTCGCTTGTTCGGCGGCCAGCCGAGGCAGAAAGAACAGGGCCGCGCTGCCCAGCAAGGGCAGCAGGACCGTGATCACCAGGAGCGTCGCCATCAAGGGGTCCTCGTCTCGTCAGGCCGTCGTCTTTGTGCCGGGCAAGTCGGGAGGGGCGAATCGGATCGCCGCCCTCCCGGAAGTGTTGTTCGCGTCAGGAGAGCATGAAGAACAGCAGGATCAGGAACACCAGCGACACGCCGAAGGCGGTGATCGCGGCGTAGCTCTGGATCAGGCCATTCTGGAGCGGGCCGAGGACGTAGCGCCCGACCACCCGGGGGATCCAGGCCATCAGCTGCACCAGGCCGTCCACGAAGAACATGTCGAAGAATTCGGCGATGTTCGCGAGCACCCCGACGGGCACCACGACCAGCCTGTAGTAGAACTCATCGACATAGAACTTGTTGAGCGACGCCGTGTAGAGCGGCCGGAGCCGCGAGGCGAGCTGGGCGGGGACCGCCGAGGGGCGCCCGTAGAACAGGTAGCTCAGCCCGACGCCGGCCAGCCCGACCACGATGCTCGCGATCATGGTCACCGACTCGCCGCCGTGCTCGGCCGCGGCCGACGCGCCATGGCCGGCCTCGGCCGCGTGGGCGTCGGGGGCCGCATGGCCCGCTTCCGCGACGTGGGCCGCCGCGTGGAACCCGGCCGTCTTCTCCAGGTGATGCTCGAAGCCGTGGGTCAGCGGGCCGAACAGGGCACCGACGACGACGGCACAGCCCGCGAGGATCATGAGCGGGATCGTCATCATCGGCCCAGATTCGTGGCCGAAGTGCGAGTCGTGACCGTGGCCGTGGTCGTCACCATGGCCGTGGGCATCGTGGCCGTGGCCATGGTCGTCGGCCGGCTCGGCCTCGGGATCATCCGGGCTGGGGAGCTTCTCGGGGCCCCAGAAGGTGAGGAAGAAGGCGCGACCGGTGTAGAAGGCGGTCAGGCCGGCGGTGAACAGCGCGGTGAACCAGATGAGGTCATAGACCCGGCCCCAGCCGGCACCGAGGGACTCCATGCCGCGGGCGGTCGCGGAGGCCCGGTCGAGGGCGACCAGGATCTCGTCCTTGCTGAAGAAGCCCGAGAGCGGCGGCAGGCCGGCGAGGGTCAGCGCGCCGATGGCGAACGTCCAGCAGGTGTAGGGCAGGCGGTGCCGGAGACCCCGGAAGCGCCTCATGTCGATCACCCCGCCCATCGCGTGCATGACCGAGCCCGAGCCGAGGAACAGGAGGGCCTTGAAGAAGGCGTGGGTGAACAGGTGAAACATCGCCGCGGTGACCGCGAACTTGGCCCCGGCGCTCAACGCGCCTCCCTCTTCGAGCTTGCCGACGCCCGCACCCAGGCCCATGAACATGTATCCGAGCTGGGAGACCGTCGAATAGGCCATGACCCGCTTGAGGTCGGTCTGGGTCAGGGCGATGAGCGCGGCGAGCAGGGCGGTGAGGCAGCCGATCACGGCCACGATCATCTGGATGCTGGGTACGGTCACGATCAGGGCAGACGACCGGGCGATGAGGTAGACGCCGGCGGTGACCATTGTCGCGGCGTGGATCAGGGCCGACACGGGGGTCGGGCCTTCCATCGCGTCCGGGAGCCACACGTAGAGCGGCAACTGGGCCGACTTCGCCGTCGCCGCCCAGAAGAGCAGGAAGGCGATCGCGAACTTGTCGGCGTGCTGCATCGCGCCGAGGTTGCTGGCGCTCAGGACGTTGGCGTAGCTGAGGTCGTGGTTGGCGACGGTGGTCCAGAGCCAGAAGATCGCGATCGCGAAGCCGACGTCGCCGATCCGGTTGACCAGGAACGCCTTCTTGGCCGCCGCCGCCGCATAGGGCTTGGCGTGCCAGAAGCCGATGAGGAGGTAGGAGCAGACGCCCACACCTTCCCAGAAGGCGTAGGTCACGAGGTAGTTCGCCGACAGCACCAGCCCGGTCATCGCGAAGACGAACAGGCCGACCACGGCAAAGAACCGCGTGTAGCCCGGGTCGCCGTGCATGTAGCCCGCGGCGAAGACGGCCACGAGGGTCGCGACGAACGTGACCATCGAGAGCATCATCGTCGTGAGGCCGTCGACCTGGAACTCCAGCGGCACGTTCAGGCCGCTGATGGTGATCCAGTCGAAGGACATCGGCGTCGCGGTGGGGCTGGCGCCGGCGAGCAGCAGCAGCGAGTAGAGGAACGCCAGCCCGATGCCCGCGACGATCGGCAGGTGCGCGCGGTCCTTGAGCCGGGAGCCGGTCAGGGCGGTGACGAGGGCCCCCAGGAGCGGCAGGGCCGGCAGGAGCCAGGCGTTGTTGACGGCGAACTCAATCACGGCGCTGGGTCCAGGGCTGGGTGGGGTGCGGCGGCTCGACGCCGGCCGGTGTCAGGTGCGGGTACGACTCGGGGCCGGCGACCGGTTCGAGCGGCTCGGCGTCCTCGGCCGGGTCGTCCTCGGTCGCGGGCACGCCCGGCTCGCGGATCTCCTGCCAGAGCGAGACGTCCAGCGAGGACTTCCGGTTGAACAGGATGAGCACGAGGGCCAGGGCGATCGACGCCTCGCACGCGGCCACGGTCAGGATCACGATCGTGAAGACCTGGCCGGTCCAGTTGCCGTGGTAGCGGCCGAACCCGACGAGCGTAAGGGCGACGCCCTGGAGCATCATCTCGGCCGAGAGGAACATGACGATCAGGTTCCGCCGCGCCAGGAAGCCGATCATGCCCAGGGCCATCAGGGCGGCCCCGATCATGAGGTAGTTCAACAGGTTGTCGAACGGGAAAGCGTCGGGCATTGGCTTCGTTCCGGGGAACCCTTCCGTATGGCGTGTGTGACGCGTGTGTTTGGCCGGATCGATCAGGCCGAGGCCGCCGGGCTCGCCGAGGGCCGCACGGGCAGCTTGGGCGTCGCGATGGCGATGGCACCGGCGAGGGCCACGAACAACAGGGCACCGACGAGCTCGACCGTGATCAGGTGGTCGCTGTAGAGCGTGCCGCCGAGCCCGGCCACGTGCGTCCCGAGCCCGCGCCCCTGGGCGTCGCTGGGGACGATCTTGATGGTCTGCGGCAGGGCCCTTGCGAGCACCTGGGCCTGCGCGGTGCGGTCGTCGAGCTTCCGGAGCGACTGGAGCCGGGCCGCCGAGACGAGCCGCTGGTCGTTCTCGCCCCGCAGTTCGACCGGCTTGGACCCGCGGAGTCCGACGAGCGCCAGGAGCAGGCCGAGCAGCAGCATGTACGAGGTGATCGTCGCAGCCCGGGGGGACCGGGCCATCCGGTCGTAGACCGCCTTACCTTCCATCTGGGCGAGCATGATCACGAAGAGGAACGTGACGATGATCGCGCCGGCGTAGACGATGATGGTCCCCGCCGCCAGGAACTGGGCCCCCGCCTCGAGGAAAAGGCCGGAGGTCGAGAGCACGACCGAGGCGAACCAGAGCGCGCTATAGATCGGGTTGCGGCTGGTGACGGTGAGGACCCCGCCGACCACGGCGACGATGCCGAAGACGTAGAAGAACATCGAGACCAGGAAGTCGCCCGGCGGGACCCACATGGCGGCGAGCAGGAGGACCACGATGCCGGTGAGGGCGTAGCCGATCTGGTGGGCGAGCCGGGGACGGGTCGCGCCATGTCCGTGCGGCAGGAGCAGCCAGGTGCCGACCGAGCCCAGGACGGTCACGAGGGCGGGCAGCACGTAGTCGCCGGGATTCAGGTGCATGGTGGGCGGTCTCGTCGGCCCGCGTCGGCGGGCGTTCGGGGCTCGTGTTCGGGTGGAGGCGTCGGCCGGGTTCGGGACGGTGGACGGCTCACTTGCCGGCCGATTCGGGGGCGGGCAGCGCCCCGGCCGGAGTGATCTCGGTGTTCGGCGTCGCCGAGGCCGGCGGGGTGGTGTACCGCATGGGCTCGGCGTCCTTGGTGAGGTCGAAGACCGAGAGCAGCTTGGTCTTGTCGAAGATCATCTGTTCTCGGGTCAGGCCGGTCAAGTCATAGAGACCGGTCAACTCGATCGCCTCGACGGGGCAGGCCTCCTCGCACATCCCGCAGTAGATGCAGCGGAGTTCGTCGATGACGAAGCTCTCGCAGTACTTCTCCCGGTCGGGCCAGGCGTCGGGGGCGGTCGCGCCGACGATGTCGATGCAGTGGGCGGGGCAGGCGGTGGCGCAGAGCATGCAGGCCACGCACTTGACCCGGCCCTCGCTGTCCTTGTTCAGGCGGTGGACGCCGCGATAGACGGGCGTGGCCTTGAGGTTCAGCGGCTGTCCGGGCTGGACTTCCTGCTCCTCGGGATACTGGACGGTGACGGCGCCGTTGCCGAGGGCCGCCTTGAGGATGTGCTTGCCCGTGACCCCCAGCCCCTGGATGATCGGGAAGAGGTACGTCTTCTCGAGGAGGTTGAGCTTCGGCGGCGTCATCCTCTTGAGGCTGGGGTGGTCGGGGCGCACGATTCGATCTCCGAGATGGGAAGGCCGGATCCGGCCTGACTGTCTTGTTCGGCGGTGAGGTTGTGGACGATCAGCCCCGGACGAGCTGGACGATCGCGGCGGTGGCCAGGAAGTTGACCAGCGAGATGGGAATCAGGGCCTTCCAGGCGAGGTCCATGAGCTGGTCGTAGCGGAACCGCGGGAGGGTCCAGCGGATCCACATGATCAGGACGATCAGGCACGCGACCTTGAAGAGCACCACGCCCAGCTTCAGGAAGGCCATCGCCCAGATTCCGAGCGGGGTGGTGGCGACCGGGTCCGGATAGAACGGGATGAGATCCCACCCGCCCAGGAAGAGGACGGAGACGAGGAAGCTCGCGGTCACGATGTGGAGGTATTCGCCGAGGAAGAACATGCCGAACTTCATCGCCGAGTATTCGGTGTGGAAGCCGCCGACGAGTTCCTGCTCCGACTCGGGCAAGTCGAAGGGGAGTCGGTTAGTCTCGGCGAGGGCGCTGATGAAGAACAGGAGCATCCCGACCGGCGCCACGACGAAGCCCGGCACATGCCTGTCCTGCCACTCGACGATGGTGTTCAGGTCGAGCGAGCCGGTGATCAGCACGGTGCCGAGGATCGACATCCCCAGGGGGATCTCGTAGCTGATGAGCTGGGCGGAGGAGCGGAGGCCGCCGAGGAACGAGTACTTGTTGTTCGAGGCCCAGCCGGCGAGGATCACGCCGTAGACCCCGAGGCTGCCGATCGAGAAGATGTAGAGGATTCCGATATCGACATACGGGGCGATCTGGAAATCGACCCGGTAGCCGAACAGCGTCGGGGCCGCCTCGCCCACCGGCCCGAACGGCACCACCGCGAACCCGATCATGGCCGAGATGATCGCGATCATCGGGGCCAGGATGTAGAGCGGCTTGGTGACGTAGGAGGGGACGACGTCCTCCTTGAGGAGCATCTTGGCGCCGTCGGCGAGCGGCTGCAGCAGCGCGAAGGGGATGCCGAACTCGCGGCCGGCCCGGTTCGGACCGATGCGGTCCTGCGCCCAGGCGGCGATCTTGCGCTCGACGAGGATCAGGTAGGCCACGGCCCCCTGAGATACCCCCACCACGATACTGATCTTCACCAGGATCCCGATCAGTGCCAGCATCGACGTCGTCCCTCAATCCCGGCGGCAGAAGCGATTCGAGCCGTCCGTCCGGTTCCCTTGTCAGCTGATGCGCTCGGCCCGATGACGGAACCAGCGGTCCTCGAACCCCACGCCCACCGCCTCGGCGGACGGCGATCCCAGGGGAACCCCGAACTCCGGCAACACCCCGCCCGCCGCGACCGAGAAGGCCGGGATGGCCCCCGCGACCTCGGCCAGGATCTCCTTCGACGCGACCGGCCCACCCGGGCGACCCGAGAGGATCGCGAAGATGTCCAGATCCGGCAGCGACCCGTCGCGCGGCGGCAGGGCCGCCTCGGCGTACTGGAGCCGCCCGTCGGCGTTGACGTAGGAACCCGCCTTCTCGGCGAAGGTCGCCCCGGCGAGCACGACGTCGGCCAGGTGGGCCAGCGGCGTGACGTTGGTGTCCTGCACGACCAGATACCCGACGCCCTTGCGGAGCGACTGGGCCGCGGCCTCCTCGATCCAGGGGTCGATCGCGTCCGAGGCGACGTAGAGCGCCTTGAACTCGCCCTTGGCCACGCGGGTCGCGAGGGCGGCGAAGTCGATCACCTCGCCCTGGACGTGCCTGAGCACTTCCTCGACGCCCCGGCGGTTCGGGGCCTTCTCGGCGTGGATCGTGAAGGAGCGCGGGACGATGAAGCTGGTGTCGCCGGTGCGGCCATTGACCATGTCCGGCTTGACCGTCCAGTCCTCGCCGACCACCGGGACCGGCCCGAGGGCGACGACGTTGCCGGCGTCCAGGCCCTTGATGTAGGTGGCGAGCAGGTAGGCTTCCTCGACGGTCAGGAACGGCGAGATCACCGCGGCGACCTTGCCGCCGTCGCGGACCAGGCCCTGGAGGGTCTGGCCGATGCCGTTGAGGGCGACGTCGATCGGGACCGCCTCGTGGCTCTCGCCCTTCTTGAGGTAGGACGCGCCCAGGAGATTCGGGTCGTTGGCGGACTTGTAGCTGTAACGGCCCTCGTCACAGATCCAGAAGTCGTTGACGTGGGGATTGTTCCGGGGCTTGAACCGCCAGAGTTGCCCGCGATTCTCCTCCGCGCTGATGTTGCAGCCGGTGGAGCAGCGGGTGCAGATCCCGTCATGCTTGGACAGGAACCAGACGCGCTGACGGTGCAGGAAGTCCTTGTCGAGCAGGGCCCCGACCGGGCAGATGTCCACGACGTTGCCGGCGAGCGGATTCGAGACCGGCTGGCCGGGGAAGACGTCGATCTCCGCGTGGCTGCCGCGCCTCATGACCTGGAGCTCGCCCGTGTGGGTGATCTCGCGGGTGAACCGGACGCACCGCGTGCACATGATGCAGCGGTCGGCGTTCAGCTGGATGAGGTCGGAGACATCCTTGCGGGGGTTGACGGTGCGCTCCTCGACGAAGCGGTGGTTGGACTGGCCGTATTCGTAGGAGTAGTCCTGCAGCCCACACTCGCCGGCCTGGTCGCAGACGGGGCAGTCGAGCGGGTGATTGAGGAGCAGGAGCTCCATGATCATCCGCTGATGCTCCTTCACCTTGGGGCTGTCGGTGACGATCACCGTCCCATCCTTGGCGGGCGTCTGGCACCCGGGGATGAGCTTGGGGATCATCTTGATCTCGCCGGTCTTCGGGTCCCTGGAGCCGACCTCGACCTCGCACATCCGGCAGTTGGCGACGACCGAGAGGGCGGGGTGCCAGCAGTAGTAGGGGATGTCGACCCCGGCGCGCTGGGCGGCCTGGATGGCGTTCAGCTTCTCGCCATCGGGCAGCTCGTGGGATTCGCCGTTGATGATGATCGTCGCCATCGCGGTTCCTCGGGCTCTCTTCGCTTCGCTCGGCTCGGTCGCGTCGGGGTCGTTTCGTTGCGGGGCTGCGGCTCAGTTCGAGTGGGGCGAGCGGAGCACGCCGCCCGTGATGACCGGCAGGGAGCCGGAGATCGCCGCCTGGGCGGACGTGCCGGCCAGGATCGCCTCCTGGAGCGGGGTGACCGTCCGGGCGCCGCCCTGGTGGGTCTTGATGTAGTCCTCGATCTCGCCCCGGTACTTGGCGAGGGCGTTCTTGACCGGCCAGGCGGCGCCGTCGGCGAGCCCGCAGATCGTGGTGCCGGGCATGATGCCCATGTTGTTCGCGAGGTGCAGCATCGTGTCGAGGTCGGCCAGCCGGCCGCCCCCCGCCTTGATCCGCTTCATCGTCTTGTAGATCCAGCTCGTCCCCTCGCGGCAGGGGGTGCACTGGCCGCAGCTCTCGTGGGCGAAGAACCGGGCGCAGTTGTAGAGGTAATCGACGATGGACGTGGTCTCGTCCATGACGGTCACCGCCGCCGTCCCGAGCCCGAGGCAGCCCGCCTTGCGGATGTCTTCGAAGTCGAGCTTGATGTCCATCTCGTCGGCCGACAGGAGGCCCATGCTGATCCCGCCGGGCACCGCCGCCTTGACCTTCCGGCCCTTCCAGACGCCGCCGCCGTGCACGTCGATCAGCTCGCGGGCGGTCACGCCCAGCGGCAGCTCGACGCAGACCTGCTTGTTCACGTGGCCGGAGACGCAGTAGAGTTTGGGCCCGTAGCTCTTGGGCGTCCCGATCGACTTGAACCACTCCGGCCCGCGCTCGATGATGTGCGGGACGCAGCAGAGGGTCTCGATGTTGTTGACGACCGTCGGCTTGCGGAAGGCCCCCTCAATGGCGGGAAAGGGAGGCTTGATCCTCGGCCAGCCGCGCTTGCCTTCGAGGCTCTCGATCAGGCCCGTCTCCTCGCCGCAGATGTACGCCCCGGCGCCCCGGTGGACGTAGATCTCCAGGTCGAAGCCGGAGCCGTAGATGTTCTTGCCCAGGTGCCCGGCCGCGCGGGCCTCGGCGATGGCCTTCTCGAGGATCCGGTAGCCCTCGATGTACTCGAACCGGACGTAGAGGTAGGCGATCGACGCCTTGGTGGCGAAGCAGCCGATGAGGATGCCCTCGATCAACTGGTGCGGGTCCTTCTCGCAGAGGATCCGGTTGTTGAACGTGGCCGGCTCGGACTCGTCGCCGTTGATGCACATGAAGGTCTCCTTCCGATCTTTCGGAAGGAACGACCACTTCATGCCGCAGGGGAAGCCCGCCCCGCCTCGCCCGCGCAGCTCGCTGTCCTTGACGACCTGGACGACCTTCTCGGGGTCCATGGTGGTCAGGGCCTTGCGCGAGGCCTGATATCCGCCGCGCGATTCGTAGACCGACAGGATGTGGCTGTCGGGGACGTTCCAGTTGCGGCTCAGGACGGGTTCAAAGTCGGCCACGTGGGGCAAGCTCCGATATTCGATCCAGCCGGGCGGTCGAGCTTCGGGTGGTGTGCGGGTGAAGGCGATCCGGGCGTCTGGCTTACTTCTTGAGCTGGGCGATCATCTCGTCCACGCTGGCCTCGTTGAGCGGACCGAAGATCCGGCCGTCGTCGGCGAGCGCGGCGGGCGAGTGATCGCAGATGCCCAGGCACTCGGCGAACTCGACGGTGATCTTGCCGTCGGCGGTCGTCTGGCCCGAGCCGATGCCGAGCTTCTCGCAGGTCCGCTCCAGCATCTCCTCGCCGCCGGTGAGCATGCACGAGATGGATCGGCAGATCCAGACCCGGGTCTCGCCGATGGGGGCCTGCGGGAAGAACCCGTAGAAGCTCATCGTGTCGTGGACTTCCGCCGCCGTGATCTCGAGGATCTGGGCGATCTCGTCCATCGCGCGGAACGGCACGCAGCGGAAATACTCGTGGACGATGTGCAGGGCTGGCAGCGTGACGGCGCGCTTGCTCGGATACCGCGGGATGTACGCGCGGATCTTCTCGCGGATCGCCTCGGTGAGCATCGGCGGGTTCGTCGTCGCTTCGGCGGCCATGATCGAGTCCAACCCCTGAAGTCAGAAGATGAATGGTTGATGGGTCACGGGTGATGGTTGATCAATCGGAATGGATTCTGACCCATTCACCATCACTCATCAACCAGGCGTCCTCAACGGTCCAGTTCCGCCGCGATGATGTTGAGGCTCCCGAGCACCGCGACCACGTCGGCGAGCATGTGGTCCTTGATGATGTACGGGAAGGCCTGGAAGTGGATGAACGAGGGCGGCCGGGTGCGGGTCCGCCAGCCGGTCTGGGTGCCGTCGGTCACGAGGTAATAGCCGAGTTCGCCATTCGGGCTCTCGATGGCGGCGTAGACCTCGTTCTTCGGCGAGAGCATCCCGCGGTTCGGCATGATCAGCTCGAAGTGCTGGATCAGGCCTTCCATGCTGTTGTAGGTCGTGCCCTTGTCGGGCAGGGGGAACTTCTCAGCGATCGGCACGTTGGCCGGGCCGGAGGGCAGGTTCTCGATCGCCTGCTTGATGATCCCCATGCTCTGGACCATCTCCTCCATGCGGACCAGGAACCGCGCGAAGCAGTCCCCCTCGGTGGCGTAGGGGACGTCGAAGTCGAAGTCCTTGTACGCGAGGTACGGGACGTCCTTGCGGAGGTCGTAGGTGATGCCGCTGGCCCGGGCGATCGGGCCGGTGCAGGAGAAGCTCAGGGCATCTGCCTTGGAGATCGGGCCGATGCCCCGCATGCGGTCGAGGAAGATCCGGTTCCGGCACAGGAGCTTTTCCATATCGGCGAGGGCCTTGGGCAGGCTCGCCATCACGTTCCGGACGCGCTGGATGACCCGATCGTTGAAGTCGTAGAGCACGCCACCGACCCGGGTGTAGCCGGGGTGGAAGCGGTAGCCCGACATCTCCTCGTAGACGTCGTAGATCAGCTCGCGCTGGTTGAACGCGAACAGGAAGGCGGTGAACGCCCCGAGGTCGAGCGCCGCCGCCCCGGTGCAGAGCAGGTGGTCGCTGATGCGGGCCAGCTCGCCGATGATGACGCGGATGTACTGGCAGCGCTTCGTCAGCTCGATGTCGAGCGCCTTCTCGACCGCGTGATGCCACGCCACCTCATTCATGGGCGGGCTGATGTAGTTCTTGCGGTCGACGATGGTGACGTACTGGTTGAAGCTGAGGTGCTCGCCCAGCTTTTCGAAACCGGAGTGCAGGTACCCGATGTGCGGGGTCGCCTTGACGATCCGCTCGCCGTCGAGTTCCAGCACCAGGCGCAGGGTGGTGTGGGTCGCCGGGTGCTGCGGCCCGAAGTTGAGCGTCCAGTGGGCTTCCTTCGACTCAACGCCGACTTCCGGGTCGTCGAGGAGATTAACCGGCATGAGGGTGCACCTTGGCTATCGCGAGGCGGAATGAGGACGCTGTGTATTCGGGGCGAGCGGCGGATGGGGCGTCAGGACTCGTTGCGCGTGAGGCGCTGGAAGTTGTGACGCTCGCCGCGGCCGCGGAGCGGGTAGTCCTTCCGCAAGGGGAAGGCGGTGAACTCATCGGGCATCAGGATCCGGCGCAGGTCGGGGTGGCCGGAGAAGGTGACGCCGTACATGTCGTAGACCTCGCGCTCCATCCATTCGGCGCCGAGCCAGAGGGGCACGGCCGACGGGAGCGTGGGGTTCGGGTCGTTCACGCCGACCTTGACCACGAGCATCTCGCTCGTATCGAGGTTGCGGAGGACGTAGTGGACCTCGAAGCGATCGCGGGTCCAGTCGGGGTAGCCGAGGTAGTCGGTCGCGCCCAGTTCGGAGAGCAGGCCGAAACCGGCCTGATCGCGAAGCACCTGGAGGACCTCGTAGATCCGCGACGGGTGGACGTGGAGGCGGAGATTGTCCGAGAACCGCGAGGTGCTGAAGACCCCGTCGCCGAAGACCCGGGCGAGGGTCGCCAGCGTGGCGGCGTGCGGATCGGTCCCGGTGGCGGTGTCGCTCACGATGCTCCCCTTCGCTCCCGTCTCAAGACCATCGAAGCGGCCCGCCCATCAGGTTGAGGGCGGGCCAACCAGGATGAACCGCGATCACTTGCTCTCGTTCTTGCCGAGGAGGGCCGGGCCGCCGGGGATCCGGTAGCCGAAGCGATCCTCGTCGCCGCGCTCGCCCGAGTAGGCGTTGCCGATCGGCACGATCTGGAGGTTGGCGAGTTCCTTCTCGCGTTCATACAGCTCGGGCAGGCCCTGGCCGAACGTCGCTCCGCCCTTCTGGACCTTCTCTTGAAGATCCATGATGGCCCGGAGGATCTGCTCGGGACGCGGCGGGCAACCCGGGATGTAGACGTCGATCGGGATGAAACGGTCCACGCCCTGGACGACGGCGTAGGTGTCGAAGATCCCGCCGGTCGAGGCACAGGCGCCCATGCTGATCGCCCACTTGGGCTCGGGCATCTGGAGCCAGATGCGCTGGAGGACCGGCAGCATCTTCATGGCCACGCGGCCGGCGACGATCATCAGGTCGCACTGGCGCGGGCTGAACCGCATGACCTCGGCCCCGAACCGGGCGATGTCGAAGCGGCTGGCGCCGACGGCCATGAGCTCGATGCCGCAGCAGGCGGTGGCGAACGGCATGGGCCAGAGGCTGTACTTCCGGCACCAGTTCACCACGGCGTCGATCGTGGTCAGGATCGTGTTGTCGGGGACCTCGAGGCTCTTGTTCGTGCCCCCGATGATGCCCGGGGCCTCGATGCGCGAGGTGGCGGGGGATGAGGGGGCACCCGCACCGGCGCCCGAGCCCTCTCCCGATGTCCCTATCGCCATTCAAAAACCCCCTTGCGCCAGGCGTAGGCAAACGCCGCCGCCAGCACCAGGATGAAGACGCAGATCTCGAAGAAGACGATGCCGCGAAGCTCGGGCGGCACGCCCACCGGGATGGCCTGGAATACCGTCGCTGTGTCGGCCTGGGCGACGAGGGCCGGGGTGCCCGAGCGATCGCTCCACTGGGCCACCGCCCAGGGGTAGAGGAAGAGCAATTCCACGTCGAACAGCAGGAAGACGATCGCCACGAGGTAGTAGCGGACGTCGAACCGCTGCCTCGCATCGCCGATCGGGTCCATGCCCGACTCGTAGGGCATCTGCTTGACGGCGGTCAGCTTCTTCGGCCCCAGGATCGCGCTCGCCACGACCATCCCGATCGCGGTCATGATCCCGATCAGGACGAACACGAAGATCGGCGTGAACTCGGTGCCCATGGAACGCGGTGCCCGTCAAGGGACGAAGCGAACCCTTCGTGAACAGTTTCACGAAGTCTCGCCAAAAAAATTCCCAGCGAATGCCGGGATGAGGACCATCATCGTTGAGCAGATCATACGAAGGACGGTCCGATCTGCAAGGGGGAGCCAGGAAATCGCCACCCCCTCGCCGGAACGGATTGTAGACGATCGACAAGCCAGCGTCAAAGCCCTAGCGGCCTCCGATCAGCGCGGCGGAGGTGCCGGCGAGACGGGCGGGGTGGTGGTCGCGGCGCGACCGGCCCGTCGCGATTCCATGATCTCCTCGACGGTCAGCGGGCGGGTGCCCGAGCTGCCGCCCGCGCCGGCACGGGGCCGCCCGGTCGTGCCGGGAACGGTCGGGGCCGCTGCGTCGGTCGAGCGGAGCGGCGTGATCGTCCGCACCCTCGA
Source organism: Isosphaeraceae bacterium (assembly GCA_965279195.1). GTDB lineage: Bacteria > Planctomycetota > Planctomycetia > Isosphaerales > Isosphaeraceae > CBDIHP01. The sequence continues at coordinate 45,166 of CBDIHP010000021.1, forward strand.
CTTCTCCTGGTCCGTGTTGCCGGTGTTGCTGTCGGTGCTGGTTCGGTTGTTACTGCGGAGGGGCGAAGGGCTCAGCGCGTTCGAGCGGCCCGAGGTCCTCGCATTGTTCCGGCTCGCCCCCACGCCGGGCCTGACCGGCAGCGTGTTCACGGCCGACGGCTTGGTGGCTGTCGAGTTCGGGTTCGCAGGAGTCGTGGTCGCGGACGGGGCGGCCGCGTCGCGGCGGGGCGTGGTCGCGATCTCGGGGGCCGCCGGCCGGCGGGGCGAAACCCCCTGGCTCCGCGCCGCGAGTTGCGACTCCTTCTGGATCTCGCGGAGCATCTGGGCCCGCTTCGCCGGGTCGCGCTCTTTCATCGCGTCGAAGTAGCGGGCATTGCGGTCCTGCTGCTTCTCGAAGAACTCGGTGTCGGCCTTGGCGCCGGGCACGAACGTACGGCCGAGCGTGCGGTCGTATTGCCGGTACGACTCGTAATAGGGCACCCCGACCCGCGACGCCCGCCGCTGGGTCTCGGCACCCGAGGAACTCGTGTCGAGATTCGACTCCAGCGAGTTCAATTCCTCGCGGAACTGGTCGAAACGGTTATACCGGGTCCGGCCGGCCCCGGGGGTCGCGCTCATCCTCGCCTGGTTGGGGAGGGCGAGATTGTTGGGGACCGAGGGGAAGGCGTATGCCTCCAGCCCGTTCTGGTAATACGGATTGGCGGACTGGGACTGTCCCCAGGCCGTCCCGGACGCCAGCAGGACGGCCGCGGCGGCCATGCCCTTCCAGGCCAGACGGGGGATACCGAAACTCCGAACGCCTCGCTCACTCATCTGACGCCTCCCGCCCAGCGGCCGGGCCCTGGCTCGATGCTCCGACTCGTTCAAGGATCGAATCGGAATGATCCATCCTCTACTCTAGCACCCGGAACCTCTTGAGCAAGCCGCGGGCCGCCGCAATTCGAGATCGCGCCCGTCGATGCGGCTCAGGACCAACGCCTCGCCTCGTAAACCGGTTCGGGAGAGATCCTCCAGAAAGAGGCCATCGCCGCTTTCGAGGTCTGGACGCGGCATCCCGGCCCGATCAGGAGGCAGGATGGCGAGTCAATCTCGAGGATACGGTCAGCGACCCGAATCGAAATCGTGGAAACAAACCCAATCAGGGCGTCAAGGCCCGATGAATACACGTCCAGGCCGGACAGTGGTGCGTACTCAACCCGGTGAAACTTCTGGTTGGACGTAAACAGGCCATCATGTCGCGTCTCGGGGTCCACCAGGACGGAAAGGGCCAGATGGTCGACTCCCTCGACCTGCAAGAACCGCTCCCGATGATGCCGAGGGGGGCCGCCGAAGTGGCGGAGGGCCACAAAGTCGAGCGGCGGGTCGACGTCGATGGCGAACGCGGCGGGCTGGACGATCAGGTCTCCCGGCGCGACCGAAATCCGCCTGCGGTTCACCTCGATCGCCCCAACCTGAAGCGGGAAGAGGTAATCGGTTGCGTCCGCGTCGTAAGGGCGGGCGTCCTCGCGGCGGAGTTCGAGTTCCAGGGCGGGCTCCCAGGCGTGGAGCGCCATCCCCAGGGTCAGCAGGGCGTCCTCATCCCGGAGGTCGGCGATGAGGATCGGGCTGTCGGCGAGGCTCGGTGTGGTCATCCGGTGGGTCGGGCGTTCGGGTCGGGGTGAGGGGGCGGGTCGCGACGATTCCAGGCAACGCGCGACGGGTCGCCCCCTGTCTTCGGTCGCTTGCGGTGGGCTATGATGGAACGATTCCCGTCGGCCCGCCAGGGTCGACCCCCGCCCGCGTCCCTGAGGAGGTTCCGATGCTCGCCCCTTCGTTGGCGATCTGGGCCGTCCTGGCCGGCTCGTTCCCCGATGTCGAGGCCGACCGCGGCGAGGAACTGGCCCGTCGACTCGGGTCGCGACTTTATCAGATCCGCGAGACCGCCGAGACCGAGCTCCTGTCACTCGGCCGGGGCGCACTCCCCGCCCTTCGGACGGCCAAGCGTTCGCGCGACCTCGAGGTCCAGCTCCGCGCAGGCTCCATCCTGGAGAGGATCGAAGGCAACCTCCTCCTGGAACCGACCCCGATCGCGTTGCGTTCACGCGACATGCCCCTGGTCGACCTCGTCGACCGGATCCGGCGCGAATCCGGCGTCTCCCTGATGCTCATGCCCTCCGATCCGAGGACATGGAAGGACCGCCGGGTGACGATCGACTCCCAGGACCCCTTGCCGTTCTGGTCGGCCGTCGACCGACTCTGCGAGGCGGCGAATCTCCATTATGTCCTGGGCGCGAGCGTCGTCGGCTCGCAGACGTACGAGCCGGTCTTCGTCCTGTTCGACAAGGGGGCCCCGAAGCCCTCGATGGTGGTCGACCGGGGCCCGGTCCGGATCCAGCTCAGCGTGGTGCAGAACGCGGCCCAGTCGGGGATGTCCACCCAGGGGCTCGTCCCCGTCGCACCGTTCCGCGACGGGCCCGGCCTCCGCTTCGATCGACCCGGCCGAGGGGCGTCGATCTCCCAGACGGCGCGGGCGATCCACCTCCAGTTCCAGTTCGTTGCCGAGCCCCGGCTCGCCCTGCTGAACCAGGGGCCTGTCCGGATCTCCGAGGCCATCGACGACAAGGGGCAATCCCTCGGCTCGAATCTCGGCCCCAACGCCGGCACATTCCCGGCCGCCTACTACGGGATGTCGCCGACCCATTCGCTCCGGCTCATCCATCAGTTGAACCTGCCGCGCGATCAGGAGCCGACCTCGCTCAGACGCCTGAGGGGGTCGCTGCCCGTGGTGATCGCGACCCGCAAAAGCGACCCGATCGACATCGCGCTGCCCGACGGCGTCGGCAAGGCCTTCCGGAACGACGAGACGATCCTGCGGGTCGCCAACCTCTCCACCCGCTCGCCCCAGACCCCGATCACCACGATGGAGGTCGTCCTCAAGACGCATGCCTCCCAGGTGCCTCCGCAGCCCATGAACGAGTTCGACCTCAGCGGCTTCCGGCCCGAGGTCTCGCCCCAGCAACTGGAAATCCTCGACGCCAACGGCCGGGTCATGACCTGGTATCCGTCGGGCATCCGGTCCGACAGCGAGGGGACGCGTGTCACGCTCACGTTCGCGGTCAATGGCGCGACGCAGACCCCCGCCCGGGTCCGGTTCTACGGGCTGACCCGCACCTCGACCGAGCTGGACTTCTCGTTCCAGGACGTCTCGCTGAAATGAGGGCGGTCGGGCCCATCAGGACGTGAGGACGAGGTTGTCCCGGTGGATGACCTCGTCGTAAACCTCGGCCCCGAGCGACTTTTTCGCCTGCTCGGTCCGCATCCCCCGGATCTTCCGGGCATCCCCGGCGTCGTAATTGATCAGGCCGCGGGCGAACTCCTGGCCCTCGCCGTCGCGGACGCCGACGATGTCTCCCTTCTCGAAGTCGCCGACCACGTCGACGACCCCGATCGCTAGAAGGCTGTTGAGGCCGGTCTCCAGCGCCTTCCGGGCCCCCAGGTCGACGACGACGTGCCCCCTCGGCCGCGCGGTCAGGCCGATCCAGCGCTTGCGTGCGCGGTGCGTCTGGCCGCGTGCCAGGAACAACGTCCCGGCGGGCTCGCCGTTGAGGATCCGGGTCAGGGGATTGGGCTTCCGGCCGGACGCGATGATCACCGAGCCGCCGGCCTTGGTCACCAGCCCCGCCGACTGGAGCTTGCTGCGCATCCCGCCGGTCCCGAGCGAACTCTTGCTGTCTCCCGCCAGCGAGAGGACGTCATCGAGGTTGCCGACGAGCGGGATCGTCTCACCCAGCCCTTCGTTCCCGGGGTCGGATTTGTAGAGCCCGTCGACCACGCTCAGGATCACAAGGAGCGGGGCCTGGAGCAGGTTGGCGACCATCGCGGCGAGCTTGTCGTTGTCGCCGAACTTGATCTCGTCGACGGAGATCGTGTCGTTCTCGTTGATGACAGGGACGGCGTTGAGCTCGAACAGGGCCGTCAGGGTGTTCCGCATGTTCAGGTAGCGGACGCGGCTGTCGAAATCCTCGTGAGTGAGGAGCAACTGGGCGGCGTTGCGGCCGTGGCGCCGGAAGCCCTCGTCGTAGGCCCGCATGAGGTAGGCTTGCCCGACGGCGGCGGCGGCCTGGAGCTGCGGCAGGTTGTCCGGGCGTTTCCCCAGGCCGAGCCGGCCGATCCCGGCCCCGACCGCGCCGGAACTGACGAGGGCGACCTTCCGGCCGGTCGCGGCGACCGCGGAGATCTGCTCGGTCAGGTGGCCGATCCGGTCCAGGTCGAGTGTACCGTCGGAGCCGGCAAGGACGGATGTGCCGACCTTGACCACCCAGGTGTGCGCCGAATGCACCACGTCGTCGCGGACCAAGTCACGGGCCATCGCGGGACCACACTCCGTTCGAGGCTTCATATTTGCGCCTTTTCCCCAGACGCACAAGAGCACCCAAACCGCCCGTTTCGCAGGCTTTCCCCAGTCAGAATGATCGTCGGGAATTGCCCGGGGAACGGCCTGTGAAGATTGTCGGTAGGGTGTCGGACCATTATACTAGATGGAGCGAAGCGGCCTAGCCGAAGTCGCCTCCCCCGACATCGCTTGCGCGTCGAGTTTGGCCCTCCCGGAGCCTCGGGCTCGCTCCTACCAAGGTCCATCCCGTCCATGGGCGAATTGAAGCACGAGTGCGGCGTGGCGGCCGTCTATCACCACCACGCCGGCGATCGTCCCGCGTCCGCGCTCACCCCGGTGCGAGACGACGTCTTCAGCGTGGCCAAGATGGTCCCCCGGATGCTGCTCGACATGCAGAACCGGGGGCAACTGGCCTCGGGGATGACGAGCTACAACCCGGACCGGAGCGCCTTGCTCAAGACCCACAAGGAACTCGGCACCGTCGCCGAGGGGTTCCGGCTGAACCATCGCGAGAAGTTCGAGGCGATCATGCGGGGCCAGACCGGCCCGGCGGCGATCGGCCACGTCCGCTACGCGACCTGCGGCGGCGACGACGTCAGCTATGCCCAGCCGTTCGAACGCGAGCACGGCCGCCGGGCCCGCTGGTTCGCGTTCGCCTTCAACGGCCAGATCACGAATTATCATGAACTCAAGCGTGAGCTGCTTGAGCAGGGGGACTACCACCTCAAGCTCGACACCGACACCGAGATCATGATGCACGCCCTGAGCTACGAGCTCCAGCAGCAGGGCAATACGATCGACTGGGTGAAGGTCTTCTCGAACGTCGCGGAGCGGTTCGACGGCGCCTACAACGTCGTCCTGCTCTCGGCCTGCGGCGATCTGATCGTCGCCCGCGACCCGCTCGGCTTCCGGCCCCTCTGCATCGCCGAGGACGGCCCGCTGTTCGCCGCCGCCAGTGAGAGCGTGCCCCTCTCGAACCTGGGGTTCCGCGACATCCGCTCGCTCGAGCCGGGGACCGTCGCGATCGTGAACAACGACGGCGTCCGCATCGAACGCTTCGCCGAGTCCCCCCGCCACGCCCACTGCTTCTTCGAGTGGATCTACTTCGCGAACGTCGCCAGCACGCTCGACGACCGCTCCGTCTACCTCTCCCGCGCGATGCTCGGGAAGGAACTCGCGGCGATGGAGGACGTGCCGCTCGACGCCGACACGATCGTCGTCCCCGTGCCCGACACCGCCAAGGCCGCGGCCGACTCGATGGCATTTGCCCTCGGCCTGCCGTCGGTCGAAGGACTGATGCGGAACCGCTACGTCGGCCGGACCTTCATCGAAGGCACCGCCGACCGCGCGGCCAAGGCCCGGCTGAAGTACACGCCGCTGCCCGAGGTTCTGAAGGGCAAGCGGGTGCTGCTGGTCGAGGACAGCATCGTCCGCTCGACCACAATGCGGGCGCTCGTCAATGAGATCCGCGAGCGCGGCGGCGCGAGGGAGATCCACCTCCGCGTGGCCTGCCCGCCGATCATCGCGCCTTGCTATTACGGCATCGACATGTCTCGCAAGGACGAACTGTTCGCCCCCAAGTTCGCCGACCTGCCCGACGGCGGGGTCTCGCCCGAGGCGCAGATGAAGATGGCGAAGATCCTCGGGGCCGACAGCCTCCGGTATCTCCCGGTGGACGCCATCGCCCGCTCGGTCGGCCTCTCCGAAAACCGCCTCTGCCGCGCCTGCGTGACCGGCGAATACCCGACTTCCTGCGGCGAGCAGCTCTACCAGATCGACGGCCTCGAACCCGTCGGGGCGGGTGTGGCGTCCGCGAATGGTGTCCACGATGTCCACAAACGGGCCTACGAGCGTTAATCGCGCGGGGCCCGCTAACGCGACCAGTGTTCATGCCATCGCATGAACACTGGTCACCAATAGCGGACCCTGCTCGTCCGAATTCGCGGCATGAGAATAGGGTCCGCACTAGCGGACCCTACTTGCCGTCCTTGAGTTTCTTGAGTTCGTCCTGAAGGGCCTGGATCTCCTTCGCCTGGTCGGCCTTGATCTGCTTCAGGAGGTCCTGCGACTGCTTCAGGAGAGACTCGATCCGCTGGATGGCGTTCGGATCGGCGACCGATTTGGGACCGGATTCCGGTTGAGTGGATAGGAAGAACTGGGTCTCACCCGACTTCCCAGGCTCGGTGAAGACGAAGCTGTACATATCCTTCCCGTGGAAGTTCGTGACCGTCTTCCCATCGAGCAAGACCCCTGGCTGCACCCGATAGGTCTGCGACTGCAACACGTCCGTGGCCCTGTTCAGGGATCCATAGTACTTGGAAATATAATCCTCCGTCCGCTTCTCGGGCGTCACCTCGATCGTGAGGGACCTGCCCTCGCGAAGCAGGCTGAGTTTGAGCGCCTTGCCCCCGGACGCCTGAATCCGCTCCACGAGCTTTTCACTGCTGGCGATGGTGTCGTCGTCGATCTTCAGGAGCAGGTCGTTCTTGTGGATCCCGGCCTTGTTGGCGGGGCTGTCGGGGGTCACATCGGTGATGAGCAGGCCATGCTTTTCCTCCAGGCCGAGTTGATCGCGGAGCGTCCCGTCGACCGGAGACACCGGGATTCCGAGCCAGTAGCGTGCCTTCAGCGGCTGGCTCCGCGAGATATCCGTCACCTTCAAGATGATCCGCTTCCCCTTCCGCAAGACGGTCACCTCGGGGTGCGTCTCGCCGGGGAGGAGCAACGACCGTTCGAGCGAATCCGGCGACTTGATCGGCTTGCCATCCACTTCGAGCAGGATGTCGTGGACCTTGACCCCGGCCTTCTCGCCGGGCTGCTTCGGCCCGACCTGCGTCACAACGTAGGCTTCGCCCGACTTCAGCCCGAGTTGCGAGACGAGAGCCTCGTCAGCGGGTTGGAGTGACACCCCGAGCGAATTCGCCGAGGTCGGGTGTCCGAAGACCTCCCAGAGGACCGTATCGGGTCGAGACTGCGCGGCAGGGGCGGTGCCGATCTTGCCCTTCACGATGGTCGGTTCCTGAGCGGGCTCGTCCTGCACCACGAGGGTGCCCAGGCAGGTCGACGCCCCCATCGCGAGGCCGAGGACGCCACGGACGAACGCCTTTTTGCATCCAATACCATTCATGTCATGACTCCTTAGAGCAAACAAAACATCCGTCAATACGGGATCTGCCCGACGTACTTGACCTGGACCTGATCGACGGGGATCGCGACGCGGCGGCCGTCGTCGAGCCCCAGGGAGACGACTTCGCGATTCTCGCGGAGTTCGTAGCCCTGCCGCTCCCAGACGCTCCGGACATACTCGGGGACCATGGGCCTGGCTTGCTCAGTGAGCCGATCCTTCAAGTTCGTGCCGGAAAGCACCGGGATGGGGATCGAGTTCCCCGGCGCCTCGCCCGGCCTGGTGAGCTGCACGAATCCCGCCAGCCTGGGAGCGTCCGGCAAGGGGGCGACCGGGGGATTCGCCGCGACCGTGGGCTCGGGCGTTTCGCGACGGAGCATGGTGCCGGACAGGACGCCCAGCCCAAATAGCGACGACATGACGCACGCGGCCGCCAGCCAGCGATGGCGTCGCCTGGCCGGGGGCGGGGCGGGGCTGGGTCGTGCCAGGACGACCACCTCGCGGATGGCGGGCGCCCAGGCCTGGTTTTCGAGGAACGCCAGGGCGCAGAGCTTCCAGGCGTCGGGGCGGCGGTCGAGTTCCAGGAGCAATTCCCGTCGCTCGGGTTCGCCGAGTTCGTTATCCACCAGCCGGTCGATCCGGCGGAGCAGGTCGGGTTCGATCGATTCGCGGCCGCTCATGGGTCAACCTCGATCACGCGGGCGGCGGTGAGTTCCTGGCGGAGCCTCTGCCGGGCGCGGTGGAGCCGGGATTCTATGGCGGGTTCGGTCTGGCCGAGGTGCTCCGCCAGCTCGCGGTAGCTCCAGCCCTCGGCGTATTTCAGGATCAACACCTCCGCATCCCTCGGCGTGAGGCGGGCGAGGGCGTCGCGGACGAGCTGATGGCGTTCGGCGTCGAGCAGCCACGAGAGCGGGTCGGGCTCGACGCGTTCGGGGTCGTGGATGCGGAGCCGGTCGGCGTAGCGGCCTTCGAGCTTGGACTTGCGCCCGAGCCCCCGGCGGTAGAGGAGCGCCTTCAGCACGGCGAGCCGGTAGAGCCAGGACGCGACCCGCGAGGGGTCGGAAACCGGCGCCTTCTGCTCGACGGCGGCCAGCGAGACCTCCTGCATGACCTCGTCGACGGCCTGCCGTTCCCGAGTCCTTGCGAGCACGACGAGCCGGAGCCAGCGGTCGTGCCGCCGGAGCTGATCGTCCCAGTCGATTTCGAGCGTGGCCGCCATGATCCGTCCGCCGGTCGCGCCTTGACTTGGTCGGGTCTCTCCGCATCGACGATTGGTAGTTTCCGAGGCCCCTCCCCGTCCTTCGCGCTTTTTTGCGAGAATCGTCGGATTGGATCCGCCCCTCATCCGCCGCAGAGGTCTCGAAATGATCGCAATGATCCTGGGAACGAACCGACCGGGCAGCCTCACGAAGCAGCTCGCCCCGACCCTGGCGGCCCACTACCGCGAGTTGGGCGAGGACGTCGACGTGATCGACCTGGCCGACCTCCCCCCGGAGATCTTCTCGCCGCTTTCCTACGCCAACAAGCCCGAGGCGTTCGCACCCTTCCTCAACCGCCTCCGCGCGGCCGATGCGTTCCTGGTCGTCTCGCCCGAGTACAACGGCAGCATCCCCGGCATCCTGAAGTACTTCATCGACATGCTGCCGACCCGCGAGCTGTTCGAGCACATGCCCGTGGCCTTCATCGGGCTCGCCGCGGGCCAGTGGGGTGCGTTGCGGCCGATCGAGCAGCTCCAGTCAATCTTCGGCTACCGCAACGCCTTCCTCTTCCCCGACCGCGTCTTCATCCCCAACGCTGGCGCATCCTTCGATGCCTCCGGCACGTTCCATGACCCCTCCGTGCTCGCGCGGATCCAGGCGCAGGCCATCGGATTCGTCGACTTCATCGCCCGGGTCAAGCCGTTGCGGCCGGTGGGCGATCGGCCGGAGTAACCGCGGCGGTCAACGCTCGGGGTGGAGCCGGAACGCCTTGATGGCAGCCCCGGCCCTGGGGTCGTCGAGACGCTCCAGGGACGCCCTCGCCTGGAGTTGGATCACGCCCCAGCCGTCGTCGAGCGCCCGGACCAGGCGCCGGAAGGCCGCCTCGCGGTCGGGCGTCTTCTCGACCGCCTTCCAGTAGTCGGCGGTGGTGAACGAACCGTCGGGCGAGAGGCGCAGGCCCGGCGGCAGCGGGCCCACCTCGGGCGGGATCGTCAGGAAGAACCCATCGGCGAGCGTGATCGCGAGCCGGGCCTGCGGCGACGGCGGGGGCGGCGGCTCCTCGTCGGGGTCGGGGGGCAGGGGGTGCGGGTTCTCGGGCTCCATCCCCCTCGCCATCAGCCGCGCGGCCAGGTGGCGGACGGACGGGTCTGTCGTCCGGGCGAGCTTCGCCGTCTCCGTCCGGGCCAGGAGCGAGAGCCGTCCGCCTTGCTCAGCGAGCGTCTCCATCAGGTACAGGCGGACGCGCGCCGAGTCGTCCTTGAACAGCCACCAGAGGCTGAACCAGGGGACCTCGCCGCGCCTCGCGATGGCCCGCAACGCCTGGCCCCTGGCGTCCGCATCCTGGTTGGCGAGGTAGTCCGACAGGATCCGCGAACTTTCGTCGTCCTGCGCCTCGCTGGCGAGGCGGATCCAGTGGGGGCCCACGATGGCGAGCATGGACAGGCGAGTCTGACCGTCGACGACCTTCCTGCGGGCCAGTTCCCGATGCGATGGCCACCTCCTGGAGAATTCCGCGGCGCCCAGCTCAATTACAAGCGTCTTGATGTCGGCATCCACGAGTTCGATCGCGGGCAAATCCCTGGCCTGGTCGCGGAATCGCAGCAACTCCGACCGGCCGTCGCCCGTCGCCAGGACCAGGAAATCCCCCTGGCGATCGACCGCGATCGCCGCCGGGCTGAGCCCCTCCGGGCACCTCGCCCAGGGCCTCGCGGTCCCCGTCGTGTCCACGAGGTCGAGCCGGCCCGATCTCCGACCGACCAGCCATTTCCCGATCCTCCCCCTGACCTCATCGAACCAGGACAGGCAGGTCGGGGGATCGCCCGCCAGGTCCGCGGCGTAGGGGAGATTCTCGGGGCGATCGGTCTCGCACCATCCCCTCGGGGCGTTGTGAAATCCGCCCGAAAGGACCCGCATCAACCGGCCCCTCCCGGATGACATCGCGTCGACGACGAACGGCTCGAACCGGTCATTCCAGGCAAGCCCGCGGATCTCCCCGAAGCCGCTCGCGACGACTTCCAGGTCCGCCCCGTCGGGGCCGAACCGCAGGACGCCTGAGTTCATCACGATGTCATGACCCGAGTGTTCGGACGCCGTGAGGAGGCGATGGGAATGCCAGGTCTCCGGCCCGGGTGAGGGGCCGCTCGAAAAGGCGAGGTAGATGCGACCTTCGGGGCCGACGCCCAGCTTGAGCGTCGGAGGGAGATCCCCCGCAGCCTGGAAACCCCAGACGATCTTCCGCGCCTGGATTCCTTTACGCTTCCGGACTGCGCCGTCGAGCCGGATCACCCCGTTGCGTTCGGCCACGAAGAGGTCATCCCCCAGGATCGCGAGCCCCGAGAAATGGGCCGGCTGAGCCGGCCGGTAGAGCACCTTCGGCGGCGCGTTCGCATCCTCCATCACATAGACGGCCTCGCGACCGGCCACGAAGATCCGCCCGGCCGGGTCCGCGAGGATCTCCGAGAGGCCCGGCTCGGGGAGCGTCGCCAGCCTGCGGGCGGTCGGCTCGTCCGCCGGGCAGACCGAGGGGGCAACCGCCAGGATCCACGCGATCAGATATCGGCACTTCATGGCGGTTGCCTCGGACGGCGTCGTTCAGTCCACGGACCTGGAAGGCTCGGGAGTCTCGGGCTCGGGAGTCGGGGGCTCGGGAGTCTCGGGCTCGGGAGTCGGGGGCTCGGCCTTCTTCGCGAGGGGCGGGGCATTCGACCGGACGAACCGGGCGATGTACATGGCGTCGGAGTCGGCCTCGTGCGGCCAGACCTGGAGCGTGCCGTCGGTCGCCAGGCCGGTGACCGGGTGAGGGAACGGGTCGAGCTGGAATTCCGGATGCGCGGCCAGGAAGGCGGCGACGACGTTCCGGGTCTCGGCCAGCGTCACCGTGCAGACCGAGTAGACCAGCGTGCCGCCGGGCCGGACGCCCTTGGACCCGAGTCCGAGGATCTGGAGCTGGGTCTCGGCGAGGCGCGCGATGGCATCCTTCCGGAGCGACCAGCGGGCGTCGGGGTTCCGGCGCCAGGTGCCGATGGCGGAGCAGGGGGCGTCCACCAGCACGCCATCATATTTGCCGGACTTGCCGACGACGTGCTTGCCGTCCCAGTGCTTGGTGGTGATGTTGCGGAACGGGCTGCGCCGGGCGCGCCGGACGGCTTCCTTGATGCGGTTCTCGTTGACGTCCGAGGCGATGACCTGCCCCTTGCCCTTCATCATCGCGGCGAGGTGGATTGCCTTGCCGCCGGCCCCGGCGCAGACGTCCCACCAGCGCTCGCCGGAGTCGGGGTCGCAGACCATGCCGACGAACTGGGCGGCGAGGTCCTGGATCTCCAGGTCGCCGCGTTCGAAGGCCGGGATGTGGTGCAGGTCGGCATCGTTCTCGACCTTGGCGGCGAACGTCAGCTTGCGGTGGATCCAGGGCTTGATGCCGGCCGCCGTCAGTTCCTTCCAGAGCACGTCCGGCTCGGCCACCTGGGCACGGACCCAGAGCGGGGCGGGCTTCTGGAGGCTCTCCAGGAATTGCAGGAACCGCAGCTTCGGCGTCCCCACGCCCGGGGGCAGGGGGAGCTGGTCGCGGAGCCAGTCGGGGAACAGCTTCCAGGGGTCGCCGACGACGACCCGCCCCTCGTTGAGCCGCTTCCAGCCGTCGGCCCGGGCGGTCCAGTTGGGGGCGTCGCCGACGGGCACGAGCCGCGACGGGTCCTTCTCCAGGTTCCTCGCCCAGATGCGGCAGACGGGGTGGACCTGGGTGGAGTCGAGCAGCCAGGCCAGGAGCATCCGGGCCTCGATGCGGTCGAGGTGGAGCGTGTCGATCCAGCCCGCCCAGCGGAACAGCGCGAAGACCGCCCGGCTCACGAACCGGTGATCGGGCAGCGCCAGGTCGCGCCTGAGCCTCAGCTCCTGCGCGATCGCCCGGTCGGCCCGCTTGCCCTCATCGAGCACCCCTCGCTCGACCTTCCAGGCGACATCGCACGCGACCTTCGCCAGTTCATCCAGGGGCGCGACGTGCAGCACCTCGCGGCGCGCCGGCGTGACCTCGACCTTGTTGCCGCGCCCCGGTCGCTTGCCGACGGGCGCGTCGGTCTCGTCATCCTTGATCTTGCGGAGCAGGTTCGCGCTGGGGCGGAACGGCCTCGCCCCCGGGCCCGACTTGGGCCTCTGGCTCGGCGGCAGCCCCAGCGGAGGCTGCACCGGCCCCGGGCCGGAAGTCGGGCGGGCAGGACGGGGTCGGGAACTCGGACGTTTCGGGGGCCGGGGCATGGGCGGGATTTCGTTTCTCGTTCGGAGCCGATGCGATTCGATCGGAGGACTTCGATGTCAGATCAGGGGCGGGGGCGACGCTTGGCCGACGCCCGATGGGGGCGATATCCGCCGGATCGCCGGGGCTCGGCCACCGGGACCTTCGGGGCCGGCTTCGCCCCGGGCGGGTTGGGGATTCTGTGAACGAATTCCCCCTGGCCGACCGCCTGGTTCGCCTTCTCCATGCGGGCCTGGAGGGCGACCTTGGGGGGGGTGGCGGGGATGAGGGCGTCGCAGCCATTGCCGATGAGGTCGGCGCGGTTGGCCTTGAGGAGGGCCTCGCGGACCTCGAAGTAGTTCTCGGGCTTGAAGAACTGGAGCAACGCGCGCTGGAGCTTGCGGTCGCGGAGGTGCTTGGCGGTGAAGACTTCCTCGCCGGTGAACGGGTCGAGGCCCGTGTGGTACATGCAGGTGGCGATGTCGAACGGGGCGGGGATGAAGTCCTGGACCTGGTCGGGCTTGTAGCCGTTCCGCTTGAGGAACAGGGCCAGGTCGATCATCGCGTTGAGGTCGCTGCCGGGGTGCGAGGCGATGAAGTAGGGGACGAGGTACTGCTTGGGCTTGCCCGCCTCGGCGCTCGCCTCGTTGAAGGCGTCGGCGAAGCCGCCGAAGTCGACGATGTCGGGCTTCTTCATCCGCTTGAGCACCTCGGGGTCGGCGTGCTCGGGCGCGACCTTGAGGTGGCCGCCGACGTGGTGCGCGGCCAGTTCCTTCATGTATTCCGGCGAGCGCTGGGCGAGGTCGGTCCGGATGCCCGAGGCCACCAGGACCTTGTTCACCCCGGGCACCTCGCGGCTCTCCCGCATCAGCTCGACCAGCGGGCCGTGGTCGGTGCCCAGGAGCTTGCAGACCTTCGGGTGGACGCACGACAGCCGCTTGCAGCGGGCCTCGACCTCGGGCTTCGTGCAGCGCATCTGGTACATGTTCGCGGTCGGGCCGCCGATGTCGGAGACGGTCCCCTTGAACTCGGGATCCTTCCCCATCCGGCCCAGTTCGGTGAGGATCGACTCCTTCGATCGAGACTGGATGATCCGCCCCTGGTGCGCGGTGATCGAGCAGAAGGTGCAGCCGCCGAAGCAGCCTCGCATGATCGTGACCGAATCCTTGACGGTCTCGAACGCGGGGATCCTGTCGTTGCCGTACTTCGGATGCGGCCGGCGGGTGTAGGGGAGCCCGTAGATCCGATCCATGTCCTCCTGGCTGATCGGCAACGACGGCGGGTTGGCGACGACGGCCTGGCGGTCGTGGTACTGCACGAGCCGCTTGGCGTTGAGCGGGTTCGTCTCCTGGTGGATCAGCTTGGTCGCCAGGGCGAACCTGTGGCGGTCGGTCTTCACGTCCTCGAACGACGGGATCACCAGCGCATCGGCCGGGGGCGTCTCCTTCGCACCCAACGCATACGCAACCCCTCGCATGTCGCGGAGATCCTTGACACTCTGGCCCGATTCGAGACGGCGGGCGATCTCGACGATGGACTGCTCGCCCATCCCGAAGACGACGAGGTCGGCCTTGGAGTCGAGCAGGATCGACCGCTTGACGGTATCCGACCAGTAGTCGTAATGGGCCAGTCGGCGGAGGGACGCCTCGACGCCGCCGGCGATGACCGGGACGCCGGGGAAGGCCTCGCGGGCGCGCTGGCAGTAGGGCATGGTGGCGCGGTCGGGCCGGAGGCCGATCTTGCCGCCGGGGCTGTAGGCGTCGTCGTTGCGGACCTTCTTGTTGGCCGTGTAATGGTTGATCATGCTGTCCATGTTCCCAGCGCTGATGCCGAAGAACAGGCGAGGCCGGCCGAACTCCTTCCAGGGCTCCGCGCTCCGCCAGTCGGGCTGGCTGAGGATCGCGACCCGGAACCCGGCCGCCTCCAGCACGCGCCCGAGGATCCCCATCGCGAACGCCGGGTGGTCGACGTAGGCGTCGCCCGAGACGAGCACGACGTCCACGGCATCCCAGCCGCGCGCGTCCATCTCCTTCCGCGTGGCCGGCAGCGGCGGGCGCGGGAGGTCAAAGATCGGCAGCACGGGCAGTTGCGTCGGGGCGACGTTGGCTTCCGTCTGTCGGTCGGAGCAGGGCGGGGCACTGGGGGTCACGACGTCCATGATGGTCCAGGCAACGGGATGCAATTGAGTCCGGGCGCGGTTCAATCCCGTATTATTGCGGGTTCCTGCCCTTTTGGCCAGGGGTGGAGTCGCCGCGATCCATTCTCAGGGCGTCATCTGATCGCGACAGTGCCGCGACAGCCACCCCGGCGTGACCTGCGACAATGCCAGGGCCCCGGCCAGCTTCGGATCTTTCGACAGATGCGTCCAGACCCCCGGCCACAACGACCGGGCCCGCCGGAAGGCCTCGCGGGCAAGCCGGTAATCCCCGGCCTTCCAGCCGACGTACGCCCGGTTCAGGAAGGCCCGGCCCAGGCGGTGTTCGGCGGGGGTGCGGTGGGTCGAAGGATCGGGCTGCCACGACCACCAGGGTTCGAGCAGCCGCAGCGTCTCGTCCAGGTCGGTCGTCCCGGTCTTGAACCGATGCGTCTCGCTGCCGAGGTGCCATCGGATGTCGACCGTCGGCTCCGCGAGCCAGGCCACCGACCAGGCGTCCCCCAGGCGGAGCCAGAAG
Organism: Isosphaeraceae bacterium; assembly: GCA_965279195.1. Classification (GTDB taxonomy): domain Bacteria; phylum Planctomycetota; class Planctomycetia; order Isosphaerales; family Isosphaeraceae; genus CBDIHP01. The sequence continues at coordinate 60,761 of CBDIHP010000021.1, forward strand.
TCCCAGTCGACCACGTACCGGAACGACGGATCGAAGCCGCCGAGGGCCCGGTGGGCCTCCTTGCGGAGCGTCACTCCCGAGCACCGGATGAGGTTCTCGACCAGCATCTCGCGGACGAACGCGCCGGGGGCGAACCGTCGATCCTCGGGCCCGAGGCCGCCGCGACCGACGACGCACTCGGGGACCTCTTCGCCCTGCTCATCGATCACCCCGGTCGCCGAGACGACCATGCCGGCGTCGTGGCCGAACGCTTCGACATGGGCCCGCAGATGCCCCGGACGCATCACGTCGTCCTGATGGAAGACCGCCACGAGTTCGGTGCGGGACTCGGCGACGCAGCGGTTCCAGTTGCCGGCGAGGCCGAGGCGGTCGGTGGAGACAATCACCCTGGCGCGATCGGCGGCCTCGTGGCGGACGATTTCGACGGTCTCGTCGTCGGAGCGGTCGTCGCAGACGAGGAGGTCGAAGGCGACGCGTTCTTGCGCGAGGATGGAGCGGAGGGCGTCGCGGAGGTGGCGGGCCCCGTTGTAGGTCGGGAGCGCGACGGTTAGCCTGGGACCGGCGGGCATGTCGCGAACCTCAGGGCTGGGTCCGAGTGTCGTTCCCTTCCGCGAGCTTGTAGAGCGTGTCCCACGTGTAGAGGCCGGAACCGTGGCCGTCGCTCCAGGCGAACCTCACGGCATAGTTGCCGACCGGCTCCATGCCTTCGAGCTTGATGTCCTTCGCGATGGTGGCCGGGTCGAGGATCCGCTCGCCGGTCCACTCGTCCTTGCAGGTGGCGCAGGGGCATTCCGCCCGCAGATAGACGTAGGGCAGGTGATCGGTCCGGCCGTCGGACCAGGTCAGTTCCAGGGTCTGGGCCGACTGCAACGCGCGGATGTTCGTCGGGGCGTCGATCATCTGGGGTCGGACTCGGAATTCGGTTCTGGGGATCGTCGGGCGGCAGCCGTCTTGCTGATCTTCCCAGACTACCCGAAACGGTCGGCCGGGCGAAACAGGAGAGCAGCCATGTCGGAGACCACCGCACGATTCCTCGTCCGTGCCCCGAGCGTCAACTCCGTCCGCCGCGCCCTGGGCCGCGCCCCCGGCGGCGCCCGGGTCGTCGGCCGGTTCGACCGCGAGACGATCGAGTGCTCGCACACCATGGACGAGAACAGCCTCGTCCGCCACTGGCCGATCGTGGTGAGCCGGCTGTCCAAGGCGGGGCTGTCCGTTGTTGCCCAACCGAAGTAACCCACAAATCTGGAGTGCGTCCGCTTGCTGACGCTCTCACCCGGCGGGAGCTTACTCCCGAGAAAATACCTCGATTCGGGTGAGGTTCCCTTTGATCCGGCACGCGAAGCAAGCTTCCGCACTCCATACCGTCGATCAGCCGAATAGCGTCGTCAGCGGCTTCCCGGCGGAGATCGGCAAGGGACGTCCGAGGGTGTCTCGGACCTCGGTCTCGGGGGCGATGCCGAGGGCCCAGAACATGGTGGCGGCGAGGTCGTCGGGGCGGACGGGGTCGGTGTTGGGGTAGGCGCCGAGGCGGTCGCTGGAGCCGTAGACCGCGCCCGGTCGGATGCCGCCGCCGGCGAGCAGGGCGGTATAGCAGTTCGGCCAGTGGTCGCGGCCGGGCGTGGGGTATTCCTTCATGACCGCCACCTTCGGCGTCCGGCCGAACTCGCCCATCCAGACGACCAGCGTCTCGTCCAGCAGGCCTCGGGCCTTGAGGTCGAGCATCAGGGTCGGCATGGTCTGGTCGGTGATCGGGAGGAGTCGCTCCTTCAGGTCAGTAAAATTGTCTTTATGCGTGTCCCAGCCGGCCTTGGCGTCCTTGGTGCCGTTGCCGATGGTCTGCGAGAAGTAGACGGTCACGAACCGCACGCCGGCTTCGAGGAGGCGTCGGGCGAGCAGGCAGCTCTGGCCGTAGGTGGTGCGGCCGTAGGCGTCGTGCAGGGCCTGGGGCTCCTGGGAGAGGTCGAACGCCTTCTTCACCTTCGGCGAGGCCAGCATAGAGACGGCCCGGCTGTGGAAGGCGTCGAGCCCCTGCGCGGTGTCGTTCCAGGAGAGCAGGTCGGCCTGGCGGTCGATGGTCCGGAGCAGGCCCCGGCGGTCGTCGAGGCGGTCGACAGTCAGGCTGCCCGGCAGGCTCAGCTCGGGGAGCCGGAAGTTCGGTCGGTTGGGATCCTGGCCGACGAAGAATGGGGCGTACTCCTGGCCCAGGAAGCTGGCCCCCTGGCCCGGGGTGTTACTGCCGTCGCGGATGACCCAGGGGAATGAGGCGTAGGTGGGCAGGGCGGGGTCGTCGACGGGCTTGAACCGGGCGACGACGCTGCCGTAGCTGGGATAGAGCTCGCGGGAGTCGCGGAGCCGCTGGTCGTCGAGCGGCGGGGCGTGCCCGGTCAGGCTGTAGTAGCCGGCCGAATTGTGGTTCTTCATCGTGTGGTGGACCGACCGCACCTGCGCGAACATCCCGAGGATCTTCGCGAAGTTCGGCAGGTGCTCGACGATCGGCAGGCCCGGCGTGTTGGACTGGATCGGCCGGAACATTCCCCGAATCTTCTCGGGGGCGTGGGGCTTCATGTCGAACGTGTCGATGTGCGATGGCCCGCCCCACTGGTGCAGGAACAGGACCGACTTCGCCTTCGGGGCCGGGCCCTTCCCCGACTCCGACGCGCGGAGGATCCCGGGCAGATTCAGCCCCGCGAACCCCGCCGCCCCCACGCGCAGCAGGCTCCGGCGGCTCGTCCGCTCGATCTCGCGATATTCGGGGCAACCGTTGTTCATACAGGCTCCCGTAGGGTGGGCACCGCCCACCATCGGATCGGCATCCGGTCGTGGTTCAGTGACGGAGCAGGAACTCTTTGCTGTTGAGCAGCGCCCAGGCGACATCCTCCCAGGCCCGCCGACGCTCGGTCGCCGCGGCGACATGCTTGAGGATCGTCGTCCGCTCATCCGAGGTCGGCCGCCGGGTCAGGATGGCCAGCGTGAGGTCATCGAGGATCACCGCGTCGGACACACCGGACTTCAGCAACTGCCCGATACGGTTGTCGCCCGCGCCGAGCTTCTCGCGGATGGATTCGCCGTTGATGAGCTGGAAGGCCTGGGCCAGCGAGATCGACTCGGACCGCTCGCATTCGCAGGTGAGCAGGCGATCGGGCTTGCCGAAGATCTTGAGGAAGTCGCCGCCCATCTTCGCGCCCGGCAACTGTGTGGCCCGAGTCTGGCGAGGGGCACCGGGGAACGTGTCGGGCTTGCCGAGGCCCTGGCCGAGGGCATCGAGCAACACCTCGGCGGGGAGGAGCTTGACGTAGCCGCGGGCGAAGTTCGCGTCGTCCTCGGCGTTGGTCGGGTCGGGCTGGGAGTCGAGCTGGTAGGTCCGCGAGGTCATGATCAGCCGGACCAGGGGCTTGAGCCTCAGGCCGTCGCGGACGAACTCGGCGGTGAGGGCGTCGAGGAGTTCGGGGTTGGACGGCGGGTTGGAGTCGCGGCAGTCGTCCACCGGCTCGACGATCCCGCGTCCCATCAGGTGGAACCAGACGCGGTTGGCGAGGTTGCGGGCGAACTGGGGGTTGTCGACGGTGAGCCAGCAGGCGAGGGCATCGAGGGCGTCGGGCCGGCCTTTCAGCTCGGGCCGGGGGCCGCCGAGGGGCTTGGGGGACATCATCTCGCCGCTGCGGGGCTGGACCAGGCGGGGGCGGCCGGTCAGGTGGATGATGACGTCGCCATTGATCTCGTGCTTGTCGAACTTGTCCCGGCGGTTGGTGTCGAGGACCTTCCGGCCGACGTTGGCGAAGTAGGCGGCGAGGCCGAAATAGTCGTCCTGGGTCCAGACATCGAAGGGGTGGTTGTGGCACCGGGCGCACTGGAGCCGGACGCCGAGGAAGACCTGGCCGACGGTCTCGGCCGCGCTCATCGGGTCGGAATTGGTGCGGTAGAAGCTCGCGGGCGGGTTGCGGTAGGTCGAGCCGGTCGTCGAGACGATCGACCGGGCGAACCGCTCGAGCGGGACGTCGGCGGCGACCTGGTCGCGCAGCCAGCGCTGGAAGATCCAGACGCCCTTGTCGCCCATCGTCTTCTCCTCGTTCCGGAGGAGGTCCGCCCACTTGAGGGCCCAGAAGTCGGCGAACTCCGGCCGGGCGAGCAGGCGGTCGACGAGTTGGGTTCGTTTCGTCGACGACGGGTCGTCGAAGAAGGCGCGTGCTTCATCCGGCGTGGGCAGGACGCCGAGGACGTCGAGGAAGGCGCGGCGGAGGAAGACCTGGTCGGACGCGAGCCGGGACGGCCGGATCCGCAGGGCCTGGAGCTTGGCCGCGACCTTCTCGTCGAGGACGTTTGCGGCGGGCATGGCGTCGACGATCGGCGGGCGGTCGGGGAGGAAGGCCAGCCGGCTGACCGCGCGGCCGGTGAGGTAGCGGACAGCGACGACGGTCTCGGTCGGGCGATTGGCGGTGACGAGGCCGTTGACGGAGACGCCCGCGCGGGTGGGGTCGTCGAGGTCGTAGGAGGCGAACCGGGTGACGTCGCGGACGCTGCCGTCGGACATCTCGGCGGTCACGAGAAGTTGCTGGGCCTTCGAGGGGAACCCATTAATGCGGCCCTCGGGGACGACCCTGAGCCGGGCCACGGTCGCGGCCGAGTCGCGGTCGTCGCGGGCACCGTCGGCGATCCAGGCGGTCAGGATCCGGGCTTCGAGCGAATCGGCCTTGAACCGCAGGCCCCCCTCGTGCGGGACTTGGCCGGTTGGCTTGAGGAGCGCGAGGCTGCGGTCGGGCTCGTGGAGGTTGATACGGCGATTCTGGGTGTCGCGGGCCAGCGAGGCGAGGTCGAAGGCGGGGTCGTCGCCCCGGAGGCTGAGCCGGAAGCCCCCCTTGCCATTGATGTTGCCGTGGCACGCCCCCATGTTGCAGCCGGCGCGGGAGAGCAAGGGGACCACGTCCAGGCGATAGCTTGACGGCGGCCGGGGCGTGGCGTCCCGCACGACCAGATCGACATAAGCGTCCGTCTTGCCCTGACGCGCGACAAGCCGCCCCGTGCCCGTCGACCGGGGGAGGACCACTCCGGAGGGGCTCACGGTGGCGAGCGACTCGGGTTCGACGCGGTATTCGACGGCGGAGGAGACGTCGACCAGGCTGCCGTCGGGGCGTCGCAGGGTGACGACGACCTGCTGGCGGGGGTTGCGGGCATCGAGGACGATCGCCGGGGGCGAGAGCTGGATCGCGGGCGCGCCGGGACCGGGCTCCGCGCCGAGGATCGCGAGCAGGGCGGCGACGCGGCAGAGCGGCACGGCGGCCTCCGCGGTTCGGGGGTGGGTCGCGGGCTGGGGTCGTTGAGAGGGAGCGAGGAAAGATCAACCGAAGTTTAACCCTGGCCGGAGGGCGGGGTCAAGCGAACCGATGCGGGCCCAGAAACGGGACCGAGCGGCCGACATCCGGGGATGTCGGCCGCTCGGCCTGGTTCCGATCGTCAGCCCGCCGCGACCCGTCGCGGGATGCTCCGGGTCGCGGGGAAGAAGGTCAGATGCTGAGCTTCTTGTTGATCGCGACGACGCCCAGCTTGTTGGTGACGGGCTTGGCCGCGGTCTTGGTGACGGGCTTCGGGGTGGCCTTGGCGACGACCTTCTTGGTGGCCTTGACCTTGGCCGACTTGACCGCGGTGGTCGTGGCCGCGGCGTTGGTCAGCGTCTGGGCCGAGCTGTTGGCCGCCGCCAGGATCGGGGTGTTGACCCCGGTCGTGGGGGAGGTGGTGGTCGTGGTCGGCGGCGTGAGGTTCACGCTGTCGGCGAAGGCGGGGAGGCCGGCGCCCGTGGCCGAGATCACGGCGTTGGCCGGGATCGTGACCTTGACCAGGCCCGTCGAGTTGAAGCCCCCGGAGAGGTTGAACCGGACGGTGTGGTCGTCGATCCAGGACAGGCTGGTGGCCTTGGCCGGGGAGACGGAGTTGAGGCCGTTCCCGGTGAGGATCAGGTCGGTCGGGCTGACCGTGGCCTTGTTGACCGGGTTCGAGAAGTCCACCGTGATCGAGCCGGCGGAGCTGAGCGCGGTCGAGGTGATGATCTGGCCGCTGGCGAGCGCGGAGCCGTCGGAGGCCAGGGAGGTGGAGGCGACGCGGAAGGCCGCCCCCGCGGCGATGCCGCCGGACCCGTTGAACTCGAAGGCACCGATGTCGGCCGGGCCCTTGCCCGAGAAGCCCTTGCTGGCGATGTCCACCCGCGACCGGTAGCGGAAGTCGGTGGACGGGGCCGAGGACTGGCGGGCGTTGTCGATGGCCGCCGAGGAGACGGTCAGGTCGAAGTTGCCGTCGAGGAAGAAGTTGGCCGGGGTGTCGCCGGTCGGCCGCGGGTCGCGGGCGGCGGCGAATCTCGGATCCCCGGTGAAGTTGCCGTTGGCATCCAGGGCGGTGGTGGTGAGGACCGCCGGATTGAACCCGCCGCCGACGTTGAAGGTGTCGTCGGCCGGGCTGCTGTTGCTGGCACCGTTGCCCGAGAACAGGTTGGACCGGAGGACCAACTTGCCCGCCGTGTTGGAGAAGATCGCCGAGCCGGGCCGGGCGGTCGTCGGGGCGTGGTTCTGCCAGAAGATGTTGTTGTCGATGTTCGCCAGCACCGGGGCGCCGCTGACGGCGGAGACCCGGATGCCATCGGTGTTGAGGGCGATGGTGTTGTTGGCAATGGTCGTGGGCTGGGCGAGCGACGCGGTGATGCCGGCGTCGTTGACCAGGATGCCGGTGAGGTTCCCGACGAACCCGTTGTCCACGATCCTCGGGGTCTGGGCGTTGGTGCCGGCGGTCTGGACCGCGACGCCAAAGCCGCTGGTGATGAAGTAGTTCCGATCGACCAGGATGTTCGAGTTGGTGATCGACAGGCCGATGGAGTCGGATCGGATGGTGCCGAGGACCGAGTCACCGGCGAAGGCGCTGACGATCGAGAACCCGGAGATCTCGGTGTCGATGCCCTGGACGAGCGGGATGTTGACGGCGTTGACCACGATCGTCGAGGTGTTGGCCCCGTAGATCAGGGTCTTCTGAGCGTTGCCCGGGACGACGTTGGTGGCCGTGCTGGAGGCGGCCGCGGAGACCAGCCGGACCTGCGGCTTGAGGCTGATGTTCTCGGTGTAGACCCCCTCGAGGACCGCCACCGTATCGCCCGTGGTCGCCGCGGCGAGGCCGGCGGTGATCGTCGGGAAGGGGTTGTTGCGGGTGCCGGTCGGCGTCGTGGCGGTGTTCGCCCCGACGTAGATGACCTTCGACAGGCTCGGCGAGAAGACGGCGAACTGCGAGGAGTAGTCGCCGGCGGCCGTGTTGCCGTTGACCGCGTTGCCCGCGACGTCGGTGACCTTGGTCGCCCCGGTGGCCTTGAGGGTCACCTGGTAGAGGTCGTTGGCGAGGTTGCCGCTGACGTCGAAGGAGACCGAGACCGCGCCCTTCGGGGTGAAGAGCAGCCTGGGCACGATGGTGGTCGGATCGACGGTGAGGGTGACGTCGTTGGCGTTGCCGAAGACGCCGTCCCCGCCGGCCCGGGTGACGATGATCGAGTTGGCGTTGAGCGAGGTCAGGTCGATGTTCTTGTCGAACCCGACCGTGACGCTCACCTTGCTGTTGTTGACGCCCGTGGTGGTCCCGGCGGCGGGGTTCACGGAGCTGACATTCGGGCGGGTGGTGTCCACCACGAATCCGACGATCGCACCGGCGCTCACGTAGGTCGGGAGCGAGTCGGTCGGCAGGTTCGAGGGGTTGCCGCTCTGGTTGATGACCCGGACGCGGGCGATCGCGTAGCCGGTGTTGCCCTTGCCCGGGGCGAGGACGCCGCTCGGCCCGACGTTGTATGGCGAGTCGGGGATCGGGTTGGCGATCGTGACCGAGAACCTGCCCTGGGCGTCGGTGGTGCCGGTGCCCGCGTTGAGGATGTCGAAGTTGCCGTCACCCTTCGACGAGATGTCGATGATGACGGTCTGGTTGAGCAGGAAGTTCGTCGGCGGGAAGGTGTCGGTGATGGTGCCGATGAACGTCGGGGTGCTGTCGTTGGTGATCCCGTCCCGGATGTTCGAGTCCGTGTTCGGGTCGAGGGCGAAGGACCCCGACACGATCGACGGCTTGTTGGTCGAGATCGAGAAGGTCACCTGGAAGTTGCCGCCGGGGAACGAGTCGCCCGAGGGCAGGGCCCGCTGGTTGCCGCTGGCGTCGAGGTTCTCGCCGTCCAGGGCATTGCCGTTGGGGTCGCGGAGGACGTTGGCACCGTCGCCCAGGAGGCGGAGGCGGTAGACGTCGTTTAGCGAGCCGGCGGGGAAGAGGTTGGCGGTGTCGATCGTCAGGGTCTTGGTCGCGGCGTCGAAGGTCAGGCGGCCGCCGAGGTTGATCGTGCGATCATTCGGGCTGTTGCCGTTGCCGAAGACGCCGTCCCCGCCCGAGGCGTCGAGGACGACCGAGCTGGAGGTGATCGTCGCCGGGTCGATCCGGGCGTCGAACGTGACCTTGATGTTCTGCGGGGCCTGGTTGGCACCGGCGATCCCGCCGACGCTGTAGATGTTCACCGACTGGGCCGCCGAGGGGCCGCTGACCGTCGCCGTCACGCCGGTGACGTGGGGCGGGAAGAGGTCGCGGTACTCGTAGGCACCGATGTCGAAGAACGGCCGGCTGCCGAACCCGACGTTCGGGGTCCCGGCGGTGTCCACGCGGAGGAAGCCCGCCGCGTCACGCTCGCCGCTGATCGGCACGTAGTAGTACGTGCCCTGCGTGGCCGAGATCGCCGAGGGGATCGCACCCGCGGCGGTGGCGAGCACCGGCACGAACTGGTCCTTGAAATTGCGGATGCCGTAGCCGGGCAGGGAGACCAGGTCGAGGGTCGTCGCGAACCCGAGGCCGCCTCGGGTGTTCGAGCGCCCGGTGATGTTGCGGATGCCGACCGTCTCGTCGAGCTGCTGCGTGGTCGCCGGGAGCAGGACGTTCCCGAAGATCGACGGCCCGAGTTCGGACCGGGCCGCGTCGATCGCCGCCGAGCCCGGCAGGAGCGAGAAGTCCAGGTTCGCCGGGTTCCGGAACTTCGGATCGCCGTTCACCGACTGGAACTCGGCGTAGAAGTTATTCCCGCCGGGGACGATGTCGGTGTTGCGGTTGTTGTTGAAGAACAGGTTGTACTGGCCCTGGGAGCTGTACTCCTGACCGACCGTCCGGATCGCCACGTCGCTGCTGTTCGCGAAGATGTTGTTCATCGCGAGCAAGGCGACGTGGGACTGGCTGTTCTGCCCGTTGAAGTTCGGCGCCTGGGCATGGATGCCCTCGGCGACGTTGAAGAAGGTGTTGTTGAGGAGGACAGCCTGCGTGGGGCTCGGGAACGCGGTGTTGTCGGCGGTCTCGGAATTGATCCGGACACCGGACGGCATGTTGCTGAACGAGGTGTTGTAGACGAAGGTGTTCGTCGGCTCGCCGAGGGCACCGATCCGACCCGGTGTCGCCGCGTAGTTTTGAGCGATGGCGATGACGTTGCCCGGCCCGGGATGGACGACCAGCCCCGCCTGGCTGAACGAGTCGAACTTGGAGTTCGAGATCGCGAAGCCCTTGGAGATATTCGTCTGTGCGCCCCGGTTCTGGTTCGGGCCGACGACACTAACGCCTTGCTTCTGGTTGTAGATGCCATCCGCGGCGGGGTCGAAGCTCCCGTCGCCCGTGACATCGAAGGTGACGATCGCACCGCCGCCCTGCTGTTCGATCCGGGTGATGTACCGGATATCGACGTTGTCGATGATGCTGCCGTCACGGGGGTCGAACAGGTTGTAGTCGGAGTAGGCCAGGCCGCCGATGGCGATGACGCCGCCGTCGCCCGCCTGAGGTGCCGTGCCGGTATAGTTCTGGCCCTGGCTGACCAGATACTGGGGGGTCACGGCCTGATTCAGGGCGATGCCGCGGACCGTGGTCCCGACCGTGTTGTCACGCAGCGAGGTGATGATGACCGGGACGCGGGCCTGTCCCGTGGTCTCGTTCGCACCGATGCCGGTGATCCGGAGCTGGCTCATGAGGCCCGGGTCGATCAGCGGGTCGGCCGTCGGATCCACGCCGTCGTCGATGCCGACCAGGAAGCCGGCGCCGCCGCGGGAGTCGGAGAAGACGTTACCGTTCGGCATCCCGCTGACGCCATCGCCGAGCGGCGGGACGGTCGTGTCGTTGAGGAGCTTCACGACGAGCGACTCGCCGGGGCGGGCGATCTTGGAGCCGTCGGCCAGGATCGTGTCCGGCAGGGCGCTCTGGAGGGTGAGCGTCACCGCCGGGTTCGGGATCCCGGCCAGGCCGGTCGGGTTGCCGGACTGCGGGCTGAACAGCCCGCCGAGGACGACCGTGGTGCGGAGGACGTGGGTGATGTCCGTGTTCGCCCAGATCCCGTTGACGTCCTGGTTCGACGGGTAGCCTTGGACCGATCCGCCGTTGCGGTTCGACGGCAGCGGGATGATCTCGAGGCCGTTGACGTCGTTCCGCTGCAGCACATTGCCGCGGAAGAACGGCGATCCGGAGATCAGCGGCCGCTGGAGGTCGCCGGCGAGCATGCCGTCGGCCTCGTTGGAGATCGGGGCCTCGAGGTTGTCGAAGAAGTTGTTGCTCGTCACCAGCGCCCTGGTGCCGAGTGCGCTGCCGAAGCCGAACTGGGACGCCCCGATGAACGAGAGGACGTCACGCTGCTGGATCGTGCCGGCGTTGGAGTTGACCGAGCCGCCGCCGTAGCGGAGTTCTGTCTCATCCAGGATCAGGCGGGCCCCGGTGGTGATGGCCACGCCGCCCCAGCGGGCGAGCGTCGGGACGTTGCCCGACGTCGGCTGGAGGCTGCCCGCCCCGGTCGAGACGCCCGGATTCGCGGCGACGATCGTCGTCGTCTGCTGGGTGATCGGGTCGAAGTAGCTGGTCGTCGCCGCGTCATCGAACAGCGAGGTGAAGATGACCCGGGCGTCGCCGGTGGTGTTGTAGACGTAGGCCGGATTCGGCTGGCCGTTCGCGAGCGTCGGGCCGTAGTTGTTGTCCTGATCCCAGCGGCTGATGTAAGTCCGGTCGCCGACGATCAGGCTGGCGTTGACGTTGTTGATCTCCAGGGCGGCACCGCGCTGGAACTTCAGCAGCATGCCGGGGGAGATGTACAGCCGGTCGGTCGTGGAGGATTGGGCGCCGCCGGTCTCCTGGAGGAGGTTCGCCCCGATCGTGATGCGGGATGCGAACAGGTAGGAGACGGGGTCGTCCATCACGAAGTTGCGGGCCCCACCCTTGGTGGTGGGGTTGGCGGGCCGGACGACCGCGTTGGTCGGCTCGGCGACGCCGTTCAGCTCGGCGCGGACGAAGATGCCGTTCAAGGAGTTCCGGACGTTGGTGATCCGGCGGATCAGCGGGCCGCGGGCGATGTCGTCCTCGCGGAGCGAATCGACGTCCACCGAGATCGAGGCCTGGAGGCCGCCGGTGCCGGTGTCGGCGATCGTCGTGTTGGTGATCGCCGGCCGCGAGTTGAACATCATCAGGGCGTCGTAGCGGTTGCCGATCGTCTGGGGCACCGCACCGCCGCCGAAGCGGACGTTCGCGAAGTTGACGACCGACATCACGTCGTCGGCGCCGGTGATGGCGTCGCTGGGCGTGGTCGAGCCGGTCGGGGTCGGGCCCTTGAGGCGGCCGTCGACCGCGAAGGTCGAGGTCCGGTTGGCCTGGGTGTAGTTGCGGAAGACGATGCCGCCGAAGTCGCCGCCGCGGGCGGTCGAGTCGGCGCCATCGCGGTTGGAGTCGCCGCCGACCGAGTCGTCGAGGTAGCTGGTGATTGTCACCGGCTGGGTCGGGGAGCCGTTGACCTGGACCGCCGCGCCCTGGTTCTGGACGAACAGGCTGGCGTTCCGCATCTTCAGGATCGCACCCGGCTCGAACGAGAGCGTGGTCCCGAAGGGCACCGAGGCGCTGCCGTCGTTGACGATCGGGTCGCTGCCGGACGGGGCCTGGAGCACGAACGGGGCCTGGTTGACCGCCCCGGTGACCGGGTCGACCTGGGCCTGCGCCGGCAGGGCGACGATCACCACCGGGCCGTTCTTCGACAGCAGCGACGCCGCGTAGAAGGCCGAGCGGTCGAACCGGCCCTTGCCCGAGCGGTCGAACCGCGAGTCGAACCCGGTGCCGAAGTTCGCGGCGCTGTTGAGGTCACCGCCGTTGAGGGCGTTGGCCGTCGCCTGCGGGGCGAGGACGGGGTAGGGCTTGGCGAGCGAGCCGTCGGGGTCGTCGGTCGAGCTGAACGGGTCGTCGAAGTAGTCGGGGCGGGCGTAGATGATGTTGCCGTGCGGCACGACGGTGAAGCCGGTGACGAACGCACCGCCCGCCACGCCGTCGCCCGACAGGCCGCCGCGGGTCTTGCCGTTGGGCAGGAGCGTCTCGTAGCCCGACGCGGTCGGGTTCTCGTTGCCGAGGAACTCGCCGTCGAGCTGGTTGCCGTAGATGTCGGTGACGGCCGACTGCCCGGCGACGTTCGGGATGTAGAGCCGGTAGTTGTCCGGCTCCAGGGTCGTCCCGGGGGCCAGCGACAGCACCAGGCGGTTATTGAAGCCCGGCTCGCCCGCGACGGCGCCCGGGATCGAGTTGGTAAGCTGGACCGTCGTCCCGGGGACGACCGAGAAGCCGGTCGTGTTGGCGATGCCCATGTCGCCGAACGTGCCGGTGTACTGGGCGTTCGCGCCCGTTCCCTTGGTCCGGATGAGCTGGATGAGGTTGTTGTAGCTGCCGGTCGGCAGCGAGTTGGAGAAGTCGAGGACGAACTGCGACGGCGGGGCGTCGGCGCGGATGTCGCCGTCGCTGCCGGGCAGCTCGTAGTACGACCGGATGCCGGTGAACACGGCATCGTTGAGATCGGCCGTGCGGACGTCGGGGCCGACGGCCAGGTAGTTGGTGATGTAGGTCGGGACGGGCTGGACGTTGAGGGTCAGGGCGAAGTCGTTGGCGGCGGCGCCCGAGCCGATCGGGTTGCCGGCCGCGTCAACGATGCCCGGATAGACGCCCGACTTCGTGTGGAACAGGACGGCGTACTTGCCCGCGGGCAGGCCGGCGTTGAACTTCAGGTCGATGCGGCCGGTGTAGGGGTTGCTCGTGAGCGTCCGGCTGCTGGTCGAGACGAAGATCGCGCTCTTGATGTAGGACGAGCGGACGACGTCGTCGCCGGTCCCGAGCTGCCGTCGGGGCCGTAGTCGATCAGGTCGTAGTTGCTGAGGTTCGCCACCGACGACGGGTCGAGGGCGGGCACCGCGAACTGGGTCGGGACCGCGAACGGGCTGTTCAGGGCCTGGGGGTTGACCTGGTCGGCGATGTTCACCGACAGGCTGAGCAGGCCGTTGATGTTCGAGCCTTCGGCGATCGAGGTGCCGGTCACGAACGGCCGGGTGGAATCGACGCGGAACGACTGGTCGATGACCGAGGCGAGGCCGGGCAGCGGCGGGGAGTCGGGCTGGCCGATCGCCACCACGCGGATCTTGTTGTAGCCGTCGGGCAGCGAGAAGCCGGCGGGGAAGTTGATCGTGAACTTGCCGGTCGCGTCGGTGGTCGTCTGCACGTCGATGGTGCCGACGAAGCCGCGGCCGCCGGCCCCGACGCCGAGGTCCAGGGCGCCCGCGGCCAGGCCGGCGTGGCTGATGCCCGAGAACTGAGCGAGGATGACGACGCCCGCCACCGTGCCGGGGAAGCTCGACGTGATCTGGCCGCTGAACGACGGGGTGTTGACGCTGGTGTTCTGGTCGCCCGAGATGCCCGAGTCGGACGGGCTGGTCAGCACCAGCGACGAGATCGACGGGGCCACCAGGTTGCGGACGCCGTAGTCGAGGCGGAAGGCCTCATCCGCGCCCGTGTTCGAGCCGTTGCCCGACGGGTAGCTGCCGGTGAACTCGCCGTCGAG
>CBDIHP010000022.1:0-73307 GCA_965279195.1 Isosphaeraceae bacterium
TTTTTGGTCCATTTGCTACGGGAAGGCCGTCCCGGATAGATCATCCCTGAATCCGCCTGCTGGGCATTGATCTCCTCATCCGAATAGCCCGCGTCCTCCATGAGCCCCGCTTCCCGGACCGTGCCCGACGCCGGGCCAACCGGGCGAGGGTGGAAGCGGGCAAGGGGGATGTTCGCGAACCGCTCCCTCAAATCCTCGACCCTGTCCATCTCCGACGTGCTCCCCATCACGGAATGCCCCACGTGCGATGCCTCTTTCGTCTCGCCGATCTCGGCCAACAACAAGAAATGCGTAACTGAAAAGCATGTATGTTATTCCTTGTCATGCCGTTGCAATCGAGGTCGTGCCGCTCTGGGCGTATTGACGCGGCGACCGCCATCCCTTGCAATGCCACCGGCCCCGCCGGTTCGCCCGCCGCCAGGCGACCCGACCTCTACGGCGACCTCGCCATGCGCAACTCCTCGATGCGACGGGCGGCCCTCGCCTGGGCCGCCGTCCTCCTCGGACTGATCGCCGCCGAGGCCCGGGGTGCCTTCCTCTACGAGCAGGCCAGGCTCGGCGACGACGCCTTCATGCCCGGACTCAACAGCAAGGCCAACGACCAGGTCATCTACGACGACTTCACCCTGGCGACGCCCACCCAGATCACCGGCGTCCGCTGGAGCGGCGTCTACCAGCAGACCGCCGTCCTGACCACCTCGCCCGTCAGCTTCTTCGTCGGCCTCTACGCCGACCAGGCCGGGCTGCCGGGGGCCCTCCTGGCCGGACGGGTCGTGTCCGTCGCCGGCACGCAGATCGGCGTCAGCCCCAATCTGAAATCTCCGGTCTTCACCTATGAGGCCACGCTCGACGCCCCCCTGACCGTCGCCGCCGGGGCCAAGACCTGGCTCTCCGTGGTCGAATCCGACCCCTCCACCAACGTCACCTGGTCCTGGGAGTTCCACGACTACCTGACAGGGAACAAGATCACCTATCAGTCCGGGCCGGGCGATCCGCTGCAGCTACAGCTCTCGTTCAACAACTATGACGTCGCCTTCGCCGTGCTGGGGACCGCGGTCCCCGAGCCCTCCACCTGGAGTCTGATCGGCGTCGGCGGCCTGACCTTGCTGGCCATCCGAGCCCGCACATGCGGGAAGGAATCGACATGAGGTGATCGGCCCGACGGGGTTTCTACCCGGCGACCCGGATTGTCAGCCCCGTCGTACATGCCCCCGGCATGCGATCACGGCGGACCCGTGGCGGCGTCGGATCCCGGGCGACGTCGCGGGCCGGGGATGCTCGTGGACGGCCGCCGCCGGGGAGAGTCCACGCCATGAGGACCACGCTGACGCTCGCCGCCCTGTCCTGCCCTCGTCCTCGGATGCGCCCAAGCCGAGGCCGGCGGCGATCCCGCCGGCCTACTCGCCTGGCAGGGCACCTGGAGACTCACGTCCTGCCTCCTCGACGGCGACAGGGACGCAAGGTCTGTTACGACCTCACCGGCCGCTCCTATCCGGGGTGTCCGATGCGTCCAGGGGCTCACGGAGGGTGCTCTACGAGTTCACCAAGGGGCGTCCGGGCCTGGGCCCATGGGAAGGCCCAGGCCGCGGGCCGGCACCTCAGACCTTGAGCAGCTCCCTCGCCTGGGCCAGGCCGGGGGCCGGGCGGCCGCACTCGCTGGCCGTGACCCGGGCCAGCGCCACGAGCTGCCGCCAGCGGAAGGCCGGGCGGGTCGTGCGGAACTCCTCGCGGGCCGTGTTGTAGTACTTCTCCGCGTGAAGGGCCCCGTCCTCGCTGATCGCGTACTTGAGCATCAGCGCGAAGACCGGCTCCGGATCGTGGCCGAGCTGGCCGTACCGCGACACCAGGGCCGAGACCGTCTCCTGCTGATTGGCCTGGATGGCGTTCTCCATCTCGGCCAACATTCTTGGAGCGTCGGTGGTCCGGACCGTATCGACGAACTCGGCCAGCGGCGGGGCGTCCACTTGAGGAACTCGGCCGCGCGATACTGCTTGTCGCGGGCGACGTTGTAGGCGGCCAGGATCAGGCACGCGGCGGCGTTGCGGGGGTTCACCACCTTGGCCATGTTCCGCCAGGCGTTGACCGCGTCGCTGGCGTGGACCCCGACCGAATCGCCCGTGCACGCTCCCCGGCGGCTTGCCCGGCGACGCCCAACGCTCGGGGCGGCCCGCGTCCCTCAGGACCAGTTGATTGGCGGCCAGCGAGATCGCCTCGCCGATCTCCAGCGGGTCGATCCCCTCGGCCAACGCCGCCGCGACCGCGTCGGCGGCCACGGCGGCCGTGGACTCGAAGATCGTCTTGCACATCGACTCCACCCAGGCGTCGCCCGGGCGTCTCATGCCGGGCGTGCTGCGGGGCAGGTGATGCTGGTCGAACAGCCGCGGGAGGAGCACCCGGGGATGGTCGGACGGGACGGCGACCTGGCCGGCACGCTCGGCCTTCACGCAGTAGCGCACCGACTGGCGGAGCATCGTGTGGGCGTGGCCCTTGCCGACGACACCCAGCAGCTCCCACGCCCGGTACGGCAGCACGACCCGGTGCACCTCGGTGTCGTCCTCGACCGCCGTGAGCAGGCCGTTGAAGGCGTCGTCCGGAGAGTGGGCGGCCAGCGCCGCGAGCGTCCCCTCCGCCTCGCCGACGTCCTTCCGCCTCACGGCGTCGCGGATGGCCTCGCCGGGCTCCTGGCCGGCGGACAGGCTCGCCGCCTTGACCGGGTGGAGGACCTCGGACGCCGCCCCGCCGTGCTCGTGGATCCGGTTCGTGTTGCGATGGAGCACCTTCAGGACGGGCAGCGCCCGGCGGTCGCGGGGCAGCTCCGAGGCCATGCGATACGCGGGGGCCAGGGCCATCAGCGTGTGGAAGCCGATGTAGTCCTCGCCGCCGAACGTCCTGGCATTCGCCAGGGCGGCCGCCGCCACGAGCTGCTTCAGCTCCGCCCCGGTCCTGAGCTTCTCCACGAGGGCCGGGATCAGCTTCGAAACCTCGATCTCCTGCATCAGCCCGACGAGGGGCTCGAGCTCGCCGAACCGCAGGCGGGCCTCATCGCCGCCGTCGGCCTGCGCCGAGGTCAGCCCGAGATCCACCGCCGTGCCGAGGCCGACGCCGGCGATCAGCATGCCCCGCCCGACATCACCCAGGAACTCCCGACGCGTGCCCGTGGCGCCCATCGTCTCCGTCCTTTCCCGTGAAGAGTGCGGGATCGCAAGAGAACCGACGGCGATCGTATCCCCGATCCGACCGCATGCCTACCGGGATCCGGTTGGGCGACCACGTGGAATCCAGAAATCGTCCGGATGTCATGGATTCATGCTTGGTCACCGAGGTGGGACATCGATCCGTCCCGTACCGACGGCGGTCGGACGCATCCCATGCCGGGGGGCGTTTCGCAGGCGGGGGGGGGTGCGGGCTCCTGGCCGGCCCCGCACCGGAACGGCGAACGGGCACCGGGGGTGTCTCCCGACGTCCGTTCGTTCCTGGCTCGAAGGCGGACGATCCGGATCAGGCCACCATCAGCATTCGCCGGCGAAACCGGGCCGCCAGGCCGATCAGCCCGGCCAGGCCCAGCGAGCGGCGGGCCGCCGTCCGGGGCGATTTCATCCGGGTGAGCGACAAGGGTCTGGTCGGGCGGCACCACGAGGGGGCGTGACCGGCTTGGCCGGCCCCTCGCCGATTGCTTCGATCACCATCACTACCGCGACGAGTGGCTCCAGAACCTGCTCATCTCCGCATCCCTCGGCGGCTACAGGTCCACACTCCCCCGAAATCCGTGACGGTCAGATTTTTTGTAGAGGTGTGAAACAGAAGCGGGCGGCCCTCAAAGGGTGCGCCCGGTTCGTTGGACCTGCGATCACTCCTGACGGCCGCCACTGCCCCTATGGCCCTAATTCCCGCGGTGGCCGCCTCCTGCTCGCCCGCATCCCCAATTCTCCTGTGCAGGGCCATCGGCTTCGCACGACCGGTGGCCCGGCTTCGCAACCACACGATCGTTTCCTCGGTTATTTAACATTCTTGCTCCGCTTCTTCCATCCGTACACGGCCGAGAGGACGCCGGCGATGCCCATGAGGACGGAGGTCGAAGGTTCGGGCACGGCACTGGTTGGGGGGGTGACGGGGTCGGCTTGGGCGGTCATCGCGGCGAAGGACTGTCCGATAGCGATGTCACCGTTCAGCCGGCCGAGATTCCCCAGCGTCGTCGCGACCAGGACATTGCTGAAGCTGAGGTGGATCGCGTTGGTCGTGATGCCTCGGCTGGCGGCACCGTCCCCGGTGACGATCTGCTCGTTCAAGGTCAGAGTCAGGCCGGTGAGCAGCCCGCCGACGTTGATCGCCGTGTTCGCCGCAATGCTGCCCGTCACGCCCAGATTCACCCCGATGCCGAGCACGGTGAGTTGAAGGCCCTCGATCACGACCGCCGCCGAGGCATTCAATGCGGCGGGGCCGCCGGAGACGCTCGAGCTGGAGCTGAGGGTCGTGGCCTTGAGGCCGAGAAGGTTGTAGTCCACGAGGCCGGTGAGGGCCGAACACGCCCAGGTTCAGGTTGTCGATCGAGTTGAAGCCGCTGGTGGCCTTCGATCCGACAAGGCCGTCCACATTCGAGGTCGCGGTGGACTGGATTACGCCGGTGGAGGCGTTCAGGACGTTGCCATTCAGGAGCCCGCCGACGAGGCTCAGGCCGCCGGCGTTCGCGTTCAACGACGCGACGGTGGTGCTCTGATTGTAGGGCGAGGGGGCAGAACCGCTGGCCAGTCCGACCGGGCCGAGGCTCGCCGCGACGTTCACGCCTGTGAGGGGCTCGAACTGGAGGTTGGACTGGAGCCCGAAGCCCCGTGACTGGCCGGTCAGGACCCCGGCGGACGCCGACGCGATCGGCCCGGCGACGGCCGCGGTGGCGATCAAGGCTCGCAGCGTCATGGATCGGATCGACATTGGGATTGCCCTTTCTCTGATTCTCATGGCCACTGAATTCCGCGACGCGTCCCCGGGCGGTCGGGACGCGGGACGCATCGGCACGTCGACCGACGGCGAGAGGAAATCCGCAATGGTTCGCCGCGTCCGCCAGATTTCCCCGTGATTTTCGCGGCCCGCCGGACGCCTGGGGTGGCACGCGCGAACGAGGGCCCCGGCAGAGTGCGCCGAGGCCCTCGAGAGGGGCGACCAGGCCGGGTGCGAAGCATCATTCGGCCAGGGCGAGCGGACGATAAACGAAGCAACTTGTCCGGGCGCCCGTGACCCGTGTGATCGCGTCGCCCCCCCCTATGGCGGTCCCATCGATCACGAACTCGGGCTGTACGAACAGCTTGAGCGAGCGAGGGATCGCCGGCAATCCGGGGATGAGCATTCCGCCCGTGAGCGGGTTCAGGATCGGCGGCACGGGGAGGATCGGAGGGATGTCGACCACGTCCACGACCACCACGCCAGCGAAGCCGACGATGGTGAAGGAGAGGGTCGATCCGAGCAGGGCGGGGAACCTCAGATCGGCCGTCGGCCGGTAGAGCGGGATGATCCGGGGCTGGCCGCAGATCGAAAGCAAAGCGGATTTCAAGGTGCCGTCGAGGAAGCCGTTGCCCGGCAGGACGAGCGTGCCGTCGGGCCCGAGGCGGAGTTCGCCCGTGGGCGAAGCGGACTTGAGGTCGGCCTGGCTGACGCCCTCGCGGAACTGCCGGGCCAGCTCGGTCTGGCTGTTCATCGCGGCCTGGCCGATGGGCAGCACGGCGAGGTTGCCCACGCTGATGGAGTATGAAAGCGGCGGGAACGTCTGCTTCGGGATCGCCAGAGGAACGAGCAGGGCCTCCTTGATGCGATCACCCGGCAAGATCGCGGCCAGGGCGGGAGCGGCGGGAGCGGCGACGTACAGCTTGGAGAGGTCGAAACCATACTTCGTCGGATCGAGGAGGATCGAGAGGAGGCTCGTGGGATCGTTCAGCAGGGCCCCGGCGAAGGGATCGGCCAGGCTCACTCGCGAGGCGTAGGCGGACGAGGGGGAACCGGCGGTCACGGCGACCGTGGGGTCGTACTTCCAGAGGTCGAGCGAACTGTTCCCGGCGGCGATCGCGGCGAAGGTGTTCACGTCCATCGCCAGCGGCAGGAGTTTGGAGGCTACGGGATTCATGCGGTTGGTGCGGAAGCCGACGATGCGATCCTCGTAGGTGGCGGTCGCCGTGGCGGTCACGTCGATGTTCGAACGGCCGGTGACGCCCCCGAAGAAGAGCCCGAGCGACCCGTTCTGTCCGCGGTCGCGGCGGGCGACGACCGATGCGGCATTGAGCATGTTGTACGTCGTCGGCGCGGGCGTCGGTGGGGTGATGAACGGGAGCGTCGGCGTGATGGCCGTCGGGAGATAGAGCAGGGGAGGTGCCTGCGCGCGGGGAACGGTCGAGTTCAGGAGGAAGTTGATCCGATCGCCGGACGTGCTTGGATTGGCGAGGTAACCCGCGAAGAGGTCGCCGGCCGCGAGGTTCGAGACGTTGTCGGGAGACTGGATCGCCACGCCCCCTGCCGTGTTCGCGCCCAGGACGGATGTCGCGGCCGCCCGGGCGGCCGCGAGTTCGGCCGAATTGTCGGGCGAGCCCCGGAGTTCGTCGCGGTCGAACAGCTCGCTGGCCATCGCGAGCGAGGCCGCGTCCGCCGCCGCCTGGAGCTGCGCCCGCGACCACGAGATGTAGCCGATGTCGATCGCGCAGGCGACGAAGGCCAGGAGGACCGACAGCGTGATCGCCAGGTAGACCAGCGAAAAACCCCCGCGGCCCCGAGACCCGATCCTTCTCCGACGCATGTTCATCCCCCCTGTAGCTTCCGCCTTGAAGGTCGATTCTTCATGACCGGGATGGCGAATGCTGGAACCCGGCCGCACGGCTGAAAATCTGCCTCGGGACCGGGTTCAATCCTGTTCGCAGCGGACGAGCGTGGTCACCGCCAGCGGCGTCTGCGGGGGGATGATGCCCAGCGTCGGGATCATGGCCTGGTAGGTGGCGCGGATCTGGACGGAGATGGTCTCCCCGGCGAGCGACCCGGCCCAGGCGGGGTCGGGGTTGCCCTGCGCGTCGATGCGATTGATGACCACGTCAAGGTCCGGCAGCTTCTCGCAGACGAGCTGCGAGCGGATGCTGGACTGGAGTTCGGAGGTGGAAAATCGCTGGGCCCCGATGGACGCGCTTCGGGCGCCGGTGGTGGCGGCGTTGCCGACCACGTGGCGGATCATCTGGAACCGGCCGAATTCCAGGACGACCATCGAGAGCAGGATGCAGATCGGCAGCGTGACGGCGGCCTCGACCATGGACACGCCGCGGCGGCGGGGCTTCGTTCTCGGCATCGTGGGGGACCTCCGCTCGGGGGGGAAGGGGCTCGGTTCGGGAGGAGAATCGATGGGAACTCGGTTGAGAATCCATTCACGCGGTCATTCGACGCCCACGTGGCGCCAGGTGGTCCGGGCGGTCATGTGCTGGGCGTAGGTGTAGGTGGGGAAGTCGGGGACCCAGCGGACGTCGCGCACGGGGATGGTCACGACGACCTCGACGAGGTCGCCCCGGCGAAGCGTCGAGGCCCCGGAACGGCCGACGACCGAGACGGACGTGGCCATGTTCGCCGGCGAGATGCCCGCGCGGGCGAGTGCGTCGGCGACGACGTCGCGGGCGCCTGAGGGGTTCACCTCTCCCGCGACGATGCGGCGCCCGGCGTCGCGGGCGGCGGAGGTGAGGATCCGCCCGCCTTCCATCAGGCGGCCGAGTTCGACCACCCACATGAGGAATCCGAACAGGATTGGGACGCAGAGGGCGGCCTCGACCGCGAGCGCCCCTCGCCTCGACGACCGAACGGGCTGGCTCCATGGATTCGCATCGATCTCTCCCGGGCCGTGCGTTGGGCCTGCCCCGGGGCGATTTCGCCCCGGTCCGGAAGGGGATCCGTTTCGGGCATCGAGGATCCGCCAGAATCGGGCGCCGACCGCACGCGGCTGGCGCCAACCCCGCCTTCGAGACGGGGAAGTTTGCAGCGATTCTGATGCGAGGAATCAACGATGCCGTTGCATCGGGGCGACCCGCCCGGGATTCTCAGCCCAGGAGCGACACGAGGTAGCCCCGGCACTCCTGGAGGATCCGCTCGACCGACCGTTTGGATCGGCCGGTGAGCTCGGCGATGTCGGCGACGTGGTAGCCGTCCATCCGGAGCAGGATCACCGCGCGATGCTGGGTGGGGAGGGTCTCCAGCAACTCGCGGATCGAGACCTGGAGGAGCTGTTCGTCGGCCTCGGCCGAGGCGACGCCCAGGGCTTCCTCGTCGTCGGCGATCGGCCGGGTGACTCGGACGTCACGCTTGGCCGCGCGATGGAGTGCGGCCTTCTCGCGGACCTTGTTCAGGGCGATCACGGCGAGCAGGCCCCACAATTCCTCCCCCGGGCCGCAGGCGAAGGCCCCGCCCTTGAGGCCCCGGAAGAAGCTGCCGAACGTGGACTGCACGAGATCGTCGGCGTCGAGCCGTGTGGCAAGCTCGGGGCCGAGGCGGGTCCGGACTAGGGCGGAGATCCGCCCGGCGTAGCGGCGGTAGAGGGCGTCGGCCGAGTCGTTCGATCCCTGGGTCGCCCCGACGAGGAGCGAGCCGTCGGAGTGTTCCTCGCAGCCGTTTCGGATGGGCATTGTCATGCGCAGGCACCTTATCTCATCGGAATGGGTGTGTGGCGGATCTGTTCGTGGACGTGTCGCGATGTCACGTGAATTACCGGGCGATCGCCCAGCCCGGGACGCGCGATGGGCGAGATTCGCCGTGTGTCCGGCGGCGCGCAAACCGTTTCCGGTCGGCTGTTGTCGGCCGTCAACGCGGTGACTTTCTCGGGGGGCGACGGCGGAACGAGGCTCGCCCGCCGGATTCGCTGTCGTGCCGGACGCCGCTCGATGTGACGACCGGGGCGGACGGAGAGGGACACGGGACGGGCCGACCATGACGAATCGACGCTGGATCATTTCTGCCAATGAGACCGTGAACATGATGCGGAGGACCTCGTCCGCCCAGACGACCGCAAGCGGCGACCTCGTCGCGGGGCTGGTGGCCATCAGGCGGCCTGTCCACCTCCACGGCGAGACGGGCACGGGCAAGTCGTTCACCGCCCGCCGCATCCACGAGGCGTCGGGCAGGGGGCATCTCAAGTTCCTGGAATTCCACTGCCAGGCGGGCTCCCGGCTGGATCCGGCGGATTCGCTCGCCGGGCTGCTGCTGGACGGGCGCCGGATGGGGATCGGCACCATGCACGTCGAGGCGATCGAGAGCCTGACGATCCCCTCGCAGATGGGGCTGCTCGATGCCTTCCTCGCCCTCGACCGGATCCCTCCGGGCTCCTGCCCGAGGCTGGTCGTCTCGGGGGCGAAGCCGCTGTGGGACGCGGTCGAGGCGGGACGTTTCCTGCCCGAGCTGTACGCTCGCATCGGGCAGATCCAGGTGCACCTGCCGCCCCTCCGGAGCCGCCCGGGTCGCATCGAGGAACTGGCGAACGCCTTCCTGGCGGAACTGACACAGGGCAGGGCGGACGCACCGGTCGGGATCAGCGAGGAAGCGGTCGACGCACTAGAGGTCTTCCCCTGGCCGGGGAATCTCCGACAGCTCCGCAACGCGGTCGAGCATGCGTTGATCTTCGCCGACGCCGGGGAGATCCGGCTTCGTGACCTGCCGGCGGGGATCGCCCGGCTCGCCGGGGCTCCCCGCCGATTCCGAGAGGCCTCGCAGAACTGATCCACGAAACATCTCAACGAGAGCGGGCGCAGACACATGATTCTCGACCTGGATCGGCAGTATCGCGAATCGAGCCGGACGGCGGGTCCGGAGCGGAACCGGAGATGGAAGCGGGAATTCGGCCTGGCCTGCGTCGCCACGGTCGGCGGATTCGCCTCGCTCCGGGCTCTGGCACCGGGCGTCTCCGGGGCCCTGGATGTCGTCCGGGATGCGACCGGAGACGTGTGCCTGTTCGCCGCACGCATCTTCGCCGAGCTCACCGAAGCGGATGCGGTCGCGATCTGGGGGCTGATCCTGGGCCTCCTGCTGGTCCTCGCCACGGTGCACGCCGCGGAGCGGCAGCTCGACCGCAGCAGCGAGTGAGCGATGGGCATGGTACGACCGAACTCCCGTGTCAGGGGGCCTTCGTCACGGCGGTCGTCTCGCGGGCGGACTCGAGCAGCCGCTGGAAACGGGGGTCGTCGCGGATCGGGGTCAGGTCGTCGTCGTGGGCGATTTCGCGATGGCCGAATCCGTTGCGAAGGGCCTGGGAGAGCAGGCGGAGGGCCGGGTCGCGATCTTCCCGGTGCGTCGTCGACGTCAGTGCATAAGCGCATCCGACCTGATAAAGGATGTGGGGCGAGTGGCTGAGCGCGAGGGCCTTCTCGGCCGCCTCGATGGCCTGGTCGCGGCGGCGGAGGACGGCGAGCATCCTGGCGCGTCCGCTGTGGAGGTCGGCGAGGTCGGGGAAGAGGGTCGTTGCCGAGGTGAGGGCGTCGAGGGCGTCCTCGTCGCGGCCGGGGAGCGAGGAGAGGATGGCGGCCTTGTTCTGGAGGGCGGCGAGCGAACGAGGGTTGAGCCGGAGGGCCGCGTCGAAGTCGCCCAGGGCCGCGTTCGGGTCGGAGGACATCCTCGAAAGCCCCCGGGCGATCCAGGCGTCCTCGCTCCCGGGCGTGTGGCGGAGGCCTTCGTTGCGATCCGTCGCGGCCTGCTGAGCATTCCCCGAGTCGTTGTGGATGAGGGATCGAATCGCGTAGGCGTAGGCCCCGGGGGCACCGAGGTCGATGGACCTGGTGACGTCCTTGAGGGCCGACTCGAAACGCTTGCGCCCCCGATCGACGAGCCCGCGGTTCAGGTACGGGAGGGCCTGATAGGGCCGTAGGGCGATGGCGCGGGTGAGGTCGTCGTGGGCGCCGGCGAGGTCGCCGCGTCGGGCTCGGGCGAGGCCGCGGTTGGACCAGGGCTCTTCGA
Organism: Isosphaeraceae bacterium; assembly: GCA_965279195.1. Lineage (GTDB taxonomy): Bacteria > Planctomycetota > Planctomycetia > Isosphaerales > Isosphaeraceae > CBDIHP01. Next base: position 10,945 of record CBDIHP010000022.1, read on the forward strand.
AGCCCGGGTCCAGCGAGAGGCAGGCGGTGTACGCGGCTTCGGCCGAGATCGGATCCTGGAGGCGTTCATATGCGATGGCCAGCAAGTACCAGGCCCAGAAGGCCTTGGGGTCGTCCTGGGTGATCGGACGGAGCAGTTCGGCGACCTTAGCGGGCTCGCCGCGCGTGATGGCGAGGCGGGCCATGAGCAGGCGGTCGCGATGCGATTGGATCGGAGTGGCGTCCGCGATCGACGCGGCCGTGTTCGCCTCGGCGTCGCGGCCGAGGCTCCGAAGTAGGTCGGCCCTCTGGAGCAGGAGGGAGCGCGGCACATCGGCGGGGTCGTAACAGGTGGACGCCGATCGGTTCAGGTCGAGGGCCTCGCGGAGGGCGGGCTCATCGGCCGAGGGCGACGCGGCGGAGAATGCCAATGCATTCGCCAGCGATTCGAGCGACTCGCCGACCTGCTCGCGGAGGAGTTGCCGGGAAGGTGAGGCGAGGCGAGCGACACGCGATGAACTCCGCCAGTCGGGGTCGTCGAGGATGCGATAGCGTTCGAGGGCGAGTCTAGTCTCCCGGACGGCGCCGGCGCGATGGACGGGGTCGGCGGTGGTGAGCTTCAGGCTGGCCTGGCGGAGGTCGCGACGGAAGGCTTCGAAGGCGTCGCGAGCCTCGATGTCGGCCAGCCGCTCGGCGCGGATCCAGATGCCGGCGCCGAGCAGAGTGACGAGCGCAGCGGACGCGATCGCGAGGGTGCCCAGCGATCGGATGCTAGGATGCCGGCGCACCCACTTCTGCACGCGTTCGGGAATGTTTCGGTCCCTGGCGTGCTTCAGGGGGAGGTTGGCGAGCTGGCGTTCGAGGTCGTCGAGGAGCTCTCCGGCGGACTGGTATCGACGGGCCGGGATGGGTTCGAGGCAGCGTCGGAGGATCGATGCGGTGGCGGGCCGGATGCTGCGGTCGAGTCGGCGGGGGTCGGGCGGGCCGGCCTTGCGGTCGTCGAGCATGAGGGCCACGGCCGGGGCGTCGTGACCGGGGCTTCGAGGGTAGGGCGACTGCCCGGTGAGAAGCTCGAAGAGGATCACGCCGAGCGCGAAGACGTCGGACCTGGCGTCGATCCTGCGTCCGGACCCGAGCAGGGCTTCGAGCTGTTCGGGCGACATATAAGGGAGCGTCCCGCCCATCCGGGAGGCCGACTGGGGCGCCAGCTCGCGGTCCTCGGCCAGGTTGAAGTCGAGGAGCATCGGCTGGCCGTCGTCGGTCAGCAGGATGTTCGCCGGCTTGATGTCGCGGTGCAGGATGCCCCGGCGGTGGGCGTGCTCCAGGCCCTCGGCCAGCCTGGCGAACAGCCAGAGGATCGCCTCGTCGAACGGCCGATTCTCGAGCTGGATCCTCGCCTCGATCACCGGCTGGGGCAGGGGAGCGGGCCCGGATGACAAGGGAGAATCGGGCACAGTCGACGCGATGGCGGAGTTCCACATCGTCGCCGACGGGGCGTTCGCGGCCAGTTCGAAGAGCGAGCGGCCGGTGGCGGGCAGGCTGGGGGACTGCGCCCGGCGCTCCTGGATGTCCTTGAACGTGAGCGAGCCGAAGTAGGGCATGCAGACCGCGATCAGCGGCGGGGCCCGGTGGACCGAGTAGATCGGGACGATGTTCGTGTGCTGGAGCCGGGCGAGCGTGCGTGCCTCGTCCGATTCGTCGACCGCCACCTTGAGCGCGACCGGCCGGTCGGCCAGGTCGCCCTGCGCCGCGAGGAAGACCCGGCCGAATGTGCCGCGCCCGAGTTCCTCCATGAGCCGGAACCCTTCGAAGGTCTGACCCACCTCGGGCAAGCTCGCCTGGCCCGAGGGAGGGACGACCGCGCGCCCGTGTGCAGGCGAGGGGTCGCGAGGGAGACCGGTGGGATTTGGACATCGGTCGATGCTCTGATTTGTTCCGATTCGTTCGCCCGGACGAGAGTAGTCCGTCCGCGGTCGCGAGCCGGCGGACAGGCTGGTCGACCGCTCGGCCGACCGTCGCAACTCCGACTCGATCTCGGCGACGAGGCCGGGGGCGTCCCACAACTCGGGGAGATCGTCGATGTATTTTCGCAACACGTCGCTGACACCGCGCGTGCCGTCCAGCTCGATCTCGACGAGGATTAATTCCCTCAAGACCGCCGGAAATACCGGATCGGACGGGCCCGGCAGGAACGAACGAATGTGAACTAACGCGTGCTTTTCCTTTTCGATCTCAAAGGCTCTCACGTACCGATCTATTTTATCGAGGTCCGACATATCGAAGACCTGGGTCATGCTGACGTTCCGCAAGGTTTCTCGGCTGAGCGGTATCTGGCCCCTATTGTGGTGCCCCCGGCGCGGCGACGTGTGACGCGGGAGGGCGCGATTTGGGGCCCGGTCGGGGCAGCGTCTTGCCCGTGTTGAGATCGAAGGACACACCCGCGTGTAAATCCACCCATGCCTGTGTCCATCTGCGTCGATCACTCGTTGACAAGGCGGAATCGGAGGCGATCATGGATGACGACAGCTCGTTGTCGGATCTGGGAACGCCTCGGGTGTCTCGATTCGGCGGAGGATGTCGTGGCGAGCCGGTGGCCTTCGTCGTGCGAGGCGAGCCGGTCTCGTTCGCTTTCGTGCGGTTTCCCTGCGGTCTTTCCCGATCCTGGGGGACCGCGCGCCCCGAGCCGGCCCTTCACGCTCACCCATCGAGGATCCCCCATGAGCCAGGCCGTCCGCCCCCGCCGGGCCCCCCTGCGCATCGAGTCCCTGGAATCGCGCCTCCTCCTTGCGGCGGAGATCGGCACGGTCTGGCCCGCGCCCCAGCAGCTCACCCTCAGTTTCGTGCCCGACGGCACGATCCAGGGAAACCAGGCGTCCTCGCTGTTCCGCGAGATGCGCGCCTCGACCGGGCTGCCGGACGAGGGGTGGCAATCGATCATCCTTAAGGCCGTGCAGACCTGGGCGTCGCGGTCGAATCTCAACGTCTCCGTCGTGCCCGACTCGGGGCTGCCCGTCGGCAGCACCGGGGCGCCCCAGGGGGATTCGCGATTCGGCGATATCCGGATCAGCTCGATTTCGATGAGCAGCTCGGTCCTCGCCGTGGCCTCCGGCTATGACCCGACGGCGGGCACGCGTGCTGGAGACATCACATTTAATTCCGCCGTGGATTTCCGGGTCGGGGGAGGGGCGGGTTACGACCTCTTCACCGTCGCGCTCCACGAGGCGGGCCACGTCTTCGGGCTCGACGATTGCGACGATCCTACGTCGGCCCTGGACGAATCCTACGTCGGCCCCCGCGCGTCGCTCGCCGACGTCGACGTGGCGGGCCTGAGGTCGATCTACGGGGTAAGATCGCCCGACCGCTTCGAAGGCCCCTCGGGGAACGACTCGATCGCCACGGCCGCCGCGATGACGCCGGCGAACGCCACGGGGAGCAACGCGTCGGACCCGGCCGTGACGATCCGGGGCGACGTCAGTTCCCCGACGGACAAGGATGTGTACACGTTCCGCGTCAAGGCGAACCCAGGGCCGGTGAGCATCCAGGTGCGGACGACGCGGAAGAGTTCGCTCATGGGTCGCCTGGTCGTGACGAATTCGAGGGGCGTCGTGCTCGGGTCCGACGCGGCGGCCTCGCCGACCCGCGGCGACCTGACCGTGCGGCTCCCGGGGCTGAACCCGCTGGAGACGTACTACGTCCGGGTCGAGGCGGCGGATGCGGGCGTCTTCGGCGTGGGCAGTTACCTGGCGCGTGTCACCCCGGATACGGCGTACCTCTTCGGCACCCTCGACTGGACCACCGACACCGTCTCGAACGGCCTGATCAACCTCGACCTCGGCACCGACGACACGCCCGCGACAGCGAATTTCCTGTCGCCGACGATCCAGTCGGACCTCGGCGTGTCGTATTACGGCCGGGCCAGCCTGAACGCGCTTTCCACCGTGGATGTGTACGCGTTCGACGCCCCGTCGAGACTGGCCGGCGATGGCGAGTTGGTGCTCTCGGCGCTGGTCTGGGGCCGTGACCTGGTGGCACTCGACCCCCGCGTGACGATCCTCGATCCCGCCGGCCAGGCCGTCGCGGGGCGGGTGCTCTCGCATGAGGGCAACGCCTATGCCATCCAACTCTCCGGGCTGACGCCCGGGGCGAGGTACTACGCGAGGGTGAACACGTATCCGTCGCAGGCGGGGCTGACGACCGTCCTGAACAACGTGTTGGGGAACTACGTGTTTGCGTTCCAGTTCCACCGCAAGGCCACTCCGCTGGATGGTCTCCAGGCGGGCACAATCGACCCGTCTTCGTCGTCAGACACGTATACGTCGTCGCAAGGCTTGCTCGTGTCCGCGAATGTCGACCAAGCGTTTCACATGGTTCTCTCGGCGAGCAACGCGACGGGGCTGGCTGACTCCTCGATCAGGGCGGACATGGTCGACGGTTGCGGCCGAGTTCTGCAGACGCTCCGTGTAGGGGCGAACGGGGAACAGAGCCTCACATTCTTCATGGCGAGGGGACGGTACACGATACGATACACGCTGGAGTCACGGACCTGGGGCACACCTTCCCCGCTGAGCTTCCGGCTCGACGGGCGGAGCCTTTCGGATCCGAATCGCCCCTATGCCTCAGATCCCTCGCTCTACGCCGGCTCGAGCACCGGTTCGTCGACGACCTCGTCCGATACCAGCACGCCTTACACCACGACCGCGATCGCCTATGCTTGACCGTCTTGTCTTGACCAGGCTCCGAGCGATTATCCGACTTACTGATAGGCGCGCAAAGAAAATGAGGCTCCTCGGCCATAGGCCGAGGTGTCAGGAAGGCCCCCCGGGGGGGCCGTCTACGTCAGGAAGCCCCCGTTGGGGGCGTGGATAGCACCGGACGCGCTGTGTCCATCTGCAACCACGCCGTCGCCAGTCGCCAGGCCAACAAGCCTCTGGGATGCCGAGCGTTCACCGACATTGCACGGCAGAAAGCACGCCGGATCGCTCGAAGCTCTTCGGGTCTCACGGCCAAAGGCGGTGGGTTTAGAACGTACTAAACTTTTTCCAGCCCCAGCCCGGCTGCCTCGAAGAACGAGCGGATCAGGCCCCTTCGCTTCCTGAGGCGGCCGATGGCGAGGTGGAATTCCAGATGCAACTCCTCCAGGTCGGGGAAGGCTGCGTTCCTCAGCTCGACACGCTTGAGGTGCTGCCACGCCCCGGCGTCCCAGGGGTGGAGATCGACACCGAGGAGTCGGGCGGGCTGATCCGGGCCTAGGATCGCTCCATGAAGGTGGAGCCGGTCTCCGCGACCGGATGCCGGCCCACTGACCCCGCTCGTGTGGCTCATGGCGAGCCTGTTCTATCGCTATCGACAAGGCCGATAGCGTCGCCTCGCCCAGCAACTCGGCGGTCGCGTCTGAGATTGTCGTGAAGTCCGCGTGAATTAGTATCCCGATGGTATGCGACGAAAGTAGGTCGAAGGCTCCTGCTGCCGCATAGACTTCTGCAAGCTTCTCGGGGTCGGGACATGAATTCAGATCAAGCCGACGCCGCCGGCGACGCCCGCGTTGCGGGGATCTTCCGCCAGGACCTGGATTGAATCAATGAAGCCTATCTGGATGGGGTCCGGCGGGGATTCGTCGAACCGGCGGCGATCGTTTACGACCTCTCCGATGAGACGACCCTGAACATAGCGAGCCCGAAGCTCGAGCCGGGCCAAGTGGAGGTCGTCAAGGAGATGTGCAGCCGGATGCAGTTGATGCCGACGATGATCGAGGTGATCGACCGGGACCATTTCCTGTCCCACTTCCCGCACATGGCTTCCGACGTCAGCATGGACATCAGCTCACGGCCGAACGATTTCGTCGTGATCGTTCTCGTCGAGGGCAAGGTCTCGTTCAATCTGGGGCCGAAGCTCTCCCGTCGTCCTTGGTGGCGTTTCTGGTAGCCTCGCCGTCGTAGCAGGGCGTGGCGTCATGAAGCCTGCGGCGACGTCCCGATTGCAGGGGCACCTCCGATAATGGGAAATATCGTCCGGAACCTGGGGTGTGACCTCGGAATGATGTGAATCGGCCCTCCGAGACCCGTCTTCACGCCGCCAGGACGAACCCCTCGCGGCCGATCCGCGCCCAGAATTGCTCCCAGCGGCCGGGCGTGTATGTCAGACACCGCACCGACAGCACCGCCGCCGCGCCTGAGTCCTTCCAGCGCATCCCCGAGCCGCACAGACGCTGCTTCACCAGCACCTTGCACGCCGCCTCCGTCACGCCCGAGCCGATCGGAACCTTCTTCGCCGTCATGCCGCGTAGCCCATACGGCCCGCCTTCGACTGGTTCTTGAAGTACGTCAGCGCACGCTCCACGCCCTCCGGCAGCCGCGGACGGCCCAGGGCCTCGCCCCGACGCTCCAGGTCCGCGATCAGCAGCCGGTCCGCACCCTCCTCGTGTTTCAATCTGTGCATCCAGGACTCGACCCACGGGCGGATCTCCGCCGGTGTCTTCGCGGCGTTGAACATCGCGTCGGCCGCCATCCAGGCATATTCACTCGCATGGTAGAAGTCGACGACCAATTCCTTGGTGACCGTCTCCAGGTACAGCCAGTTGTCCTTCGCCCCGTCGGCCAGGCCCACGAACCGGGCGCCCGGGAACGCCGCCTTGGCCCGGGCGACCTCGCCGTCGAGACGCTCGTAGAAGGTCAGCTTGCCGTGCTCCGGCGTGGCGGCGGTGTAGACCGTGTGCAGCCGCTCGCCGTCGGCGTCGTAGAACCCCAGCGTGCCGACCATCGCCTCGCGCCAGGTGTCCTTGCCCATGAGCATGCAGGTGCCGTCCAGGCCGACGGTCACGGTGGCCACCGGCCTGTCCGGGGCGGGCAGCTCGTACTCGGCGTCCTCCTCGCGGGCCGGCGCCACGGCGGCGACCGCCTCGGCGACGTTCTGGACGAACGAGCGGGCGACGTCGCGGCCGTGGTTGGACAGGAGGTCGTGGGTGACGCGGGCCGACCCGAACTCGGCGTACTTGTGGGCGATGATCCTGGCGAACCGCGGGGTGGAGCTGACCACGATCCGGGCGGCCTCGTCGAGCGGGCAATAGGTCTTGCCGCCGCGCGAGGGCTGATACACATGCCTGGGGACGCTGGCGACGCCGTAGGGGGTCTGGTAGTCCTTGGCGTGGCGGCCCTTGGACGTGAACTTGACGCCGTCGATGGCCATGGGCTTGCCGTCGGCGTCGAACCGCGAGAGGGCCTCGGCGGTGGCCGCCACGCCGGCACGGTTGAGTCCGTCGAGGATGGCCTCCCCGGCCTCGAGCATCGACTCGTGGTAGGGGATCTCGATCTGGACGGTGAATCCGAAGTCGATGCGTCGGACGATGGCCGCGGACATTGGGACAAGCACCGGAGCGTTACCAGGCCTGCCAAGCCGCCAGGCAGATAACCGTTAGGATCCTCAAGTCCCACATGATTCCGCGGTCGCCGGATGGTCTTGCCACCTAACCTCCATTATCGGACGTCATCCCGTGGTGTTTTCAGGGCACCATCCGAGGTCATCACGCACTCCATCGGAGGTGATCGCGACCGAGACCGGCTGCGTCCCGAAGGCCCCCGGATCTCAGGATCCTCCTTCGAGGCCATCCGCGACGGCGCATTCCCAGATCGCGTCCTCGGCGTCGATCGCGGCCGAGGCCTCGGGATCCGCCCGGATCGCCTCACAAGCCCAGGTGAATCGTTCCCAGAATTGTTTGCGTTCCCATTCCTTGACCGCGACGTCGACGACCGCCTCGATCGAGGTCTTCTCCTCCGCGGCGATGCGGCGGAGCCGTTCGAAGGTGGCGAGGGAGATCCGGATGAACTTCGATGAATTCATCGAATCCTTCATTTGGGGACTCTCTGTTGTGGCAAGGCTCGTGGCAGTCCTGGTCGAATCTTCTGTTGTGGGTTCGCTCTGGCGATCTGATTCGCTGGACTATTCAGCTGAGGCAGCCCTTATCAATCTTTACAATTTCAATCCATATCTCTAAATTTATAATATTCTAATCTTCTCTCGGAACTCCTTTCCTCACCGGCTTCCAGTGCGTGTCTATAGCGTCTTCGGCTCACTCATCATCTGCCTCCAGCTTCAGATCTTGAAGTCGCCTTGACTGGGCATCCCCCTGCTTCGCGACCTTTGCCGCGTCGAGACACTCATACTCCGCCTTCGACAGACCTCCCCTTGGGCTCTGTGTGGTCGTCCCGGATGGCGTCGACCAGGAGGATCCCAAAATCATCGAACTTCCCATGCTTCCGATCGAACAGCCAGTCGCCACGCTCAACCTGGTCAGGATCCTATGCCCGGCATGAGGCACAATGGTTTCATGGGCCCTCCCGCCGCTACCGCCCCCAATGATCGACCGCTCCAATTCGGTCCTCCCCTCGAATCTCGTCAACCGACCTGAGACCAACAACTCGCGATAGCAACTTCCTCCATCTTTATCGCGCGAGAGATCACGGCTCTCCGTACCGTCGTCTGGGGGATGAAATACCCTCTGCACACTCCAGTCATCGGACATTTATCGTACCGTCGTTCGGGGGACGTTTTGAATTTGACTAACCAAACTCTACAACCGTTAGCTTCCTACCGTTGCCCGGGGGATAGTCTGTAAATTTCGCTACCGTCGTCCGGGGGATGCGTTACCGTTGTCCGGGGGATAAAAATACCGTTGTCCGGGGGATGCATTACCGTTGTCCGGGGGATGTTTTCCCGCAATTACCGTCGTTCGAGGGATGGTTCTCTAACCTAAGTCCTTGCAGGACAAGGGATTTTCTGCCCATAACTCTTGTATTAAAACCTTACGAAAAACAACAACACGGGGTTGTTGCACTTTCAATATTGAGGTACCGGACCAATGCAGCAAGCAAGCCTCCCGATGTTTGAGCCAGCCGACCCCCGAGAGATACTCCGGCCGACCGGTGGACGGGATGAACTGAATCTCGCCGAGTTCCCGATCTCCCTCTTAGCCGACCGAATCCCCGCAGGCTGCAAGACGCTTGAGTTTGAAGATTCCGTATTCGACAGTCAGGCGAATGCCCTCGTAACCCGCCGCTTAACCATCACCGGTAGCGATAAGTACGGTCTCCCAACCGCCGTCGATGACGAGATCCTCGTCGCCCTGATTCAGCTCACGAAGCTTAAAAACTTCGAAAGTCCGCGGGTTAATTTTTCCAGATATGAGTTAATCAAGATGCTCGGATGGAGCGATGGTGGCGAGAGCTACGAGAGAATCGCCGAGTCGCTCAACCGCTGGATGGGCGTGACGCTCTATTACGATAAGGCTTGGTGGGACCGGGAGTTGAAGGCCTGGATTGACGCCAAATTCCACGTTCTCGAGAGCGTCTTCCTAATAGACGGTGAAACGCGAAAACGACGACGCATGAAAGGCCTGCAGGATCTGGGGTTCTCCTGGTTCTCGTGGAATGAGGTGGTCTTCCGGAGCTTTCAGGCCGAGAACCTGAAGAGACTTGATGTAGACATCTACTTTTCGCTCAAGAGTTCGGTTGCGAAGCGGATGTATCGCTTTCTCGATAAACGCTTCTATCACCGGACCCGGTGGGAATTCGGTCTAGAGGAATTTGCTCGCGAACACATTGGGCTCAGCCGAAATTACACTTCCGCCAAAATCAAAGAGAAGCTTCAACCGGCACTGGACGAACTTACAAGCATAGAGTTTCTAGAGCCGCTGAGCCGCGACGAGCGATACGCGAAAGCCGGTCGCGGTAACTGGAAAATCATCCTCATTCAGAAAACGGCCCCGAGGGAACAAAAGCTTCGGCGCTCTGAACTTTCCGAGCTTGAGAGGGAGCTAGTCTCCAGAGGAGTCACGCCCTCGAAGGCGAGTGACCTTGTAGCAAGACACCCAGCCGAGCGAATCAGGATCAAGCTCGAAGTTTTCGACTGGATGCTCGCGACAAAAGATAAGCGAGCTATGAAGAACCCGGCTGGCTATTTGGTCAAATCAATCGCGGACGATTACGCAGCTCCCCGTGGCTTCGAATCCAAGGCCGAGCGAGAAGAGCGGGAGCAGGCCGAGCGAGAGCGACAACGAACAGAGGCCGAGGCCAAGAGAAAGCAAAGAGCCGAGCAGGCTCGGGATCGGGCGATTCACTCGAAAGTCACGAAGCACTGGAATAGCCTCACCGTTGCCGACCAAGAGAAGCTTGATGCCGATGCACTGGGTCAGGCCGAAGAATCGCTAGCAAATTCGTATCGCGAGATGAAGGCGAGCCGGAACCCGCTGGCCGGGTCGTTTCTCAAGCTCATTCGGGACGAGTACATCCGGAATATCTTGAACTTGACCATTTCCGCGGCATCTGCGGAATAGAGACCGCCAACGTGCCGAAGGAGTCGCTGCGCAAGCAGGTGGGGCCCGGTCTGCGCGCGGTCTCCGACGCCCCGGACCGCCTCGAAGCCGAGCGTTAGCTGGGCTTGGCAGTGGCGAAGTACCGCACGACGGCCCCGAAGCTGGCCGAGTGGCTGGAGGCGAACGTGCCGCAGTCGCTGACGGCCTTCTCGCTGCCGGCGAGCCACCGGAGGCGGCTGAGGACGACGAACATGCTGGAGCGGGTCAACCGTGAGATCAAGCGTCGCACCCGGGTGGCGACGATGTTCCCGAATGAGGCCTCACAATCACATCACAAACCTAGGAGTCCACCGAGAGCACCGCACACGAGGCGGTCCGTTCTGGTCAATCGCTCGCGTCTCTTCCGCTTTGGGTCGGGGGGACGATAACGCTGCTCGAAGGGGATGTTGCTTGGCATGTGTCTGCCCCAGGGTACGTGCGGACTGCTTCCGTTGGTGATTCTAACCCTCAAAACGAATGTTGTGGGATGCCAAATAGAGTTGGTCAGATTCGAATTACAGAACTGCCTGAAAATGAGGCGTTCGGAGAACATGGAGCCCATGCTAGTCGGGGTTTACCGTACCTGGCACCTGAACAGTTTGGGTGCCTATTCCAGTTTCCCGTTCCATTGCTACGGGCCTAGACCATGCCTTACGTTCTCTGATCATCAGCGATTTACCAGTACAGGCTCATCCAACTCGACCTCATCTGCATGTAAATATTCTTCTTGGTCAGTTCAACAGCCTTGGCCTTCTCGACATCGACTTTTAATTCCTCGATCGTCTGATGGGCGTTCGCTTCCCCCTGCTTGAGAACACCTTCGATGTACTCCACGAGTGCGATCTCGGCCACTTCCCGCATGAGCTTGGACTGTTGGTAGGCGGCCTCGGACGCCTTGACGCGGGAACGGTGTACGATCCAGCCGAAAAGGTAGGCGGTTATCAGCACAAGAACCATCAGAACTCGCAAACTCACGCGGAGTCGGCCCTGATACCAAGGTTTAAGGGGGTCTCGCTCTGACATCTCAATCCACCCCATTAGGGCAAGGACGGTGCAAGAAATCCCGGTGCGGCAAACGCGGCGTGGAAGTGCCGATGTCGTAACGGACGGTTTCGGCTTCCGCTGCCGGGTTGATGAGGCAGATGTGCCGCTCGACGAGGAGGCGGAAGTACCGCCGGAGGGCTGCCCATGTCCGCTTCTTCTTGGACGGTCCGCCGCTCAAGTCAGAAAGATACCGCCCGACGTCTCCCGCCATGATCCGGTGAAGCTCAAGCTGCTCGCGTTCACACCAGGCAAGGAAGTGGGTCACCGACTGCTGGTACGCTCGCTTGGTATGCCGGTTCCGCACCTTGCCGTCGAAGAAGTCGGTCCACGCCTGAGCGGCGGGGCCTCCCCCTTTCACCACCAAAGCCGGCAGTCCGTCCAGGGTTCGACGGTCACGAGGTCCTGGCTCATCCGTTCGTCCCTCCGTCGAGCAACCTTCGGCATGCCGCAACGTCGCGACGGCGATCGCGAAGCTGGAAGTACATTGACCGGACCGCCTGCCACTCGTCGGCCATGCCGGGAGGGGGGCGAGGAGTTCGGCGGCATCGGCGACGAGGCCCTGGGCCCGGTCGAGGAGGTCGAGGGCTCGTGCGACCCGGTCGCGGTGCTCGGCGGTGAGGGTCGGGAGGAGATCGGTCAGAAGTGGCCTGGCAACGGGTAGTCGATTGCAAGCAATCGTAGCAGGATGTTTGTAGCGGATAAAGGGGGTTATCAGGCACTAAACAAGAGGTGAGGTCGGGGCGTTTGCTTTACGACTCTAACCGCCCGCGGTTGGACTTTTTCAGACGCGGATTGGCCTCCACCCACGACAACAGTCGAGAACGTTTGGGACAGGAAGATATAATCTAACCTCCAAAGCATCAGGGACGGTATCTGGAGCAGGTCGATGAAACTCTTACGCAACCTCTCCACAGTCCGTGGGGTGATGGCATGGGTCGCGATCGTTGCCATGCTCATATGGGGCTGCAGTGTCGTTCGGTCATGGGCCTATTACCGCTCGAACTACTTGTTTTTCTCAGAATGCGAATCCAGCTGCCTCCAAGAGTTAGCGGGGCCATGCCCTCCTATGGTTGTTTGTGGGATGCTGGGGCATTCGTCACACAACGAGTACGATGGACAGCATCATGAAGCAGCATGGCGGTCTAGCCTGCTCGAAGAGTTGGATCATTATCGGGCACGCAAAACGAAATATGCTCATGCGATGTGGTTGCCGTGGATTTCATTACAACCGGACCCAACCACGGTGAGATAAATTCATCATGCTCGCTCGAATCCGCGAAGAACGCTAGCGAGGTGAATAATACGGTAGCCGGAGACAAAGAGAATTAAACTCAACCGCTTCGCGGTGGAGCATTGGGACATCGTCTCAACCCAAACGGTGAAAGACATCTAGTGGCGGATTGCCTCCGCAATCTTTCGTGGGGCGATTGTCTGCTCGTCGAGGCTCGACACCAGTTCCCGTCCGTCAGGTGAAAATGCGATCGGTAACCATCCCTTCATTTCGCCCATGGCTTGAAATGTAGCTGTGTCCCACAGCCGAATCGAACCGCTGTTCCCTGCCGTCGCGAGCAGTTTGCCGTCAGGGCTGAACACAACTCGCCGGACCATCTCGTCGATACCTCGGAGGGTCGCCACGACCCGATGATCCGTGGTGCTCCAGAAGGTTACCTCACTGACACCTGCGGGCTTCTCACGGATCGTGGGCACCCCGACGCATGTGACGAGCATCCGCCCGTCCGGGGAGAATGTGACCGCCTCTACGTGGATGAGTGGGTTTGCCGCCCCGAGCCGCTTGCGGAGAGTAGGAAAATCCAGCGTTGCCCGCTCTCGGCCGCTGGCTACGTCCCACACCCTGACCACTCCTTCCCATCCGCCGCTTGCCAGCAGCTTGCCGTCGGGGCTGAACGCCACCGTGAGGACTCCCTCGGTGTGGCCCTTCAGCGTGCGTGTTAACTTGCCCGTCGCCGTATCCCAGACGGTGATGTCGTTACCGGGTGGACTAACGCCATCTCCCCCCCCGGTCCAGAGCCCCGCTACAAGCCACTTTCCATCGGGGCTAAACGCGATTGAACTGGTGGTCCATGCGGGTGCTTGGATCGTCAGTCCAACACGGCCGGTCAGAGCGTCGCAGAGCCTGATGATCCCTGGAAATTCTGCAACGGCGAGAACCTTCCCGTCCGGGGAGAACGCGACCGAGCAGACTCCGTCCGCCTTCCCCGTCACGCTGGCCCTTTGTTTCCCTGTCTGGGTGTCCCAGACGACAGCTTGCCCAGGACGTCCTTCTTGAAGTAGCCCGACAAATCGGCCGTATCCCACGGCGAGGAGCATCCCATCTGGTGAGTACGCCGCCGATCGAATCACGTCGGAATTCGTGTTCGGGTCGTCCTCTGGTAATCGGAACCTGATTTGCTGTGCGGTGGCCGTCCCGTTCGCAATGACGAACGCGACGACAACGAGACACAAGGCCTGAGACCATACGCGGGGGAGGCTCATCGTTTAGTTCCTCTCCGGTGTTCAGGAGGCAGCCGACCTATCCCACGAATCAGGGACACTCGAGCATACGAAAACCCCAGTGACCTACCCTCAACTCGAGGCCAAGAGTTCTCTCCTACCTTTGGATTGCAGCGTGATTTTTCCCGTCAGGGCGGATTGTCCCGTCCGGACGGAAATAACGAAACTCCTTGAGTGACTCCTCTATTAGCAGAGTAACATGAATGCGACTCGACGCGGTGGAACCACGAGAACGAGCGTTTCTGAGAAAGGCCCTAGTCCTATCGCCGTTGTGTGGCAAATCGAGCTAATCGCGAGGGAATGGCTTCCAGACAGAGATGCCTCCCACTTCATCACCCTGCCCTTCCTGGTAGTCCTCACCAAAACGGTATGTCAGGACCTCGGGCGGGATGCAGTCTAGCTCCAAGATTAGACCTGTCCGGCTATCAGGGTCTTGTCGTGGCTGGACAGAAATCGAGGAAGAATCGAAGCGGATGATAGCCCACATCAAATTATAACTAGCAGTGACTCCAGCGGTTGGGAAGACAATCGAGAACCAACGGACGCTCTTGTCGATGGTGTCGGTGACATGAATGAATTCTTCACCCCGCTTGCAACCACTCGTTAGTTCGCCGGCTTCCAACTCCTGGAGACGCCTACCGCTCAATAGGCCGTGTTTCCCGATGCTTTGGAGATTTCGCATTGGTGTTGCGTGATAGTACCACATGAACGCTGCTCCCTATCTCGGATGCAAAATTATCGGTCGGGACCGTTGCCACGAGATCATTTGTTCCGTGAGCTATGAAATCCGTGTCTCTGAGGTAGCCATAGAGAAAGGGAATTATCTCCGGCAAAACTGGGCGACGAGGATGGACTAGAGCCAAGAAGAACGCAAGCATCCATTTGGGTTATACGGCAAATGGGGTGTGGGACGGCGGCTGGATGTCTTGATTGACGATGTATAAGTTGATTCCCGCAGCTAAGGGATGACAGGAGGAGTCTAAAATCTTGCGTGTACTGATGTCGGCTGCCGCGGGCTTGGTCATCGGGGCTTCGGCCGGCCTCGGGTGGTTTCTCTTCATCCTGCTCATGCCGAGCAATGTCCCAGATAATGTCGATGGTGGGGCCGGTCTTTCCATCGTGCTCTTCTTAATAGCCGGGGGGTTTGCGATAGCAGGCGGAACCGTGGGATGCGTTCTCGGCCTGGTGGTCGGTGCGATGTATCAGCTTGCTAGAGGCATTAAGCAATATATCCACGACTCACGTTGTGATAATTTGGAGTCGGATAAAAAGAATCCCCCGTTCGATGAACTCCTCGGATGAAGCCTTGCAACCCGCATCTCGGGCTGCCAGGCTTCAAAGTGACCGAAAGTAGTCGTTCACGGTCTGAGTTGCTTCGTCAGGGCCACCTGATTATAACGGCGGCATGAGCCGGCCTACTGCGATCCCTCAACACATCTGGGACAGTCTCACGGACGAAGCCCGTGCGGTCATCGGGGCTGTCATCGACGGGTTGGAGAAGCGGCTCGCCGAGGCCGAGCGTCAGATCCAGGAGTTGCGGGCTCGCCTCGACCAGAACTCCACCAACAGCTCCAGGCCGCCTTCCACCGACCCGATCGGCGTCAGACGGAAGCCGCCCGAGCCGCCGTCGAAGAGACGCCGGGGCGGGCAAAAGGGGCACCAGCGTCGGATGAGGGCCTTGGTTCCGCCCGAACGCGTCGCATCGGTCACCGACTGCAAGCCGACGGAGTGCCGGAGATGTGGTCACCCTCTGAGCGGCGAGGATGCCGAGCCCCGGCGCCATCAGGTGGCTGAGTTGCCCCCGATCGAGCCGGAGGTGCATGAGTATCGGCTCCATCGCCTCGGTTGCCCGCACTGCAAGGCGGTCACGTGCGGTGCTCTGCCCGACGGTGTGCCGCGCACATCGTTCGGCCCCCGCCTGCACGCACCACTCAGCGTCCTGACCGGGGCGTACCGGCTGAGCAAGCGTCAGGTCGTGCAACTCGGTTCCGACCTCCTGGGCCTGACGATCTCCGTCGGCATGATCGCCAAGCTGGAACGAATCACGGCGGACGTGCTGGAGCAGCCGGTGGCCGAACTGGCCGAGCGTGTGAAGACGGCCGAGGCGGCCAACATCGACGAGACCGGCTGGCGCGAGAATGGCCGCAAGGCCTGGCTCTGGGTCGTGGTAACCTCGCTGGGGGTCGTCTTCCGGATCGTCCGCTCGCGATCTGGCGCGGTGGCCGGTGATCTGCTCGGCGAGGAGCCCAAGCCGGTCGTCATCAGCGACCGCTTCCCCGGTTACGAGTGGATCGGACTCAAGTCGAGGCAGGTTTGCTGGGCCCATCTCCGCCGAGATTTCCAGGCGATGATCGACCGCGATGCCGGCGGCGCGGACGTCGGGCGACAGTTGCTCTGGCAGTCGAACAAGCTGTTCCAATCCTGGCACAAGGTCCGAGACGGCACGATCCGGCGATCGACGTTCCTTCAGTACATGGCCTGGTTGCGGCCGATGGTGCGGCTGAGCTTGGAGCGTGGGTCGCGGTGCGCTTGTACGAAGACGGCGGCGACGTGCGGCGAGCTGTTGCGCCTGTGGGATTGCTTGTGGACCTTCACCCGGGTCGAGGGGGTCGAGCCGACGAACAACGCGGCCGAACGCGCCTTGAGGCACGCGGTGATCTGGCGGCGGATCAGTGGCGGGACCGACAGCGAGGCGGGGAGCCGGTTCGTGGAACGGATGCTGTCGGCGGTGGCGACCTGCCGTCAGCAGAAGCGCGGAGTGCTGGAGTTCCTCACTCGATGCCATCGGGCTCGCCTGCTCGGGCAGGGATCCCCGTCGCTTCTCGGGGCCCCGGCACCGGCCGGATAGGTCCTCGGCGATTGTCGCCACGCTGCGACCTGAGGGCCGCGGCCCCGGTCACCGGCTCGCCGGAGGCTGCGGGGATCCCCCCAAGTCATCACCGGCCCAGGTGCAGACGGCCCCGACCGCTTCGGCCGATCGACGGAAGTCGAGTGCGGCCCCGGGTTCGGAGAACTCATACACCAGGGTCTCACCGGCCAGCAACTGATCGACGGCGTGCTTCGCATCACCCAATCCGCACCCTGTATGGCTCCGCAACAGGTGATTCAACTGGACCTTGCTGAGGCCCTCGCGCCAGCCCGATAGCTTGACCGTCGTCATCCTTCAGTCTCCCACAGGGAATGTGATCGGCCGAGGCGTATGGCCGGGATTCGCGCCGGTCGTGCGGGTCCCGCCGTAGATTGTCACGCGCTTCGCGCCCTGTTGCCGCCCCAAGTCCTCCGCCAGAGACCGCAGTTCCCTGAGCCCGAGCGACCCGGCCCCCGGCCCATCGATGTGCATCTTGTTCAGGATGAGAGTATCACCCTCTTTCGTCATCCCGGTGATGATGCTGATATCACCCTTCGTCGTCGAGGCAGCCAACTCAACGACATCACCATCGGTCTCGACGATTCGAACGAGCGGACTCTTCGCCGGACCGTGAACGGGTACGACCGAAACATAGAAGCGATTCGGCGACGAACGGTAATCGATGACGAAATATCTCCGGCAAAAGCGACTGCCTGTGCCGGGAAACGGTTGGCTACCATGAGACTGAGGGGCCGATGACACTCGCTTCGAGCTTTTCTGCTGAAAACCACAGGAGTGTTGTTAATACTTGTGGTGAATGGGTTTGGTAATCAACGCTACGCACCGGCACGCGTCAGCCGGCACAAAGACGCATGCACAATGCCTGTACGGCTTGAGGTTCGCGATGGCGAGGACTTGTCATTGGCCGTCGCTCGTTTCCAGACGATGGTGGAGCGAGAGTACCGACGACCCTGGGTAAAACGGCGGAGGGGCTATCATGAGAAACCGGCCACGCTTCGCAGGAAACGCGATAAGTTGTGGTGGCGTGCCTCGCGATTCCGAGACGGGGGCACTCTCCACCTGTACCTGCGGTTGAAGGAACAATTTCAACGAGAGGGGCCCTTTGCAATGGGCCGCTGATGACCTACCCAGACGAAATCGACGCATTTGCAGTTTACTGGTCGGGGGTGCCCGTCATCTAGGTTCAGGCGGGTCGGGAGGGACAGGGAGCCAGGGGGAGCGGACATGAAAGGCAGGCGTAAGAGCGGTCGCCGAATTCCCAAATACCAGCGGCAAGGACCGTCGGCTCCAGGGCTACCCTCTGAGCGAGACATCAGCGTCTTCGATTCGCTGGACGAGCTGCACGCCGTCAAGGTGTTTCTAGGCAAGGATCTGGAGCAGGCGGAGTCGCTCTTCCGGGAGAACTTTATCTACTACCAGGAAGATCTCCTATTCATGGGTCCGAAGGCTTTCCGCTTCTACGTGGTGGCGGCCATCAATTACCTTCTGAGCGAGCACTCCAGCGGCAACACGGACGCAGCCAGCACATTCTGTTCGATCATCCAGCATCGCCTGGAGCATGAACCCGAAGCGGTCGCACCAGCTTCAACGATTATCCGTGATGGAATCGCCGGAATTCTCACGAACTTCGATCGCTTCGGCTTCGGGGATCAGGATATGGTCTACATCTACGGCGATGTAGAAGGGCGATATCGGGATCTACTTTTGAGGCTAGCCGACTGAGCCCGCACGTCAGGTGGTGCCCTGGGCCGCTTCCATGCCAACTCGCGTCTACCCTGCACGGCGAGCCCGGTGCCCTCCGCGAAGGCACCGTCCTCGTCTCTCGAAATAGCTCATGCGAGCGATACCCTAATTGTCACTCCCGGCGGCCTCAACGCTGTTGCCGACCGGTGAGGTGAGGCCAGGTTGGCCGGTCTCAAAAGCAAGAGTCTTGAGGCGGTCGGTCTGGACGCAACATAAAGGCGATTCCGCGACGCTCGGCTTTAGCCGCTCTGACAGCGAAGACGAATTATCTCCGGCAAAACGAGCGTCCCAAAACCCGACGCGGTCGGCCGGTTTCGGAACTTTGATTGTCCTTGCGATGGGATAGAAACCCTCGCCTTCATTCGCGAGGGGCTTCCGCCCCGCCCGCGACGGCCTCCCCCGACTGAAAACGGCCCCGGGGGGTGCCGACGAACACGCCCGGCGTTGGCGTGGCCAGCCCGGGCGGGGGTGTGCGTCGGTTGTGGTCGGCGAGGACCGGCTGAGCGGGCTCGATCGTCGCTGGGCCTGCCGCAGACATAGAATAGGGTTGACGCACGGGGGATCCGTTACCCGGCTCAGATGACCTTCCAGCCCCGGCCCGAGGCGACCGCGCGGGCGACGTCGCGGTAGGCGGTGTCGCCGGTGAGGGTGGTCGCGACGGAGAAGGCCTGGATGATCGTCTTGTAGTCGACGGTCTTGGTGGTGCCTCCCCAGGAGACCTCGACGCCGGTCCGGGTGCTGCCGGCGGTAAAGACCTGGCCGGAGGCGGCGATCCAGTTCATCTCCCAGTCCAGGGCCTTGACGATCATGCCGAGGAGGCGGTCCCGCATCGACGGGTCGGGGCAGACGGTCAGGTAGCGCTCGGCGAGGAGGATGCCGTAGGCCTGGTAGCTGACGTCGCCGCCCCCCTTCTCGGGGTTCATGCCGTCGGGGGTCTGGAGTGCCAGGCCGCGTTCGGCGTAGCCCGCGGCGGCGGTGTCGTAGGCGATCGCCTGGGCCGCCACGTCGTCCGCGGCGGCCTTGATCGCCTCGTCGTGGTCCAGCGCCGCCGTCTGCCCGAGCGCGGCGGCGAGGAGCCAGCGGCGGTGGGTGTAGGGGGCGTCGTTGGTGTCGCCCTTGGCCGCGACGGTCGGGTTGATCAGCCAGCGCGCCGAGGCATCGATCTTGGGCAGGTACTTCGCCACGAGCTGCGGGGCGTCCGCCGACCCGGACTGCACGGTCAGCAGCAGGGCCCGGGAGGCCGCCTCGACGAACATCGACGTGCTGTGGAAGGCGTCGCCGGAGCCGGGGAAGCTGCCGTCGGCCGCCTCCCTGGCGAAGCCCCAGTCGAGGATCTTCCATCCATTCTGCACGAGCGCCGCATCGCCGCGGACCAGGCCCGCCTGCACGAAGTCCGCCCCGTAGCGCTGTTGCTCGATGTACCAGGTCGTCGCGAGCCCATTCTCCCAGTCCGCATTGACTCCCACGGCCCCCGACGCGGCGATCTTGCTCGCCATCCGGCCCGGTGTGCTGTAGAGCACGTAGGACAGGAACGCGTCGTTCGCGAGTTCATACTCGGTCGGCACCGCCGTTGCAAGCGTTGCGACCTCGGCCGGGGCGGTGACCGTCGTGATTCCCAGGTCGCCCGTCATCGGCCGGCGTCCTTCGAGAGCCTCCAGGCCGGGGAATTCCCAGCGCCGGCGGCTGCGGCGGGCCGGGCGGGGACGCGGGGCCGACTTGCGGAAGCGGGCGAGGAATTCGGCGATCATGGCGCTCTCCTTCGAGCGGGTCCGGGCCACCTCGGCATCGAGGTCGCGGGCAAGTCGAACCGGGGACAGGGATGGTAACGTCTCGGCCGGCGTCTCGACAGGGCACCGGCGACGGCCGCCTGCAGCATCGCAGGTTCGGCCCGGGAGCGACCCAGTCGTGCGTCTCGATTTGAGGCGACGCGGGGCGTGACTTCTCAATTAGATAATGCCCGCCCGCCTCCATAACAACGCCATCCCCGTGGGAAATACACGGGCCCGCACATGAAAACCCAACGCTCGATGGTTGAAGCATCAATGCTCCGCTGACACTTGCACGCTGCAACAATCGCGAGTGCTACGAGGCGGCCTAGGCGCTCCGCTGGCCCGACGGAGTTGCCTGCCCGCACTGCCAGGTCGCCGTCGCAAAGAAGGGCTGCCGGGCCGACGCAGGCGCCCGAAGGCCGGGCGGGGCCGGGGGACGCTCGAGGGGAGACTTCCGGTCCTTGGCATGATCCGTCGCGGCGGCGACGTGGTGACCCGGATGCTGGCCGACGTCAAACAGGTGACGATCGGGCCATTGATCCGCCCGCGTCGGCGACGCGGATCGTCACGGTCGACGACAACCGCGAGCTGGCCCGCGGGCTCGGCCAGCTCCTCGGCGCGCTCGGCCACGAGGAGGTGCGGTTGGACCGGCCGGACGTCCTACTGCTGGACCTGGGCCTGCCGACCCTCGACGGCTACGAGGTGGCGCGGCGGCTCCGCGCCGACCCGGCGACGGCGGGCCTGCCGATCATCGCCATCTCGGGCTACGCCCAGGAGGAGGACCGGCGCCGATCGGCAGAGTCCGAGATCGACGGGCACCTCGCCAAGGCGGACGACCTCCGTTCTCTCCAGGAGCTCATCGCCAGGGCCCAGAAGGCGTCGCGCGGGCCATGAGCCGGCCGAGTCGGTGCCCCGGATCGTCGCCGTGAATGCGCACCATGCGCACCCATTTCCAGCGTGAGGGCGCCAGGGCGGACCGCGCGGGGGTCGAGGACTGCCCCTATATCCTCGCACTGGTGGCGAGCTTGGCCGGCTTCGACGACCCCCGTTTCGCCTACGTGGTCCTGCCAGGTGTCCTCTCCGAGGCCGCCCGGAGGGCCGTCGATCGAGGCGATCGCACCGGCCGGTGAGTTGCTGGGCGTCTCAGTGGCGTGGAGCCCTGCGCGTGTGCAACGTTCAGGACGCATGCAAAAGATTGTTATAAACAACATTCCTACATGTTAACTCAACCACTACCGGCTAGAAGCCGGTAGGTTCGCAGGAATCGTGGCTACGGACTGAAGTCCTCTGCTCACGATGCTCCGGTCGTCCGGCCCGGTACGCGGACCAGAGCCATGGTTTCCCATAGGCCCATCGCATTGCCGAGCACCGCAAAACCTGAAGCATTCGCCTGAAGTCGAGGGTTTCTGTCCCATGGCAAGGACAATGAACACCACTATGTAACGCAGTAATTTTGTGGATATCTGCTTGTCGCATGCTTGGGCGCGGCGGGCCTGCCCCAGCCCGAGGCCGGAGCAAGGTCCCGTGTGGCGATGCCCTGGCGCGGGCGGCTTGCACCTGCCGGCGATCCCGGAATTTTTCCGGGCCCCTTCCTGGCCACTGACTTCGATCAACCCACGCCGAAGACGATGAGAACCACGTCGGTACAATATGGAAAACATGTCAATGTCTATAAATTGCATCGGGCACGGATCGCGCAAAGGTGTTGGCGTCGGCCCAGATTGGCGCGGTGGACGGGGGCCGTCACGCGGCGGGCGGAGGGGACTAACTGGGGAGGGCATGCATCGACGGCCGGGCGGAGGGGGTGGCTCTTGCACATCATGCGGACGGGGGCGGGAGCGCGGGCGGACTATCGGGTTGTGGAGATCGCGTGGCGCGGCGGGGCGGCCGTGGAGATCGAGGTGATCCTCCTCGGGCCGACCCCCTCGATCGCCGACGCGGTCGCGGCGCGCGAGGACGGGATCCGGCGGGCGGGCCGGCGGTTGGGCCGGCTGCTCCGCCTGTACCCGACGGCCGAGGCCTTGGCCCTGGCCCCCGAGGCGGTGCGGCGGGAGCTGGCGACGAAGCGGGCACGGCTGGACGCGGCGGGCCGGGAGATCGAACTGCTGGGCCGGATCGCAGGCGGATTGCCCACCTCCGACGGCCGCGTCGGCGAGGGGCCGGCCGCCCCGACCCCGTCCGACTACGGCCCGCACCGCACGATCGCGGGGGTCGCGGCGGCGGCGCGGGCGGAGTGCGACGCCTTGGTGCGTGAGATCGCCGAGGCCCAGCGGCCCCCCTCGATAGTGCCGCGGCCGCCCGGCCCGATCGACGCCGAGCTGGCCCGCTCCCGCGCCGATCGCCTGGGTGAGCTGGAGGGGCGCCTGCCGCCGGAGTGCCCCACGCTGGTGGCGGCCGACCTGTCCGGTTCGAGCGTGGCGCGGGTGCGTCGCCGCCGCTTCCTGGAGGCCTACGGTCGCGGATTCCCGGAGCGGGTCCGGTCCGGCGAGCTGTCGATCGAGGCGGCGTATCGCCTGGCTCGAATGGTGCGCCGGCTGGCGCTGGGCCGGGAGTCCCCGAGGCGCTATCCTGGGCCGATCCGCACGCCCCCGGCGGGGCGTCCGCGCCCCCTATCGGGTTTGCGTCCCTCGGGCCAGGCCGCCGAAGAGAAGACCGCCGATCGCCCCCGCGATCTCGTCCGACGCGATCAGGCCGGAGGGCCATCGCGGGGAGGGCGGTCGGCGACAGCCCCGGCACACCCGCCGGTCGCTCCCACCGGACGGCGATACTCCGCGGGCGTGCCCTTCACCCCGCCACCGTCGCCCGGGGGACGCCGGCCCATCCACGACAATCCGTGCGCCCGGGCGATCCGATCGCTCGCATGCGAAGGCGGTCCACGGGCGACGCCGCCCGGCTGCTGATCCACGCGCATCAATGACAGGGACCTTCCAACGGGACATCAGCGTTGCCACCTCAGGAACAGGTGGATAACAGGTGGCGGCCGAGCGGAGTGCCCGTCGGTATGCACCAGCGCCAGAGGTGTCCGTCACCGTCCCGTGACGGACGCCTTCCTGGCCGTCAAATTACCGTCGCCCATTTAGCTGATGGTCGCCCGGGAATCCCAAATTTGCCGCGATTCCGCAGGCGATTTCCAGCCCGCCAGGGCCCCCGGCGGCCAACTAAAAGTTGAATCGTTTAGTCATATAAAGTTTTCTGATGCGTTTGGTGACGACGGAGATGCCCGACGCCGGCGGTGTGCCAGTACCGGGCGCGGGGGCGGTCATGCTCCGAGCGTCCTGGCTCGCTTCAATCGTCCTTCCACGGGCCACTGAACATGAGTGCGAAATAGCAGGCCGGCCAGACGGGGGCGGCATAGGGGATGAAGGCGAGGGACGTCACGAAGTGCATACCGCCGGGGTTGGCTGCCCAGTTGGCGGCGGCCCTGGCGGGGTTTGGGTGGATGAATCTCGCAGAGTAGGGGATCGAGAACGACCCGATGGTGAGGGTGTCCGCGATGACGCGGCGTCCCCGGTGGCGGTCGTTCCCCGTGGCCATCGCGATCCTCGATGCGGCTAAAGCAAGGGCTTTCAGCTCATGGGGTTGGCGAAGAGCCGGGGGCCGTCGAGGCCGACCCGCCAGACGCCGTATCCCCGCTCTTCGGGCGTGACGGCGAGGAACAAGATGCCCTCGCCCCGCGCAGGACGACGGGCCGGCGCGGGGAGCGGGCGGTCGCGGCGATCCTTGGAGCGTGAATCTTTACCCTGTCCGAAGGCTTGTTTTCTGCTGAAAACGGCCCTGCAACCAGGGTAAAGTTAGAGGCGATTAGCGCACGCGCACCGGTGCCGTCGCGGGCCCTAGGCGCCTCTCCGGGTCCCGGGTCGGCACCCGGCGGATCGGTCAGGATGACCACTCGCCGAGGGTGCTCAGCACGATGACGACCGCCTCGATCCTCTTGCGATTCGTGCCGGTCGTGCCGGTCGCTTCCACCTGCTTCACGCCCGTCAGTTTGACGTCGCCGGCAAGCGAAGTCAGGTCAACGACCTCGCCCGAGGCCCTCAACACGTCGTCGCCGGCCGAGTCGGTGAGGATGGCCTTGTCGTTGCCGCCGTTGACGGCATTGATCTCGACCTGGCCGAAGCCGGTGCCTCCGATCGTGAACGCGCCGTTGGTCAGGCTCGCCTGGCCGGGCGTGGCCGCGATCAGGTCGTCGCCGGCCGAGTCGGCCAGGACGAGCTTGTCGCGGCCGCCCTGGGTCGAGCGGGCGCCGAGGATGTCGAAGCCGCTCGCCCTGACCTGATAGCTGGTCGCGTACATCCTCGCCGAGTACGGCGCGGCCTCGACGGTGTCGCGGTCGGCCGAGTCGAGGAACACGGCCGTGTCGTGGCCGATGCAAGAAGCCCCGTTCGCGGAGACCCACGGGAAGGCCAGGGCGGTCACGTCCAGTCCCGGCCCGACCAGTCGCGACGAGGCCGACGAGGCGATGAGCGTGTCGTCCCCCTGCGTGCCGGTCAGGTAGGCCCGGTCGGCCCCGCCGCCGGCGCCGTCGCCGACGACCGAGGTGAATCCGGTGGCGTGGAGGTCATAGCCCGCGCCCGAGAGTTCGTTGTCGTTCGGGCTAAGGCTGAGCTTGTCGTCCCCCTGGCTGCCGCTCAGGGTGGCGCGGTCCTTGCCGCCGGCCGAGGCGATGCCGTCGATCCGGGCGAACCCGGTCGCGTTCAGCGTGTAGCCATTGCCCGACATCCGCGCCCCGGTGGGATTGCCGACGAAGCTGTCGTCGCCTGCCGAATCGTACAGAGAGGCCCGGTCGCTCGCCTGGCCGTTCGAGGTGCCGGTGACGCGGTCGAATCCCTTCACATAGTTATAGAAGGAATTGCCGTAGAGACGGGCGTCGGTCGGCGTGGCCTTGAAGGTGTCGTCGCCGGCCGAGTCGGTCAGGGTGGCGGAGTCGTCTCCGCCCGCGTTGGCGTAGCAATAGACGCGGTCGGACCCGGAGGTCGTCACATCGTACTCCGGCCCGACGAGGTGCTGGAAGGTCGGCGAGGCGCCGTAGACGTCGTTGCCGGTCGAGTCGTACAGATAGGCCCGGTCGCCCGCGCCGCCCTGGAAGACCACGGCGGCCGTGCCGTTCAGCTCGGCCCGCAGCAACGGAGAGACGAACGTCGAGGATCCCGGTGTGGCCGTGAACGATTCGGCGGCCGACGACCCGACGACCTTGACCAGGTCGTTCGTGCCGAGGTTGTCGAACGAGACGAGCGTGGCGGTGGTCGCGTCGAGCCTGGTGGCGACCCCGTTGACCGTGATGGTCCGGGCGCCGGCGTCGATCACGATGAGGTCGGCGGCGTTGGTCCCGGAGAGGTCGATCTCCTTCTTGTAGGACACTTCCCCGGCGGCGGAGGTCCACTCGCCGAAGTCGTACTGGTAACCGACCTCGCCCGCCCGCAGCGCGATACCCGAGAAGATATCATTGCGCACCAGGCCGTTGCGGTCGATCGGGTGGGCCTGGCCGACGAACGAGCCGGCCGATTCGCGGCCGTCGAGGTAGCCGGCCGGCTGGGTCTCCTGGAGCCGGTACGTCCCCGGCCGGAGCCCGGCGAAGTTGTACGTCCCGTCGGCGAGGGTCCTGGTCGAGAGCGAGACCGAGGCACCCCGGTCGTCGGTGCCCGTCAACTGCACGACCACGCCGGGGATGCCGGCCTCGCCGTCCTGATAGCGGCGGTCGTGGTTGTCGTCGGCGTAGACCCGGCCCCGGGTGGTGCCCGGCTGGACCCGGCCCAGGGTGTAGTCGGCCGCGTTGTCGCCGGGCAGGATCGTGATGTCGGAGACCGAGCCGAGGTAGGCCGAGCCGCCGACGGTCCCCGCCGACGAGCCGCCGACGAGCGTGCCCTTGGTGCCGTCGGAGGACGTGATCCGGTACTTCCCGGCCGGGACGTTCTCGAAGAAGACGCAGCCGTGGCCCGTCGAGGTCAGGGTCTGGCTGACGGACTTGCCGGTGAAATCGGTGCCGGTGAGCGTGATCGTGACGCCGCCCAGCGACGGGTCGGACGCGTCGATCTGGCCATTGGAATTCTTATCGAGGTACGCCGTGACGCCGACGCGAGCCGCCTTCGGCGCGGGGGCGACGTCGGTCGCCTTGACGGACGAGCCGCCGAGGTCGAGCACGGTGCCGCCGAAGGTGACGGTCACGTTCGAGGCCGTGCCGGGGGCGGTCGAGTAGAGCGAGGCGGCGTCGGAATTGGTGGCGTTGGCCGAGACGACCGAGCAGCGCACCTTGCTGTTGCCGGCCGCCCCGTTGCGGCTGTAGAGCCCGAAGACCGTGCCGCCATCGACGTCGAGCACGGCGTAGGAGTCGCCCGCCGCCATCGGGTACGACTTCCGGCCGTGGTACGAGCTGTTCGATTCGGCCTGGGAGGCGTCGAATGCGTCCGACGCGATGACGTGGCCGAGGTTGGTGTCGGTCAACGCCCGGCGGGCGGCCTCCTTGTTGAACGCGGGCGATCCGGGCTGGAGATACTCCATGCCCTGGAGGCTGACGATGGCGACCTCGCCGCTGGTTTTCACGTCATCGCGGAGGTAGTTGACCTGCACGCTCGGCGTGGAGCCGACCTTGAGCACGCCCGCGCCCAGGGAACTGATTGCTGTGGCGGCGTCGGCCTGCTCCTTCTGGGTGGCGTAGGTGCCGATCGACTGGAAGGCGGTGGTCGCAACGAAGTTCTTCTGCGGGTTGAACACTTCGGAAACGGGCGTGGCCTTGCCGCGTGCGCCCGTGACCTGGAAGACCATGTCGTTGTAGTCCTTGTCGCTCGACCCATCGAGGCGGAGGTCCTCGAAGGCGAACAGGCTGCCTTGGCCGTCGAGGTCTCCGACCTGGCCGAGGAGCTGGGTCGTGATCGTGTACGGGTTCGCGGCCGGCAGCGAGAACAGGGGCCTGAGCGATCCGGTCGCTCCGGCGGGATTCGCTGCCACCTGCTCGAACGTGCCGCTGGGCACGAGGATCGCGGCGAATGTGTCGCCGGGCGTCATCGCGAGCGTGTGCACGCCCTTGTATGTGCCGGTGTTGAAGTTGCCCTCCCACGGCGTCGTCGCGGTGAACTTGGCCGCCTCATTCTGGACCCGGATGGCGACGTGGCCCTGGGTGGTCTCGCTGAGCGCCCGGCGCGTGGCCTCCTTGATGTAATCGACCGAGCCGGGCGCGAGCTTCTCCATGCCCGTCAGGCTGAAGATCCCGAGCTGGCCCGCGTAGCCGGCACCCCGGTAGAGGTAGTCGATGCCGACCTTGCCGTTGGAGCCGACGCGGAACTTGCCGACCTCGGCCGCGGCGTCGGGGGCGTTGTAGCCGGGGCTGCCGACCATCAGGCTGGTGTTGACCACGCCGCCGCCGGTGGTGCTCCAGGTCGAGGTGGCGGTCGTCTTGTTGACGAACAGGTCGGTCCCCCCCTGCCCCGAGTAGGTCACCGCCTTGACCGAGCCGGCCGCGAAGATCTTCTCGATCGCCTGGCCGTTCGGCTCGCACTGGACCCGGGCGACGATCGTGGTCGTGTCGCTACTGGTAACCGGCAGGCCGTTGGCGTCGGGTGTGGTCTTCTCGGCGTAGTTGACCGTGGCGCGGTCGGCCCCGGTGTCGCCGACGACGGCGAGCACGCCGTTGGCGTTGAGCGTGATCGACGCCGCCAGCAACTGGCGGCCTTCCATCACGTCGAACGCGGGCCGCCTCGCGTTCTTGTTGCGGCGGTTGCGGACGATGTGGCGGATCCGACGGTGGTCGCAATGCATGGGATGAGAGGTCCTGGAAATCGTTGAGAGAGAATCAAACTTCGAGCGATGCGCGGGAGGGATGCTGCCAGCGTCAGAGCATCCGGCGAAGACCGCCTCGTCCAGCGCGGGGTGTACGGGGTCGAGAAGACGAGATCCCCGGGCATGCCTGGGATCAACCGAAGAAAATTTGTTTCTGCATGCGGTCCGGCAGCCCGGTGGCGGCGATCAGGGCGAAGCCGGCGATCTCGGCGACGACCTGGACGAGCCGCCATGCGAGTGCGACGGCCAGCGCGGTCTCGCCTCCGATCCATGGGGCGAGCAAGGCGGCGAGGCAGGCCTCGCGGACGACCAGCCCGCCGGGGGCGAAGATCGCGAAGAATCCCGCGAGCCAGGCGGCGGCGTTCGCGGCGAGGATCGTGATCAGCGGGCAACTCGTCCCGCGGGGGACGCTCCAGACGACCGGGGCGAGCGCCAGGCCGTTGAAGACGGCCATCGCCACGTAGAAGGCGAACGGGGGGACGATCCGTCGGGGGCGGAGGTGGCTCGCACGCAGCGAGTCGAGCCGGTCCAGCAGCCCCCGGGACTTGCGGCGGAACCGATCGGTCCGCAGCACAGCAACGACGGCCGCGGTCGCCAGGCCCGTTGCGACGACGAGACGTGCGGGCGTGGCCAGCTCGACCAGCCACAGCGGGACCGGCGGCGGGCGGAAGTCGCCGAGAATCCAACCCAGTGCGGCCAGGAGCGTCCAGGACGCGACCGTGATCGCCAGCTCCAGCACGACGCTCGCGGCGACCTTCGGCCCGTCCAGGCCGCGTCGCGTCGCGAGCAACGCCCGCGAGCCGAATGCCCAGACGCTCCCCGGCAGCCAGCGGCAGGCCTCCGACGCCAGCCAGATCCGCGCCCCCGCGATCGGCTCGACCGGCTCCCCGAGGGCCCCCAGCACGAGGCCCCAGCCCGAAGCGTTGATGGAGCGATAGGCGAGGCTGAGGATCAGGCAGATGCCGAGCGCCCCCGGGCTCAGCCGACCCGCCGCCTCCAGCATGGTACCCCCATGCGTCGCGAGCCCCCGCGCCATCATCGCTGCTATGCCCACCCCCACCGCGATCACCGCCACCCGAGCACGCATCTCACCCCCTTCGTGATTGCACCATCGAAGCCCTGCCGGCGAGAGTACGGTGGCGTGCGGGCCGTCCGCGGCCAACCTCTCCGACATCGAGACCGGCCGCATGGGAGGTTTGTTCGGTCGACCGCCCTCGACAGTAGCCTTGGCCGCGGACGGCCCACACCCCACCCTGCCGGGGATTAACCGTTAGTGAAGCCCACCAGTCGGCGACGTCGGGCCTTTGACACGCCCCGGTCGGAGATGGCGGCGCGGTAGACGTCTTCGAGCGTGTCGGTGATCCGCTCCCAGCAGAAGTGCTGCTGGGCGTAGGCCAGGCCCGAGGCGGCGAGCGTCTCGGCCCGGTCGGGATCGCCCAGGATCTGCAGGATCGCATGGGCGAGCGCCGACGGGTTCTTCTCGGGCACGAGCAGGCCCGTGTGATTGTGCTTCACGACGTCGGTGATCCCGCCGACGCCGCAGGCCACCACCGGCCGGCCGTGGCAGAAGGCCTCGATCGGGCCGACGCCCAGGCCCTCGGTGTCGCCGTTGTCGTCGATCACGGACGGGTTGATATAAACGTCGCAGGCCGCGTAGAGCGAGTCGAGCGTGTCCTGATCGACGAACCCGTGGAACTTCACCGCGTCGCCGAGGTTGAGGCCCTTCACCAGGGCTTCCAGCGTCGCCTTCTGGTCGCCGCCGCCGGTGATTTCGAGGACGGCCTTGCGGGACTTGAGGATCTCGGGCATGGCCCGGATCAGGTATTCCACCCCCTTCCTCTGGATGAGCCGCCCGGTGAACAGGATGCGGGACACCTCGTTGCGCGGCAGCGGGCTGGGGCGGCCGAGGACGGTCGTGCCGTAGGGGACGACCGCCGACTCGCAGCCCGAGATCCCCTTCACCTCATTCGCCGTGTGCGTGCTGTTGCAGATGATCTTATCCGACCCGACGAGGGCCGAGCGGAGCAGCGGGCGGACCCACTTCTTGCGCCGGGCCAGGGCGAACTCGGCCCCGTGGCAGTTGGTCACCACCGGGGCACCGCCGGCGAGCCGGGCGGCCGCGGCGATCGCACCGTGCGGGAAGGGCCAGTGCGAGTGGATCACGTCGAACCCCTCGCGGACCGCCAGCTGCGCGGCGGCCAGCGAGCCCATCGCGACGTACGGCAGGCCGAGGACTTGCTTGAACGGGTTCTTGAGCTTGTTGGGCGCCCCCTGCTCGTGGGTCAGGTTCTCGTACCCTTTCGGGGCGTAGCGGAAGCGGTTGACGCTGACGCCGTCGATCTCGTGGCTCTTCATCCCTTCATACGAGGGGGCCAGCACCGTGACACGGTGGCCGCGATTGGTGAGCCGGCGGACCGACTCGCGGAGCCAGGGCACCGCGTAGTCCCCCTCGTGCCGGGGGTAGGTCGAGCCGATGACGCAGATCTTGAGGCGGGAGGTCGTCCGCTGGGTCTTCTCGCAACCGGCCATGATCGAATTCGTCCTGAAGGCTCGGGGCGTGGGGCGATCGCTCCGGCCCGGTCAATTGCCCGGGCCGGCTCACGAGGTTGATCGGAAAAGTGTGCGATCGGCTCCGCCTCAGCGGCCCATGTACCCGGTCGGCAGGGTGGTCGGGCGGATGTCGTCGTCGGGCCGCGAGGTGTCCTCGACGATCGGCAGGGTCCAGGAAGTCTGGAGGCCGCCGCGGATGATCAGCTCGGAGAGCAGGCCGCAGGCGAAGCTGATCAGCCCCGCCTGGAGGAAGATCAGCCCCGCGACGATCCCCGTCGCGCCGATCGCCGGGTTCAGGAACAGGCCGACGAAGCCCGCGAGGAGTGTCGGTAGGCCGACGACCGTGCAGCCCGCGACGATCGCTCCCAGGAAGTGCGACGGCCGCTCGCGGTACTTCCGCAGGAAGCCGACCGTGATCATGTCCATGAACCCGCGGATGAACCGCTCGATCCCGTACTTGCTCACCCCGTGGACCCGCGGGTGGTGCTGGACGACGATCTCGGTGCTCTTGAACCCGTTGATGGCCGACAGGGCCGGGACCATCCGGTGCAGTTCCCCGTGGAGCGTGAGGGCCTTGGCCACCTCGGCCCGATAGCACTTGAAGCCGCAGTTGTGGTCGTGCAGGTTCACGCCCGAGAACTTGCTGAGCATCCTGTTGAAGACCCGGCTCGGCAGGACCTTGTGCCAGGGGTCGTGCCGGACCTTCTTCCAGCCGCTCACCAGGTCGTAGCCCTCGGCGAGCTTCTCGAGGAAGCGGTGGATCTCGGCCGGGTCGTCCTGGAGGTCGGCGTCCATCGTGAAGATGACCCGGCCGTTGGCCGCCCGGTAGCCGGCGGTCAGGGCGGCGGCCTTGCCGCAGTTGCGGCGGAACCGCAGGCCCCGGACCCGCGAGGGGTCGCGTTCGACCAGCGACTCGATCGCCTGCCAGGAGTCGTCCGTGCTGCCGTCGTCGATGAAGATGTACTCGATCGCTGTCTCCGGGCCGAACTCGTCGGAGATCCGCTCGTAGAGTTCGACGATCGTCTCCTGCTCGTCCTTGAGGGGGATGATGAAGCTGACGTCGACAGGCCGCGTGCCGGCCGAGTTGGGGTCGGTCTCATCGGAGCCATCGAATACGCGATTTTCGACGGACATGATCATGCTGATGTGCTCGAACTGGGTCAAAGCGCATGGAGTTCATCATTTTGCACTCTGTTATTTAATAGCTGGACCTCCCGAGAACCGGACAGGCGCATGGATGAAGATGTCGCCGATATCGCACGACATGAATAACATATCTCGAACCGGACAGGCACACGGATGGAGATGTTGCCGATATCGCACGACATCGATAATACACCTCCTGTAAGGACCCACAGGGGCGGCTGCTCGGGCGACGGAGCCGGGCACGGTGACGTTCCCGCTCATCGAGCGGGTTGCGTCGAGCTCGGGAATCGCGATCCGAGGGCGACGACAAATCTCGCGATGTGTCCGGACGTTCGGAGCTTTCCGTAGAAGCTGAGGATTCGTTGCAAGGGCAAGGTTCGGCGGCGGGAGTCGACCTCGGCGAACGGCCCTGCAGCCAGGCCAAAGGCTGCCCGTTGTCCGCCTCCCGCTCGCGTTCGCGGAGGGCGCAAGCTCGTCGGTAGGCCTCATACCCGGTCGCCCAGGTTTTAACGCTGCTTGGCCGTGAGGTCGGGCGATGGAACTTGATGGCACCGGGCCACATTTCCAGCTGGACGACGGCGGGATAACACCCGGATGACCGAAGGACTTCATTCCGCAGCCACGATTCACTGCAAACCTACCGGCTTCCAGCCCGTGATGGTTCAGTTTCGGGCTGGAGAGGCTTCTCGTGCCGTCAAGGACTTGAGCTATATCTGCAACACCCGGCAGGAACGCCACACGTCCGGATATCGCCTAGATACGAATTATCGGTGCGATCTGGTGCGTAGCTTCCGCCCCGGCCAAAGTGGAAACCCCAAACAAACAAGTTATTTGTGAACTGATGTAGAGTCATAACATCAGTCTAATGCCCACGAAGACACGACGCTGGCGAGTGCCAGGGCCGCGCGTTACTGCGGTTGGCATCGGTGTTCTTCACTTGCGTGGATCATCATTCCGCGAGCCGCCGAATGGATTGACATAGGCTGGGTCTTCAGCCCGAACAGAGTGACCGACTGATCCCTGAAATATCTCGCCGTGGTGGGCCCCGGCGCGAGCAGCTCGATCAGTCTCCGATGATCCGCCATGCCCGCCAGGGACCAGTCGCTGCCGTTGCGCCAAATCAGGATATGTGCGGGAGCAGGAGCGTTCAACGCCGGATCGGAGATCGCGTACGGTCAATCCTGCCGGGTGCGAGGCCGGCGGATGTCCGCCAGCGTCATCGCCCCCGAATGAACGGCCACGGCGAGGATCGAGCCGACGTCGAAGCGGAAGGGCAGCGCGTCCCACCAGCCGACCTCGACGTCGACCTCGATGTCGGGGAAGGCGACCCGCAGCGTGACCCCGGCGGCGGTCCGCCGGCGGGCCAGGACCACGCCGTCGAGGCGGCTGAAGGCCCGGGGCGGCCTCCCGCCGGGTGCGTCGCCCGGGCCCCATGGGATGTCCAGGTGGATGGTCATGGCATCCCCCCCGGCATGCGGACCCGCACGGCCCGGGCGATCCGCGGCGAGCGGGCGAGGAGGCGGAGCAGGTTGGCGCGGGCCTCGGCCTCGGTCCGGCCGAGGGGGGCGTCCGGGCCGTCGTCGATGCGGGCGTCGACCGAGCCGTCGCGCCGGTGGGTGAGCACCAGCGTCGGCCCCGCGTGATCCGGCGGCGGGCATGCGATGGGGTGTGGCATGGTCAGGCCCCCAGGGTCGCGGGCCGCGACGGCAGGTAGTTGATCAGGGCCCACACCCGCCCCGCCACGTGGTCCACCCAACGCCGCTGCGGCCGCGCCGACGCGGGCGCCGGCGCGGCGATCAGGCCGGCGGCGTGACGCTCGACGGCGCCGCGGATCGAGGCCCGCAGCCGGTCGGGGCCGGCGCAGCCGGAGAACAGCCGCCCGTAGTCGTCGGGCGTCAGCCGGTAGTTCCGCGCCAGCAGGCAGATCACCAGGGCCAGCTCGGCCCGGCGGTACTCCCCCTCGTCGGCCGCCTCGGCCAGGTCGAGCAGGGCCCGGCCGTAGTTGGCGCGGAACCAGCCGTCGCGGCCGTCGTCGTCGCCCCCGATGTACTCCGGCCCCGGCACGGTCCAGCCGCCGCGGCCCGGCAGGTCGATCCGGAATCCCGGCAGCCTGTCCTCACGCCTCATCGCCGCCTCGTCGAGCATCGTCGGTCCTCCGAGTGCATGCGTCTGCCCGCCCCCGCGTCGTCGGGGGGGCGTCCCGCGCGGCGGCCGTGCCGCCCGCGTCGAACCCCTCTGGCCCCCCGGCCCCGCCCACCATCGGGCGGCCCCGGCACCGGCCCCCCCGCCGCGTCGCGGGAGTGCCTATTCGTCCGCCGGGCGTCCGCCCCGATCGCGAGGCGCCTCCTCGGCATGACGTCTCAATTTGATATCCAGAGCCTTGGCTGCGATGCAATATTCGATGGCGTGAATGTCGCGGGATGGACGCGGACGTCAACCGTGCGTTGGCGCCCCGGCGGTGCCGGGGCATCCGGACGCCCCTGGCAGTCATGGCATTACACGCCCCCTGTCGCTGTCACTCCGATGATCCGCGGCACGGGCCCGGCCGGGTCATCGCCCCCGCGGCCCTCGGACAGGGCCCGCGCGACGAGCGCGGCGAGCGTGCGGAAGTCCACCGGCTTGGCGATGTGCTCGTCGATCCCGACGTCGGCCGATCGGCGCCGGTCCTCCTCCTGGGCGTAGCCCGAGATGGCGATGATCGGCAGGCCCGCCGTCGCCGGGTCGGCGCGGAGCCGCCGCGCCACCTCGTAGCCGTCGAGGACGGGAAGGCCCAGGTCCAGGAGCAGCAGGTCCGGCCGGGACGAACTCGCCTCATCGAGGCCGGCCTGCCCGTCGAAGGCCAGCCGCACCTCGTGGCCGAGTGAGCCGAGGAGCTGGCCGAGCCCGCGGGCCAGCTCGCGGTTGTCGTCGACCACCAGGATCCGCCCGACGCCTCCGGGATCCCGCGCCTGCGGGCCGGGCGGTGCGGACTGCCGCGACCTCGCGGCGGGGAGTACCACCCGGAACTCGCTCCCCTGCCCCGGGCCGGCGCTGCTCGCCTCGATGCGCCCGCCATGCAGCCGGGCGAACTCCGCCGCGATCGCCAGCCCGACCCCCAGCCCCCCCTCGGACCGGTCGAGCGAGCGGGCCCCCTGCGCGAACGGTTCGAACAGCCCCGGCAATTCCTCGGGGGCGATCCCGACCCCCGTGTCGAGGATTCGGATCGCGACCTCGTCGCCGACTCGGCCGGCCTCGATGCGGATGCGTCCCCCGGGTGGCGTGTACTTGGCGGCGTTACCCAACAGGTTCGTCAGGACCTGCCCGAGGCGGTCGGGATCGGCCTGCAGGGGCAGGACACCCACCGGACACGATACCTCCAGCCGGTGGCCGCGGCCCTCGATCCCGGCCCGCATCGACTCCGCCACCTGCCCGACGACCTCGGCCGCGTCGACGGGCCGCACCTCCAGCCGGATCATGCCCCGGGCGATCCGCGAGACGTCCAGGAGGTCGTCGAGCAGCCGCGCCACGTGGCGGGACTGGGCGAGGATGGCGTCGCGGGCCCAGGCCGTCCTCTCCGGGGTCGCCTCCAGGGCGAGGACCTCGGCGGCGACCCGGATGGCGGCCAGGGAGTTGCGCAGCTCGTGCCCGAGCATGGCCAGGAACGCGTCCTTGCGGCGGTCGACCTCGGTGAGCCTGGCCTCCAGCTCCTTCCGCTCGGTGATGTCCGTGTTCGTCCCGAACCATCCGATCACCGCACCGAGCGGGTCGAGGACGGGCATCGCCCGCGTCAGGAACCAGCGATACTCGCCCGACCGGGACCGGATCGGGAAGGTGTCCTCCCAGGGTTCCCCGGTCTCGATGCAGCGGCCGACCCCGGAGAGGATGCGTTCCAGGTGATCCGGATGGACGTAGGGCCTCCAGCCTTCCTCGAGGGGATCGTCCCGGCCGGCGCCGGTGTAGTCGTACCAGCGGCGATTGAACCAGTGGATCCCGCCCTCCGCGTCCGCCATCCAGGCGAACTGGCTGATGCCGTCGGCCAGGGTGCGGAACCGCTCCTCCCCCTCGCGCATCGCCTCCTCGGCGAGCTTCAGCCCGGTGACGTCGCGGTGGCTGATGACGACGCGACGGGGGCCGGGGCCGGGGAACGGCGAGACGCGGGCCAGGAACCAGCGGCGGGCCGCCGGCGAATGGCAGGCGTACTCCGCCTCGTAACACCCGATGTCGCCGTCGAGGACGGCGCGGATGCCCCGGGCGAACGCACGGGCGAATGACCGGTCGCCCCCGATGGCTCGCTCGCAGGCCAGCAGATAGTTCGCCGCCTCGGAGACGCCGGTCGCCCCGATCGCCCCGGCGAAGTCGCGCCAGGCCCGGTTGACCGCCAGGATCTCCCCCGCCTCGTCGACCACGGCGACGTGATCGGGCAGCGAGTCCAGGACCGATCGGGCCAGGCGCTCGGATTCCCTGCGGGCCTCCTCGACGCGGTGGCGGTCGGTGACGTCCGCGACGAATCCGTGCCACAGGACCGAGCCGTCGGGCTCGACGCGGGCGAGGGAACGCCCCTCGATCCGGCGTTCCCCCTTGGCCGGATGGATGTAGCGGAAGCTCCCATGCCACTCCGCGACATCCCGGAATGCATCCTCAAGCCCCCGGCGGAGCGGCCCGAGATCGTCGGGGTGGACATTGCGCATGACCGGAGAGAAGTCGGCGGCGAGCGCCTCGGGCGGGAAGCCGTAGAGGTCCTCCACCGCGGCGGTGGCGAACGGCATCGTGGCGGCGCCGTCCGGGCGCATGCGGTAGGAGCAGATCGCCCCCGGCACGCTCGCGGCGACCATGGCCAGCTGCTCCTGGATCTCCAGCCGGCGGCGCATCTCCCCCTCGGCCGCCTGCCTGGGGCCGAGGTCGCGGATCACCGCGCTGAAGAACCGCCGGCCGCGGAAGTCGAAGGCGCCGACGGAGAGTTCCATCGGGAAGGCGGTGCCGTCGCCCCGCAGCCCGGTCACCTCGCGGACCACGCCGACCGCGGTACCGTCGTCGCCGGGGCGGGCGAGGGCGAGGCAGGCATCGAGCCCGGGACGATCGGGACCGGCCACGAGCGTGCCGACGGCCCAGCCCGAGAGCCGATGCTCGTCGCATCCGAAGATCCGCCACGCCGCCGGGTTGGCCTCCCGGATGATCCCGGCGTCGTCGACGATCACCACGGCGTCGGCCAGGTTCTCGAGGATCGATCGGGTCCGCCCCTCGGACGCGCGCAGCGAGGACACGGTCTCGGACAGGGCCGCGGTCCGCTCGGCGACCCGGGCCCCCAGTGCCCTGCGGGCGCGGAGCAGCCGGCGCAAGGTGCTGCGATGGCGGGCGTCCAGGAGGTTGAGCCGATGGCCGTCCCAGGCGGCCGTGGCGATCAGCAGGGCGGCCATCAGGGCGGTGAGGTTGGCCGAGCCGTATCGGCCGATCCCGCCGGGCTCCAGCAGGATCCAGGCGGCCCTCACGGCGATCGGGGCCAGCAGGAGGGCGGGGAGCAGCCGCCGGAGCCGTCGGCTCCCCTCGTGGCCGCCGAGGGCCAGGGACGCGACGGGACGCGACGGGTGCGATGCGAGCAGCGAGGCCGCCAGCAGGCAGGCCGCCAGGGCGGTGGGCAGGGACATCCCCCGCGCGGCGACCGGGACCGGCGAAGGGATCGCCGCGAAGGCATATTCGATCAGCACCGGCAGGGCGACCAGGAGCGTCCCCAGGGCGCAGGCCTCGGCGACCGCACCGGCCCGGCGCCCGGCGTGCCGCCCGGAGGCGAGGGCGCAGCCGATCAGGGCCAGGCAGGTCGCGGTCCGGGGGACCGGCCGGGCCTCGACCGGGGTGACCAGCGAGGCGGTGGCGTCGTGGAAGAGCAGGTGATTGGCCCCGGTGTCCGCCCCGGACGCGAATTCGAAGAGGGTGACCATCCCGATCGCCGCCGCCAGGCCGCCGCAGGCCCGGGGCCATCGGTCCCCGTCGCCGCCCGCCCACGCCGCGACGCCGGCGAGGACGAGCCCGAGCGCGGTGTTGGGCATCATCGGCGGGTAGCCGGGGACGCCCGACCGCAGCCAGGCGATGTCGGCCGCCCAGCCCAGGAGGACGGCCAGCCCCAGCAGGGCCGGCAGGGCCGCCGCGGCGTGCGAGGCCCGTCGGAGGTTCGCGGATGTCGGGCGCATGGATGTACCGCCGCCTCGCCGCCCCGGGGCCGGGACGCGTCAGGGAGACCTGGCTCGGTCGGGTCGGGCCGGCGGGGCGCCCCGCGGCCCGATCGCGCTTCATCTTCGAAGCGTCTGCGTCACGATCGCCTTGATCGTGAGATACGAGCATAACGCATCGGGCCGGGCCGCGGCCACCCCGATCCCGTGGCCGTCGGCGACCGCGCGGGGCGGCGAGCGCTCCATCGAACCATTCGCCCATCATCCTGCATCCTTGTCGACCGGGCTCGCCCGGAGGATGACGTCGGCATGGCCGCACCCCCGTCCCGATCCGGCAAGCCGCACCGGGGGCCGACGCCCTACCCTTCCCACGAGTCGACGCCGGCCCCGATGGGTCCACCGCGGCGAGGACGCCCGGAAGTCTCGCCCGCCCCACGGGCGATCGCAACCCCCGAAACATCAAGGGCCGACGCCATCTCCCCCGGGATCGACGCCGGCCCGATGCGTCGGTCGAAAGAGGCCGGATCGGCGAACGGATTCATCGTGATCGACCCGTCTGCCGCCGGGCGAGCGAAATGCGTATCATCCCGGCCATGGGCATGAACGTCGAAGACCGGGCCGACCGTCTCCTCGAAGAGAACCTCTCGCTCATCGAGGGGGCCTGGATCCACGGCAAACACGCCGGCATGGGCATGAGGTACGTCCTGGCCGTGGAGATCCTCCGCCCCGACGACACCGCACTCGCCTTCCGCCCGGCCCCGTGGCCGTCCCCCCTCCTGCCCGGTTGGCCGTGGCGGGCCGACGAGATCGTCGTGGTCTTCCTGCTCGAAGAAGGCGCGGTCGTCCGCACGACGCCGGCCCCCATCGAATAGGCCCCTACTCTGCCGCAGCCGACCCCTTCGGTCACGAGCACGCCCCGATTCGGATTCCCTCCTGGCCGCGACGTGCCCGCTGTGAGCGGAAGTTCCTGCTCAGGAATTCTGCGTATCGAATTGCGGCGACGAGTGGGGGTTGCGTCCCCTCCGATTAGCCTTGGGTTTCTGCGAGGCGAGGCCTGGATCCCGCCGCGTATAGATCGCAAGCGACACTCGTGCCGTCGGTTGCGTCGAGGCGTCGGTCTCGGAACGCCCCCGAACGCGTTGTCCCAATTCTGGGATCTTTCGGACTCAGGGGGTGATAAAAAGGGGAACGCGGCGGGGAAGTTCCCGCGGAAATCGGATCAAACGCGGTGTGAATGGGGCGAATCGACGTGAAATCGCGTCTGACCTGGGCGGATTGGCGTGGGCTCGCCTCCCCAATCCGGGAGGCCTCGTCGGCCCTGCCCCATCACG
The DNA here is from genome assembly GCA_965279195.1 of Isosphaeraceae bacterium. Lineage (GTDB taxonomy): Bacteria > Planctomycetota > Planctomycetia > Isosphaerales > Isosphaeraceae > CBDIHP01. Next base: position 50,138 of record CBDIHP010000022.1, read on the forward strand.
ACCGACGCCCCGGCCCGGACGAACCGGGTCGAGGCGTCAGCGTCCGGGGAGGACACGACAACTGTCCCACGCATCGGCGCAATCCGCAACCGTTTCGATTGGAAGGGGTCGCGTCGCGCTTCGGCTGCTTCGGCCCCGGCATCGCGGACGGAGGGAAGGCAGTCGTCCCAGCCCGTCAACCGTCCATCCGACGGTGAGGTCGGGCGGCGACAGCGTCGGAGGAATCGGCCCATTTCCGGGAGACCCGGGCAATGGGCGTCGGCACAATAGGCGGAGACCCCGGGCCGGTCAATACGTGGGAGATGCCGGTCTGCCCAGGACACAGGACCAGGCCGACGACTCCGAACATACGACTCGCTTTGCCGAAGTTAGCCGGGTCGCAATGGATCTGGCATGGGAAGCCAGTTGAGAGTCGGCACGCCCGTTTCCGATGTCACGGAGCCACCCCGGAGAGAGATTCCGTCGGGGCGTGCCGATGAATGACGGCTGGTGTTGCGCGCCGACAAAAGGCCCCGACTCGGCGTGCTAAGGTATGAGGTGCTGACCCGTGCCGCGAAGACGCTTGCCCGAGGCACTCCTGTTCGTCGCCGTGCTGGCCGGATGCCCGTCCGTGAACTCCTCGAGGGCCCGCGAGCCCGAGCCCATGTCGGGCGCACGTGGGATCAGTGCATGGACGCGAGGGGTCCTGGAGAGCCGCACGCTGCTGGGGACGTTCCGGCATCACCCCGGGCTGGCCGCCCTGGCGCTTCGCCACGACGCGGAGAGCGGGCTCGATCCGGACGCGGTGCTCGCCCTGGCAGAAGTCTCCTACCGCGCGGGGAGGCGGGTTGAGGCGATCCGGCCCCGGGAGGCCATGGAATGCTACCGCGACGGCGCCGTGTATGCCGCATTCGCCTTGGGCGGCGGCGACGAGCGCACCCGGACGCTCGCCGGCGACGTCCATGACGCGTCGGTCGGGCGGCTGGTCCGGATGGCCACCCGATGGCCCGTGTCCCTGACCCGGAAGCACTGGGCGGCGGCCCCTGGCCGACGCCGGGGTCAAAGCCACGTCGTCGACATCGTTCCTCAAGCCCGACCGCGTGGAGAGGGTCGACGTCGCCTCCGACCTCCGTATTCGCGGGATGAACGCCTACCACTCGCGCGTCGGCGTGGGAGTGCCCGTGGTAGTTTGCCGCGACGTGGACCGCGACGCGCCCCGGGACGTCCAGGACACGCTCTACGGGCTGGAGCTGATCCTGCCGGCGACCGCCATCATGCGGCCGATGGGCGGGCTCGTGGGCGGGGCATGGCGGCGGATGCCGGTCGATCTGGACCTGCGCGATTCGTACAACGAGGACCGGGTCGTGTTCGGGGGCCGATCGTTCTCCCTGGCTGCGGATTTCACCGCCGCTAGCGCCTACGAGGCCAACCGGTCCGAGGCGCGTAATCTGGGCGTCATCGGCACGCTCAACCCGTTGAAGGCCCAAGAGGTCGAGGGCGTGCTCATGCCCCGCCCTTATGAGCCGGGCAAGATCCCCGTGGTGTTCATCCACGGGATCGCGAGCCAGCCGTCCACGTGGCTCACCGCCTATAACGACCTGCTGGGCGACCCTGAGGTCCGCAGGAGGTACCAGTTCTGGGCCATCCGCTATCCCTCGGGGGCACCGATGGCGGTCTCCTCACGCGCCATCAAGAGGTTGATCCGCGAGACCTGCGAGATGCTGGATCCCCGGGGCGCGGACCCGGCGCTGAAGGGGATGGTGATCGTCGGCCACAGTATGGGCGGGATCATGACCAAGGCGATGATCAGCGACACCGGCGATGCGCTATGGGACGCGGGTTTCACTCGGCCCCTTGGGTCGGTGGCGGCGACAGATTCCGCGCGCGAGTTGCTCGCCGAGTACTACTTCCTCAAGCCCGAGCCCTACATCGCCCGCGCCGTGCTGATCGCCGCGCCCATGGGGGGCAGCCGCGAGGCCGTGACCCTCCCGGGTCGATTGACGTCGCTGTTCATCCGCCCCGAGGACGTCCTCCAGCCGATCCGGGACCGCCTGATCGCGGATAACGGCGCGGGGCTGATCCGGCCCTATTTCCATGCCAAGTTGCTCAATGGCGTGAATGGACTGAACCCCGAGAATCCGAGCCTGAAGGTCATCAAAGATGCACCCGTCGCGCCCAAAATCCCGGTCCACAACATCATCGCGGTGTTCAACCCCGGCTCGAACATCACCATGGATCGGATCACCGATGGCGTGGTGCGTTATCCCAGCGCCCACCTCGAGGGAGCCCGGTCGGAGACGTTCGTCCGGTCCTGGCACGCCTGCCTGACGAAACCGGAGACCACGGCGGAGATCCGGCGGATCCTGCACTTGCACCTGGACGAACTGGCGGCGGGGGCCGCGACCGCCGAGGATGTCGGCCGAATCTCGCCGTGACGAGCCGCTCCCGCCGGAGGGGGAATCCCCCGGCCGGGCCGACGTCAGGACGCCCCGCAGAGGCCCGGGTCACCCCCCCCGACCGGGCGGCTCGGCCGCGGACGCCGCCGCCTCGATCGCCCGGTCCATCTCGGCCGCGCCCAGGAGCACCATCGCCACGACCCAGTACCAGAAGACCAGCACCATGATCCCGCCAAGCGAGCCGTACGCCCGGTCGTAGCTGCCGTAGAAACGGACGTAGACGCGGAACAGGTAGCAGAAGGCCAGGAACGCGGCGGCCCCCGCCGAGGTCCCTGGCGTGACCCAGACTCGGCGATGCCGGGCGGCGGGCCCGACGTTGAAGGTCAGCGCGAAGCTCAGCAACACCGTGAGCAGGAGCACGAGCGACTGGATCACCGTCGCCAGCCAGGCCAGGGGCCCGTCCGTGTGCAGGCCGAGCGCCCGGAGGATCGTCGGCCAGGCGACGATCGCCACGAGGGACCCGAGCAGGACGGCCGCTTGGAGCAGCGTCAGGGCCAGCGCCGTCACGCGGAGCCTCAGGAACGAGCGGGTCTCGGCGGCCCCGAAGGTCCGGTTCAGCGCATCGATGACCGTCAGCGACAGGCTCGACACCACCCAGAGCGCCACCACCACGCCGATCGAGACCAGGCCCATCGGGGGTTGGGCCTGGATCCGCGCGATCTGGTCCCGGACCAGGACGTAGGCCTCGGCTGGGAAGAGCGACTGGAGGGTCGTCTCCAGCTGGTGGACCGTCAGGGCCCCCAGCCCGGAAGGCCGCCTGGCCGCGCCGGAGAGGTCGGGCAGTTGCAGGACCGTGACGACCAGGAAGAGGGCCAGCAGAGGGATCGTCGCGAACAGGGCGTAGAAGGCGATGGCGGCCGCCCAGATCATGGAGTCGTGCGCCTGCATGCGGTCCCAGGTGCGGGCGGCAAGCTGGCGCGCGGAGAGTCCGTTTAGGCTCGACGACCATCGTAGGCGGGCGCGGGCGATCATGCGAGGCTCCGTCGGGCGCGATCGAAATTTCGTGTCGCGATGATCGCGTGGCCGCGACCCGACCCCGCCCCACGCCGCCCGGTCGTCCCGGTGCGGGCTTCATCCTACCGCAATTCCCGCCCGTCGGACCGCCAGCGGTCGTCCCCCGATCGCGGCGCGGCGGGCAATCGCAGGGCGATGATGGGGGCGAACCGCCCAAAACCGTCCCGATCCTGCCTCTCGGGGAGCACATGGGCCCTCGAAACGCTGTACGATGGGTCGGCCCGCTACGGTCGCCGAGTCGTGGGACACCGCCGGGCGCCGCTCCGATTGACCGGGTCGCCGGGCCGGAGCGTGCCGCCCCGGGCGAGGCGCCGCCCCGGGGCGAACAAACGGGGTGCTCGATGACGCGAGAACCGCTGGTCGAGGCCAACGAGGCCTACGCTCAGAACATCATCGATACGGTGCGCGAGCGGCTCCTGATCCTCGACGCCACCCTGCGGGTCCGGTCCGCCAACCGCGCCTTCTATCAGAGGTTATCCGGAAAGCGCTCCTAGTTTTTTGCTGTAATTGAAGCGGTTTGGCTTACTCGGCTTAGGCGGAGAGAGACGTTTCAGCATGATATGAGTCATGCCAATCTTGATCATCCCCTCGCTCGACTCGACGTAATACTCCTCGTCCTTGGCCAGCCGTCGGTACCGCCCCAGCCAGGCCCACGATCGCTCGCCAACCCATCGCCTCGGCTCCAGTACGAACCCCTTCGCGCCGGCCGGTCGCTCGACTACCTCCAGTCGTTTGCCGGGCTCGGCGCGTTCCAGGTAGTCGTCGAGGCTCTTGTTGCGCTACGTGCTGTCCCCCCGACCAGCTGAAGCCGCGGATATCTCGACATGTCCAACTGATCCAGGACCCCGGGCGCCGTCGTGCCGTCGTCGGCCCGGGCACCGATGACCAGGATTACGAGTAGCAAGCCCATGGTATCAGACCACATGTGTCGCTTCCGGCCGTTCACCTTCTTGCCGCCGTCGTGGCGCCGCTCTCCGCCCAACTCGGTCGTCTTGACGCTCTGCGAGTCGATGATCGCCACGCTCGGCGTCTCCTCCCGGCCCGCCTGCTTCCGGACCTTGGCCCGCAACGCATCGATGATCTCCTGCCATGTGCCGTCGTCGCGCCACGCCCTGAAGTACTCGAACACGGTGCTCTTGGGGAGCAGGTCGCGGGGCAGCATGGCCCACTGGCAGCCGGCGCGGTCGAGGTGGAGCAGAGAATGGAGGACCTCGCGGAGGTTGACCGACCGTGGCCTGCCGCCCGGTTTGGCCTCGGGCGGGAGTGGCTTGAAACGATTCCGAAAAAGTGGAAAAAACCGAGGCCGGTAAGGCATCCCGCCGGGCGGTCCGCCGACCCGATGTGTCCATCGGAAGGGGCGGGATCGGAGAACGTATTCAGTCAAACTTGCTCGCCCACGCCGACGCGGGTCAAATCCCCGGCCCTTCATCGCCAGGGCGACCCCAACGGCTTCCGCGGCAGGGGCAGGTCCAGGACCATGGCAGGAGGCCGACGGCGGCGTTCAGCAGGCGGGCCGCCGGCCACCACCTCGACTCATGCCGGAGGGCCCACGGGGAGAGCGTGGCGGCCCGCCTGTCATGCCACTCGGCCCGCCCGCAGCGGCGGCAGCGGAGCCGACGATGCGCCACGGCATCCCCGAACTCCTCGGCGGGCGGCCTGGGAGGGGGATCGGTCGGGTGGCGCATGGCCACGGCCATGGGGGGCGGTGCGATCCGGGTCTTCATGGTGCGATGATGCCGGGGGTGGCGGAGGTGCGGCCCCATCATAGGGCCCGCCTCGCGGGCCGGTGAAGCCCGGCCCCGGATCGATGTCGCGAAAAGTAAACATCATCTCATGCATGCATATCGGCGTGCGAGGCCATCGCCCCCGATCGACCGTCGCCCCGGGCCGGCGGGGAAAGGTGAGCAGCGAGCCCGAGCTGAAGACGCTGGGCCGGTGGAGTATTTCGTCTCCAGCCCGATCAGGAATCCGATCATCGAGGAGCGGGCGGTGGCCTATCGCTCGCCATGCCCTCCGCCCCGGGATGGCCAGGGAGTTTCGCTCACGCCGAGCTGATTCGTAAGCGTTCGAAACATCAAAGGCCGACGCCATCTCCCCCCCGGGATCGACGCCGGCCCGATGCGTCCGTCGAAAGAGGCGGGATCGACGAACGGACCCATCGTAACCATCGGGACTGTCGCCGGGCGAGCGGATTCCGCACGATGGCCATCATCCTGGACAACGCCATCCGATCCAGGGCCGAATCGGGCGTGAGATCGATGCATCCCTTCGCCCTCGCCGATGATATCGGTGGCGTCTATGATGAATGTCGGTGCAATCGACCCATCCGGCGGGTCCCGCAGGCCGTCGCGTCGCCACTCCGCAACATCGTGGCGGGGATGGATCCATCCCCGCCCCGTAATCGGACGCGTACAGGCGAGGGCGGGAGTGGACGCATCCGGGGCGATGTCCGGGATTCCTGGCGGAAATATTGTCGATGACGCGATGCATCCTATAACATCATTCACGCGACAACACGCTTCATCGTGAGGCAGCCGCCCCCTCCTCCCCCAGGCTCCCGGAAGGATGACGTGACGGGGATGTCCGCCGCCGGGCGGGGCAACTTCGCCCCGCCAATCGGCCGCCCCGGCGTGTTCAGGGGGGGGTACCATATCGATGGCGACGAGCTTGCGGCGATGCACCCGGTCCCGATCGGCCCCGGGCGACGCCCCGACCCGCCGGGTGCTGGTCGCGCTCGGCCTGCACTCCGACGACGAGGGATTGATCTGCCGCGAGGGCGATGAGGCCCTGGCGGAGTCCGCGTCGGTGTCGCGGGGCGAGCTGGCGGGATGCCTGCGGTCGCTCACCCGGTCGGGCTGGATCCGGACCCTGATCCTGCCGACCGGGCACCTGCTGGCCGGGAGGGTGATCGTCCTGATGGACCACGAGGCCGCCGGGTGGTATCTCCGCGAGACGTCCGAGTCGATCCGGGCGAGCGACCACGCCGATCGATGAGGCCCGGCCGCCGGGCGAGGACGGGCCGCGACCATCTCCGACTGGCGCCGTGATGTCCTCCGGCAACCGCGGACGCGTCCGGGAGGATTTACGGAAGGAATCCGCAGAAACCCTTAGACATCGAGAGGGTCCGCTGCGAACATATTCGATCCCTCGGCACGCCGGAGGCCGCCGCGGCCTCTCCTCCCTGCTCGTGCCCCCACCCCCGACCTCCCCCCGCCCCGAAGGCGATGCCCCATGGGCCGGCCCCTCGCCGCGTCCCCCGATCGAGACGCCCGCGACCCGCATCGCCCGCTCCGCCTGGCGGTGCGGGCGGTGATCGCCGCGGCCCGCGAGCTGGCGGGCACCGCGGACGTGTCGCCGGAGAAGCACGGGCGACTGCCCCGGGTCGCGTGCGATCTGACGGCGGCCCTCGACCGCCACCCGCACGACCCCGACGCCTGGATCCGCGCCTCCCCCCGCGTCGACCGCCCGGGTCGGGGCCCGGCCTCGCTCCCGGAGATGCTGCTAACGTACGACGGCGGCGATCCCCAGCGGACGGCCCGTCTGCTGATCCGGGCCCTGGACTGGGAGTTGCCGGGCTGAGACGCCGTCCCCGGCGGGCCGCGGCGAGGCGTCACGCGGACACCCACTGTAAGGTTCGCGAGAATGGCGATCGTGGCGGCCTGCGGGCGGGCCGCGGTTATGGGCCGCGTCCCATCGATTTTATGCCGTCAAGAATGGCGACTTAAATGCTTGTCCCGAAATCTGAAGCGACGAGGGGCCGCCTCACGAATCGATTCATTGATTCTGTAGAATAGGGAAAACCGATGATCGGGCACTGTATTATGTATTCGACAAATTACCCTGACTGGATATGGTTTGTCTGTCCGGGCCCGGTCGGCTGACGCGACGTTGCGTCGGCCCCGGCCCGGGCATCGGACCCTCCCCCTCGGGGTTTCGCCCATGATCGACAGGCCCGAAGGCGAGGCCGACCCGGCGATCCGGTCGGCGACGAGGTCGGCCCTGAACGCCGCCCTGGCCCTGGCCCGCGAGGCGGCCAGCGAGGCGGAGCGACGCTGCTTCGAGTCGCTGGCCGATCGCATCCGGCAATCCATTCTAGCCGCCCGGGGTCGCCCGGAGGCCCTGGCCCGGGTCGGCCCCTCACGCGGCGGACTGAGCCTGGTCGAGATGCTCCTGGTCGACGGCAGGGCGGACAGGTATCGGCTCGCCAAGGCGATCCTTCGGCTCTGGTTCTGGCCGAGGGAACCGCGTCCGGAGGGGCCATCGCGGCCGCACCGGCTCGCGTGGGCCTCGCCCCGCCACTCGTCCGCGAATTGATGCGGCCGACAATCGGTCATGGCGGGCAAGTTCTTCGGCCCCCTCGACGGGAGGAGGCACCCCCATCGCGGCGGCCCTCAGGGGCAATCCATCAGGTCCTGCACCCCCCGCCGCACCCGCAGGCGATCCCCGTCGGCCTCGTACACGGTGTCGCCGACCCGGGCGGCCCCGCCCAGCAGCATCAGCAGGATCAGCAGCGCACCCCCGACGACCTCGCGGTGATCCCGACTTCCCGGGTCGTCGGGGGTCGCTTCGGTGGCGATGTCGGCCCGCTCGTAGTCCTCCACCATGCGGAGGGCCAGTTCGCAGAGGAAGCGGGACGGCGGCGGACCGTCGCGAGGCGGGGGGACGGACATGGCGAGGCATCTCCGATCCGTCGCCGCGATGAAGGCGTGCGACGACGCTGGGGCGGGACACCATGATGTGCTTGGATCATGCCGATCACCAGTGCGGCACCCGGTCCATCATCCCCTCAGGATCGCCTCGTTGACCAGCTCAGGGTCGAAGGAGTCGAGGGCCCTTGGCCCAGCCCCGCGGGGACATGCACGGACCGCGAATCAAGAGAGGGATTATCACGGCCCGGGCGCGCGGAAATCGAACTGACTCCCTATGGTCGGGTTCTTGCCAGGCGGGGTCCAGTTCACGTAACTCAGCTCAGGGAGGGCGGCCTTCAGCTCCCGGATCGTCGCGGCGGAGACCGCGCAGCCGGTCAGGTCGAGGGTCTGCAGCGATCGCAAGGTGGCCAGCGAACGCACTCCCCCGTCGGTGACCCGGGCCCCCCTCAGATCCAGCCGCTCCAGCGACGTCAGGGCCCCCAGGTGACGCGCCCCGTCGTCGTCGATGGCGCACCAGCCGCAGTCGAGCCGTCGCAGCTTCGGCAGGCCCGAGAGCGACTCCAGGCCAGGGCCCACCACCTTCGTCCCCGAGAGGTCCAGGACCTCCAACTCGACGAGCGCGGCGAGGTGCTCCAGCGACGCGTCGACCACCGGACGCTGGCTGAGCTCCAGCTCGCGGAGCCGGGCGAGGCCGGCGAGGTGGCGGAAGCCGGTCCCCGTGAGTTCCTGGGTGCGGCCGAAGCGGAGTTCCGTCAGGTTCGACAGCCCGGCCAGATGGACCAGGCCCGCGTCGGTGAGCCGGTCCAGGGTGAGCCAGAGGGACTCCAGGCGGGTCAGCCCTGCGATGTGCCGCAGGTCGTCGTCGCCCACGCGGGACGTGAGGTCGCAGAGCCGGAGCGACGTGAGATCGACCTGGCGATCCAGCGCCGCGAGCCCGGCCGGGGTCACCTCGTCCTCGACGGCGACCTCAAGGGACGTGAACCGGCGGCCTTCGAGCAATCGCGTCAGGCCGACGTCGGTCAGTGCCCACGTCGAGATGCTGACGTCGACGAGGGCCGGCATCGCGAGCACGTGCTCGACCGCCGGGTCCTCGAGCCCGCCCGACAGGCGGAGCCGTGCGATCCCCGGATGGTCTCGGATCGCGGGCCAGCCCCTCACCTGAGACGCCGGCCGGAAGACCTCGAGCTGCCCGACGCGATCGAGCCGGCGGATGTGTTTCATCCCCGCCTCGTCCAGGGGCAGGGCCGGCTCGAAGCCCCGCCGGTCCACCCGCTCCTTGTGGAAGAACAGCGAGACGGCCCTGCCGGAGCCGTCGAAGGTCGGCTCGACCCCGTAGAGCTTGAGCTTCGCGGCCACCCTCCTGTCTCGCTTGTCGCCGCCGTAGCTCAGCACCCGCTGGTGAACATACTCCGAGAACCGGTCGGAGAACCGGACGAACCGGGCGACGTCCCAGAATCCCCAGTCGTCCGAGCCCTCGGGCGGGTCGCGGTACTCGAACTCGCTCGCGACCTCCACCGGCGGGTCGTCCGAGCCGTCGAGCCGGACGTACCAGGTCGCGCAGCCCTGGTTCTCGTCCTGGATCCGGAGCACGCCCCGCTTCAGGTCCTCCGGCTCGCCCAGCTCCTCGATCGGGACGGCGGGGTCCTGATTGCTGTGGTCGGTGAGGACGTCGGAGGCACCGGCGAGGGAGTAGAACTCCCTCAACGACGCCGGCAGGATGACGCCCAGGGCCCGTTCGCGGCCCTCCAGGATCCCGAGGGCCTTCTTCGATGGTTTGGGCGTCTTGCCCATGACGTCGAACGCGGCCTGGTGGTACACCAGCGGCATGGTCGCGGCCCCCGGGACGATCGCCGGGCCCGGCCCGGTCGCGGGTCGTCGGCCCTGCGGGCCGGATTCTATCGGGACGGCAGGCCCGGGACCATGCCGCCGCCAGGATGCCCGCCCGCGGGCTCTGGCCTTCTCGCTCGCGGCCGCGCTCCCCTGCCCCGCTCCTGGGCATTGAACTCTTCATGCCGCAGTGGGGAGTGTTGAGCCACAAACGCTACTCCCTCCCGCAGGACCGCTACGAATTGGACCGCATGAAGGCAGCTTGTCGGTCACCCGGGAAGATTGTTTCGGTTCGAGACCTCGAAACCCTGGAGGCGGGAGAATCCAGCCGCCCGGACAACGGCTGCCTCACCTCAGGAACAGGTGGAAAACAGGTGGCGGCCGATCGAAAGGACTGGGGAGTTCCCATCAGCGACCCAGGTGTCCGTCACCGTCCCGTGGCGGACGACCTCCTGGCCATCGGGAGGCACCGCTTATTTGGTCGATGGCCGCTCGGGAATCGAAACATCGCCCGCGATTTCGCGAGCGGCTTGCCCCTCGATTCGCGGGTGGCCCCCGATGAGGAAGACACCCGGAGAGGGTTGGGACGAACAGAGCCCCGGCGCTTGGGAGAGTGTGCGGCGTGACGTTCAGCACCTCGGCAGGCGTTCGTGCATCGCGTCCTCGACGGCCTCGGGCACCACGCCCCGGCGGTCGGGGTCACGGACGATGAGACCCTCGACGTGCCGCCACGCGGGCGAGTGGACGGCTCGGTAGGCGAACCACGGTGCCGGCTCGTCGTCCCGCATGCGGCTCACCTCCCGGGACACCGGGACAGGACGCCTCCCCCCTAGACGACGCCTGCCCCGACGACTGACGCCAGAGTGTTGCCCACCGGACGCCCTCGGGAAAGTCGCGGTTAGGGAACGCCGGGGCCCGGCGTCATCCCGGCGGAGGGCGGACGTCGGGCCCGGCGGGTCTCGGGGGGGAGAGACGGCCGCAGTCTCATCGAAAGGCGACGCCGAGACATCGAGGGCCGGGCCACTCCCCCCGGGATGGCTCCGGTCCCGATGTGTCAGCCGAAGGGGACACCTACGACATACGTATTCCTCGCAGCCGACCTCGTCGCTCAGGACGTCGAGATCGTATAGGAGTAGTCGCCCACCGGGCCCCTCGCCCCGCTGTCCGGCACGAACGGCGAGTAGTTCCGTCCCGCGAACGATGAGATCGCGACGTAGTAGTAGTCCGACCGTGTCACGGCGAAATTCGAGAACGAGTCGGTCCCGCCTGTCCCGCCGGAATCGTTTGACTTCAGGAGCGACCCGCTCAGGTCGTAGAGCTTCAGGAAGGTGTCGACCTTGGTGCCCCCCGTCTTGGCGCGGACCGAGACCGAGAGCTTCCGGCCCGCCGCCACGTACACCCGGAAGATGTCCACGTCGGTCGCGTTGTCGAGCGCCCCCGTGGCCGAGAACGACGCCCCGGCGGAGCCCGCGGACACCAGCACCTCGGGGGCGCGATAGATCGTGTCGTTGGACGTGCCGACCGACCATCCGATGTCGGCCAGGGCGGCGAAGTCGAGCTTGCCGAAGAGCTTCCGCGTCCCCGTCGTGATGGACGGGTCCATCGCCGCCTCGAGCCCGCCCAGGCCGGTACCGTTGGCGAAATGGCCGCGGCCCGGGTCGATGCCCACCGCGCGGCCGCCGTTGGCGGCCTTCACGTTGCTGCCGTTGAAGACGCCGCCGCTGATGAATTGGGTCCACGACGGGTTGCCCGAGTTGATCCCCAGCACGTGCCCCAGCTCGTGGATGGCCACCGACAGGAAGTCGCTCTGGCTGCCGGAGCGTCCGCTCGAGGTCGTCCCGAAGAACCAGCTCGTCCCGACCGTGTCGAAGACGATGGAGCCGATACGCGGCGAGACGTCGCTGCCGGCGGAGACGCCGGACTGGCCCCGGGTCTTGACCAGGGTGTTCCAGGCGGACGAGCCGAACGACGAATAACCGCCGCCGCCGCCGATGCCCAGCGTCCCGGAGGACAGATCCCGGCCGCCCGCGTAGATCCGGATGGTGTTACTGGACAGCGTCGGGTTGGTGAAGGTGGTCGTGCCCCCGGTCGCGGGGTTCGTGACGCTGGCCTTCCACGTGTTCGACCCGCTCGGGACGATCGCCGAGAGCGAATCGTTGAGCCGCTCGCCGAGCATCCGGCCGGCGAGCTTGAGCACCTCCTGCCGGGCCGAGGAGGCGAAGAAGCCGTTGCGATCGAGGCTGAAGTCGAACTGGAACTGGATGGTCAGGAGGGTCCGGTCCTCCATCGGTTCCAGCTCCGGCCGCCGGCCCCACGGCCTCCGCCGGGCCGCCCCGTGCGAGTGCGATCTCCGGGCCTCATCCCGATCCGCCGCGAATCCGAAGGGTCTGGGCAGTCTCATCACCGGGGGGTTCTCTCGATGTCGACTCGGGGTGGCTGAATACATGGTCCGGCGATCATGCGACGCCGCATGAGGACATTAGCAACTGGGTAATGGTACATGCAAGATCGCGGCGTAGATTTCGGCGGGACGCCCGGCTTGCCTTGACATTCGCCCGGAAACACCTGCATTCACGCGAGATTTTCCCGATGTTGGCCGGATCCCGCCCGGACGCCACCGCGTTTTCCCCGGCGATCGCCGGATCGTCCTGTTGGGCCGCGAGTTCGTCGGCTGGCGATCCGCTGAGAGTTGCAGGCGACGGGTATCATCAAGGCCGATCGGTGAGGTCCGGCATTCCCCGCCGGACCCGCAGCCGGCACCCTTCCCCTCGTAGACGAAGTCATTCATCCTGGACGCCCCGCCGACCGCCGATCACCAGTGCGGCACCCGGTCCACCATCCCCGTCCGTATCGCCTCGGTGAACGTCTCCGGGGCGATCGAGCCGAGAAGCATTCACTCCATTTCGTCGCACACATCTTCGGGTCCCCCCATGCCGGTCCGCTGCGTCACGAGCCGGCCGGCGGATGCGTAAGCCGTCGACCGGTGACTGGACGGCGAGAGCCGGCCGGCGGGCGGTTGCGACCCGGAGGCGATGCCATGAAGTCCCCTTGGGTGATGGCGGCGGTGGCCTGCGCGGCCCTCTCGATGCCCGGCTGTGGGACGCCCGCGGCCGCGGCGGACCTGATCATCGGGAACTGTGAGTCCGTCGAGCCGCCGGGCGCTCTGCGGCTGGAATTCACCAAGGACGGTACGGCGACGGTGACCATGCTCGGGCAGCGGCTCGGAGCACCTACAGGCTCGAGGGCGACGTGCTGGAATGGACGATGGGCGGGGACGGCACGCGGGGCAAGGTGAGGGCCACGGCGTCCGAGCTGGAGCTGACGGGCGAGTCGGAGGGCAAGACGATCAAGTACAGGAGGACCTGAGAGGGATGGCCGGGGAGAGTTCGAGGGCGAGACGGCCCCGGCGAGCAGGCCGGACGAGGCATACATCCTGCTCTGAGACACCCAGAACCGGCTGGCAATTGCCCCCTGCCCCGCCTGAGATGCCCATTCAGACGAGCACTCCCCGATTCGGAGCACTCCGGGTCGGGGCGTTCCCTTGTGCAATCGCGGTGAGGCCGCGGGATCGCCCGCATGTTCCCCTGTCATGATCCCCTCAGGGTATCTGCGAGCCGGTGGGCCGGCCTGACGCAACGCGACTGCGAATAGGGTCAACGAAAGAGCAGCCAGGAATGCGACCCCTCCCAGGGCCTGGAAGTAATACCACCGGAGTGAATCGGGGAAACCCATTCCGTCTGGCGATTCTGCTGCTCAGGGCTATCAACTGGGAGACATATCCCGCCCCGAGATCAAGCTTCGAGGCGGGACGTCTTCAAATAAACAAAAGGCCTCGGACGGCCAGGACGGCCTTGTGGTCCTCCTCGCCGCGATCAGTTCCTCTCGGCAGCCGGGTCGGCGATCTGCAACGGCCGGGTCGGCTGAAACCCGCTCGGGCCGACGCCGATGCCGTATCGATGCAGCTTCTTGTACAGGGTCACCCGGCTGATGCCCAACGCGTGGGCAACCCGGGAGCGATTGTTGTGGTGAGCGTGCAGCATGCTCAAGATATGGTCGCGTTCGAACTTCTCCCTCGCGTCCGCCAATGTGGACGCATGGGGGACGAGGATCGGCTCGGCCCCATCGCCGCGTCCCGTCGCGACGGGATTCCCTTCGATCGCGACGGAGTCGTCGGATACGTCGTCCGGGGCGGCGGCGAGGACGATCGGCGACAGGTCATCGCGTGTAATCCCGCCCGTCGCCGAGAGCACCCATGCCCTCTCCAGGGCGTTCCGAAGCTCCCGGATATTGCCCGGCCAGTGATAGGCCGTCAGCGTCGCGATCGTCTCGGATGATAGGGGCTCGCACGGCCTGCCATCGCGGCGAGAGAATTCCGCGACGAAGGCCCCGGCCAGGTAAGGGATCCATTCTCGCCTCCGCCTGAGTGGCGGCAGCTCGAGATTGACGACATTCAGCCTGTAAAAGAGATCGGCACGGAATCGCCCCGACGCGACCGCACGCTCCAGGGGGCAATTCCCGGCCGCCACCAGGCGGGCCCGGAAACGCTCCGAACGGTTCGAGCCGACCGCCTCGAACGTCCGGTCTTCGAGCACCCTCAGGAGCTTCGCCTGGTCTGAACCGGGGAGGCTATCGATCTCATCCAGGAACAACGTGCCCTCGCCCACTTCCGCCAGCCTGCCAACCCTGTCCCGGTCGGCACCCGTGAAGGCTCCCTTCACGTGGCCGAAGAGTTCGCTCTCGATGAGGTCTTCGGAGAGGGCGGAACAGTTGATCGCGAGGAACGGCCGCTGCCGAAGGGGCGAGGCCTCGTGTATGAGCCTCGCGAGGCGTGATTTCCCTGTCCCGGTCTCCCCTCCGAGCAGGATCGTGCTCGGGTTACTCGCAACCCTTCGGACCTGCTCCTCTAGCCAGGGCGGCAGGCCGAAATCGAGGCCGGCTGCACGAGAGCGGGACACTGCCTCGGGTCCGGTCATGAACCCATCGCGATCCTGACCGCGGCCATCGCGGCCCTGCGCGAGCATAGGCATGTTGCATCCTTCAGCAAGGGGGTCTCTGGATCGCCCGGCTCGTCCCACACTTCACCGAGTATCGTGCTGCCCTTGCACGATTGGCGTGTCGCGTGATCACGTCGAACCGGTCATCCACATTTACTGGCCTGGCATGCGTCGCGTCTGCGCCTCGGGTGCAACTTTTAAGAAAGTCATCGATCCACATCAGAGGATTCACCGTCATGATGCGATGCGCCAGAAAAAGTCCCACTTTGTAATGATTGGTGCATTTAATCCCGTGAAATACTACCACATAACTGTAAACGACCAAGCATGTAGACCTCGACGGAAACAGAGGTCAGACCGATGGAAGGATTCGGGACCAAACTGCGAATCTTCGATGGGCATCATGCGAAGCTCGCCCATGCCGGGGATGGGGTTCATGGAAATTCTAGAAGTTCGATCGGTTTTTTCGATTTATTTAGGACGAACTGAACCGCTATCGGCTTGAAACCGGTAAGTTCGCAGAGAGTCGCGGATATGGACTGAAGTCCTCTGCTGGCGATTCGGTCACTCAGGGGTTTATCGCCCCCGCCGTTCGGCTACGCACGTCGTCGGCCACGACTCGATGTGTCGCCAGGCGGGCCCGTGGACGAGCCGGTAGGCGAACCGCGGCGCCTCATCATCGTTCCACTCGGGCTTCACGCCCTCCGGCGACTGGCCGTCCGCACTCGAAGCCGGACGCCTGGCCCCTTCGCCAGACGCCCGGTCCCGATGGGCCCGGCCCGGGAACGAGCACGCCCCGACTCAGCTCATTCCGGGTCGGGGCGTCCAGTCGCGTCATCGCGGCAAGGTCGCGGAATCGCCTTTATGTTTCGCCGGAGTCTGAGAACAGAAACCTGGTATACGCTCCGGGAGCGATGACTAAGACTGGCATCGAACACGAACCCAGCCGCCATGATTAAAAGCCAAGCTGTGATAATGCAGAACGCCGTCTTCTTCCAGGATGCGACAGTTTATCCACGGTATACCCGACTCATCGATTTTGGAAACTCGAAGAGGCCGACGTCTTGCAATCAGTCGCTCGTAAACCTGCCGCGTGTCCTGATGGATGAAGTAGTTGGATTCATCGAACTCGCTCGGCATCGCTATCAGACGAATGCGGTCGCCAATTCGAAGGTCGAGCCACATCTCAGGCATAAGCGGACCTCATCGCGATATCAATCAGGGTGTATGATGATAATCTCTGGCCGAGGTGGGTCTGGGGGAGCCACTTCCCATGGTCGTAATGAAGCAGTCGCATATTTCTGTGCAAGCTCTTCGTAATACATCGCCCATTTGAGTTTCATCGCCGAGGTGGTTGCGAAAATTGTCCCATGGCCCATGGACATGGGCTCATTCGGGCTATTCCTGTAAGCATCCCGGTAGCCGAGGGCTAGGCGGCGGTAATGCTCCGCTCGTTCAGGATAGGAGACCCGACGCTGCTCCGCCGCTCTCCGCTGCCGGATGCCCTCTGCAAAGAAAGTCAACGATAAGACCGCCACCGCGACCATCATCCGCCGCACAGTGAACCGTACACGTGAGTTCAGCAACAGTGTGGCCCTTTGCTGGAAACTGTCGTCGGCACCTAATCTCATAGTATCCAACCGTTACCCGGCCTGGGCAGTTGTTTTGCCGGAGATAATTCCCTTTAGCTCCGGCAATTCAACGGGGTTGGTGCTACTCAAGCGAAGTAGACCTGTCGATTACTTGTTTCTCATCGGAAGGAGGACGGACGAATGCGGCGAGCATGCCGCTCACGGCCAGGAGGACGAAGAGGACGGCGAGGTTGAAGCCGGTCATCGCCCACACCCCTATGCCGAACGACCATAGGCCGGCCTGGAACGCATACCATCCTCGGCCCGCCACGATCCCCTGCACGACCGAGGATGTGCCGATCACGAACATGATGCCCGGCCACCACCAACCGGTGGCGAAGAGGGCCCCGATGCCGATGAGCCAGATGGCCCCGCTGACCGCGTTCACCTGCTGGGGAGTCAATCGCATCGCATCACGCCTCGGTTGATCTCGTGGTTATCCCGCCGGACTCATATCGATTCACCGCGATAAATGGAAGTCGTGCAAGCGGCGAGGATATTCCAGCCGTCTGCAAAAACGAACGGTCGCGAGTGCACCTAGGCGAACCGTCCCCCTTTGTGCCTGATAAACCCCCTTAATCTCCGGCCGCCAGGAGGGTAGTTGATGGGATGGGGAACTGCTGACTGCCCTCGGCCGCGCACGGCGACACCACACATCGCAGGCATGCTGCCCATGCCAGTCACCCGGATCATCAGCAGCGGCCAGTCGGGCGCGGACCTCGGCGGCTGGCTCGCTGCTGAAACGCCGGGCATCATGAGAGCGCCCGCCTGGATCGGGTCGGCTCGACGGCGGAGATGGCCAAGGTGGACGCGGCCTATGACCGCCTCTCCAAGATCGTGGCGTAGTGCCCCAACCGTCTTGGCCCCTTTGCGTTGGAGAAGATGGTGGCGGAGGGGCGGGTCGCGTGCAGCAGAACCGCATCAGGGGCTGCACGGATCTCCAGGCCGAGACAGGGATTGCTCACACCCGTCCGGCGATATCGCCCCGTCCCAATCCTGGGACACTTTGGATCAATAGGGCCCCATCCGGCGGCCTGGTGCGTAAACCACGCCACAAACTCAGACGGAAATGGGCGGAGACGTGTCCGTTGCCGCTCAGTAGCGGGGCGGCCGCCCGATGATCGCGTCCCCGATCGCCTCATTCACGACCTCGGGGTCGATCGAGTCAAGCCAGTCGCCCAACTCGGCCCGCACCGCCCGGAGCACCTCGGCCCGGAGGGTCTCGTCGGGCACCACGCTGCGGCGGTCGGGTCGTAAAAGATGAAACGCTCGATGTGTTGCCACGCGGGCGAGTGGATGGCTCGGTAAGCGGACCACCGGGCTAACACGTCCCCCTACACGCGGCCTCCCTCCCCGGGACACCGGGGCCGGCCGCCTCCCCCCTAGACGACGGCCGGCCCGATGTGTCCCATCAGGAGACGCCCGGATCTCATGCGGCCGGCAAGCACTCCATGCCCCCCGGAATTGTCACTCCGGAGGTGCACGCCCCAGGGATGTGCGGGCCCCGCTCGTATGCGCACCTGTTTCAGGGTCGTCGAAGACCTATCTGTTACGCTTCGCAGACTGAAAGTTTGGCAATCCGCTTACGCCTTGCCGAGGACCAGGTCAACGACCCAGCAGCCGCGGAAGTGCGTCCTATTGTCCAGGCAGTGTCCGAGGACTTCCGGGTCGGTGCATCCCGCAAGTCCCAGGGCATCGGCAAGGGACGGCAGCCGGTCGAATGCCCGCTCTTCGTAGATGTGGCGAGCCAACTCGACGACGGCGGGTGTTCGCCAGGATGGGGTATGAATCATCGTCCGTGAGGGGCTGCGGAATAGCTCCTTCAAGAGGCCGGCTTGGGCACGCCTCTCGGCCTGCCACGCCGGTCCCTCGGCGTCCCCGGCGGCGGCTATGGCGGCGGCGTCGGCCGTCATCTCGACCGATCCGTTCGGGTCGTGCCACATGCCGCCGCAGGTTAAGGCCGCGAGGTATGCACCGCGGGGGCCGGTGTCCGCCTGATGAACCCGGTAGTAACCCTCCTGGAGCCGCTCCGCCGCGGCATCGGCTGCGGCGGCGACGGAGTAGTCCTCGCCCTCCACGTCCGGGTGGTCGGCGAGTTGCTCAACCAACTCCACTGCACAGCGGCAGTCGTCGTACGGGAGCCGGTCCCAGATGCGGCGGCAGATGGCGACGCCTAGAAGCAGAATCCTCCGAGTGCTGGCCTGCGTCAGCACCTGATTCAGCATCGGCCGCCACTGCTCGGCGGCTCCCCTTTCGGCCTCCGTCAGCCGAGAGGATTCACCCGGAGAGCTGTCCATACCATGCCCCTTGAGGTACAGCCTCTCTTGAAGCAAGTCTCGGCCCCTTCGCAGTTCGGTAGCTTATCACAGTGGGTCCGATTCAGGATTCTCGGAGTTTGGTAAGTCGGCCACTCTCTCATGGCTCTCACTGCCCCAATCAGGCCGTCCAATCTGGCCGGAGCGAATACCCTCCATCTACGGCCGCCCGGCGGGGTAAGTGATAGGTTGGCGAACGGGCGACTTCCCTCGGATCGGCACGGCGGCCCACATCGCAGGGATGCTGACCATGCCCATCACCCGGATCATTGGCACCGGGCCATCGTCACCATGGATCTCCGGTATCTGCCGCCCTCCGAGGCATCGCAGCATGTCGCCCGGCACCGCCGGCGGGCCTGGTTTTGGACGCCCGCAGCCCTCGGGGCTGGGGAAGCTCCCCTGCGGTTAACCTTGCACGCCTCCCGGGTGTGGTCGAGATCGGCCCCAAATTCCGTCGCGAATGCTGGCCGTCCCTGGGTTTGCGGCGATCACGCGTGTTCCGAGTCGAGTGTCCCAGAATTGGGAGGGATCGGACCGGATGCGGAACATTTGGGCGCCCGCGAGGGGAAAAATCGCGGCCCGTCCCCTCCGAACGGCGTGATTCCGGCCCAGATCCGCGACGGGCAGGCGCGTCACCCGCAAGACCCGCCTCCCAGTTCTGGGAGAAAGTCGGGGCACCCCTCAACGACCGACGCCCCGGCCCGGAGCGATCCGGGTCGAGGCGTCAGCGTCCGGGGAGGACATGACAAGTGTCCCACGCATCGGTACGATTCGCAACCGTCCAGGATCATTCGAAACATCAAAGGCCGGCGCCATCTCCCCCCGGGATCGACGCCGGCCCGATGCGTTCGTCGAAAGAGGCGGGATCGACGGACGAAGATATCGTAACCGACCCGAGTGTCCCCGTGCGAGCGAAACGCGTATGACCCCGGCCATGGACATGAGAGTCGAAGACCGGGCCGATCGGATCCTTCGTGATGACCTCGCGCTCATCGAGGGGGCGTCGGCCTTCGGCGGCCGCATCGGCATAGGGATGCGGTACGTCCTGGTCGTCGAGGTCCTCTGCCCCGACGACACCGCGTTCGCCTTCCGTCCGGCCCCCTGGCCGCCTCACGTCGACCACGGCCACTGGCGGGCCGACGAGGTCGTGGCGGTCTTCCTGCTCGAAGGGGGCGAGGCCGTCCGCACGACGCCGGTGCCCGCTGAGTAGGCCCTCACCTGGCCGATGGCGAGCACCTCGAACGAGCACGCCCCGACCGGAATGATCCGGATCGGGGCGTTCCAATCCGTAATCGCGACATCCGTGGAAAAATGCCTGCCTCTTTCGTGTTGACCCGACGCGGATGTCGCCGTGAATCCGCCCGCATGGATCGCGGTCAGGGGCCTGTTTGACTACCATCGCGGTGCCTCGGGGGCAGGTGAGGCGAGGCCCGCAACCGATCCCTCCACACGCTGGGGCACCGACATGGGAGTCGAATTGAGTGCAACGGCCGTGGACTGGAGCATCCTGCTCTCCAAAATTGAGGAGAAACCCACGCGGCTTCGCCGTGCGAAATTCCTCTTCGGTGCCCTGGAGAAGCGGGAGCCGTGGCTGGAGGACCTGTCCGAGCCGCTGGACCCGACCGACTCGACAATGACCCAGGCGGCTGAGGCTTATGACCGCGTCCGCGGGCTGGTCGAGCCCGAGGCGAGGGAGCGATTCGACCGCTACGCCAGGGCCTTCTTCTGGATGGCGACGGCCCGCTGCCCCCACGACGGGCCGCCTGTCCGGGACTTGGGCCCCAAGAGCGACCCGCAAGTCTTCTTCTCCAGCTTCTCGCCGGACTCCGTCGCCTCTTACCTGGAGACCTGGAGGAGCCTGAACCCGGAATGCCTCCGCGATCCGTTCGAGCACGGCAAGGGACACATCGCTTTCAACGGGTCGAAGGCCCGCAACGCTTCGCTCTTCGAGGGGAGGTTCTGGCCCTACCTCGTCCAATGGGGCGGCGTGCTCCAAGCGGCATCGGACAAGGGTCGGGGCCTCATCGTCAGCTATTGTTGAACTCCCCCAGAAGATGGAGACTGCGCACCTTGGACATCCCCGGGCCGGGCGGGTGATCGTCCTGATGGACCACGAGGCCGCCGGGTGGTATCTCCGCGAGACGTCCGAGTCGATCCGGGCGAGCGACCACGCCGATCGATGAGGCCCGGCCGCCGGGCCCGCTTCATCGTCCGGGACGGCTCGCGACGGCGACGAGGTCGATTGCGTCGCTCGACCTGCGGGCGATCCGGGGCCCCGGCGGGCCGCATTCGAGGTCGATCACCTCCACGGTGCCGGCCGACGGCCGACGGCACGACGCGACCACCGATCCCGATGGCCACAGGCGACCGGCGAGCCGGGCGTCGGCGAGGAAGACCTCAGCGCATCCCCTGATGCGGAATCCGCAGCGTCCCCCCGGCCCCGGCTCGATCCAGTAGCCGCAGACCGCCCCCTCCACGACGAATGCGAACTCCCCCGACATGGCGACACCTCCGTGCAAGTGGGACCGTCGTCGGGGCGACGATGTGACGCGGCCATCTCCGACTGGCGTCGTGATGTCCTCCGGCACCCACGGACGCGTCCGGGAGGATTGACGGAAGGAATCCGCGTCCCCCGATCGAGACGCCCGCTCCGACTGGCGGTGCGGGCGGTGATCGCCGCGGCCCGCGAGCTGGCGGGCACCGCGGACGTGTCGCCGGAGAAGCACGGGCGACTGCCCCGGGTCGCGTGCGATCTGACGGCGGCCCTCGACCGCCACCCGCACGACCCCGACGCCTGGATCCGCGCCTCCCCCCGCGTCGACCGCCCGGGTCGGGGCCCGGCCTCGCTCCCGGAGATGCTGCTAACGTACGACGGCGGCGATCCCCAGCGGACGGCCCGGCTGCTGATCCGGGCCCTGGACTGGGAGTTGCCGGGCTGAGGACCGTCCGTTTCGGTCGGCCGTCGGATCGTCTTGTGACCACGTGCCGAGCGGTACGTCCGAGTGCCCGAGGGACGGCGGCCGCCGGGCCGGGCGGGCCGCCGCCCCCGGGCACCCCCGGGGCGAAGGGGCGAGGGCCAGTCTCGCCGCCGCGGGGTCGCGACGCAAGCGGTTCGAAGCATCCAGGGTCGTGCCAATTCCCCCCCCCCGGGAGGACGCCGACCCTGATGTGCTCGCCGGGCGGGCGATCCGAGTCCGCCAATGACTCCCCATCAAGGCAAGGGCCGGGCCCCGGGTGGGCGTCCGAGACGCCGCGGCCCGACGAGTCTCGTGCGAGGAGGCGGCCCCTCCGTCATCGGGCTCGGCCATCGCCCCAGGATCGATCGGCGTCGTCACCAGCCCGTCCCGCTACGCGGATGTCCACCAGGTCGAGCCCACGCGGGCTCGCGGCCAGGGTGAGGGTGGAACCGATCTCGAATCGGATCATCAGGGCGTCGAGCCAGTGGACGGCCAGGACCATCTCCCGCCCGGCGGAGGCCACGACAAGGCGGGTCTCCATGCGGTGTCGTTCCACCGAGAGGACCGCGGCGACGAAGTAGGATGGATGAGGCGCCTCGCGTCGCGAGGGCCCGAGGTGGGATCCGGCGTCGGGCCCCCACGGGACATGGAGAGGCATCGGCATGACATGGCTTCCCCCGCGTCATCGTCGTCGCGGATATGGGGCGGCGGCTCGACATCGAACCGGCTCCCCCATCCGATATACGGGCGGCGGGGCGATGGGTGACTATTCGGCGATGCGAATGCCCGCCAGGTCGAGCCCCCCGGCCGTCGGGCAGAGGGACAGGATGGCCCCGGGCTCGAACCGGACCATGAGGGCGTCGAGCCAGTGGACCCATGCCTCCAGCTCGACCTCGGCGGCGAGCAGGCGCAGGCGGGCCCCCGAGGATGAGCGGTCCACCGGGCGGATCGCCGCGTCGACGCGATGCAGCTGGGCCCGTGGTCGGCGGAAAGGTCCCCATGGGACGTCGAGTCGGAATGGCATGGTCGGGGCCGCGTCGTCGTCGCATTGGATAGGCAAAGCCTCCGGGCGAGGGCCGCGGGCGATCAGGAGCGGCCATCCGCTTCGCGGGCCGGGGTCGCCTCCCGCGGCCAGAACCGCCGCCTCAGATCCGCCCTGGCGAGCTCGGCCCGGTCGTCGCGGGGCCCCGCCCGGAGGGCCACGGCCAGCCTCGACGCCCCCCCGAGTCCGATCCGGGCGCCGCGGCCGTGCCCCGCCTCCTCCAGGGACCGCTGGATCCGGCACGCGACCGCCTCGAAGCACCTCCGCTCCGCCCTGCTGGCGGCCTCGCCCGCCAGGCCCCTGACC
>CBDIHP010000023.1:0-92755 GCA_965279195.1 Isosphaeraceae bacterium
TCCAGCGCACGAAGGTCCCGCCCCCGGGGTGGGGGATGAACGCCGTCTGCATCGGCTCATCGACGAGGATGAGAGCCTCGCCGTGCCCGACCTTGAGGGTTCCCAGATAACCGTCGATGTCGCAGGCCCGAGCGTAGTCACTGACGGACTCGCCGGCCCAATCCCTTTGGACCTCGGAGGGGACCAAGCTTCCACGCCCCGCCAATACGGGGCGATCTCGGCGGGGGCGACGATCAGGGGACCTCCTGCCGAGCAGACCCAGTTGAATGTCGTCTTCATGCCAGGCTGCCCGACTCCTACGGATATTGTCCGAGTCCGATGAGGGCTGCTCGTAATTGGAGCCGCTGCCCTTCATTCATCCGGAGAACCGCGACGGTCGCTCGCCCTGTGGGAGTCCTGCCTACGATCCATTCTGCGACCTGATCGAAGTGGTCCTCCCAGCTCTGCTGGCGAGGATGAAATAAGGGGACCACAACATCGGTCAAGGCATCAATCCCGGTGAGATCAGACCCTTTGAATGCATGGCATCGTTCGCAAGCGAGCGCGAGGTTGGCCGGATCATCCACCCCGCCATGCTTCCGAGCGCGGATGCGCTCGACATGATGAGTCAGCGTGACGTGGGACTGGCGGATCCGGCAGTATTCGCATCGATCGCCGGCACGAGCGCGAACGGATGCGATGGTCGCCGCGTCGATCACTTGAGACGGCTCGCATCGAGGCGGCGCTGCGCCTTGAGTTGGAGGATGGCGAGGAGGTCGGACGCTTCGATGTAGCTCAGATATTCCGCTCGCTCATCCGCAGTCAGCTCTCCCTCGTTTGCGCGCCCGGCGAGGTAGTCGACGCGGGCCTGGAGGTCCGGATCGATCCGGAGGGACGCGAGTTGCCGGATCGCCTCGGGCCCCAGGGCCTCCGAGAACGGTTCGAGGACGCGCGTAAGGAACTGGGTCGCCAGGGTGTCGTGAGCCATCGGGCCGAATCCTCCCACGTTGACTCTAGTTCACGCTGCGTGGGCTGACCACGGCAAATCCGCAGGATTGTCGGATCAGAGAACCTCCGGCGTCACATGCAATCACACACTCAACCCATTTCAACCGTTCCGGAAAGGGCTTGAGGAATTCTCGCGTCTGTCAAGGAGAAAATCCTTGGAAAGGGAGTCGGGTTTGCGTATCATCGGAGGATACGGACTCCACCGGCGGCGTCGACATGCGCGCCGGCCCACCCGGAGATCGAGGTTCCTCGCTTGAGTCAGGATTGTGGAGTCTTGAGTATAGCGCCCGGGCAAGGATCGCGCCGGCGATGGTGCTCGCGTTGTCACGGGCAGGAGCACCGTGTGGACCGCGGCCGGTCTCGCGACGGCGAGAGGACCTGGCCCGCGGCCTTTTCGTCTGACCTGGGCGGAAGCGATCCGGATCGCGACGGAACTGGGAAACGCAGGGCGACCCCGAACCGGGCTCGAATGACTCGACCCGCCGGGCGTACCGCCACCCGTTGAGCTGACTTTCCCCCGAAACAACCCCCACTTCCGCGCCGCCCTCGGGCGGGCAGAGGAGAGTGTCTCGTGAGCATGGGCGAAAGTGCCTACGATCGTATCAACGACTACGGCGCCGTCAAGATCGGGCTCGCCAGCCCGTACGACATCCGCAGCTGGTCGTTCGGGGAAGTCAAGAAGCCCGAAACCATCAACTACCGGACCTACCGCCCCGAGAAGGACGGGCTCTTCTGCGAGCGGATCTTCGGGCCGGAGAAGGACTGGGAATGCGCCTGCGGCAAGTACCGCGGGATGAAATACAAGGGGATGATCTGCGACCGCTGCGGCGTCAAGGTCACGCACTCCCGCGTGCGACGCAAGCGGATGGGCCACATCGAGCTGGCCGCGCCGGTCGTCCACATCTGGTTCTTCAAGGCGATGCCCTCCCGCCTCGGCACCCTGCTCGACATGCGCACGAGCAGCCTCGAGCGGATCATCTACTTCCAGGACTACGTCGTCATCGACCCCGGCGACGCCCCCCTCAAGGAGCGCCAGCTCCTGACGGAGGAGGATTTCCGGAAGGCCCGCGAGCAGTACGGCGACACCTTCCAGGCCGACATGGGGGCCGAGGCCGTCCGCAAGCTGCTCGCCCGGCTCGACCTGGTGAGCCTCTCGAAGCAGCTCCGGCAGGAGCTGACCGAGACCTCCAGCAAGCAGAAGCTCAAGGACCTGACCAAGCGGCTCAAGGTCGTCGAGTCCCTGCGCGACTCGGACAACCGCCCCGAGTGGATGGTCCTGGAAGCGATCCCGGTCATCCCGCCGGACCTCCGGCCGCTGGTCTTGCTCGACTCGGGCAACTTCGCGACGTCGGACCTCAACGACCTGTACCGCCGCATCATCAACCGCAATAACCGGCTCAAGAAGCTGGTCGACCTCAACGCGCCCGAGGTCATCATCCGCAACGAGAAGCGGATGCTGCAGCAGGCGGTCGATGCCCTGTTCGACAACAACCGCTGCAAGCGCCCGGTGCTCGGCTCGTCGAACCGCCCGCTCAAGTCGCTCACCGACATGATCAAGGGCAAGCAGGGGCGGTTCCGCGAGAACCTGCTCGGCAAGCGCGTGGACTACTCCGCGCGTTCGGTCATCGTGGTCGGGCCGGACCTCCGGCTCCACCAGTGCGGCCTGCCCAAGAAGATCGCGCTCGAACTCTTCCAGCCGTTCATCATCCGCCGGCTCCGCGAGCTGGGCCACGCCGACACGATCAAGTCGGCCAAGAAGATGCTGGAGCGGAAGGTCGAGGAGGTGTGGGACATCCTCGAAGAGGTGATCAAGAATCACCCCGTCCTCCTCAATCGCGCCCCGACCCTCCACCGAATGGGCATCCAGGCGTTCGAGCCGGTGCTGGTGGAAGGCAACGCGATCAGGATCCACCCGCTGGTCTGCAAGGGCTTCAACGCCGACTTCGACGGCGACCAGATGGCCGTGCACCTGCCGCTCTCGATCGAGGCGCAGGTCGAGGCCATGACGCTGATGATGTCCACCAACAACATCTTCAGCCCGGCCAACGGCAACCCGATCATCAGCCCGACCCAGGACATCGTCATGGGTTCGTACTACCTGACCGTGAACCGGCCGGGCGAGAAGGGCGAGTACAAGAACGAGAACGGGATCGAGACGGGGGTCTACTCGACGCCGAACGAGGTCTTCCTGGCGTTCAGCCAGAAGAAGGTCGGCGTCCACGCGATGATCAAGCTCCGCCTGCCGGCCCACAAGAAGCTCAAGGGCGAGGGCGAGAAGGAGTTCACGCCGGGCATGATCGTCAAGACGACGGTCGGCCGCGTGGTCTTCAACGACATCCTCCATCCGAAGATGCCGTACTACAACCAGGCCCTGGGCCAGAAGCAGCTCCAGGGGATCATCGCCGACTGCTACCTGATCCTCGGCCGCGCCGAGACGATCAACCTGCTCGATGCGATGAAGGACCTGGGCTTCCGCGAGTCGACCCGCTCGGGCCTGTCGTTCGCGACCGACGACCTCAAGACGCCGGCGACCAAGGCGATCATCCTGGCCGAGACCGAGAAGCTGGTCGCGAAGGCGGCCAAGAACTATCAGCGAGGGATCATCACGGAGCAGGAGCGGTACAACCAGGTCCTCGACCACTGGACCCACGCCCGCGAGCGGCTCACGACCGAGATGATGGAGCAGCTCCGGAACGACGTCCGGAACGGCGAGGTGTACCTCAACCCGATCTTCCTGATGGCCGACTCGGGCGCCCGAGGCGGCGTCGAGCAGATCCGCCAGCTCGCCGGGATGCGCGGCCTGATGGCCAAGCCGTCCGGCAAGATCATCGAGACGCCGATCAAGGCGAACTTCCGCGAAGGCCTGTCGGTGCTCGAGTACTTCTCCTCGACGCACGGTGCCCGTAAGGGCCTGGCCGACACCGCGCTCAAGACGGCGGACTCGGGATACCTCACCCGCAAGCTCGCCGACGTGGCGCAGAACGTCGTGATCACGATGGAGGACTGCGGCACTTCTCAGGGGATCACCAAGGGCGTGATCTACAAGGGCGAGAAGGTCGAGGTCAGCCTGACGCAGTCGATCCGCGGGCGCGTCAGCCGCGTCAACGTGGTCGACCCGATCACCGACGACGTGGTGGTCCGCGAGAACGAGATGATCACGGTCGCGGCCGCCCGCAAGCTCGAGGACATGCAGATCGAGAAGATCCAGGTCCGGAGCCCGATGACCTGCGAGGCGACCCTCGGCATCTGCCGCCGCTGCTACGGCATGGACCTCGCCACCGGCCAGCTCGTCGAGCCCGGCATGGCGGTGGGGATCATCGGCGCGCAGTCGATCGGCGAGCCGGGCACCCAGCTCACCATGCGTACCTTCCACATCGGCGGCGTGGCCACCCGCGGCGTCGAGGAGAAGGACGTCAAGTCGAAGCGCGAGGGCAAGGTCAAGTTCGTCGGCATCAACCTCGTCGTCAACGACGAGGGCAAGAAGATCGCCCTCTCGCGCAACGGCGAGATCCAGATCCTCGACGTCAAGGGCCGTGAGCTCGAGAAGTATGACGTGCCCGACGGTGCGGCCATGCTCGTCGAGGACGGCTCGACCGTGACCCGCGGGACGATGCTCTGCGAGTGGGACCCGCACAACATCCCGATCCTCGCCGAGGTCGGCGGCAAGATCCGCTACGAGGACATCGTCGAGGGCGAGACCATGAGGGTCGAATTCGACCCCTCCGGTCACACCCGGCGGACGATCATGGAGCACAAGGGCGAGCTCCACCCTCAGATCATGATCGAGGACAACGAAGGCCGCATCCTGGCCTATAACTACATCCCGGAAGGGGCCGGCATCGAGGTCGCCGAAGGGGCGACGATCACCGCCGGCACCCTGCTGGCCAAGACCCCCCGCGAGGTCGGCGGCACCCAGGACATCACCGGCGGCCTCCCCCGCGTCACCGAACTCTTCGAAGCCCGGCGGCCCAAGGAGCCGGCGGTCATCGCCGAGATCGACGGCCGCGTCGAGCTGATGGAAGAGAAGCGCCGCGGCAAGCGGACCATCATCGTCAAGAACGAGAGCGGCATCGAGCGCGAGCACCTCGTGCCGCACGGCAAGTACCTCCGCGTCCACGGCGGCGACCGCGTCCGGGCCGGCGACGCCCTGGTCGAAGGGCCGCTGGTGCCGCACGACATCCTCCGGATCTCCGGCGAGGAAGCCGTCCAGCGCTACCTCCTCCGCGAGATCCAGAACGTCTATCGCAGCCAGCGCGTCGAGATCGACGACAAGCACCTGGAGATCATCATCGCCCAGATGCTCCGCAAGGTGCGGGTCGACTCGGTCGGCGACACCGGCCTGCTGCCGGGCTCCGTGGTCGACAAGTTCGAGTTCCGGGGCAAGAACCTCGAACTCATGAACTGCGTGAAGATCAAGGACCCGGGCGAGACCGACTTCCGCCAGGGGGACATCGTCCCGCGCGACCATTTCGACGCCGAGAACATGCGGGTCGAGCAGACCGGCGCGCGGAAGGCCGAGTGGACGCGTCCCAAGCCGGCCGCGGCGAGCACCCAGCTGCTGGGCATCACCAAGGCGGCGGTGCAGTCGGACAGCTTCATCTCGGCCGCGAGCTTCCAGGAGACTACCAAGGTCCTCACCGAAGCCGCCCTGGCCGGAAAGTCCGACTTCCTCGTCGGCCTCAAGGAGAACGTCATCCTCGGCCACCTCGTGCCCGCCGGCACCGGGTTCAAGCAGCACCAGGAGGCCGAGGTCCGCATCCGCCCCGAGGCCCTCGAAGCCCTCGCCGAGAAGGGCCCCGGCTACTCCCGCTACCCCCGCGATGAGGCCACCGCCGGCGTCTGACGCCCCGACGGCCCGTCGAACCTGACCAACCCGAGGCCCGCGACCCCTCCCCAGGAGTCGCGGGCCTCTTTCGATTTCGATTTCCGCCCCATTCCACAGCGCGAGGCCCGATCGCGCCGGGCGTGGGTCTCCCGAACCAGCCCTGACGGCTTCGTGGTCGTCCCAAAGGACCCCGGGGGCGAAGGCGCTGGGCGCTCTGCCGAGGGCGAGCGGATGGAGCGGACGATTTTCGGACGTCGACCAGACGTATCGCGATTGGAGTGGCGTCACGTTCGTTCAACCGGACGATTCCGCCCTCAGGCGATCCCTCGCCCAGGTGCGGCAGGCATCCATGAATGCCACATCATCCTGATCGAACCGTTCGAGCCGATCGAGTACATCCGATGGACTCAGGAATCCAAAAATCTGGCTCCGGTCCACTCTCACATAAGTGCGGGCCTCAAGTCCTTCGGCGGGTTCGAGCCGGTAGAAAGCCAAGTGCTCGCGGTTGAGGTCGAGCACCCAGAGTTCCGGGATCCCGATGACGGCCGCGGCGCGTAGGGCCTTGGTCTCGGGATGGCTGACGACGACCTCGATCGCCAGGTCGGGCCGTTTCGGGTCGGGCTCTTCGCATCGCCGTGCGAACACATACGCCTTATCTGCCTCGTAGGCCGTATCGCCCGTGCCCGCGGGCAGGCTCCACGTCGACGACTCCAGCCCGAGCACCCGGACCGGCACCTCCGCACAGACGGCCAGGACCAGCAGATCCAGCCGACGCGCCATCACCTCATGCGAACGACCGGGCGACACAAGCGTCACGCTCCCTTCCACGCAGGTCAGGCGAGGGCCCTTCTCGGACCGGGTCCTCAGGAATTGATCCAGGGTCCCCGGGCGCAGGTCGAAGCTCACCACCGCGTCGGGCACGATCTCCGCGAGTTCACCCAGGGCCATGGGCCTGCTCCTTGTGCCGGGAAGGCGTGCCGGGCGATCTGCCGTTCGGGAGCACGCGGCGGAAGAACGCCGAGACCTTCGCCTCGAACCCGGGGACCACGTCGCCTCCGGTGATGCTGTCGTCCCACTCCAGGATGGTGACGCGCGACGGCGATGCGTCGTCATGGACCTGGCGGGTCGAGGTCAGCACCACCCACACCCGGCGCACGCCGACCCGGAAGTCCGTGCGAACCTGATCCGCCACAAGCGCCCCGTGCGCCGATGGTTCACCAACCCCGTTGTCCCCCAGTCTAACAGTTCCACCCGAACCCGCCGAGGCAGATCGACGCGAGGCTCCCCCTGTGAGAGCATAGGTCACGGATCGTCGCCGGATGAGCTTTTCCTGCCCACGATCGGAGAATCCCCGTTGCGCAAGGTCGCCGGACACCTCCTCTGGATCGGCCACGCGGGCGACCTGCTCGATCCCCGGACGATCCTCGACGCGGGCATCGAGGCCGTCGTCGAACTCGCCGATTCCGAGCCCCTCGCCGACCTCCCGCGCAGCCTGATCCGCTGCCGGTTCCCGATCTCCGACGACGGCGAGAACCCGCCAGGCCTGTTGAGCCTCGCCCTCCGGACGATCGCCGACCTGATCGACACCGACCTCCCCACCCTGATCGCCTGCTCCGCCGGCATGAGCCGGTCGGTCACCCTCGCGGCCGCCGCCATCGCGACCTCATCCGACACAACCCTGGAGGACACCCTGCGACGCGTCATCGCGGACGGCCCTGCGGATCTCTCGCCGGGGTTGCTGGCTCAGGTCGTCCCGCTCATCGGGCCGCCTCGGGGCGATTCCAGCGGGCTGCGGAGGGCGACGGGGAAATCCAACCAGGCTTCTTCATAGGTCGTATCGAGTGGGGTCGACACAGACTCCTCGGGTCTCAGGAACAGCGGTGCCCGGGGCAGGGATATGGCGATCGCGACGGGTTCGATGTAGGCGACGTAAGGGGGGCCCGCGTCGTACGAAACAACGGTGCGACGCCGCTCGTCAGGCCAGTCGAACGTCTCCTCGGTGAGCGCATTCCAGATCGCGCGTAGCAGATCCACCGAGCCGGGCGTATCATCTGGCTACCTCCTCGTCGTCTAACCGAACAGGACGCCCAGACATGCTTCATCGATTGGTCCATCCGCTCTGGATCTCCGCGATCGTGGGGATGACCGGCCCGAACGAATCCCCCGCCCAGGAGTCCTCCGCCGCCCCGAGGATCGACGCCATCTCCAGCGCCATGAAGCGCTGCGTCGACGACAGGGAAGTCGCGGGCGTCGTCACGCTGGTCGCCACGCCGGAGAAGGTGATCCACCTGGATGCCGTGGGCAAGGCGGACATCGAGAAGGACATTCCGATGTCCACGGATGCGATCGTCTGGATCGCGTCGATGACCAAGCCGATCACGGGCGCGGCCGTGCTGATGCTCCAGGATGAGGGGAAGCTCTCGGTCGACGACCTCGTCGAGACGTACATCCCGGAATTCGCGGCGCTCACGACCGAGTCGGGCAAACCGGCCAAGATCACGATCAAGCACCTGCTCACGCATTCCTCGGGGCTCGACGAGGGCGTGCCGGCCGAACTCAGGAAGGCGAAGACGCTCGCCGAGGCGGTGCCGCACTACCTCAAGAAGCCCGTCCACTTCACGCCCGGCAGCAAGTGGACCTACTGCCAGTCGGGCATCAATACGGCCGCGAGAATCGTGGAGATCGTCTCCGGGAAGTCGTTCGACGCGTTCCTCGATGAGCGTCTGTTCAAGCCCCTGGGCATGAAGGACACGAGCTTCTACCTCACCGAGGCCCAGTTGCCCCGGCTGGCGAAGTCGTACCGGCGGACGGAGCAGGGGGAACTCGTCGCGACCACGAACTTCTTCCTGTCGGGCAAGACGCCCACCAGCCGCGACCGCTTCCCGGCCGCCAATGGCGGGCTGTTCTCGACCGCGACCGACTACTCCAGGTTCGCCCGCATGCTCCTCAACAAGGGCGAACTCGACGGCAAGCGCTACCTTAGCGAGAAGGCCGTCGCGCAGATGAGCTCGCTCCAGTCGGGCGACCTCAAGACGGGCTTCACCCCCGGCTGTGCGTGGGGCATCGGCGTCTGCCTCGTCCGCGAGCCGCAGGGCGTCACGGCCCCGCTGTCGCCCGGCACCTTCGGCCACGGCGGGGCCTACGGCACCCAGGCCTGGATCGACCCCGTCCAGAAACGGGTGCACATCCTCATCGTCCAGCGCGCCAACTTCTCCAACTCCGACGCCTCCCCCGTCCGCAAGGCCTTCCACGAGGCGGCCAGGTAGGGTCCGCTATTGCGGACCAATTTCCCACATATGACGAGAAATTGGTCTGCAACCGGATTCGTTGATCAAGGCACGAGAACCTGAGCACGCGTGGCCAGGTACGCGAACAGGTCGCGGATCTCCTCGGGGCTCAGCGGGTCGAGCAGCCCCTCGGGCATGGCCGAGAGGTTGCCGGCCTTCAGCTCCTCGACATCCTCGCGCGAGAGGACGACCTTCTCGTTGACCGTCTGCACCGTGATCGCCGCCGGGGTCTGCTCCTTGATGATGCCCGAGAGGAGGCGGCCGTCGCGGGTGGCGACGGTCGCGAGCTTGTAGTCGCGGCCGACCGACGCGCTCGGGTCGAGGATGTTTTCCAACAGGTAGACGGCATTCGCCCGGTCGGAGCCGGTCAGCTCGGGGCCGAGGTCGCCACCGCCATCGTAGAGCCTGTGGCAGTTGACGCACGACTTGTTGAAGACCGCACGCCCCCGCGCGGGGTCGCCCTTGCGGAGCCCCGAATCGGCCAGGATCGACTGATACTTGTTGATGAGCGCCACTTTCTCCTTCGACGTCGCCCGCAGCGAACCCCAGACGCTTTCGAGCCTGGACGACAGATCTTTATCACCGAATGCGGCGATCTGACGAGCCGTGGCGACGGGGACATCCTTCCGCGACACCGCCCCCGCCTGGATCGCGTCGAGCAGCCGGCGGGCCGAGGCCGGGCGTGCGGCCAGGGTCTGCAAGGCGTCGAGCCGGTCGCCGGGGGAGAGTCTCGCGTAGCGATCGAGGAGCAGGTCCACGGTCTTCGGGTCATCGAACGCCGCCAGGGCCCGGATGGCCGCGCCCCGGACGGACGGCTGATCGAGCAGCGCCTGCAGCTTCGCCACCAGACCGGGGACCTTGCGGGCGGTCAGTGCGTCGAGGGCTTCGAGCCGCTCCTCGGCGTCGGCTTTGCCATTCTGCAAGGTCGATTCGAGGATCGCGATGGCCTCGGGGTCGTCGAACAGGATCGCCAGCCGCACGGCCAGGCGCCTCACGACGGGGTCGGACGAGGCGAGCAGGTGAGAACGGATCTCGGCCCAGCCCGAGGGCCGGGCGGTCGACTTCCGGCCCCGCAGGCCGTCGAGCAGGCCGGTGAGGGCGTCGCGGCGGTAGGCGTCGTCGGCGCGATCGACCGACGGCAGCATCGCGGCCAGGGCCAGTTCGGCGTTGTCGGCCACCATCCGGCGTGCGAGGAATTGCCGGACGACCGCCAGCTTCGACTTGCCGGCCAGTTCGACCGCCTTCGCGCGATCGGCCACCGCGAGGGGCTCGACGCCGTACCAGACCATCAGCGGCAGGGTCGGGTCGGTCGCATCCTCGGCGTGCGACACCAGCCCCTCGGCAATCCCCCAGCGCTCGGCGACGGGGATCTTCTGCAGGGCCGACGCCAGCCACAGCCGGACGAGCGGCGAGGAATCCGAACGCGACATCTCGGCGAATTTGCCGAGGATGCCGGTGAAGTCGCCCGAGTCGGCGATCAGCCGCACGGACCACGAGCGGATGTGTTCATCCCCATTGGCGAGCAACTGTTGCAGAACGCGGGAATCCAACCCTCCCGTCACGCTCAGGGCCCAGAGCGCCCGGAGCTTACTCGGCGTGGTCTTGGCAGTCGTGAGGAGCTTGCGAAGCGCCGCATGCACCTCGGCCATGGGCTTGCCGGCGGCCGCGCGCTCCTGGAGGATCCGGCGGGCGGTGCGGACGTACCAGTCGTTCTTGTGGGCCTGGTAGGCGACGAGTTCGGCGTCGGAGGCGTGGTCGAGGTCGACCTTGACCGGCTTCACGTCGCCATACGAGAGTTTGTAGATCCGGCCGTTCTCGCGGTGGGCGCCGTCGGCGTCGGTCTCGTGGCACTCGCCGTGGTCGGTCCATTCGGTGAAGAAGACGGCACCGTCGGGCCCATACTTCAGCTCCAGCCCGCGGAACCACTCGTGGTTGCCGTTGAAGAAGTCGGGCTCGTGGGTGGCGACATAGCTGGCCCCCTTCCGCGTGACCTTGTCGCGGTTGACGCGGTGGCCGTGGATGTTGAACGTGTAGACCGAGTCGCGATAGGCGTCGGGCCAGTTGTCGCCGAGGTAGAACATCGCGCCGACGTGGGCGTGGCCGCCGCCAGCGTCGCTATGGGCCTGGCCCTGGCGGGAATCCTGCCAGCGTCCGCCGGCCCAGTGGATGTGGTCGGCGGAGGTTTTGATCAGGTCATACGCATACGGGTTCATGTTGGCGCCGAACATCCGTTCGAGATGGGCGCCGGGGACCACGCGGTAGAGGTGGGGGATCACGCAGTTGGTGAGGAACGCCTCGCCGACGTCGTTGAAGTCGAGGCCCCAGGGGTTCGTCGTGCCGTGGGCGACGGCCTCGAACACCTTGCGGGTCGGGTGATAGCGCCAGACGCCGCAGTTGATCGAAACCCGCTTGTCCGTCGGGGTCCCGGGCGCGCCGACCATCGAGTTCGAGAGGATCCCGTTGCAGCCCCAGAGCCAGCCGTCGGGGCCCCAGCTCAGGCCGTTGAACAGGTTGTGCTGGGCCTTGACGTCCCAGCCGTCGAGCACCACCTCGGGTGCCCCGTCGAGGACGTCATCGCCGTTGCGATCCGGCAGGAACAGCAGGTTGGGCGTCGCGCACAGCCAGACCCCGCCGAACCCGACGGCGATGCCCGTAAGGGTGTCGCCCTTGTCCCAGAAGACCTTGCGGGTCTCGAACGAGCCGTCGCCGTCCCTGTCCTCGAAGATGAGCACCCGATCCCGCCCGCGTGGCCCCGAGTTCACCGTCCAGTTGGGATAAGAAACCCCCTCGACGACCCACAGGCGTCCCTTGCCATCGATCGTAAACGCGATCGGCTGCACGACCTCCGGCTCGGCCGCCACGAGCTGGACCTTGAACCCCGGCGGCATCGTCATCCTCGCCACCGCCTCCCCCGGCCTGAGCGGCCCATCCGCCGCCACCGCGAGGGAAGATCCCCAGATCCCGACCCAAACGCCAACCAGCCACGACATCCGCGTCATCAGAAACGTCCCCGGGCATGCCTCGTAAGGTGTGTCTCGCTATCACACACCCAAAGGCACGCCGGGGCAAGGCATCTCCGGTCCGGGGTCACTGAGGATCGGCCAGCGATCGCATCAGCGTTTCGCGTTGTTCGGGCGAGAGGCGTTTGAGTTCGTCGAGCGTCGCCCGGGAAACGCCTCGCCTTGCATCGAGCTTCTCCCTCATGTTTCGCAAGGATTCGGCGAGTGTTGGGATGGAACTCGCCTGCTTCTCCTCACGCTCCTGATCGGTCATCAATCCGACCGCATCGCGGGCCACTTCCTCGCCGGGTTTCAGACCCGACTTGATCCCGGCGGACTCATCGGTCGCGTCGGTCAGCGTCACGTCCCGCCACTCGACCGTGCCATTGGCCATGCGGATGGCGACCTGAAAGGTCTTGCCCACCTTCGCCACGGCGGTCCTCGGAACTCGAGCCTGGATGCTCTTGACCCGTTCAGGATCCAGTTCGACAGCAAAGCGGTTGCTCGTCGTCATGCCCGGCCGGAGCCATTCGCCAGGCTGATCGATGTTCACGTTCACCGTATAAACCTTCGACTGCTCGCCTGTCGAGGTCGGGTCAGGTCTGGGAGCGATGGATTGGACCGTCGCATCGAAGGATTTGCCGTGCATCGCATCCACGGCCACGTTGACCTTCTGACCGACCTTGAGGCGATCCACGTAAGCCTCAGGGAACTTGACCTCGGCCGTAAAGCCCTCAGCAATGTCCCAGACCTGGAAGAGTTGCTGTCCTTCGACGACAATGCTTTCGGGACGGATTGTAGGAATGGACGGTCGCGTCGGATCGTTGGCGAGTTCGATGTAGCCGTCCTTCGGGGCTCGGACCGTTGTCTTCTCAATGCGCTTTTCGATCTTTACATACTGCATTTCCTCCTCATTGAGCGCCTTCTTTGCCGCCGCCATCCGATTCCGTGCCTTTCGGACTGCGGCCTCCTGGATCGCTCGATGACGGGGCGAAGTCATTTCCTGACTCATCAGCCAGGCGGCCTTGGCATCTTCGATCGCGAACTGACCTCGGAAGATTTGTACCTTCACAAGTTCGACCCGGTCGGCGATGTCCTGTTGAAGGACGAGATCCGATAATGGCGTTCTTGAATCTTTACCAATCCGGTCGTCCAGTCGAGCCTTGAGCTTCTTTGTCAGGTCGAGCCTCGATTTTGCCGCTTCATATTCAGCAACAACCGCAAGCCTCTGGTTCTCCAATCGACGGATTTCGTTGTCGCGACTGGCCCTGTCTTCCTTGGCAGCGAGATCGGCCAGTTTCCATTCCGTCTCGGCGTCTTCATATGCGAGCTGTGCTTGCTTCCGACGATTCAACTGAGCTTGGAGTAACCGCTCGGATGGCTTGGCATCGAGTTCGACTATGACATCACCCTTCTTCACTCGTCTCTGGTCCTCCACGATGCTCAAGATCCGTGTAGTGCCGGGTATCTCGACATTGACGCCTTCGGGATTCTTCGGGCGAATCTGTCCACGGACGCTGATTTCCGGCGGGCTGCCGGGGGCGGCCTTGACGAAGTCGCCTGCTTTCGGGGCGACTGCCGGGGTTTCTGGTTTCTTGTCATCGGCGACGGGGGCGCGGGCGAGCAGGGCGGCGCCGGAGACGGTGAGGCCGACGGAGACGAGGAGGGCGGCGGCGGGGGAGAACGTATGGAGAAGCATGGCAATGAGCACCTTTCGCGCGAGGATCGAGGCGACCGTGGTCGTCGACGTCTGGCTCAGGACGAACTGGGTCGTCGCAAGGACGAGGGAAGGGGCGACCGTCGCACGCTGCGTTTCGGGAAGGATCCCTTGCTTCGCGAGGCGTTCGCGCAGCAAGACTCTGGCGCGTTCGAGGCGGCCACGGATCTGGTCGGGGGTGGCGAGGAGGATGCGGGCGGCTTCGGACTGGGTGAGGCCGTCGAGGCAGCAGAGTTCGAAGGCGTGGCGGTACGAGGCCGGCAGGCGGGCGAGTTCGCGCTCGACGAGTTCGAGGAGGTCGCGGGCGTCGTCGGGGCGGGTGTCGGGGGCGATGGCGAGGGCGTTGGGATTGGGCTGTTCGCGGGAGCGGAGGCGGATCGAGCGCGAGCGGGCGCGGGCGGCGACCTTGCGGGCGACGCCGTGGAGCCAGGCGCCGAGGCAGTCGCCGTCGCGGAGCGTGTGGGCGCGGCGGGCGAGGATCAGGAACGTGGCCTGGAAGGCGTCCTCGACGTCGTGCGGGTCGCTCAGCCTGCGGCGGCAGGTGCCCAGGACCATCGGCCCCAGGCGGTCCACCAGGGCCGAGAACGCCGCTTCATCCCGGCGCCGGACGAAGCGCGCCAGGAGTTCGCCGTCGCTCAGGCCGACGAGCGTGCCCGAGGTGAGCAGGCGGACGAGGTCGTTCGTCGCCGTTCCCATGCCGGCCATGTGTGGCCCTCCCCGCCTGGCGTTTGGAGTCCGTCCGACGACTCCATACTGCACCGGGGCGAGGGGGACCGCATGGGATTTCCGGAAATTGGGAGTGCGGAAGCTCGCTTCCGCTTTTCTGCCGCGGAGCTTGCTTCGCGTGCCCGGTCGAAGCTCATGGCTGTCGACCGGGTGTGGCCTCTCGGGAGCAAGCTCCCGCAGGGCGTGAGCGGAAGCGAGCTTCCGCACTCCAAAAGGGTTACGCCTTCGGGCGGAGGGTGGGAATCGAGCCCTTGGCGGTCACCAGTTCCAGCGCCGGCGAGGCGGCGAAGCGGTCGAAGGCGACGTTGAGCAGCGAGGGGTCGGCCGGACCCTTGTGGAGGAGCAGGCGGTAGCGGAGGTCGAGGGGGTGGTCCTTCGCGAGCCCGTACGCTTCGCGGAGGTTGAACGACGCGCACATCCAGCCGTCGCGGCGGACGTGCCACGAGGTCGGGTGCTGGGGGTTCGAGGGGTGGTCGAGATAGGCGATGCCTTCGGTCGTCTTCGGGCCCGAGGGCCCCGAGTAATCGACCCAGCGGGCGGGCTTGGCGAAGATCGCCGGCTCGCCGGTGGCGCCTTCGCTGTTGGTGAGCGTGCCGCCGCCGAACTGCTCGGAGAGGGTCTTCGCGACGCGGACGCCGAGGAACCCGAAGTTCGTCTTGCCCAGCTCGATCGGCTTGCCGTGCGACTCGAATCGCGACTGGACGTCGAGCGCGTAGCCCTCGGGCTGGAGGGAGAGCGAGAGGGTGAGGCGGTGGGTCATCACGGACGCGCCATTGGCCCACCAGTCGAGGTCGGCGGCGAGACCGGCCCACTCGGGGCCGTCCTGGTAGGCGAGCACGCGCTTGTGCTTGATGCGGACGTCGTTATTGGCCTTCTCTTCCCAGAAGTTCACGCCCTGGATGTTCTGGTGGCCGAACCAGATCGAGCGGTGATGCTCGTGGCCGACGGGGTTCGGGTGGCCCATGCGGGTGAGGACGTTGCCGGAAGGCCCCCGCGCCGGGAAGACGAACGGACGCGGGCCGCCGGTGCCGAACTCGTAGGTCAACACCTCCGCGCCGTCGACCTGGAAGACCGCCCGGTCCGCGCCCGGGATGACCTGGACCCTGGGAAACTCAAAGCCCGACGCGCGCATGGTGACCGCTCCCGACAGGTGGCGAAGGAGGTGCGAATGGCGCGTCCTGAGATACCCCAAACTCGGGCGCATCTCAAGTAGGGTGTGGTGCTTCGCGGGCCGCAGGTCCGCGACCACCGCACCCACAAGACGCCCGGCCGCGTGGGCGGTTGACCTTATCCTTCGCCACCGTTGGTGCGGTGGACGCGGACCGATGGTCCGCGTGGCACCACACCCTACGAAAGCCCCTTGGTGGCGGCGGCCTTCATGACGTCGGCGAAGGTGTCGATCTCGTCGAGGGTCGTGTAGACGTTCGGCGAGACGCGGATGCCTTCGAACTGGTCGTGCTTGGTGGGGGAGACGACGATCCGGTGCTTGTCCCAGAGGTGGCCGAACAGCTTGCCGTTGTCGACGCCCTCGATCTTGACCATCACCAGCCCGCAGGAGCGGTCGTCGAGCGGGGCCCAGAACTTCACCCTGTCCGGAGCAGCGGCGAGCAGGGGCCTGGCCCAGCGGTCGCGGAGGAACCGCAGGCGGGCGGCCTTGCGGGCCGAGCCGATGGCGCGGTGGAACGCCAAGGCGGCGGTGATCGCGTTGTGGTTCGCGGCCGGGTGGGTGCCGATCTCTTCAAATTTTCGGATGTTGTCGTTCTGGGTCGCGTCGGCGGCCATGAGCGGCCAGATCGACTTGATCTTGGCCTTGTTCACATAAAGGAACCCGGTGCCGATCGGCGCGAGGGTCCACTTGTGGAGGCTGGTGCCGAAGTAGTCGCAGCCGAGCTGGTCGCGGGTGAACGGGATGTGCGCGAAGGCGTGGGCGCCATCCACGAACACCTCGATGTTCTTTTCCTTGCCGATCTTCACGATGTCGGCGATCGGCAGGATCTGCCCGGTCCAGTTCACCACCTGCGGCAGCTCGATCACGCGGGTCTTCGACGTGATCTGGTCTCGGATCTTCTGGAGCAGGATGCCGGGGTCGGTCAGCGGCACGGGGTAGCTGACCTTCTTGACGACGATCCCCTCGCGCCTGGCTCGCTGATCCCAGGATGTGATCATCCGGGGATAGTTCTGGTCGGTGATGACGACCTCGTCGCCACGTTTGAGGTCGATGCCGAAGATCAGGTTCTCCATCGCCTCGGAGGCGTTCCGGGTGATGGCGATCTCTTCGGGGTCGCAGCCGAACTCGCGGGCGACGTCGCGGCGGACGGATT
Organism: Isosphaeraceae bacterium; assembly: GCA_965279195.1. Lineage (GTDB taxonomy): Bacteria > Planctomycetota > Planctomycetia > Isosphaerales > Isosphaeraceae > CBDIHP01. The sequence goes on from CBDIHP010000023.1 coordinate 16,863, forward strand.
CGATCCGGGGTTCGAGCACCCGCCACATGTGCTGGACGGGGGACTCGTTCGAGAACTTGAGGTCGCGGATCATCTGGTCGAGCACGTGCGTCGGGCTCGGGCAGACGCCGCCGTTGTTGAGGTTGATGACGGTGCGATCGACATCGAAGCAGCGCTGGATCTGGCCCCAGTAATCCTCATCCTGCGCGGCGGGTGCGAGGTGGGCGTTGCCGTGCGCATCGCCGTGTCCATTCCCGTGGTCGCCGTCGAGCCCTTCGCTCGCCCTGGCGACCCTGGCGATGGCGTCGCCCCGGAACGCCGCGGTGATCCCGGCGGTGCCGATCAGGGCCGTGGCGCTGGAGAGGAAGCTGCGTCGGTCGAGCATGGGGAGGGGTCCGGGAAGGAGGTGCAAAGATCCGGGCGAAGGACTGGATGGGCGCCGGGCGGGAGCGCTGGGCGCGGGTCTCCCGACCCCGCCCTTGCCTCGCTCGAAGCGACCAGCAGACCGGGGTCTCCCGACCCCTATCGTGAAGCAATGGCATCCGGGGAATTCCCGGGCTGGTGCAACAGGGATCGGGAGACCCCGGTCCTGTGGTAGGGCGCGGCGGAAGTGGGGGCGGGGTCGGGAGACCCGCGCCCGGCGCCTTCGCTCTGGGTTCGCCGATACGACATCGTCGATGGGCCGGGGTCTCGCGGGCGAGACCCCGGCCGCGGGCGGATCTCAGTACGAGTCGGCGCTGATGACCTCGCCGCCGTTGCGGGAGGAGAGGGCCTGGTAGACGCCGATGTTGGTGCCGGGGGCGACCACGTAGGTGGTGTTGGCGGCCTGGGAGATGCCGACGGGGAGCAGGGTGCTCTTGTCGTAGCCCCAGGTCTGGATCGAGTCCTTGATGAAGCGGACGGATCCGTCGGCCATGGCGAAGTTGGCGCCGCCGGGGTGGCGGCTGGAGGCCGCGGCGGTGTAGGCGTTGCCGCCGCCGGGGACGCCCTGGTCGGCCGCGGTGGGGGTCACGCGGTTGTAGGGGTTCACCGGGAAGAAGGTGAAGAACATGGTGTCGCTGAACGCGCCCGAGAACCAGAGGAACCAGACGTCCTTGGACGAAGCCGGGAAGATCCGGCTGAAGTCGCGCTCGGCCATCAGGAAGGTGTTGCTGGTGCCGTCGGTGATCGAGGCGATGCGGGTCTGGCTGCCGAAGCCGAAGATGCCGTTGGCCTGCCCGGTCAGGGCGCCGTAGTTGGGGTCGACGCCGCTGGGGCCGGTCGGGAAGTCGGGGAACATGCCCGCGTTGCCGGCGTAGGAGGTGTGGTACAGCTTCCAGGGCGGATTGACCGTGAGGCCGCCGGGCATGCCCGAGCAGCCGCCGAGGTAGTTGCGGGGGATGGCCGCGATGACCGGCGCCGAGACCTCGGGGTCGCTCGGGCACCAGAGCATGCTCATGCCGAAGCCCATGACCGTCGAGTTGTCGGCCTGGTAGGGGTGGAGGTTGTAGTTGAACGCGTTGCCGGAGGGGCCCTGCTCCAGGTACGGCAGCAGGCCGACGAACAGGCTGTGGGCCTGCTTCCAGCGGTTGCAGACGGCCGGGAACATGTAGAACGAGCCGATCGGCATCATCTCGTTCGTGCTGATGTAATTGTGCGTGGCGAGGCCGAGCTGCTTGAGGTTGTTGGTGCACTGCGCGCGGCGGGCGGCCTCGCGGGCGCTCTGGACGGCCGGCAGCAGCAGGGCGATGAGGACGGCGATGATGGCGATGACGACGAGGAGTTCGATCAGCGTGAACCCTCGCGAGGCCGCGCGGCGGCCCTGGACGGTCGGCATGGGGGACTTCCTTTCTTCGAGGCGGAATGGGGAAGAGGATGGGAGGAATGCCTGCGATGCAAAGGCGGTCGGGAATCCCGACAGAGGGGCGACATCGGTGCCCGATGATCAGCGGCTCTGCGCCTTGGAGTTCTTGCCGGCGGGCGCGCCCTTGCCCTTGGCGGGGGGCGGGCCGAGCGGATGGGCCGCCTTGTTCTCGATTTCCTCGCGATACTCCGCCGGGGCCTTGCCCTCGATGGTCTGGGGCGCCTCGGAGGGGCCGCAGCCCTGGGTGAGCAGGCCGACGGCGCCTGCGGCGAGCAAGGCGAGGGTCCGAATCGACGCGGAAGACATGAGCACGGCCTCGGGTATCCGTTCGCAGACCGCTCGGACCCGTCCGATTCCCACCGCGCAGCGCGGCACGCGAGCCGTTGAGACGTGGGAAGCCAGGCGGTTCCGAGTTCTCGCGAATGTGAAGGTCAGATAAAAGAGATGAAGTGAACACTAGGCGAGCCGTGGGGGGCCTGTCAACCTTCTGCTGCGTGCAATCACCGGATCACGAACGCCAATCGGGTCGCAGGCCCCGGATGGCCTCGCAGAGGGCCTCGGCGTTCCGCTGCCGCACCGCGCTGGTCTTGGGCGCGAACTCGGTGTGGCACTTCGACAGAGGCGCCTCCCAGACCTCGCCGTCGACGTTCGCCCTCACCACGGCCACCCAGAACACCTCGCCCCCGTCCTGATCCGCCGGGGCGTTCGCCGGGCGGTACGACTCGGGCGCGGCCGAGATCAGGCTCGCCGCCGGGATCTTCCAGCGCTCCTGGTCCCCCTCGAACAGCACGCAACGCGAGCGGTCATCGACCTTGAGGAACCCCGTGTCCGAGAACTCCTTGACCATCGCCTTGCCCCAGTTGATACGCGGGATCACGTCTACATACCAGAGATCATCATCGCGCGCGTCGAGGACGGCGTTGGGCCGCATCTCGATCTCGTTGCGGATCGTGCCCCGCAGGTAGATCGACGGCGCGAAGTTGGCATAGCGGAGCGTGAACCAGAACCCGACGACGATCAGGGCGAACCCACCCCCGAGGTAGGGGGCCGTGTCGAGGAAACGCACGCCCCCGACAAGCCATTGATAGAGCCCGTACCCGATCAGGCCGAGCCCCGGGAGGACGGTCAGGACCAGCGGCGTCAGGGCCATCGTCAAGGCGATCCCGGTGCGGGCCGGGGTCATGATCTTGCCGATCTCGCCCTCGGGCAGTTTCTCGACCCGGGCGGACATGCTGGGCATCTCGCTCGGCGCGGGGGGCGGGGCGTAGGGCGTCGCGACGGCGGCCGGGTCGGGGGGCACCCAGCCCGCCAGTTGCACCGGCACTCCGAGCCTATGTACCGCGTCGGCCACTTTCGCCATCGGGACCTTCCTCGGCACCCCGATGACCCCTGTGCCCTTGTTCGTGAGCACCTGCATGATCCCGAACGGCCTCCCGGTCTCCTCTGGAGGCGTGAGCAAGACGGCGAGGATGTCGCCCACCTTGAAGTTGATCATCGACGTCACCGTGCCGGCGTTGCCGAACACGGAGATCGACTTTTCATCGATGGTGACCGATCGGTTCAGGTCGGGGGCGTCGAGCAGGCTCGTCAGGAACACGCCGATGAAGGCCGACAACGCCAGGCCGCCGGGGATCGAGAACCGGGCCTTGCCGCGGGGGCCGAATGCCTCCGCCTGCATCGCGCCGAACATCACGAGCGCGATCACCCCCGCGAGGATGCCCCGGAGGATCCAGCCCCTGCGGTCACGGATCCGGGCGTTGAACAGGATCGGTTCCTGCCAGGTCAGCAAGGTTTTGGCGAATGAAAACAGCTTCATCGTCGACCTCCCACACATGTTCCGGATCGGGCGTTGCGACAAAAGGCTGTCGGCTGTCCGGGGCGAAGTCAAGCGACCATCCGGCGAAATCCCTACGCGGGCCGGGGATCTGTCCAGTCCGTTCGCTCCCCGGTAGTCTAGTCGGAACGCGCCGACCGCCCCGGCGCGGTCATCCTCGGGACAGACTCCGATGACGCTCCCCGGCCTCGCCGCACTCCTGGCCCTCTCGATCGGCTCCCTCGGTGACGCCCCGAAACCTCCCGCCGATTTCCCCGCCTCATGGGTCGGCCACTGGCGCGGGGAGGCGAAGCTCGTGGGCGGTCCGAAGCCCCAGGCATTCACGATGGAACTGATCGTCCGGCCGACCGAGAAGCCCGACGTCTTCGGCTGGACGATCGTCTACGACGGCGCCGCCGGCCGGCAGGAGCGCAGGTACAAGCTGCTCGTCAAGGACGCCGCCAGGGGGGAATACGCGATCGACGAGGACAACGGCATCATCCTCGACGCCCGCTACCTCGATGGCGCGCTCTACTCGCACTTCCTCGTCCAGGGCACCCGGATCGTGACCCGCGAGCGGCTCGAAGCCGAGGGCACCCCCGACGCCCACATCCGCGTCGAGATGCTCACCACCCTCGACGCCCGGGCCAACACCACCGGCAACAAGGACGGCGCGCCCGAGGTCAAGACCTGGATGCCCCTCTCGCTCCAGCAGGCGAAGCTGAAGCGCGTGCCCCGGTAGGGTTCGCTAATGCGGATCAATCTGTTTCATACACGTTCACATCAAAAATTGGTCCGCAATAGCGGACCCTACTTGCCTTCGAGAAGGGCTCGAACCAGCAGGTCGTTGGAGGCCTGCCAGCGGTAGGACTGGGCGAGGCGGCGGCCGAGGTCGGCTCGCTCGCGGCGGAGGTCGTGGCGGTCGAGGAGGTCGCGGAGGCAGGCGGTGAGGGCGTCCTCGGAGCGGGGGTCGAAGTACCACCCGGCCGCGCCGCCGATCTCGGGCAGGGCGGTGTTGTCGGCCAGGGCGATCGGCAGGCCCTGGGCCATCGCCTCGATCGCGGGGATGCCGAAGCTCTCGCAGGTGGACGAGAAGACGAGCGCGGACGCCTCGGCATAGGCCGCCCGCAGGGGCCGGCCCTGGCGATAGCCGGGCATCCGCACGATCGCCTTGCGCCCGAGTTCCGCCATCGCCTCGCGGATCGGCCTCGCCTGCGACTCCGAGCCGGCCCCGAGCAGGACCAGCCCCAGCTCGCCCGAGGCCACCTCCGGCAGACGACCGGCCGCCTTCACCAGCCCCACCAGGTTCTTCCTCGGCTGGAAGTTCGCCACCGAGATCAGGTACGGCAGGCCCGGGGGGAGCTGGAAGTCGGAGCGGATGGCCGCCCGCTCGTGGGCGGTGGCCTCCTCGTAGAAAAGATCCTCCGCGCCATTGGGGACGTACGCCACCCGGCCCCGGCACTGGGGGAAATGTTCGAGGAGCCGTTCGGTGTTGAACCGGGAGACCGACAGGACGAGGTCGGCCCGGTGGAAGACCTTGTCGAGCATGGCCAGGCGGCGGGGGCCGCCGTAGCGGATGTCCTGCAGGACGTCGTGGCTGGTGACCGCGTGCTTGCCGTGCCTGGCGGAGATGTAGAACTCGGCGGGGCAGTAGACCCAGTCGACGGGCCCGGTCCACCAGTCGACAGGGGGCCAGTCGGCCACGCGCCAGAGTCGGATGGCGTCGATGAGCCGGAGGGGGAGTTCCTTCTTCGGGGTCGCCGGGGGGGATGGTCTCCCAGTAGGCGAGCCCGTCGGGCTCCTTCATCCGGCCGGAGACGACCGAGAGCGAGACCTCCGAGCGCTTGGCCAGCCGTTCGAGCTGGGAGAGCGCGTGGCGGGTGACCCCCGTGGGCCCCCGGCAGGCGTCCATGTCGTAGACGAGGGCGACCCTCGGCGGCGCGACGGGGGACGTCGACGGACGTGCACGCGAGCCGGCCGCGTCGGTTCCAGGCTCGCCCGTCATACGCCGTCGTTCTCCGTCTCGATTCGATTTGGCCGCGAGGTGTGCCCGGGGGCCTCGGTGGAGTCCATGGCCCCGGTCGCGGGCGGCACCCAGGGTAGGGGAGCCCCCGTGGCGATGTCAATCGGCTGCAACCCACGGGGGGCCGCGGCCTTCGGCGCCCCCCTTCGAGAAATCGATCCGCGGACTGTTGACACAACAGGCGAGGACGGTACACTACTGACTTCGGCGTCTTGCGCCGGGGCGATCGCGTCGTCGACGGAGGTTGCCTCGCCCGCAGGTTCAGGGCGTCTGGATTGCGTCGGCCTGGTCTGGTCTCAGCTCGGACCGCCGTCCTAGTCTCCTGGTTGTTGACGATTTGTCTTGCTTGCCTGTGTGCGTGTGACGGCCGCCCCCGGGTGGGCCGGATGCCCGCCGATACCGCCCCCGTGCTGATGCTGCGGCGCGTGGGAAACTGGTCGGATGCGGCGGACGGACCTCACGGTGCCCCTGCGACACCAGCGACTCGACAGGATGCCCCCAGCCCAACGCCATGCAGATGCAATGCAGGCGGGACGCGGGGTTTAGGGAAATCTCGGGATCCTCCATGCCCACGATCAATCAGCTCGTCCGGAAGCCCCGCCGACCGGTCGTGTACAAGACCAAGTCGCCGGTGCTCGAAGGCTGCCCGTTCAAGCGGGGGGTCTGCCTCCAGGTCAAGACGATGACCCCCAAGAAGCCGAACTCGGCGCTCCGCAAGGTGGCGCGCGTGCGGCTCTCCAACAGCAAGGAAGTCACCGCGTACATCGGCGGCGAAGGCCATAACCTCCAGGAACACTCGATCGTCCTGGTCCGCGGCGGCCGCGTCCGCGACCTGCCGGGTGTCCGCTATCACATCGTCCGCGGCGTCCTCGACTGCCTCGGCGTCACCGGCCGTAAGCAGGCCCGCTCCAAGTACGGTGCCCCCGCCAAGGCCGCCGCGCCCGTCAAGGGCAAGAAGAAGTAATCCGAGTTCCGCCCCGGAACCGGTGCCCAGGCGCGGACCTCCGCCGCCCAGCAACCGGCCGATCGAACGCCCTTCGCCGTCCCCCATCGCGCGGACGGACCCGGGCCCGAGATCGGCCGTGCCGGCGTGAGGGACCCACCGGGTGCCGGCCTGCCCAAGACACGAGACGATTTGAGACCAGGACTCCCGAATGGCCCGCAAGTTCACCGCCAGCAAGTCCCAGCTCCGCCCCGACCCGAAGTACGGTTCGAAGCTGGCCAGCAAATTCATCAACTGCCTGATGTACGACGGCAAGAAGTCGGTCGCCCTGGCCGTCTTCTATGACGCCCTCGAACTCATCGAGAAGCGCCTGCCGAACGAGAACCCGATCGACGTCTTCACCCGCGCGGTCGAGAACGTCAAGCCGATGATCGAGGTCCGTTCCAAGCGCGTCGGCGGTGCCACCTACCAGGTGCCGATGCAGGTCAACAAGACCCGCCAGCAGACCCTCTCGGTCCGCTGGCTGCTCCTGGCCGCCCGCGAGAAGAAGGGCCGCCCGATGGCCATCAAGCTCGCCGACGAACTGATCGCAGCCTACAACCGCGAAGGCTCCGCCATCAGCAAGCGCGAGAACGTCCACCGCATGGCCGACGCCAACAAGGCGTTCGCCCACTTCGCCTGGTAATCTCTGCACCCGCAGGGCTTTCCTCGCCAAAACAACCCGCGCGGCCGGTCGGGACCGTCGTCCCGACCGGCCGCGTCGGCGTTTCGAATGGGCTATGTTTGCCTGAAGCAAGGCGATCGGCGTTGGTCATTTGGTGCTGGACGCCCGGTGGAAGCGCTGGGCGAGCATCTCCCGATGCCGCCCCTACCACCGCCGCGCTGGACCACGAAACCGGGGTCTCCCGACCCCTTTCGGAAAGGGTTCGACGTTACGGCGCACTTGATTTCCGGGTCGGGAGACCCGCTCCTGTGGGACGGGATCTCAGGGCAAGGGCGGCATCGGGAGATGCTCGCCCGGCGCTTCCGACCTCCTCCGATCCATCGGCTCTTCATCCTATCCAATCGTTTCCCCATCACCCATTCCCCATCATCCATCCCTCCCCATGCCCCAGGACCCGCTCTCTATCCTGGTGATCGAGCCGAAGTTCCCCGGCAGGCTGGGGGCGGTGGCCGACTGGCTGGTGACCCACCGAGGTTACCGGGCCTCGTTCTACTGCCACAACGTCGCCTCGCCCGAGTTCTGGCCCGGTGCGGTGGGCAAGGGCCTGGAGGTGGTGGCGTACAACGTCGGCGGGGTGGCGAAGGAGTCGAGCGTCCCCTGGCCGAAGGTCCTGGAGCGGGGCCTCTGCCACAGCTACGGCTGCTGGGAAGTGCTGGAGAACCGCCGACCCCGACCAATCGACGCCATCATCGGCCACTCCGACGGCCTCGGCTCCACCCTGTTCGCCCAGGTCGCCTATCCGAGAGTGCCCATCCTGCAACTCTTCGACGGCTTCCTGCAACCCCACCGCCACGACCTGTCGGATGACTCACCCGGGGACACCCCGTCCGCGTTCTACCACTGGCGCCGGGCGTCCAACGCGATGGACCTGCTCGACCTCGAGAACGGCGTCCGTCCCTGGATCCCCACCGCCTGGCAGCGTGACCTCTACCCCGCCGAATATCGCGACGACTTCCTCGTCCTCCACGACGGCGTCGACACCAGGACATTCCGGCCCGAGAACCGCACCGCCGGGGGCGACCGCGTCGTGCTCGGCCGGAAGATTCCGGCGGGGACGAAGCTCGTCACCTACGTCGCGCAGACGCTCGAATCGGTCCGAGGCTTCGACCGGTTCTTCCGGCTCGCGAACGCCCTCATCGCCAGGCGAGACGATGTCCTCTGCCTGGCCATCGGCGACCCGGTCGTCACCCGGTCGCTCGACATCGCGCACTACGGCGGCAGCTTCCTCCAGCACCTGCTCGACCGGACCTCGGGCGTCAACGCCGACCGGTTCTGGTGCACCGGCGCGGTGCCGCCGCAGGGGGTGGCCCAGGTCCTCGCCGCCAGCGACCTCCAAGTCTACCCCAGCCGGGTCCACGCGGCGTCGCGATCTCTGACCGAGGCGATGGCCTCCGGCTGCACCATCCTCGCCGGCGACCAGGCGCCGAACCGCGAGTTCCTCGAGCACGACGCCAGCGCGATCCTCGTCCCTCCCGGCGAGGACGACGCCTGGCTCGCCCAGGCCGGGCGGATGCTCGACGAGCCCGGGGCGTTCGCCCACCTGGGCCGGAACGCATCGGCGGTCGCCAAGCAGAAGTTCTCTCGCGAGGTCAACCTGCCGAGGCTGGCGGAGCACTTGCAGACGCTCGCGGGCCTCGACCAGCGGCCGAACGCCCGGATGCTGGCGACCCTCTCGAAGGGGGAGGCTTGAACATGCAAGTCCTCTTCCTCCACGACGCGTTCCCCGCGCAGTTCGGCCACCTCGCGCTGGAGCTGACCAAGCGTTACGGCTGGTCGTGCCACTTCCTGGTCGAGGACCTGTCGAGTTGCCCGTTGCCGTCGGCCGAGATGCTGGCGACGCTCGACGTCCGCAAGCTGCCGTACACGCCCGAGTACCGCAACGCCGGCCCGTTGCCCTGGCCGCAGGTCTACGCCCGGTTCCTCGAAAGCTCCGAGACGATCTACGAGGCGGTGAAGGCTCGGCCCGACCTGAAGCCCGACCTCGTCGTCGCCCACGGGGGCAGGGGGGCGCCCTCGATCCTGGTTCGCGAGGCGGTGGACTGCCCGATCATCAATTACTGCGAATATTACTTCTCGCCCAGCCACAGCGACATCTCGTATCGCGTGGACCTCCCCCCGGCCGAGCCCGCGCCCTTCTTCCCCCGCTGCATCAACGCCCCGGTGCTCGTGAGCCTCGCCGACGCCGACGCCGGCTACTCCGCCACCCGCTACCAGCGTTCGACGTTCCCTGAGCGCTTCCAGCACAAGATCGAGGTCCACTTCGACGGCGTCGACACCGAACTCTATCGGCCCGGCAAGGCGCCCCGCGTGGTCGGCGGCGAGGTCGTGCCCGAGGGGACGAGGATCGTCACGTTCGTCTCGCGGGGGCTGGAGTCGATCCGGGGCTTCGACGTCTTCATGAAGGTGGCCGCGCGGATCCAGCGGGAACGGCCGGACGTCCTGTTCGTCGTGGTCGGCAGCGAGGAGACCTATTACGGCTGGGACAAGCTCCACACCGGCGAGCCCAGCTTCAAGCAATGGGTGCTCAAGCAAGAACAATACGATCTGACCCGGACGAAGTTCCTCGGCCACATCTCGCCCGAGGAGCTCGCCGAGCTGTTCAAGGTCACCGACCTGCACTTCTACCTGACCGCCCCGTTCGTCCTGTCGTGGTCGCTGATCGACGCGCTGTCGGCCGGGGCGCTGGTTCTGGGGTCGGACGTGGCCCCGGTGCGCGAGGTGATCACCCCGGGCGTGAACGGTCTGATCGAGCCCCTGTTCGACGTCGACCGCCTCGCCGACGCCGCCCTCGCCGCCCTGGCCGACCCGGCCGCCTATGAGCCCCTGAGGCGTGCGGCCCGCGAGCGGATCCTCGAATCGTACTCCCTGGAGACCTGCATCCCCGCGCTCCACGATTACTTCGAGCGTGTGGCGGCCGCGGGGCCCGGTCCTCGTTGACAACCGCCTGACACAGCCCGCATCATGAATGCCCCCAGGACCTTCGCGGAACCCAGAATGTGCCGACCTCACTGGGAGCCGGTTCGGGTGCGACTGGCCAGGCCAGTGCGACGACCGCGATGGGACGAATCGGGGGGTCGGACGGAGGTTTCCGGATGTTCCCAGGCCACCTCGGCAGGCCGAGCATTCCCCGGCACTGGCACAGCCAGTGGCACCCGAACCGGCTCCCAATCGGAGCCGATGCGGACTGAATCGCATCACTCCTCGAACCAACATCTTTGACCAAATCACCCATGAGCGACGCGATGGACCAGGCACCCGAGAACCTGCCGCTTCCCCGATGGTCGATCGTCGCCCTGATCGTCGCCGCGTCCTTCTTCGCCCTGGCGGAGACCGTGGCCGACCCCGACCTCTGGGGGCACGTCGCCTTCGGCCAGGACATCCTCCAGAAGCGCGAGATCGTCCAGCCCGACCCCTACTCGTATTTGACCAGGGATTACCCCTGGATCAATCACGAGTGGCTGGCCGAGGTCACCTACGCGATCTGCTACGACAACTTCGGGCCTCCGGGCCTGGTGATCTTCAAGACCCTCCTCAGCGTCTCGATCATCGTCGGCCTGGTCTACCTCGTCGGCACGCCCGACGACCTGCCGGCGCTCATCGCCGTGGCGATCACGCTGGTGCCGCTGCGGATGGGGCTGGGGACCTGTCGCCCGCAATTGTTCACATATTTCTTCTTCATGGTCGTGATCCTGGCGATCCGTCAGCGCGAGGACGGACGGGGGGCGAAACTGCTCTGGCTGATGCCGCTGGTCTTCGCCACGTGGATCAACATGCACGGCGGGGTCCTCGCCGGCGGCGGCATCCTGGGGGTGTGGGCCCTCGGGCGGGCGGTCGAGCGGAAGGATTACCTCGCCCTGACGCTGGCGATCGTCTCGGGCCTGGCGATCCTGGCCAATCCCTACTTCATCCACCTGCCGCTGTTCCTCCTGCGCACGGCGACGATCCCCCGGCCGGAGATCAGCGAGTGGGCCCCGCTCAAGATCGTGAGCTTCGAGGGGGCGGCCTACCTGGCGATGGTCGGGATGGTGCTCTGGCGTGGCCGCTCGCGGTCGTGGTCGGCCCGGATCGCGCTCGCCGCGTGCGCGGTCACGCCCCTGATGTCCACCCGACACCTGCCCCTCTTCGCCATCGCCGCCGCCGGCCTTGGCGTCGCCAACCCGCGTCCGATCAGGAAGGATGACGCCGATCCCACCGAGGCGGCCCCGGCCGGGACGCCCCCGCGCTGGATGACGGTGATGACCTGGATCGCCCCGGTTCTGATGATCGCCCTGGCGGTGCCCCGTCTGCTGGTGATCCGCCTGGAGCCGGCGACGCTGGCGTACCCGTCGCGGACGATCGAGCGAATCCGCGAGTCGGGCTACAAGGGGCCGCTGGTCATCGACTTCGACTGGGGCGAGTACGCCATCTGGCACCTCTGGCCCAACGTCCAGGTCTCGCTCGACGGCCGCCGCGAGACGGTCTACTCCGACGCGATCTACAAGGAGCAGACCAACTTCCGCGACGGCGTCGGCGAGTGGGACGCGGTCCTGAAGCGCCCGGGGACCGAGATGGCCCTCGTCTCCCGCAACATGCCCGTCTTCGCCCTGATGTCGCTCCTGCCCGACTGGACCCTCGTCTCCAAGGACGACATCAGCGCGCTGTTCGCGAAGAAGAACTCGAAGGCCCTCGAACTCCTGAACAACACGAAGCCCAACGCCGACTACCCCATCAACGGCAAAGGCCTCTACGTCCCCTGGCCGACCCCGAAGAATCACCGGCCGCTCGTCCGGCCGATCTCCGAGTGACAGGGTCGCTTTGCTGATAGGCGGGAATCAGGCGCGAGCGTCGGGGCCGACTTCTGGATACGATCTTCGGGCGTCTGGCCTGGCCTCGTCGCCGAGCGGCTGCCATGCCCGACGAGGCCGCCACCCCAGAAACCGCCCCAGGAGATCGCAACCAGATGAGACTTCGACCCAGCACCCTCGGGATCCTCGGGCTGATCCTGACCGCCACGCAGCCCGCGACGGCCCAGCTCCAGTCGCACTATCAGGAGTGGGGCAAGCAGGCGGTGACGTCGAACCTCAAGGCGGGCGCGGCCAAGCTCGACATCACCCCGCCGCCGGACACGCCGGTCACCGGACACCCCCGCAAGACCAGGGGGGCGAGGGATCCCATCCGCGCGGGCGTCTTGCTGCTGGATGACGGCAAGACGAAGGCGGCGATCGTGACCTACGACCTCGTCAAGGCGTGGGACCCCCTCGTGGCCATGACCCGCGAGGTCGTCTCGGCCGGGACCGGGACGCCGCCGCAGAACGTGATGGTGGCCGTGTCGCACAACCACTCGGCCCCCGACTTCGAGAAGGAAAAGGCCTGGGCCGCCGACATCAAGGCGAAGCTCGCCGACGCCACGTCGAAGGCCAAGGCCGAGATGCGGCCGGTGACCGTCGGCTACGGCGAGGACGCGATCTCGTTCAACATCAACCGCCGCAAGGTGGTCGACGGCCGGGCGGTCGTGAGGCTCAACCCGGACGGACCCAACGACAAGCGGGTCAAGGTCTTGCGGTTCGACGACGGCAAAGGATTGACGCCCGTCGCGGTGCTGATGCACGCCGTCTGCCACCCCTGCTTCTTCACCTGGGGCGACAACGCCACCCCGCCGCATCCGGAAGGTTACCCGAGGATGTCCGCCGACTTCCCCGGCGAGGCCCAGACGTTCGTCGAGAAGGTCTATGATGGCCAGACGTCCAGCCTGTTCCTCCAGGGCTGCGCCGGCGACATCCGCCCCAACCTGGCCGGCGACCCGTACCGCTGCGCCGACGAGGCCGACATCCAGTTCGCCGGCCGAGACCTCGGCGGCGCGGTCATCAAGGCCCTGGCGAAGTCCATGACCCGCGAGGTCGCCGCGAAACGGCCCAGCACGTATAAGCTCAAGGTCGCCTCCGAGCGCGTCACCCTCGCCGGCAAGGACGGCCCGGTCACCTGCGAATTGATGGCGATGAAGGTCGGGCCGTACCTGTTCCTGACCATGCCCGGCGAGCCGATGGTCGAGTACGGGTTCCGCCTGGAGAAGGCCATCGCCGACCGCGCGGTGCCCATCATCGTCGGCTACGCCAACGGCGGCATCGGCTACATCGCGACCGCCGAATCCCACAAGGTCGGTGGCTACGAGCCCATGCAGTGTCCCCTGCTGCCCGAGGCCGAGGACCAGATCGTCAAGCTCCTCGGCAAGCTCGCCGACCAGGTCGTCGGCGACGTGTTCGAATCCTTCAACAAGCACCCCGCCGGCACGCCGTTGCGGACGAAGTGAGGGCTCAAGGGGGTGGTCGATCATCCGACGTCGATGATCGACCATCTCCCATGCGACATCCGATCCGGGGGTTTCCCATGCTGCGAACGGGCGTCGGGCTGGCGTGGATTTACTGGCTGGCGTCGGCCTCGGTTCTGGTGTCGGTATCGGACGCGGCGGACCTCCGCGAGGAGGCGGCCTCCGCGCTCCGGAAGGCGACCGGCTACTACCGGGGCCGCGTGGCGTCGCACGGCGGGTACGTCTACCACTACACCCTCGACCTCTCCAGGCGCTGGGGGGAAGGGGAGGCGACGGCCGACCAGGTTTGGGTCCAGCCGCCGGGTACGCCCGCGGTGGGGGAGGCGTACCTCGACGCCTTCGATGCGACCGGCGACCGCTCCGACCTCGACGCCGCCCGCGAGGCCGCCGGGGCCCTGATCTTCGGCCAGCTCGCGACCGGCGGCTGGACCAACTCGATCGACTTCGCCCCCGACGGCCCGCGGCGCGCCCGCTACCGCGACGGCCGGGGCGATCCGAAGGGCAGGGCCAACTCGACCCTCGACGACGACATCACCACCGCCGCGCTCCGGTTCCTGATGCGTCTCGACCGGGCCCTGGGGTTCCGCGACCGGGCCGTGCACGAGTCGGCCGGGGTCGCCCTGGATGCCATGCTCCGGGCCCAGCTCGCCAACGGCGGGTTCCCGCAGGTCTGGTCCGGGCCCGTCTCCCGGATGAACCCGGACGCCCGGGCCTCGATCCCCGCGCAGGACTGGCGGGCCGGGGCCAGGGTCAAGGATTACTGGAACATGCCGACGCTCAACGACGGCGTCGCCGGGAACGTCGCACGGACGCTCACCCTTGCGGCCCGGGTCTACCCCGAGGACCGCCGCCCCGGGCCGGCGCTGGCGAGGCTCGGCGACTTCCTCGTCCGCGCCCGATTGCCCGAACCCCAGCCCGCCTGGGCCCAGCAGTACGACGCCGAACTCCGGCCGATCTGGGCCCGGAAGTTCGAACCCCCGGCCGTCACCTGCGGCGAGTCCCAGGACGCCATCTCCGCCCTGCTCCTGATCCACGAGACGTCCCGGGATCCGAGGCACCTGGTGCCGATCCCGGCGGCCCTGGCGTACCTGCGGAGGTCCCGCCTGCCCGACGGCCGGCTCCCCCGCTACCGCGAGCTGGGCACCGACCGGCCGCTCTACATGACCAGGCGAGGAGATGCTTACACGCCGACCTACGACGATCGCGACCTGCCCGCCCACTACGGCTGGAAGGTGGACTCGCGGGTGGACTCCCTGGGGCGGACCTACGAGGCCCGCGTCGCCGGACGACCCCCGGCGCCCGCGCGGCCGGACGACCCGGCGACGCTCGAGAAGGAGGTCGCCGCGATCCTCAAAGAGCTCGACGACCAGGGCCGCTGGATCAGCCCGCCGACCTCCGACCGGCTCCCCGGCCAGCCCGACCTGCCCCCCGGCCGGCCGTTCCTCTCGAGCGCGGTGTTCTGCAAGAACGTCGCCACGCTCGCCCGCTACCTGGCGGCCACCCGCTGAGCCGGGCGGCCGTCCATCGGCCGGCGACCCGGCGCGCAAAAAAAAGCCCGGGCCCCACGAGGGCCCGGGCACAGCCAGGGAGAACGACGCTTGCTCGTGATTGCTTGCTAAGGTGTTCAGCTCATCACATCTCTGGTGTGCTTGAGCTTGATGCCTGTGAGGAAAAGCATGGCCCGTACCAATGCCCGAAACGTCCCCCGACCAGTGCCCCAGAACACACAATAAATCCCTGTGACAAAACAACTTGCGATTTTGAAAATTTTTCCCAAACCGGGGCCTCCGCGCGGAACACGGACGCACCACCCCCGGCAGCCTGCCCGAGGTTTGGTCAAGGCCTGCTGCGCTTGCGGGCAGGGGCATTTCCGCGACCAGCCGCCCCATTCGCAAATCCTGTCGCCATCTGGTAAAACGGGAGGGCCAGAGCAAGACTGTCGGCCCGTATCGGCCCGGAATCCGGGTCGATCGGGCAACTTGGGAAAGGGACGTGGGGATGAAGGTTTTCGTACTCGGGCTCGACGGCGCGACCTGGGATCTCCTCCGGCCGCTGGCCGAGGCCGGGCAGTTGCCGAACCTGGAACGCCTGCGGAACAAGGGGGCGTCGGGGGTCCTGGAGTCGATCTTCCCCCCCCTGAGCCCGGTCGCCTGGACCGGGGTCATGACCGGCAAGAACTCCGGCAAGCACGGCATCTTCGAGTTCCTCGAATACGGCCACGACCCCCTGAAGGGCCGGGTCAACTCGTCGCGCGCGATCCAGGCCGAACTGGTCTGGGAGATCGCCGGCCGCCACGGCAAGACCTCGGTCGCCGGCGCGGTGCCGATGAGCTACCCCAACCGCAAGGCCCCCGGGTTCTACCTCGGCGACTTCCTCAGCCCCCCCAACGCCCCCGACTTCGCCAGCGACCCCGCCCTCTTCGCCGAGCTCCAGGCCGAGGTCGGGCCCTACCGCCCCTGGTCGACCGCCGTGCACGACGGCGGCAATGAGGCCAACGCCCTCAAGGAGCTGACCGACTACCTGGATCACCACCTCAAGGCCGTGAGGTTCCTCGCGAAGCGCTGCGAGTGGGACCTCTTCATGTACGACCTCATGGCCACCGACCGCATCCAGCACGAGCTCTGGCACGCCTGGGATCCGGAACATATGGTCGCGAAAGGCCGCGACCTGTCGAGGGTCCGCGAGGGCTACATCGACTTCTGGAAGCTCCTCGACCGGGGCATCGGCGAGATCGAGGCTGTCCTCCCGCCCGACACCACCCTGCTCTTGATGTCCGACCACGGCTTCGGGCCGATCGAGTGGTACGTCAACTTCAACGTCTGGCTGCTCGAACGGGGCGACCTGGCCTTGCAACACGGCTTCTACGTCAAGCAGAAGAAGTGGTTCTACGACCGAGGGGTGACCCCGGAGTGGTTCTACAACCTGATGGCGAAGTTCGGCATGGCCAACCAGCGGGTCAGCCGGTTCCAGGGGAAGCAGACCGGGCCCATCGAGCGGCTGGCCGAGTCAGCGTTCCTCTCGCGCAGGCACATCGACTGGTCGAAGACGAAGGCCTACGCCCAGGGCAATTTCGGCCAGATCTTCCTCAACATCCAGGGCCGCCAGCCGCAGGGATGCCTCAAGCCCGAGGACGTCCCCGCTTACAAGGCGGACCTCAAGGCGGGCCTCCTGGCCATCCCCCACCCGGTCACCGGCGAACCCCTCGTCGAGAAGATCTACGAGGCCGAGGAGCTTTATCACGGCCCGCATGCCCACCTGGCCCCCGACCTGACGGTCGTGCTGGCCGACTGGCGGTACCGGACGATCGGCCTCCACGACTTCACCACCAACAAGCTCGTCTCCCCGGCCTTCGGGCCCACCGGTGACCACCGAATGGAGGGCGTCCTGATCGCCTCCGGCCCCGGCATCCGACCCGGCTCGAAGCCCGAAGGTGCCACGCTCCTTGACATTGCGCCGACCGTCCTGCGCCTCCTGGGGATCCCGACCCCGTCCGACATGGACGGCCGGGTCCTCAACGAACTCCTCGAACCCTCCGCACTCGCCCCCCTGGGCGACTCCGCTACGACCCCCACCACCCCGACCTTCGGCCCCCCCTCGGGCGACGCGGACGCCTACACCGAGGAAGAAGACGAGGCGATCCAGCAGCGCCTGGCGGACCTGGGGTATCTGTGACCATCCACTCGGGCGGCCTGAAGTCGAATGCATCGGGCGAGAGCCGGGCACGGGGCGTGGGCGGAGCGCTGGGCGCGGGTCTCCCGACCCCGCCCCCACGATGTTCGAAGTGGACTACCGGACCGGGTCTCCAGACCCGTTCTGACTCGCCTGTCATCATGGGTCTGGAGACCAGGTTCGGTGGAACGGCGCGGCAAAGGTAAGGGCGGGGTCGGGAGAACCGCGCCCAGCGCTCCGAATCACGCCCGGCGCTCCGCCCACGCCGTCGCGGTTGGCCGAAGACGACCCGCCGCCCTCGCGGCTGGTGCTAACAGTTGTTCATCGCATCCGGTGATCGAAGCGATGCCTCCCGGGGACGACACGGCGGACAATCCCCAAAAATGCAGTCACCCCTTGAAGTGACCGGGCGTAAGGTTTAGCAAAGAGGGGCGAAATCCGGCCACGCGTACGATCGACGCCCCCCAGCCGCGAACCGCCTCGACGCCGAGGCCGACCATCCCAACCAACCTCGCGCGACGTCGCCCGGACCTGCGGGCGACCAGGAGCCTCCCCTTGTTCCTCTCGATCGCGTCGTTTTACCTGTTCATGAAGGCGGCCTTCCTGTATTCGCTGGTGCGGACGCAGGTCAAGTATGATGTCATGCAGGACCGTTGGTTATTCCTGAGCGTCCTCTACACCGGCGGCGTCGCCTTCCTGAGCTACGCCTTCCTGTTCTCCTGGATCAATGCCAGCTGGCCGCCGTTCCAGCTGAACCTGGCGAAGATGGTCGGGGTGTCGCCGTTCGTGCTCTGGGTTGGCGAGACGTTCGCGCTGTCGGCGCTGTACTTCAAGCTGCTGTCGAAGGCGGACGACGCCATCTTCTTCTACATCCTCCTGCTCGCCGGCCTGGGGCTCGTCTGGTTCTGAGTCCGGCACGCGAGCGTTTGCGAATACAAGCCTGCTTTTAGCGAGTCCCGTCGGGACGGACGGGCCGGAGGTCGGAAATCCAATGGGCATCATCTTCTTCTGCCAGAGCTGCGGGGCCCGGTTCGAGGTGTCGCCGGGCCAGGCGGGCAAGAAGGGCCGCTGCAAGCGTTGCGGCCAGAACATGCAGGTCCCCCGGGCCGAGCAGCTCGCCTCGATGACGGGCATGAACGCGGTGCCGCACGCGGGCGGCCCGGCCGCGGCGGGGCCCCTCGCCGCGGGCGCGGTGGCCGCCTCGATGCGGGGCGACTCCGGGCAGGCGCAGTCGATGTCCAACTGGCTCCGCGCCGCGGCCACGAGCGTCGGCCTGTCGCCGCTCACCGTCGACCACATGCCGGTCATCGGCCGCGAGTGGGCGAAGAAGATCGACGACGACCTCGGCGACTCGAAGCCCTACATGGTCATGTCCGGATACGACCCCGGCGCCGCGCTCGCCCACGGCAGCGGCAAGCCTGCCGGGATCGTCACCCGCGTCTGGCGCCGCGAGACCGGCCAGGTCGCCAAGCTCCTCCGCAAGACCAATGAACTCGCGTACATGGTCTCGATCCCGTTCATCCTGATCCTCCTGTTCGGCACCGTCACCAAGTCGCGCGGGACGGCCCTGTTCGCGGCGACGTTCGTGGTGCTGCTGTGCGCGATCCGGATCGTCTCCGGCGTGGCGAACCTGATGGTCGTGCCGCTCCGCGACGGCCTGAACTCGGGCAAGATGAAGAAGCCGTTCAAGCGGGTGGTCGAGCCGGTGGTGATGATCGCAGTGATCCTCGCTGGCTTCACGTTCATCCCCTGGCTGCGGTCCGACCGCGCGGCGTCGGGCTCGCTGGCCGACCGGCTCAAGGCCGAGGCGGTCGAGCTCAAGGGCGAGATGAAGGGCGAGCTGCTCAAGCGGGCCGACGAGGCGTCGAAGATCGACGTCGAGAAGATCGGGACGAAGGTCCAGAGCACCCTCAAGGAACTCGGCACGCCGCCGGAAGGGCAGAAGGGCCAGGCCGCGCCGAAGGGCAAGGCCGGCGATCAGCCGAAGTCGCCCGAGGCCGCGATCCAGGGCATCCTGCAGGACGTCGGCAAGCGGGCCCGGCAGGCCGTCGAGGAATCGCAGAAGAACCCCTGAGCCCGGAGTGCGGAAGCTCGCTTCCGCCCTGGGGCAGGGGAGCTTGCTCCCCGAAGCGACCGACCGATCCACTCCCCTTTGCCTACCCTTGAGCCGCTCGCTGGCGAACCGGCGCGCGGAGCAAGCTCCGCGAGAACAGGCGGAAGCAAGCTTCCGCACTCCATAGGATCCGCCGAGGTTTTCATGTCTCAGATGCACGCCACTCCCGATGACGAGGTGATCGACCTCGAGCCGACGATGAGCCTGGAGCTGGAAGCGGTCTCCCAGCCGGGTCATGCCGGCATCGCGCTGGTGCAGGGGAGCATCGCCAGCCTCGGGCGCGAGACGGGCGACCTCAGGCGCTCCCGGATCGCCGCCGCCGCATTCCTGCTGATGCTCGTGTACCTCGCGCTCTTCATCTGGAACTTCAGCACGCTGGGATCGGGCATCCCGACGGTCTGGATCATCATGGCGACCCGGTTCCTGCTGGCCGGCAGCGTGCTCGGCCTGCTGTTGAGCCCGATCGGCAGCTCGGCGAGGTCCGTCCGCTTCCTCGAATTCGTGCTCTTCGGCGGCCTGACGATCCTGCTGGTGCTGTCGCAGTACAAGGTGAACGAGGTCCTGCTCGGGCGCGGCGACGTCCCCGGCGTGGTGGCCTTCGTGAAGAACGGGGTGATCCAGGCCATCCTCCTGATCATCCTCTTCGGGATGTTCGTGCCGAACCCGCCGAAGCTCGTGGCCTGGTCGGCCCTGGGCATGGCCCTGTCCCCCCTGATCGCGGCGACCATGCTCAGCGAGGAGCCCGCCCTCGCCGACGCGATCGCCCGGTTCCGCTCGGTCGAGGCGACCGGGACGAACATCGTCTTCCTGCTGCTGGCCGCCGGCGTCTCGATCTTCGGCTCGATGGTCCTCAACGGCCTGCGGAGCGAGCTGCACGAGGCCAAGAAGTTCGGCCAGTACCGGCTCCTGAACCGCATCGGGGCCGGCGGCATGGGCGAGGTCTACCTCGCCGAGCACGCCCTGCTCAAGCGGCCCTGCGCCCTGAAGCTCATCAAGCCCGAGGCGGGTGCCGACCCGCTGGCCCTGGCGCGGTTCGAACGCGAGGTGCAGTCGTCGGCGCGGCTGGCGCACCACAACACGATCGAGATCTACGACTACGGCCACACCGACGACGGCACATTCTATTATGTGATGGAGTACCTCCGGGGCCTCTCCCTCGCCGACCTCATCCAGCGCGAGGGATCGATCCCCCCGGGCCGCCTGATCTACCTGTTCCGGCAGGTCTGCGCCGGGCTGTCCGAGGCCCACATGCTGGGGCTGGTGCACCGCGACCTCAAGCCGGCGAATGTTTATATCGCGCGGCTCGGCGGCGAGACCGACGTGGCCAAGGTGCTCGACTTCGGCCTGGTGAAGATCACGCAAGGGCCCGAGGCGGTGGCGCTCACGGCCGAGATGCGGGTCAGCGGCACCCCGCTCTACATGGCCCCTGAGCAGGCCATGGCCGACCGCAGCCTCGACGCCCGGGCCGACGTCTACGCCCTCGGCGCGATGATGTACCACGCGGCCACCGGGCGCCCCCCGTTCGGCGGAGAGACGCCGTTCGCCGTGATGATGGCCCACGTCCGCGACGACCTCACGCCCCCCTCCGAGATCAAGCCCGAGATCCCCGCCGACCTCGAGGCCGTCATCCTCAAGTGCCTGGCCAAGAAGCCCGCCGACCGCTACCAGAGCGTCCGCGACATCGGAGACGACCTCGCCGCCTGCGCCTGCGCCGCCGACTGGAACGCCCGCAAGGCCGACGAGTGGTGGTCGGGCAGCTTCTCCACCCCCGTCCTCGGCGACCCCGCTACCGGCCCGACCATGCAGCTCACCCCCTGAACTCGTCCATACGTCGGGTGTGGTGGCCGCGTCCTCGCGGCCTCCGCACCGACGAGGGTCGCCGGTGTCGGGACCGGACGCGCGGACCTCGCGAGAGGTGCGGAAGCGGGGAGGACGCGGCCACCACACCCGACGCGTTCGCCTTGGGGCGGAAAATCGCGGAAAGCCTCAGCGCCGGGGGTCCGGGCGGCCGATGTTAGGGGTGTCGGAGAGGGATCTCCGAGCTGGCCAGGGTGGGCCGGCGAGATCTTGCCAAGGTTCGTATCCAGGGACGGATCGGCGGCGGATCGACTGAGGGCCAGGGATGGCTCTCAACTGACAGATACGACACGGCACGCGATCGCAAGGCGTTGTCCCGTCGGGATTTCGCCCGCCTTCTCGGAGCCGATGTCCGGATCGGCCGTCTGCGTGGAAGGGCCCGGCTCGTTCGGCGAGCTGTCACCCCCTCCGCCGGGCGGCCGATTCCCATTTCGAAGCGTCGGGCTTCGAAAACGCGGGAACAAAGCCAATTCGCTCAGCGCGCCCCGAGCCCTATGATGAGCCGGGATCCGTTCCCCAACACCTTATCCACGAAGAAGATCTGATCCGGCGGCGTGACCACGATCGTGCGGTACTGCGAGACGCCCTGGAACGACAGGTCGAGCTGCATCTGCACCTTGCCGTTGAGGTCCAGGGGCGACAGGAGCTGGGCCTCGGTGGTGAACCCCTCGCCCAGGTCGCAGGGGACCGACTGCGATGCGGTGATGCGACGGCTCTCCAGCTTGATCAGCTTGAACGAGTGGTTCGGCAGCAACTTCTGGAGCTGGGCCGAGATCGGCTTGAGCTTGGGGTCGACCACGCCGCCCCCCGGCGTCGCCAGGACGCCGAAGATCGTCACCTGACGCCCCGGGATCGTCACCTGAGCCCGAGCGGGCACGACTCCGCCGAGGGCGGACAGCAACAGGGCCAGGGCGACCGTACCGAACGTCTTGCGAGTCATGGGGTTCAGTTCGCCGCCATCGCCTCGAAGGCATTCAACGCGTCGTGGTGGTTGCCCGCCGCCAGCTCGGCCACCGGCGAGATCGGATCCGACTCCGAGACCGCGCCCGGGGCCTCGATCTCGACTACATTCACCGCGCCGCCGTCCTCCAGGCGGACCACCACCGTCTGCTCCACGTCCACCGTCACCACCGAGATCGGCCTGGTCGTCGCGGCAACCTGGGTCACCTGGGGCGAGCGAAGGAGCCCGCTCAGGACCGAGACCAGGAGCACGGCGGCGGCCGCCGAGGGGACAGCGAGCAAACGGGGCGCCCAGCCGAACCGGCCGGACGCGCGGCCGGCGGACATCGGGACCGTGTAGGTCTCCGAGACCCGCCGGCGGGAGGCCGAGGGCAGGGGGGCGACCGCGTCCGCCGCCATCAGTGCCCGACTCCAGAGGCCGTCGAAGGCCAGGGGAGATGGTTCAACCGGACGGGTTGCGTCCCAGGCGCGGTCGAGGCGATCCAGGCCGGCGGCGAAGTTCGAGCAGGTGGGGCAAGTTTCAAGGTGCGCGGCGAGGTCGGCGGCCAACCCGGAGGGGCTGGGGACGGCCAGTTCGTGCTGGCAGGTTTCGCAGGTCGTTTTCGAGCGGTTGGCCATGACGTTTCTTGCCTCGGTCGGGGTTATTCGTCCTGAGTCGCCCGTTCCGTCGGCGTCCTCCTGGGCCACCGGGTGATTCGCAAGTCGCGGGGAGCCGGCCACTTCGGGCGGCTCGACCCGGGCGAGTCCCGGGGGCGGTTCCCTTCGTCTCTAGAGTCCTTCGACGCCTTCGAGCGCCGATTGCAGTTTGTTCCGGGCGTAATAGAGGCGGCTCATGACGGTCCCGATGGGGACCTCCTGGATCTCGGCGATTTCCTTGTAACTCAGCCCGACCTCGGCGAACAGCAGGAACGTCTCGCGGGGTTCTCGGCTGAGTTTCTCCAGGGCCCTGTCCAGCAGCCCTTTGAGGTCGGTCCGGCGGAGGTCGAGCGAGGGGTCGTGGTCGACCGAGGGCTCGGCGTCGTCGGCGTTCGGGTCGTCGGGGGGCTGGTGGATCGACACGGTGGGGCGTCGTTTCCGCTTGCGGCCGGCGTCCCGGGTGGCGTTGGTGACGATCCGGAAGAACCAGGTCCGGAACCCGCTGCGGCCTTCGAATTCGCCGATGCGGGTGATGACCTTGATCATGGCCTCCTGGAGGGCGTCGAGGGCGTCTTGCTCGTTGCCGAGGTACCGGTGTGCGAGGCGGTACGCGTCCCGCTCGTGTCGACGGCAGAGGTCCGCGAGCGCCGAGCGGTCGCCGGCCCTCGCCTGGTCCACCAGTGCCTCGTCGGTCGGCATCACGCCGGTCGTCGCCTCGAGCATGAGTTCACCTTACCATTGGACGCTCCCCATGCCCTCCGCATTCGATGGCCGTACCCGAATTTCCCCCGGACGTTCCCCGGGGGCGACAGAACGACGGAACGAAGCCAATCGCGTGCCCATCTGGTCGAGGTCTGGACCGATCCCGGTCGTCCGACCCGGCCGAAAGCGGGATTGGTGCCAAACCAGGGCCAGCCGGTCAGCCGACAGGCTTCGTGGCGTAATCTGCTCGATCGAAGCTCGCTCCCGAGGACCCTCCGATTCGCTTGAAATCGCGCACTTCAGGAAGGACGCGTTCGGAATCCGGCCTCAACATCATCAACGCCTCATGAACGCCATGATTCTGCGTCTGGATCGGCTTCTGCATCCACGCCCGCGCCAGAGCCTCGATGATAGCAGGCTGGGCCTTTGTCCCCCGCGCCAGGTGGGCCATCGCCAACGCCAGCATGTTCCGCTCGGGCGCGCCAGCGGGGCATTCCTCGAACCGTTTCAGGATCTCCGGGACCGCCGGCGCGGCCAGTTGAGGGCCGAGATAGGCCAAAGCCTCGGCCGCGTCGCGGGCCGTCATCCGGCGCCGGCTCGTGTTGAGGATCTCCCGAAGGACCTCGACGACATCCGGGGCCGGGTCGTCTTCCGGGGTGATCGCGACCAGCGAGTGCATGCCGGAACCGAGGGGATCCGACTGGACGTTCCCGTCCGGACTGGCGCCCTGATTCGACCTGGCGAGTTCCGCCCGCAGCAATCGGATCAGTGCGGGGCGGGCGGCCTTCGCCTCGACGCCGAGCAGCCAGAGGCCCCGCGTCGCCGCGTACCGGAGCCTCAGGTCGGGGTGATCCAGCATCTCGACCAGCAGCGGCACGTGCCGGGGCCTGTAGGAAGGCGGTTCGATTTCCCGCTCGGCGGGATTGGGGGCCGGCCTGGCACCGATGGAGGTGACCGGGACCACTTTCTGTCTCGCCTCGGATTCCGGCCGGCCGAGTTGCTGGAGGATCGCCTCCTTGACGGCCGGGGTCTCGCTTGCGAACGTCCGGATCGCGATGGGCAGCAGCTCATCCAGGCCGGAGTCGTATGCCGGGATCGCCCGCAGGCCGACGAGCCGGATCGCTTCGTTCGGGTCAACGAGCATCGCCCGGACCGCGGGCGGGATCGGCGACTTCTCGTCCTCCACGCCGCAGGAGATGAACGCCCCGAGAGCCACCTGGCGGATGGCCACGTCCGGGTCGGAGAGCACGGCTTCGAGGGCGCGACGGACCTCGTCGCGATGCGACAGGATGGCAGCGTCCTTCCCCTCCGAGCCGCGGCCCCCCAGTTGGAGGTTGTTGAAAAGCGTGCCGAGGCCCATCGCCGACTCTTCCCGGACGGCGACGCTGGGGTCCTTGAGCCCTTCGAGCAGCAGGGGGATGGCGAAGTCCGCGTCGACCCAGTTCTCGACCGTTTGTGGCAGCTTCCGGAACGCCACAATCCGATCCTCCGGGTCCCCCGACCGGATCGCCTTCGCCAGCACCCGGACCGGCGAGTTGAAGTACCACGTCCGGAACGCATACCCGATGACGGCGATCGCCACCACCCCGACGAGCACCCGGATCGCCAGCTCACGTCGGCTCGAAGACGCCACGGACTCGCTCATCGGCAGGACCTCCTTTGGTCCCTCCCATTGTCAGGCGGGACACCGCCCACCGCAACATGCGCATTCCTGGGAACGCTCTGTCCTTCCAAGGGTGCCCGAGGGTTTCCGTACCCGGAAGCCCCGGCCTGGAATGCCGAGGGGTGGAGATTCATCGGGGGCTGACGGGGCGCCGGAAGTCTGCCAGGGGTCTCGCCGTGGGAGCCGGGGGGAGCTGGCGGACCTCCGGCAGGAGCTTCTCCGAATCGGGCCGAAGTTCGATCAGGGCGTCGTCGATGTCGCTCCATCGATCCGAGCGGGGTGTGGCCTTCCACGCCCGGATGAGGGCGGCCAGGACCTCGGGCTGGGCGTCCGTCCCTCGGGCCAGATGGGCGAGGGATCGGGCCACCTGCTGCCGGTCGTGGGTCCTGGGCGGGAGCGAATCGAAGATCCTGAGGAGGTCGGGAATCGCCGCGCGGGCGGGCGGGCCGAGGACCGCGAGCCAGTAGGCGAGATCGGGTTGCAGCCTCGCGAACCGGGGCATGGCCAGGAATTCGCGGAGGAGCCGGACGACCTCGTCGGCAGGCTGGCCCTCGGGCGTGACGTCGACCAGCGCGGTGATCGCCACCCCGAGAGAATTGGACCACGGGGCGGCGGACGGGTCGAGGATCTCCTGGGGCCGGTCTCGCTCGCGTCGGATGTAGGCGATGAGCGCCGGGATCGCCGACCGCCCTTCGGCCCCGGCGCGGGCCAATCCCCTGATCCCCATGAGACGGACCGATTCCTCCGGGCTCTCCAGCAGCTCCATGAGCATCGGCACATGATCGCGTCGAAACCTGGCCGAGGCGAAGACCTGGTTGAACGCCCTCCTCGCCAGAGGGCCCTCGGCGAGGAACCGCTTCAGTCCGACCCTGAGCAGCGTCTCGGGCCCCTTGTCGTACGAGGCGAATCCCCGGATAGCGGCGCCGCGGACGCCCTCGCTGGGGTCGTCCACCAACGCGACCAGCGCGGGCGGCGGGACGTCCCGCCGGTCGGTCTGCATGCAGACGAGATACGCCCCCACGGCCGTCTGCCGCACGAACCCCTCGGGATCTCCGAACGAACGCTCAAGAGCCTGGCCCACCTCATCCTGGCAGATGTCGAGCGCCGGCTTCCGCGATGGATTGCCTTTCTGATTCGGTGCCCGAGGACTGTAGATCAGCGCGAACGCCTGCGCGGCTTCCGCCCGGACTTCCATGACGGGATCCTTGAGCGCCTCGATCAGGACCGGCACGGCGATCTGGACATCGATGGGCGTCTCGACGACCTGGGCCATCTCGTGGATGGCCGTCGCCCGCTGCTCCGGGTCGCCCCGGCGGATCGTCCGCGCCAGCGGTCGGACCGGCGAGGCGTAGTACCAGGCCCCGACCGCCAGGACGATCCCCCCCAGCGCGACGAACCCGGCGAGCACGCGGAGCGTCTTCGACTTCCCACTCGAAGAAACCGGCGACGCCATCTCGGTCATTCGGGGGGCTCCTTTCCGTCCATTGTCGGGTCGGGCACCGCCCACCGCAACCTCCGCATCATCGACAACACCCTGGCATCCACCCGGAGGCCAGGCTCGACCTCCGCGCTGGGCGAGGGGGGGATGGGGCGGTACACTAGGGGGATGGCTCGACCGGGCGGCGATTGCCCCGGGATCGAGGGCCGCCGACATGCGCCGACCCCCTTGAACGGATTGCGACGATCATGGACAACCCTCCGCTAGAGCAGATCCGCAACATCGGGATCATCGCCCACATCGACGCCGGCAAGACCACCACGACCGAGCGGATCCTCTACTACACCGGCGAGATCCACCGGATGGGGGATGTCGACAAGGGCAACACCACCACCGACTTCGACCCCGAGGAACGCGAGCGCGGGATCACCATCCGGGCGGCGGCCATCAGCTGCAAGTGGAAGGACGTGGCGATCAACATCATCGACACCCCCGGCCACGTCGACTTCACCGCCGAGGTCGAGCGTTCGCTCCGCGTGCTCGACGGCGCCGTCGTCGTGTTCTCGGCCGTCGAGGGCGTCGAGGCCCAGAGCGAGACCGTCTGGCGGCAGGCCGACAAGTACAGCGTCCCCCGGCTCTGCTTCATCAACAAGATGGACCGCATCGGGGCCGAGTTCGACCGCGTGTTCGGCGAGATCACCGAGCGGCTGCACAGCCACCCCATCCCCATCATGATCCCCATCGGCGCCGGCCCCGAGGGGACGATGGGCGAGTTCAAGGGGCTCATCGACCTCATCACGATGAAGGCGCTCTACTTCAAGAGCGAGGACTACGGCTCGACCTTCACCATCGAGGAGATCCCCGACGACCTCCGCCCCGAGGCCGACCTCTGGCGTGAGAAGATGCTCAACGCCATCGGCGACTTCGACGAGTCGTTCACCGAGCACTTCATGGCCTTCCTCGAAGGCGCCGAACTCCCCGAGGCCGAGATCCACGCCGGGCTCCGACGGGCCACGCTCACCGGCCGGGCCCAGCCGGTGCTCTGCGGCTCCTCCTTCAAGTACGTCGGCGTCCAGCGCCTGCTCGACGCCGTGTCGCAGTACCTCCCCAGCCCGCTGGACAAGCCGCCGGTCGTCGGCCATCACCCCAAGAAGGGGACCGAGCTGACCCGCAAGCCCGACCCCGACGAGCCGTTCTGCGGGCTCGTGTTCAAGATCACCAACGACGCCCACGGCGACCTCTCGTTCGTCCGGATCTACTCGGGCGTGCTCAAGTCGGGCACCCGCGTGTTCAACCCCGGGCGCGACAAGAAGGAGATCTGCTCGCGGCTCTATCACATCCGGGCCGACGACAAGGTGAAGATCGAGGAGTCCGAGGCGGGCGACATCGTCGGCGTGGTCGGCCTCAAGGACTCGATCACCGGCGACACCCTCTGCGACGCCTCGCACCCGATCCTGCTCGAACGGATCGAGTTCCCCGAGACCGTTATCAGCATGTCGATCGAGCCCGTCAGCTCGGCCGACAAGGGCAAGCTCGCCGACACCCTCAACGCCCTGGCCCGCGAGGACCCCACCTTCTCCTACAAGTTCAACGAGGAGACCGGCCAGACGCTCATCTCGGGCATGGGCGAGCTCCACATGGAGATCCTCAAGAACAAGATGATCCGCGACTTCAAACTCAAGGTCCACGTCGGCCGCCCGCGCGTGAGCTACCGCGAGACGGTGAAGAAGCCGGTCAGGCACATCCAGGGGACCTGCATCCGCCAGACGGGCGGCTCGGGCCTCTACGCCAAGGTCACGATCGACCTGGAGCCCGAGACCCAGGCCAAGGGCGCGCCGGTGCTCCACTTCGTGAACAAGCTCAAGGGCGGGGTGATCCCCAACGAGTTCATCCCCGCGATCGAGGCCGGCCTGCGGGAAGA
The DNA here is from genome assembly GCA_965279195.1 of Isosphaeraceae bacterium. GTDB lineage: Bacteria > Planctomycetota > Planctomycetia > Isosphaerales > Isosphaeraceae > CBDIHP01. The sequence continues at coordinate 45,451 of CBDIHP010000023.1, forward strand.
GGCCAAGTCCGGCGGCCGGACGGGCTTCCCGCTGGTGGACCTCAAGGTCACCCTCACCGACGGCGACGTCCACGACACCGACTCCAACGAGCTGGCCTTCCGCTTCGCCGCCTCCGACGCCCTCCGCCGGGCCGTCCAGGAATCGGGCTCGGTCCTGCTCGAACCGATCATGAAGACCGAGGTCGTGACCCCCGAGGAATACCTCGGCGACGTCATGGCGGACCTGATGTCGCGGCGCTCCCAGATCGACAAGATGTACGACCGCGGCAAGCTCCGCGTCGTCGAGGCCCGCGCGCCGCTGGAGAAGATGTTCGGCTACTCCACCGCCGTCCGCAGCCTGAGCCAGGGCCGCGCCAGCTACTCCATGGAACCCCTCGAATACGCCGCCGCCCCCGACGAGCTGCTCGAAAGCCTCGCGGGCGGCTGACGACCGCACCGACAATCGCCGGGCGAGCGTCGGAAGCGCCGGGCGAGCGTCGCAAGCGCTGGGCGAGGGTCTCCAGACCCCGCCCCAAGCGCCATCGGAGGAGACCACCGAGCCGGGTCTCTAGACCCTTTCCTGGATACCATCGCGATCGGCGTCCCGCCGGGACTCCCTGCGGAAGACCCCCAACGCGAGGGATCCAAGCCTCCCCCAAGTCTCAAAGGGTTCGGATCATGGCCAGCGTTTGGATGATGTCGTTCGATTGGACCGGGCTCGACCGGTACCTGACGCGACCTGCATCCGAACTGGCTCGGGAACTTGCCGCGCAGTTTCGCAAGGACGGTGTGGACTTCCGCAACGGCGACGATCCCCTCCCGCCGGACGAGGCCGGGCTCACGGCGTTCATTCAGGGCTTGCTCGACGCGGACGACTGGTATGCGGGCAAATCCCCCCGAGATTCGAGAGCGATCGACGAGTTCGTCAATTTCCTCTTCAACCGACAAAAACCGTTCAGGCCGCTGAAATTGAAGCCATTGAGCGATGGAGTGATGGCCGAGGTACTCTGCCTCGCATGCGGAAACGGCCGACTCGACGAGGATCGGAACATGGCCCGGCAGCGTGATTTCTACATCAAATCCTGCGAACCGCCTGACACATCCTCGGAACTGCTCGCGCTGGGATCACGGCCGTTCCGCCATCCCTCCTGGGATCGCAAGGCATTCGACGAGTTGTGGAAACGCGTCAACCCTTTCCTCGATGGCCGGGATGCGGTCCACATCCCGAACTATAGCGTCCATTCACCCGAGCAGGTCGTGCGCCTCCATCAGGAGATCGAGGAGGTCGGCGACGCGTGTGCGGAGCACGCTGCGACGGATCCGAACCAAACGTGTTCAAGCCGGAGCCATGACGAATTTCGAGGACGATCTCGTCCGCCCGATCGCCAAGGCGTCGGCCGAGGGCCTCGCCGTTTATGCCGCCTGGGATTATTGAGTCCGCAACAATCCAGCGAGGAGTTCATTCGCCCGTGGACCGGTCTGGAGACCGGTTTTCGCGGTACGGTGCGGCGACGGTCGGGGCGGGGTCGGGAGACCCTCGCCCAGCGCGTTTGTCATGATCGAAGGCGTGGAGTGCGGAAGCTTGCTTCCGCTCGGTTCTCGCGGAGCTTGCTCCGCGTGCCGGTCTCGCCAGCGGTCGGCTCTCGGTTGGATCAAGCGTTATCGATCGGTCAATCGCCGCGGGGAGCTAAGCTCCCCTACCTGAGGAGCGGAAGCAAGCTTCCGCACTCCGGGTGGTGCCTCATATTCACGATTAACCGATGATCACCCGCACCGGCCCGTCTTCGGCAGGCTGGTCGAGCGAGATGGGGCGGTTCAGGAACGCCTGGATCGTTTCGATGTTGGTCCGCAGGTGGTCGGTCACGTCGCTGACGGTGTAGACGCTCCGGCCTTCGGCGAGGGACAGGGGGAGGAGGAGCTGGTCGGCGGAGTGCGGGTCCACGACGGCGCCGGGGACGACGTGGTGGGCCCACCACTCGTCGACGGCCTCGTCGGCGACGGTCTCGGCGGACTTGCCGCGCTCGCCCAGGCCGACGAACGTCACGGGGGCGCCGTGCTCGTATTCGGCGCAGAGGGTCAACGCCGCGCCGGGGGAGATGCCCCGGTAGATGACGACCTTCGACTCGGGCTCGATGTCCAGGTCCATGTCGGCCAGGCGCTCGCGGGCCCGGACGATCATTCGGTCGGCGATGGAACTGGTCAGTTGGGAGACGCCGCCTTCGAGGGTGATTCGCTTCAGGGCTCCCCGATCCGTCGCGACCAGGGCGCGCGGGGTTCCGGGCTCGATCCAGGCGTCGAGCTTGCCGCCGCCGCGCGGGTAGAAGCCGGCCTCGGGGCATGCCCAGGGCCATGGCCAGGCCCATCTCCGAGAGGTGGGCCTTCCAGGTGCGGTCGAGGAACGGGAACGACGGGCGCGCGGAAGTTGAACGTCCCGCCGACGAGCGTCAGCCGCACGGGTTTGCCCGCCCGCAGGGCCAGCGGCAGGTAGAGCGTGTGCAGCACGAGCGCGGTCGAGCCGGCGGTGCCGATGTCGATGCTCAGGTCGTCGAGGACCAGTTCCTTCGGCCGGAAGGTCAGGTCGCGCGACCCGACCGAGGCCCCGACGACCTCCGCCTGGCCCACTTTCGCCGCCGCCATCACCGCGTTGAGGTGCTGGGGGCGCAGGCCGGGCTGCTCGCGGTTGGCCCGGATCTTGACGATCCGGAACGGCCGTCCGGTCAGGAGCGAGAGGGTCAGGGCGGACCGGAGGATCTGGCCGCCCCCCTCGCCGCTGGAACCATCGAGGGTGATCAGACGATCGGGGCTGCTAGGACTCGACACGACGCGGAGGCTCCCGCGGGGGGATCCGACCAGGCGGTGGGGGGCCGCTCCCCCCGACTTCATGACGCCCGTGGGCGATCCAACGCTTCGACACCAGGCCCGACGCGCGGTTCGCGTCCGGGACGACCCAAGGGCTGCGAATCCATCGCGGGGCCTCCTCCTTGAGACGAGAGGCCCGGGCGTCCACCTTCGTGCACGTCCCGGGCCGGCCGATCAGCCCGGGGGCTTGTCCAGGGACGGGATCGCCGGCGGGCCATCCTTGCCCGAAGCGGCCTTGGGATCGGGGCTTGCAGCGACCGGCTCGGTCGGTTTGGGTTCGTTTCGCGAATCCCCGTCCGGGCCCTTCGCGGCGACCTTCGGTTCGGGTTTGTTCGCCACCTTGGGCGCGGTGCCGGGGCCGCCGAGGGTTCGCTCGGACGGCCGGACGGTCTCGGTGTCCTTGGCCTTGTCGTCGTTGCCGAGGTTGTTCCGGGCCGCCCAGACCAGCAGCACCTTCTGGACCTCGCGGTCGGAGTTGGTCTCGATCTCCTTGAACAGGAACGAGCCGAGGCTGCTGCTCGAATCGGCGCGGCAGCCGATCACGGCGATCTGGCCGGGCTGGATGTCCAGCGTCGCGGCGAGTTCCCGGAGCGAGTCCTCCTGCTGGCCGTTCTTGAGCATGAACTCCTGCGGGGCATAGGGCCCCGCGCCGGGGACGGCGGCGTACCCCTGCTGGACCGGGCCGTGGTGGATCTCGGGCACGAACCGGAGCGAGACCCCCCAGGCGCCGGTCTGGTTGGCGGTGATCCGCATCATGCCGGAGGCGTCCTTGTAGTCCTTGCCCGCCGTCTTGCCCTGGCGGTTCAGGAGCAGGGTCGCCGTCTCCGACTTCGGCCGCAGCCGGAAGACCGTGTGGCCCCCCTCGAACAGGTGGACGTAGACCTTGTCGATCTGGTTGGGCGGGGGCGCGTGCAGGATCTCGTCGACCTCGGCGGGGAGCCGGCCGGTGATCAGGCCGAGCCGCACGCCGTTGGCCTGGAGCGCCCTCTGCGCGTCGAGCGGGATCACCTGCTCGTCGCAGGCCCGCCAGATGCCCTCGGTGAGGACCTTGTCCCCCTGCGGCCGGACCAGGAGGGCCATCTCCAGGTCGGTCTGCCTGGGGGTGATCAGCGTGCCCGACTTGGCCGCGGCGCCGACTCCATTGGGCTGCGCGACGGTCGCCGACGCGGGCTTGACCTCGGTATCCTTCCGGATGCCGTTCTTGCCCAGGTTGCAGCCCGCGACCGCGAACAGCAGGCCGGGCAGGGCGAGCGTGACGGCGATCGTCCGACGCGTCATGGGCGGAATCCTTTCCGCGAGCCTATAATCTCGAACCAGCCCCGCGCATCCGACGCGGGCGGGCCCCGATCCGGATCCTTCCGGCGGGTCCCCGAGGGTGCGGCAGTCTAGCGCAAGCGAGAAACCCAGTCAATCGCAGTCGACCAGGGCGCAGACAACGGCCCCGGCATCGCTAATATGAGAGGGCGGCCCGAATCCGCCGTTCCCTAACCCCTTGTTCCATGAGAGATTACTCCATGCGTAATGACTCCAGGATCGATCGACGCGGGTTCCTCGTGCGGGGTTCGCTGGCGATCGGGGCGGGCGCGTTGGGCCTCTCCGGGAGGACCGTCCTGGCGTTCGAGGACGCACCGACGGTCGACGCCCTCGCCGCCAAGGCCCTGGCCTTCCTCAAGACCCGGGTCAAGGCCGACGGCAGCTGGTCGTCCGAGCGGAGCCCCGGGATCACCGCGCTGGTCATCACCGGCCTGCTCAAGGCGAAGGTCGTCACCCCCTCGGATCCGCTCGTCACCAAGGGCCTTGGCTACCTGGAGAAGTTCGTCGAGGCCGACGGCGGGTTCGCCAAGGGTCCGCAGTCGAACTACGTCACCACTATCTCGCTCATGGCCTTTAATGAGGCCAACGCCAAGGGCCAGTACACCGCCCGCATCAAGGCGGGGCAGGACTACCTCAAGACCCTCCAGTGGGACGAGGGCGAGGGCAAGGGCCCCAGCGACCCCTACTACGGCGGCGCGGGCTACGGCGGCAGCAGCCGGCCCGACCTCTCCAACACCTCGTTCTTCATCGACGCGCTGAAGGAGACCGGGCTCCCCGCCGACGACCCCGCCCTCAAGAAGGCCCTGGTGTTCGTGTCGCGGACCCAGAACCTCAAGAGCGAGTTCAACGACCAGCCCTGGGCCGACAAGGTCAACGACGGCGGGTTCGTCTACACCCCCGCGAAGGGCGGAGCCAGCATGGCCGCCAAGGCCGAGCCCAACGGCGCGCTGCGGTCCTACGCCAGCATGACCTACGCCGGCCTCAAGAGCATGATCCACGCCGGCCTCACCCCCGACGACCCTCGCGTCAAGGCCGCCCTCGCATTCATCAAGAAGCGCTACACCCTGGATGAGAACCCCGGCATGGGCCAGGCGGGCCTCTTCTACTACTACCAGACCTTCGCCAAGGCGATGTCGCTGCTCGGCAAGCCCACCTTCGCCGACGACAAGGGCGTCGAGCACGACTGGCGGAAGGACCTCCTGACCGCGCTCGCCAGGCGCCAGGCCGCCGACGGATCCTGGGTCAACCCCGCCGACCGCTTCATGGAAGGCGACCCGAGCCTCGTCACCGCCTATGCCCTCATCGCCCTGGCCTACGCCCGGCCGAAGTGATTCTCCCGGATCCCGCAAAACTCCCAACCGACCGCCGGGGCGAGCGCCGGGCGCGGGTGCCCCACACCCGGCGCGCCGTCCGGCACGCCCATTCATCGACTTACCATTCCATCCTGATTGAAACCCCTCTCCCCCATGAGCATCACCCAGATCTTCCCCGGCCTCTGGCAATTCAAGCTCGACTTCGTCAACGCCTTCCTCATCGACCCGGGGGAGGAGGGGGAGGGCCTGATCCTGGTCGACACCGGCCTGCGGTCGCACGCCCTCGACATCGCCAAGGCGATCACCGTGCTGGGGAAGAAGCCCAACGAGGTCTCGCGGATTGTCGTCACCCACGCGCACAGCGACCACTCGGGCGGACTCGCCGAACTCAAGCGGCTCACCCGCGCGGCCACGATCATGCACTCGGCCGACGCCGAACTCGTGCGCAAGGGGGACAGCCTCCGGCCGCTCAAGCCCGCGCCGGGGGTCGTGAACTTCCTGGTCACGAAGCTGCTGCTGCCCCGCACGCCCATCGAGATCGAGCCGGCGGAGATCAGCCGCGAGGCGAAGGACGGCGACATGCTGCCGGGCGACATCAGCGTGATCCACGTCCCCGGCCACTGCGCCGGCCAGATCGCGCTCTTGTGGCCGCACCCCAAGCACGGGGGCGTGCTATTCGCCGCCGACGCCTGCGCCAACGTCTTCGGCCTGGCCCCGAGCCCGATGTACGAGGACTACGAACTCGGCCGCCAGAGCCTCGCCCGCCTCGCCACCTTCGACTTCCAGATCGCCTGCTTCGGCCACGGCAAGCCCATCCTGTCCCGGGCCTCCGACGCATTCCGGAGGAAGTTCGGGGACAGATAGGGAATCGAACGCGTCGGGTGTGCTGCGTTCGACCTTCCCCCCGCCACGCCGTACCACACGACCGGGCCCAAGGCGCTGGGCGCGGGTCTCCAGACCCCGCCCTCACCCCCGCCGCGCCGTGCCACGCGACCGGGTCTCCAGGCCCGAGATTCAGGCGGAGGTTCCCGACCTGTACCAACGCACCAGCCATCGTTGCATGCAAAACTGTCTATCCCCGAAAGATGCCCGGAATCGACGCGAAAAGCGCCTATTCGCGGGGAATGCTTGAAGGAAAATCGCCGCGACCGCCACGATGGCGATGTCATGAGCTACGGTTCGATCGGGTCGAGGATACGCCCCGTCGCCGCGCTCCTCGTACGGAGACTCTCCACGCATGTCACGCCCCCAACGCCGACCGTTGAAGCCCCACTTCGTTGTGGAATCGCTCGAAACCCGGGACCTGCTCACGCTCCTCGGCCAGCAATTGTTCCCCTCGGACAACCCCTGGAACCAGAACATCGCCGGCGCGCCGGTCGCCTCGAACTCGGCGGCCATCCTCAATAACATCGTCAACCTCTACGGCAACGGCCGGTTCCACCCCGACTTCGGCCAGGACACGAAGACCGCCAACCCGCTCTATGGCATCCCCTTCAACGTCGTCCACGGCAACTCCGTCGCGAAGGTCGGCATCGCCGTGGACGCCTATCCCGGCGAGAGCGACCTCCTCCCCGTCCCCATCCCCGCCAATGCCGTCATCGAGGGGGACCAGCAGGACTCGCAGACCGTCGGCGTCGACAATCGCGGGGATTCTCACCTGATTGTCTTTGACGTCGATAACAATGTCGGCTACGAACTCTTCCGCGCCTCGCGCCCGAGCGAGAACGCCGACGGCAAGTGGCACGCCGACCAGGAGACGGTCTGGGACTTCAAGACGAACACCTTCCGCACGCTCGGCTACACCTCGGCCGACGCGGCCGGGCTGTCGATCCTCGCCGGCCTGGTGCGCCCGGATGAGGCCACGCCGGTCAGCCAGGGGGGGCAGGGGGTCATCAACCACGCGATCCGGATGACCTTGAAGAATAACATCATCCTGAATCAATTCGTCTATCCCGCCTCGCACGTCGCCAACCCCGGCAACACCAACGCCGCCGTCCAGCCGGCCATGGGGGCGCGGTTCCGTCTCAAGGCGAATGTGGATATCTCCACGCTCAACCCGCAGTCGAAGATCATCGCCCAGGCGATGAAGGACTACGGCCTGATCGTCGCCGACAACGGCTCCAACTTCTTCGCCACCGGCGCCAGCGACGCCGTCGACGCCGCCAACAACCGCACGTTCACCTGGGACGACAATGACATCCAGGACTCGACCCGCGGCCTCAAGAGCCTGACGTTCAGCATGTTCGAGGTCGTCGACACCACCCCGGTCGTCAGCGGCCTCAGCGCCTCGACGGGCGCGGCGGGGACCACGATCACCGTCACCGGCCAGAACTTCTCGGGCGCCGCCGGCCAGCTCTCGGTTTTCTTCGGCTCAACGGCGGCGACGAACGTGACCTACGTTGACGACAGCCACCTGAGGGTGGTCGTCCCCGCCGGCACGGGCACGGTGGACGTCCGGATCCAGTCGGGCGTGAACATCGGCTCGTCCCAGAATATCAAGGCCCCGATCTTCGGATACGGCACCAGCGCCGTGGTCTCGGCCGACCAGTTCACCTACGGCTCCGGCGGCGGCGCGACCAACCAGGCCCCGACCTTCGCCAGCGCCGCGAGCGCGACGCCCTCCACGGTCACGGGCAAGACGACCGTCCTCGCCGCCCTCGGGGCCGACGACGCGGGCGAGGCGGCCCTCACCTACACCTGGCAGGCGATGACCGTCCCCAGCGGGGCCACGCCGGCGTTCAGCATCAACGGCTCGAATGCCTCCAGGTCCACGACCGTCACCTTCAACCGCGCGGGCAGCTACACCTTCAAGGTCACCACCGCCGACGCCGCCGGGCTCACCGCCACGAGCGTGGTGAACGTGACGGTCAAGCAGACCCTCACGAGCGTGATCGTCTCCCCCTCGACCGCGTCGCTCAGGATCGGGTCGAAGCTGCAATTCCGGGCCACCGCCCTCGACCAGTTCAACCAGGCGATCCTGGTGCAACCATCGTTCACGTGGACCAAGCTGAGCGGCCCAGGAACCCTGAGCAAGACCGGCCTCTTCACCGCGCCCAGCCGTGGCACCGGCACCGCCATGCTCCAGGCCAAGACCAGCACCTACACCGGCCAGGCCACCGTCAAGATCGGCACCGTCTCGCTCAAGCTCGTGAAGCGCAAGCGGGGCGGTTGAGCTTCCTCCCTCCGCACTCCCGACCCCCCGGAGTGCGGAAGCTTGCTTCCGCTCCGTCCCTTTGGGAGCTTGCTCCCGAGAGGCCACATCCGATCGAAGCCGATCCCCTTCGACCCGGCGCGCGAAGCGAGCTTCGCGATAACACAGCGGACGCGAGCTTCCGCACTCCATGCCTTCGATCACGCGAACTTCTGCCGTCCAGGTCAGGGCGCGAACGGGTCGGCCGGGAAGGCCCGATCCTGCAGAGTGCGAAGCAACCGTTGGAATTCGGGGAGGGGATGCAGGGGGTCGAGGTCCGGATCCTGCGCGGTGTGCTCGGCGTCGTCCAAGCCGCCGGCGACGGCGGCGGCCAGGGCGGAGATGGCTTCGTTCCGGAGTTTCTCGGATTCAAGGTCGGCGACCAGGGTCGAGGCGATGGCGAACTCGCAGGCGATGTCATATTGCATGTCGCCGTTGCCGGGCCAGAGCTTCGATCGCTCGCGGGTGGCCACGGCGGCCTCGAGCCCACGCTTGCGGGCCCGGAGCAACCGGCCGAGCACCTCGTAGTGCGAGTCGAGGAAGCGGATGTACATCGGGTTCCTGGGGCTGGCGGCCAGCGCCTCGCGCTGGAGTTCGACCGCCCGACGCGTCAGGGCGATGGCCTCGTCGCTGGGGCTGCGGATCGCCATCACGCCCGCGAGATTCTGGAGGGCCCCGGCGAACCCGTGCCGGAAGTCGACCATGGTCGGGCTTTGCTTGACCAGATCTTCATAGGTCGCGATCGCCCGCTTGTGGATCTCCACGGCCTCATCCAGACGTTTGAGATCCATGAGCGTGTTGCCGAGGTTCCCCAGCACGCCGCCGAGCGTCTGGCGGTATCCCGCGACTTCGGGGTTCTCCCGCACGAGGCCTTCGAGCACCTCGATGGACTTGCGGAAGACGACCTCCGACTCGGGGAACCGCCGGCTGGCGCGGAGGACATTGCCCTGATTGCTCCAGACCCCTGCGAGGTCGAAGCGATAATCCGGCACACGGGGGTTCTCGCGGACGAGCAGGCCGTAGGCGTCGGCGGCCTGGGCGTAGGTCCGCTCGGCGTCGGCCAGCCGGTTGGTGCGGCGTTCGAGCACGCCCAGGCTGGTGAGGGCATCGGCCTGCCCCTGGCGGAACTCCTGCACCTGCGGATGCTCGCGGAGCATGGATCCGTAGATGGACTCGGACCGCCGGTACAACGCCTCGGCCTGGGGCAGCCGCCCGCGCCGGTAGTTCAGATCGGCCGCGTGGGTCAGGACGCGCCCGAGCATGGCCGGCACCGAGGTCCCGGTGGCGCCCGGCCCCTCCATGCGTTCGAGGATCTCCCTCGCCCTGCGGTACTCGACGTCGGCGGACTCCTCCCGGCCTGTGAGGGCCAGCAGGTTGCCGAGGTTGCCGATGATCGACGCGGTCATCACCGCGACGTCGGGATCCTCCGGTCGCTCGACGCGGAGGCGATCGAGCACGTCCACGGACCGACGGAATGACGCCTCCGCATCCCTGGTCTTGTTCATACGCTGCTCGATCGTCGCCAGACTATTGAGCGACTCGCCGAGGAATTCCCGGGCGGCGAACGACGCGGGGTCGGAGGCGACGGCGTCGTCGAGGATGCGGACGGCCTCGCGGTTGATCCGGAGGGCGTCGTCGATCGAGCCGATCTCGACGAGGATGTGGGCCAGCCGGAAGCTGGCCGCGCCCGTCTCGGCGCGGACGGACGGGTCGCCCCCGCGAGACTGGATGAATTGCTGATAATAGTCGCGTGCCTTGGTGAGCAACTCTTTGCGGAAGGCCTGGGTGTTGGGGAAGAGTTGCAGCTCCTTTGAGTCGCTCACGGCGGTGAGGAAGTCGTCGACGGCCTTCCTCGCCTGGCGGAAGTTGCGGTCGGCCTCGGCCTTGGCGATCGTGGTCTCGCGCAGGGCGTCGCTCGCCTGCGCCAGGGCCTGCGACTCGGCCTGCCGGGCGCGGTCGGCCTTGCGGCGGGCGTTGTCCACGAGCAGGGCGGCGGCCACGGCCACGGCCGCGACGGTGAGCAGGGTCATCGCCGCATACAACGAGGCCTGCCGGTGACGCCGCACCCAGCGCGCCAGGCGGTCGACCGCGCGGTCGGGCAGGGCCTCGACCGATTCGTCGGCCAGCCAGCGTTCGAGGTCGTCGGCCAGGGCGCGCGGGGTCGGGTAGCGGCCGGGGATCTCGACCGACAGCGCCTTGAGGCAGATCGCGGCGAGGGGCCGGGGGACCACGGGAACCAGTTGCCTCGGGTCCGGGAAATCGCCCGCGCGGATCCGGCGGACCACGTCCTCGCGGTCGGTCCCGACGATCGTCGGCCGGTTGGTCAGGATGGTGTAGAGGATGGCCCCGAGGCTGTAGACGTCGCTGGCCGGGCCGAGTTCCTCCAGGCGTCCCTCGGCCTGCTCGGGGCTCATGTAGCCGACGGTGCCGACCATGTCCCCCTGGGTCGTCTCGGACGAGACCCCGGCGGGCGAGACGCGGATCGCCCCCCCGGGCAGCCCCTCGCGCCCCGACCCATCGCCGGCCGCCTCCCCCTGAATGCGTGGATCCTCTCCCGAGGCACCCAGGATCCGGGCCAGCCCCCAGTCGACGACCAGCGTCTCGCCGAACGGCCCGACCATCACGTTGCCCGGCTTCAGGTCGCGGTGCAGCACCTTGCGCGAGTGGGCATACTCGACGGTGTTGCAGATATCCAGAAACCTGCGCAAGAGGCCGCGCAGCTCGACCGCGCGGGCGGAGGCGTCGAGCGTGCGGTCGCCCTGGCCGAGCAGGTCGCGGTGGAACTTGCGGATGACCTCGTGCAGGCTCTCGCCCCGGATGAACCGCATGGCGTAGAACGGCCGGCCGTCGAGGTACGAGCCCAGGCCATAGATGGGGACGATGCCGGGATGTTCGAGCTGCCCCGTGACCTCGGCTTCCTTGACGAACCGGGCACGCGAGCCGAGGTCGTCGGCGTGGCGTTCCTTGATCTCCTTGAGCGCGACCTCGCGATTGAGTTCCTGGTCGAGGGCCAGGAAGACCATCCCGAGCCCGCCTTGCGCGTGGAACTGCACGGGACGGTAGCGGACGGCCGGGAGCCAGGATTCGCCCGGCGCGATGCCCGCGCCGGCGAGGGCGTCGGCCGCCCAGACCTGCCCGGCGAAGACCGAGTGGGCGAGGATCGTGTCGCCCGGCTCGCCCTGGCCGGGGCCGGAGGAGGGAGTTCCCTGGCCTCCGTCCCGCCCCGACGGCGAGGGGACGCGGGTGCGGAGGGTGAGCGTCGCGGGGGGGACCATCGATCCGTAGGAGGACGCCGGCGTGGACGACGGGGCCTGAGTCTGGCCGTCGCCATCGGGCGGCCCGGGTTCGCGGACGGTCGGGAGGTCCTCGGGCGCCCCGTCCGAGGCGGTCCAGGTCGATCGCTCGTGGATCTCGGCCAGCCCCTCGATCAGCGGACGGGCGTCGGCCGGCAGCAGGCCCCGGGCTTCGAGCCAGGCCCCGGCGTCGAAGTCGGGCGATTCGGCGCAGAGGCCGTTCAGCTCGCCCAGCCCGACCTCATCGAGGAACCCATTCTGATACGCCAGCGTCACGATCCGATTGGCACGTCCCTGCGCGCGTCCCGAGGCATCCGACGCCATGAGCCCGACTCCCCCGTTGCGGCCGATCGGCCCCGACCTCAGGACCGGGGACGATGCTACCGCAACGGGGTCGATCGGGGGAGATGACAGTCTCTCCGGGGATCCCCGGAACGGGGGTCAGTCGCGTTCGCTATTGCCGCCGCGGCCCCGGCCGCCGCCGTTGTTGCCGCCGCCATGCGACGCCTGTCCGCCCTTGCGGGCGACCTCGCGCCGCTCCTCCGGGTCCATCGCCGCGAAGCCCCGGCGGCTGTGCTCGTGGGCCCGGTCGGAGTGGCCGTGGGCGGCCTCGGCGTGGCGGCCGGCCTCCTCCGTGTCGCCCGACTCGTGGTGCCGGGCGGCCTGGCGGTGGTGGTGTGCGGCCGACTCGTGGTAGAAGGCGGCGCTGCGGTGGTGCGACGCCTGGCCCCCCTTGCGGCCGATCTCGGCCATGTGCTCGCGGTCGCGGCTCACGGCCTCGCCGCCCCGCCGGCCGGCCTCGGCGGCCTCCTCCGAGTCGAACTCGTGGGCGTTGCCGCTGCGGTGCGATGCCCGGCCCCCCTCGCGGGCGATCTCCCTCTGCTCTTCCGGATCCATCGCCGCGAAGCCCCGGCGCGCGCGACCGCCCGATTTGCCGCCGCCTTCGCCACCTTCGTCTTCCTCCTCGTCGTCGTCTTCCTCGGCATCCCGGCCGCCTCCGCCGTGGGACGCCTGCCCACCCTTCCGGGCGACCTCGCGCTGCTCCTCCGGGTCCATCGCCGCGAGGCCCCGGCGCAAGCCGCCGCCGTTGCCGCTGCTTCCGTTGCCGTTGCCGCCGGAACGACCGGACTGGGAGCGTTCGCCGCTGCCGCTGCCGTTGCCCTTCGAGCCTTCGTTCTCGCCCTCGTCCTCGTTGTCCTCCTCGGCGTCCCGGCCGCGACCGCCATGCGACGCCTGTCCGCCCTTGCGGGCGATCTCGCGCTGCTCCTCCGGGTCCATCGCCGCGAACCCGCGCTTGCTACGCTCGGCCATCTTGCATCGCTCCCTGTCTCAACCTTATTGGAAGATCCTTCGGACATGCTCTCCCCGGCGCCGGGTGACGGCCGCCATCGACAGATAAGAGGAGAGTAGCGTCTGGATGAGTTGAGCAATCGCGATGCCGGGAAAACCTCGGGGACGGGTCGGGATGGCGAATGCCCGCCGCCGGGAAATCGGCGGGGACGCGAGGAAACCGGCCGCGTCAGCCGCTCAGGGGGGTCTCGATGTGCGGCTGGTCGAGGACGTTGCGCAGGGAGTCGAACTCCACCGGCTTGACCAGGTGGTCGTCGAACCCGGCGTCGGCGCTCCTGCGACGGTCGGCGGTCGTGCCGTAGCCGGTCAGGGCGACGATCTGCGTGGCGTCGAGCGCGGGGTCCTGTCGCAAGGCGCGGGCGACCTCGAACCCGTCCATGCCCGGCAGGCCGATGTCGAGGAAGATCAGGTCGGGCACCAGCGACTGCGCCAGGTCGCGCCCGCTCGGTCCGTCGTAGGCCGTCTCGACGTGGTGCCCCATCCGCCGCAGGACCCTGGCCAGCGAGTCGGCCGAGTCGTGGCTGTCGTCCACCACCAGGATCTGCCGGCCCGCCCGACGCGCCAGGTGCGGGGTCGGTGGCGCCGGCCGGTGCGCGTTGCCTGGCTGACTCGGACCCGCCTGGGCCCGGGAAAGCAGCGGGAGGCGGATGATGAACTCGCTGCCCAGCCCGGGTCCGCCGCTGCGGGCCTCGACCGTCCCGCCGTGCTTCTCGACCAATCGTCGCACCAGCGTCAGGCCGATCCCCAGCCCCCCCTCGGAGCGGTCCAGCGAGCGTTCGACCTGGACGAACAGTTCGAAGACCTTCGGCAGCATCTCGGCGGGGATGCCGTTGCCGTTGTCCGACACGCGGACCACCGCCGTCTCGCCCGCCCGCTCCACCGCGAGCCGGATCTTCCCGCCCTGCGGCGTGTACTTGGCGGCGTTCGTGAGCAGGTTCAGGACGACCTGCGTCAGCCTCGTGCCGTCGCCGTCGATCATCAACGGATCATCGGGCATGGACCATTCGAATTGATGCCCGCGCGCGTCGATGGTCGGCTGCGCCGCCTCCACCGCCGCCGCGACGGCCGTCGCCAGGTCCATCGTCGACCGCGTCAGCTTGATCTTCCCCTCGTTGATCCGCGAGACGTCCAGCAGGTCGTCGACCAGGCTGGTGAGGTGCCGGATCTGACGGTCGATCACCGACCGCGCCCAGCGCAGGGATTCGACGTCCCCCTCCTGGAGTTCGAGCACGCCGATGGCGTTGCGGATCGGGGCCAGGGGGTTCCTCAGCTCGTGGGCGAGCATGGCGAGGAATTCGTTCTTGCGGCGGTCGGCGTCGCGGAGATCCAGCTCGGCGCGCTTGCGGTCGGTGATGTCGCTGAACGAGACGGCCACGCCGTCGCCGAGCTTGATGGCCATATTTCGATACCAGCGGACCGAACCGCCGTGATCGTACGTGAGCTCGACGTCGTGCGGGACGCCGGTCTCCGCCACCCGGACGTAGGGCTGGAACATCCCCCGCTGGCGGGCGTCGGGGAAGAGGTCGAGCATGCGGTTGCCGATCAGCTCCTCCGACCTCCGCCGGATGATCGCCGTCGCCGCCGGATTGACATATTCCCACGAGAAATCGGCGATCCGCCCGAGGCCATCACGCTCCGCGCGGAGGATCATGAAGCCGAACAGCGAGGCGTCCTGCGACGCCCGGAAGCGGTCCTCCGCGCGTCGGAGGCGTTCCTCGGCCTCGGCCACCTGCAAGGCCCGCCGGCGCGACTCGGTCGTCTCGACGATCGCCAGGCCGACGCCGAGGAACGTGCCGTCCACGCGCACCGGGTGGTAGTTCACGATCCAGCTCCGGGCGGGGCCGGGGCCGCCCGCGGCGATGTCGCCGAGGATCTCCTCCCCACGCACCGGGACGCCGTCCCTGAGCACCCGGCGGAACCCCGGTTCGAGCGTCGGCCAGAACCCCGGCAGCACCTCCGACACCGGCCGGCCGACGTGCTCGTCGGGCGACAACCCATCGGCCTCCGCCATCGCGTCATTCACCCGCAGGAACCGGAACAGCGGGTCCACCAGCCCGAGCGCGACGGTCGTCGAGGCGAAGAAGGCGTCGAGCAGCGAGCGCTCGGCTTCGAGCTGCCGGGACAGCGACCGGGCCTCGGTCGTGTCCTCCGCCACGTAGCAGAACCGGGGGAGGTGCGGGGTGGGGTCGTCGTCCTGCCCGAGCGGGCAGACGGTCACCGAGAGCCAGCGGCTGCCCTCGGGCGTGTCGAATTCGTGCTCGAAGTGCGACGGGGCCCGCGTCGTCAGACTCCGCTCGTAATGCGCCAGCCAGGTCGAGAGGACGCGCGGGTCGGCCCTCATCTCGGACGCGAGCCGGCCCATCGTCGAGCCCCGCTCGACGCCGAAGAACTTGCAGGTCGCGGGGTTGTCGTAGAGGTGCCGCACGTCGCCGTCGCCGGTCGGCTCGACGATCCCCATGCAGATCGGGGCGTGGTCGTAGAAGGCCCGGAGCGTCGACTGGTTCTGCCGCAGCTCCGCCTCGACCCGCCGACGCTCGGCGACCTCGGCCTCCAGGCGCGAGCGGAGTCGGCGCTCCACGGTGGAGATGGCGATGCCCACCGAACCGATGAACAGATACAGGATCAAACCCGTGAAATGCTCGGCAGTCTCCAGCGAGAACTCGCCGACCGGCGGCAAAAACAGATAGACCGCGAGGAAGCCCCCCAGCGCCATCACCATGATCGAAGGCCCGAGCCCCAGCCGCCACGCCGAGAACAGCACGCCGACCACGAACGTCGCGAACCCGTAGTGGTTGCCCAGGACCGGCGTCAGGGCCATCCGTGTCGCGAACGCCGCCGCCACCACCCCGAGTGCCAGGAGATACGGAACGAATCCCGTCCGTCTCGGCTCCACCATCCTCGCCTCCCCGAACGTCGGAGGTCACCGGGTTCATCCCCGCCCGCGATCCATCATCGCCTCGGGGGGATCTCATGTAAAGTCAGAGCGTAGACTCCTTATTGTTTGAGCATGCAAGGCGAGTTTCGAAGCGAAACGGCCCCTCCGAACCACGGCGACCGCTGGCGGGTCTGCCCTCCCCGGGGGACAATCTCGTCGCCCGAACGTCGCGAAGCCCGACATTCCCATCGAAACATGCCCACGCTGATCCTCACGCCCCGCTTCACAACCGATTCCCAGGCCCTGTGGCGCACGGCGCTCGACCTCGGCTGGGACGTCGAACGCCTCGCGACCTTCCGCGTGCCCGAGACGCTCCGGGCCGTGCCCGACCCCGTCCTGTACCTCGAAACGCTGTTCGGCCCCACGCTCGCCGGGGAATTCGGTCTCGAATTGCTCGAACCGCCCGACGATTGGCTGCCCCGGCTGCCCGAGGCGTACCGCAAGCGGCGCGTCGAACTCACCACGCTCGGCCAGCACCGGGCGAGCGGCCGGGTCGCCTTCGTCAAGCCGCCGAACGACACGAGCTTCCCCGCCCGCGTCTACCGGCCCGAGGAACTGCCGGAAGGCGAGGATGACGCGCCGGTCCTCGTCTCGGAGGTCGTCACCTGGGAACGGGAATACCGCGGCTTCCTGCTCGATCGCGAGATCCGGACCCTTTCCATCTACCTGCGCAACGGGATCCTCGACCGCGACTCGGGCTATCTCACGACGGAGGCGGAGCGTGTCGAGATCGAGACCTACCTCCATCCGTTCCTGGCCGATCCCCGCGTCGAACTCCCCCGGGCCGTCGTGGTGGATGTCGGCGTGATCGAGGGCAGGGGCTGGGCCGTGGTCGAGGCGAACTCCGCCTGGGGCTCCGGCCTCTACGGCTGCGACCCGACCCAGGTTCTCCAGGTTCTCCGTTTTGCGGCATCGAAGCCAGATCCCTGAAACCCCGGGTTCGTGGTTGCCCTACGCGCAGGACGAGCATACGCCAATGCCGCCCCACCAAAAATCGAGGCGAACCACCGGACCGAGATCTCCCAGAGCGAGCGTAACGAACGGTGGGCCTGGGACGTGGCCGGAGGGGCGGGCACGATGATTTCCGTTGAAAAATGGGATCCGCATTCCGGTTGTAGCGAGGGATATCGCGAAATTCGCAAGAAGATCAATTGACGTCCAAAATCGCGATCGGTACACTCTTACTTTCCCTGCGAGCTTGATTTCAGGGGTGAAGCGGAATTCCCCCGGACGGTGATTGTTTCGAAGGACCAATACGCGTGGCGGGCATCAGCAACGAGCGGATACGCATCCGGATGGAAGCGTACGATCACACAATCCTGGACCAGTCGGCCAAGGAAATTGTCGAAACCGCCAAGCGGACCGAAGCGATCGTCCATGGGCCGATTCCCCTCCCGACCCGGATCGAGCGGTATACGGTCCTCCGTAGCCCGCACATCGACAAGAAGTCGCGGGAACAGTTCGAGATCCGGACGCACAAGCGTCTGATCGACATCGTTCAGCCGACGAACAAGACGATCGACGCGCTGAACAAGCTCAGCCTCCCGGCGGGGGTCGACATCAAGATCAAGGCCGGCCCGGCGGGCGCCTGATCGACGTCGCGACCAGAGCTGACGGCCGCCACGGGCCCTTGAGGCGCGTGTCGGCCGAATCCGTCGGTAACGACCCGCAACGAAGTCAAAACCCATCGCTCCTCGTCTCCCCGCGCCCTCCGGGCGTCCGGCCCTCCCGCCGGTACGCCGGACACGCATCCTTCGAGAGCGGTTCGCACACGGTTCGCGAGACCACGTCGGTCTGCCTGCGAGGACGGTCCCAGCGGCGGTGGCCTCGGACGCCCGCGTCGAGTCGCCTCCCGAACCAACCCGGTATGAAGTTGGAAGTGCCATGCGTGTCGGACTTCTTGGCCGCAAGGTCGGCATGACGCAGATTTTCGAGGAGGACGGGACCGCCGTCCCCATCACCGTTCTCGAATGCGGACCCTGCACGGTGTTGCAGGTCCGGACCGAGGAGCGTGATGGATACCATGCGCTTCAGCTCGGCTTCGCCGACAAGAAGCGCAAGGTGGCGACCCAGGCCGAGCGCGGCCACGCCAAGAAGGTCAACGCCGAGCCGAAGCGGTACGTCCGCGAGATCCGCCAGGAAGGCCCGAGCGACGTGTCCGAGGGGACGACCCTCACCGTCGAGGTCTTCAACGAGATCCAGCGGGTCGACGTCATCGGCACCAGCAAGGGCCGGGGCTTCACGGGCGTCGTCAAGCGCCACGGGTTCAAGGGCCTCCGGGCCAGCCACGGCGTGAAGCGCATGCACCGCCACCCGGGCTCGTCCGGCCCCAGCGCCGACCCGGCCCACACCCGCAAGGGGATCCGCAAGCCGGGCCAGCACGGCAACGCCCGGATCACCGTGCGGAACCTCAAGGTGGTCCGCATCGACCCGACCAATAACCTGATCCTGATCCGGGGCGCTGTGCCGGGCCCCAACGGCAGCTACCTCACCGTCCGCCAGACCAACAAGGTCTGAGCCGCGCCGAGACGAGCCGCCGCCAGAGACCCAGCCAAGACGAACTGACTCACGACCAGACCACCCGATCAACCCTCGGAAACCTGATCCGAGCCCGGCCGGAACCGACCGGCCCGGAGCTCTCAGGGAGTGATGGACCCATGCTGACCGTTCCCGTATATAACCCCGCCGGCGAGAAGGTCGGCGAAGAGTCGATCGACCCCGCCGATTTCGGCGGCGAGATCAACAAGCAGCTGCTCCACGACGTGGTGCTGATGCACCTGGCCGCCCGCCGGGTGGGCACGGTCAACACCCGCGGCCGCGCCGACGTCGCCGGCTCGGGCAAGAAGCTGTTCCGCCAGAAGGGGACCGGCAACGCCCGCGCCGGCGCCAAGCGGACCAACAAGCGGAAGGGTGGCGGCGTCGCCTTCGCCCGCCGCAACCGCGACTACCGCTACACGATGCCCAAGAAGGCGGTCCGCGCGGCCATCCGCATGGCCATCCTCTCGAAGTTCCAGGACAATCAGGCGATCGTGATCGACGGCCTGGCCCCGTCCGAGCCCAAGACCAAGCCGATCGCCAAGGCCCTGGCCGCCATCAAGCGTCCGGACCTCACCGAGTCGGAGGCGGCCGAGGTCGCCGGCGAGTCCAAGTCCCAGGCCCTGACCCGGACCCTGGACGGCCGCTCGATCCTGTTCGGCGTCCCCGAGCACGACCCCGTGTTCCACCGCTCGGTCCGGAACATCGAGGGCGTCGAGGTGGCCCCGGTCGGCGAGTTCAACACGTATGACGTGCTCAAGCAGCGTTACCTCGTCCTGACCCGCGAGGCGCTCGCCGCCCTCAAGGAGAAGGTCAAGCAGAAGCCGGCCCGCCGTCCGACCGCGGCCGCCACGACGGAGGCCTAATCGACCATGGTCACCCTGCGACACGCCCCCAAGTACACCCGGAGCGGGCCGGTCCTCGAGCCCTACCAGGTGATCCTCCGCCCGATGATCACCGAGAAGGCGACCCACGTCTCGGAGCGGCACAACGCGTACACCTTCGAGGTGAACCCGCTGGCCACCAAGACCGAGATCAAGAACGCCGTCGAGACCCTCTTCGACGTCAAGGTCCGCGACGTCCGCACCCAGAACCGCCGCGGCAAGGCCCGCCGCTACCGGATGACGGTCGGCCGCATGCGGAACTGGAAGAAGGCGGTCGTCGCCCTCCACGACGAGTACCGCATCGACTTCTATTGATCCGGCCCGCATCGAACGACTGACAACGCCAACAACGCGGCAGGCCGTCCGCCGGGGTGACCCGAGGCCGAGACGGCCCGCCCGACGGTCGGGTCCGACCCGACGACTCGTATGACACGCCCGCTCGCCGGGTGGCCGACCCGATCCCTGCCGTTGCCGCTCAAAGGACGTGATTGCGATGGGTATCAAGATCTACAAGCCGACGAGCCCGGGCCGACGCAACGCGTCGGTCAGCGACTTCGCCGAGCTGACGGATAAGAACAAGAAGCCAGAGAAGAGCCTGACCGAGCCGCTCAAGAAGAAGGGCGGCCGCAACAATCAGGGCTTCATCACCGCCCGGCACCGCGGCGGCGGCCACAAGCGGATGTACCGCATCATCGACTTCAAGCGCAATGAATTCGATGGCCAAGTCGGCGCGGTCACCCACATCGAGTACGACCCCAACCGTTCGGCCCGGATCGCGCTCGTCGTCTACCCCGACGGCTCGAAGCGCTACATCATCGCGCCGGAAGGCCTGAAGGCCGGCATGTCGGTCTCCACCGGCCCGAACGCGGAGCCGAAGGTCGGCAACGCCCTGCCGCTGTCGAAGATCCCGACCGGCCTGACGATCCACAACATCGAGATGCAGCCGGGCAGCGGCGGCAAGCTCTGCCGCTCGGCCGGCGTGGGCGCCACGCTGACCGCCCGCGAGGGCACCTGGGCCCAGATCACCCTGCCGTCGGGCGAAGTCCGCCGCATCCCGGCCGCCTGCCGGGCGACGATCGGGATGGTCGGCAACCCCGACCACATGAACCTCCGCCTGGGCAAGGCCGGCAAGAGCCGCTGGCTCGGCCGCCGGCCGCACGTCCGCGGCGTCGCCATGAACCCCGTCGATCACCCGATGGGCGGCGGCGAAGGACGCACCTCGGGCGGCCGTCACCCGTGCTCGCCGACCGGCAAGCTGGCCAAGGGCGGCAAGACCCGCCGCCGCCGCAAGCCGTCGAACTCGGCGATCATCCGGCGCCGCCGGAGCGTCCGCTACGGCCAGCTCAAGGTCTGATCCGGTCCGGGGCACCTCCCCTCGCGGTGAGGGCCCCGGATCCTCCGACCTGTCGTCATCGCTCCAACTACCGCATCGCTTCGACCATCCGCATCACTCGTCGCGACCCCGGCCGGAAGACCCCGGGGCGCGACGCTCGAGCCCGAGGGGCATCGGACACTCATGGGACGCTCGTTGAAGAAAGGTCCGTACGTCGTCGAGCGGCTGCTCGAGAAGGTGTACAGGACCGAGTCGACCGGGAACCGCGAACCGATCAAGACGTGGGCTCGCGCCTGCACCATCGTGCCCGAGTTCATCGGCAAGAACTTCGCCATCCACAACGGCCGCAACTTCATCAAGCTCTATGTGACCGAGGACATGGTCGGGCACAAGCTCGGCGAGTTTGCCCCGACGCGGACGTTCCGCGGGCACGGCGGCAAGTCCACCAAGGGCAAGAAGTAATAGCCAGGCTAGTCAGTCACGGCGCGGGCCAGATTCCACCGTAGTCCCGGCCGCCGGATAGAGAAGGGGAAGAAGGACCCGGCCATGACCTACCGCGCTTCTCACCGCTTCGCCCGGATCTCGGTGCGGAAGCTCCTGCCGATTCTGGACCTGGTTCGCGGCAAATATGCCGACGACGCGGTCGACATCCTGAAATACCTGCCGCATCGCGGCGCCCGGATGATCGAGCAGGTCCTCAAGAGCGCCATGGCCAACGCGGAGGATCAGGGTTTCCGGGGCGCCGGCGACCTCGTGATCGCCGACGCCCGCGGCGAAGGCGGCCCGATGTTCAAGCGGATCATGCCCCGCTCGCGCGGCACCGCTTACATGATCCGCCGCCGCAGCTCCCACATCGTCATCGGCCTCACCGACCTCGAATCGCTGCAGAGCGACTCGGGCGTGAACTGAAACCCAGAACCACCCGAGTCGAGGGATCCTCACCATGGGTCAGAAAGTTCGGCCGACCGGATTCCGCGTCGGCGTCATGGAGGACTGGCGGAGCCGCTGGTACGCCTCCAAGCACGAGTTCAAGGATCTTCTGGTCGAAGACTTCAAGATCCGCAAGTTCATCAAGGATAAGTACGGGTTCGCGGGGATCCCCAAGATCGAGATCGAGCGGACCCGCGACGCCGTCACCGTCCTGCTGTTCACCGCCCGACCGGGCGTGATCATCGGGCGGAAGGGGGCCGAGGTCGAGAAGCTCCAGGAGGAGCTCCAGAACCTCACCGGCCGCCGGATCGAGATCAAGATCCAGGAAGTCGCCCGCCCCGAGATCGACGCGCAGCTGATCAGCGAGGATATCGCCGAGCAGCTCCAGAAGCGTTCGAGCTTCCGGCGCACGATCAAGCGGGCCCTCGAGCAGACGATGGACGGCGGGGCGAAGGGGGTCAAGGTCCTCCTCTCCGGCCGCCTCGGCGGCTCGGAAATGTCCCGCTCGGAAGGGGCCAACCTCGGATCCATCCCCCTGTCCACCCTCCGGGCCAAGATTGATTACGGATTCGCCGAGGCCAAGACGGCCCAGGGCCACATCGGCGTCAAGGTTTGGGTCAACCAGGGCGATTACCTGAAGATCGAGGGTTCCTCCGATGCCAATGATGCCCAAGCGGGTCAAGTTCCGAAAAAGCCAAAAAGGCCGCGTAAGAGGTAACGCCACGCGCGGCAACTTCGTGGCTTTCGGCGAGTGGGGCATCCAGTCGCTCGAACCCGGCAAGATCAGCGCCCAGACCCTCGAAGCCGGCCGTATGGTGGCGTCGCAGTCGGTCAAGGGCGGCGGCAAGCTCTACATCCGCGTCTTCCCGCACAAGAGCGTCACGTCGATCCCGGCCGAGACCCGTATGGGTAAGGGCAAAGGCGAAGTCGAGTACTGGGCCGCGGTGGTCAAGCCCGGCACGGTGCTCTACGAGCTCGCCGGGGTCTCCGAAGAGGTCGCCCGCGCGACCTTCGCCCGCGTCGCCTACAAGATGCCTGTGGCCTGCCGGTTCGTGACCCGTCGCCCCACGCTCTGATCTTCAGCGATCGGGCGGTTTCCGGAGATCCCGGGGCCGCCCGTGACCCCGCCGGCCGGACGATTTGCTACAATCGCCCGTCGCCGGCGGTCTCGATGGAAGGACGAACCCGAGTCATGTCCAAGCCCGCCGAACTCCGCGAACACAACGACGAGCAGCTCACCCTGCTGCTCGCCGAGACCAAGCAGAACCTCTTCCGCCTCCGGCTCCAGAGCGAGACCGAGCGGCTCGAGGCCCCGAGCGAGATCATCAAGGCCAAGCGCGAGATCGCCCGGATCATGACGATCCTCCGGCTCCGCGAGATCGAGCGCGAACGCTCGGTCGCCTCCTGAACCCGGCACACGACCCCTACGGACCGTCGTAACGACACGGTAATCGCGCGATGACCCCGACGAATCCCACCCCGGACGCCCGGACCACTCGGAAGACCGAGATCGGCATGGTGACGTCCGACAAGATGACCAAGACCCGCCGGGTCGAGGTCGAGCGGCTGGTGCCGCACCCCAAGTACGGCAAGTTCCTCAAGCGCCGCACCGTCTGCCACGCGCACGACGAAGAGAACGTCTCCCACGTCGGGGACATCGTCGAGATCATGGAGACCCGGCCGCTCTCCAAGACGAAGCGGTGGCGTGTCGTGCGGATCGTCCGCCCGGGTGCCCAGCAGGCCCTGGTCGCGGAAGGCGAGGCCGCCAAGGCCTGAGCGTCGGCATCGTTCACCCGCCGCCCCGCGGCGGGCCGCCCGGCCTGGTCCGAGGGCCCCGGAAGGCCAATCCTCCGGCAGCACTCCCGCCGAGCCGCCCGCGACGCACGGCGTCCCGTGATCCCGATCCGACCGAGGTCCCGCCCCGCCCGCGATCGCCGCGTCCGAGCCCCGATCCGTACGATATCCCGTTCCACCTCGTTTTTTGCCTTGTGGGTGTCCCATGATCCAGATGCAGACCCGGCTCGACGTCGCCGACAACTCCGGGGCCAAGGAAGTCATGTGCTTCAAGGTCCTCGGCGGTAGCGCGTCGCACTACAAGCGGCGGATCGCCGGCCTGGGCGACATCATCATCGCCAGCGTCAAGAAGGCCTCGCCCGGCGGCGACGTCAAGGCCGGCGACGTCGTCAAGTGCGTCGTCGTCCGCGTCCGCAGCTCGACCCGGCGTCCCGACGGCTCCTACGTCAAGTTCGACCGCAACGCGGTCGTCCTCATCGACAACGACAAGAATCCCCGCGGTACCCGCATCTTCGGCGCGATCGCTCGGGAACTCCGCGACCGCCAGTTCATGAAGATCATCAGCCTGGCCGCCGAGGTGGTCTGACGCCTCCGCCTCAACTCCTACTTCCCCGCGAGGCGTCCCGCACGACGGCCCGGTCCGGCCCGAGAGAAGCGACGAACCTGCCATGAAAATCCGCAAAGACGATCTGGTCGAGGTCATCACCGGCGACGACAAGGGTTCCCCCGAGAACCGCAAGGTCGCCAAGGTCCTGCGCGTGATCCCCGAGAAGAACAAGGTCGTCGTCGAAGGGGTCAACCGGGTCTACAAGCACCTCAAGCCCAACGCCAAGAACCAGCAGGGGGGCCGGCTCTCCAAGGAGATGCCCGTCGACGTCTCGAACGTCCAGCTCTTCTGCCCCTCCTGCAACCGCGGCGTCCGCGTCGGCAACCGCTTCACCGCGACCGGCCAGAAAGAGCGGTACTGCAAGGTCTGCTCGACCGCCCTCGGCAACGTCGGGCCCGCCAAGCCCACTCGCGCCACGGCGGCCCAGTAACACCTGACCGGACCCGGGTCCCGCTTCGACAAGGAATCCCCACGCCATGGCTCGCCTGCAGGATCACTATCAGACGACGGTCGCCCAGGCCATGACCGAGAAGTTCGGCCTGACCAACAAGATGTCGATCCCCAAGCTGGAAAAGATCGTCATCAACATGGGCGTCGGCCGCGCCACCCAGGACAAGAACGCCCTCGAAGGCGCCGTCGACAGCTTGACCAAGATCGCCGGCCAGAAGCCGCAGATCACCAAGGCCAAGACCTCGGTCGCCGGCTTCCGGCTCCGCGAGGGCAACGAGATCGGGTGCAAGGTCACCCTCCGCGGCAAGCGGATGTACGAGTTCCTCGACCGGCTCGTCTCCATCGCCCTCCCCCGTATCCGCGACTTCCGCGGCGTCAACCCTAACTCGTTCGACGGCCACGGCAACTACACCCTCGGCCTCGCCGAGCAGGTCGTCTTCCCCGAGATCGACGCCGACAAGATCCAGCACACCCAGGGGATGGACATCACCATCGTGACCACCGCCCCCAACGACGACCAGGCCCGCGAGCTGCTCCGCCACTTCGGCGTGCCGTTCCGCCAGCCCGGCGGCAACAACAACAACCGCGCCCAGGCGAGCTGAGTTCCGACCTCAGACGCCCGGGTCGGGCCTACCCGTCGCCTCCCGGCCGACTCCGCTTGCCTCGTAACGAGTGAACCATGTCGACCAAAGCCCAGATGATCAAGTCGGAGACCCCTCGCAAGTTCGAGGTCCGTCACCGCAACCGCTGCAAGCTTTGCGGACGCCCCCGCGCCGTCTATCGCAAGTTCGGCATCTGCCGGATCTGCTTCCGGAACCTGGCCAGCCGCGGCCTGATCCCGGGCGTCAAGAAGGCGAGCTGGTGAGCCGTCCCGGTCGCAACCCGACCGGCCCCTGGCGCATCGCCCCGCGACCTGCTACGATCCCGGCCGATTCGGCCCGAACGCCTCGCCTCGCATTTTGACAGATCCCCGTCGTGCCGACGTTGGGCCACCCCCGGAGAGTACCGGGGCCGGCCGCGTTACCCGCGACGGTGTCGGAATTCTCCCGCCATGATGACCGACCCGATTGCCGACATGCTCACCCGGATCCGCAACGCGGCCCGGATCGAGAAGCCCACCGTCGAGATGCCGACCTCCAAGGTCCGCGTGGGCATCGCCCAGGTGCTCAAGGACGAAGGGTTCATCTGGGACTACCACCTGGTCGACACTACGCCCTCCAAGACGCTGGTCGTCCAGCTCAAGTACGGCCCCAACGGCGAGCGGCTGATCACCAAGATCGACCGCGTGAGCAAGCCCGGCTGCCGCCAGTACATCGGCTACCGCGACCTCAAGCCGGTCCTCAGCGGGCTTGGCATCCGCATCCTCAGCACCCCCCGCGGGCTGATGAGCGACCGCCGCGCCCGCGTCGAGAAGGTCGGCGGCGAAGTGATCGCTCTGGTCTATTGATCGATTGATCCCGGTCCGTCCCGGCCGATCAGGCTCGGGGCGAGGCGGCCAGATCGGCCTCGGTCGAGGGCAGGGGTGTTCGCCCCTCCGCATCCTCCCGGCGCCTTCATGAGCCAGCCTCCCCGTGGCGTCAACCTCGTCTTTTGAACCAGACTCGCGTCCCTCGCCCGATGCCCGCCCCGCCGCCCCCGAGGCGCGGGGTCGCGACGCGTCGAGGCCCGAGGGATCCGCCTTCCATCAGCACTCGCCCCGGCGAGAGGATCGACCCCAGCATGTCGCGTATCGGTCGCAAGCCCATCGTGGTGCCGGCGAACGTCAAGGTCACCATCGATGACCTGACGGTCAGCGTCGACGGCCCCAAGGGGAAGCTCAGCTTCACCCACAAGCCGAACGTCAGCGTCGCGCTCGAGGACGGCGGCAAGTCGCTGCTCGTCAGCCGCCGCGACGAGGAGCGTGACAGCCGCGCCCTCCACGGCCTGACCCGCAGCCTCGTGGCGAACATGGTCACCGGCGTGACCACGGGCTACACGAAGAAGCTCGAGATCGTCGGCGTCGGTTACCAGGCCCAGCTCAAGAAGGCCAACACCGTCACGCTCCAGGTCGGCTACGCCAACCAGGTCAACCTGGAAGCCCCTCCGGGCGTCAGCGTGACCGTCCCCGACGCCACGCACATCACGATCACGGGCGCGGACAAGCAGGCCGTCGGCCAGTTCGCCGCCGTCGTCCGCAAGGTCCGCCCCCCCGAGCCGTACAAGGGCAAGGGCATCCGTTACGAGGGCGAAGTCGTCCGCCGCAAGGCCGGCAAGGCGTTCGGCTCCAAGTAACCCTCGACGTCATCGCCACGTCGCGACCGGCGGACGGCAGGCCGGGGCAGGGGATCCACGACTCGGCCGCGTGACGGCCGCCTCCCCCGCCCCAGACGCCTCCCTTCGCCGTCCTCAACGACAACCGGCGGGGCTGGGCGACCGGTCGGGATCGGTCGCCCCCGAACCCCAGGCCCTGAAACAAGCCCGAACTTACGCCTTCAGAAGAGGATTGACCGGTGAATCAGCGCAAGCTCGTCCAGGTCCGCCGCCTGCGTCGCCAGCGGCACGTGCGGAACAAGATGCACGGCACCCCCGAGCGTCCCCGCCTGGCGGTGTTCCGCAGCTCGAAGCACATCTACGCCCAGGTGATCAACGACGAGACGGGCACGACCCTGGCCGCCGCGAGCACCCTCGACGCCGACATCAAGACGGCCCAGGCGTACGGCGGCAACAAGGCCGCGGCCGCCCTGGTCGGCAAGTCCATCGCCGAGAAGGCCAAGCAGGCCGGTATTGACAGCATTTGCTTCGACCGCCGAAGCTACAAGTATCATGGCCGGGTCCAGGCCCTGGCCGACGCCGCCCGCGAGGCCGGCCTCAAGTTCTGACGTCCCACTCGCCCGGGGCCCATCGAAGGCGGCCGACCCGCATCCGTCGCGAGGTCGCCGACCGTCGCTCGCCCCGCGGCCCAACGGCCGGCATTCCCGCTCGAATCGGTCCGGACGGGGCTGAGACACGCCCCCTGGCCGTCGCGGGCCTGCCAGTGAAACCCTTCCATCTACAGTCGACAACGCCCAGCGTGGGAGTCCGCCTTGTCCAGCGATAATCGGGAACGTGGCGAGTGGTCGGAGAGCGTGGTCACCATCCGCCGTTGCGCGGCGGTGGTGAAGGGTGGCCGCCGCTTCAGCTTCAATGCGCTGGTCGTCGTCGGCAATGGCCGCGGCCAGGTCGCCTGGGGCTACGGCAAGGCCAATGAAGTGCCCCCGGCCGTCGAGAAGGGCGTCAAGGACGCCCACAAGCAGATGAAGCGGGTCACGCTCAAGGGCGGGACCATCCCCCACCCGGTCGTCGGCCGCTTCGGCGCCTCACGCGTCATCATGCTGCCGGCCAGCCCCGGTACCGGCGTCATCGCCGGCGGTGCCGTCCGCGCGGTCGTCCAGGCCGCGGGCATCACCGACATCCTCACCAAGAGCTACGGCTCGACCAACAAGCTCAACCTGGTCAAGGCCGCCATCGACGCCCTGACCAAACTCCGTTCCAAGGAAGACGTCGCCCGTCTTCGGGGGGTTGCCCTCTAATGCAGTTGCACGACGTCAATACCGGCATCCAGAAGTACAAGAAGCGCAAGCGCGTCGGCCGCGGCCCCGGTTCGGGCCACGGCAAGACCGCGTCGAAGGGCCACAAGGGCCACTCGTCGCGTCAGGGCTTCAAGTACAACCCGCTGTTCGAAGGCGGCCAGATGCCGCTGGCCCGCCGCGTCCCCAAGCGTGGCTTCGTCAACGGCGCGTTCCGCAAGCACTTCGCCATCGTCAACATCTCCGACGTCGACGCCGTCTTCGCCGACGGCGCGACCGTCGATGAGGCCGCCCTGCGGGCCAAGGGCCTGGTCAAGGGCCGGCACGACGACGGCGTCAAGATCCTCGGCGACGGCGAGGTCACCAAGGCCCTCCACGTCACCGCCAACAAGTTCAGCGGCTCCGCCGCCACCAAGATCCAGGCCAAGGGCGGGACTGTCACCGTCGCCTGAGCCGGGACGAATTCATGGTTGATGGGCGTCGGATCATGGGTGATCTGGAGAGTGTTTCTCTCCTGCCTCACCCATGACCCTTTCCCCATCAACCATCCTTCCTTTGCCGCTCGACCGCGAGATTCGGTCGGCCCGGCGTCCATTCCAGCCGGACACACCCGCCCGGGCCACGACCGCCCCAGCCACGCCCGTACGCCGACGAACCAGCGCAGGAGATTCTCGACGTGGATAAGCTGTACACGATCCTCTTCAAGGTCCCGGAACTCCAGCGCAAGATCCTGATGACGGCCATGTTCCTGGCCATCTACCGGATCGGGTTCTTCATCCCGCTCCACGTCGTCGACCAGCAAGAACTGGCCGTCTGGCAGAGCAAGATGTCCAACTCGGCCGCGGGCAAGGTCTTCGGCACCGTCGCCATGTTTGGCGGCACCCAGATCTCCATGAGCACGATCTTCGGGCTCGGGATCATGCCCTACATCTCCGCCTCCATCATCTTCCAGCTCCTCGGCAGTGTCGTCCCCTCGCTCGAAGCCATGATGAAGGAGGGCGAGTCGGGGCGCAAGAAGATCAACGAATACACGCGATACGCCACCGTGGTCCTCTGCATCATCCAGAGCGCGCTCTGGGTCCAGACCACGATGTTCAGCCGGGAGGGGTTCGTCAATCCGGACTATCGACACGCCTGGGACGCCTTCGTCTGCGTCATGGTGATGACGGCCGGCACCATCTTCCTCATGTGGATCGGCGAGCAGATCGACGAGTACGGCATCGGCAACGGCATCTCCCTCCTCATCATGGCGGGCATCCTCGGCCGGCTCCCGGACGTCTTCCGCAAGCTCTACATGAACTCCACCCTCAAGCTGTCCGCCGACCCCGGCGAATACAGCGTCATCAAGCTCATCCTCCTCGCCCTGATGTTCGTCGCGGTCGTGGTCGGTGTCATCCTCATCACCGAATCCCAGCGCCGGATCCCCACCCAGTCGGCCAAGCACGTCCGCGGCCGTCGCGTCTTCGGCGGGACCAAGCAATACCTGCCGCTGAAGGTGAATCAGGCCGGCGTCATGCCGATCATCTTCGCCTCGTCGCTGCTGATGTTCCCCTATTTCATCTTCAACGGCCTGTCCACGGCGACCTCAAGCTGGACATCCGCCGGCCGGGGTGCCGGGGCCGAGCAGGCCTTGACGCTCGGCGGTAACATCAAGTACGCCGTCGCCAGCTTCTTCGAGGCGGCGTCCGACGCCTTCCGCAGCCACGGCTACGTCTACACCCTGCTGTACGTCGTCCTGATCTACTTCTTCTGCTACTTCTGGACGGCCATCACCTTCAACCCCAAGGACATGGCCGAGAACCTCAAGGACTACGGCAGCTTCATCCCCGGCTATCGCCCGGGACGCCGCACGGCCGATTACCTTGAGAAGGTCATGCTCCGGATCACCTACGTCGGCGCGGCGTTCCTCAGCCTGGTGGCGGTCATCCCGTCGCTGGTCTCCAACGCCCTCGACGTCGATTACGCGATCGCGTCCTTCCTCGGCGGCACCGGACTGCTGATCGTCATCAGCGTCTGCCTCGACCTGGTGCAGAAGATGGACAGCCACCTCATCATGCGGAATTATTCCGGCCTGGTGAGCAAGCGTTGATCGTCGAGAGGCCGACAAGCCACACGCCCCCCGGCCGACGCCGGGGGGTTTCGTTTCCTGTCAATCGAGTCGGGTCGGGTTCGAGGCGGTCGTGATCAAGCTGAAGAGTCCTCGGGAAATCGGTCTGATGCGGGAAGCCGGGCGCGTGGTCGCCCAGGCGCTCGACACGGTCCGCACGCTCGCCGTCCCGGGCGCGACCACCGCCGACTTCGACGAGGCCGTGGCCGCCCTCTTCAAGGAAGTCGGGGCCATCTCCCTCTTCAAGAACTACCCGAACTCGTCCAAAGGGAAGCCCGTCTTCCCCTCGGTCATCTGCGCCAGCCTGAACGAGGCCGTCGTCCACGGGATCCCCAACCGCCGGCCGCTCAAGGAAGGCGACATCGTCTCGATCGACACCGGCTGCAAGCTCAACGGCTGGTGCGGCGACGCCGCGGTCACCCTGGCCATCGGCCAGGTCTCGCCTGAGCACCAGAAGCTCCTCGACGTCACCAAGGAGACCCTCGACCTCTCGATCCGGGCCCTCGCCCGGGCCAAGACCTGGTCGGAGGTCGCCAGCCTCATGGAGCGCTACGTCAAGAGCCAGGGCATGGCCGTCGTCGAGAAGTTCGTGGGCCACGGCATCGGGCAGAACATGCACGAGGAGCCGCAGGTCCCCAACTTCGTCAACGCCTCGATCCGCAAGAGCGACTTCAAGATCGAGCCGGGCCTCGTCCTCGCCATCGAGCCCATGGTCGCGCTCGGGACCAAGAACGTCGAGGTGCTCGACGACTCCTGGACGGTCGTCACCAAGGACCGCCGCGCCAGCGCCCACTTCGAGCACACCGTCGCGATCACGCCGGAAGGCCCCCGCGTCCTGACCTACCTGGAGGATTGACCTCGGTGGGACAAGGCCGGGGCCGCAATCGGGAACACCGTCGGTCCGATTCCACAAGGGGCTTTCGGGACAAAATTCGGACCGGTCTTGCGGGATGGGTGGGCCGATCGGTACATTAGCCCAATTCGTCCCCAGATCGACCAGGAACGACCCGGAACTGGATTGGACCATCGTCGAGGGATCAAAGGAAGCTCCGGCAGAGTCGAGGGCCGCGGTCGGCCCGGGATCTCGCGGGGCGGCAGTCACGTCGGGAAAGTGAGTGGGTTGCGATGAAGATCCGATCCAGCGTCAAGCGGATTTGCGAGAGCTGCAAGGTCGTCCGGCGTCGGGGGAAGGTCTACGTGATCTGCACCAACCCGCGGCACAAGCAGCGCCAGGGTTGATGCCCACCCCCCGAGTCCAGGCCTCCCACCGCGGGGACGCGGAGGGTCGCCCGGCCCGCGGTATGGCATCCGCCACGGTTTGACCGGACACGAACATACACGACGGCACGGGGCCCGGTGGACAGCCGGGCCGGCGTCGCCAACCAGGCTCGACGATCCACCCGGGTCGCCCAACCGCCCTGGATTACCGCCAAGACACACGCTTTGGCTCGCTTTGCACAACGGAGAACGGACGGATGCCTCGTATCCTGGGTGTCGACATCCCCAACGACAAGAGATCGGTGATCTCTCTCCAATACATCTTCGGGATCGGGCCGTATCTGGCCGCCCAGCTCTGCGAGCGGACCGGCATCGACCCCGAGAAGCGGGCCCGCGAGATGTCCGAGGACGAGCTCGCGAAGCTCGCCGCGCTGCTCGATAACGAGTACGTCGTGGAAGGCCAGCTGCGTCGCCAGCTCCAGCAGAACATCGCCCGGCTCCGCGACATCGGCTGCTACCGCGGCCTCCGTCACCGCAAGGGCCTCCCTTGCCGCGGCCAGCGGACCCGGACCAACGCCCGCACCCGGAAGGGCCCCCGCAAGACGGTCGCCGGGAAGAAGGGCGTCAAGGAAATGCGTTGATCCGAGCCCGTCCCGGCACCGCCGGGATGGGCCGATCGGCCGGGAACCGGCAGGATGGCCTCGCGACGCGGGCCGGGGCGGTCGACGGGTTCGACCCGCCCCAGCGACGCCCGCAACGCGACCCGGCCTTCGGCTCGCAGGCGAGCCGGCCTCGCGACGACCGTCCCCAGACGCCTGGCGATCGGGCCCGACCCTGTTCGGTTCCGATCGCACGGCCATTTCGGGGCAACGGCAACGTCCCCGGGATCCCCTCGCCGGCCGGGACGCAACCGACCGCACACGTTCAAGACACACTCGGATCGACGACCCCAACGACCGACCTGATCAGGGAGCAACGGAGCCGTGGCGAAGGCCAAGAAGCGGAAGACACGTCGCAACGTCAGCCGTGCGATCGTGCACATCAAGGCGACGTTCAACAACACCACGGTGACCATCACCGACCCCAACGGCGACGCCCTTTGCTGGGCCTCGTCGGGGACCGTCGGCTTCAAGGGCAGCCGCAAGAGCACGCCCTTCGCCGCCCAGCGGGCCGCCGAGACCGCCGCCTCTACGGCGACCAAGTACGGCGTCAAGGAAGTCGAAGTGAAGGTCAAGGGCCCCGGCTCCGGCCGCGAGTCCGCCATCACCGCGCTCCAGGCGTCGGGCCTCTCGATCAAGGCGATCGAGGACGTCACGCCGTTGCCGCACAACGGCTGCCGCCCCCCCAAGAAGCGTCGCGTCTGATCAACACGCCACGCGCTCTTCGGTTGGATTCTTCTCCGCACGTTGGATCGGACCGGGCGTCCCTGCTAGAACAGGGCCCCGACCGTCGGCCTCGCCGCCACACCCGGATCGCGCCGGGCGGGCGATTTCGGCGGTGACCTTCAGGACTCGCGCTTTTTCGAGGGATCTCTCGTTCCATGGGACGTCACATCGGACCGGTCTGCCGGCTCTGCCGCCGGGAAGGCCTGAAATTGTTCCTGAAGGGCACCCGTTGCGACGGGCCCAAGTGCGCCGTCGACCGCCGCGAGGGCGTGCCGGGCATGCACCAGTTCCGCCGGAGCAAGGCGAGCGAATACTCGATCCGGCTCCGCGAGAAGCAGAAGGTCAAGCGGTACTACGGCATCTTCGAACGGCAGTTCCGCAAGTACTTCGACATGGCCAGCCGTCGCGCGGGGAACACCGGCGATGCGCTCATGTCGATCCTCGAGCGCCGGCTCGACAACGTCGTGACGCGGCTCGGGTTCGCGACCAGCCGTCCGCAGGCCCGCCAGATGATCACGCACGGGCACGTCCTGATCAACGGCCGCAAGCTCGACATCCCGAGCTACCTGGTCAAGCCGGGCGACACCGTCGCCATCAAGGACCGCGAGCACTCGCAGAAGCTCGCGGCCGGCAACCTCGAGACCGAGGGCATGCCCCCGGTCCCCGACTGGCTCGACCGCTCCAGCACCACGCCCCCCGAGGGCCGGGTCTCGCGCCTCCCGGCGGCCCAGGACATCTCGCTGCCGGCCAACCCGCAACTGATCGTCGAACTCTTGAGCCGCTAAGCTCGCCCCTTCGCCGCGCGTCCGGGTCCATCGCCCCGCCGCGCGGTCGCACCTCCGCCGCCTGAGCCGATCCGAACCGCGATCCGACTCCACCCCGGGCCCGCCGCCGAGCGGACCCGGGGGCTCGCGCTTCGGGAGGCTCCGCCCGGCTGAGCACCCGCGACCGCCCGTCGGCCCCGACCCCGACCGCCTTTCCGGAGACCCGCGCTATGCGCATCCGTTGGCGTGGCCTCGAACTTCCCAGCCGGGTCGTCTGCGCCCGCGACAAGCTGTCCGACACCTACGGCGAATTCCACGTCGAGCCATTCGAACGCGGCTTCGGCCACACCGTCGGCAACAGCCTCCGCCGCATCCTCCTCTCCAGCCTTGAGGGCAGCGCGGTCGCCAAGATCAAGATCCAGGGGGTCCAGCACGAGTTCTCCTCGATCCCCGGCATGGTCGAGGACATCACCGACCTCGTCCTCAACCTCAAGGGGCTCGTGGTCAAGAACCACTCCGAGTCCTCCAAGGTCATCCGCATCGATCGCGACCGTCGCGGCGTCGTCACCGCCGCCGACATCCTCCACGACGAGTCGATCGAGATCATCAACCCCGACCACATCCTCTGCACCCTCACCGACGACGTCCCCTTCGTCCTCGAGATGACGGTCGAGAATGGCCGGGGCTACCGGCCCGCCGCCGAAGGGCACACCGACGACCTCGAGGTCGGCGCGATCCCCATCGACGCGATCTTCAGCCCGGTCATCCGGGTCGAATATCAGGTGCTCAACACCCGCGTCGGCCAGCGGACCAACTACGACAAGCTCGTGCTCAAGATCTGGACCACCGGCACCCTCGGGCCCGAGATGGCCCTGGTGGAGGCCGCCAAGATCCTCCGCAAGCACCTCAACCCGTTCGTCCAGTACTACGAGCCCGGCCCCGGCCTCCCGGCCGAGCCCGGCTCCCGCGACGGGTTCCGCGACGCCCCGCTCGACGCCGAACTCGAACGCAAACTCGGCATGTCCCTGGCCGAACTCGAACTCTCCGTGCGGGCCACCAACTGCCTGGAGAGCGAGGGCATCACCACGGTCCGCGAGCTGGTCTCCCGCAGCGAGGATCAGCTCCTCACCGTCCGGAACTTCGGCGAGACGACCCTCAAGGAAGTCCGCTCCAAGCTCCAGGAAATCGGCCTCGACCTCGGCGTCATCTAAGGGCCCGTCACCCCAACGCACGTGGGGCCGGGCGACACCACTCGCCCGGCCCCGTACCGAACACGTTCCAACTCGACCGGCCGAACCGTCGACGTCCAACGACGGATCGCCCCGTCCCCAACAAGCGATACGACCATGCGTCACCGTAACGCCGGCCGCAAGTTCAAGCGGACCCCCGAGCATCGGATGATGATGCTCCGGAACCTCGCCACCTCGCTCATCGAGCACGGCCGCATCGAGACGACCCTGGCCAAGGCCAAGTCGCTCCAGCCGTTCGCCGAGAAGCTGATCACCCTCGCCAAGGACGGCTGGGACCTCAACAACTTCCGGCGCGTCCTCGCGGTCGTGACCAAGAAGGACGTGGCCTACAAGCTGTTCCACGAGGTCGGCCCCCGGTTCAAGACCCGCCCGGGCGGCTACACCCGCATCTTCAAGCTCGCCAAGGTCCGCCAGGGCGACGCCGCCCCGATGGCCGTGATCTCGCTCCTCGGCGAGAACGAGCAGATCAAGGCCCCGACCAAGCCCGCCGTCGCCACCGCCTGAGCCCGGCCCGAAACGGTCAAGTCAGGATCCGCCGCGGGGCCGCAGGGAACGCAGAGAGCATCCATCCCCGGATCGGTTTGATTTTCGCTCTGGTCCTCGATTATCCTTCTCTGCGTCCCCCGCGACCCCGCGGCCCGATCCTCTTCCCTTGACCCGATCCGACCGAGCGGCACGTCGTATCATGCACGACCCCTCCTGCATCTTCTGCAAGATCCTCCGGGGCGACATCCCGTCCTCCCGCGTCCTGGAGACGCCCCACGCGGTCGCCTTCCTCGACATCCGCCCGGTCAACCCGGGTCACATCCTCCTCGTCCCCCGACACCACCACGCCGACCTCACCGAACTCCCCGAGGACGTCGCCGCCGAGGCGGCCCGCCTCCTCCCCGGGCTCTGCCGCGCGGTCAAGGCCGCCACGGGTGCCGACGGCTTCAATGTCGTCGTGAACAACGGGGCCGCCGCCGGACAGACCGTCGCACACGGCCACTGGCACATCATCCCGCGCCGCTCCGACGACTCGGTCAACTGGCCCTGGCCCCACACCGAGTACCTCGGCGACGAACTCGCCCAGATGCAGTTCCGCATCCGCCGCGAACTCGACCCGACCATCGCCGACGCCTGACCCCACCGGTCCGTCTCCAGGTCGCGTTGCCCGATCGAAACCGGGCGAGGAATCCTCGCGCGTGTCCGCGTGCGCCCCGTTAGAATCGAAGGGCGTGACTCCGGATTCGACCGAGACTCGCCCACCAACCCTGGATCCCCCCATGCTCGCCCGCCTCATCGGCCCGCGCGGCCGGACCGTCCTCGTCTGCGAGGCGCTCACCCTCGCCGCACTCGTCGCCCTGGGATTCGCCCTGGAGGCCGTCTCGCCCGGCTGGTGGGGCGTCACGCGCAACGCCTTCGGGAACCTCTTCGCCTCGGGCACCATCTCCCCGGAACACGGCGAGCCGTCCATCGCTCTCCTCATCGAAGGGCGGCCGAAGTGGGTCCTCCCCATGCCGGACAGGCCCAGCGACGGCGTCATCGAGGATGATGCCAAGAAGTATCGGATGACGGCCCTCTTCCGGCTGACCTCGACGCCGGTCCTCAAGGCGACCCTGGCCAATCCGAAGGTCCAGCGGATCGATTTCCTCCGCGAAATGGCGGAGAACGAGCGCCGGCCCTTCCTCAAGTCGATCCTGCACATCGAAGAGCAGGGCGAGATCGTCGTGGTCTCATTCCCTTACGGCAAGCGTGAGGAGAAGGCGATCATCCTGAATGCCCTGGCCGACGCATTTACATTGCTATATATCGAGGTAGAACAGGGTCGAGCCAGCCGCGAGCTGGATGACACGCAGAAGATGCGGGACGACCTGCAAGTCCGGCTCGATTCGCTGCGAAAGTCGATGGCCAAGCGGGACGACGGCAAGGGCTCCTCGGCCGAGATCGACGCGATGGAGCAGGTCCTGGGCCGGCTCTGCGAGCAGATCGAGACCCAGCGGATCAACAGGAATGCCCCCGGGCGGATCCAAATCCTCTACCGGGCCCATTAGCCGCCCGCCACGGGCGATGTTGCCTTTTTGAACATGCCCCGGAATCCCGGGGCGAGGCCGACCCCTCCCGGATAGAATCGGGATCGCGACCGCTGGATCCGACCGTCCAAGAGACTCCCCCCCCCCGCGAATCCCGGGATCCCCCCCATGCTCCCCCGCCTCATCGGCCCGCGCGGCCGGATGTTCCTCGCAGGCCAGTTGCTCACCATCGCCCCGCTCGCGGCCCTCGGCTTCGGCCTGGAGTCCGTCTCGCCCGGGTGGTGGGGCTTCACGAAGGGGGCCTGCCTGAAGCTCGCCGGGCCCGCGGACATCGGCGGGAGCGCGGATCCCGAACTCGTCATCTTCCTGCATGGACTGGAGCACAAGGTGCTCAAGGGTCCGACCGAGGACCGTGAGCTCGACGGGGCCGCGTTCTCCGCCCGGCAGACCTTCATGCTCACGGATTCGGTCACGATCAAGGCGGTCGTCACGAACCCGAAGGTCCAGAAGCTCGACCTCATCCGCGACCTGGACCCGAAGGTCCGGCAGTCCGTCGTCCGGAGCTGGATCAACGTTCAGACGTCGAAAATCGGCGTCGCGACCCAGGTGACCGTCACCTGCCGGACCGGCAGCCGCGAGGACAAGGTCGCCATCCTGAAAGCCCTGACGAACTCCTTCAAGGAGCGGAGCGTCGAGAACCTCGAACGGATGACCGCAGGTCGCATCACATTCCTCAAATCCGAGCGGGACGAGCTGGCCGTCCGCGCCGGCACGCTCAAGAAGTTGAAATCCGCCCGGTTCGAGAACCAGGTCCCCGACGTGGAACTCGCCGCCGTCGAGCGGCTCATGGCCCGGATCTCCGACGAGATCGAGCTCGCCCGGCTCAACAAGCTGAGCCCGAGCCTCGTGGAGATCATCTCCGAACCGACGGAGTGAGGCGATCCCCGCCCCAGCATCCCCCGGGAGGCCCGCCCATGCTCGCGATCCTGCTCTCGCTCGCCCTGACGACCCCGGCTGACGCACCCAGGGTCGGGCCCGCGTCGGGGAGCCTCGTGGTGGTCGGCGGCGGCCGGATCGGCCCGGAGATCTCGCGGAAATTCGTCGAACTCGCCGGCGGACCCGACGCCTCGGTCGTCGTGATCCCGTCCGCCAACGAGGACCCGGTCGACGAGGCGAAGGCCCGCGACGGCTTCGCGAAGGCCTTCGGCTTCAAGAACGTCACCGTCCTCCACACCCGCGACCGGGCGAAGGCCGACACCGACGCCTTCGCCGCCCCGCTCAAGTCCGCGAAGGCCGTCTGGTTCACAGGCGGCCGGCAGTGGCGGCTGGTCGATTCCTACCTCGGCACGAAGACCCAGCGCGAGATCGAGGCCGTCCTTTCGCGAGGCGGGGTCATCGGCGGCACCTCCGCCGGTGCGACCATCCAGGGCTCCTACCTCGTCCGGGGCGCCCGGT
This sequence comes from Isosphaeraceae bacterium, assembly GCA_965279195.1. GTDB lineage: Bacteria > Planctomycetota > Planctomycetia > Isosphaerales > Isosphaeraceae > CBDIHP01. The sequence continues at coordinate 83,953 of CBDIHP010000023.1, forward strand.
CGGGCAACACGATCATGATGGCCCCCGGCTACGAGCAGGGCTTCGGCTACCTCAGAAACGTCGCCATCGACCAGCACCTGATCGCCCGCAAGCGCGAGGACGATCTCGTCCCCGTGATCGCGAAGCACCCCGAGTTGCTCGGCATCGGCATCGACGAGGGCACCGCGATCGTCGTGAAGGGCGACCGGTTCGAGGTCATCGGCCCCAGCAAGGTCGCCATCTACGACAACGGCGACCACTCGGGCAAGAAATACCACGTCCTGACGCCCGGCACCCGCTTCGACCTGGCCTCCCACTCCGTTATTCCACCCGCCCGTCGCTGACAGGCCCTTGCCTCGTCTACCCCAGACTGTGGCCTTGTCCCCGATGATCGCCGGGGCCCTCAAGGCATGGGAAGGGGTGAGAGAGCCCTCGAGCGGATTCCCGGTTCCGGTCGGTCGAGCACGATCGTCCGTTCCTCCAGGCCTCCTTCCTTCGTCTGAATCCTCAACTTCGCCTGCGGTCCGGTCTGGCGGAGGGCAGATTCCGCCTCCGTGAGAGTCCGGACCTCGTTCCCATCGATCGCGAGGATCAGATCCCCTACGTGGATCGAAGCCAGCGCTGCCGTCGAATCCGCCTTTTTCACCAGGATACCGCGGCCGGGTACCGCTTCCGGGCTAATCCCGATCCAGCCCCAGACGTTTAGGTCGGGCGGGAGTTCCGTCGCCACCGGGGACTCTCTTCTCTCTGTGACCCTCTTCGATTGGAATGGTGGTAATCCCAGCCAGAACAGGACAACAAACAGGCCGATCGAGAAAATGGGGATCGGGATGGCCAGATTAATGTCAAATGACTTCCACTTCTTCTTGATAGTGAGCTTCGGATCGGGCAACGATGCGGTATCCATGGTGAGAGCCTCCTGGCTCCTTGAAGGTTCGAGTTTGCGTCAGTGCGCCAGCTGGATCTCATGACGCACTTCCTCGCCGGTCGCCGCATCACGGACAACCAGTCGGACTGTCCGCGAGGACCGGGCCAGCACGGCCTCTGCCTGTCGCCAGTCCTGGATCGGAACGCCGTTCATGGAAAGTATCGCATCACCAGGCTTTAGGCCGTGTTCCGCCGCGGGAAAGTTCGGGCTGATGGACCGGATCCGGGCGCCAGGGGTTCGGGTGGGTGTGGAGTCGTAGTAGAGTCCGAGCCGCATGCGCAGGGGACCGACAAAGTCCACCTCGAATCGGTAAGGTTGGCCATCCGAGCGGTTGATCCCCGCGGCAATCAGGGTCGGCTTCTGGGCCGCCTCGTAGGCCTGCCGGAAATCCGCCACTGTGCGAATCTCCTTGCCGTCGAGTTCGCGAACCGTGTCGCCGGGGAGGTAGTTGTAAGCTGCTGCCACGGTATATTTGCCTGCGCGGACCACGGAGAGCCCATCGGCGCCCTCGGTCACCCAGGCGCCCAGAGGTTCGAGCCAGGTCCCGGCTTCGGGCGGCGTCCTCACCAGTGGGGGGGGCTCGACTCGGGGCTTCACGTCGAAACGAAGGGCGACGGGCCCGTCCGCGTTGGCTCTGGGCTTGGCGGAGAGTCGGTAGGTGTGATGGAACGGCGAACCGTCCGGGTTGCGCCCGGACAACTGGACCAGGTCGCCCGCATCCTCCAGGAGCTTCGCGAACTCCTCCGGAGTCTTCACCACTTTCGTCCCGATCCGCTCGATTTCGTCCCCGGCGGCGAAGCCATCCCTCGCCCCGATACTCCCCGGCCGGACTTGCGTCACCCGGACGCCGATCCCACGGGTGGAGGGAACGACCACCGTCCCCAGCCGGTTCGGAAGGTCGGGGATGGCCGACTCGGGCTTAGGGTCGGGGAACGCCACCCGGAGGGCCACCGGGTTCACGGTCTGCGTTGCTTGATTGATATTACCTCCGCCGATCCGGGGCGCGATCCCCCTCGGGAAGAGATCCGCGAACTCCCCCGCCGTCCGCTCGCTGGCCGAGGCCTCCACTTCGTCCCAGGTCGAGGTCCCATTCGCCCTCATCATCGACTCGATCAGGGCCTGCGTGAACAATGATCCCCTCGCTTCCGCGCCCAGGACCCTCCGAGTCCTTTCGTCGAGGAAGCGGATCGTCGGGTAGCAGAGGGAGAATTCCCCCGGCGAACACGACGCGAGGTCGACCACGCCTCGGCCCTCGCGAAAGAGCCGGCTGCAGCCCGGGTCCCACTCAATGGGCTGAGCAGGCGCTTGAGCTGACGGCATCGCTTTTTCCGGCCCCACCATAACATTCTTCAACGGCCGGAAGGCGTTGCATGAGTCGGTGAGATATCCCGTGAAGCGGGCCCCCCTGGCGTCGATCGTCGCGCGGACCGTCGAACGCAAAAGCTGTCGCCCCTTCAGCATCAGGAAGTACGAACCCCGCTGCGGGTCGTAGCTGCCGTGACCCATCATGAAGACCGCCAGCGCGTCATCCGGTCCGACCGGCACCCGGGCGATCCGATCCAGGATCTGCTGGTAGGTGTAGGCCTGACCGGTGACGAACTCCAGGGTGAGGTCCCTCGCCGGCACGCATGCCTTGAAGTAGGACTCGATCGACCTGGCATTGACCTTCATGTCGTCGCCGACGACCGGGTCCAGGGTGTCGGCCACCACGACCACCACGATCCGGCGCCCGGCCTGGACGGGGCTTCGGGCCCATGCCGTCCGAACTAGCGGGCCCGCCGCCAGAGACATCAGGACGACAAACGAGCACAGCGGGAGCAACGCTCGCCGTTGGTTCATGAGATTCGCCCCGCAAGCCAAAAAGAGTCCGAGGGTTCGAAACATAAATTAGTACGAGGCCGTCTCTTCTCGAGGACCACATCCACTCGGGGACGAGAGCGAACCGCGAAAGGCGAAAAACCTCAGAACTGCACGGGGATCGCGCGGGTAGTCCCGCGGACGTAATAGTAGATCCGGCACGACTCAACGTACTCTTCATACATGTCAAGCTTCACCGGGAAGACCTCCTGCTTGATGGTCCCCACAGCCCCTGTCCCGATCACCTCGCGCGATGCGGGGAGCGGGCTGCCGTCCAGCAGCTTCTGGTCGCGCTTGTCTCCGGGCAGCCGCTGGGGGAAGACGTGAATCCAGATCAGGCCAACCTCTTGTTGCGTCCCCGACTTCACGGCCACCGCGCCTTCCGGGGCGCCGAAGGTGAAGGCCCTCGCCAGATTCAGGCCATCCTGGAAGCCTCGGAGTTCCCAGGTCGCCCCGTCCTTGGTGGCGCCGTCCCCCCGGGTCACGGCCGACTGGAGGAGATGACCACCTCCGACCGCTGGGACGAGTTCGTCGCCGGGGCCGGTCAGGATCAACTTGGGCGTGTGGTAAGGGTCCCGCCTGACGAAGTTTGACACCGACGACCCCGGGGAACTCGGCTGGAGCGCCCAGGAGACGCCGTCGATCCCGATCGCCAGGCCGAAAAGCCTCCGCGCGTCGTTCTCGTTCAGCCAGCCCACCTCGGGAGAGCCCAGGTTGGTGAACCGCAGGCTGTAACGGACCGGCTTGCGACCGTTGACCACCACCGGATCGAGTTCGGCCACCATCGCGTCGCGATAGTCCTTCGGGCCCTTCACGCGTTGCAGCGGGACCGGACGCCCATCGATCAAGAGTTCAAACCGGAAACGGCCGCTGGGGACCGCCCGGTCAGAGGGGCTGGCGAGGAGTTGGGAGTCCGCCGTGAGCTTGAACCCGTCCGCCCGGGTCGTTCCCCCCTCAAGGGCGAGGATCTGGAATTCCACCTGGAACGACTCCGCCTTCGCGTCGGCGAGTTCTTGGGCCGACCGAGCCCGGAGTCGGGCAGTCACGACCACATCGAGGTCGATCGCCTTGAACAGGCTCGCTAGCGAGGTGGGGTCTGACACGAGGAGCTTCGCCCAGTCCAGCCCCGCGTCGCGGCAGTGCTGGCGGAGCGTCTCCCCGCCGAAGATCTGCAACGGTTGAACCTTCGCCAACGCCTGGAGACGTTCGAAGAGATGCCCCTCCAGGGCGCCTGAGGTCTCGGACACCAGCGGGCTCACCACGCCGTCGGAGTCACCCGGAGGTAGGATCGCCAGCCGAATTCGCTTCCGATCGTTGGCGTGCGGCAGGAGCTTTCGAATCCGGGTCCCGATCTCGGCAGATGCTACGTCTGCCAGTTGCGAAGGGCGTTGACGGGTCGGGACCATCCCGCCCTCCTGGGCCGAGAAACCCAGCGCCGACATAGGGCCGAGATTCAGGAGGATGCAAAGGGCAAATCGACGTAATTCCATGCCAGGACTCCAGAGGATGCGTTCCCGGTGAAGGGCTTAAGCAATTGCCAGATGAAATCCATATTCGTCTGTGCTGCCCCGTTATTAAAGAGGCTCAAGATGGATTCCGGGGTGATGCCACCAGTTGAGTGATGAGTGCCCCGAGCAAGGCCCTCCCGCGGGCTCGGACGTTGTGGACGAACTGGAAGAACGCCAGGTACAGCGGCAGCGATTCCTGGGAGATTCCGCGGTGGGGGCGGAGCCAGCTCCGCAACAGCGACCAGAAGCCTTCCATGGTGTTGACGTGGACCTCGTGGAACCCGTCGCCGTCCTCGTCGCGGGCGTACTCGCCCTTCCCGTGGCAGACCGTCTTGTGCCGATATCCCCACTCCTCCAGCCGACTGTAGATGTCGTACTCGTCGGTGTGGACGAGCGAACCCGGGGCGATCGTCGCCTCGATCAGGGGGCGGATCGTCGCCTGCCTGACGTCCGCCAGCATCCGGATCACGACCCGGCCGCCGCGCTGGAGCATGCCGAAGATCGGCGGCTTCTCCTTCTCGAGCGTCCCACGGCCCGGGGCCCCTTTCAGGCGCCGTCGCCGCCCGGGCCGGCCTTTTTTTCGACGGCCTCGGGATGGCCCTTATGTCCCGCCACGACATAGACTTCGTCGCATTCGACCTCGCCCGAGAGGCGCTCCGGCGGGCTGCGGTCGACGATGCCCCGGCGGAGGGCCGCGATCATGTCGCGGGCGTCGGACTTGTCGATGCCGAGTTCGCGGGCGATCTGCAGCCCCGAGAGGTTCAGCCCCATGAAATACAGGCAGGCGATCCAGGTGCGCAGCGGCCGATGATGGCCGGCGAAGACCGTGTCGGTCAGGTCGTCGAAGCGCCTGCGGCAGGCCTTGCACTCGTACCGCTGGCGGTCGGGCTGGGTGTCGTCGCGCCCGTTCCGGACGACCGAGGTCGAACCGCACGCGGGGCAGGCGACGCCGTCCGGCCACCGCAGATCGCGGACGGTCTGGAAGCACTTGGCGTCGTCGAAGAGGTCCTGGATGTTCACCATGGTGCCCGGCTCGCGTGCCCGTTCGCGAAGGAGGTCAAGGTCGTCCGAGACCGCCGATCCTACCGCATCCGGCGACCCAACGCCCCATCACCCCGGAATCCACCTTGAGCCATTAAAGATAGCTCCATCCGATTCCTGAAAACACTCCATACCCTCAACGGGCCGTGGGATTGGAACCGGAGGCCTCGATTCCTATTGCTCGCCAGGAGGGCATTTTTGCGAGGGCTTGCGCTAGTGCATGCGGACGTCCGGATTCGGGAGCTTGCAAGTCGGGGGGGAGGCGATACAATCGGCACCGCAATCACGAGGACGGTCTCCGTGCGCGCCGAGCGGCGCGTTTCGAAGAGGTTGCGAAGGTTCACGACCGCCGGGGCCGACTCCAGAGGCCCGCGGCGGCGACGGGTTCGTTACCGAACCGCTTCCAAATTTGCGACTTGTGGCTCTCCACGTTCGCGGCGAGAGTGACCGGAGAAAGGCATCGGATCATGGCGCAGAATGCGACCGTCCTGCTCGGACGGGGGCTCACCCCGGGCAAGCTTCGGGGCCTCCAGCGGATCAGCAACCCCAACGGCACGCTGACCATGCTGGCGCTCGACCAGAACAGCTCGATGATCGAGATGGCCGCGAAGGCCCTCAAGGCCAAGGGCCAGGATCGCGAGCCGACCTTCGAGGAGATCGTCGAGGCCAAGCTCGACATGATGAAGCAGATGGCCCCGGCGGCCTCGGGCGTCCTCATCGACGCCTACTACGGCGCCTGGCCCGCCATCGCCACCGGCTCCATCCCGCCCGACAAGGGCCTGCTCATCCGCGTCGAGAAGTCGGGTGCCGGCAAGAACAAGGCCGGCGCCGTCATGGGCGAGCTCGAGCCGGGGATGTCGGTCGAGAAGATCAAGCTGATGGGCGCCGACGCCGTCAAGCTCCTCGCCCCCTTCGAGCCGGGCGAGCCGATCTCCGCCGAACACCAGTTCGCGATGATCCAGCACGTCTACGAGGAGTGCAAGAAGCACGACATCCTGCTCCTCCTCGAGCCGGTCACCTTCCCCTACAACGGCGAGAAGAAGACCGACGACTCGTACCTCTCCCGCAAGGGGGCGTCGGTCATCGAGACCGCCCGCCAGATCAGCCGGTTCTGCGACGTCTACAAGGCCGAGTTCCCCGGCACCCTCGGGCGCGAGTCGGACGAGACGCTCCAGGACACCCTCCACGCCGTGAGCGAGGCGAGCGAGCGCCCCTGGGTGCTCCTCTCCGCCGGCGTCGATTACCCCGACTACCTCAAGCAGGTCAAGATGGCCATGAGCTGCGGGTGCTCCGGCATCCTCGGCGGCCGCGCCTTCTGGAAGGAGTACTTCCTCCAGGACGGCGCCGAGGCCCGCACCAAGTTCGCCGCCACCGAGGGCCTGCGCCGAGTCGCCGAGACCGACGCGGTCGTCCGCGAGAACGCGACCCCCTGGTTCGCCAAGTACGGCATCAGCCAGGAGGACCTCCATTCCATCCGCGCCGCCGAGGGCTGGCACTTCCGCTACGCCACCCACGCCTCCGCCGCCGGCGGCAAGTCGGGCCATGTCGTCCGCGCGGGCGAAGTCTACTGACGAAACGAAGCCAATCCCTCCGTCCCCGGGGGAAATGTTTCACGTGAAACATTTCCCTCAAGTTCCACGGGACGACGGCCGACGGGCGATCTGACGAGGGACGGCAAGGGGGATCTCCCCGGGCCGTCCCTTTCTCATTTTCGAAGGATCGGACTGAGGCGGGACGTCCCCCCCGATTCTCAGCGATGGCCGTGTTCACCCCGTTCGTTGCCGCCGGGAAACGGGCTCTCGTCGGGGACGGCGCCCCAGGGCATCACTCCGGCCCTGTTTGACCTCGAGGGTTGAGAATGTCCGGGCCGGCACAGGCCATGCATCCAATGTCGTGGAGCAGGGGCACCCGGCGATGGCGGCCGGTGCCGATCCTCGATTTCAGGATGACTTCACATGGGCGGACTCTCGCTCCACCCGGATCCATTCCACTCGCGGATCACCGAACGCGAGCACCAGATCCGCAACCATCGGAGGCGGCGACGCCTCAAGTACGTCCTGGCCCACGCCTTCGAGGACTTCGTCTGGCGGTTCCGGCTCCCGATCATCCTCGTCGCCGTCGTGGCGCTGGCCGGGGGGGCGGTGGCCGTGGGCGTGAGCCTCCAGCGCGAGCTGAAGCACAAGGAGCACCTCAAGGGGATCGAATCCCGCTACTCCCGGCTGGTCCAGCAGCTCGACGACCGGATCCGGGAGGCGGAGGGACGCGTCGCCGTCGTGCCGCACGCCCGGCTCAAGATGTCCGAGACCGATGACGGGTCCGGCGACGCCCGGGTCGGCTACTACCTCCAGAAGAAGGCCCCCGAGGACGCCGAGACCGAGTCCCTCGCGGTCGGACGGATGGAGATCCTGCCGGGAAAGAAGTCGTTCACCCCCAGCGCCAGCCGGGACGACACCGTGATGTTCGTGGAGTCGGGCAAGGGAGTGGTCGTCTACCTCGACGAGGCCCGGACAATCGAGCCCGGGGCTGCCGTCCACTTCGCGAAGGGGACCCGGGTCGCCATCAACAACGTGGGCGACACGATGCTCAAGCTCCAGTTCGTGCGCTGGGCGACCCCCGCCCCGGAGCCGGCCGAGGGCAACGCCGGGTCGGCCTCGGACGCCGATCGGAAGACGGCGCCGGCGGCCAAGGTCGGGCGGTTGGCCTCGATGGCGAGGCGGCCCGACTTGGCCCGATGAACCCGTTGGGTTCGTTCAGCGCTCCAGGATCACGACCAGTTCGTCGTGGCTGCCGGCGTGCCCCTGGATGTTCATCACGAAGGCGGACTTCACCGACCAGCCGTCGCGGGCGTGCTGGTTCAGTGCGACTTCGAGGCTCTGGAAGTTGACCCGGCCCGACGCGCTGTGCTCTTTCTGGGCCAGGACCTTGTACTGGAGCGTGCCGTCTTCGGGCTTCGGCACGTCGCTGGGACGGCCCTCGGGGGTGAGCCCGGCGGCGGCGTTCAGGAGCGAGTCGGACTCAGGATCGATCGTCGGGTACGACGGCACGTCCTGGGTCGGCCAGTCGAGCCCCTCGACCGGGAGGGCGTCGGGGTGCGAGACCGACGTCGCCCTGGCCCGGTCGGTGATCGGGGTCCGGACCAGGGCGCCGGGGATGGTCTGGGTCGCGCCGCAGTGCGGGCACTTCGTCTTGCGCCCGGCCATGGTGTCGGAGGCCTTCAGGGCCTTGCCGCACTCGCAGTGGAAATTGATCGACATGCCAGGTCGCTCCTCGATCGGCCGGGGCGGTTCCTCCGCCCGGATGGTTTTCGTGGGATCCTCCGCGGGGCCCTCCGTTGTGACCGGCGCGGGGGGCGGCGTCCACGAAAATCCGGGGGCGGCGGCGATTTGCCGCCCCCCTGACACCGTCACCGGCCCGGCCGAGGCAGATTACTGGCCATTGAAGCTGCGGCGCTCGGGCTTGGAGAGCGCGGGGTTTTTGATCGGAGATCGGG
>CBDIHP010000024.1:0-121431 GCA_965279195.1 Isosphaeraceae bacterium
TTGAGCGAGTTGACGCTGCGCGATCCGCTTGCATGATATGCTGTCGATCGTCGTTTCGCCCCGGAGTCCCCACCCAGGCAGGATGGTCCCGATGGCCGGCGTGATGTGGCCCGACGCGGACTGGGATGACGACGCGATTGGGGCGAAGCCCGAGAAGGTTGAGCCCCGCCCGATCGACGCCGTCGGCCGGGCGGCCCTGGTTTTCGGCCTGGGGGCCTACGTTCCGGTCGTCCTCAGCGGCTTCGCCGGACTGAATATCCTGGGGTTCCTCCTTCTTGCGGGCTGTTTCGATTGGCCCATCCTGCGCATGATTGAAGCCCTTCTCTATGTGGGCCTGCCGATCAATGCGATGGGACTGGCGGCCTCGTCGATCGCCCTGGCGATCATCCGCCTCCACGGCCAGGATCGCGCGTGGCCCTACGCGCGTCCGGCGTTCTGGATCAACGCCACCACGACGGCCGCGGGCCTGGCCGCCTGGGTCGCCCTCGGCGGTCCTTGAATCGGCCGGTCGGACGGCCGCGTGGCGGGGCCGTTGCACAGGCGGATCGGCGATCGGGGCTCGGGATGGGCCTCATCGCAAGGACAGGCCGCGATCCGCGGCCGGAAGGCCGACCGCCCCGAGGGATCCGTCGTCCGGGGCCTTCGCCGTCGAGAAAATCCGCAAAATAGAATGCCGTCCGGTGCATTCTGCGAAATGCTCGCGGACGTCCCGATCCGAAAGATGATTCGATTCCATCGATTGCGGCGACGTGGGGCGGGGCGACCGGCGCGCGGCGGCCGCGAACGGGCGGGGATCGGCCTCGCAGGTTCGCCCCCGGGGAGGGGCCGGGGCGCGCGGGGGAGGGGTATCTCGGCCGATCCATCTTCATTGACATCATCGGACGACGATGCTATTCGACCGGAGTCCATGGCGATCGAGGCCGATCGCCGGCGGGCCCGCCGCATGCCTCGTGGACGATCGCGCGGCGCACCGCCGAAATCCCCTGGTGAGGAGGATCCGGGTCGATGACAACCCCGTTGCAGGACGGCCCCGGGCGATCGGATGGCCCGGGCTGGAGCTGGCTCGCGGTCGCGGCGGCCGGCTATCTCGGGTGCCTGGCCGCGGCGTTGCCGACGGTCTTCGCCGGGCTCGGCCGGACGATCCCGGGGGGCGGCCCAGACCCGTCGATTCATCTCTGGACCATGCGATGGTATGAACACTGCTTGCGCTCGGGCCGGCCGCCGTTCTTCTCCGACGGCCTGGCGTTCCCGGTCGGCCTGCCGACGGGCCTGAACCCGTCGCTCCACCTCCCGGCGATCGAGTTCCTGCTGCTCGGGGCGGCGACGCGGGACGACGCCCTGCGTTACGGGATCGTCTGGATCCTGGCGTTCCTCTCGACCGGGCTGGGGACCGCGTGGCTGGCCTGGTGGGCGGTGCGAGACCGCGCCTCGGCCTGGCTTGCGGGCCTGATGGCCATGCTCTCAGCGCCCATGGTCCTGCACGGCCACGGGCACATCGAGCTGATCCAGGCGGGCAGCATCCCGGTGTTCCTCCGCTGCTGGCTGGACTGGATGGAGCGGCCCGGGGGCCGTCGGCTCGCGGCGGCGGCCGCGTCGTATCTTCTCGTCGCGATGTCGGCGCAGTACTTCGCGCTGATGGTCGTGATCCCGGCCTGTGTCGCGGCGGCCTTCGCGGCGGCCCGCTTCGACGGGGGCGCGGGGGCCTGGGTGCGGTCGCGGCTGGCGGGGCTGGCCGGGTTCTCGGGCGTCGCGGCCTGCGGGATCGCCCTGCTCTACTGCGGCCAGCTGCTGGCCATGGCGACGGGCACGCCGATGTCGCGCCCGAAGTCGCAGTTCGACGCCTTCGGCGCCCCGTGGTGGAGCTACCTGGTGCCGATCCCGGGCCAGGGCCTCGACACGGGCGTGGGGGCCTCGCTCTACGCGGAGGGCTCGGGCGTCTGGGTCGTGGAGATGGGGTCGTACCTGGGGCTGGCGATGCTCGGCCTGCTGGCGATCGCGGCGGCCTGCCGCGTCCGATTCCGGATCCGGGGGCTGTGGTGGACGCTGCTCGCCGTGGTGGTCGTGCTCTCCTTCGGCTCGGCGCTGGAGGTCGGAGGCCACGCGATCCCGATGCCCTCGGCCCTGCTCCGCCGCGGCTTCCCGCCGGTGCGCCTGACGCGCGTGCCGGCCCGCTACAATCTCCTCGCGGTCGTGATCGGCGCGGTGATCGCCGCCGCGGCGGCCCGGTCGATCCTGGCGCGGATCCCCCGCCGCGCGGCCCGCGCCGCGCTGGTGGCGGCGGCGGTCGGCCTGATCCTGGCCGACCAGGGGCATCGGCGGTTCCCCTGCTCGGCCCCGGCCCCGGCACCCGTCGCCTACTCGCAGATCGCCGCCGCCCGCCCCGGGGCGTCCCTGCTGGAGATCCCCCAGGGGTCGCCCGACAGCGAGATGCCGACGATCCACCTCATGGGCCAGCTCGCCTACTGGCAGTCGCATCACCGCCTGAGGTCGTCGGCGCTCTACTCCGCGGTCGGACACCGCGCCTTCGGTGACCTCGTGGCCGCCCCCTCGCCCTTCCTGGACTCCCGGCTGAAGGAGCCGGGCTATGCCGAGGGGGACGGCGACGCGATCTTCCCGGGGGGTCGGGTCCGCTCCGGCTCGCTTCGCGACCTCGCCTGGCTCTACACCCGGGTCCACGGCTACGACTATCTCGTCCTGCACACGTGGTTCGCCGGCCACGTGCCGGCCTACCGGGCCCCGCTGGGGCGCCTGGGGCGCCTGCTCGCGGAGGCCCTCGTGCACGAGGACGACGTCGTGACGGTCCTCGACGCCCGACGCCTCGCCCCGCCGTCGCGGCCGACCGCGCTGCCCACGTCGGGGTGGTCCTGGGGGCACACCCTCGGCGAGACCCCCTACGCCGCGGTCTCGGGCGAGGCGACGCTCGCCGTCTACATCCCCGAGGGCGCGGGACCCTGCGAGCTGGCGGTCGGCGCGATGGCGTCGCAGGGGCCCCGCCGCCTTCGGCTGCGGTCGGGCGGGACGATCCTCGCCGACTGGGTCGCGCCTCCCGAGGGCTTCGCCACGCGGATCTCCCCGCCCTTCGCCCTCACCGCCGGCCACCACGACCTGACGCTGGAGGTCCTGGACCGCGACGACCTCGCCCGGCCCGGCAAGGCCGCAGACGTCCCCGTCGGGATCGCGGCCGTCCTCCTGCGCCCCGCCGAGGCCCGTGCCCTGGCGCGAAAGCACGGGGCGGAACCCAGGTAGCGAGGGGCGAGGGCAAGGCCGGCCTCCCCTCCCGTGGCGACCGGGGCCCTCCGGCCGGGTTTGAGATCGACTGATCCGTCAATGGTTGAACCGGAGCCGCATCCGGACGATGCCCGCGCCGATGGCGCCCGCATGCGGGCCGATGCGAGGCCATGCGGCGCATCCCCGGGCGGCAGGCGGCGGGGACGCGATCGAACGATCCGAACCCGTGGATGCGGTCGCCGGCCTGATTCCGCCGGGATGCGACGGATCCCGGCGGATTTTCCGGGCATCCTCGCCCGGGATGTGTAGATTGAAGGCCTGTGCCTGGTCGCCCATCTCCCCCCAATCGCAGGCCTGTGCCATGAAAGACGACACGACGGGCGGCTCGCCGCAGCTTGACCTCAAGCTCCTGGATCGCTCGCTGGAGTCGCACGCGGCGGCGCGCCAGGCGTTCTCTCGCGACCTCAAGATCGTGGTCGCCGCGATCCTGGTGTTCCAGTTCGGGATCTTCTTCCGATATGTGGACATGAGCGACGATGCCTACCGGCTCGACGCCCAGGCGAAGGAGGTCTCGGAGGCGAGCGCGGCGCTCAAGTCGGTGCAGGACGGCCTGGAGTCGCTCGTCGGGATCCTCAAGTCGGGCCGCGAGGCGGTCGCCGAAGACCTCAAGAAGGCCCCCCCCGAGCTGAGGGCGGAGATCGTGGCGATCAACAAGGCGATCGCGGATGCGGGACGCCCCGCGCCCTTCGCCGGGAATATCGCCCCGGACAACCCGGCCGCGCAGGTGGCCCCGGTCGCCGGGCAACGGGCCGTCAGCCGGCCGGATTTCTTCGATGATCTGACGCAGGACCAGAAGACGATCCTCCTCAAGGGGCAGGACCGCGAGAAGCTCGCCGGGATCGCGAAGCAGGTGCTCCACTCGAAAATCCTCCCCGCGTTCTTCGGTGACCTCAACGCCCGCAAGGCGGAGGTGGTCGAGAAGCCGTTCGACGCCCAGGCGGACCGGATCATCGAGGTTCTCAGAACTCAGGAAACCTTGATCCAACGCGTTTTCCGGGAAGAGGCCGGCGAGCCGAAGGGCCGGCTCGCCGGCGCATCCAAATGGGATCCGGAGGCGATCACGGAGGCCATCCTCGATGCCAAGGCCAAGGTCGATACGCTCAAGTTCGAGCCCCCCAGGGGGGACGATTGGCTTCGGACGGTCTCGGAGAAGGAGGCCCAGTTCAAGGTCATCGAGGCCGACATCGTCAAGGCCATGAAGCAAGTCGAGGACGAGCTGGCCGGCGCGAAGCAATCGGCCCAGGTCGCCGGCGGCCGCCTCGATCAGCTCGCCAAATCCACCGGCGAGCGCAAGGCCACGCTCGACGCCGGCCTGAAGGAGCTGAACGACCAGTCCAACAAGGTCAACAGCTCGCTCACCGACCTGGTCAAGCCGCTGGCGGCGGTCTCGCTGCGGGCCCGCGACCTCGTCTGCTACGACCCGGTGCTGCTGTCGGCGGTGTTCGGGTTCTTCCTCTGGCGGGGGGTCACGCTGAGGCGGCGCGCGCGGATCCTGGCCGCCGCGTGCCGGGAGGCGGGCTATTCCGACCGCGCGGTGGCGGCCTACTTCGACGAGGCCCCGCCGGCCGAGCCCCGCGAGCAGATCCCCCCGTTCCTGGCGCGCGGGACGGCCACCCTGGGGCTCGTCGGCCCCCTGATCCTCGCGGGCACCTGCACCTGGCGGCTGCTCTCCAGCCCGAGCCTGACGGCCGAGGTGCCCCGCCTCCTCAACTGCGCGTCGGTCGTCCTGCTCGCGGCGGTGATCGCCGTCGAGATCGCCCGACCCGGCCGCCTGGCCTCGCTCCGCCAGCCGGGCTGAGCGGCCCCGGATCCCTCGGGGAGACGAGGGGATGAGCAGATCCTTGCGTTTCTGGATATTAATACGTTTGGATCCTTGCAAATGAGCGGCGGCGAGGTTGCAATGGGCCCGCACGCGCGACGGCGGGCACCTCGACGGGATTTCCGGACGACCCGCCGTCGCCGATTCCAGGAGGCGACCCCGATGAGCTACGGAAGAGGCTTCAAGCTGGCCCTGCTCGCCCTGGCCTGCGGCGCAGCGATCGCGCCCGGGGCACGGGCGGGGATTGTGTTCGTCGACGCGTTCCGGAACCTCGGCAGCACCCCGACCGGCGACGGCAACACACTCGCATCGTGGCATCAGTACATCTACGAGATCGACTTCTCGAACCGCAACGCCGTCCCGAGCGACGGCGCCGACTTCCCGGCCACGCTCGGCTTCGACGTCCGGACCGGCGGCCGGTTCTCGACCGCCGCCGCCGTCCCCGAGCCCTCCGGCCTGATCCTCGCCGCCACCGGCCTCCTCGCCCGGGCCCCCCACGCCCGGGCGCGCCATCGCCGGATGTGATCCCCGCCCTCTCGGGACTCCGGCGCACTCATTCAAAGTGACAGATCCGACCACATCTCCAAGCGAGCCGCTATCAGTAGGTCCAGCCGAGGACCTGGCCCTCCAGTTTTTCGGGATCGAGGGGGAGTTCGCCCACGTAGGGTCCCGTGACGTCGCGGGCCAGGTCGGCCGTGCAGGCGTCCTCCCCGAGGGCGGAGAGGATGCGGGCGAGGCGCTCGGCGTGGCCCGAGTCGTCGAGGTCGGAGAGGAGCCCGCCGAGGATCGAGTCCGGGTCGAGGATCAGATAACGACCCGGGCGTTCGGCGACCGTCGACCGGAACCGCGCGATTGCATCGTCGCCGAGACGCCCGTCGAGGATCGCCCTCAGGATCGACTCGCGCCGCTCGAACGTCTCGATCGCGCCCGCCTTTTCGGCCGAAAACCGGACCTCCTGCCAACGCGAACCCAAGCAGTCGACGTCGACCAACCGGACATCCTCCGGGCGGAAGAAGAAGAACCAGGCGAGCGGGATGTTCCAGCACGAGTCGTAATACGCCTCCTCCGGTCGATGCCACGCGTCGGGCCGATCGTCCGAGAAGAGATAGGCCCTGTTCGCCATGGGACGGCCCCCGGATTCCTCAATCGACCCGATCCGCGATGGCAACGGGGCCGCTCAACAGAAATCTAGGTCGCCTCAGGCCGATCGTCAAATCGCAAGCCCCGACGCAAGCCCGGACCAGGATCGCACCTTTGAAGCGTCTTTCCCCCCATGGCCCGGGCGAGACGGCGAGCCCTAACGGCCCCGGGTCTCATGGTGAGGCGGGAGGGATGCCGGGAGACCGGGTGATCCGGGCCGAGTCGCTCGACATGCCCCGCGCGGGCGGCGAGAGATCCTCGGCGTTGAGGCGAGGCGAGAGGGCCCGCGGTTCCCGACGATGCCGGCCGGGACCGGGGCCCATCGGGCTCAGGCCCGGCCGGCCGCGGCGGCGGCCCAGTCCTCGAACCGGGTCGGGCCGACGATCGGGTCTGCGTCGGGGTTCAGGCCCCGGCCGTCCAGGACGGCGCCGGCGTAGGGGACGTCGCGGCCGGCGATGACTCGCCGGGGGTCCCCCTTCGAGGCCAGGAACCGGCCGACGAACTCGGCGATCGGCAGGGATTCCGGCCCGGCGACCTCCACCACGCCGTTCCTCGGCGGCGCGAGGGCCACGTCCGCCAGGGCCGCGGCGACGTCGTCGGCCGCCAGCGGGCGCATCGGGGCGTCGGGCAGTCGGACGGATTCGCCGTCGCGGCCGGACTCGGCGATCCAGCCCAGGAACTCGAAGAACTGGGTCGCGCGGACGATCGTGTACGGCACCCCGCCCGATCCGATCGATCGTTCCTGATGGAGCTTCGCCCGCATGTAGCCGCTGCCCTCCAGCCGGTCGGCCCCCACGACCGAGAGCGCGACGTGGTGCCCGACCCCGGCGGCCCGATCCGCCGCCAGGAGGTTCCGCGTCGAGGCGTCGAAGAAGGCCATCACGTCGTCGTCGGCGAACGACGGGGAGTTGGAGACGTCCACCACGACGGCGCACCCCGACATGGCGACGGCCAGGCCCTCGCCCGTCAGCGTGTTCACGCCCGACGAGGGGGACGCCGCGACGGCGTCATGCCGCCGGGCCCGGAGGGTCTCCACGAGCTTCCGGCCGATCAGGCCGGTGCCGCCGATCACGAGAATCTTCATGGCTGCATCCTTTTTGCATGAGTCATTCGACCTCGGCCGCCGACCAGCGGCCGAGCTTGTCCGGATTGACCGTGATGTAGACGGCCCGCACGGCGTCATCGAGCCGCAGGGAGAGCACCGCCGCGACGCCGTCCGCCGAGCGGAACACCAGCCCCGGCCCGCCGTTGACCGTCGCGCCGGCGGTGTCCTGGAGCCAGGGCTTGCGGAAGATCCCGACGAGGAACCGGGCCACCCGATCCTTCCCCCGGATCACCACACGCGCGGCGGAGACGCGGCCGCCGCCGTCGGGGTGCAGCTCGGCGTCCTCGGCGAGCATCGCCTCGACCGACTTGACGTCGCCCGAGCGGCAGGCGGCCACGAATCGCTCGGCCAGCCCGGCGGCGCGGGCCGGGTCCGCCCGGAACCGATGGGCCGCGTCGAGCCCCAATCGCCCCCTGGCCCGGCTCACGAGCTGGCGGACGGCCGCGTCCGCCTTGCCGAGCGCCTCGCCGATCTCGGCGTATTCGTAGTCGAAGACGGTCCGGAGCAGGAAGGCCGCGCGCTCGTCCGGGCTCAGGCGCTCCAGAAGCAGCAGGAACGCCTGCGTGAGCGACTCGGCCAGGGCATCGCCGCGCGACGCCTCGCGGGTCTCCACCGGCTCGGGGACCCAAGGGCCGACGTAGCCCCGCCGCTTCCGCTCGCGGAGCCGGTCGATGCAGATCCGCGTCGTGGTCCGGATCAGGAACCCCTCCGCCGACGAGACGCCGCCGGCGCCCTGGTACCGCACGAAGGCGTCCTGCACGGCGTCCTCCGCGTCGGCCACGCTGCCGAGCATCCGGTACGCGACGGAGAGCATGCGGGGCCGCAGGGCGATGGCGTCGTCGGCGTTCATGGGAACCTCACTCATCCGGTCTCACTTCGACGGCTCGGGGATGACGATCGCCCTGGCGTCGCTCGGGTGGAGGACCCACGCGAGCAGCCGGGTCTTCACCTTGCCGGGGTTCCTCGAGACCCGGTGGAGGCAGCCGGCGGGCTCGTAGAAGGTCTCGCCGGCCTTGAGGACCCGGGCGGGCTGATCGTCGATCGCCCACTCATATTCTCCCTCCAGGATATAACCGAAACCCGGCCCCGGGTGCCGGTGCGGGGCCCCCGCCCTACCCGGCTCGATCGACACCTCGACCGCCGTCGCGGTCGTCGCCTTGCTGTCGAGCCGCTCGGCGAGCTTCCACGCGGCCAGGGGCTTCACCCCCTCGGGCCCGTCGCCGTGCCACGCCCCGACCACCCCCGCCGCCCCCAGGGCGACGCCCGCCGTCAGCATCAGCGCCTTCGTCCTCATGATGCTCCCTCCCGTTCATCCTCGCGGCCGGGCCGTTGCCCGGCCTCCGACACCAAGGACGAACGGGGAGGGCCGATTTGTGACGTCCGCCCCGGATTCTCGAGGCGCGACCCCAGGCGGGCCGACCGGCGGCGCCTTGCCGGATGGCGCCGGGGATGGTATCCGTGCGGTGATGCATCGGGGCCACGCGCGGCGATGGGTCGAGGGGCGACCGCATCGCGACGGGGCCGTTTCCCGCCCGGGACCCGCCCATGCGTATCCGCGAGAAGAGGCTGACATGAGCATCCATCCGTCGATACCGGCGGGGCTGTCCTTCGCCCTCGTCGCCCTGCTGGCGATCCCGATCCATGCCGGGGACGACCCGTTGCCCTCGTGGAACCGGTCCGCCGCCAGGGACGCGGTCCTCGGGTTCGTCGCCAGGGTGACGGACGAAGGTTCGCCCGACTTCCTCCCCGCCCC
Organism: Isosphaeraceae bacterium; assembly: GCA_965279195.1. GTDB lineage: Bacteria > Planctomycetota > Planctomycetia > Isosphaerales > Isosphaeraceae > CBDIHP01. The sequence continues at coordinate 9,106 of CBDIHP010000024.1, forward strand.
CGAGCGGGTCGCGGTGTTCGACAACGACGGCACCCTCTGGTGCGAGCAGCCGATGTACGTCCAGGCCGCCTTCCTACGCGACCGGGTCCGGGCGATGGCCCCGGACCATCCCGAGTGGTCGACGCAGCAGCCATTCAAGGCGCTCCTCGAAGGCGACCGGCCCGCCCTCGCGAAGTCCGGCGAGACGGGGCTGATGGAACTGGTCAAGGTCTCGCACGCCGGGATGACCGAGGCGGAGTTCTCCGCGCTGGTTCGCGACTGGATCGCGAAGGCCGAGCACCCTCGTTTCCGTCGGCCGTACACCCGCTGCGTCTACCAGCCCATGCTGGAGCTGCTCGCCTACCTCCGGGCCAAAGGCTTCCGCACCTTCATCGTCTCCGGCGGCGGCGTCGAGTTCATGCGGGCCTGGGCCGAGCCGGTCTACGGCATCCCCCCGGAACGCGTCGTCGGGAGCACCATCAAGACCCGCTACGAGCTGCGAGGCGAGACCCCCGTGCTGGTCCGCCTGCCCGAGGTGGACTTCATCGACGACCGCGCCGGCAAGCCGGTCGGCATCGGCAAGTTCATCGGCCGGCGGCCGGTCGCCGCGTTCGGCAATTCGGACGGAGACTACGAGATGCTCCGCTACGTCACCTCGGGCAAGGGCCCGACCCTCGGCCTGATCGTCCGCCACACCGACCCCGGGCGCGAATACGCCTACGACCGAGACTCCCCCGTCGGCCGCCTCGCCCGCGCCCTCGACGAAGCACCGGCCCGAGGCTGGGCCGTGGTCGACATGAAGAAAGACTGGCGCGAAATCTTCCCGCCCGTGAAATGACGCCGCGCCGACGCACCAGGCCCGCCCGCCCCGGCGAGGACCCGGGACCATGCGGTAACCGACACGTGCCGACGCGAGGCCCCGCTCGCGTCCGTCACGTGATCCTGTGAAAGGTCTTGAATCCATCACCCGTCCGGAAAACTTCGATCCTGGGCTCCGACCCGGCACACGTCCAGAGGACCAGCGGATGGGCGGTCAGCTCGACCCAATCGCCGTCGGGCCAGGGGTAATGCCAGCCGCCGAGGATCGCGAACACGTCGGGCCCGTAGTCCGGCACGAGGCAGTTCTCGACAAGCGCGACCTTCTTGTAGTCCCGGTGCACTTGCCTGTAGGCGTTCCGCAACGTCGTGTCCTTGAGGTCGACCGTCCCTCCCCACTCCGGCCTCCAGCCGCCGAAGTTCACCTCGCCGCCCCAGTCCGGCTTCCATCCGATCTCGGCCAGCCAATCCTGAACGGCCTCGGACCCGAAGCGAAATACGGCATCCAGGGGAGGCATCGAGATCGCCTGGTGGGCGAATAGCAACTGCGACCCGGCCTGCGTGAGCAACGACGCGGTCGGGTCGTGGGCCACGGCGGCGACGCACTCCGACTCGTCCGAGTAGACGCTCAGGCACCCCGATCTCGGCCCCACGCCCTCGGGCAGGTGGCGGCAGTCGATCGTCAGCCAGTGCTCGTACCCCTCCCCCGGCGCGGGCACCTGGCCGGGACCACCCCAGACGCCGGCCACGCATGCCTCGTCGCCGAACCCCTTGAGATGAACGCTCGGACGAGCCAGCCGCTTCCCTTCCCCGATCAGTTCGTCACCCGTCACGAGTCGCCTCCGCAGCCAAATCATCCGACTCAGCATCCCAGCCCCCGAGCAATCTAGCGGTTGCCAGACTCGCGGTCGATACCCCGGGCCGTGCATGTCCCCGCGTTGGCCCTCGCGAAGTGCATGTCCCCGCGTTGGCCCTCTGCCCTCATCCTCGCGACCGTATCCGTTTCGTGGCACGGCCCGAACGAGAATTCGGCTGACGGGTTGGACGGTAGCCTCGAACGATGACGTCCATCATTTGCCCGGGACAGATGCCAGGGAGATGCTCAAGATGGCCGGCGACGACAGCACAATCCTACAGGCCCGGATCGTGAAGAACATCAATAATGCAATTACATGGATGCGTTCATAGATTCTCTGCCATCACGGCTGCCCGTACGGTGCCGCTTTGTTCCGTGCACTGGCTGCGGTCATCGTCCAGCTGGAGCTCGTTGACCATGAAACACTTCAGAAGAACCTCGCTTCCGTGGTCGCGTCCCTCTCGGCTCTGGCTGGTGTCCTGTCCGCTGGCGGAACATTCGACCGCCGGAGCCACGTATTGCGGATCACCCTTGCCAGGCCGAAAGAACTCCAGTTCGACATGGAGGGAGATCGGGAGTCCGATCCGTTCAGGGAACGAGACAAAGTGATCTGGCGGGCTTACGAACTCGAAATGATCGGAGATGCCCTCGGGAAGCCCGTGACGTTTGAGCCCGAGTCGGGTTCGGTGCGCGGCGACGGTGGGGCAGCAACACCGTAATGAACAAACCAGCATCCCAGCAACGGGGATGGACAGACGGATGATCGACGGGAACGGCCGTCCACGTCGAATTGCGTCTGAGCGACCTGTGCTCAGCCAGGATCTCGGTCGCAGAGCTGACAAGCCGTTCCGTCTGAGGCGTCATGGCGAGCTCTCCAGTATCGGCTTCCGTTGACTGGCCCAATTCTGGAAAACCATCCATGCACGTCCCGCGCCGAACGGATCAGGAGTCACACGACGAAGCCCCGATCGACTGGGGCAACGCGGGGGGCAACGCGGAGATAGGCACTCCACGCTGCGCAGTCATTGCTGCTGGTCTGAGTGAGACAGTTAGCCTGGGCTGATCGCCACAGGCTGTCCCTCGCATACGACCGAGCGATTGGGCGATTCTGGCGATTCCGCGGCCCTGGGTCTTATGGCGAGCCTGGAGGCAGGCCGGGCAGCCAGGCGATCCAGGCAAACATGCACAACGTTCCCCGTGCAGTGCATGTCCCCGCGTTGGCCCCCCGCGTTGGCCCCGCGTTGGCCCCTCCCCGCGTTGGCCCCGGCGTTGGCCCCGTGCCGTGCATGTCCCCGCGTTGGCCACCCGTGCAGTGCATGTCCCCGCGTTGGCCCTCCGCGTTGGCCTCCCCCCACGTTGGCTCCCCCGCGTTGGTCAGAGGGGGTTGCCGCCGGGCGGGGTCGGGTTGTACACTTGGCTTGGGCCCCCAGAACGATGCCTGTCCTGGCTGGCCTTAGAACGATGACTGTCCTGGTCGGCCCCCAGAACGATGCCTGTCCTGGCTGGCCTTAGAACGATGACTGTCCTGGTCGGCCCCCAGAACGATGCCTGTCCTGGCTGGCCTTAGAACGATGACTGTCCTGGTCGGCCCCCAGAACGATGCCTGTCCTGGTCGGCCTTAGAACGATGACTGTCCTGGTTGGCCCCTGTCCTGGGACCAATTCGCGCATGGTCAAAGGGCATCTGGGGAATGTCGGCCCGGCAGTCCAATCACGCGAGGTACGAACGATGGCTGTCGCCTTGTGGTGTGGGTGCTCCACGCTCTCGTGAATCAGGATTCCGCAACTGTGACTCCAAACGCAAGTCTCGACCGCGACGTCGCGGATCTGACGCAAGTCGAAAAGGCGCTCCATGCCAGCGAACGCCGCTATCGTTCATTGGTGAAGGCCACGTCCCTGCTGGATTGGCTCAGCGATCCCTCGGGCGATGTGATTGAGGATAACCCAAGGTGGCGAGAATTTACCGGGCAGACCTACGAGCAAATCAAGGGTAGTGGGTGGTTGGAGGCGGTCCATCCCGACGATCGCGCGGTGACCGGGAAGATTTGGGCCAGGTCGACCGCGACCCGCACGATGTTCGACGCGGAATACCGGGTCCGCCGCCATGACGGCGTCTATCGAATGGTACTCTCGCGAGCATTGCCGATCCTCGACGACGATGGTTCGGTTTGCGAGTGGGTCGGTTCCTGCACCGACATCACCGAGCTGAAGCAAGCCGAAACGGCGCTTCAGGCGAGCGAACTCCGCTATCGTTCCGTCGTGATGGCCACGTCCCAGTTCGATTGGATCACGGATGCATCCGGCTCTGTGACCGAGGATTTGCCGAGATGGCGAGAATTTACCGGCCATACATTCGAAGAAATCAAGGGTAGCGACTGGATGTCCGCGATCCATCCCGACGATCGGGGGCCGACCTCGGACGCCTGGTTCAAGACCACTACGACCGGAACATCGTTCGACGTGGAATTCCGTGCCCGTCGCCATGACGGCGAGTATCGAATCCTCCATTCGCGAGGCGTGCCGATCCTCGCCGAAGATGGTTCGGTCCGTGAGTGGGTCGGTTCCTGCGCCGATGTGACCGAGCTGAAGCAAGTAGAAAAAGCATGCCAGACGAGCGAACTCCGCTATCGTTCCCTGGTGACAGCCACATCCCAGATGGATTGGATCACCGATGGCGATGGCCAGTGTGTTGAGAATGTCCCGAGGTGGCGAGAATTCACCGGCCAGACCTTCGAAGAAGTCCGAGGATCCCGCTGGCTGGAGGCGGTTCATCCCGACGATCGGGAGGCGACTCGGGACGCGTGGATCAAGGCGACCGAGACCCGCACGCTGTTCGAGAAGGAATATCGGGTTCGCCGACGTGATGGAGAGTATCGAATCGTCCTCTCACGAGGCGTGCCGATTCTCGCGGAGGATGGTTCCGTTCGTGAGTGGGTCGGTTCCTGCGCCGACATCACGGAGCGCAAACAGGCAGAGGCGGAACGCGAGGAGTTTCTCCGGCAGCTCCGAGCGGCCGACCACAAGAAGGACGAATTCCTGGCCATGCTCGGCCATGAGCTGAGGAACCCGCTCGCCGCGGTCAGGAACGCGGTCACGATTCTGACGTTGACCGATGACGTCAAGTACACCGCGGACGCCCGAGAAATCATCGAGCGTCAGACCGGCCAACTGAGCCGTCTCATCGATGACTTGCTCGACGTCTCTCGCATCACCAGTGGCAAGATTCGCTTGCAAGTGCAACGAGTCGATGCCGCCGTGGCGCTCAGGCAAGCGATCGAACAGGTCGAGCCGCTCATTGAAACTCGGAAGCACACGCTTGTGAGTGACTTCCAGGGAAGCGGCCTGGAGCTCATGGCCGACCCGACACGGCTCGAGCAGATGGTGGTCAACCTGCTCACCAATGCGGCCAAGTACACCCAGGACGGTGGCTCCATCCGCCTTCGAGCGGCCAGGGAGGCGAACGATTTCGTCATCTCGGTTCAGGACAATGGGTGCGGCATTCCCCATGAGCAAATCTCGGAGATGTTCGAGCTCTTCTCCCAGGGGGACCGCTCGCTGGCCCGCTCGGAAGGGGGACTGGGCATCGGGCTGACGATCGTGAAATCGCTCGCCGAGATGCACGGCGGAAGTGTCACGACCAGGAGCGATGGCCCCGGTCGCGGCAGCACGTTCACGCTCCGGCTTCCCGCGGCCCATCAACTGTCGCAGGATGTCGTCACATCGGAAACCACCTCGCACGCGGGACATGAAGACGCCAGAGTTCTTGTCGTTGAGGATAATCAAGACACGGCATCGAGTATGGCCGCTTTTCTCAGGCTTTCGGGCCATCGTGTCGAAGTCGCCGGCGACGGATATGCGGCGATCAAGGCGGCCCGAAATCTCAAGCCCGATTACGTGCTCCTCGATATCGGTCTCCCCGGATTGGACGGTTATGAAGTCGCACGGCGGTTGAGGCAGGAGTTGGCTTGCAAGAATGCGGTCATCGTCGCCGTCACGGGGTACGGCCAGGATGAAGACCGCCATCGGTCGCAAGAAGCAGGCTTCGACCATCATCTGGTCAAGCCGATTGATTTTGATAAGCTCACCGCAATCCTGGTGAGGCGGTGACGCGGGGACAGGCATCGCACTCAGCGAGATCATTGCTGTTGGTCTGGGTGAAACCATCGTGGCCGATCAGTGTCGCACGGCACCCGGATCAGTGTCGCACGGCACCCGACCATTGGTCTATCATTCAGTCCAACTCGGGGACATGCGTTGCATCTGCGAGCAAATGGGGAGGCTACGTAGCCTGAGGCGAGTTGTCCATCGCCCTATTGCGTTGCATGTCCCCGCGTCGGCCCCGCGTCGGCCCCCTGCCCTGCGTCGCCCTCGCGTCGCCCTATGCATTGCATGTCCCCGCGTCGCGCCCGGGCGCGTGGGACGAGTCTGCTGGACTCCCAGATCGGCCTGTTGCTCTCACCACCCCGCAACCCGGGACGAGCGTCGAACGATTGTGCCCTGAGGACGAGCTACTTCGCTTTCTCCCCCGCTGACTTCACCGAGAAAGGATCGGCGGGAAAGGCTCGGTCCATCATCTCGAGCAGGAGCACGCGGAAATCGGCTCGACCCGCCAGGGGAGCGAGGTCGGAGTCCTTCGAGGTCCTGGCGAAATTCGACCATCCGGCCCGGATGGCTTCCCGGAGCGTCTCGATCGCCTCGGTGGCAAAACGATCCTTTTCGGAGAGGGCACCGAGGGGGATGCAGAGAGAGAAATGGCGTGCGAGGTTGTAGAGATCGGACGGATTGTTCCGGCAGATCTCACGAGATTCGCGGCTCACGGCTGCCGCTTCCTTTGCGTTGCCAAACTTCAGATGGGCCTCGGCCAGCTGGCTGTGACAGTAGATCAAGTACCGGCTGTATCGCGTGTTCCGAGGTGCCCTGTCAGAAGCTTCCTTGATATGTGCAACGGCCTCCTGGAACGCGGCGATGGACTCTTGCGGTCGAGACCGCGCGATGAGCACGTGCCCCATGATCGCACAGGTGCTCGCCAGACCGTAGTGAACATCAATAAGATCCGGATGGCGTTTCAGGAGCGATTCACGGACACCTTTCGCCCGAAGGCAATTCCCCAGGGCGGCCTCGCTCCGTCCCGTGTCATTCTGCAGTTCCGCGAGATTGCTCAGGGCCATCGCCAGCTTGTGCGCATGGTCTGTGGTCTCGGGGTTGCGTTGGACGAGCCCTTCCCGGATCGCGACCGCTCGTGTCAGGCTGGCTTCGGCAGCCTCATTCCGGCCGGTGTCAATCTGTAAATTTCCGAGATTGTTGAAGACGATGGCCAGGCCATTATTCAGATATGTGTTTTCCGGGTGACTCTTGACGAGCGGTTCATAGAGTTCGATGGCTCGCGAGTAGGTTCGCTCTGCGGCCTCCTTTCGGCCGGTCGCTCGCTGAACAGCCCCGAGATTGATGAGGGACATTCCCAGCAGACTGGCGAGACGAGGGTTATCGGGATCTCGCTTCCACTGGACTTCGCGAATTTCGATGGAGCGACCATAGCTACGCTCGGCCTCATCATCCCGACCGGTCATCTCCTGCTGCAGTCCGAGGTGATTGAGGGTGTCTGCCAGAACTTCCGCAAACCGATGAACGGAAGGATCACGGGCGATAAGGGATTCAGTGAGTACGATCGAGCGAGCGTAAAGAGGTTCGGCGGTCACAGTCCGGCCAGAATCGCGGTGGAGATTCGCGAGCCTCGTCAAGGTTATGGCCAAACCGCTCGCAGAGTCGAAATCATCGGCGTCGCGTTTGTGGAGGACTTCATAGCGTTCTGCGGCTCGGCTGAAGCGTCGCTCTGCAGCCTGGGTCCGGCCGGACTCGATTTGCAAAACACCGGACTTGCTCAGAACGAGGGCCAGTTGATACGCATCGGGGAACGATTCCGGGTTACGTTGAATGAGAGTTTCCCAGAGTTCGATGGAGCGATCGTAATTCTGATCGGCGGCCTTCACCTGGCCGTTTAGTTTCTGCAGTTCACCGAGACTGTCGAAGAGGCGGGCCAAACCGCTTGCGTTCTCCGCGTGAGATGGACTGCGTTTGGCAATCGCCTCACGGATCCCGATGGCGCGCCCATAGCTTCGTTCGGCGTCATCGATCCGACCGATCTCGCCTTGCCGATCTCCGACGTTGTTGAGAGTGCCGGCCAGGGCTTCCTGGAATGCGTCCTCGGGATGGTCGCGACTGAGGCGTTCACGGATGCGAAGCGACTCTTCATGGGCCCCCAGGGAGTCCCTCACCCGTCCGAGGTCACGGTGCAGGTATCCGGCGTTCTCATACGCGGACGCGATATCCTGCGCGAGCAAGGGCTCTTCTTTGTACTTATCAATGAATTCCACGGTATACTTCAAGATTCGTTCAATCAGTTTGCCGCGGAATGGGCCGAGTGATTTCTCGAGGAGCCTCGGATCCTTGCGGACGATAACAAGAAAATCATCGATCGTCGTTCTGGCGGAACGGAACGCGGCAAGCGTCTTGGCGTTCGCGGCGGCCTCGTCATTCCGGGCCCGCGTCATGTCGCTGAGAGCCCGGGTCCGATCGCCGAGTGCCCGGGTCACCATGACGAATGCGATCGAGGAGACGCCCGCGATGACCAGGAGTGACAGCAGCCCGGCCAGGGCGGCCGAGCGATGCCGGCGGGTCCACCTCGCGAAGCGGGCCGTCCAGGGATCGGCGAGCGCCGAGACGGGTTCGTCGGCCAGCCAGCGCTCGACGTCGGCCGCAAGGTCGCTCGGGGAACTGTAGCGATCCGTCGATGTGACCGCCATGGCCTTGCGGCAGATCGCATCGAGTGCCTTCGGGATCGTCGAGGCGATCGCCCGAGGCGCGGGGAAGTCTCCCTCATGGATGCGACGGGAGATGTCGCTGTCGAGAAGCCCGGCGAGCGGGGAATGGCCCACGAGGATCGTGTACAGGATGGCTCCCAGGCTGTAGACGTCGCTCGCGGGGCCAAGTTCCTCGTGCCTGCCCGCAGCCTGTTCGGGGCTCATGTATCCGATCGTGCCGATCATGTCGCCGTGGCGCGTCGCGGAGGAATCACCCGAGGAAGATCGGACCGATGGCTCGTCGTTGTCGGGAGGCGACGACGGATCGTCATCCGAGATCAGTCGGGCCAGTCCCCAGTCGACGACCAGGGTTTCGCCATAACGGCCGACCATCACATTCGCCGGCTTCAGGTCGCGGTGGAGGACGCCCCGACTGTGGGCGTAGTCCATGGCGTTGCAGACGTCGAGGAACCGCCTCAGGAGCCCGCGGAGTTCCAGGGCCTTGCGGGTCGGATCCGGGCTGAAATTGTTGTGGAATTGAAGGATCGCCTCCTTGAGACTCTCCCCCTTGATGAACCGCATCGCGTAGAAGGGGCGTCCGTTCTCGTAGGTCCCCAATCCATACACGGGAACGATGCAAGGATGCTCAAGCTGGCCGGTGATCTCGGCCTCGCGCAGGAACCGGGCCTGGTTGCTGGGATGATCCGCGTGCCGCTCCTGGATCTCCTTGAGCGCCACGCTCCTGCTCAACTCCTGATCCATCGCCACGAAGACAGCGCCGAGGCCGCCCTTGGCGTGGAACTGGACCTTCCGGTAGCGATCGCCCGACGGGCGTCCCGTTGGCGCAGTTCGACCGCCGAGCGGCGTATAAGATGCGGTTTCAGCTTCGTCACCCGACCGGGTCGGGTGGGAATCGACTTCCACCTCCACCGGAGGTCTCGTTTCGAGCTGCTGGAGGCCTTCCAGGACGGGATTCTCGGGGACCCGAGTGCGCATCGAGTCTGGCTGCCCCGAGACATCCAGTTCCATCGGCAGTCCGCCCTGGAACCCATCAGGATGGCGGGCAGTGAGTTCGAGCAGGGCGCGAGTCTCGGCGTTGAGATGTCCTCGTGCTTCGAGCACATCGGCGATGCGGAGCGAGGCGTCGCCACTCCAGGCCTCGAGGGCATCAATCAGCGCCGGGGCATCGAGATATCCCTTCCGGTGGGCCAGGAGGGCGAAACGGACCGCGTGATCGGGCAGTGGCGAGGACATAGGTGGGTCTCGCGGACGTTCCCATTCCTGGAAACCAATTTACACTCGCTTCGGATCACGATCGCTCATGAGGAATTGTGATTCGCCGGAGGCAAGGTCTCTCTCGCGTCTTCAAGATATCACCACAACCTGAATCCCACCAGCGACGACCGCCCCTGAGATCGAGTCGCCGACGTTTGCCGGGAGGCCAAGGGGTCATGCCCAAAACCCGGAAGTGACTTTCCTCATATAATTACTCTCTTTACATCACGATTTGTGGATTCCACATGGCCTCGCTTTCCAGCAGCATCTCCCGATCATGGGCGACGGGACTCAGTTCATCGAGGTGCTTGGTCGGGGGGGGGGGGGAGAAATGGGACAGGGGGAGAAATGGGACATTCAACATTCCCCGGGACCGAGGAATGTTGAATGTCCCATTTCCTGTTGTGGGGCGAATGCAAGCGTCGACTGCCCTCGCGTCGTCGCGCGTTAGCTCTGTGGCGGCTTCGGGCGGAGCCCGTCCATCAGCAGGCCCCAGATGTCGTCGTAGGCGGCGTCGTGGGCCGGGTCCCCCCACTCCGTGGCGTGGGCGGGGTGGTGGAACATGGACGTGGCGATGAGGACGGCGCGACCGGTGGCGATCGGATCGACGACGCGGAACGTGCCCTCCTCGACCCCGGACGCGACGACCGAGGCGATCAGGTCGATCAGCTCGTCGATGTGGGAGATGACGGCGGATCTGGACTCGGCCGCCAGGGTGCGGTAGGCGGCGAACAGCTCGGCGTCCTCGGCGGCCCTGCGGCGCTTGACCGCGACCAGCTCGTCGATGAGCCTGCGGAGTCGATCGGGGGCCGGGCCCGGCTGGGCGGCGATCGCCCGCAGGGGGGGCATGGTCGACTGGATCCAGCGCCCTACGACCCTGTCCCTCAGCCCGGCCTTGCTCCCCACGTGCTTGTGGACGGCCGTGTGGCTCACCCCGAGCGACCGGGCGACGTCCACGACGGTGGCCTTCTCGGGGCCGAACCGTCGGATGACCTCCTCCGCCGCGGCGAGGATCTGTTCGAGGGTCAGGGGGGCGTCGGCGGGTGCCATGCGCTGCTGCTTTCCGAGATCAGTCGTGCGGCGTCGCGCCGGCGATCCCGTCGAGCTCGGGCAGGATCTCGTCCGGGAGGGTCAGGCTCGCCGCGGCCAGGTTCTCGCGGAGGTGGGCCCGCGACGACGTGCCGGGGATCAGCAGGATATTCGGCGAACGCCGCAAGAGCCAGGCCAACGCGACCTGCATCGGCGTCGCGCCGAGCCGTGCCGCGACGCCGGAGAGCGCGGACGATTGCAGCGGAGTGAACCCGCCGAGCGGGAAGAACGGCACGTACGCGACGCCTCCCGCGGCCAGGCCGTCGATCAGGGCGTCGTCGCGGCGGTCGGCCAGGTTGTAGAGGTTCTGGACGCAGACGACCTCGGCGATCGTCCGGGCCTCGGCGACCTGGGCGGCGGTGACGTTGCTCAGGCCGATGTGCCGGATCAGCCCGCGACGCTGCAGGTCGGCCAGGACCTCGACCCCCGCCGCGATGGAGCCTTCCTCGGGCCCGAGCCCGCTGCCCATGTGCCGGTAGTTGACGACATCGAGCGCGTCCAGCCCGAGGTTCCGGAGGTTGTCGTGGACGCCCTGCGTCAGCTCCTCGGCCGAGAGGGCGGGCTGCCACGAGCCGTCCGCCGGGCGCCGGGCGCCGAGCTTGCTGACGATCACCAGCCCCTCGGGGTAGGGATGCAGGGCCCTGCGGATGATCTGGTTGGTGAGATGCGGCCCGTAGTAGTCGCTGGTGTCGATGTGGTCGACGCCCGACTCGACCGCCTCGCGGAGGACCGCGACCGCCTCCTCCGGATCCCGCGGCGGCCCGAACACGCCGGGCCCCGCCAGCTGCATCGCGCCGTATCCCACCCGATGGACGGTGAGGGACGTGCCTGGGAACACAAACCGACCGCCGAGCTTCGTCTCGCTCATACCCTGGCTCCTGTGGGGTGTCGGAACGAGGGGGATTCTAATCAGGTGGTTTCAAAAGTCAAATATTGAAACAAGAAACCGACCACCAGCCCACCGAGCGACACCGGGCGTCGCTCCCCTGGCAGGATCGGCTGGTAGCCCATCAGGGCAACGCGCGGCAACGCGAGGACATACGCTGCGTAGGGGCAACGCGGGCAACGCGAAGACAGGCATTCCGCGCAGCGCGGTCATTGCTGTTGGTCTGGGTGAGACAGTTGGCCTTGGCTGATCGCCACAGGCTGTCCCTCGCAACCGCCCGAGAGCTTGGGCGAGACTGGCGCTCCAGCGGCCCTGGGGCTTATGGCGAGCCTGGAGGCAGGCCGGGCAACCAGGCGCTCTAGACAGACATGCGCACTACTCCCCGTGCAGTGCATGTCCCCGCGTCGGCCCCAAGGCATCAACGCAGCGATACCCGGCCACATCAATGGATTCCGACTCTACAAATACAGCCATTCACAAACCAATAAACTGATTCGAAGAACTTGACGGTTTTCGTCGCCCGCAGGCATCATCATGCCGGCAATCTCCCATGCTCGATTGTTTCTTTTGAGATCCAAGGATATTGGCACTTGACGCGTCAACTGTCGTTGTCTTCCAATGCATGAGGATGGGCCGTGCGAGGCCGATCGACCAAATACAAGATCGAATTGTCGCATGCCTGCATCTCGGCGAATGGCTCGGAGACGACCTGCGCCGATGGTGCAACGGGGGCGGCCGTTGCCGCCCCGAGATCACATCCAGCATCCTCAACCTTTCGATGTCAGGAGTTCCTCCCGATGAGAATCCGTGGAGTGGGGCGGGCGTGCGCGTTGAATGTGGCGGTCATGGCGGGCATGCTGGGCGGGTCCGGGGGGCTCGGTGCCCCCGCCGCGAAGGCCAGCAACATCACCTATCGGATCGTCGACAATCCGGCCGTGCAGAACGGGTACACCCTCTCGGGGTCGATCACGACGAATGGACAGATCGGAACCCTGGCCTCTCAGGATATCCTGTCCTGGAACTGGACGGTGACCAACGGCATCAATACCTACACGGCCGACTCGTCCCAGGTGGGCAGCTTCATCGGCCTGGATGGCACGATCCTGGCCACGTCCGACTACATCGAACTGCCCGCGCAGCCCGTCACGTCCCCCAGCACCCTCAACCTCTTCGGGCCGAACTCGCACGTCCAGTGGTCCGGCTCGACCATCCAGAACAATGCCTTCACGTCCGCGTTCCAGGTGAACGGATCATGGCCCTGGTGGCACGACCAGACCACAACCACCCCCCACGACGTCCCCGGCGGCTGGGCCATCGCCGACCAGGGCGTGACCCAAGCCGTCCCCGAACCCTCCAGCCTGGCCCTCGCCTCCAGCCTCGCGATCTGCCTCGCCTGGCGGCACCGAAGGCGGAAGGTTGCCGTGTAATCTCTGAGAACGTGCGGTGAGCCAACGCGGGAACAGGCGTTGCAAGAGGGGCCAAATGGGGAGGATGCGTAACCTGGGGCGTTAGCTTCAGTCCGGATGCGTTGCACGTCCCCGCGTTGGCCCCGCGTCGGCCCCTCCCCAGTGCAGTGCATGTCCCCGCGTTGGCCCTGTCCCCGCGTTGGCCCTGTCCCCGTGTTGGCCCGGGGGCTATACCGGCGGGGCCGCCGTGACGCACTGGCGAGAGATCCCTGGGCCGCCGGAGAGGAGTGAGCGATGGCCCGCAGAGACGACCCGAAGGCCCCGGAATCCCAGGTGGCGATCAAGGACTTCTGCGGCTTCGTGACGAACGCGGACCCGCACGACGTTCCGCCGGGTACGGCGGTGAAGCAAGTGAATGCGATGAGCGTACGACCCGGAGAGCTTCGTGCTCGCCCTGGCGTTCGCGTGGTCCAGTTCGATTAGCTTGTCGTCAGGCCGCCTGCCGGAATGTGGTAAGTCTGGTTGCTTATGCCCGCGGGCCGCATTACAAAGGAGGGTTGCACAATGCGAGGGGAGCAGGCCGACCAGACACGAGCCCGAGAGCGGACGCCATGTCGCTAGAAGAAGAAATTCAGAGTGGAAGCAAGAAAGTTGTCAAAGATGGATATGATATGTCCATCGGCGAGTTGATGAGCCTCTATCGGGACAAGGAACTTTTCATCAACCCGAAATACCAGCGTTACTTTCGGTGGGACATCTCGCAGAAAACGAAGTTTCTCGAATCCCTCCTACTGGGCATCCCCATCCCTCCGATTTTCGTCTACACGACGGGTCGGAAATGGGAGCTTGTGGATGGCCTCCAGCGCATCTCCACAATTTTGGAGTTCACAGGCCAACTTCGCGATCCGAATGATCCTGACCAGAAAAAGCTCCTGCCCCCGTCCATCTTGGAGGGCACAAACCTCTTACCGTCCTTAGCGAACCGGAGGTGGGAACCTTCCGGCGAGGACGCCGACGATGGGTTCACTGACGATCAGAGGTTTGAACTCAAACGTGTGAGAATCCGTGTTGAGATTCTCAAGAAAGAGAGTGATCCTCTCGCCAAGTATGAACTCTTTCAGCGGCTGAACACCGGAGGTTCTCCGCTGTCCGAGCAGGAGATCCGGTCTTGTGTCATCGTCATGATCAACGAGGGCTTTTACGATTGGTTGGAGAGCCTGGAAAAGTACCAGCCGTTCCAGCACACCATCGACCAGACTGAGCGAGCGGAGATGCGGCAGAAGCCCATGGAACTGCTCATCCGCTTCCTGGCCTTCAGGAATACCACCTATCTGAATAATCTGGATGTCCACGACTATCTCGATGCCGCAACCATTAAGATGGCGAGCGATGAGGGCTTCGACAAGGAAGGCGAGGAGGCGGCGTTCAAGAATACCTTCGATCTTCTGAATGACGCGTTTGGAATGAACGCCTTCAAGAAATGGGAGGTCAACAAGTTCACCGGCCAGACTTCGCTCTCGGCTTTCGAGTTCATTTCGTACGGTGTTTCACTGCACATCGCTGCGATTATGGATATGCAGCCCGACGACAGGAAGCGGCTGATCGAAGACAGAGTGAAGGCTCTGTGGCAAACGCAGATCTTCCGGGATAACTCCAAAGCAGGGGTTCGGGGCACTACGCGGCTCGCCAACCTCCTGCCCGTGGCGAGAACCTATTTCCAGCCATGAAGAAAATTCGAACCCGCACCGCCTTTCAAGAGTTCCTAGACGAAGAGTTTGCGTGGCGCCTGAAAGAGATTGCGGATGTCAAGTACGCGATCCGGATAGCAGAGAGAACTTCCCGGAGGGCTATTATCCGCGCGGGAGTGCCCATCCTCTACGCGCACTGGGAAGGCTTCGTGAAAGCGGCGTCTGAGGCGCTCCTCAATTTCATCAACAATCAGGGACTGGCATACCGAAGCCTCAAACCCTGCTTCATTGTGTTCGGAGCAAAAAAAGAGAGTCCATGAATTAAGCACTTCCGGCAATTCGGTTCAGAATATCGCAGCCGTGGAGTTCTTCCTAAACGAATTGGACAGCCGGGCTGAGATAACATTTGCGGGCTCCATCAATACGGAGGCGAATCTAAGCTCCAGAGTTTTCGAGCGCATCGCGACCTCGATCGGTGTGGACTCGGGTGCTTACGAGACGAAGTATGTGCTGATCGACAGCAGCCTGCTTGAGCGACGTAACAACATCGCCCATGGCGAACGCCTCGACGTCGAACAGGACGATTTCGACAAGCTAAGCAACGAGGTTGTTATTATAATACGATCATATAAGAATGATATCCAGAACATGGTTCAAACCGGATACTATCTCGCCTGAAATGCGCCTCACCCGCCGTCAGCTCTTGATAGTCTCGACGGTCTTGGCTTATCCAACTTCTAGACTCGCCTCTCTTGCTTGAATGGCCTGTGCCCCCGACAAAGCCAAGAGAATCTTGGCGGGGGCGGTCGGCGAATTGGCTATATTCTCGTCGACCGGGTCATCCGGCCGGGAGGTCGCCATGTTCGCCGGATTCGTGGGGGACGCGGGGGGACGCGGGGACAGGCATTACACGATTATTGTGGTTGCCAGTTTGGATCAGATGGACAGCATGGGTTGGATGCCATACGCTATCTTCACGAATCCAATTGTGAGTCTGGATAAACTAGCAAGTCCAGCGATTCTGGGTCCTATGGTGAGCCTAAAAGCAAGCCGGGTTTCTGGGTGGGCTAAGGCGAATCGTTGGATACAATCCGCGCCTGCCCTGTCCCCGCATTGCCCAGCCCCGTTGCCCCTATCCCCGCGTTGGCCCCTGCTTCCACCTCAAGCAGTCCCCCGAACTCATCGAACGCCTGTCCGACCTGGACAACAAATTGGTTAACACTTCCCTACGCGCATCCTCCCATCCCTGGGACTTCAGGGCTTACGGAGGGTAGGATATGCCCCAAGCTTCTCGACAAGCCGTCATCTCCTGAACCCTTGATGCGGGGCCCTTGGCCATGTCAGACCCGTCAACCCCGAACGACGAACTTTTTGGCTATCACGATCCGAATAAGGATCGCCTCATCGGGCGGCTGGATGCCCTGGAGAATCAGATCAAAAAGTTGCAATTGGGTGCCCTGCTGGCACTTTTTTTCGGGGTAGGGCTCGCTGGTGGCCTCATAGGTTATGTCCGCAGCGTTCAATACTCCCCGACCGCACCCAACAGAGACGACCCTAAGCCGGAGACCAACATTTCGACACTTAAGCAAGACAGCGACCGACTCGTGCCATATCAAGCAAAATCGGACAGAGTTTCTACTGGGCCAATGCAGAGCCCAATTGTCGCACTTGCCGCTAATCCCAACGTTCGACTCATCGACCACTTGTTGGAACGGAACGGGCTGTGGCTTATCTGCAAGGGGAGAGCCAAGAACTTTGGTCCAGAGCGTGATTTCATGAAACTCAAACTCACCTTTGAGGACGTCGGTGGTAGGTTCGTGGATGTCGAGGAGACCTACTTAGAACCATCGTCATTGTCGACCGGAGAGATCGGCACCTTTCGAACGATGATCGCTCCTGATCCCAGGTTCCACCGGTACATCATCCAGTACGGCACTGAGGTGCTGGCCGAAGGCGTTCTCAACCAACGATAGGGGTAGCAACGCGGGAAGGAGAAAGGGGGAAGGAGAAAGGGGCAACGCGGGGAGGCGACGCGGAGGCGACGCGGGAGGCGACGCGAGAGGCGACGCGGGGACATGCATTGCGAGGGGCGACGGGTGGGGGAGATGCAAGGCGAGGGTTTGGATTCCATCGGATCCGAGCCCCGGAGGGGCCTCCATCGATAGCGAGGGGCGTGAGCCCCCTGGACAATCGCCGACGCTACAAACCGAACAGGGAAAATGGGTTGCGATCGCGGGACATTCCCAGGGGCTCACGCCCCTGGCTACGGACGGACGCCCCTCCGTGGCTCAGATACGGCCTCGACCGGATGGCGAACGCACAACCAAGGAGTATGTCGATGGAGACATGGAAAACTTAGGGATTCTGGGAAGAATTTCCCTTGACAGCCGGTCGAGGCAGGAAAGGATTCACGCTGGCGGTTTCCTGGTGTGGGCGGGCTCGCCTGACGGTCATCGTCGCGGGGGATGGGATGGGCGGGGTTCTGTGGCGGGGTGGGCACGGACGACGATCGGATTGGGGTGGGCGGGTGCGGGTTTGCGCTGTTCGCGGGTAACGGCTGACTGGATAGCGAGTTGCGGCGAATTGGGTTCGTTTCGGAGGTCGGGGTTTCGGGGGGCCTGGGAGGGGTGAGGGTTTGGGGCAGATATGTGGGGCTTCGGAGTTTTGCAAGATAAAGGCTCAGAGGATAGGGAGTTGCGACGAATTGGGTTCGTTTCGGGTCCTGGGGGGCGGAGAGGGGATCATCGGTTTGGTTTGGAGATATGCGGATTGGTTCGGGAGGGCGGGGTCCTACGGGGTATTGTGCGGGGGGTGGGGTGGGTACAATGACGCGGTTCGGGAGGGCTTTTGGGCTTCCCGGGGTTGGGATGAGGGTTCCGTCATTCTGGGGAATGGGTTCGGGTCGATGAATGACCCGGCCTTTCATGGAGAGTTTTGCCCCCATGTGGATGCGCACGACGAGGCAGGTGGCGGCGGCGGTCGGGGTCTTCGGGGTCGCGGTCGCGGGAGCGGCCGGGGCGGAGGTGCCGAAGGAGGAGGAGATCCGGGAGTCGGTGGTGAAGGTGTTCACCACGGCGCGGATGCCCGACCCGTTCCGGCCCTGGCAGAAGCAGAACGCCATCGAATCCACCGGCACGGGGGTGGTGATCGACGGCAAGCGGATCCTCACCAACGCCCACGTCGTGTATTACGCGACCCAGGTCATGGTCCAGCCGAACCAGTCGAGCGACAAGGTGAACGCCAGGGTCGAGGCCATCGCGCCCGGGATCGACCTGGCGGTGCTGTCGCTGGAGGACGACTCGTTCTTCGCCAAGCGCCCGCCGATCCCGATGGCCGAGAAGCTGCCGGAGGTCAAGGATAGCGTGGTCGTCTATGGGTATCCGACCGGCGGCACCAGCCTGTCGATCACCAAGGGGGCGGTGAACCGGATCGAGTTCGCCCCGTACGGCCAGGGCACGGCGGGCCTGCGGATCCAGGTCGACGCGGCGATCAACCCGGGCAACAGCGGCGGGCCGGCGCTCGTGGACAACAAGATCATCGGCCTGACGTTCTCGAGGCTCGGCGGGGCCGACAACATCGGCTACATCATCCCCGCGGAGGAGATCCACCTCTTCCTCAAGGACATCGCCGACGGCAAGTACGACGGCAAGCCGAACATGTTCGACCTGCTCCAGACCCTGGAGAACGACGCCCTCCGCGCCAAGCTGAACTTCCCCAAGAAGTCGGTCGGCATGGTGGTGCACGAGCCGGCGAAGAAGGACCCGAAGTACCCGCTCAAGGAGTGGGACGTGATCACCAAGCTCGGCGACACCGAGGTGGACAACACGGGCCTGGTGACGATCGGGCCGAACCTCCGGGTGCGGCACCAGTACCTGCTCCAGAAGCTCGCGAAGGACGGCAAGGTCCCCGCGACGGTCTTCCGCGACGGCAAGGAGCTGCAGGTGGAGATCCCGGTCGCGAACGACCGCGACGACCTGATCAAGTCGCTGCGCGGGCGGTATCCGTCGTACTTCGTTTATGGGCCGCTGGTGTTCTCGCCGGTGACGGCCGAGTTCATGGCGGGGATCGAGGGGAACCCGAGGGCGGCGATGCTCCTGGCCCTGATCGGCAGCCCCCTGATCACCCGGCGCGGCGACGAGGCGGCGTTCGCCGGCGAGGAGCTGGTCGTGGTGTCGTCGCAGATGTTCGCGCACAAGATCGGCAAGGGCTACTCGAACCCGTTCGCGAAGGTCGTGCGCGAGGTGAACGGGACGAAGGTGAAGAACCTCAAGCACCTGGTGGAGATCCTGCGGGACACCAAGGAGAAGTTCATCACGATCGCGTTCGACGACCGCAACTCGGAGACGATCGTGTTCGGCCGCCAGGAGGTCCTGAAGGCGATGGACGACATCCTGTCGGACAACTCGGTGCGCCAGCAGGCGTCGGACGACATCCTGCCGGTGTGGAACAAGAACAAGTGAGGATTTGAGAGATCTGAACGAATGAGAGTTCGCCGAGGGCACGACGTCGGGCCCCCGGCGGATTCTCCGGGGAGGTCATCATTCGGGCCGGGGCTGCTTGAGCGGGATGCCGTAGCGGTGGATCTTCTTGTAGAGGCAGACGCGGCTGATGCCGAGGGTGCGGGCGGCGAGGGAGCGGTTGTTGCCGTGGGTGCGGAGGGCGTGGAGGATCTGCTCGCGTTCGACCATCTGGCGGGACTCGGCCAGGTTGCGGACGGCCCCGGGCTCGGTCCGGTAGGGGGCGTGGGCCGGGGGGGCGAAGGGGTTGGCGACGAGGGCGTCGGCGACGGCGACGAACTCGGGGGTGACGACCGGGGCCGGCACGGCGATGGCAACGGGCAGCTCGGCGAGGGTGATCCGGTGGCCCCGGGCGAAGATCCTGGCCCGTTCGAGGACGTTCCGCAGCTCGCGGATGTTGCCCGGCCACTCGTAGCGGACCAGGGCAGTGAGCGCCTCCTCGTCGATCCGGATCGATCCCGGCTGGTCGCCGAGGAAGCCGCGGATGAGGTCGGGGATGTCGGTCCGTCGCTCGCGGAGCGGGGGCATCTGGAGCGAGACGACGTTGATGCGATAGAACAGGTCGCCGCGGAACCGGCCGGCGGCCACCTCCTGCTCGAGGGGCCGGTTGCTGGCGACGATCAGGCGGGCCCGGAAGGGCTCGGTGCGGTTGGACCCGACGGGCTCGAAGAGGCGTTCTTCGAGCACCCGCAGGAGCTTGGCCTGGAGCGCCGGCGGCAGGCAGTCGACCTCATCCAGGAGGAGGGTCCCCTCGCCGACGTCGTGGAGCTTGCCGTTGCGGTCGCGTTCGGCCCCGGTGAAGGCGCCCCGGACGTGGCCGAAGAGCTCGCTCTCGATCAGCGACTCGGACAGCGACGCGCAGTTGACGACCAGGATAGGCTGATCCCGGCGCGGGGAGAGTTCGTGGATGATCCTCGCGAGGTGGGTCTTGCCCGTGCCCGTCTCGCCGCCCAGGAGGACGGTGGATGGGGTGGCCGCGACGCGCTGGAGGTCGCCGGAGATCTCAATCGGCAGGGTCGCCGCCGGGCCGTGCCCCTTCGGCCTGGCGTGGGTGGCGGTCCGGGTCGTTTCCATCATCGAGTCGAGAACATTGAGTGACATCATCATTCACAATCGCGGACTGCCGCCATCATATCCGTGGCGTGTGCGCCGTCTCCGACAGCGTTCCTGTGATTGAGATCATTCCGTCTGGCGGGCCGCTGTGAATGGGGGAGAGCGCCCACAACCACATGGTAGCCACGGAGGTGAACAGGACAAGGTGAGCGAGCCCGCATCCAAGATCTCATGTCAATCGCGCCGGGCCATCGGGCCCGCCGGGGCCGCGAGAAAGCCGCCTCATTCTGAGGCGAGGCAATGCGTAAACAGTTGCGAATGTGGCCGAATCCACTGCGAGGCCCGCCCGGCCCGGTCCTCTCGGGCCGTTCTCATGCTGAGAATCGCCGCATCTGGATGCCGCACGGGCGACCGGTTGCGCGTGTCTCCCCAAATCAACAGCCCCCGCAGAATTCGTAACCGGGATTGCGCAGGCGGACACCGCGCGGGGTGGGACGGCACCGGCATGCCCCGCCGGCCCTGCCCGGGGCGACGCGGCCCGGATCGCAAGCTGTCAGGCCCGCGTGACATGTAAGGGTTGCGTCGCGTCCTCATGCGTCGCGACAAGGCCGTTATGTCCGTCGGGGTCATCGACATTCGCAGACGACCTGCGATGCGGATCCCCTCGTTCCTGGCGGGACGACCGGCGAGGCCAGGCGCTCGGTCCTCGAGGTCACCTCCGAGGGCCGCCGCCGGCACAGCCCGAACCGATTCGAAACGACGGGGGCCGCCCGGGGGATCTCCCCCGCGGGCGGCCCGCATCCCTCGACCGACCCCGCCGGGTCGGATCAGGCGAACTCCGGCTGCGGCTTGCGCGACGGATCCCCCTCGGCGGCCCGGATCTCGGCCACCGCGCGCCGGGTCGTGCCGGTGATCAGCATGTTGAAGAGGAAGGCGAACGTCAGCGCGGGGATCAACGCGCAGGACTGGATCGTCATCTGGCCGACCTCCAGGGCCGAGACGTCCGGCGGCATCACGGCCGACATCGCGATGCCGACCAGCGGGCTCAGGCTCGACAGGATCACGCCCAGCCGCTCGCCCCCCTGCCCGCCCGACACCCCCGCGATCACCCCCAGGACCACCGGCACCATCCAGGTCAAGAACAGGAACAGCGCCAGGATCACCTTCCCCCGCTTGGGGAAGACCAGCATGAAGTACTGGAGCGCCAGCCCGACGTAGGCCACCACCAGCGTGCCGATGGCGATCGTCAACCCGTACTGGAACCCCGCCCGCCCCGCGTCGGGGTTGCTCCGCATCTCGATCGCCTGCCACGCGACCGTCGGCACGATCAGGACGATCATCGCCAGCGCGGCCACCGTCAGGCGGTTGAGCGCCAGGTCGTCCCAGGGCATCAGGTTCCGCATGCCCTGCTTCTCCGCGCGTCGGAACCCCTTGGTGTACTCGCCCAGGTTCGGCGTGACCGGCAGGGTCATCAGCATCGCGATGGCCATCGTCGCGTAGAGCACCACCAGCGACTCGTACTTCACGCTGATGTCCCAGATCGCCCCCAGGATCAGCAGGCTCATCGTCCCCAGGCAGGCCACCGCCTGCGACTTGCTCAGCGCGTGCGCCCGCTCGGTGTCCATCTTCCGCGACGACGCGATCAGGAGGAAATACATGAACGGGATCATGTAAATGAACACCACCGCCAGCCACGGCAACTGCACGCCGAAGAACCCCAGCCGGGGCGACTCGTTGGCGAACCGCGCGGCGTTGCCGAAGGTCGCGATCAGGTTCCCGCTCATCATCATGATGAAGAAGAACAGCCCGATCGCCCCCCTCGCACCGGCCCGCGGCTTCTTCATGACCAGCGCGTTGAACAGCGAGAACGCGTGCAGGATCCAGGTCCCCAGGAAGAGGATGATCTGGATCTGCACGAACCCCCAGAACTCGGGCGCCTCGTTGGCCACGCAGATGAGCGCGAACGGGATCGTCACCGCGTACATGGCGTACTCGCGGATCGGGGCCCCGAAGAAGAAGCCCAGCGTGATCGCCATCGGCGACATCGGCGTGACCCGGTGGAAGTCGAGGATGCCCGACTCCCTCGCCCCGCCCACCGCCGCCGAGATCTGCGTCGCGCCGATGATCCCCAGCACGATCGCCTGGACCGTCAGCACGACCCCGAACGCCGTCCCATTCTTGAACGCGTTGAGCTGATAGCCCGCATACATGATGATCAGGCAGATGATCAGCACCACCGCCAGGCCCGGCAGCGCCTGCCCCGGCCGCAGCCGCGACCGCAGGTGCTTCACGAAGATCGGGTTGTCGAAGATCGCCAGGGGATTCATCACGCCAGCTCCTTCGCACCGACCTTGAGGAAGAGTTCTTCGAGGTTTTCCCGCTTGGGCGCGAACGCCGCCACCTTCACCCCGGCCAGAACCAGGTTGCACAGCAGGTCGCTCGACTGCTCCACCGTCCCCGAGTACCGGAACTGGTGCTTCCGGCCCGAGGTCTCGACCGGGCCGGCGAGCGGGTCGCGGGACACCAGCTCCTTGAACGCCGCCGGATCCGACAGCACCTCGACGGTCAGGACCGTGTCCCCCATCAGGCGGGCGTTGATCTCGTCGATCCGCCCGTTCACCACCATCCGCCCGCGCTCCATGATCGCGACGGACGTGCAGAACTCCGACATCTCGGCCAGGATGTGCGACGAGATGACGATCGTCCGCCCCTCCGCAGCGAGCAGCTTGAGCACGTTCTTGAAATCGATGCGCCCTTGCGGATCAACGCCGCTCACCGGCTCGTCGAGGATCAGGATCCTCGGCTCGGGCAGGAGGGTCTTCGCCAGCATCAGCCGCTGCCGCATCCCGCGCGAGAGGCCGGTGATGAAGGCGTTCTTCTTCTCGGTCAGGCCGACCAGTTCGAGCTTCTCGTCGATGAGCGCCTGCCGGTCGCGCTTGGGGACGCCGTAGCTGGCGGCGAAGAGGTCGAGGAACTCCCAGCACATCAGGTCGTCGTACATCGGCGGGAAGTCGGGCATGAACCCGATGACGCGGTTGGCGTCGCCGGGATGCTCGCGGATGTCCACGCCCGCCATCTCGATCTCGCCGTAGGTCGGCTCCAGGAGGCCGAGCAGGGCCCGCATGGTCGAGGTCTTGCCCGCGCCGTTGGGCCCGATCAGCCCGCAGACCTCGCCCGCCCCGATGTCCAGGCTGAGGTCCCGGACCGCGCAGACGTTGTCGTAATCGATCCGGAGATCGCGCACATGGATCATCAGGCGAGGACTCCTCGGCCCCGTCACCGGGGCAACTGGCCGCACCAACCGACGCCGTGCGGCCAATCTACGACATGAACCGGACCCGGTCCAGCGCAGCCCGTCCGGGGGGGCGTCCGGTTCGCGCGGGGGGGCCGTTTGGATAGAATCTCCCCGACGATTCGGGTGACACGGCAGGGTGTTCGTCGCCCGGGGCCGGCCATTCCGGGAAAATCCCAAGAGAGGGAGGCGGCTCCGCGATGACGATCGACCTCCCCGGCGGCCGGCGGCTCTGGATCGCCGGCGCGGGCGGCGGCCAGGCCTGGCTCTGGTCCGCCGTCGGCCTGATCGCCCTCGGCCTCCTCGCCTGGCTCTACCGCGAGGAACGCCGCCTGATCCCCCGCCGCCAGGGGCTCGTCCTGCTGGCCCTCCGCACCCTCGCCGCCCTGCTCCTGCTCGCCACCCTCTTCGAACCCATCGCCGCCCGCGACGAGTCCCGCACCATCCGGGGCCGCGTCCTCGTCGGCGTCGACGCCTCCGCCAGCATGGACGGGGTCGACCGACGAGACGAGACCGAACTGCGGAAGCTCCGCGAGACCCTGGGCCTCAGCCCCGGCGCGGCGGCCGATCCCCTGCCCCGGCTCGACATCGCCCGGCGCCTCCTCGAAGGCCCGCTCGCCCGGCTCGACGCCGACCACGAGGTCGTCGCCAGCACCTTCGCCCGCGACGCCTCCCCCGACGCCAAACTCGCCGACGTCGCCGCCTCCCTGAAGAAGACCGACGGCCCCCGGCGCGACACCACCGACTGGTCCCCCCTGCTCGCGAAGGCCCTCCAGTCCGGCGACGCCCCCGTGCTCGGCGTCGTGCTCCTGAGCGACGGCCGCTGGAACGGGCCCGAGGATCCCGCCCCGATCGTCGACCGCCTCGCCGCGCGGGGGATCCCGGTGTATCCCGTGCTGATCGGCTCGACCACGCCGCCGCCCGACGTCGCCGTCGCCGCCCTGCGGGCCCCCGACCGCGTCAACGCCGGCGACACCCCGCAGGTCACCGTCACCGTCAAGGCCGACGGCGTGCCGGCGGGCACGAAGCTCCCCGTCACGCTCAAGGTCGACCGACCCGGCATCGAACCCTTGCGCCAGGATGTGACGATCCCGGCCGACGGATCGCGCCCCGCCGTGACCTTCCGCGTGCCCCTGGAAGAACCGGGACTCGTGCCGATGTCGGCGAGCGTCGATGCGTCGGCCGTGCCCGGGTTCGGGGACGCCCGGCCCGAGAACGACGCCCGCACCTTCTCGATCCTCGTCGCCGACGACAAGGCCCGCGTCCTGATCGTCGACGCCGAGGCGCGCTGGGAGTTCCGATACCTCAGGAACGCCCTCGCCCGCGACCGCCGCGTCACCGTCGACGCCGTCGTCCTCCGCCAGCCGGCCCTGACCGTCGCGCGGGGCACGTCCTACGGCCAGGCCCTGCCGCCGGTCGAAGGCAACGGCAACGACCCCCTGGCGAAGTACGACGTGTTCCTGATCGGCGACCTCGCCCCGGGCGACCTCCCGGCCGAAGGCTGGGCGCGGATCGAGGCCCAGGTGGCGAAGCGAGGCGCGACGCTGGTGCTGGCGCCCGGCCCGAAGTTCCCCGGCACGCTCGCCTCGCTGGCGACGGCCCGGTCGCTCTCGCCCCTGACGGATGTTCGCGCCATCACCGCCTCGGATGAGAGGGACGGCATGGATCCGAGACGCCCGCCGCTGCTCGCCGGCCTGCCGCTCACGCCCCGCGCGGCCCTGCTGGACGACGCGGGCACCTGGCCGATGCTGCAACTGGGCGAGGGGCCGGAGTCGAGCAAGCGGGTGTGGTCGGAACTCCCGCGCCTGCCTTGGCTGCTGGTCGGCCAGCCCAAGCCGGGCGCGACCGTGCTGGCGGCCTCGGGCGGGCCCGACGGCAAGGGGCCGGCGGCGTTCGCGTCGCAGGCGTTCGGGCTCGGCCAGGTGCTCTGGGTCGGCACCGACTCCACCTGGCGCTGGCGGTTCCGCGTGGGCGACCTCTACCACCACCGCTTCTGGGGCCAGGTCATCCGCTGGGCCGGGTCCGAGAAGCTCGCGGCCGGCAACAAGCTCGTCCGCCACGGCCCGACCGGTTCTCGCAGCCCCGAGGGCCGCCCCGTCACCCTCCAGGCCCGGCTCGCCGACGACCTCCCCGACCTCGGCACCGGCCTGGTCGTCGCCTCGAAGGTCTTCGCCCGGGGCGCAAACGGTTCCATCGATGCCGATGCGAAGCCCCTGGCGATCGTCCCCCTGCACCCCGTGCCCGGCCAGCCGCGCCTCTATCAAGGCGTCGCCCCGGGCCTGTCGCGCGGGGCGTACCGGATCCGCCTCGACGCCCCGCAGCTCGCGACCCTCCCGGGCGCGTCCGACGCCGGCCCGATCCCCGACGCCCCCCTGGAGATCCAGGCGCGCGAGACCGGCGAACTCGTCGAACTCGCCGCCGACCGGCCCCGCCTCGAACGCCTGGCCGCCGCCACCGGCGGGACATTCACCCTCGACCGCGACGCCGGCGACCTCCCCTCGCTGCTCCGCGCCCGGGTCAAGACCGAGACCCGCTCCGTCGAGACCCGCCTCGGCGAACAGCCCGCGACGCTCCTGCTCTTCTTTGGTATCCTGACCGTCGAGTGGATCCTCCGCAAACGCTACGGGCTGCCGTAGTGTGTGGTGCCACGCGGACGGCACGTCCGCGTCCACCGCACCCGACGACCGCGGATGATCCCCTCCACCACCCCATCGGCCTCGCCTGTTGTGGGTGCGGTGGACGCGGCCCGTTGGCCCGCGTGGCACCACACCCTACGGGAGGACCCATGCTCCCCGGACCCATCCAGCACGCCCTCAACCGCATCGACCGCCGCCTCCGCGCCGTCGCCCTCGCGCGGGGGGCCGGATTGCTCCTGCTCGTCCTCTCCGGGATCGCCCTCATCGGCATGGCCGCCGACTTCTTCCTTCCCTTGCCCGGCGTCCTCCGCTGGATGCTCTGGGCCGCCTGGCTGGCCGTCCTGCTGCTCCTTGTCTCCCGCAACATCCTCCGCCCGCTCCTGGCCAAGTTCACTCCCACGCACCTCGCCGCGCTCGCCGAGCATGCCTATCCGAGCCTCGGCCGCCGCCTGATCGTCGCCGTGGACCTGAAGACCGCCCCCGTCGTCCACGGCTCGCCCGCGCTCATCCAGGCGGTCGTCGACGACGCAACAAACCTGGCTCAAACCATCAACTCCCGATCCGTCGTCGCATCGAAGGGGACCTCGCTCCGGGTCGGAGCCGGCCTCGTCGCCGCCCTGCTCGTCGCGATGCCCTGCCTCACCACGCCCGAGCCGTTCGGCCTGCTGGCCCGCCGGTTCCTGATGCCCTGGGCCGGCATCAACCGCCCGAGCCGCGTCATCGTGCGGGTGACCCCGGGAGACCGTGTCGTCGGCAAGGGCTCGACCGTCGCGGTCGCCGCCTCGCTGCGCGCACGGTTCGGCTCGCCCCCCCGACCGATCGCCGCCTGGCTGGAGTGGGACG
Organism: Isosphaeraceae bacterium; assembly: GCA_965279195.1. Classification (GTDB taxonomy): domain Bacteria; phylum Planctomycetota; class Planctomycetia; order Isosphaerales; family Isosphaeraceae; genus CBDIHP01. The sequence continues at coordinate 36,238 of CBDIHP010000024.1, forward strand.
ACCCCATCACGAAAACCGTCCAGCGCAAGGCGATGTCCATGCGTGACGGGATCTTCCATGCCGATCTGTCACCCGTGACCGACTCGCTCACCTACCGCATCCGCACCGACCTCGCCGACAGCCCCGCCCACCGATTGACCGCCGTCGCCCCGCCGATCGTCGCGGCCTGGACCGCCGACATCGAGCCCCCCGCCTACACGAAACAGCCGGGAGTCACGCTCGATCGCCCCGGGAGCGTGACGGCCTGGGAAGGCAGCGCGATCACGCTGAAGATCCAGGCCGACCGTCCCATCAAGGCCGCCCGCGTGACCTGGCCGCTGGCGACGAAAGAGGACGCGCCCGAGTCCGGTCCGATCGACGCATCCCTCGATGCGAGCCGGACGACCGCCACCGTCCGGGCCGCCGCGGAGGGGGAAGGCCCGATCGTCGCCGAACTGATCGGCGACGACCAGGGGATCGACGGCACCGCCCCGCTCGGCAAGCTCCAGCTCCTCAAGGACGCCCCGCCGGCCCTGAACGTGCGAGGCCCGGCCAGCAGGCCCGGCGAGGCCATCGAATCCAAGCCCGATGATGTGCTGGCGCTCGACATCGACGCGAAGGATGATCTCTCCGTGGCGTCGGTCCAGCTCCATTACGCGATCCGTCGCGGCGGCTCGGAAGCCACGGCCGAGGCCCAGGTGCGCGAACTGCCGCTCGAAGGACTCGGCACGGCGGCCGCGAAAGGGTCGACGGTCCTGCTGCTCAAGCCGTTGAAGTTGCAGCCCGGCGATCAGGTCGAATACGCCGTGCGGGCGGCCGACAACAGGCCGGCGCCCAGGGGGCCGAACGTGGCGTGGTCGGGCAAGCAGACCCTGGAGATCCGGCTCGACGCCGACCCGCTCCTGGCCCGCGAGCAACGAATGAAGCGCGAAGAATACAAGAAGGCCCTGGACGCCATCCGCGACGACGCGGCCGCGAACCGCCGCGAGACCGAGCAACTCCGCTACATCGCCGACGCCGTCCAGCGCCAGGTGATGGACTGGGAGGCCAGCCACGACCAGGGCCTCCAGGACCGCGAACGCCAGGCCGCCGAGGTGGCCGACCGGCTGACGAAGCTGGCCGAGGCCACCGAGCGCGACCCCGCCTTCGCACCGCTTTCCAGGCCGGCGCGGCAGGCCGCCGAGGTCGAGGCGATGGCGGCGAAGGATCAACTGGCGAAGGCGCGCAAATCCGAGAATCCCGGCGCACGCCTGAATGACCTGCGACAGGCCGACGCCCGCCTCGGCACCTTGCAGGGACGCATCGACGACCTCCAGCGCCAGTTCGAATCCCTCGCCCGTCGCGACGCCGACCGCGAGAAGCTCCAGGGGCTCGCCGCCCGCGAGGACGCCCTCGCCGCCGAGGCCAAGCACACCACCGCCGACCGGGCCTCGCTCGACGCCATGCAGGCCGAGCAGTCGAAGCTGAGGCGCGAGCTCGACCGGCTCGTGAACCGCTCGCCCGAGCTCAAGGCCGGCCTCGCCGCCGCCCACGCGGCCGAGGCCGCCAGGCTCGCCGAGGAGGTGAGGAACCTCGCCGACCGCCAGCGGGAGGAGTCGCGCAAGCCCACCGAGCCGCCGCCCGATGATCCAAGGGTGATGGCGCTCCTTGATCAGCAACGGTCGATCGAGGCCGACGCCCGCACGCTGGCGCTCGACGTCGACGTCCCGCTCGCCGAGAACGGCCGGGCCCGCATCAACATCGGCAGCCTGGCACGCGTCCTCGAATCGCTCGAACGCAAGAACCTGCCCGAGGGCCGCCAGCGGCTCGACGACGCCGAGAACGAACTCCGCCGCCTCGCCCGCGACCTCGCCGACGTCCCCAACGACCCCAGGGCCCTCGCCCGACGGCTCGCCCAGCGCCAGGACCGGCTCGCCGGGCTCGTCGCCGAGGCCGTCGGCCCGTTCCAGAACAGGCCGAACCTCTCGCCGAAGGAACGCGACGAGCTGACCTCGAGGCTCAAACCCCTGCTCGCTCGCCAGGACGCCATCAAGTCGCTCGTCGAAGGGCTCGCCGCCGCCGTGCCCGACGCCCGCAAGGGCGCCGCGAGCGCAACCGCGCAAACGCTTGAACGCGCAAGCGAATCTCTTCGCAACGGCACGCCGAAGGACGCCAACGCCCGACAGAACGACGCGCGGACATCCCTGAACAAACTCGCCAATGCACTCCCCGATGTCTGGCAGCGCGGGGACGCGGCGCGGAAGGCGTCCGCGGAGGCGAGGAAACTCCAGGATGAGGCCGCACGCGAGGTCGAGCAGCATCTCCGCGAGACCGCCCCCCGGACCGACCGCGACCCCGATCCGGCCGACCTGGCGAAGCGACTCACGGTCGCCGCCGAGCGTCAGAAGAAGGCGGCCGACATTCTGTCCTCGCTCGAAGTCGAGCCCCGGGCCGACCTCCAGCGTCGCCGGGCCGCCGGCCGGGCCCGCCGCCTCGCCGACCAGCTCATCGAGGCCCGCGACAGGTCCGGCCACGACGCCGACCTCTCGAAGCGCCTCCGAGAATCGCTCCCGATCGCCCGCGTCGGGGCCCAGGCCGCCCTCGACCGGCTCGATCAGAAGATGCAAGGGCGAACGCCCGCCGATGACATCGTCGCCGAGCTGATCGACGAGTCGAAGATCCTCCAGCCCGACCCGAAGGCCGCCGAACGCCTGGCCGCCGCCGTCCGGGCCCTGCCCCTGCCCGACGCCGAGCCCGAGCGCAAGGAGGCCCTCAAGAACGCCGGCCGGCCGGAATTCCCGGGCGCGCTGAGCCGCCTGCTCGAACGGCTGGACGACGCGGGCGAGGCCGTCAAGCCGGCAACTGAACCCGCGAACATCCCCAGGGATGCCGATTTGCCGATCAACGACGACCAGGCGCGTCAGGCCGGGCGACTGGCCAGGAAGCAGCGGCAGGTCCGCGAGGGCTTGCAGGCGATCCTCGGCGAATCGGCCGTCGCTCGCGAGCGGCTCAAGGAGCAATCCGAGCAGCTCGGCGAGGCGATGGCGAAGCTGGCCGACAAGACGAAGGACGCCAATCTGCGAGGCCAGGGCCAGGCGAAATCCGCGTCGGACCTGCTCAAGGAGCACGCCCCGAAGGCCGCCGAGCAGGGGCTCGAACAGCTCGCGCAGGGGCGGGCCGACGCCGCGAAGGACGCCCAGCGCCGGGTGGCCGACCTGACCGAACAGGCCGCGCGGATGTCCGACGACCTCGCCGCGAGCCTCAAGGCCGAGGCCCAGGCTGCCGGGCAAGCCGGCATGCCGCCTCAGCCCGATCCCGGCCAGATCGGCAAGGCCCGCGAGGCCTTCCGCGAGGCGTCCGAGCAGCTCGCGAAGGCCCGGGATCCGGGCGCGAACAAGCAGGCCACGCGCGACGCCTCCCCCGCCCTCCAGCGCGCGGCCGAGCTGCTCCGCACCGCCTCCCAGCCGCAGCCCCCTTCCGATGGCGGGGCCCCCACGGCCTCCAACGGCAAGCCCGACAAGCCCGCCGGCCAGGCCACCCAGGCCGACCGCACCCCCAAGAGCGGCCCCGCCGGCAAGGTCGCCGTCGATCTGGCGGAGTTGCAGGCGTTGATGCGAAAGAACCCCGGCCGCGCCTGGGGCGAACTCCCCGGCCACCTCCGCACCGAGATCCTCGACCAGTCCCGCGGCAAGTACCGGGATGATTATGCGCGGATGATCCAGCTCTACTTCCAGCAGATCGCCGTCGACGGCCAGTAGGGTCCGCTATTGCGGACCACTCTTGCATTCGTTCATCCGGAGATGGTCCGCGATAGCGGTCCCTACGATGCTCCTCCTCACGTTGATGCTCTTGACGCAGACGCCCGCCCGCCCGACGGGGGCGGAGACCGACGCATCCGTGCGCAAGGCCCTGGAGTATCTGAAGACATCCCAGAAGCCCGATGGGTCGTGGGAGTCGGGCGGGTTCGGGCGGGCGACGTCGGTCACGTCGCTGTCGGTGATGGCATACCTGGCGGCCGGGCACTTGCCGGGTACGCCGGGGCCGTACCGGGAGGTGATCGAGAAGGGCATCCGCTACGTGGTCACGCACCAGCGGGCCAACGGCATGCTGGTCTCGAACCCCAGCCACGGGCCGATGTACTGCCACGGCATCAGCACGCTCATGCTCGCCGAGGTCGTCGGCATGACGCCCGACCCGCTGCTCGCCGAGCAGGCCCGCGCGGCGTTATCCAGGGCCATTGATCTGATCATCAAGGCGCAGGACATCCCCAAGAGCGTCGGCCACGAGGGGGGCTGGCGGTACCAGCCGACCAGCCGCGACAGCGACCTCTCGGTGAGCGGATGGCAGGTGATGGCCTTGCGGGCGGCGAAGTCGGCCGGGTGCGCGGTGCCGGCCGAGAACATCGACAAGGCGGTGACTTATCTGAAGAGATGTTCCGTCAAGGAGGGCGGGGGCTTCGCCTACCAGCCCGGCCAGGGGCCGAACAACCCCCGCACCGGCACCGGCATCCTGGCCCTCGAAATCTGCGGCGCCCACCTGACGAGGGAGGCCGTCGCGGGGGCGGAGTACCTGCTCAAGCACCCGCCGAGGTGGTCGAGCGAGTACTTCTTCTACGAGGTCTACTACTGCTCGCAGGCCATGTTCCAGATGGGGGATCGGTACTTCTTGCCCTACTACTCGAAGCTGGTGCCGCTCCTGATCGAGCACCAGGACCCCGACGGGAGCTGGCTCTCGGCCGACGGCAACGACCGATCGGGGGGCCGGAACTACTGCACCGCCATGGCCGTGCTGGCCCTGGCGGTGGAATATCGATACCTGCCGATCTACCAGCGCTAGGGCCTGTTCACCTGGGCATGGGGAACAGGCCGCGGTTGCGGGGCCCGCGGGACGGGTCCGCGCCCGGGGGCGGTCCGGTGCTGGAGGGCATGAACCGCTGGCGGAAGAGATAGGCCGGGTTCGCCTGCGGCGGCAGCCTCAGCGGGGTGATCCGGGTCACCTTCCACTTGCCGTCCTTCTCGCGGAACCCCAGCGACCACTCGCTGTTGATCGACCCGAAATTCTGCTCCCCCATGCCATATCGGGCCGAGCCGCCGGCGAGCACGCGGAAGACCGCCGTCCCCGTGCGCGACTGCGGGTTGGCGTGGGCCTCGATGGAGGAGACCCGGAGGAAGTCGAACTTCACGTCGCGCAGGACCTCCAGCCGGCTGGAGATCCCCACGCCCTCGTCCAGGGTCTGCGACCTCTGGCTCAGGCTCACGTCGGGGGCGAGGTACGACTCGACGGCATCCACGTCCGAGTCCCGCACGGCGGCGGCGAGGTCCTTGACCGTCTGCTCGATCCGCTCGTTGTCGGTCACCCAGAGGTACTCGACCCCGAGCACCAGGAGCATCAGGCCGCCGAGCACGCCGGCTCGGATCAGGTGGCGGCCGTCCTGCGTCACCCGCAGGGCGATCAGGAAGCCGGCGGCCGGCACACCCAGGAGGATCAGGAGGTATGTCGGGTCCTCCGAAAGGAACGACATGGTCGGGCCTCCAGCCAGGTTCGGGACGACGGTCGGATCGTCGGGCGGACGGGTTGCATCACCCCGGGACCGATCCCGGGGCGCGGGCCCAGGCCGATCCGGTTCAGAGTAGTAGACCCGAAGCCCGGCAATCTTACAACTGTCAGATGCCCGAGCCGTCGATTTTTCCGAGGGGTGTGGCGGTGGCCGTCGCGTAGGGCGCGGGGACGCGTCCGCCGCACCCTACGCGACGGACTCCCTGATCATTTTCATCAAAATATTCCAATCAATTGGCTTGCTGACGCAGCCGTCGCAGCCGAGGGCGAGGTACTCGCGGCGGTCGGGGCCGCTGGCGTCGGCGGTGAGGGCGAGGATCGCGCGGGCGTAGCCGCGGTCGCGGAGGGCACGGACCGCGCCCGGGCCGTCGACCACGGGCATCTGGATGTCCAGCAGGACCACGTCGAACGGCGTGCCCGCGCGTTCGGCGGCGAGCGCGGCCTCGACCGCGTCGCGGCCGTTGCCCACCGCCACGACCTCCGCGCCGGCCAGTTCCAGGCAGGCGGAGATCGCCCGGCGGCTCGACGCCACGTCCTCGGCCAGGAGGATCCGGCAATCCAGGCCGGCCTCGCCGAACGCGGCCAGGCCTGGCCCGCCGGCGAGTTCGGCCGTCGTCTCCCCCGGCCGCGAGACCGGGATCAGCAGGCGGAACCGGCTGCCGCGCCCGGGTTCGCTCTCGACCTCGATCGTCCCCCCGAGCCGTTCGGCCAGCTGCCGGCAGATCGACAGGCCCAGGCCCGTCCCCCCCAGCTCGTCGCGGGGCCGGGCCGGGTCGCCTTGATAAAAGGCCTCGCCCAGCCGCGCGACCTGGTCGGCGGTCAGCCCCGGGCCGGTGTCGATCACGTCGACCCGGAGCCGCTCGGCCGGGCCCTGGCACTCCAGGCCCAGCTCGACCCGGACGCCCCCGCGCTCGGTGAACTTGACCGCGTTACCGACCAGATTGATCAGGATCTGACGGAGCCGCAGTGGGTCGGTCTCGAGCGCGTCCGGCAGCGGGCCGATGGCCATAACGTCCAGGCTCAACTGCTTTTCGGACGCCCGTCGCCCGAGGAGCGCGGCGACCTCCCCGGCGACGGCGAGGGGGGAGCAGGCGGAGCGGACGGGCACGAGCGTGCCGAGTTCGAGCTTCGACAGGTCGAGCAGGTCGTTGAGCAGGTCGACGAGGTAGAAACCGTTGCGCCTGATGAGGTTGAGGCATTCCGGGCGGTCGACCGCCGGCTTCCCGGCCTCCTCCGCCCCGATCAGGTAGTCGACGAACCCCAGGATCGACGTGAGCGGCGTCCGGAGTTCGTGGCTCATGCGGGCGAGGAGGTCGATTTTGGCACGGGACTCGGCCTCGGCCGTGGCCTTCGCCTCCTCGGCCCGGGCGATCCGGCCCATCCATGCCGAGTGGTCCCGGAGGGTGGCGGAGAACCCCCGCAGGCTGCCCGAGGCGTCCCGGTGGGCCTGGAGGGCCAGGGAGGCGTGCAGGACGGCCCCATCGGCGAGCGCGACGCCGAGGTCGCCCGACCACGATCCATCCCGAATCGCCACGGGCAGGATCCGATCCCGAAGCGTGGCCGAGTCTTCGGGCGAGTGGAGGCTGGTCAGGGTCAGGCCATCCAGGGGGTCGCCGGGCCCGAGCCCCAGGGCCGATCGCCCCGCGCGGTTGAGATAGACCAGGCGGCCGGCGGGGTCGGACCGGTAGATCAGGTCGGTCGAGGCCTCGACGATCGCCGCGAGGTCGTCGGCCGGGACCGTCGGCGGCGGGGCGGGCTCCGCGACCGGGGGCGCGGTGTGGATCCGGGGCGCGGCGACCGACGCATCGCCGGTCGCGGGGCCCTCGGGCGCATCGGGGTCGGGGCCGGGTCGGGAAAGGGCCGCGTCGAGCCTGGACGGCCTGGACACCTGGGGCGACGGGTCGCATTCCCAGGCTCGCAAGGGCATGAACGGGCGGTCGCCGGCGGCGTGCGGGCCCCTGGCGAGCGGGTTGCCACGCGCGGGGGACGGGGATTTTTGGGCGGAAGTCATGTCTGGTTCAACGTCCCGGATACCTCCACCGTCGCGGCGGGGCATCGCAATCACAACATCGTGGGAACGTCTCAATGCATCAGAGGGCCACTCGCCCGCCGGGCCGACGAGGCCGGTGGACGACCGGAGGGCGTCAGCCTCGTCGCTGGCGCCCCCTCGCGGGGTTTCGTTTCGGCAACACGGCCGGTCCAGCCCCGCGCGGATGGCCCGTCCAAGAAATCTACGCCATACGCTAACACAGGTGAAGGCGGGATGCCAATTTTCCCCCCTCCCCGCGGCCGACGTCTCGCGGCGGCAACGTCCCGGCCCGTCGCCGCATGAACAGCGGGGGCTTACAGAGGCCCCATCCCATGAGGATACGCGAACGAATTCAACCGAATGCGAATCCGTTCAATAAGCTAGCGCATGCCGCCCGGCCGCCGGGTCGCCCGCCGCGCGGAGGTGCCCGGCCTTCGGGTCGCGGTCGATCACGATCGGTGCGGCCGACAACGGCCGTCGCCCCGCGGTGATCACGTGCCCGCGTGCGGCCAGGCCATCTCTGGCCGATTCGGGGAAGTCCGAGGTCAGCTTGAGGCCCCCCAGCTTCGGCGGGGTCTGGCGGAACGAGCCGATGAAGTGCTCCGTCAGCCAGCGCGGGGACTTCACCGAATCGGCCGGCGGCATCCTGTAGACCAGCTCGTTCAGGACCAGCTGCAGGATGGTCTGGTCCTGGTTGTCGCCGCCGGCCACGCTGATGGCGCAGGCGACCTTCCGGTCCTTGTCGAGGATGAGGGTCGGCGTCAGGGTGATCCTCGGGCGCTTGCCGGGCTCGATGACGTTGGGGTGGCCGGGCCAGGTGTTGAAGCTCTGGAGCCGGGTGCCCAGCCAGACGCCCGTCTTGCCCGCGACCACCCCCGACCAGCCGCTGGGGGTCGCCGCGACGAAATTCCCCTGCGAATCCGCCACCAGGCAGGTCGTCGTGTCCTTCACCGGGCCGCCGAGCCCCACCCTGTCCTCGCGGGCCTTCAGGGGCTTGCCCGAGCGCGGGTCGCCGGGACGCAGCTCCATCGACGCCGCCTTCGGATCGATGAGTGCCTTGCGCTTGCGGGCGTAGTCGGTCGCCAGCAGTCCCACCAGCGGCACGTCGACGAACAGGGGATCCGCATAATAGGCGTCGCGGTCGGCCAGGGCGAGCTTGAGCGCCTCGACGCTCGCGTGGACGGTCTCGGGCGCGTTGTGCCCCCAGGCGGCGAGTTCGGCGGGGTCGAGCATCTGGAGCGTCTGGAGCAGGGCCGGCCCCTGGGTCCAGATGCCGCACTTCACGACGCTGTAGCCTTGGAACTCCACCGAGACGGCATCCTCGACCCGAGTCGTGTGCTGGGCGAGGTCGTTATAGCGGATCAGGCCGCCGTTCTCGCGGCAGAACGCATCGATATCCCGGGCGATCTGACCGCGATAGAAGGCGTCGGAGACGCGTCTGAGGCCCACCAGGCGGTTGTCGGGGCTGGTGGCCTCGGCGGCGATCAGGGTCCGGATCGTCCGGGCCAGGTCGGGGTGCCAGTCCTTCTTGCCCTGATCGAGCAGGCGAAGCGCGGGCTGGGCGCACTCGGCGAAGGTCCTGGTGCCGTGCCTCGACAGCGTGACGACCAACGCATCCACGACCGCCGGCACCGCGGCCGGCTCCAGGCCGGTCGCCGGGATGCCCCCCTCCATCGCGGCGAAGTGCTCGCGGGTCGCCAGCCGAGGGGCGGCCCCCTGCCCGGCGATGACCTCGACCGTCTTCGACTTCGCGTCATAGATCAGGAGCGGCACCTCGCCGCCGAAGCAGAAGGCCGTCGCGTCGGTGACGCTCAGGGCGAGGATGGTCGCCACCGCCGCGTCCGCCGCATTGCCGCCCGCTTTCAATATCTCAATCCCCGCCTCCGGCGACCCCTTGGCCCCCGCCGCCACGGCCCCCTTCGACCCTTCGGCCCTCCAGAAGTTCGGATCCCGCTCCGCCCCCTTCTGCCTCGCGACCGGCGCCCCCTCCTGCCCCCACGCCAGGCCCGGCACCAGGACCATCGCCATCAAGACCGCCAGCCGCTTCCGCATGGGATCCCCCCCTCGTTCTCACCCTTCCCGGTCACCCCCCGACGCCGCCCCGAACATACCGGACCCCGCGCCCGCCCGGTAGCATCTGACCCCCCGATCGGAAAACGCGGGAACAAAGCCAGTTGGCCTGGGAGATTCGACGGGCAGCGGTGATCATGGCGAAAGGGCACAAAGATCAACAAAGGTGATTGGGATCATCGACGCCCCCCCGGGAGGCGACCGCTCCGCCCTCGAATTCCAGGGTTCGAAACGAAGCCAATTCGTCGCAAGCCTCGATTCCGCCTGGCGTTAGCCGCAAAAAATCCCAATCTCAACAATTCCGCACCTTTCAAACATCTTCAACCGTCACAAGTTGGACCCGGAGATTCTACGCCCCGCCCGCCCCAAAAGTCGGGGAAATCCACAACGTCCCGCGCACCGCCGCCGTCATAACCGGACCTGGCCCGGGGGCGCCCCATCGGGGGAGTCCTGAGCCTCGGGGCTCCCGCCCCTGTCTATTGACTGACGCCCCTGTCAGCAATCCTGATCGATCGTGTCCGGCTCACCCCATCTGGCCCCACGAGAGAGCAGGAAGGTAGTTACCTCCGTGTGCCCATTGCGATTTGCTCGACGGAGCGCGGTTTCGCACGGCCAGCCCGAATTAACATCTGCACCACGATCAATTAATCGATTGACGATATCAATTCGGCCCATCTCGGAGGCGATCATGAGCGCGGTGCCGCCGATGTCGTCAACCCCCTCGACATCGGCTCCCTTGTCGAGGAGGAGATCCACCATCGCGACCGGGCCGACGTGCGCGGCGAGCATCAGGAAGGTGTCGTGCATACCGAATCTGGATTCACCATTGATGTCTATCGAATCGTCCTCGTCGATGATCCGTCGGGCCATCCCCACATCGCCCAGGAGGATCGCTTCTCGGAGCCCGATGCGGCCACCGGCTGTGATCAGCAGATCCAAGAACCGGGCGTCTGGTTCCAGCTTCGCAAAACACCTGCCAGCCTCAATTTGCCAGCCGCGAGCCCAAAGCGCTCCATAAGTCATGGCCGAATTGTGGTACGCTTCCCGATTCGGATCCGCCCCTCGACTCAAGAGCCACCGAACAGTCTCTAGATGTCGGCCCCAGACCGCGAACATCAAGGCCGTCCACCCGCAATCGCCAGGGGTGTCGACCTCGACTCCTTGTTCGATCAAACGAGCGAGGGTCTGCGTGTCGCCGACTTCCGCCGAAGCGAACCAATCCCCGTTCATGGGCTTTTTCCTAGAGCCAGGCTAAACTCCCATTGCCCTTGATCTTATGCTCGCCTCAGAGGTTTTGTCAGGGCCTGTAAGAAGGCCACTCGCTGATATCGCGCCACGGCCAACGAATCCAAAGCCTGAGAGGAGCGGTCGGATGGAAGAAACGCCCGAAGCCCGGGTCGGCCGGGAGTTCGACCTAGTGCTGGCCGAGATCACCGAACTGACGGACGAAGTCGCGGACGCCCTTTACGAGGCGGGCTGCGACGACGCGACCGTCTCGATGCGCTCGGGGCGGGTCTATCTGTCTTTCGACCGCGAGGCGGCATCGATGCGCGAGGCCCTACTCTCGGCGGTCCGCGACGTCCGCAAGGCCGGGTTCGAGCCGATGGAGTCGTCGCGGGAACTGGATCCTTGAACTTGACCCTCACCGGCGACATACCTGAGCCCAATTGAGGTCGCTGGGAACACGTTCTACGCAAGAATCGCGGACAAGCGGGGTGCGTTCCGAACGCGGGCGACGACGAGGCAGGTAATAGAACTCTCCTGGCCCATGTTCCTCTGCCTGTATCCGATCGAGCGCCGCACGGCCGCTCTCGCGCGGAACATGAAGGTCCGGCGGATCCCGAAGGTCTGCGAATTCGCGGAGATCCGGGGCACGGCCGGCTCGGGGATCTCACCTCTGTGCCCTGGGGCGATCCAGGGGGCCCACATCAAGCCCGATGCCCTGGGCGGCTCGGATCGCCCCGAGAATGGCCTCTGGCTCTGCGAGTTCCACCATCGCGAGACGGAGGGCAAGATCAAGGGGAGCCGGACAGATCGGGCGATTGACGTTCAGTACACGAAGAAAATTTGAACGTTCAATCGCCCTTTTGCGCAATCGTCTCCTTGGCCCTGGCCGCCTGCTCGGGGGTCATCACCCCGGCCTTGACCATCAAGTCAATCCGCTCGTCCTTGGTCATCGCCTCCAGCCTCTTCCTCGCCCTTCGGATCCGCATGGTCGATTCGGGCAGGGCCAATTTGTAACGCTTGACAGACATCGTTCGCCTCGATGACCTGGTAGGCATACTCGAAGACGGCGCGATCGAGCTTCCGGTACTTCCGGCTATTGACCGGCAACGGCGAACCGGCGAATCCGAGCAACTCCATGCCGGTCCGGAAGGGCCGCTTGAGGTATTCTACGTCATCTGTTGGCGATGATCCTCGGCGGTCTTCGCCTTCTTCTGGGTAGGTCCGGCGGGGGGAACGATGTCGGGCGGGTTCCATCTGCGATGTTCGCGATGCCGGCTGCATCTGGCCGGGCCGCTGTCGCCGGCCGAGAGCAAGAGGGGGAGCGTCGCGTTCGAAGATGTCGCGGTCGGATTTGATGAGTGCGTCGCGGTGCGCGACATTCTGTTCCCCACGGGCGACCTGTTCGGGTTCCGCCACGAGTCGGGCGACGACCTGTTGGTTCATCCGCAATGGTGCGAAGGCTGGCGTCGCGACTGGCCGGACCGCGCGCCAGGCGGGGCGACGCGGCGGATGTCGACCGTGACCAGGGGTTACGGGTGCTGCGGGCCGCAGGGCGCGGCGGAATGCGGCTGCGGGGCCGCGGTGGGGTGGGTCATGGCGGACTGCATCGGCCCGCAGTGGATGGTCTTCTTCCATGCGAAAGTCGATCGGAGCGACCGGCACGACGGCCCCTGGACCATCCGCAGCGACGCCGGAGGTCCCGACCGCTGGCACGAGGAGTCGGGCGAACTGATCCGCAACCGCCGGGATGGCGAGTGGGAACGCTGGCTCGTGGTCCCGGAACTCGTCCCGGTCCGGCGCCGGGGCGATGACCGCGAATTCGCCATCGTCCGCGAAGAACGGCTGGAACGACGCTTGGTCGGCTCGGCGGGATGGTCCGAAGGCCGGTTGATCTGCGAGATCGGCGAATAGGCGGGTCGCGCGACGGCGATCACGGGCCCGGGCCGGGCACGGGTTGAGGAGATTCCCGTCTCGCGGGGCGGAGGAGGGAGCGGCCCATCCTCCCTCGGCCGCGCGGGGTGTGGCGGGGGATTTGCCCATCGGGACGTTCGGGCACCCTGCCCGTGCCAGGGGCTCGCGCCCCTGGTTGGGGAGGGCGCCCCGTCGGGGCCCGGGAGGGGGGTGGAGTTCGATCGGTCAGGCCATGACCCGTTCCATGGCGGCCTGGAAGGCGGCCATCTCGGCGCGGGTGCCGATGGTGACGCGGGAGTGGGTGGGGAGGGTGGGCCAGGGGCGGCCGATGGCGACCTTGTGGCGGAGCATGGCGTCGGCGAACGCCTTCGCCGGGCGGCCGGAGTCGACCATCACCATGTTGGCCTCGCTGGGGATGAACTTGTAGCCCTTCTTCGCGAGCCAGGCGAAGAGGTCCTCGCGGACCGAGGCGGCCTCGCGGCGGCGGTCGGGGACGAGGGCCTTCACCCCCAGGCTCGCCCGCGCGGCGGCCAGGCCGACCACGGGGAGGATCCCGATGCCGTAGCCCGCCAGGCGTTCCAGCAGGTCCGGCCGCCCGAGCGCGGCGCCGGCGCGGAGGCCGGCGAGGCCGTAGATCTTCGAGAAGGTGCGCAGGACGATCACGTCGCGGTCGGCGAGGATGTGGTCGATCGCGGGGACGGCCGACGCGGAGAAGTGGATATAGGCCTCGTCGATGACGACGATGGTGCCTTTCGGCTTCTTCGCGATCAGGGCGTCGATGTCCGACTTCCTCGTGACCGTGCCGGTGGGGTTGTTGGGGTTGCAGATGTAGATCACGCCGGCGTCGGGGTCGGCGGCGGCCATGGCGGGGGCGTCGTGCGAGAAGTCGGGCCGGAGGGGGACCCTGACGACCTTCGCCCCGATGAACTTCGCCGCGCGCTCGGGGGCCTCATAGCCGGGGTCGGCGGTGACGAGGGGCTTCGAGGCCGAGGTGAACGCCAGGACGGAGCGGTGGAGCGGGTCGCTGGAGCCGCCGAAGGGGAGGACGTGGGTCTCGGGCAGGCCGACGGACTCGGCCATGGCGGCGACGAAGCCGCGGGTCTCGTTGAACTGGTAGCGCCCCCCCTGCTCGACCACGCGCGCGGCGGCCTCGCGGGCCTCCGGGCAGGGGCCGAGGGGATTTTCATTGGCGTTGATGCGGATGGCGTCCGGCGGGATGTCGGCGATCGAGCGGAGGTCCTGCGCCAGGGCCTGCTCGTTGTAGAACGGCAAGGTCGCCCCGGCGGTCGCCAGGGTGAGCAAGCGTCCGAGATCCCTGCGGGTCAACCCCTCGCGTCGCCGGCGACGCCCGTATTCAAATCCGTCCTGGAACATCAGTCATGGATCCCCCCGTCGTCTCCCCTGGGGGTATCGTAACCGATCGGCGCCGGGGGTTCTCGAGAATTCCCGCGCCCGTCGCCGGCCTCAGGCCTTCTTCCTGGCGGGGAGGCGCCGGCCCCTGCCGGGGTGCTGGGCGCTGATCGGGAAGGCGAGGGTGCCGGGGGAGACGTCGAGGGCCTCGTTGCTCCCCTGATACTGGATCGCCACCGTCCCCTTCTTGCCGGGGCCGATGACCTGCACGACGTAGTAGCGATTGTCGGCGTCGGGCAGATCCTGGTTGGTGCCCCGGAGGTGGTAGAGCGTCGCGCCGGGGCTGGCCTCCGCGACCGAGCCGAGGTGCTGGGGCAGGAACGGGTCCGCCCGGACCCGCTTGAACTCGACCGGCGAGAGCCCGGCGGGGCGCTCGGCCCAGGCCTCGGTCGCGACCTTGTAGGCCGCCTTGAGCGCCTCCCCCTCGATCAGCCGGACCTTCGCGCCGGCGACGATCGGCAGCCCGCCGGAATGCTCCTCGCGGTACGACATGTCGAGCTCGCGCAGCAGGCCGAGGTTGGCGTCGAACGTCCCGGTCGACCGGTAATCGATGCGGACCCGGAGCTTCTGCCCGGGCTTGGTTTCGAAGGACCGGTTGTCGATCAGGCGGACCAGCGGCCATCGCAGCACGTCCGCCTGGCGGACCTTCTTCAGCCGGCCGTCGTAGGCCGTGGTCGAGATGACGGAGATGCCGGGGGAACTCCCCACGGTCGCGAACATCATCGCGCTGCCGTCCGAACTGTCGACGCTCGGGACGGTTTCGAGCAGCGGCGGCAGGATGAACTCGCGGGGGTGGAGGGCGAGCAGCTTAAAGTAGCCGGGGAGCGCCTTCGTGTTGACGTCCGCCTTGCCGAGCGAGCCCCCGTTGGGCCGGGTGATCCGGCGCGACCCGAGCCAGACGTCCTTGTGCGGGCGCCGGCCGCCCTCCGACTCGTCGCCGGCGGAGCACTCCAGCTTGCCGATGATGAACAGCTCCGCCTCGCCGTCCTGGCTCACCGACTGGACCTGGATGTACGGCGTCCCGCTGAGCCGCTCCGAGAAGGCCGCGCTGCCGCCGATCGAGTGGGTGAACTCGACGCGATACGCGAACGTCTGCCCGGCCCGGAACCGGTATCGCAGCGGGGCCGACTGCCCCCGCCCATGCCACGACACCGGGCTCGCCGTCGCGGCCGGTTCCGAGGCCCTCGCGTCCCCCGCGAGCCCGGCGAGGATCGAGAGCCCGAGCCCGACGCGGGCGATGAGGCGGGAGGGCGGGCGACGGGCGGCAGGGCGGCACATCATCGCGGAGGCTCCGGCGTCGGGGTGGCGGGTCGGATCCCGCCATGGCGGGCGAGGAATCCATCATCCCCCCTCGATCTTCCCGCAAGGGCGCCCCCCGCGAGAACCCCCCCCGCCTTGCTTCCCCGGTCGACCGTTCGGGAGGCTTGACTCCCCCGTTGCCCCGCCGCCCCGCCGCCGTAACGGAATGGCGACACCCGCCCCTCCGGGCCCGGGGCCCGCCATCGTCGCAACCGGCCCGCGCCGTCCCCCCCGCGTCCCTTCGGATCGGGGCGCGGGGGGCCTTGAAGGTCCGGAGGGGTCCCGGGTCAGCCGGCGAGGTTGATGATCTGGGTGATGGTGGTGGCGTTGCCGGTGCGGTCGCGGACGGTGAGGTTGATCTGGTAGCGGATCGTACCGTTCTCGGCGTGTCTGGGGAGGCGGAGGCTGATGGATTTGACGCCGGCCTTCTTGTAGAGGCCGGGGTGGACGTGCTCGTTGTGGATGAGGTCCAGGCTCCAGGAGAATTGCGAGGGCTTGAGGGCCTTGTCCTCGGGGTCGAAGCCGGTGGCGGAGAGGCTCAGGACCTGCCCCTGGCGGAGCTGGCCGGCGGCGACGAGCTTGGGGAGGACGATCGAACCGGTCGGGGCGCGGTCGTTCTTGACGGTCAGGACGGACTCGTTGCTCACGGCCGTGCCCGAGGCGTTCGACACGATCACGCGGAACCGCATGCCGTTGAGGTCGAGGTGCCCGGGGACGGCCAGGCTCGGGCCGTTCTCGCCGACGAGGTTCGTGCCGTTGATCTGCCACTGGTAGGCGAACGGGCCCTGGCCCACGGCGTTGGCGCTGTAGATCACCGGGCGGTCGACGATCGTGGACTGGTTCGCGAGGTTCGGGACGTCGGGCAGGACGCGGGTCACCTGCTGGATCTGGCGGATCTCGCCGGTGTAGAGCGAGACGTAGAGGAGCCGGCCGTCGGGGGTGATGTCGTAGTCGGTGACGCCGACGGGCAGGCCGGTGGCGAACGGCTCGACCGCGCCGGTGTTGGGGTCGAGGGACTTGATCCAGCCGTTGTTGTAGTCGCCGAAGAAGTAGCGGCCCTGGTAGCGGGCGCCGAAGTTGAGGGCGGCGGGGCGGTAGAACTCGCCGCCGATGATGGCCGTGCCGCCTGGGCTGGTGTCGGGGTCGTGGTGGGTGTAGACGTAGAGCGGCGGGTGTAGCCGGCGGTGTAGGTGCGGCCGGCGGCGACCGGCCAGCCGTAGTTCGCGCCGGGGGTCGCCACGTTCACCTCCTCGAATTCCGAGTCGCCGACGTCGGCGATGAGGACCTTGCCCGAGGCGGGGTCGGCGGAGATCGTGAACGGGTTGCGCAATCCATACGCGTAGATCGCCCGGTTGTTCCCCTTGGCCTTCTTGTAGAAGGGGTTGTCGGCGGGATCGAGCCGTCGGGGTTGATCCGCAGGAGCTTGCCGTAGGTGTTGTCGAGCGACTGGACCTTGTCCGTATTCAGGAGGTCGCCGGTGGGGATGTAGATCTTGCCGTCCTTGCCGAAGGCGAAGTTGCCGCCGTTGTGCGCGGCGACGCCGTCGGGGAGGCGGAGGCGGTTGTATTCGAACAGGACCTTCGGCTTGCCGGGCGCGGCGACGTCGCCGGCGGCGGTGACGCGGGCGAGGCGGTTGACGGAGGGGCCCCCCTTGACGTCGACGTCGCGGTAGAGCAGGTAGACGAAGCGATTCTGGGCGAAGTTGGGGTCGAGCCCGACGCTCAACAGCATGCCGTTGGAGCCGTCCCACCTGCTCGTGTCGAGCTTGAGGAAGGGATTCGGCTGGACCTGGTTGCCCTTGATGAGCAGGACGGTGCCGTCGAACTGGGCGGCGAAGATGCGGCCGTCGGGGGCGACGGCGATCTCGGAGACCCCCTGCAGCCCGGAGACGAGGCCGGACTCGACGAAGCCCGGCGGCACGAGGGCGGCGGGGACCTCGCGGCGTTCGAGCCAGTCGGGCCGGAGGGAGACGGCGGGCCGGGGCTTGCGGCGGGCGCGGACGCGCGAGGGGGCCTGGCCCAGGAGGCGGGGGATGATTCGTCGGAGCACGGGACATTCGCCTCGGGATGCGGGGACGCGAACGGGGAGGGTCCCTCGGCTACCATCCGCGAGCGGGGACGACACGCGGGCCGGCGCTCCGGCCGGCCCATGGACGTGAAATCGGCCGCCGGATGGCACGCATTGAGATATTCCGGTCGGACCGACGTGCACGTAATATCAGGATCGAATCCATCGACCCGACCGGACCAGTCTACCGCGGCACACGGCGCGGGGCCAGCCCCCGCCCGCGCCGGGGACGCCGGGATCAGCCGGCGAGGTTGATGATCTGGGTGATGGTGGTGGCGTTGCCGGTCTTGTCGGTGACCGTGAGGTTGATCTGGTAGCGGATGGTGCCGTTCTCGGCGTGGACGGGCAGGCGCAGCTTGATCGACCTGACGCCCGCCTTCTTGTAGAGGCCGGGGTGGACGTGCTCGTTGTGCAGCAGGTCGAGGCTCCAGGAGAACTGCGAGGGCTTGAGCGCCCTGTCCTCGGGGTCGAAGCCGGTCGCGGCGGCGGTGAGGACCTGGCCCTGCCGGAGCCTGCCCCGGAGGACCTTGGCGGGGAGGTTGATCTTCGCGACCGGGGCGTGGTCGTTCTTGACGGTGAGCGTCGCCGCGTTGCTGACGGCCGAGCCGGAGGCGTTGGTGACGATCACGCGGAACTTCTTGCCGCTGAGGGCGAGGTCGCCGGGCACGGCGAGGGACGGGCCGGTCTCGCCGGGGAGGTCCGCGTCGTTGATCTGCCAGCGGTAGGCGAACGGCCCCAGGCCGTTGACGTTGGCGTTGAAGATCGCGTTGCGGCCGATGATCGTGGTCTCGTCGGTGACCGGGTCGATCGCGGGCTCGGGGTCGTAGACGAGCCGGATCTGGCGGATCTCGCCGGTGCCGAGGGAGGTGTAGAGGAGCCGGCCGTCGGGGGTGAGGTCGAAGTCGGTGACGCCGTTGGGCAGGCCGGTGGCGAACGACTTGACGGCGCCGGTGTTGGGGTCGAGGCCCTTGATCCAGCCGTTGTCGTAGTCGCCGAAGTAGTACAGGTTATTGTAGGCGTCGGGGAACGACGGGTCGTCCGAGTGCAGGAACACGCCGCCGATCACCGCGGTGCCGCCGACGCTGGTGTCGGGATCGGTGTGCGAGTACATGTAGATCGGCTTGGTGTAGGCCGGGTCGGAGGTGGGGCCCTCGATGTTCGGCCAGCCGTAGTTGGCGCCCGGCTTGAGGTCGTCGATGGTCTCGTAGTGCGCGTCGCCGACGTTGTTGACGAAGATCTTGCCGGTGGCGGGGTCGTTGGCGATCGTGAACGGGTTGCGGAACCCGTAGGCGTAGATCGCGCGGTTGTCGCCGGCGAGCTGGTTGTAGAACGGGTTGTCGGCGGGGATCGAGCCGTCGGGGTTGATCCGCAGGACCTTGCCGTAGAGGTTGTCGAGGGTCTGGGCCTTTTCGGCGTTCAGGAGGTCGCCGGTGGGGATGTAGATCTTGCCGTCGTTGCCGAAGACGAAGTTGCCGCCGTTGTGCGCGGCGACGCCGTCGGGGAGCTTCAGCGGCAGGTAGTCGAAGATCTTCTGCTCGCTGCCGGGGGCCGCCGTGTCGCCCGAGGCGGTGACGCGGATCAGCCGGTTGACCGACGGGCCGCCGGCGGTGTCGACCGTGCGGTAGAGGAGGTACACGAACTGGTTCTGCGCGAAGTTGGGATCGAGCTGGACGCTCATGTTCATGCCATTGGAGGCGTCCCAGTTCCTGGTGTCGATCTTGTAGAACGGGGCGGGCAGGACCTGGCCGTCCTTGATGATCTGGATGACGCCGTCGAACCGCGCGGCGAAGATCCGGCCGTCGGGCGCGACGGTGATCTGCGAGATCCCCTGGAGGTTGTCGACCAGCCCCGACTCGGAGAAGCCCGCCGGCACGACGACGGCCGGCACCTCGCGGCGGTCGAGCCAGTCGAAGCTCGACGCGAACCGACGGCTCGGCCTCGACCCGCGCGACGGCCCCGACCCCGGACGCAGACCCTTGATGATGCGACCCAGCACCGCAATCCCCCCCGACCCCGACGGGATCGTCCTGATCCGGCCGAGCGCGCACGCCTGGCGACGAGCCGCGCCGCGCTGGCCCAAGTCGTACGGGGACGCTCCGCCGGGATCGCGTCCGCTGGGGCGGGACGCACCGGCCTTGCGCGAGAGGTTCGCAAGCCGCCCTCCGCCTCGCGAAGGGTCGGGGAAATCCCCAGGGGCTTTAGTCGGGCCGCCCGCTCCGTCGGGTCCACCCGTTGTCGAGCACCGCGGGCGAGAGGATCTCTCCAGCCCTCACGACCTGCAGATTTTCGCCGGGAAACCCCGGCCGACCGTTCAGGTCGACGCCCGCCCCCGGCGTCGCTCGCGCAGCTCGCGGTGGAAGCTGATCTCCAGGCGGTTGCTCCGGAGCGCCTCGCGGGCCTCCAGCGAGAGGTTGACGCAGGCGACGAACATCAAGGACGCCCCCGCGAGCGCCAGGCTCGTCGGCAGCAGCGGCAACCCCATGGCGAACACCACGTCCAGGCCGAGCGTGATGCTGGTGCCGACGAAGCAGGCGATGGCGACATACAGGATCGTCAATCCCGCGCGGATGCGATTGGCCCGCCACTCCAGCCGGCGGATCTGCTCGGCCACCTCGTCGAGACGCTCCTCGACGAAATCCAGGCCCGTCTGCCCGCGCGAGAGCGAGTCGCCGTAGTCGTTCAGGACGCGGATCCGGTCCACGATCCGGGACATCCGGCTCGACGTCGAGCTGACCATCGAGGCGTTCGCGAGCATTAATAACGCGGGCGTGAGCATCGCGGAGAGGGCGGAATACGTCTCGGCGTTCGCGGCCATCGTGGGCGGGCTCCAGGCAATCGGCGTCGGTCCCCGGCCCGACAGCGTGGCCGATCGCGCCCCGCCATTCAACCCCAATCGCCCGCCGGGCCCTCCGGGGATCCGGATGGGCCGAGGGAATTGCATCTGTGACGGCACCTGATTCTGCCGCCTTCCAGGGCGGCAATCGATCGGGTCCTGTCGTGAGGCAGAGGCCCTGTTGAGGGCATGGCTTACGTCCCAGATGCAATTCCCTCGACGGAATCCGGCGAGGCATCCCCCGGCCACCCCGCCTCGCCGTACGACGAACCGCCTCGTCGCCTCGGCGTCGCCGGCACCGATGGATTGCCCTCGACCCGACCCCCTCCTCCCGGAACGTGACCTATCCTGTAAGATGAGGGCACGTGCGGTGCGAGGCGCGGACCGCCGCAATCGGGACGGGACGTCGGGGGCCGATCGGACCATGGCCGCAGGGACCGGGAGGAAGCTCGAATCCGGGAAGCCGAGGGCGGAGCGGCCCCCGCGCGGCGCTGCCATGCCCTGGGCGAGGCCGGACGTCCAACGCGTCGCGGACCTCCTCCGCTTCACCTCGGATCCCACCCGGGTGCAACTCCTCCTGGCCCTGGCCGAAGGGGAACGCGACGTCGCGGCCCTCGGAGGGGAGCTGGGCACCCCCGCCGCCGCCCTGAGCCATCACCTCGCGATGCTCCGTCACGGCCGCCTGATCCAACCCCGGAGGGTCGGCAAGAGGAACGTCTACAGCCTGACCGACCCCGGCCGCGAGCTGGTCGCCGCGTTCCAATCCCTGATCGTCGGGAAGCCGGCCCCGGACGTCGCCCCCCCCGCCCCGACCCTGAACCCCCGAAGGCGAACCCCTCCCCCCGATCCCGCCCCGGCGCCGGCCCCCCTCTCCGTCGACGACCTCATCGCCCTACCCGACGCCGATTGGATCCCCCGGAACGGCCGCCGGGGGGACCTGATCCAGAAGAAGATCCGGCAAGGGCTCGATGCGGAGGAACGTGACGAGCTGGAACGCCTCCAGGCCGCATCCATCATCCGGACCCGGCGTGACTTCCCGGCCCCGACGCGGCTGATCGAGGAGATCCGGGCGCTCAAGGCTCAACTCCGTGGCGACACCGACGCGAAATGAGCGAGATCACTCCCTTCGCCCACCCCGTCGACGGCCACCCGCGGCGGCATGCCCCGGCGGGGTATGCGAGTTACCGCGACTTCAAGCCCTGGCTCCGGGATGAGTTCCTGTTCCGCTGCGTCTATTGCCTGGAGCGAGAGCGCTGGTACCCCAGCGGCTCCGACGCCTTCTCGATCGACCACGTCCTCCCGAAGGTCTCACACCCAGAACGCATCCGCGACTATGAAAACCTGGTCTACGCCTGCAGCCGCTGCAACGCGAGGAAGCAGGATTGCACGCTCGCCGACCCGACGGAGGTCGGCCTGGGGACATGCGTCTCGATCGATCCCGCCACCGGGGTCGCCCGTCCCCTGAACGATGACGGGGAGGAGTTGATCGAACGGCTTCACCTCAATGAAGACGAGCTGGTCGCCACACGCCTGGAGATCCTCAGCCTGATCCCGCTCAAGGCCGAGTTCCCCGACCATCCGGTCGTCCATCGGCTCTACATGAGCACGTTCGCCTACCCCGACGACCTCCCCGACCTCGAATCCCTCCGCCCGCCGGGGGGCAACCGCCCGAAGGCCGGGCGGTCGCCGTCGCATTATAAACGGCGTCAGATGGGTCGGCTGGCCGCGGCCTATTGATCGGCGGCCGGGCTCAGCGGGCGCGCCGGCGGGCGACGGCGGCGAGGGCCAGGCCGACGGCGGCGGCGGCGAGGGTGGCGGGCTCGGGGACGGAGTTGATGTCGGGGGCCGGGTTCTGGGCGAACGTGCCGAAGTCCGGCAGCAGGGCGATGGCGTCCGGGTCGGTCATCTCGGCCAGGGCGATCGAGGCCGGGTCGGCGATCAGGGTCAGCGTGCTGGTGACGGAGAAGCCGTCGTTGAGGCCGAAGCTCACGGTGTTGAGCGTCCGCGAGATGCCGCTGAAGTTGTAGCTGAGGCCGTTGGGCGTGAGCTTGACGTAGGTGCCGGCCGACGTCTGGGTCCGGCTCCCTCCTTCGCCGAAGTTGCCGTAGCCGAAGAAGATCGGGGTCAGGTTGATGGTCGTGGTCACGTTCCGGATCGTCGTCGTGATCGTCGTGGACAGCGACGCCGCCACGAACGAGACGGTGCCGTCGGCCAGCGTGCCGGCGAGGGAGACCGAGGCCCCCGGGTAGCCCGACACGACCGTCGCGCTGTTGTTCACGAACGCCGCCGTGGCGGTGGTCACGCTCACCGACGCCACCCCGGCCGGGACGTCGCCCGAGGTCACCGAGGTGGTGAACCAGTTCAGGCCCGTCTTGCCGCTCGCCCCCGCGGCGATCGTGCCGCTGGTGAGCGTGCCGAGGTTCGTGGTCCCCGTGCCGAAGGAGACGCCGTCGGAGATCTGCCCGCTATCGGCCGTGTTCGAGTACCTGCTGGCCAGCGAGCTCGGCCCGAAGGTCTGCACCGGCCCGTCGTTGATCGGCTCGCCCGACGAGTCGACCAGCCCCTCGAAGAAGTCCTGCATCGCGGTGAGCTGGCCGCTCGGGCTGAGCCTGTTCGAACCCTCGCCCTGGATCTGGAGCAGCACCTCGCGCACGGCGTAGGTCGTGCTCGCCGAGCTGTTGTTGGTGAGCACCAGCGCCGCCCCCGCCGGGCTCGGGCCCGCCGCCAGCCACGCCAGGGCCCCGGCCGCCACGACCCGAGCCGCCAGGGACATCTTCGGACAACCCGCGGGGATTCCGTTCATCGACCGTGCTCCGCTGCGAAGGGGGATGCCACCGCGCCGGGATCGCCCATCGCGACCGATTCCGGCCAATCCGGGCCACCGTAGCAGTCCCATGCCCCCATTCGCAACACAATCCGCGTCGATGAATCCCAAACGAATCGTCCCCACCCCCGCCGCCCCGGCCGGGTTGCGAAAAAACAACGATGGGCAGCCGACTTCCCCCGCCCCGCCCGATTGCCCCCGCCCCCCGGACACGCCACAATCGTATCCAGACGCACCTCGCCAAAACAGGCCGCCGCGCCAAAAAGACCCCGCACCATTTGCACCCAGTTCGTGTGCCACCGGCTGTGCCAGTGCGACAGAGGCCCCGAGGCGGCAGCCCCCGCCCCAGGTCAGGTCGCCCGGAACCTCCCCCGACAGGAAACGACCGATGCCCACGCTCACGATCCGTCACGTCAACGCCGGCGAAACCGGCGCGGCGAAGTTCCAGGCGTCCGGCGAACAGGGTCAGGCGGGCGACACCGCCGAGATCAAGCCGCCCGTCGGGTTCCCGGTCGACGGTCGGCCGAACAGCGACCTGCATTCCGAGCTGAAATGGTATCTGGAAGAGTTCCTGAACTATCCGTTCTCGCCCGAGACCGAGCACGCCGAGCGCGTCCGGGCCTCGCTCAAGGCGTGGGGGGTCCAGGCGTATAACGCCCTCTTTGAAAACCGGCTGGGGGCCCTCGCCTTCCAGGCGGCGACGAAGGACGGGCTGTCGAAGCTCACGATCCTGATCGCCAGCGACGACCCCGCCGTGCTCGGCTGGCCGTGGGAGGCGCTCCAGGATCCCCTCAGCGGGCCGCTCGCCCAGACCTGCCAGCTCGAACGCCGGCTCAACCACGTGCTGGCGCCCGAGGCCGTCAAGAAATGGCCCAAGGATCGCGTCAACGTCCTCCTCGTCACAGCGCGACCCTACACGCAGGACGTCCACTACCGCTCGATCTCCCGCCCGCTGTTCGAGCTGATCGAGGAGAAGGACCTCCCCGCCGAGGTCACCGTCCTCCGGCCGCCCACGTTCGATGCGCTCCGGGACCACCTCCGCGACCACCCGCACCACTACCACGTCCTCCACTTCGACGGCCACGGCGCGTACGGGCCGATGGGCAACCCGTCCGATATCTACACCCTCGGCGGCCCCGAGGGCTGCCTCGTCTTTGAAAAGGAGGACGGCACGGAGGACGCGGTCAGCTCCGAGAAACTCAGCGTACTCCTGCGCGAGCATCACATCCCGATGATGGTGCTGAACGCCTGCCAGTCGGCGATGGTCGACGGCCGGGCGGACGACCCGTTCAACTCGGTGGCGGCCGCGCTCGTCAAGGCGGGGATCCGCAGCGTGGTGGCGATGGCCTATTCGCTCTACGTCAGCGGGGCCCAGGTCTTCCTGCCCGACTTCTACGCCGGGCTGTTCCGCACCGGCGACGTCGCCCAGGCCACCCGCATGGGGCGGCAGGGGATGTTCGCCAACAAGAACCGCACCTGCTCGCGCGGCAAGTTCCCGCTCGAAGACTGGCTCGTGCCGGTCGTCTATCAGAACCAGCCGTTCGACTTCTCGTTCGCCAAGAACCCGAAACCTTCGAAGAAGAAGGCCGAGGCGCCGCAGCAACTCCCCCTGCCCCAGGAGATCACCGACCGCAAGGACAATCCCTTCGGCTTCATCGGCCGCGACGCCGCCGTGCTGGACCTCGAACGGGCGATGCGGCGCAGGCCGGCGGGGCTGCTGATCCAGGGGCTCGGGGGCGTCGGCAAGACGACGCTGGCCCGGGGGTTCGTGAAGTGGCTCCGCGACAGCGGCGGGCTCGGCAACGGGGCATTCTGGATCACCTTCCAGGACGTCCGCTCGGCCGAATCTGTGTTCAACCAGCTCGGCATGCCGATCTTTGGTCACAACTTTGGCGCGGCCGGCCTCAAAGAGAAGATCCAGGCCCTCACCGAAGCATTCCGCAAGAACCCCTACGTGATCGTCTGGGACAACTTCGAGGTCGTCCGGGGCATCGAGGGCACGTCGGTCGGGGCGAACCTGACGGCGGAGGACCAGGCCGCCCTGCGCACCTTCCTCGAAGGGCTGTACGGCGGCAAGACGAAGGTCCTCATCACCAGCCGGGGCGACGAGTCGTGGCTGGGCGAGAACAACCGCTACGAGATCAAGCTCCGCGGCCTCGAAGGCGAGGAGCGCTGGGACCTCTGCACCGCGATCCTCGACGACCAGGGCCTTACCGTCGACCGCGACGACCCCGACCTCATCAAGCTCATGGACCTCCTCGCCGGCCACCCCCTCGCCATGCGCGTGATCGTCCCCCGGCTCCGGTCCGAGAAACCCGCCGCCCTGATCCAGGCCCTCCGCTCGAACCTCGCCCAGCTCCAGCCCACCGGCGACGCCACCCTCGACCGCCTCTCCGCCACCCTCCGCCTCGCCGAGCAGGCCCTGCCCGAAGACCTACGCCCGATCCTCATCCCCCTGGCCCTGCACGAACGCTTCGCCCAGGCGACATTGCTCGAAGCCATGGGCCAGCAAATCGATCCTCCCTTCACGCGTCCCCAGATCGACCGCGCCCTCCAGGCCCTCGCCCGCTCCGGACTGATCCACCTGATCGGAGACGACCTCTACGAACTCCACCCCGCCCTGACCGGCTTCCTCCGCGCCACATACGCCCCGGCCAAGCTCGGCGCCAGCGGCGAGCCCTGGGCTCGGGCATTCGTTGAGATCATGGGAAGTTATGCCGACCACCTCGCGCCTCGCCCGCTCCACGAGCAACGCATCCCTTTCTATCTGCACGGTGCGAGCTTCCATGTTGCCCTGGCTGAGGCCGAACGCATTGGCATGATTCAACCCGTACTCGCCGTGACCCAATCCCTGGCCATGCACGCCCAGCACACACTCAACTTCGCCGAGGCGAACCGCCTCTTCGAAAGACTAGCCCAGACGAGCAGGCAACGACAAGATACCGAAAGTGAGGGTATCACCTATCACCAGCTCGGGAGCATCGCCCAGGAGCAGCGAGACTTCCAGGCCGCCCGCGACTGGTACTTGAAGTCGCTCGACATCAACGAGAAGAGCGGGAACCTCCACCACGCCGCCAGCACCTATCACCAGATCGGGATGATCGCCCAGGAGCAGCGCGACTTCCTGGCCGCGCGCGACTGGTACATCAAGTCGCTCGACATCAAGGAGAAGAGCGGAAACCTCCACGGGGCCGCCATCACCTATCACCAGCTCGGGATCATCGCCCAGGAGCAGCGCGACTTCCTGGCCGCGCGCGACTGGTACATCAAGTCGCTCGACATCAAGGAGAAGAGCGGAGACCTCCACGGGGCCGCCAGCACCTATCACCAGCTCGGGATCATCGCCCAGGAGCAGCGAGACTTCCTGGCCGCGCGCGACTGGTACATCAAGTCGCTCGACATCAAGGAGAAGAGCGGAAACCTCCACGGGGCCGCCATCACCTATCACCAGCTCGGGAGCATCGCCCAGGAGCAGCGAGACTTCCTGGCCGCGCGCGACTGGTACATCAAGTCGCTCGACATCAAGGAGAAGAGCGGAAACCTCCACGGGGCCGCCATCACCTATCACCAGCTCGGGAGCATCGCCCAGGAGCAGCGCGACTTCCTGGCCGCGCGCGACTGGTACATCAAGTCGCTCGACATCAAGGAGAAGAGCGGAGACCTCCACGGAGCCGCCATGACCTACGGGGCCCTTGGATTGATGGCCAGGGATCAAGGGGATACACAAGACGCCCGCCGATGGCTCCAGAAGGCCCTACAGCAGTTCACCGCTCTCGGCGACAGCTACTCCGCTGGGATCACCCAACGTCATCTTGACCAACTCCCATGATCCCCAACCCGACTCGACTGACATAGGCATGACGCGATGGGGTCGGCATCAGCTCCGATTGGGAGCCGGTTCGGGTGCCACTGGCTCAGCCAGTGCCGGGGGAGGCCCTGGCCGATCCGGAATCCTCCGAACCGGCGAGACGCCCGGTCCGACCGACGGATCCATGCCGATGCCGCCGTCGCACTGGCCCGGCCAGTGGCACCCGAACTGGCTCCCAATGGGTGCGACACAGGATGGGTTCCGCAACAGATACGGGATCGTGAACGCAACAGGGAACTCCCACTTCTCGCGACCGCCGACGCCAGGACTCCCGCCATGATCGACGACCTCATCCAGAACCTCGACGACCCCACCGCCATCGAGGTGCTGACCAGGCTCGCCCGGCTGCAGACGCAACGTCGGGAGCGTTCGGGGAATGCCGAGGCAATCGGGGCGGAGTTCGAGGGAGTGTTGGCGAATGTGGATCGGGAAAGGCGGCCGAGAGGTGGCCCCGTTGCGGCCGATGACCTGGAAGGCGAGGTGGCCCGGCGGGCGCTGGTGGTGATCGCCGAGCAGGATCCGACGGCCGAGGCCGACATCCGCAACCTCATGCTCGTCGCCCACCGCGACACTCCCCGGTCGTTCTCGTCGGCGGAGATGGTCGCGGCCGGCGTCCTCGCGGCCGTCGCCATCACGCTTCGGCCCACACTCAAATTCGTGAAGACTCCAACGGGATTTGAGTTCAAGATCGAATCGGACTCGGCCAGGGAATCCCTGCGACTGTTCGACGACGCCCTGCGCCAGTATCTCCGCCTCCCCCCTCGGACCCAGGAGCCCGCCGTGAACGCGCACGCCGAACACCCCAAGATCGACAGCCGCTACGTCGTCTTCGCCCAGATCAACGGCATCAAGGAGCGCCGGACGCACGAGATCGCCGGGGCGGTCGGGGCGCTGATGGAGGTGGATGCGGCGGTCCGCAAAATCGATCCGGAGATCCGCACGTATAGCAGCGTCTATGGGCGGTTCTGGACGGTGCCGAGCCGGGTGAGCCGGGCGGTGGATTGCGCGGAGGTGG
Source organism: Isosphaeraceae bacterium (assembly GCA_965279195.1). Taxonomy (GTDB): domain Bacteria; phylum Planctomycetota; class Planctomycetia; order Isosphaerales; family Isosphaeraceae; genus CBDIHP01. The sequence continues at coordinate 64,305 of CBDIHP010000024.1, forward strand.
TTCTGGCCGAGTCGGCCAAACGCGGGGTGCCGGTGGGGGTCGGCGTGACGTTCGGCGAGATGGAGGAGACGGCCGACCTGATCGAGGCGAACCAGGCCGGGACCGTGATCAATCGCGCGGCGAGGCTGGCGTTCCTGGAGCACAACGAGCGGCGGATCGCCCTCGACGACGAGGTGGCCGACGACGCCCTCGACATCGGCCGGCTCAGCGACGCCGACGTCTCCCCGCGCACCGAGGGCCAGGTCAAGCGGACGAAGGTCGTCTACCGCTACCTCACCCGCCCCGAGCCCGAACTCGGCAAAGCTCATGTCATTCCGGTCGAGGGGATCAAGGCCAACGTGGTCGTCTACGACATCGAGAAGTTCTCGGAGATGACCCCGCGCAATATGGTCCGTACGATCGAATCGCTCAAGTCCGAGGTGCGCCGGGCGATGGCGGCGATCTCCGCCGCGACCCTGCAACGCGGCCGCGACTACTGGTACGCCCCGGCCGGCGACGGCGGCGTGATCGTCTTCGACGCCAGGCACCACCGACCCGCCTGGACCTTCGCCCAGGCCCTGCTCCGCAACGCGGCGGACATCCCCATCCGCATCGGCCTGGCGAGCGGGATCGTCGTGGCCGTCGGCGACCACCTCCCCGTCGGCAAGGCCATCCTCCACGCCGACCACCTCAGCAGCCTCGCCGAACCCGGCCGCCCCTGCGTCTCGCCCCAGTTCTGGAACGCCCTCGACGAACGCGAAGCGGCCGAGTTCGAGGCCGTCCCCCACAAGAAAGACCCCGAGGCGCTGGTGATTTCGCCCGAGTAGGGTGGGGTGCGGGCCGGCTTCGGCCACCCCCAACATCGTTGCGACCGGCCGCGCCCTCTGGAGTGCGTCCGCTTGCTGACGCTCTGTTCTCGCGAAGCTCGCTTCGCGCGCCCGTCTCGTCGCGTCCGGCTTCGACACGATGCCTCGTCTCGGGAGCAAGCTCCCACAGGCCAGAGCGTCAGCAAGCGGACGCACTCCAGATCCGCGGCTCGCACCGGGTCGGGGGCGTTGGACGTTGTCGGGAGGCTTCTGGAAAGCGGCAGCTCCGCTCCCGCACTCCAAGGGGGGGTCCGGTTGTAACGGCGCGGCCGGCGAAAAGGCCGGGGAATTCTCCAGCCCGGACCGCCGCGATTTCGTAAGGTTTCCCGGGCGGTTCGCGCCCGGCATCAAGGCAAGGGACGCACGAAGATTTGTGCGTCTTTGTGATGTTCCGGACTTTTGATGCGGAAACGCTGGTGGCCCGGGGGCTTGCGGCGAATTGGGTTCGTTTCGCAACTCCGCGTGCGCGAGAAGTCGGGTCTGCTTGCGCCACGAAAGGTCCGGAATCGATCATCTGGAGAGCCTGGGAAAGCTGGGCAAGACGTGCAAGGTAGATTCTCGCAAGTCGTAATGGGGAGGCGGCTTCGGTCGGGATCGGGGGGCTTGAGCGCCCTGGCAAGGCGGGGGGTTGGTGGGTACACTCGGTAGCGAGCGGCCCGACGGTTGGGCCCTTTGGGGATTTCCCCGCGCGGCGGGCGGCCGGACGGTCGCGGCCGGCGGGGGGGATCGGCCCGCGGGTGACGCGGGCGGGTCCGTTTTCGGATTTCGGCGGCGGGCCCGACCGGGTCGTCGTCGCCGGCCCTTGGATTTTCGGCTCAGACAGACAAGGAGAACCCTGGTGCGACGCTTCGCCACGATCGCCGCCTCTCTCGCGCTGATGCTCGGCCTCAGCGCGGTCGGCCAACTGTTTGCGCAGGACCCGAAGAAGGACGAGAAGAAGGCCGAGGCCCCGAAGGTCGAGGCCAAGAAGGACGAACCGAAGAAGGAGGAGCCGAAGAAGGAGGCTGCTCCGAAGAAGGAAGAGGCCCCGAAGGCCGCCGAGCCGCCGATCCCGGCCATCCCGCCCGAGGTCGAGGCCAAGCTGGAGGCCGCGCGCAAGGCCGTGGCCGAGGCCATCGTGGCGGCGCAGGACGCCGGGCTGGTCGAGACGACCATCGAGCCCCCGCCGATCCTCGACCTGCTGGTCACCGGCCGCGCCCTGGACGCCCGCGACGTCAAGGCCCGCCGGGGCGTCTCGGTCGAGGTCTTCGGCGCCTGGTTCACCGGCTTCAACAAGGCCGTCGAGGGCGTGACCGCCCAGGAGAACATCCGGATCGTCAAGCCCTCCCAGGGCCTGACCGACTTCTACGGCCAGCGCGCCAACGTCTTCAACCGGCACATCGAGGCCGCCCGCAAGGCCAAGGACGCCGCCAAGCCCAAGGCCGAGCCGAAGAAGGAAGAACCGAAGAAGGAAGAGCCCAAGAAGCCCGAGGCCAAGAAGGAAGAGCCGAAGAAGGAAGAGGCCAAGAAGCCCGAGGCCAAGAAGGAAGAGCCGAAGAAGGAAGAGGCCAAGAAGCCCGAAGCCAAGAAGGAAGAGCCCAAGAAGGACGCCCCGAAGTCCAAGTGATTTCGAGGGTTGCGTCCTGAACACGGCGTCCGCCGCGCGGGCCCGTGCTGTCGCCAGGCAGCGCGGGCCCGTCCGTTTCGAACGGCCGGCGGAATGTGTTCTAGAGTCCTCAGAGAGGGCGTCCCGGCCGGCACAACCCGCCCAGGCGGGCCCGGGGAGGCCACGACGGCCCCCGGGGTAATCGATCCGAAGTCCGACCGGAGCGGCCCTCGCCAAGGACGAGGACCACGATGACCGTGCGCCACGCGACGAGGAGGCGGGAGTCCCGATCACGCAAGGGGTTGACGCTGGTGGAGATGCTCGTCGTCGTCGCCCTGGTGGTGATGATGATGGCCATCCTGGCGTCGGTCTTCCAGAAGGCCACCGAGGCGATGATCGCCGCGAGATCCTACCAGGAGCTGGACAACGACCTGCGGCGGGTCGAGTCCGTCCTGAGGTCCGACCTGGAGGGGGTCACGGCGCGGATGACCCCGCCTAACGACCCGGCCTGGAAGCGGGGGTACTTCGAATACGGCGAGAACGCCCCGGCCGACCTCCAGGGGGAGGACACCGACGACTACCTCGCCTTCACCACCCGCGCCGCCCGGGGCCACGGCTTCAGCGGCCGGGTCTGGATCCCCAGGACGCCCCAGAACCTCGCCGTGAACCAGGCGATCCAGCCGGTCGCGGTCACATCGAAGACGGCCGAGGTGATCTACTTCCTGCGCAACGGGAACCTCTACCGTCGGGTGTTCCTGGTCGCGCCCGAGCGTCGGGGTTCGTTGGGGGTGGGGACGGCGGTCGGCACCCAGGGGGGGTACAACGCCCCGTTCTTCGGCAACGCCGCCGTGAGCTGGCAAGGCATGAACGACCTCTCCTGCCGGCCGCCGGAGGGGATCAACGCGGTGCCGATCCCCAACGACCTGGGGGACCTCACCAGCCGCGAGAACCGGGCCTTCCGGCCGAGGTTCTCGGGCGATTACCGGGTCAACAACAGCCGGACCTCCGCCCGGCCCGACGGCCAGCCCGACGACTTCAACCTCGACGGCCTGCCCGACTACTACCCGACCTTCTACCCCAACGCCTTCAACCCCATCAGCCCGCCGGGGACCATCCCGCCGTACAAGGCGGCCGAACTCCTGGGCCGCAACCCCTTCGGGCTGTCGGTCTTCATCAGCCACGACACCATGCCCTTCCCGTTCGTCTTCCCCGGGGCGTACTCCCGGCCCGCCCCCGAGACGCTGAACTCGCCCTACGGCTGGCTGCACGCGCTCGACCCTTCGGGCAAGACCCATAATCATAGCCCGATCGACCTGGGCGACACCCTGCCGGTGCCCGCGAGCTCGTCGCAGTTCCAGACCTGGTGGGGGTTCCCGACCTGGCGCGAGACGACCTCCCCGCGCTGGCTGGACCCGATCGCCCGGGTGAACAACGGCGCCCAGCGCCAGCCGCAGGGGCTCCGGCCGTTCCCGCCCCAGCTCGCGCCGTCGCAATCGACCGTGACCAACAACCTGCTGCCGCCGCAGACGCCCGCGAACCTCGTCGATCCCCGCTCGGCCCCGGCCTATTCCGACGGCGCGGGCTCGGCCACGTTCGCCCGGACGCTCAACGGCAAGCCCGACCCCAGGGCCTGGGAGGACGACCTGCTCCTGGCCAACGTCCGGAGCTTCGACGTCAAGTCCTTCGACCCCGACGCGGCCATCTATAGCGCGGGCGGCGTCCCCTTCGCCTCCGGCTATCACGACCTCGGCTACGGCTCGCTCCAGCCGGGGTTGAATGGCCTGGTCGTCCTGAACCAGGCCCTCCTGCAGGGCACCCCCCTGGCCTATCACGACGCCGACCGCAACCCGATCGGGTTCGGCCACGAGGGGCGGATCCCGCCGCTCTCGACCGACTTCCGGCTCAATCCGTCGCGGCCCGACGGCGTGGTGGCCGACGACCACCCCAGCGTGATCCGCCTGAGGCGCGTCTGGGACTCCTGGTCCACCACCTACACCAACGCCCCCGACACCGACCTGAACCTCAACGGCTCGGCCTTGCAGCCCGTGAACAACCGGCCGGTGTACCCGTCGTTCCCGCCCCCCTATCCGTCGCCCTTGCGAGGGATCCAGGTCCAGATCCGCCTCACCGACCCCGCCTCGCGCCGGATCAAGGTCTTGACGATCCGGCATGACTTCGCGGACAAACTGTAGGGCCCGCGATTGCGGACGAATCCGAGAATTCCAATACAAGAATTGGTCCGCAATCGCGGACCCTACGGGGTTGCGCCGTGCCCGAACCTTCCCGGCCCCGCCTGATCCACGAGTTCGACCCGCACGCCCACGCGTATCCCAGGACGGCGCAGGAGGCGGTCGACCTGCTGCTCGCGGGGAACGAGACGATCCGAGGCTTCCACGACGACTGCCGGGTCGCGGGCGAGGGGCGGCAACCGTCGGGGTTGGAGCGGGTGATGCCGCTCACGAGGCGGCAGGTCGGGCTCAATCACCTCGACGACCTGGGGTTCCCGAGGCAGGCCCCGTGGGCGGTCTTCCTCGGTTGCGCCGACGCCCGGGTGCCGTCGGAGCTGCTGTTCGGCCAGGGGTTCAACGACCTGTTCGACATCCGGGTGGCGGGGAACGTCCTCAGCGACGAGTCGGCGGCGAGCCTGATCTTCGCGCTGAGGCACTTCACCGCGCCGATCCCGGAGGACCTGCCCCGGGTGCGGCTGGCGGTGGTGCTCGGCCACCGGGGCTGCGGGGCGGTCAAGGCGGTGGTCGAGCATTTCCAGGCCCAGGGCCCGGGCATGCCGGTCGCCGAGGCCGTGTCCCGGCTGGGGACCTCGCCGCTGGAGAACCTGATGCGGCGGATCTACCCCGCATTCGCCGAGGTCGCCGCCGGCGAAGCCGACCCCTGGGACCCGTCGCGCAAGCCCGACCTGATCGAGGCCGCCGTCGTCGCCAACGTCCGGATGACCGCCGAGGCGGTGTCGCGGATCATCGAGTCCGAGTCCGCCGCCCACCCCCACGCCGCCTCGGTGACGGTCGCCTACGGGGCCTACGACCCGTTCACCTTCGAGGTCAGCGACCACGCCTTCACGACGGTCGAGAAGGCGATGCCGTCGCGGGAGCGGAAGTCCAGGTTGGGCCTGGTCGCCGGGTAGGGTCCGCTCTCGCGAATCATTTTTCCTACCCGATACGAACAAAAATGGTCGGCGGAGCGGACCCTACGGGATGGAAACAGAAACGGCCCCGGGCTTGAGACCCGGGGCCGTTTTCGGACGGGCGGACGGCCCGGATTACAGGGCGTCGGCGCTGATGACTTCGCCGCCGTTGATGGTGCCGAAGGCGCGCCAGGTGGCGATGTTGACGGTGTCCTTGACGAACTTGACGGAGCCGTCGCCGGAGAGGATGTTGGCGCCGCCGGGGTGCTGGCTGCGGGCGGAGACGATGGCGTGCTCGCTGGGGACGTCCATCAGGCTGGAGCCGAGGCCGCAGTCCCAGCCCCTCCAGTTGGGGGGGGCGGCGTGGTTGTAGAGGGTCGAGATGTACCAGGAGTAGCCCCAGCCGTCGGAGAACTGCAGGCCGAAGCCCGGGCTGGAGACGTAGCGGCCCTGCTGGTAGAAGACCGAGGGGTTGGTGCCGAGGTTCTGGCAGGCGGCCATCAGGGTGTCGGAGTCGGCCAGGCCGTTGGAGTAGGTCAGGGTGATGCCGAAGACCCCGATGGAGTCGCTGCGGGAGGGGGTGGTGAAGTTCCCCGAGCCCTTGGTGCGCTCGGCGAAGACGGCGGTGTTGGAGGTGCCGTCGGTCATCTCGGCCAGGGTGCGGGCCTTGCCGATGGTGAACGCGCCGTTGCCGGCGGTGTTGGCGTTCGGGGTGTTATCCGGGCGGACGCCGCCGCCGGCGTAGGGGGTGCTGCCGCCGAAGTTGGCCCGGTAGTTGTTCTCGCCGCCGGGGCCGCCGCCGGTCGCGAACGGGTCGCTCGGGCAGGTGAAGGTGTTCTGGGTCAGCACGAACGCGGTGTAGTTCGGGTTGGCGACCACGCCGGCGGCCGTCTGCATGGTGCCCGACAGCGCCGTCATGAAGTTCATGGCGTTGTAGGCCGCCGTCTGCTCCATGTAATTCAGGATGTGGCAGTGCACCGACCAGTAGCCGGTCCACTCGCCGGCGTTCGCCGGGCTGACCGAGCCGTAGGAGGTGTAGCTGTTCTGGACCGCGCCCGACTTCACCCAGTCCGGCGACATCCGGCCCGGCGGGAAGGCGTTATGAGTGCTGATGTAGTTGTGCAAGCCCAACCCGATCTGCTTCAGGTTGTTGGTGCACTGGATCCGGCGGGCGGCCTCGCGGGCCGACTGCACCGCGGGGAGCAGCAGGGCGATCAGGACGGCGATGATGGCGATGACGACGAGCAGCTCGATCAGCGTGAAACCCCGGCGGCTCTCAACCCTCGATGACGGTCGGGCGTGCATGGTTCTCCCCTCGGGTAAACGAAGCGAAAGCGCGGCGCGCGGCCGCACACGGAGTTCAATCTTATGCAAGTGTTGGCTCTGCCGTCCTGTGGATCGGAAATCTTCAAGCGAACTTCATGCCTTCTTCATCAACATGGGGCCGGGAGGCCACATTCCGCCGCAAACACCCCCCATTCGGTGGATTCCACGCAAAAACCCGGACCATCCCGGACACCTCGCCGAATGTGACCTATGCCTTGAATTGGGGCAACGTCGCCCGGAACCGAGGCAAATCCCGAGGCGGGGGGGATGTCGTGTCGAAGCCCTACGACTCCACCACGAAGGAACTCGTCGAGGCCCACCCGGCGGACTGGCTGGCGCTCGGCGGGCTGGCCGTCGGGCTGCCGATCGGGCTCATCAACTCCGACCTCTCGACCCTGACCTCGCAGGCCGACAAGGTCATCCTGGTCGACGGCCCGGCCCCCTGGCTGGTCAACATGGAACTCCAGTCGGGCCGGGACACCTCGCTGCCCTTGCGGGTCCTCCGGTATCATATCCTCCTGAGGTACCGCCACGGGATCGCGGTCGAGAGCCTGATCGTCCTGCTCCGCCCGGAGGCCGACGGCCCGGAGCTGGGCGGCCTGCTCCGGCTGCCCGGGCCCGACGGCGGCCCCCAGATCGAGTTCCGGTTCAAGGTCCTGCGCGTCTGGGAGATCCCCGCCGGTCGGCTCCTCGCCGGCGGCCTGGGCACGCTCCCCCTGGCCCCGATCGGCAAGGTCGAGCCCGAGCGGCTCCCCTCGCTGATCCGCGAGATCGGCCGCAGGCTGGACGCCGAGGCCACCCCCGCGCAGAAGGAACTGCTGCTCTCGGCCACCTGGATCCTGATGGGCCTGAAGTTCGACCCCGATTTCACCACGGACCTGATGTCGAGGATCATCAACATGAAGGAATCGGCGACCTATCAGGCGGCGGTGCAGGAAGGCGTGGCCCTCGGGCGCGAGGAGGGCGGCCTGGTTGAGATCCAGCGCATCCTGTTCCGGCTGGGCACGAAGCGGCTGGGCGAGCCCTCCCCCGGCATCCGCGAACGCATCGCCCGGCTCAAGGACCTGGCCGTCCTCGAAGACCTGGTCGAGCGGCAGCTCACCGCCGCCTCGTGGGATGAGCTGATGGAAGGGCTATAATCCCCTTTGGGGTGCGGCAGCTCCGCTCCCGCACCCTGAATGGGTCAGCAGATGGCCTCGGGGGCCTCGCCGGCGGCGCGGGCGCTCTTGCCGCCGACGAACCAGGGGTAGATGGCGGGGAGCAAGAGGGCGGTCAGCAATGTGGAGGTCACCAGGCCGCCGATGACGACGGTGGCCAGGGGGCGCTGGATCTCCGCGCCGGGGGTGGTGGAGATGGCCATGGGGAGGAACCCGAACCCGGCGACCATCGCGGTCATCAGGATCGGCCGCAGCCGCACGAGCGCCGCCTCGCGGGCGGCATGGTGCGGCTCCTGGCCGTCCTGACGCAGGTGCTCGACCGCGCTGACCCACACCAGGCCGTTCAGCACCGCCACGCCGAACAGCGCGATGAAGCCGACGCCCGCCGAGATCGAGAACGGCAAGCCACGCGCCGCCAGGGCGAACACCCCGCCCGTCGCCGCCATCGGCACCGCCAGGTAGATCAGCGACGCCAGCTTCAGCGAGCCGAACGTGCTGTAGAGCAGCAGGAAGATCAGGAGCAAGGCCACCGGCACGACCACCAGCAGGCGTCGGGAGGCCGTCTGGAGGTGCTCGAACTGGCCGCCCCAGCGGATGATGTAGCCGGCCGGCAGTTTGACCTCGCGGGCGATGGCGGCCTCGGCCTCCTCGACGAACCCGGCGAGGTCGCGGTCGCGGACGTTCACGCCGACGACCGCCCTGCGCTGGATGTTCTCGCGTTCGACCTCGCTCGGCCCCTCCTCCATCGTGACCTCGGCCAGGTCCGACAAGGGGATCGCGCGGCCCTTGGGGTCCTTGATCCGGATCGCCTTGATCTGCGACGGGTCGTTCCGCCACGACTCCGGCAGCCGGACCTGGATCGGGTGGCGGATCTGCCCCTCGAACACCGTGCCGACCGTCGTCCCGCCGAGCGCGGCCACCGCATCAAGGACGTCCTGCGCCTTGATGCCATAACGCGCGAGCTGGTCGCGCCGGACCGACACCCTCAGCATCGGCAGGCGTCCCGAACTGGGCGACTTCAGGTCGTTCGCGCCGGGGATCCGGGAGAGGACCTTCTCGACCTGCGAGGCCAGGTCGCGGAGCACGTCGAAGTCGGGCCCGTAGATCAGGGCCGCCACGTCGCTCTTCACGCCCGCGACCAGCTCGTTCACGCGCATCTCGATCGGCTGCGAGAAGCCGAACTTCACGCCGGGGACGTTCTCGTTCAGGGCCTTGTCCATCTCCTCGATGAGGTCGTCGCGGCTCAAGCCGGCGCGCCACTCGGACATCGGCCTGAGCAGGGTCCAGACGTCGGTCTGGTGCACGCCCATGACGTCGTTGGCGATCTCCGGCCGGCCGGTCTTGCAGTAGACCATCCGGACCTCGGGGAATTTCCTGAGCACATTCTCAATCTGCGTCGACGCCGGCACCGCCCCTTCGAGCGCCGCCGAGGGGATCCGCACGGCCTCCACCAGCAAATCGCCCTCGTTCAGCTTGGGCATGAACTCCGCCCCGAGGTTCATCGCCACCGGCACGCTCACGCCGATCAACGCCAGGGCCAGGAGCGCGGCGTATCCCGGGTGCCAGACCACCTTGTCGAGGATCGGCGTGTAGATCCTCTTGAAGAACCGGATCAGGAAGACGTCCTTCTCCTCGGCCTTCGAACTCAGCCCCAGGGACGCCAGCACCGGCATCAGGGTGAGCGACAGGATCATCGAGCCCGCCAGCGCGAAGATGACCGTCAACGCCATCGGCCGGAAGAGCTTGCCCTCCGTCCCCTGGAGCGCCAGGATCGGCAGATAGACGATCGCGATGATGAGTTCGCCGAACATCGTCGGCTTGCGGACCTCCACGGCGGCGTCGCGGATGATCTCGATCTTGGGCCGGCTGCCCCCTTCGTGCGCCAGGCGCCGGACGCAGTTCTCGATCATGATCACGCTGGAGTCGACGATCAGGCCGAAGTCGATCGCCCCCAGGCTCATGAGGCTGGCCGTCACGCCCGTCGCCAGCATGATGTTCGACGCCACCAGCATCGACAGCGGGATCGCCAGCGCGACGATCAGGCCGCCCCGGATGTTCCCGAGCATGAATAAAAGGATGAGAATCACCAGCCCGCCGCCTTCGAGCAGGTTGTGGATGACGGTCTCCAGCGTCTGGTCGATCAGGTGGGTGCGGTCGTAGAGGGTCTCGATGGTCACGCCCGGCGGCAGGCTGTGCTGGAGCTTCTCGATCTCCGCCTTGACCTTCTCGACCACCTGACGCGAGTTCTCGCCGATGAGCATCATGACCAGGCCGGTGACGATCTCCCCTTCCCCGTCCTTGGTGACGAGCCCCGCGCGGATCATCGGGGCCGGGTGGACCTTCGCCACGTCGCCGATCGTGACGGGCACGCCCATGCGCTCGTCGACGACGATCGCCGCGATCTCGGCGGCCGAGTGGACCTGGCTCTCGCCCCGGATGTAGCGGGCCTCGCCGTCGCGGACGATGTAGCCGCCGCCGACGTTGGCGTTGTTCTCGCGCAAGGCGTTGAACACGTCGGTCATCGACAGGTGGAACTCGCCGAGCTTGTCGGGGTCGAGCTCGACCTGATAGGTCTTGAGCTCGCCGCCGTGCGAGTTGATCTCGGTGACGCCCTTGATGCTCCGGAGCTGCGAGGCCACGAACCAGTCGAGGGTCGTCCGCAGCTCCATCGGCGAGATGCCGGCCCCCTTGACCTGGAACTGGAAGACCTCCCCGAGCGCGGTGGCGATCGGCCCGAGGGTAGGCGTGCCGTAGCCGGCCGGGATGTTGCCGGCCGCGCCCGTGAGCCGCTCGCCGACGAGCTGCCTCGCCCGGAAGAGGTCCGTCCCCTCCTCGAACACGATCGTGACGAGGGAGATCCCGAACTTGGAGATCGAGCGGATCGACTCGACGTTCGGCAGGCCGCTCATGGCCTTCTCGACGGGGATCGAGAGCAGGGTCTCGACCTCCATCGGGCTGAGCGCCGGCGCCTCGGTGATGACCTGCACCTGGATGTTGGTCAGGTCGGGCACGGCGTCGATCGGCAGGTTGATCGCCGAGTAGATGCCCATCCCCGCCACCAGCGCCGTCATCATCAGCACCAGGAAACGGTTCTTCAGGGCCGATTCGATCAGGGCGTTGAGCATGATTTATGGGCGATGGGTGATGGGTGAGGAATGATCGAACGGTGCAAGGCGAAGGCGATGGGCGAGGCTCGGAGGCGCCGGGCGCGGGTCTCCCGACCCCGCCCTTGCCCCCGCCTCGCCGTACCACCGGACCCTGTCTCCAGACCGGTTGTCATGAGACGGAGAGGACGGGTCTGGAGACCCGGTTTTGTCGTGCCGCGCGGCGGAGGTCGGGGCGGGGTCGGGAGACCCGCGCCCGGCGCCTTCGGCCCGCGCCCAGTGTCTTGGACACGCGAGCATCCGGGAGGCCAAGCCCGGACGTCGGGTCACTCCTCCTCCGTCTCGTTCTGGAGGATCAATTCACTCTTGAGCATGAATGCCCCGTTGACAACCACCTTCGCGTCGGGCTTGAGGCCGGCGAGGATCACCCTGCGGCCGACCGACTCGCGGCCGACCGACACGGGGTGGAACGCGTAGACCGAATCCCCCTCGCCCTCCTCGACGGGGAGGAAGACGCCCGTCTTCCCCTCGATGTCGACCACCGCGCCGTTGGGCACCGTCAGGGCCTTCTCGGTCGTCTTGCCGCCGAGCAGGATCCGCACGAACATGCCCAGCTTCAGCAGGCCGTCGGCGTTGGGCAGCTCGGCGATCAGGGGCACCGTGCGGGTCGACTCGTCCACCCGCGAGCCCACGCTCAGCACCTTCGCGCGGAAGGTCCGGCCGGGGTAGGCCGTCGCCTGGAAGTGCACCTGCGCGTCGTTGAGGCCGGGCAGGAGGTGGAGCATCGACTCGGAGATGTTCGCCGACACGCGGACGCTCGTCAGGTCGCCGAGCGAGCCGAGCACGTCCGTCGGCTCGGCCCGCTGCGACGGCACGACCGACTTCGACAGGATCGTGCCGTCGATGGGCGCGATGATCGGGTATGAGGTCACATCTTCATCGATCCCGGCGGGCACGGCCGAACCCGAGACGCTGCCGGCCGCGAGCGGGTCGGACTCCGACTTCGGCCGGGCCAGGAGCGTCGCGATGTCCTCCGACACCCCGAGGATCCGCAGCCGCTGGGCCGCGTCGATCACTTCGGCCTCGGCGTTGCGCACGGCCTGGTCGGCGACCCTCGTCTGCTGGAGCGCGTCGAACCGGGCCTGTTCGAGCAGCCCGTCCATCTTCGCCTGCGCCCCCTCGCGGGCGTGCACGGCGACGAAGACCGGGTGCTCGCCGACGATGTTCTTCTTGAACAGGTCGGTCTGCTTCTCCTCCTCGTGGTTGGCGATCTCCAGGTCGGCGTAGGAGGACAGCAGCATCCCCTTGAACGAGCCCAGGGCCTTGGCCGCGAACTCCTTCTCCAGCTTCTCCCCCGGCGTATTCTTGCGCAACAGGGGCACCAGCTCCTCGACGTTCCGGGCGACCTCACGCTTCCAGTCGGCCTCGATCCGCGCGGTCGAGAGGGCCCGCTGGTGGGTCCGCAGGTTGAGCCGGGCGGTGCCGACGTCGGCGCTGTCGAGCACCGCGAGCACGTCCCCCTTCCTGACGGTCTGCCCCAGGGCGAAGTTGACCGTGCGGACGATGCCGGAGATCCGGGGGCGGATGTCGATCAGTCGATCCGAGTTCGGCACCACCTGGCCGGCGACGTCGACCTCCGACGCCAGGTCGATCGTCCTCGCCGGCTCGACCGAGACGCCGATCGTCTTGAGCTTGGCCGGCGTGACCGTGACGTGCGTCGCCGGGTCATATTTCGGCCTATGCTCCGGCGCCTTGTCGGCCGCCTGCCGATCCTGGGCCGCGACGGGCCCGTGGAAGATCCGGTCGTGGAACATCGAGACCGCCGCGACCGCCGCCGCCGCGAAGACCCAGGGCATCAGCTTCGAGGCCAACCCCCGGCCGCCCCCTGCGGGAACCGTGCTGGACATGGGACGAAACTCCAGACGCTCGAATGGAGGAAGGAAAGGGATCCGCGTGCATGTCGGGTGGGGTGCGGACGCGATCGCCGCGCCCGGTCACCTGCCGGGCATGGGCAAGGGGGCCCGCGGGTTTCCGGACGCGGAACCCACGGACCCGGCCCGCCCCTGGACGGGGCAAAGGCAGAGCCCGCCGGCGTTTCGAGGATGAAACCCGCGGGCACCCCGACCGGGGATGCCGTGCAACGGGAGCCGACCCGGGGCCGGGGCTCAATTCCGGTTCAGCACGTCCAGCGCTGGAGGACGCTCAGACGCGAGGCGCGGGGCGCAAGGGGGGCGCCGGAGGCGGATTCGCCCGCGCGCGGGCGCCCGCCGGGGTCGCACAGGAGCGCCGGCGGGGGCAGGATCGTGGTGAGGCCCGACCAGGAGGCGGAGGCGCAAAGGCCCCGGGCCGAGAGGCGGGAGGTCGAGGTGTCGGGCGCGAGCGACGGGCCGTCGTCGCAGGTGGCGACCCAGTCGTCGCCGTGGCCGTGCATGCCCAGTCCGTCGGATTGCGGCTCGTTCGGGACACTATAAGGATGGACCCAGTGCCAGTGGAGCACGGGGACGTCCTCGGCGAGCCGGGCGTCGGGGTGCCAGCGGAGCAGGTGGTCGTGATAGTCGCAGACCTGCCCCTCGCCGTCGTGGTGCCGGATGTTGTGGAAGTCCGGCTGGGGCATCGGCGCGTGCAGGATCGCCAGGACCAGGAGGGCGATCCCGGTGACGCGGGCTCGGGTTCTGCCGGGCCTGTGTCGCATCGCGTCAGCGCGCCTGTGTACGAGTTCGTTGCGGCGGGGAAACGGCTATGGTTGCGCCAAGGTACCCCCTGCTATCGTAAGAGGATCGATCGGGCACGTCAACGCGGACCCGGCCGAGCCTTCGCGCCCGCCCGCCCCACACATGCCGATGGCGCCGATGATGGCCGCCCCGGACCGAGCCCACACCATGAACCGCCCCCGCACGGAGCCCAACAACTTGCTGCCCTCGCCCCCCGACGAGTTCGAGTTGCTCCGTGCCCTCCTGGGCGTCCGCGCGGGGCTGATCGCCCCCGAGCGATTCCTCCAGGGCTGGGCCGCGTTCCAGGCCGGGGACCGCGACGGGCTCGGGTCGATCCTCCCCGTCCACGGCTCCGGCGCGGCCGACCTGATCGATGAGCTGACCAGCGACGAGCTGTCGCTGCGCCGGGGCAACCCGAGGCAGGCGATCGCCGCCCTCCTGCGCGAGCCGCTGCCGGGCGAGGCCGAGGCGAGCCTGGACACCGTGGAATTCCGGGCCTGGCTGCGCAGCGGGACCGCCAGCGTGGCCAACGCCCTGCCCGCCCCCGCCCCGGCCGACTCGGCCACGGCGTTCAGCACGGTCGCGAAGCGCAAGCCGGCGGTCTCGGCCGCCACCGACGTCGGCGAGGAGGTCGAGGGCCTGGCCCGGATGCGGATCGTCCGGCTCGTCCACAAGGGCCGCCGGTCCGAGGTCCACCTGGCCCACGACCTCGACCTCGACCGCCAGGTCGTGCTCCGGATCCTCAACCCCGGCCCGTCCGCCGACCCCGACGCCCGCGCCGACTTCCTCCGCGAGGCCGAGATCGTCGGCCGCCTCGAACACCCGGGCATCCCGCCGATCTACCGGCTCGGGTTCCTCGCCGACGGCCGGCCGTACTACACCACCTGCTCGCTCGCGGCCGAGCCCCTGTCGGAGGTCATCGACCGGTTCCGCAACCCGCCCGAGGCCCGCTCGGGCCGCGAGGCGGTGTCGGAGCTGCGCGGCCTGATCGGCCGGTTCGTCGACGCCTGCCGCGCCCTGGCCTACGCCCACGGCCGGGGCGTGGTCCACTGCGGCCTGGCGCCCGACAGCATCGTGGTCGGCCACGGCGGCGAGACCCAGGTGGTCGAGTGGGGCCGGGCCCGCAGCGGCGTGGGGACCGCGTCCCCCTCCTCCCCCAGGCAGGGCACCGGCACCGGCGGCGGCGACGACGACCAGAACCTCCTCCTCTCCTACGCCTCGCCCGAGCAGCTCGAGGCGGGGTCCGACCGGGTGGGCCCGGCGGCCGACGTCTACGCGATGGGGGCCCTGCTCTACCTCGCCCTCGCCGGCCGGCCCCCGTTCGAGGCCGGCGACCCCAGGGCCCTCCGCGAGCGGATCCTCGACGGCCGGCCGACCCGGCCGACCCGGCTCTCCCGCGGGGTCTCGCGCGCCCTGGAGGCCATCTGCCTCAAGGCCATGGCCCGCCGGCCCGAGCACCGCTACGCCTCGATGCGGCTGCTCGCCCTCGACCTCGAACGCTGGCGGCTCGGCGAGCCGGTCTCGGTCCACCGCGAGGCCGCCCGCACCCGCGTCGGCAAGCTGCTGGGCCGCTGGCCGATGACCACCCTCACCCTCGCCTTCGGCGGCATGGTCGCCGCCGCCGCCGGCATCCACCTCTACGACCGCAACCGGCTCGCCTCCCACGACCGGATCGCCCACGCCGAGGGCCTGGCCGAGGCCCTCGCCACCGCCGACCTCGCCGAGGTCGAGGGCCTGATCAACCGCATGGGGGGCGACCGCGGGCTCGCCTCCCGACGGCTCCGCGAGCTGGCCGACGCCAAGGACAGCTCCGAGCGGACCCGGCGCCAGGCCGCGCTCGCCCTGCTCCCCGAGGACCCCGAGCGGGCCGACGTCATCCTCAAGGCCATGCTCGCCCCCGAGACCGCCGCCGGCGACTTCCTGATCCTCAGCCGGGCCCTCGGCTCGCACGGGGTCGAGGCCGCCATGATCGAGCGGATCTGGGCCTCGCTCGACCTGAACGCCCCCGCCCTCACCCCCGCCGGGCTCCGCACCGCCGCCGCCCTCGCCCGGTTCGCACCCCAGGACGGGCGATGGGAAGGGCTCGGGCCCAAGGTCGCCGACGCCCTGCTCCGCGAGCCCGCACCCGCCGCCGACCGCTGGACCGAGACCTTCCTCCTCGTCGCCAACCGGATCAAGGTCCCCCTCCTCGACGCCTACCGCGACGCCTCCCGCGAGCCCAGGGTCCGCCAGCTCGCCTACCGCTACTCCCTCGGGCTCGCCTCCCGCTCCAAGGACGCCGGCCAGACCGAGTACCTCGCCGAACTCCTCTGCGACGCCGACCCCGCGCAGTTCAAGGAGACCCTCGCCCTGATCGCCCAGCGCGGCCGGGCCGCCAGCCACCTCGCCGCCAAGATCCAGCACCCCATCACCGACGACGACCAGGCCGAGCGCCGGCAGGGCCAGATCGCCGCCGCCCTGCTCATCCTCGACTCCGGCGACGCCGTCTGGCCCCTGCTCCGGCACTCGGCCGACCCCACCATCCGGGTCGAGGCCCTGCGGCGGTTCGCCGAACTCGGCGGCTCCCCCGGCGTCCTGGTCGAGCGGCTCGCCGCCGCCGCCCAGGCCGGCGAGTCCGGCCACGAGACCCCGGCCGAGCCCGAGGACCCCGGGATCCTCCAGGCCCTCCTGCTCGGGCTCGGCGGCTTCGACCCCAGTTCGCTCTCCCCCTCCGCCCAGGAGAAGGTCCGCTCCATCGTCGCCGAACTCCACCGCTCCCACGCCGACCCCGGCGTCCACTCGGCCGCCGCCTGGCTCTTCCGCGCCGCCTGGAAGCAGCCCGAATGGCTCCCCCCCGGCCCCGCCGCCGAGCGCGGCCTCAACCCGGCCCGCTCCTGGTACGAAGGCCCCGAGGGCCTGACCTTCGCCGTGGTCCGCGGCCCCGTCTCCGCCCAGCTCGGGTCCCCGACCGAGGAGTTCGGCCGCGAGGCCGGCGAGACCCTCCACCAGGTCAAGATCGAGCGCAAGTTCGCCGTCTCCGCCACCGAGATCCCCATCTCCCTCTACCGCCGGTTCCTGTCCGACGACGAAGGCCGCAACCGGATCGTCGACTACTCCCGGGGCGCCCAGGCCCAGCAGACCCTCCCCAGCGAGGAATGCCCCTACATCGGCGCCAACTGGTACGAGGCCGCCCGGTTCTGCAACTGGATGAGCCGCCGCGAAGGGCTCCCCCCCGCCCAGTGGTGCTACCCCGCCGACATCGGCCCCGGCTCGGCCGTCCCCGCCGACGCCGTCCTCAAGGGCGGCTACCGCCTCCCCACCGAGGCCGAGTGGACCTACGCCGCCCGCGCGGGCAACCTCACCGCCTACGCCACCGGCCTCTCCTCCCGGCGCCTCGACCTCGCCGCCTGGTCCACCGCCAACTCCGCCGACCAGGCCCACCCGGTCGGCCACCTCCTGCCCAACGCCCTCGGCCTGTTCGACACCTCCGGCAACGCCTCGGAATGGACCCACACCGCCTTCCGCCCCTACGTCATCGAGCGGCTGGGCACCTCCGGGACCGACATCGTCCGCGAGCCGGCCGCCGGGCCCGGCGGCGAGGCCGAGCCCAACCGGGTCGTCCGCGGCGGCGCCTGGAACGACGAGACCGTCGACCTCCGGATCGCCGCCCGACGCGCCCAGGCCCCCTCCGCCCGCGGCGTCGGCCTCGGCTTCCGGATCGCCCGCACCCTCCCCTGATCCCGCAGCAAAACCCGCATTGCCCGATCCGGCCCGGTCCGGCATAATCCCCCCCGCGCCGGCGGACACGTCGCCCAAGGATGGGCGAGGACGCGCCGGGCGTGAGCGACCGCGGCCGATCCGACCCCTCCGACCCCGCAACCCCACCGCCTCACCGCTCGCCACGACCGAAGGCGAGGCCCGCGTCATGCCACGGAGTCGGCACACGTCCGCGTCCCAACCCCTTTCCAGCGAGAGCATTGCGCACGGGATCCCCCGTCGCGCCCTGCCCCTCCTGCTGCTCCTCGCCTCCGGCTGCGCCACCCTCTCGCTCCCCGGCCGCCGGCCCGTCTCCGACAACCCCCTGCAAGTCCCCTCGGCCGACTTCGAAACCGTCTGGCGGGCGTCCGTCAACGCCGTCGACGAATACTTCGACATCGCCTCCGAGAACCGCCTCCAGCGCAAGATCGTCACCCAGCCGCGCAGCGGGGCTTCCCTGCTCGAACCCTGGTACGGCGACTCGGCCGACGCCTCCGAGCGGCTCGAATCGACCCTGCAGACCATCCGCCGGTTCGCGATCGTCCACGTCCACCCCGCCCCCAGCGGTGGCTGGGCGGTCAAGGTCGAGGTGTTCAAGCAGCTCGAAGACCTCGTCAAGCCCGACCGCCAGGCCAACGGCCGCGCGGTGTTCAACAACGACTTCCCGGTCAACCGCGCCCGCGAGGTCGTCGGCCCCATCCCCGCCCCCGTCGGCTGGATCGACCGCGGCCGCGACACCAAGCTCGAACAGGTCATCCTCGCCAGGATCCGCGCCTCGCTGTTCCTCTGATCCGGAATCGGCGGGACGAACCCAACTCGCCATAAACCCCTGTGCCACAAACCCTTCTCACCAAACATCCGGCAACCCGCCGGGGTCCCGGGACGCGGGGCCTCGCGGGCACGCTGGATTTTCGAAACGAACCCAATTCGCCCCAACGTCTTGCCGCCCAATCGGTTACCCCCCAACACTCCCGGGCCGCACGGAACCGAACCAAACCGTCAAGGCATACTCACGTCTTTTGTCTAGCCCTTCATTGTAGGGCGCGGCGTCCGCGAAAATCCGACGATTCCTCGCCAACCGCGTCGCCCCAACCACTACAATCCCCCCTTTGGAGTGCGGCCGTCCCGCTGCCGCTTTCATGCGGGGAGATCGGCCGGGGCCGGGCGGGCCGGGCCATCCCGGGGCGCGGGGACTCGTCCGCCCTTCACGAAAGCGGCCGCTCCGCCCCCGCACTCCAAAGGGCGGTTCGATCACGGACGTGAACATGAGACGGCTCAAGAGGATCTTCGAGTTCGGCCTGGTCGCGGCGATCGCGGTCGGTCTGTA
Source organism: Isosphaeraceae bacterium (assembly GCA_965279195.1). GTDB lineage: Bacteria > Planctomycetota > Planctomycetia > Isosphaerales > Isosphaeraceae > CBDIHP01. The sequence continues at coordinate 83,234 of CBDIHP010000024.1, forward strand.
CTTCGCCGCCGCCGAGGGGCGCGAGCGGGCGCGGCTGCTGGCGGATTACCAGCGGCTCAGGAAGACGACCGGGGACATGGAGGTCGCGGACCCTTCGAAATTCCACGTGCTGGCGATCCCCACGGGCGAGCCGCTGTGTTTCGCCTGGCGGTTCCACGGGCCGAAGGGGACGTCGCTCGCCGTCAGCTCGTCCCTGGGGGGTAGCAGTTCGAGCGGCACGATCTCCTTGTCGTCGGAGGACGTGCTCCCGACCGTGCGGCTGCGCGTGACCGAGGAGCGAGGGCTGGAGGTCCACACCAATTTCCAGTGGACCGCCGGTGTCTTCACGACCGGGGATATCGGGCTCGTCCGGCTGCTCAAGGGGCGCGAGTCGGAGGTCGTGGTCGAACAACTGGGCGAGCCCTTGACGGTGCTGAAGCCGGGGACGCATCTCCTGATCAGGCTTAAATTTTCCGAGGCCTTGATGAGAGACGCGGCGAAGGCCCTGTCGCCCCAGGAACTGGCCCGGTTCCCCGGGGGCGAGTTCTTCCGCACCGAGATCGCGTACAACCCGCCGCCGACGGCCACGCCCGCCGGCCCACCCACCGGCCCGGAGCCCTCGCCGTGACGGAACCGATCGAGGTCGCGAGCCCCTCGCCGGCCGCCCCCCGGCGCGGGTGGGGACTGAGCCTGCGGACATTGCTGCTGGTCGTCGCGGCGGTGGCGGTGTGGATGGCCTGGTCCATCCAGCGCGGGCAGAACGAGACGCTACGGCGCCGGGTCGGCCCCATGCGGACGCTCGCCCGCGAGCTGTTCGTGGAGGATCCGTCGAAGATCGCGATCATCCGGGGCTCGGACGAGTGGTACGAGGTGCCGCGCTGGGACCTGTACCTGCCCGAACGCCCCGGCGGCTTCGTGTTGAAGGTGTCGGTGAAGGAGGTCGCCGGCGGCAACTACCCCGCCCACGCGATCTCGGCCCCGCTGTCCCCCGGCCGGCACCGGCTCCGCCTGACCATGGACGCCCCCTGGAACACGGGGAGCCTCCGCGCGAGGGTTTACGACGGCGAGACGCTCCTCCTCGAGGCCGACGAGCCCGACGCCGGCCGCAAGTCGAGCAGCGCGACGAGTTCCACCCCGTTCGAGACGCTCCAGCAGATGCCGGCCGACAAACCCGTGCTCATCTACCGACGTCAGTACTCGATCCCGGATCCGGCGAACCCGAACGTCAGCCGCTCGCCCACCGGCGAGGGCGCGGGCGTGGTGCTCTGGATCGAGCCGGCGAATTGAACGCGGCCGCCGCAGGGCGGGGCGCGGGCCATCCTCGGCCGACCCCGCCGGCATGACGCCCGGCCGCGCCGTCTGGAGTGCGTCCGCTCGCTGACGCTCTGTTCTCGCGAGCGTCGCAGCGCACCCTACCAAGACATTACTCCACCTTGATCTGCTCCACCGTCCATCCCGACGGCCCGGCGGCGGTGAGGATGGTGATGGTCTTCGAGGCGCCCTTGGCGGCCGGGTCGGGCTTGAAGACGTGCTCGGCGAGGGTCAGGTTGTTGCGGGCCAGGACGCGGGACTCGACATAGGAGGCGGGGCGGGAAATGGAGGGGTTGCGCTTGACGAGCGACTTCAAGCTGTCCAGGCCCATCAGCGACTTGAACTCGGAGGATGTCCCTTCCCAGGCGGGCTCGACCTTGCCCGAGCGGAGATCGCTTAAAAACGCCTCGGCGGCCGCACGGCCCTCGGTGGGGGCCGACTGGGGGGACGGGCCGCCGCCGCAGCCGGAGACGGCCGCGACGGCGAGCACGAGGGAGAGTCGCAGGAACATGGGGGCATTCTCTCGCGGAATCATGTCAGTAGGAGTCCGCGCTCAGGACCTCGCCGCCGGCCCGGGTGCCCAGGCCGCGCCAGATGCGGAGGTCGACGGTGTTGCGGATGAACCGCACCGAGCCGTCCATCATCTGGGCGTTCACGCCGCCGTAGTGGAAGCTCCGCGTGGTGATCGCCGCGTAGGTCGGGATCGTGATCGACTCGCCGTCCCGCATCGAGGTGAAATCGACGTCCACCGGGACGCCCGACACGGTCGCCATCACCCTGGTGTTCGGCGTGAACGTGGTGGTGAACCCGACCTCGTGCACGTCCCCCTCGACCCACTCGGTGTGGCCGTTGCTGTCGAACGTGCCGCCGATGTAGGCTTGCAGGGCCGCCGGATTGAGCGGGGCGGCGACGCCGAGCGTGCCGGGATTCTTGCTGTCCCAGTAGTTCGCCTGGAAGACCTTCACCTCGGACATCCCCAGGGTGTTGCTCAGGCCGTCGGTGAGGGCCGCCGGCGGGAACGCGCGGTTGGGCGTGAACGCCCCGTCGCCGATGGCGTCGCTGGCGGGGTCGTAGATGAACCACGTCCCCTCATTGAAACAATAGTTGTTGGGATAGTACGTGATCGTCGGCGTCGGCCGGGGCCGGTCGTTGATCTCGCTCGGGCACATGAAGGCGGCCACGCGCACGGCGGCGAGCGTCGGGCTGGTGGTGAACTCGAAGTCCCGGTCCCAGTTGATCGCGTTGTAGAGGTTGGTCTGCTCCATGAACGGCAGCAGGCGGGTCAGGCCCGACCAGGGCTGCGACGTCCGCCCCTTGGGCAGCACCACCACCGGCGGGAAGGTCGTGTGCACGGAGAGATAGTTGTGGATGGCCAGGCCGGTCTGCTTGAGGTTGTTCAGGCACTGCGCCCGGCGCGCCGCCTCGCGGGCGCTCTGCACCGCCGGCAGCAGCAGCGCGATCAGGACGGCGATGATCGCGATGACGACGAGCAGTTCGATCAGCGTGAAGCCGCGGCGCGGCGACGGATTCCGGTTCGGCACGTTCTGAGACCCCTCGGGTTCCGAATTTCCGGGCCGCACCTTCCTCTCGATGGCGCGCGGCCGACGGGCCCGATGGTACACAGCAACGGGTCTGATTCACATGAGAAGTTGGATGAGTTTTTTCTAATCGCGGCGCAAGGGCAGGGCCACGCGGAACTTGCTGCCGACGCCCGGCTCGCTCTCGGCCGAGATCCTGCCGCCGTGGCGCTCGACCACCGCGCGGGCGATGCTCAGGCCCAGGCCGGTGCCGCCGGTCCTGCGGCTCCGCGACGCATCGGCGCGGAAGAATCGGTCGAAGACCCGCGATAGCGCCCCCTCGGGGATCCCCACACCGTTGTCGCCCACCTCGATGATGACGTGCTCATGATGGATCGCCCCCTGCACCGACACCATCCCCCCGGCCCTGTTATATTTGACCGCGTTCTCCAGGAGGTTGTCGAACGCCTGCCGCAGAAGCAGCGCGTCGCCGTCGATCTCGACCTCCGGCAAGGGCCCCAGGTGGACCGACAGCCCCGCCCGCGCGGCGTGGTCGAGGATGCCCGAGACGGCCTCCTCCGCGAGTTCGTCGACCCGGAACCGCGAGCGGGCCAGGGCCACGCCGGCGTCCTCGCGCGAGAGCAGCAGCAGGCGGTCGAGCAGGGTCGACAGCCGGGCGGCCTCCTCGACGATGCTCCTGAGCACATCCTGATATTCTTCCTCCGACCGGGTCCCCAGGAGGGCGACCTCGGCCTCGGCCCGCAGCGAGGCGACGGGGGTCCGCAGCTCGTGGGCGGCGTCGGCCGTGAACCGCTTCATGGCGTCGAAGCCCCGGTCGATGCGGTCGAGCATGGCGTTCAGGGTCGCGGCGAGGCGGCCGAGCTCGTCGCCGGGGTTGTCCACGGCGAGCCGCTCGGACAGGTTCTCGGCCGAGATCCGATGCGCCGATTCGGTCATCCGGCCGACCGGGGCGAGCGACCGCCCCGCCAGCCAGTAGCCGCCGATCGAGGTCGCCAGCAGGCCCCCCGGCAGGATCATCCACAGGGCGCGCCGGAAATCCGCGAGGTCCGCCTCGGTCGCCTCCAGGCTGGTGGCGATCTGGACCCAGCGCGACGCCCGGCCGACGTGGACGCGGTCGGAGAGCACGCGGAACGCCCCGAGCCCGCCGAGCGGCACATTCTCATACCCGCGCGCGTCGGGGACGACCGGGCCCGGCCAGGCGACGCCGCCGAGCCGCCGGCTGCGGGCCAGCACGCGGCCGGAGTCGTCGAGGACGCGGATCAGGTAGGTCTCGTGGAAGGTCGCGGGCTCCTCGCCGAGGTCCACCGCGTCGGTCTGCGGGCCGAGCCGCTCGGCGGCCTCCTTGAACTCGAAGTCGAGCATGGCGTCGACCCGGCCGATCAGCGCGCGGGCGGCGATCCAGTGCACGGCCGCCCCCAGGGCCACCAGCGTCACCAGCAGCACCAGGCCATACCAGGCGGTCAGCCGGACGCGGAGCCCGGCGCGGGCGAATGGCCGGGGCATGGTCACGGCTCGCCCCGGCCGTCGGCCCTGAGGCAGTAGCCGACGCCCCTCACCGCCTGGATCACGCCCTTCGCCCCGACCTTGTCGAGCTTCTTGCGAAGGTAGTTGATGTAAACATCGATGACGTTCGTTAGGCCCGCCGACGGGTCGCGCCAGACGTCGCGGGCCAGCTCGTCGCGGCTGACGACGCCCCCGGCCTTCCTGATCAACGCTTCGAGCAATTCGCACTCGCGGATGGTCAGCTCGACCTCGCGGCCCTCGCGGGACGCCCGCCGTCGCGCGGGGTCCAGCTCGACGGACCCGGCCTTCAAAAGCGTCGCCGGCTCGCTCGCCCTGCGACGCAGGCAGGCGCGGACGCGGGCGAGCAGCTCGGCCCAGGCGAAGGGCTTGGCCAGATAGTCGTCGGCCCCGGCGTCGAGCCCGTTGACGCGGTCCTCGACCTCGGAGCGGGCCGAGAGCATGAGCACGGGCGTCGACAGCCCCGCGCGGCGGATCCCCCTCAGCACGTCGAGGCCGTCGAGCCCGGGGAGCATGAGGTCGAGCACGAGGCAGTCGGGGGTGGGCTCGGCCAGGGCGAGCGCCAGCCCGGCGTCGCCGTCGGCCGCCTCGGCGACGTCGTGCCCCTCCTCGGCCAGGCCCCGCGCGAGGGCCGACCGGATCTTGTCCTCATCCTCCACGATCAGGATCCGCGCCATCGCCGCCGGGTTGTGGGATTCCAGGGGGTCGGGTCCGACGTCCGCAAGCACGATGGTCCCGACCCCGGCGGCATCCGTCAAGCCTCAACGGTCGAGGCACCTCACCTGGATCGCCCAGGAGTCGCCGTCGTACTTGCCGTTGCCGAGCCAGAGGCCGGCCTTGTCGATCTCCAGGCCGAAGGTGGCGGGGAACTTGGTCCCCTTGTGCATCGTGACCCGCGACTTGCCCTTGCCGGCGTTGTGGACCTCGCCGATCTGCTTGTCGGTGTCGGGGTCGAACATGATCGAGTTGGTCACGCGGTACCGGAAGCGGATCTGCTTGCCCGAGCGGTTGGTGGCGGCGAAGACCCAGAGTGCGCCGTCGACCGTGTCCTTGCCGTCGGCGTTGCCGAATCCCTTCTTCTTGTCGAGGGCCCCCTTCTTCTTCTGGATCGCCGGGCCCGCCAGCGCCTTGCCCCCCGACGCCGGCACCACCAGCCCCGCGCCCACCACCGCCGCCATCATCGTTACCACCATCAAGACGCGCCGACGCATGTGTCCGCCTCCTCGACCGGGATCCGTTGGAGACTCTCCCGGAGAAGGACGAAGGCCATTAACTTGCGATGACCACGCGGCGACATCGTGGTAGATTGCCCCCGGTCTACCCAGGGGAGGGAGCCGCCGCCATGAGCCAGCCGCCGGAGTTGCCGGAGTTGAACTTCCAGCCCGACGAGATCAACCGCATCTGGCAGCACGGGATGCACGAGGAGCGGCTGTTCTATGACCGCATGAACTACTTCTCGGCGATGCAGGTCGGCCTGCTGGGGGTGTTCGCCATCCTCTACAACAAGGAGCCGGCCCCGGGGGTGTTCCTGCCGCTGACGGCGGTGGCGCTGGCGTTCACGGTGCTCTGGCTGGTGGTGCAGGTGCGGCACTGGCGATATTGTGTTCACGTGAACAACCAGGTCAAGCGGGCCGTCCCCGAGTACGCCCGCACCCTCGCCGCCTTCGCCGGCCCCGGCCGGACCGACGGCCTGTCGATCTCGCGCCCCCTGGCATTCACCGTCCCGCTCCTGTTCGCCGCCGCCTGGGTCGCGTTCCTCGTCTGGGTCTTGATCCGGCCGGGTGGGTGATCGAACCCGGCCGGAGATCAAGGGTGCCCGCAGGTATCCGACTTCGGATAGCACGGCCCGGCCATGTCCGAAGGAGTCATCCTATAGACTGTCCCGTCCACCCTTCTGTTCAGCGGAAAGTGGTCAGACCGGAGAGGGCGATCGAAGTGGATCAGGACCGTTCAGCACGCTGAAAGTACACCTGCGACCGTGCCGGGCCGACCGGAAGGTTCAAGAGGCTGAGCGGCCGATTGTTGCCGACGCCGTCGGAGATAATCCTGCACCGGAGATCGTCGAGGGATACGCCGGCCGGCAGGGCCGTGAAGCGGCTGAGCTTGATCAGGCCCAGAACCCGGCTCGGCATCCCCTTCTTGCCGTACAAATCGCTACGTTCAAGGAACGGCCTCGCCTCATCGGCGGTAGCGTTGAGATAGCCTTCATAGAGGCCGTACCCTAGCAACTGATTGGCCAGGCTCACGTCGCCGTAAAAGAGGACGACGCTGCGTCCCGCCTTCAGGCCGGTCAGCATGCGGGTCGTCGCCACGTACGAAAGGCCGTCCTCGCTCGGATTGGCGGCGTGCCACCGGATTTCCTCCCGGGGCGGCGGGTTCTGGGTACTGGCGAGCATGAGGAGGACATTCCGGATCCCCTCGGAGATCGCGGAGATGAGTCCATTCGCCTCCGCCGAATCATGGCCGGCCGTCATCTCAGCCAGTCTCGCCTTCCACCAGGAATGGTCGCTCACGGCCTTCAGGAACTCGCCACGCGCCAGCATGTGGCCGCGGGCGGTGGACCAGAGATTCTCGATCGCGAGCGGGCATTCGAAGAGATCGAATCCGGCCTCGCGGCCGGGGGGCGATCCCGGGGATTGGAAGAGCTTCCCGCCGATGTAGTCGCGCAGTTTGAAGCCGATCCGATCCCCCGTCTTGCTCCAGGTCAGCAGGGCATACCGGGGCGAATCGACGAGGGTCCCCGGGACCCAGACGACGTACTTGCCGTCCTGCCCCGGAGGGAAATCGCCCGACATTTCGGCCGGAGCCTCCGGCTCGATCAGGGAAGAGACCTCGGTCGTCATCAACTCGCTGTCGGCGCCCTGATTCGCACGGGCGACCGCCAAGGTCCGCAGGGCACCGGTCAATTCCTCGATTTGCCCCTCCAGCGAGATGCGGACATTCTCCTGGTTCGTGATCAGTTCCTCAAGCCTCTTGGCGAGCCCTTCGAGCTGCTGGATTTGCCGTTCCAGGATCTTGACCTTCGAACGTTCGTTGAGCCAGGCCAGCAGCCCGGGGACCAGGCCGGTACATAGTGCGAGTATGGCGATCACGAGGGAATTGTCGAGCACCAGCGCCGCGAGGAGGGCAAGATTCATGGGGGGGGGATCCTGTCGGAAGGCGGTCGAGACCACGGAACCGAGACGGGGAGAGGACATGTCGGGGATGATAATAGCCAGTGCAAAAACTCTCAATGCTTAATATAATTACAGGAGATCCCTTGCGCTAATTTTCGAGACTGTTCGGGTTCGGATGATGCCCATTGCCGGCGCGATGGAATCCCCTTCGTGCAGATCGAATTTCCGAGTCCGGCGCCCACTCGGAATGAGCCTGCCGAAAGTTGCGGGCCGAGTTGACAGGCCGATGATGGCGTCCTAGGTTCCCTCCAGGGGCCCCGATCGGAGCGGACTTCGGGTCGGATCCTCCGGGCGGAGGACGAGCCATGGTCAGGATTGCGGACGGAGGACGGGGACGCGCCGCGAGGCCGGGGCCGATGCCGGGGAACCCGGGCGCGGCGGGGACGATCCGGCACGGGGGCAAGAGCCGCCGGGCGAGGGCGAGGGGGACCGCCCGCGTGGCGGAGGCCCTGGCCGAGATCCTCACCGCGCACCGGATCCGGGCCGAGATCCGCGACTCCGACTGGGTGGTGCTCCCCGAGAGCGGCTACGAGCTGATGCCGCTCGCCTGCGGGCTCCTGCCCCTGGACGACGGCCGGGTCCAGACCATCACCACCATCCAGGCCCATCACCCGGATTTCCTCCCCGACGGCATCTTCGACTATCAGTACGGGTCGGGCGCGGACGTGCGGGAGGCGCTTGAGGCGGCGTTCGTCCCCTGGGCCAACACCGACCTCGTGACGCTGGTCGACGCGGCGTCGGAGCGGCCCGTGGTCTGCCCGCAGATGATCTTCCGGATGCCCGAGCGCGAGGGCCGGCCGACACTCTATCGCAAGGCCACGCTCGGCCCGGTGGCGCACTACCGCGAGCGGCCGACCGGCTCATTCCACCCGGTCTCCGCCACCGACGAGCCCGACCACATCTTCTGCCCCTGCTGCTTCGCCACGCGGTCGCTCGACGCCCTGCACGACCTGGTCGAGCCCGCCGGGATCTACGGCATCCGCTTCGTCGCCATCCGCAACCGCGAGGGCATCCCCCTGGGCGAGTGCCGCGCCAACGGCCAGCCCCACGAGCCCGGCGCCGCGGCCGTGCGCGCCTACGCCGCGTCCTGGCCCGAGTCCGGCTACGAACTCCGCAAGCAATCTATCCTGATCCAGGACTGCGACGGCCCCCCGCCCGGCGTCGAACTCTCGCAGGTGATCCGGTACCGCTACGAATCGTAGGCTGTGGTGCCGAGCACGACGCGCGGCTCCGCACCGACGGACGCGCACGACCGAAGCGGCCGGGCGTAGACTCGGTGCGGAGGCCGCGAGGACGCGGCCACCACACCCTACGGGTGACGGCGTCGGGCTACGGGTGTCGGCGTCGGGCTCGCGACGCGACGGCCCCGAGGATCAGGCCGAACGCCAGCACCGTCGTCGGCTCGGGCACGAGTTGGATCGAGGTGATCCGGCCGTCGATGTTCGTCGAGTACGGGTCGGTCGAGCCGGGCCAGTTCGAGATGTGGAGAAAGGCGTCGGGGATGCCCGCGAGCTTGCCTCGGAGTTCGGTCAGGGGATCGTGCATGAATTCCTGCCCGCCGAGGTCCATGTCGAGCGCAACCGAACTCGACAAGGGGTCTCGATCGCGATGCTCGTCTCGGTTGTCGCGCGGGCAGTTTAGCCGCGACGAGGGGATTCGTCCAGGGCAGCCATCGGGGATGACGCAAACTTAGGCGGAGTGCCAGGATTGCGGTTTTCGGCGGGGATTCAGAAGTCGGAGTCGCCGAAGGTCTCGCCGCCGGCGCGGGTCGAGAGCTTCTGCCAGACCCCCTGGGGGGGCAGGTTGGTCCACGACCCGTCGGCCGCCTTCGACGCGCCCCGGGGGCGGCCGGAGGCGCCGTCGAACGGCCAGGAGTCGACCGATTCCCTCACGAACCGGACGGATCCGTCCCCCAGCGCGACGTTGGCTCCGCCGGGGTGCAGGCTGGACGCCGCCAGCGTGTGCGAGGCGCCGGCGGCCAGAGCGACCCGACTGATCATGTTGATGGGATAGAATGTCGTCATGAGCGTGTCCCCCCAGTTGCCGGTGGTCCACCAGCCCTGCCTGGGGAACAGCCGGGGGTTCACGGCGTCGAGGTGCCGGAACATCGTCGTGGCCTTCTCGGCGAAGAACAGCGTGTGGCTCAGGCCGTCGGCGATCGAGGCCAGGCGCACCGACGGCAGGTCGTTGAACACACCGTCGGCCTGGGCCGCCAGCGCGGCGGGCACGACGCAGTTGGTGTCCGGGCGTGGGATCGGGTTGACCTCGAACGAGCCGTAGCACGCCGAGTAGCTCGTGAACGACATCGCCAGGCGTCCCCCGGGCGGGTCGGCGGCGTACGGGGCCAGGGCGCCCTCGGCCAGCGGCCGGGGCCGTCCCGACTCGGGGTCGCTCGGGCAGGCGAACACCCCGACGGAGACCGCGTGGACCGTGACGTTCTCCTCGCCCAGGATCGTCAGGCTGTGGTTGATCGAGTGATAGAGCGCCGCCTGCTCCAGGAACGGCAACAGGAACACATGCACACTCTTGTCCACGACCCCCGACGTGCAGGGCGGGTTGCGGCCGGCGTGGCGCGGGTCGTAGGTCAGGATCCGGCCCGGCGGCAACGCGCCGAAGGCGTCGGCGTAGCCGTGGGTCGCCAGCGCGATCTGCCGGAGGTTGCCGGCGCACTGGAGCCGCCTCGACGCCTCGCGCGCCGCCTGCACGGCGGGGAGGAGCAAGGCGACCAGCAACGAGACGATCGCGACCGAGACCAGCAGCTCGATCAGCGTGAAGCCCGCTCGACGGTCGCCGATATCATGATGCGATCGGGGCAATTCGGGCCTCCGGGGGGGAGGAGGGGCGACGCTAGCTGGAGAACGACAGGAGGATCTCCGGCTGCTTCGGGTCATTGGTGAACAGCCTGAGCTTGAAGTGGTACGGAGCGACCCCGGCCTTGAAGAGCACCCGCACGTCCCGCGATTCGCCCGGCGGGATCGCGAGCGGGATCGGCCGGGTCTCCGAGCAGCCCAGCAGGGATGAGCAGCGGTCGGACGTGCCGATGATGCGGATGTCGCGCCGGGTGGGGTTGCGGAGTTGGAAGACGAAGGTCTCGCCCTCCCCCTCCGCCTTGCCTGCCATCGACCGGTCCGGGTCGGCGACGATCAGCCCCGCGGGCTCGGGCCAGGACGAATTCCAGGCCGTGTAGCCGAACACCGCCAACCCCAGGCCCGCGAACAGGCCGGCGAACACAGAGAGACGCGACCAGGGCCGCGCGGCCGGGTGGCGGACGGCGGTCTCCTCCTGCGGTGCCAGGACCTCGATGTCCTCGGCAGTGGCTATGCTCATAGGGGGATCCTCGGTTCGACTGGCCTTCGTCTGGGCTCAGGACAACGATGAGGCATGCCCGGCCTTCCGCAGGAACGCGGCCACGCACAGACATGCGACACCGAGGACGGGCAGCGGCCACTGCGAGGAACCGACGGCAGCCCGCTTCATCGGCTCCTCGAGGCCGTAGTGGGAGAGCCGGAAGATCGAGGCGTCCGAGGACCCTTGGCTGTACTCGATCGTCGAAGTCTTGCGGCGGTGGTACAGGACCCCGGCGGGTGTCGTCGCCTTGAAATCGTATGTAAATTTGATCGGAGCGGGGAACCCGGCGACTTCAGCGTATTCGGCCCGCCCCGACGAGTTCGACGCGCGGTCGAGGAACAGGTCGAGGTCGTAGTCGAGCAGGCACCAAGATCGCGCGGGGTCGAGCCTGAGCCGCCCGCCCCGGATCTGGAAATGCTTCCTGGGATGCACGCTGTTGGTGAAGCGGACCTCGACCGACTCCCCGTCCTCGCCGGCGACCGGCCGGATCGACTCGACCCGGAAGGCATACTGCCCGCCTAGCGTCCTGGCGGTGACCATCCGGGCCAGCGACTCCTCCTCGATCGTGTACGCCACGAACAGTTGCTCGGCGAACGCGTCGATCTTGGATCGGATCCGGGACGGCCCGGAGCCGGCGATCGACGGGTCGGGGCGGTCGACCGTGCCCGGCTTCCATCGCCCGGCTGCCTCGTCGCGATCGGCCCGGAAGCAATAGTCGGGATTGATCCCGTAGATGTGATGGCTTCGCGGCGCATCGTGGCCGTCCAGTGTGAGCTTGTAATGGAGCATCGCGAGGTCGGGGCCGCGGAGGTCGAACCGCTCGTCGAACCGGCCGCCGCTGTTCCTGTCGAAGCCCGAGATCGCCTCGGCGATGATTGTGAGCGTGCCGCTGCGATTCCAGGTCGCCTCCTTGAGCCTCTCCCACGCCGCGGGCGCCTCGGCCCGGAACCGCTCCTCCAGCGTCCCGGCGCGGAGATCCGAGCACAGCATCGCACAACCGAGGACGACGACGGCCCACCTTAACAATGCGCACATATTTCCACCCCCTATCTGGAGGGGGGGCGGCCGGGGCCGCCCCCCGTCGCCGGCTCACTGGTCGTTGCACTTGCAGGTCGTTGCCGGGGCGATGCAGTCCGAGGCCGCGGTGGTGCAGGTGCCGGCGTTGCACGCCGTGGACGTCGTGACGCATTCGCCGGGGACCGGCAGCGTGTTGGCTACGGCGCGGTTCTGCCCGCCCAGGAGCAGCCCGAGGGACAGCAGGGCGAAACCCATGCTCGCGAACACATAAGAGCCGAAGATGGCCAGACGTCGCTTCATCGGCGGACCTCACACATCGAAGGACATCGGACGCCCGCGCCGGCCGACGATGGGCCGGCGCCCGGGCGCATCACGGGCGAGGCGCGGCGCCCGATGCGACCGCACCCCTCACCTGCAATGTCAGATCGGGCATGGCCGCGCAATCGGTGAACAGCGTCAGCGACTGCGCCACGGGGCCCGGACTCCTGGAGAGCCGGATCTTCAGCGTCAGCGGCATCGTCGCCGCCGGCGGGATCACGATCGGGTAGTCGTCCTGCGTGACGCAGGTGCAAGATGTGGAGCCGCCGGTGATCCGGATGGGGCGGTCGGTGAAATTCCGGAGCCGGAAGACCGCCTCACGCTGCTCGCCCGGCGAGCCCACGCCGAGATCATACGACGCGGGGCTGGCCGAGAGAGGATCGCCGTTAAGCTGAGACCGTAATTCTTCGAGGGAGCCGACACAATAAATTGAGAGGGCCAATCCGGCCACAACCGCCGTCAGGCCGCAACCCAGGGATATGGCCAGCCATTTCAGGAAGGGTGCGATCGGCCGCAAGGGAGGCTCCTCTCGGTAACTTAAGGCCAGGCTTACGGTTTCGACGCGGGCGGCCCGTCCGCCACCGTGAGCGTGGCCGCGACGCGGAACAGCGGCGCGCCACCCGGCCCGGTGCCGACAAGCCGGGTGGCCAGCTTGCCCCGGAAGTCGGGCGACTCGCCCGGGTCATACGTGACGACGACCTCGGCCTCCTGGCCCGCCGCCAATTCCAGCGCCGCGGGCTGCGTCCGCAGGCAGGGGCACTCGGATTCGATCCGCGCCACGCGGACCGCATCCGGCCCCGAATTCCTCAGGCGGAACCGCACCGACCCGCCCTGGCCCGGCCGGAGTTCGCCGAACGCAACGGACTCGGGCGCAACGATGCCACTCGCATCATTGCCCGACGTTGCATGCTCGCTCCCCTCCCTGGATGCGACCCAGCCGATCGCAAGCACCGGGACGCCGAGGAGAAATGGCCAGCTGTGGCGGGACCACCGGTGCCAGGACATGGGGGGGATATCCTGAATCGACCCAGATATGACGAGAATTAAGCGAGATACTGCCCCGCATCGGCCCCCATGTCAACTTGATTCTCGCGAAATCCTCCCAAAAATTTCCGGACACCCGCCGGGGCCCCTGCCCCGCCCCGGGTCGGGCGACCATGATGAGCTTGAGAACTGTTCAAATTTGACTTGCCCCGATGGGACGCCACCTTGCGAGCACCGTCGACACATCAGTGAAATTTATATTCTAGACATATTCGCGATTCATCCCGCAATCACGGCGGGCCGGGGCATCCGGCGGGGTCCCTGCCCCGGGCCCGCGCGGCGGTCGACTCGCCCGGGGCGACGGGATATCCTGCAAGGCCCCGACCCGGATTTCCCGCGCGAGGCCCATGCCATGACGACCCGCCCGACCCGACTGCTCGCCCTGGCCTTCGCCCTGGCCTCGCCGGCCCTCGCGCCGGCGGCCGAGCGGCCGGATGTGCTGCTGATCGCCGTCGACGACCTCAACGACTGGGTCGGGCCGCTCGGCGGGCACCCGCAGGCGAGGACGCCGAACATGGACCGGCTGGCCCGGCGCGGCACCGTCTTCACCAACGCCCACTGCCAGTCGCCCCTCTGCAACCCGTCTCGCTCCAGCCTCCTGACCGGCAGACGGCCGACCTCGACCGGGATCTACGGGCTGGCGCCGGGCATCCGCGACATCGAGGCCACGAGAGGCGTCGTCACGCTCCCTCAGACGTTCACGCGACTGGGTGATTTCACGTACACATGCGGTAAGGTCTATCACGATGGCTCGATCCGCCCGAAGGACCAGGGGGCCGAGTTCAACGCCTGGGGCCCCGCGCCCGGCATGGGGCGGCCGACGAGGCGGTTCGCCAGCCTGCCGGGCGTGCCGCACCCGCTCATGGACTGGGGCCCGTTCCCCGACAAGGCCGAGGATTCCGCCGACTGGAAGATCGCCACGGCCGCGGCCGACGCCATCGCCAGGGCGCCGAAGGATCGGCCGTCGTTCATCGCCTGCGGGTTCCGGCTGCCGCACGTCCCCTGCTTCGCGCCGAAGGAATACTTCGATCGGTTCCCGCTCGAAACGCTCACGCTCCCGCCCGTGCTCGACACCGACCGCGACGACACCCCGAGGTTCTCGTGGTACCTGCACTGGAAGCTCCCCGAGCCGAGATTGGCGACGCTGAAGGCGCGGAACGAGTGGAAGCCGCTGGTGCGGGCGTACCTCGCGAGCATCGCATTCATGGATGAGCAGGTCGGCCGGGTCCTCGATGCGCTCGACAGATCCGGCCGCGCGGACCGGACCATCGTCGTCCTCTGGTCCGACCACGGCTGGCACCTGGGCGAGAAGGGGATCACGGGCAAGAACAGCCTCTGGGAGCGCTCGACCCGCGTCCCCTTGATCTTCGCCGGCCCCGGCATCGCGAAGGGCGCGAGATGCACGCGCCCGGCCGAGTTGCTCGACATCTACCCCACCCTCCTGGCCCTGACGGGGCTCCCGCCGGTGCCAGGGCTGGAAGGCCATAGCCTCGTGCCGCAACTCAGGGACGCGAACGCCCCGCGCGAGTGGCCGGCGATCACCAGCCACAACCCGGGCAACCACAGCGTACGCGACGAACACTGGCGTTTCATACGCTACGCCGACGGATCGGAGGAACTCTACGACCTCCGGGCCGACCCTAACGAGTGGACCAACCTCGCCGCCGACCCGAAGCTCGCCCCCGAGAAGGCCCGCCTGGCGAAGTCCCTCCCCCGGGCCGACGCCCCCCACGCCCCCGGCAGCGCCAGCCGGATCCTGACCTATGACCCCCAGTCCGGCGCCCTCACCTGGGAAGGCGAGCCCATCCGCCCCGGCGACCCCATCCCCGGCCCCTGACCCCCCACGCCGATGCCTTTTCGCAACGCCCGGGACACTTCGGCGATTTCGACTTGACTTTGTGCGTATACAGAAAATAGTTAGGATGGGTAATTTTGGCTGTTGGGATTTCCATGCTCTTTGGCAATTTGAGTTGTTTGGGATGGTTTGGAATTAATTATCCCCAAGGGCATGTGGGTTTGAGGTTTGCGTCGAGTTGGGTTCGTTTGGGCAGTAGGAATTTGGGGCGTTAGCTTCGTGCCGGCGAGGGCCAATGCTTCGTCTCCTGGGGAGAAACGGACCGCGGCACCTCGCGGCGGGCGTCGGGGCTGCATCGGGAGAGACTCGCCCAGCGTCTCTGATGCCGACCTTCGCCCTTACGTCACCCGGCGCTGCGATTACGCAGGGTTGACCAATGACTTACGCCGCTCGATTCGTGTTCTTACGTCGTCCCCTGCGAGTGCAGTCCCGGGGCCCCCGAGGCCGGTTACACGCTCTCAACCAGGGCGTCGGGGGATCCGGATGCGGTTCTCTCCGGCATTACTTTGGCAATTTTCCCGCCGGGGGATGCGCGGGGCGCATCCCCCCGCAACGCCCGCTGGGCGAGCACCGCGCCGATCCCGAGGATCCCGGCGATCAGCGCGGCGAGCGAGCCCGCCGTGGGCCTCCGGAAGAAGGCGGGGACGGCGAGCAGGAGCGCGAGCCCGAGGACGAGGAGGAACATGGCCCGGGTCGAGAACGCCAGTGGGGGCGGCCCCGACCCGATCGACGCCCGCGACCTCTCGGCCAGCCTGCGATAGCGATCGCCGATGGGCGTCCCGCCGGTGCCTGTCGCGCCCATGTCCGGGCCTCTCTCGCATGAACCCGCATCAATACGCCGACGCGTCGACGATCTCGCCACCGCGGATCGAGTGAATCTGCACCCAGACCTGCGGGCTGACCGAGTCCTTGACGAATCGGACGGTGCCGTCGCCGAAGAGGACATTCACCCCGCCGGCGTGCCGGCTCTTGGAACCGGCGAAGCTATTGAGATAGTCTTCAACCCCGATCGTTTGATTGCAAGGCAGATTCTGCCCGGGCTCGCTGACACAATTGGCATCCAGGCCGAGCTGGTCGCCGCCGGTGGGCGGGGAGTTGGAAGCGAGGCCGAGGACGTCGACGTGCTTGTTGGGCGTGAACCGGGTCATGTAACTGCTCCCCCCGGCGATGCTGGACCAGACCAGTCCGCGGATATCGAACGTCTGCCCCTGGAGGACCTCGGAGTGCAAGGCCGTGCCGCTAAGGCCGTCGGTGACGGAGGCAAAGGTGATGTTGCCGGCCTGCCCGAACGGCGACTGGAGGTAGCCGGTCGAGCCGACGGGGAGCTGGCCCCAGTTGGTGTTGCCCCAGTTGGCGGCGTAGTTGCCCTTGGAGAGGGTATAGGCACTGAGGATGCCGGCGGCGATGGCGGGGTTGACCTTGTACTCCATCACGCGATCGGCCGGGCACTGGAAGACCGAGAGTCGCGAGCCGGAGACGGTGAGATTGGCGAGGAATCCCTGGAAGATGCTGATCTGACTGGCCGTGTATCCTTCGCCGCCGAGATCGTAGTTGAAGGCATTGGCCAAAGTCGTCTGTTCGAGCTGGGGGAGGATCAGGGCCGACCAGGGGGTGTTGGGCTCGCCCTGGAAGAAGGTGGTGGTCGTCGGCCCTTTCTTCCAGATCCGGCCGGGCGGGAAGGTGTTGTGGGTCGAGTGGTAGTTGTGGACCGCGAGGCCGATCTGCTTGAGGTTGTTGGTGCACTGGATCCGCCACGCGGCCGCCCGCGCGGCCTGGACGGCCGGCAGGAGCAGGGCGATGAGCACGGCGATGATGGCGATGACGACGAGGAGCTCGATGAGCGTGAATCCGTCGTGACGAGTGGGTCCGGGCCATCCTGCGGGGCCTGATGACTTGGCTGCCATGGGGGACTCACGCCGATGTCAAATTTTCACTGGTATCGCGAACAATATGTCCTACAGTATAGATTTATCTGGACAACTCAAGGGGATATCCGTCGCCGATTCCCTCCATTTTCCTTTCCTCTTGTGTGGCCATGAATCCCAACCCTCCCCCGTACGACGTGCCCGAGTACGAACGGGCCGAGCCGGTATCCTCTGCATCCGAAGATCGGACGCTGCAGCAGTCTCCACAGGGGCATGGTTGTCCGACCGAACTGAACTCTGGAGAACAGCCGGTCGATCCCCCCCCGAAGTCGCTCCCCGAACCGGATCTTGCCGAGGAGACGGAACTCGGAGATACCATCGGCTTGGCTCCCGAGCCGCCCGCCCCCGATGCTCCGGACGCTGGCCGGTTTGGTCGGTTCACACTGGTTCGAAAGATTGCGGCAGGAGGGATGGGCATAGTCTATGAGGCCACTCAGGACTACCCCAACCGTCGCGTTGCCCTCAAGATGATCCGCTCGAATGCGATGGCAACCGATGTCGAACTGGAGCGGTTCCGGACCGAAGTCGACGCCATCGCGCTGCTCGACCACCCGAACATCATCCCGGTCTACGAGTCGGGGGTTCATGCGGGCTGCCACTTCTTCACTATGAAGTTGGTGGCCGGACAATCGCTATCGTATAGCGTCGAAAGCATGCGCGAGCGGCCTCGCGAAATCGCCTCCTTGATGATGAAAATCGCCCGGGCAGTCCAGCATGCGCACCAGCGAGGCATCCTCCACCGCGATCTCAAGCCAGGCAACATCCTCATGGACACCGAGACCGAGCCGCTCGTGGCGGACTTCGGCTTGGCCAAGATCGCCGCCAATGACTCCTCCCTCACTCGGACCAGCCTCGTCATCGGCACGCCATCGTACATGGCGCCGGAGCAAGCCACCGACGAGCGGGGTGAGGTAACCATCCTTAGCGACGTCTACTCCCTCGGCGCGATCCTCTACGAACTCCTCACCGGTCGTCCGCCGTTTAAGGGGGCCAACTCATATGAGACCATCCGTCAGGTAGTTCATGAGGATCCAAAGCCACCAGCGACTGTCTTCCCAGGGGCCGATCGGGAACTCTCCACTATCGCGATAAAATGCTTAGAGAAGGAACCAGCGAGGCGCTATCCTTCCGCCGATGCTTTGGCCGACGACCTAGAGCGATGGATCGAAGGCAGGCCGATCGTCGCGCGTTCCCACACGAGATTGGAACGGGCGTTCAAGTGGGTGCGCCGTCATCCGACGGCGGCTGTCGCCTCGGCCATCGGGGGGACTGCCACCCTGCTAGGCACATTGGTCGCATTCTACATCGCATTCCGACTCTACGAGGCGAGCATAGAGAAGAGTCTCAACGAGAAGATCGGTCGTGTCCTTGGGTGATTGAATTCGATTCCGCCTCCGGTTAATCTGGCCGCCGCGTTGCCAGATCGACCCGCCAACCCGACACGATCCCATGGACGACCTCGGCCGTTTCTGCTGCCTCAACCCCGACTGCCCTCGATGCGGCGAGCGTGGCGCGGGCAACCTCTCGGTCTGCGACCGATTCGGCAAGGCCGGCCACAGGCTGCTCTACTGCAACGCCTGCAAGGCCCGCTTCTCCGAGTTCAAGGGCACCCCGCTGTTCAACTCCAAGCTGCCGCGCGACAAGGTCCTCGCCGTGCTCGAGCACCTCGCCGAGGGCTGCGGCATCCGACAGACCGCCCGGCTCGTCGGGGTCAACAAGGACACGGTCAACCGCCTGGCGAAGCTCGCCGGCCAGCACGCCGAGGCCGCCCACGACGAGCTCGTGGCCTTTTCCCCCCTCGACCCGCGAGGTCCAGCTCGATGAGAAGTGGGCCTACGTCGCCAAGAAGCAGGCCAACCTCGACCCCGACGACCCGGCCGACGACCACCGCGGCGACTACTGGGATCACGTCGCATTCGACCCCGAGCATCGGCTGGTCCTGGCCGTGATCCCGGGCGCCCGGTCCGAGGAGAACGCCCGCGCCATCGTCGAGGAGGTGGCCGCCCGCGTGCCCGTCGACCCGCCGCCCTTGATCACCAGCGACGCCTACCCGCCCTACGAGACGGCGATCCGCGAGGTCTTCAGCGAGCCTGTGCCCGAGCCCGAGCATCGCGGCCCGGGCCGCCCCCGGATCGTGCCCGAGCGTCGCCTGCCCGGGGCCATGACCTATGCGGTGGTGCACAAGCACCGCGAGGGCGGACGCGTGGTCCGGGTCGAGCGACGCCAGGTCTTCGGCACGCCCGAGGCCCTGCAGGCCGCCCTGGCCGCCTCGAAGTCGAGCGTCCAAGTGAACACATCCTTCCTGGAGCGTCAGCACGCCACCGACCGGGGCCGCAACGCCAGGAAGTCGCGGAAGTCCTACCGCTTCAGCAAGGACTACGAGGTCCACGAGGCCATGACCTACCTGACACTCTACGCCTACAACTTCTGCTGGCCGGTCCGTACCCTCCGGTTGAAGGACGAACGAGAACGCTGGCGCCAACGCACCCCGGCCATGGCCGCTGGCCTCACCGACCACGTCTGGACGTGGTCCGAATGGTTCAGACGCCCGGCCGTTCAGTCAGCGTAGGACACGACCAGAAGATCATCACTCAACAGAATCTCGAGCGAGAGAAAGTCGAGAAGCAGAACCGCGAGGTTCGCAGCTATAGGGCTCGACATCAGTACTTGGAATCAACCCGCCATACCGCTTCAAGTGTGCGACATTACGATCTGGCGACGAGCGCCGTTTTGATTACCCGAGCTGAAGCACCCGAGCCCTCCCTCGACGATCCTAGGGGGGTCGAACATGGCTATTTCCTGAAGATCCTCAGGCAGACGTACAGAGACATTCCCCCTACTCGTTCAAGGGCTCGCCGGGTGGCGTTCGCGCCGGATGGGAAGACCCTGGTCGCCTCGTATAACATCGGCGGGTTTGAGATCCTCGATGCTGCCACGGGCAAGGTCCTCCGCTCGCTCTCGAACGACCTGAGCGTCTACACCGACTTCCTCTTCCGGGCCGATGGCCGGGTGCTGTTCGCCGCCTCGGATCGGGGAGGCCATCTCTCCGCCTGGAAGGTCGACGACCAGGCGTCCGAACCCCTCCCCAGCGGCGACGGCGCGACGGGGCTGGCCCCCGACCTCTCCCGCACCGACGACGGCTCGATCCTCTGCGCCTGCGGCACGGGGCGGTCCCTGAGCCTCTTCAGCGGACCCTTTCTGCAGAACTATCGCGATATCAACATACCCGGGGACGACGCCGCGATCGGGGGCCGGATCTCGCCCGACGGCACCCGCATCGCCGTCTACACCGAGGGGGCCGGGCTGCTCCTCATCGACGCCACCAACGGCGCGACCCGCGAATCTATCCGGCTCGACTCTCCGCCCGGTTGCGTCCGCTGGCTGCCCGGGGATGACCGTTTCCTCGTCGGCTGCGTCGACGGGACCGCGCGGCTCCACAGAACGCTCGGGGGGAGGGAACTCCGGCGGTTCTACGGGCACTCCCGCGCCGTCAGCGACATGGCCGTCACGCCCGACGGCCACCGGTTCGCCAGTGCCAGCGGCGACGGCAGCGTCAGGATGTTCGAGATCGCGACGGGGCGGCAGCTCGTCTCGTTCCGCGACCTCACGAGCCGGCAGTATCACTCCGTCAGCCTATCGCCCGACGGCCGACGCGCGGTCACGGCCAGCGATGAGACCATCACGATCTGGAACCTCGAACCGCCCCCGGCCTCGCAGAGGCGCGACCTCGGCATGAAGGCGCCGGAGGGGGCGTTGTTCGGGTTGTCGGGCGATCGCATCATCACGTATGACAGACAATCGCTGTCGATCGAATCCGTCGAGCCGGGAAAGGCCGGGGCGAGCTTCCCGGTCGGATCGCCGATCGTCGGGGTGTCAACCGCCGGGGCGAGGCTGGCTTCGGCGCATGCGGATGGGGTGATCCGGCTCTGGGAGCTGAAGGACCCGAGACCGATCGCCAGCCTACCCCCCCTGCCCGGCCTGGATGGGTGCTGGCTGGCCGGGGGCGAGGGGGATGTGCTGATCGCGTCGTCCGACAAGGGGGCGTCGGCGATGCGGGTCGAGGGGGGCAAGGTCGGGCCGGAGGTGGCGCTGGCGGTGCCGGGCAGGGTCGCGGCGGCGGACCTTTCGGGGGATGGCGGCTCCATCGTGGCGGTGCCGCGCGGGTCGAGCCGGGCGTATCTGCTGAATGCCTCGGACGGCAAGGCGTCGGGGGTGATCGAGCTCGGCCGCGACGACTGCCGTCGGGTCCGATGCGTCCCCGGCGGTAAGGCATTGCTGGCGCAGTTCGAGGGGGGAGAGATTCACCTCTGGGACATAGATTCACGCGAACGAATCCATGCGCCTTTGCTCGACCTGGGCCCGATCCGGGGCCTGGACCTCTCGGCCGACCCCGCGCCGCAGCGGGTCGCCACGGCGGGCGAGGACGGCAAGGTCCGGCTCTGGGACCCGCTCACCGGCCGCGAGGCCCTGTGGCTCGACGCCCACAACGGCCCCGCCCTGGCCGTGAGCCTCTCCCCCTCCGGCGACGCCCTCCGCAGCGTCGGCCGCGACGGCACCCTCCGCACCTGGCGCGCCGAGCCCTTGCCGAAGCCGAAGGCCACGCCGTGAGGATCGCGGTAGGGTGTGGTGCCGGCGACGTCGCACCGCGACGGGTCCGGCTCCGCACCGACGACACGCCCCGACGCGGCCACGGCCCAACGTCCGATCCGACGCCCCCGTCGGTGCGGAGCCTCGCCGGGTCCAGGGGTCCCGCCGACGCACCACACCCTACCTGGGCAGGACCTTCGTCACGAGGCTGTCGGTCCCGGTGAGATTGTTTGCTGTGACCCTCGCGTGGAGGATCGCCAGGCCGGGCGCGGTGTGGCGGAGTTGGACGCCGATCTCCAGGTCCGGCTGGATCGATTCGAGGTCGAAGGTGAGCACGCGGGTCTTCGAGTTGTAAACGCCCGAGCGGTTCTCGACGCCGAGCAGTTTGACGTTCTCCGGCAATTGCAACCTCAAGGTGCCGGGGGTCAGCGGAGGCCCGGGGAGGCTGACGAGCAAACGGTACTCATGCGTTTCGCCGACCTTGCTCTCGCGGTCTCCTCGGATCACCACCCTCAACCGGGGACGATTGGACGAGGAATTGCGGTCCGCATCCGGGGCCAGGAGTTGGACGCGGTCCGTCAGGAGTTGGGCATTCTCCTGGTCCGAGACCTGGAGCAGGTCCTCGATCTCATTGACCCGCAGCTCGGACTTGCGGATCTCGTCCGACAGGGTGGGCTTCGGGTCATGGGCCTCCATCAGGCGGAGGCGACGGCGGTTCGCGTTGTGCCAGGTGCGCTCCGCGTCCAGGATGTCACGCTGCTGGGAGAGGAAATTGAGTTTCTTGTCGATCTGTTCCAGGCGAATGCGTTGATCGGCCGTCAACTCGCGGGCCGTCGGCTTGACCGAGGCCCCGGGGTTGGGCTTCGGCGTCTCCTCGGGTTTCGTCTCCTGAAGTAGCGGAGGCTTCTGTTCGATCTGCTTCTGGAGGGAGATGCGGAGTGTCGAATCTTCGGGCAATTGCTTCAGGTAGAAGTCTCGCCTCTTGATCACGGCTTGGAGTTCCTGAAACCTTGCGTCGAGCTCAAATCGAGCATCGTCCGCAAATCGCTTCAGGTTTTCCTTCTCCCGGCCATTCTTCGCGTTGATTTCCGACACCAACTTTCGCAGGAGATGATCGTTGGTCGTGATTCGCTGTCGCAGATCCTCCGATTCTGCGAAGGCATCCATCGCTTGCTTTTGGATGTTCTTGATCCGGAGGTCCTCCTTGGCCTTCTTGTCCGCAGCTACAAGCGTGAGGCTTGACTGAGACAGAATTCTGTACTCTTCAATCTGTCTGAGTAGCGACGTCAATTGCCCCCTGATGTCATCAACAACAGACTTTGCCATCGTCTCGTCGGCGGTCAGTTTCTCCAGCTCTGCCCCCGTCCCGCGGCCCTTAGCGAGAGTAAGGGCTTGCAGGGCATCTTCCTCCTTCTTCAAGCTGTCTCTCAATTTCGAGGCCGCCGCTTCGGCTCCCGAGAGAGTCGACGCAATGCGCTCCTTCATCTCCTCCCGCTCGGTCGCCTTCTGGATCCTCTCAGACCCGGGGGATGACGCCTTCTCGATCGCTTTCTTGCCGGATTCAACGACCACAGTCGGTGGGAAAGGGAGAGATGCCCGCGCAACCTCAAGGAGTTTGAGCGCATGCAGCAGCTTGTTTCTCGCCTCCTCGACGGAGACCTTCGAATGCCTCTCCTCGGCTTCCAGACTCGCCCTCTCCTGACCAGTTGCATTGCTCCTGGCGAGCGTGATGGATGCGAGGCTGTCTTCCAGGGCCTTCAACTCATCCCTGAACTTCAATGCGATTTTTTCATACTGCTCGACCTTCAGCTGATTGACAGGCTTCAACTCGTCCCGCTCCGTCTCATTCTTCTGGCGAAGGGCAACCCTATCCGACAGGATCTTCACCTCATCCTCCGGCCCCCGGAAGTTAACCTGTTCGCTGGCGTCGTACAATTGCTTGTTCACGCGTCTGGCCTCGGCCCTGAGCGGGCCGGGATGGAGCATGACGCCGTCGGCGTGGAGGGTGCGGATCTCGGTGAACTGATCCTTGATGCCGGTCTTCGCGACCTCGAACGAACCCTTGCCGTCGGCGACGATGGCGTACGTCTCCTGGCCGTCGGGGCCGTCGACGGTGATGCGGACCTTGCCGCCGGGCGAGGGGATGGGGATGGTCAGGACCCTGGGCGCGGGGGCGGCCTGGGCGGGTTTGGGCTCGCCGGGTCCCTGTGCGGGGACGAAGGCGACGAGGGCGGAGAACAGGCCGGCGGTCGCGAGCGTGAGCATGAGTTTGATCCCCGGGAGGGTGGTCTGGCGGATCCCCTCGCCGACCAGCAACGCCAGGCCGGCGGGCAAGGCGGTCGAGGCGTCGCGGCCGAGGCGGACGGCGTTGCGGATGGTGGTCTCCCGCAGGGAATGCGGCACCAGGGCCGAGGCCAGCGGAGACAGGCGGGGCAGGTGCAGGCTGAGGGCGACGGCGGGCGAGACCCCGCGCCGGAGGAGCGCGGCCTTGAGCCGCTCGCGGCCACGGGCGAGCCGGCTGCGGACGGTCCCCAGCGGCCAGCCCAGCCGGGCGGCGGCCTGGTCGTGCGTCAGGCCGTCGAGGTAGCAGAGCGCCAGGGGCTCGCGGAACCGCGACGGCAGGCGGTGCAGTTCCTCGTGGAGTTCGGGCCAGCCGTCGGACGGATGTTCACTTCGAGATTCAAGCCCATCCCGCGCCGAGGCCATCTCGTGAGAGGCCCGGCGCTCGGCCACGCGTCGGGCGTTGCGGCAGACGCGGAGGGCGACCTGCCGCAGCCAGGGCCCGATCGAATCCCCCGCGCGGAGGGAGCCGGCACGCCTGGCCAGCACGAGGAACACGGCCTGGAAGGCGTCATCGGCCTGCGAGGTCGCCAGGTGCCCGAGCGCCGCCCGGCAGGTCCGCAGCACCATCGTCCCGTGCCGCTCCACCAGCGCGGCGAACGCCAGTTCGGCCACCTCGCCCTCGCGGGTCCTGAACCGTTCGAGCAGGTCGGCGTCCGACCACCCCGCCACGGTCCCCCCGCGCAGGAGGCCGAGCACCCTGCGATACGCCACCCCGTCCATCGCCCGGCCGCTCGCCATCGGTCCACCTCCTGCGCTGGGGAAAGCCCCACTGTCGTGCCTCGTGCCTCCACAGTCCAGATGTACGGCTAGGGGCTTGGCAATCCCGCTTTCACGAAAAATGCACGGGCGGACGGCCCTTCCGGATCCATATATTCAGAGACCGGCCGCGAGACGCCGTGAATCGGCCCCGGCCGGTTGGAGCGAAGAGGACCTTTTCGAAAGGAAGACGTCGATGAAGATTCAGATCCGCCTGGGGTGGCTGACGTTCGCGCTGGTGCTGGGGGTCGCGATACCGGCCTCGGCCTGGAACAAGTCGGGGCACATGGTCGCGGCGTCTCTGGCCTACCGCGACATGAAGAAGAACAACCCGACGAAGCTGGCGAAGTGGATCGCCATCCTGAAGAAGCACCCCGAATTCTCGACCTACTGGCTTCCCGTCCTGAACGAGGTGGAGGCGTCGAGGCGAGACGAGGCCCTGTTCATGCTCGCGTCTCGGTTCCCGGACGACGCCCGCGATGCCCCCTTGAAATCCAAATACCATCGTCGCATATGGCATTTCGCCGACACCCCGCTGAAGCTCGCGGGCACGCCGGGCGGGGTCCCCGACACGATCCTCGTCCCCAAGCCGCAGCCCGGCGACGTGGATGATGGCTTCAAGAACGCCATCGAGGCCCTCGATCACAACAATGCCATCCTGTCCGATGCCTCCGCGACGGACGCGAAGAAGGCCGTGGCGCTCTGCTGGATCCTCCACCTCGGGGGCGATGTCCACCAGCCGCTGCACACGGTCAGCCGGTTCTCGGACCATTTCCACGACGGCGACAACGGCGGCAACGGCACCCACATCGTCCTGCCGCCGGCCCACGGGTCGCTGAACTACCACTCGTTCTGGGACGGCCTCATCCTTCGAGGGCCGAGGCGCGACCAACTCGTCGAGGTCACCTCTCCGGGCAGCGACACCGAGTCGCTCATCGCCGACGCCATCGAGGACGCCACCAGGCGTGCGGCGGTGCTAGAAGCCCGCATGGATCTCACCCGCGCGAATTTCCCGCAGCTCTCGAAGTCGAAGTTCAGCGAGTGGGTCGCCGAGTCGTTCGAGATCGCCAGGAAGGTCGCCTATCTCGACGGCGACCTGACCGGCGGCGAGGACTCGCACGACCCTTTCCCCATGCCGGTCGGCTTCTCGAAGACCGCCCAGGCCGTGGCCGAGTCCCAGGTCGCGCTGGCGGGATTCCGGATCGGGGATGTGCTGTCCAAGTAATCGGCCCGGACACCCGAGGCTGCCGGGTTCCAGGTCCCCCCCATCGACCGACCCGGGTCGATGGGGGCGGCGCCTCGCCTTCACTCCGACCAGTCGACAACCCTGCCGCCGTTGATGAGTTCCTTGGCGCCCTCACAAGGCGGGGTGGCCAGGTCGAGCCCGCAGTGCTTGCAGCGGTCGGTGGGCCAGGAACTCCACCCCTTGCGGACGAACCGCTTGCCGCAGAGCGGGCAGCGGAACCCCCGGAGCGCGATCAGGGCGAAGGTCGCGGACACGATCCAGATGTACCAGCCGTTCCGCCAGGCGAACCCGAGTCCATTCAGGAAGGGCACCATCGCGGGAACCGCCGGCACCAGTTGCAGGCCGACCAGTTCGAAGACCAGCAGGAAGATCAGCGGCGGCAACGCCAGGACCAACGCCGCCCGCCAGAGCCACCGCCAGCACCCAAATCGCAGCCAATCATAACGATCCGACGCCGCGTTCCAGGTCGCCGCGTCGAGTTCCACCGCGTCGGATTTCATCGGCCTGTCCCCCATCGTCGGCGAAGCGCGTCACACCCGGGACGATATCGTAACAGGGCGGGATCGCCGAGGGGGGTAGGTCGAGGTGTCCGGGACGAACTCCCGACCCGCGGATCTGGAGTGCGTCCGATTGCTGACGCTCTCGCCCGGCGGGAGCCTGCTCCCGAGGAGAGGCCTGCGGTCGAAGGCGCGAGCTTCGCGAGGACCGAGCGGTAGCAAGCGGCCGCACTCCAGATCCACCGGTTGCTTCGACGGGGCGCTCAGGCGGGTCGGGGCCTCCGATCAACACCGCGGTGTTCACAGCGCAAACGGCCCGGGCGTGGTCTGGCGGATTGGGTTGAGAAAACCGGCCGTACCCGGCTTTTTCCGGCACACCGCCACAATATCATCCATCTGGTGTCCCATCGGACCAGGCCGACGGGTAGTATCGATGTGGGGACCGCCGATGGCCCCCGGGATCTCGCGGCTCGACGCCGAGCCGCGCACGGATGACGAGAGAGGAGGGTCTTCGATGTCGAGGACCACGGACAGAGCGTCGCGACGGCGAGGGCGCCGGGGCGCGGCGATGGTCGAGATGGCGATCATGCTGCCGCTGCTGATCCTGTTCATCTTCGGGCAGATCGAGATGGCGCGGCTGGGTATGGCGGAGCAGTTGCTCACCGCCGCGGCGCGCGAGGGGGCCCGGACGGCGGTGATCGACGGCAGCACCCAGGCGGACGTCCAGGCCCGCGTCAACGCCATGCTGAGCGGCTCCGGCATCAACGTCGGCACGGTCACGCCCACGCCCTCCAACTGGGCCACGTCCCCCGCCGGCACGAGCGTCACCGTGACGCTGACGGTCCCCTACTCGACCGTCAAGTGGATCAACGCCCCCGTGTATCTGAACATCAACAACCTCACCGCCTCGGCCACCATGAGCAGCGAACGGCCCTGATGCGGCGTGCGGGACGACGACGTCCCCGGATCCATTGAAGAATCGGAGGCGAGCGATGCGGCTCGACCGGCGCGGCCCGAGGAGATCGGGCAAGATCCTGATCCTGGCGATCCTCCTGATGCCCGTGCTCCTGGGCATCCTGGCGATGTCCGTCGACATCGGCGTGCTCGCCGCCGCGCAGGCGAAGCTGCGGACCGTCAGCGACGCCGGGGCCCTCGCCGGGGCGATGCAGCTCGCCACCGAGCAGCGAGTCCGGGGCACGGCGCTGTCGAACGACACCCTCTCTGCGATCCGCACGCGGGTGAAGGTCGTCGCGACGTCGAGGGGCAACGAGGTCCTCCAGCAGGCGGTGGTGGTGAACGACTCGGCCCTCGTCGCCAACGAAGGCGGATCGACGAACACCCAGACGGTCGGCGACGTCCAGGTCGGCTACCTCAACACGAGCAACCGCGCGGGGGGCTTCTCGATCCCGGCGGATACGCTGACCTACAATTCGGTGAAGTTCACCGCCTCGCGCGACGCCAGCCACCTCGGGCCGATCCCGGCGTACTTCGGCCAGGCGCTCGGGATCTCGGGCCTCGACGCCCGCACCACGAGCATCGCGACCTGCCAGCCCTACGCGATCTCGGGCTTCAAGACGGTCAACGCCCAGAACTCCGGGATCCTGCCGATCGCGCTGGATGAAGACACCTACGACGCCATGCTCTCGGGCAGCCCGGCGCAGGCGACGGACAATTATTATTACAACCCCGCGACCAGCACCGTCGTCGGCTCGCCGTCGATGGCGACCTCGGTCAGCTCGGCGGGATTCCCCGGCGGCGACGGGGTGTACGAGTCGGCCCTCTACCCAGTCGGCCACGGCTACGGCAACTGGGGGACCCTGAACATCGGCGTGTCGAACAACAGCACGTCGATCCTCAGGGCCCAGATCCAGGACGGCATCACGCCCGAGCAGATGGCGACGTATCCGAACGCGACCATCTCGGCACCCCTGGATCTGTCGGGCAACCCCGGGATCAGCGCGGGGATCAAGTCGGCCCTGGTGGCGATCATCGGCCAGGTCCGCGCGGTGCCGCTCTACAGCGGCTCGCCGACCGGCCAGGGCAACAACATGACCTACCGCATCGTCGGCTTCGGCGCGATCCGGGTGCTCGACGTGCGGTTCCAGGGGAACCCGAAATACGTGGTGGTCCAGCCCGCGTTGATGAAGGACGCGACGGCCGTCGCGGGGGTCACGAGGTCGTGGACCCAGGGCGGCGTGGTGCGCGTGCGGCTGACCCAGTGACTCACGCTCGAAGGCCGCGACGCTCGCGGCCGAGAAACCCGGTCGACGCCGACCGGACGGAATCCCTCCCGGCAACCAGGCGACGCAGCCATGAGTGCTCACATCGAAATTCCCGTGGAAATCCCCGCTTCCCTGGTCCAGCCGGGCCGGGTGCGGCGGATGGTCCTTCTCTCGTCCTACCTCGTCGGCCTGCTGGCGATCAACTCGCTCCTGCCCGGCTCTCGCCTGGTGGCGACCTCCGCGACCGGCCCGATCGACCGGGTCGAGGAGGACTGGGAGCTGGTCGTGGCCGATCCCGACGCCTCGCGGCTGGGCCCGCAGGTGACCACCACCATGCGGCCGATGGACGCGCCCCACGCCCCGACCTTCGCGTTCCACCTGAACCACGGCGAGCCGTCGGACGTGGGGCTCTCCGTCGACGCGATCGTGCTGGACTCGCATTCGAGGACGGTGCTCCACAGCCCGGGCCCGCGCGGGGCGATGAATACCCCGGGCGAGTCGGTGGCCTGGACCCAGCGGCTGCAGGTCCTCGACGGCCGGCTCTGCTACGAGGTCCGCGAGGGGTCGTCGAGCACCTGGGGTCGGTTCGGGCCGGGCGAGGGGCTCGACCTGGAGCGGCCGACGCCGCTGGCCGACCTCTCCGGCTACGACGCCCGCGCCTCGTCGGCCGACTCGGGCGCCGGCTGGCTGGGCGAGCGGGTTGGCTCGCTCACGCTCAAGTCCGTCCGCTACTACTCCCACGGGCTCCTGGTGCGGGTCGACGCCGCCCCGCGCCCCAGCCGCCTGCCGCGCGGCTGAGGATCGGGTTCTCGATCGAACATTTGCATTTGCAGGAGTGCTTGCCATGCGTCGCACACTCGCCGCCTTCGTCGTGGTCACGGCCGCGATCGGCCTGACGATGCTGCCGGCCTCGCTCGCGCCGGGGGCCGCCGACGCGGGCCCGGTCGTGGATCAGGTCGAGGAGGACTGGGAGGTCGCGATCAACGCGCCCGACCCGTCCCGCGAGGGGCCGCAGGTCACCACGACCATGAGCCCCGTCGGCACCAACCGGATCCCGTTCGTGGCGTTCAACCTGAACTACCGCGACTCGCCGTTCCAGCCCGGCGGGCTCCAGGTCCAGCTCTGGAACCCGACCGCCGTGCTCGACTCCGACACCCAGGAGACCGGCCTGCTCTCGACCAAAGGCGAGGTCATCACCTGGACTCAACGCATGAGCATCAACGCCGGCGTGCTCGCCTACGAGATCCGCCACGGCCGGTCGCAGACCTGGGGCCATTTCGGCGAGGACGACAACCTCTCCATCCGCACCCCGACCAGCCTCGCCGACCTCTCGGGCTACGACCCCGACGTCTCCGCCTCGAACTCCGGCGCCGGCTGGATGGGCAACCGCGTCACCACGATGACGCTCGTCCAGGTCCGCTACTCCGGCAACGGCCAGCTCATCCGCACCGACGCCACGCCGAGGGACTGCCCCCTGGCGCCGTGAGGCCCTTCTGGAGAGCGGCCGCTCCGCTCCCGCACTCCCAAAGGGGTCACTTCGAAACGTCAAGGTGTTTCAGGAAGACCCGCCGGAACTCCATCGCGTAGCCGCGGCCGATGAGGCCGAGGTGGCCGGAGTCGATGTCGCAGGCGTCCCACTCGTTCACGATGGCGCCGTTGGCCCAGAGGGACATGCGACGACCTTTGCACGTGATCTCATACACATTCCAGCGCCCGGCGGGGCGGATCCTCCGGCCGAGGAGCTTGCGGCGGAGGTCGAACGCCTGGGGCTGGCCATCGATGGGGCTCACTCCGTAGAAGTAGCCGCCCGATCGGTCGCCGAGCTGGGCCCGGTGCCAGATCTCGCCCCCCTCCGGGGTGCGCAGGGCGATCGCCCCCTGATAGGCCCGCTTCTCGGTCGCGACGGGCACGAATCGCCACTCGACGTGCAGGATGAAGTCGGAATAGACCCGGTCGCGGCGGAGCCACTCGGCCGAGTGAGGTCCGGTCGGGGTGTAGGTGAGGATCCCGCGATTGGCATCCCAGACCCAGGGCGAGACCTTCGCCAGGGGGTGGTCCGCGCCCGATGTCGCATGGCGCGACCAGCCGTCGAGGTCGGTCGGATCCTTCTGCTTCGCGAACAGGTCGAACCAGTTCTCGGGGTCGACCGAGAGCGACTCGCGGGCGGGGTCGCCGCCGCCGACCTGGATGCCGGCGGTCGCCGCGGGGTGCATCGCCAGGATCGGCAAGCTCGCCGCGACCGCGAGACTCCAGAGGGCCCGGCCTTTCATGTTGCTCAGCCTTTCTCGACGTCGAGGGCGGCATGGATGCGAGATCCGAAAGCAAACGGGCCCGACATTCCACGGGATCCTAACATCCGACGCATCCGGGCGGCAAGCCGGCCGGCGCGGCTCAAGTCCGAAGGACGCTCCCGCAACCATGTGTCAAAATGAGGACAGATGAGCGACAGATGCCCCTCCCCAGGGGCTTGAGACGACCCCCACGAGATGCGACCGGCCCCCACGATGAGCGTCGAACGCGGTCGATCCCCGATCCGTCCTCGATGCGCATGGCCCTCGCTGGCCGTCGCCCTGCTCTGCTGCGTCCCCATGCCCGGATGCCGGTCCTATAACCACATCCAGGCGCCCGCGAAGGTCGTCCCCACCGGCCTGCTCACGCCGCTCGAACGGGCCGGGGCGAAGCATCACGACGAACTCCTCAAGCGTGCCGGGAAGGCCCGGCATCGCGCGACGTGCTCGGAGCAGTCGGGGCTGAGCAATTGCGTCGACGAGTATTACGAGTCGGCCGTCTATGCGTATGGCGCGATGTGTCGGGGCGGGGGGACGCTCGCGGGCGACATGGCGGCGGAGGTCTACAACCAGAGCCTCGCCGACTGCCTCCGCACCGCCACCTGCTTCGGCCGGTTCTCCGCCGGGCCTCGGATCCTGATCCACGGGCCGAGGGGCTCGTTCGAGGTCCCCGTCGCGCCCAGGGGATTCGTGTGGAAGTCTTCGGATTTCGATGAATTTGTCGATCCCCGGCGCATCCCCACCGGCCGTCGTCGTCGGACCGGGCCGTTGCACATGCGCGAGGGGCTGGGGGCGACGCAGGTCATCATCCGGCACAACCCGCACGAGGACGCCTCCGACCGATGGATGGGGCCGAAGTCGTTCTTCGCCGCCACGGCCGTGCTCCGGCCGGACCTCGACGCCTGGCTCGGCGAGGGTGGCGCACTCGGTTCGTCAACCGCCGATGTGATGGAGTTCTACGACCCGATCCGGATCCGCTGCGTCGACGTGGCCGGCCGGCCGACGCCGCTGGCGTGGGACCTGGAGGCGCCGGTCGACCTGGCCGAGGAGGCGGTGGAGAGCAACCGCTACACGCTCGAAGGATTCATCAACCCCAGCCAGGAGATCGCCAACGCCCGGCTGGGGTGGTCCGAGCCCTATCAGCCCGGCAAGGTCGTGGTGGTGTTCGTCCACGGCCTGCTGGACAACCCCTACAATTTCCGCGAGATCGTCAACGACCTCCGCGAGCGCCCGGGGTTCGCGGAACGCTATCAGGTCGCCTTCTATCGCTATCCGACGGGCAACTCGTTCCTCCGCTCGGCCGCGATCTTCCGGCGGCAGCTCCGCGAGGCCGAGGCGACCTTCGACCCGACCCGCACCGATCCCGGCTTCCAGAACATGGTCGTCGTCGGCTACAGCATGGGGGGCCTGATCAGCAAGCTCCAGGTCACGTCGAGCGGCGATCACATCTGGAATCTCCTCTCCAGCCGGCCGATCGAGCAGATCGTCACCGCGGAGGGGTCGCGGGCCTTCCTGCGGCAGTTGACGTACTTCGAGCCGACCCCGTTCGTGCGACGGGTGGTCTACCTGGCGACGCCCCACGACGGATCCACCTATGCCTCGAACCTGCTCGGCCGGTTCGCCCGCAGCCTGGTGCAACGCCCGGCCGACACGCTGGCCCTGACCGCCCAGCTCGACCGGGACAATCCCGGGGTCTTCACGCGGTTCGGCTCGAACCTGCCGACCAGCATCGACCTGCTGGGGGTCGACAACCCGCTGCTCGCCGCCATGATGAAGTTGCCGGTCAACCCATCGACGCCCTATCACACGATCCTCGGCGTCGGCTACCTGCCCGACGACTGCAACCAGGGCGACGGGATCGTGCCCCGCTGGAGCGCCAGCATCCCCGGCGCCTCCAGCGAGCACCACGTCGCCGCCGTGCACACCAACATCACCCACAACCGCGACGCCTCTCGCGAGATCCAGAGGATCTTGCGCCTGCATCTGGACGACCCCAGCACCTCGCCGGCGCGGTGATGGCGGGAAGGCGATTGAACCGCAAAGCCGCGGAAAACGCGGAGTCGAATGCGCTGGGCGAGGGTCTCCAGACCCCGCCCCTGGCTTCGCCGCGCGGCACCGCCGAATCGGGTCTCCAGACCCTTTCCGGAACGCCCCGCGCGTCGGGGCATCTGATTTTTGGGTCGGGAGACCCGCTCCTGTGGTACCGCGTCTCTCGGTGGGGGCGGGGTCTGGAGACCCGCGCCCAGCGCGTGAGGCGAGGGGGGGGTTACTTCTTTCTCAGCTCGACCGCGCGCACGTCGGCCACGGACTTGCCGGCGACCTTGAGGGCGCGAAGGATGAGCGTGCCTTCACTCTTGGGGAGGTCGATGGTACCGAGCGAGAGCGGGCGGAAGTCCTTGACGTAGGACTCGCCCTTGCGGGGGACGCGGTCGCGTTCGGCGCCTCGCAACGGGGGGTCGTGGGCCTTGGCGATGGTGCCGGTCCACTTCGCGTCGTTGAGGGAAAGCTCGATGGTCGAGCCGACGTCGCCCGGGGCGCAGGTGTAGTGGACGATGGCCTCGTAGCGGCCGGGCTCGGCGACCGCGATGGGCCAGGTCATGCGGTCGAATCGATTCGTCCAGTTCGTGAAGTAGGAGCAGTTCGGCGCGTTGGCGCTGCGCTTGATGTCGTTCGCAGGCACGCCGTCGCGGGCGGGCAGGAACGCCCGGGGCATGGCCGAATGGCCGACGGGGAACGGGCGGTTGTCGACGATCGGGCGTTCGGAGAGGACCGTCTTGCGATACCAGGCGGCGGCGTCGGAGAGTTTCTTCTTCACGTCGGGGAGCGTGGAGGAAAGGTCCTTCGTCTGGCCGACGTCGGCGTCGAGGTCGTAGAGCCGGCCCTTGTCGTCGAGCCGGTAGCGGGCGTCGCGGACGCCCAGGCTGGCCGACCAGTACTGATACAAGACGCGGTCGGATGCCTTGCGGCGCGCGTCTTCCGATCCCCTCCTCAACCACGATGCGAGGCTGATGCCATCGAAGGGTTTGTCGCCGGCGCGGGGGATCCCGGCGAGGTCGATGAGCGTGGGGTAGAGGTCGACGGCCCCGGCGAGGGCGGGGACGACGGTGCCGGGGGCGACGGCGGCGGGGTAGCGCACGAGCAGGGGCGAGCGGGTGCCGCCGTCGTCGGTCGTGCCCTTGATGCCCCGCATGCCGCCGTTCCAGCGGTGGCCGTTGGGCCCGTTGTCGCTGAAGTAGACGACGATCGTCTCGCGGTCGATCCCCTGCCCCTTGAGCGAGTCCAGCAGGCGTCCGACGTTCGCATCGAGGTTCTCGCACATGGCGAGCGCGGCCCGGGTGTGGGGGACGTTCTCCTGCGGCCCGCCCTTCAACGCCAGCGGCTTGCCCTCGAACCGGGCATACTCGGCGTCGGGCACCTGCATGGGCGAGTGGGGCGTGTTGTAGGCGACGTAGCAGAAGAACGGCCTCCTGTCCTTCACATTCGCCTGCATGAAATCCAACGCATGCGTCGTGAGGTCGTCGGGCAGGTAGCCCTTGCCCCGGGTGGGCTCGCCGTCGATGTCGAGCAGCGGGTCGAAGTATTCGCCCCAGTGGCCCGAGGTGAAGCCATAGTAACGGTCGAAGCCCCGGGCCCGGGGGTGGTAGGGATACTGCGAGCCGTTGTGCCACTTGCCGAAGAGGGCCGTCGCGTATCCGGCGGACCGGAACGCCTGGGCCACGGTCGTCTCGTCCAGGTCGAGCCGCTCGGCCCCCATGGAGACCCCGCTGACCCCGCCCCGGGGGTGGAACCGGCCGGTGAGGAATTCGGCGCGGGTCGGTGCGCAGACGGGCTGGACGAAGAACCGGGAGAACCGTGCGCCCTCCCTGGCAATCGCGTCGATCCGGGGGGTCTTGAGGTTGGTGTTCCCATGGAGGCTCAAATCCCCCCAGCCCTGGTCATCGGCCAGGATCACGAGCACGTTGGGCCTCTCGGCGGCCGTCGCCCGCGTCGCCAGGATCCCGACCAGAGACAACACCGCCGCCACGATGCGGAACCGCATGCGTCGACCTCCCCCCGTCGTTGAAGCTGCCTCGCCCGACCGACCGGCCGCATCATCGCCGAGCGGGGGCGGGGGTGCAATGCGCCCGCCGAGGCCCCCTCAGCACCCCGGCGCGGCCCGACGCGTGCGCTGGGCGCGGGTCTCCCGACCCCGCCCCTGGCCAGAGATGCGGGACCACAAGGAGCGGGTCTCCCGACCCGAAGATCAAAGAACCGACGCGCGGTGCCTTCCCGAAAGGGTCTGGAGACCCGATCGGGTGGTACGGCGCGTCATCCGTAGGGGCGGGGTCGGGAGACCCGCGCCCAGCGCAGGTCGCGCCGATCTAGTTGGCCCGGCATTTGCCTGGGCACCCGGATCGTGTCGAAATGAAAACATGGGGTATCTGGGGACCGGAGGATTGTCAGGCGGACTTTTCCGGCTATGCTAGAGTATCCCGGCGGCCACCCACCTTTTGCGTCCCCTCCCCTGCTTGGAGCGCCCTGAGTCCCATGCGCATCGTGAAGAGCCTGTTGCTGTTCGTCCCGTCGGCGGCCCTGGCCGTCTTCGCCCCGAGTGCGGCCGAAGCCTGCCACGTCTGCCGCCGCCCGGCCTGCCCCGCCCCCACGCCGACCTGCGGGCCGGTGATGGTGCCCCAGCAGGTGACGACCTACCGGACCGTCTGCGAGACGGTGATCGACCGGGTCCCCGTCACCACCTACGTCACCCGCAACCGGACTGAGTGGCGCACCGAGCAGGTCCCCGTCGTCCGCACGGTCATGGATCGCGTCCCGGTCCAGACCACCCAGACCCGCTGCCGCACCGAGTGGACCACCGAGAGCTACCCGGTCCAGCGGACGGTCTGCGAGTACGTCCCCCAGCAGCAGACCGTCACGGTGAACGTCAGCGTTCCCAAGACGGTCATGCAGGCCCGGTCGTACAACGTCAGCAAGCCGGTCGTCCAGACGGCCTACCAGACCCAGTGCTACACCGAGTACCAGAACGTCACCGAGAACCACCAGGTCGTCGAGACCGTGTGGGAAGACGCCCCGGCCCCGTCGGCCCAGGCCTCGGCCCAGTCGGTCACCCCGTCGGCCCAGGCCGTCACCAAGGTCGCCAAGCAGGTCACCAAGACGGTCCCGGTCACCCGCCAGGTCGCCGTCGCCAAGACCCGCCAGGTCCCCTACCAGTACACCACCTACGTCTGCGAGACCAAGACCGACCAGGTCCCCGTCACCACCTATGAGTGCGTCCCCCAGCAGCGCACCCAGACGGTCATGGTCGCCCAGCAGAAGGTCGTGACCGAGACCTGCACCCGCAAGGTGCCCAAGCAGGTCGTCGAGCAGGTCCCCGTGACCGTCTACCAGTGCGTGCCCCGTCAGGTCACCGAGACCTGCACCCGCCGCTACCCGGTCTGCGTCCCCGAGCAGGTGCCGGTGACCACCTACCAGTGCGTCCCCCGCCAGGTGATGAAGCAGATCCCCTGCACCCAGACGGTGTGGGTCGCCGCCGCCCCGGCCGTCGAGGCCGCCCCGGCCGTCGCCCCCTCCGCACAGGCCTCGCCCCAGGGCTGATCCGCCGAGCGGATCGCATCGGCTTTGAGAACCCTCGAACCCCCCGGGTCGCCCTGTCGGCCCGGGGGGTTTCGCGTTTTCCGGGACGCAACGCGAGACGCAGGGTTCGAAACTTCGCCGGACTCCGGGCGGAGGCGCTGGGCGCGGGTCGATCAGCGCTGGGCGCGGGTCTCCAGACCCCGCCCTGACCTTGGCCGGAGGGGACCACCGAATCGGGTCTCCGGACCCGTTGGCGCGCCGGGGAGAACGGGTCTGGAGACCCGGTTACCGGGAAGGCGTCGAGGATGCGGGGGCGGGGTCTGGAGACCCACGCCCAGCGCCTCCGACCCGCACCTGGCGCATCAGGCCCGCGGCCGGCGGCCCCGGAGCGAGACCCGGGGCCATGTCGCGGGCGAAGGCCGAGACCGGCTGACTTCCTCCCATCGATCGGTTAAGATCCGAACGCGTGATCAACCGCCTTCCGGTCGATGGACGGAGGTCTCCCCGATGACGATGCAACCCCGGCTCGACTACCCACGCCTCGCGCCCGAGCCCTACCGGGCCCTCTCTTCGATCGCCGCGTACCTCGCGGCCAGCGGGCTGGAGCACCCGCTGCTGGAGCTGGTCAAGATCCGGGCCTCGCAGATCAACGGCTGCGCGTTCTGCATCGACATGCACACCAAGGACGCCCGCGCCGCCGGCGAGACCGAGCAGCGGATCTACGCGCTCAACGCCTGGCGCGAGACGCCGTTCTACAACGACCGCGAGCGGGCGGCCCTGGCCTGGGCCGAGGAACTCACCACGCTCGACCGGGCCGTGCCCGACGAGCTTTACGAATCCACTCGCGAGCATTTCTCCGAGAAGGAACTCGCCGACCTCACCTGGGCCGTGGCCGCCATCAACGCCTGGAACCGCCTGGCCATCAGCCTGCGCAGCGTCCCGGGCCTGTACAGGCCGAGGGTCTCGCAGGGCTGAGGGCGGGCGTCAGGGGCGCGGGCCGGTCAACTTGAGGACCAGGGCCCGGAAGGCCGGGCGGCCCCGCAGCGGGGCGAAGTCGGGCTCGTCCCGGATCGCCTCGACCCGGCGATAGCCCTCGGACACCGCGCGCTCCAGCGACGCCATCGCGCGGTCGAGGCAGGCCTCGCGGTCGACCTTCGACCCATTGACGGTCGCCGATTCCTTGTCACCGAGCAGGTTGCGGTAGATGGCGTAGAAGCAGGCGGTGTTGTAGGGGTCGGAGGGGCTGTTGGAGGGCACGCCGTCGCGGAGTTCCAGGCAGCGCCCGAGCGCGTCGCGGGCGGCGTCGCGCTCGCCGGCGTCCAGGCGGTTCATGCCGACCTTGCCGAGGCTGGTCGAGAGGTCGAGCCGGTAGCCGGGGATCTCCGGGTGGTCGCGGACGAGCCGCTCGCGGACCTCGGTCGACTTCCGGAGGGCCTCGAGCCCCTCGTCCTTGCGGCCCTCGCGGTTGAGGTTCGTGGAGAGGTTGTTGTACGCCAGGGCGAGCCGCTGGAGCAGGACGCCGTCCTCGGGGCGGAGCCCGACGAGCCCCTCGTAGAGGTCGCAGGCCCGGCGGACCGAGGCGGTGGCGTCCTTCGGCTTGCCGGCGCGGGGGAGGAACACCGCCATGTTCAGGCAGGTGTCGGCGAGGTCCTGGCGGTA
>CBDIHP010000025.1:0-123666 GCA_965279195.1 Isosphaeraceae bacterium
TCCAGCGCCGACGGAACTCGGTGAACGAGGTGCTCGTGATCGGTGAGCGGGGCGAGGTCTCGACCTTCGAAGCCCCGCCCGCCAAGCCGGCCGCGTCGCCGACGGATCCGCTCAATGACTTCGCGGGCGTGCTCGACGCTCGGAACCCCGCGACGCCCCCCCGGCCGATTTTCCGACCGGCGATGCCCCAGCCTCTGCCCCCGCCGAGCACCGGAACCCCGACCGGGAGGATCGTGCTGGGGCTCCTGTTCTTCATCGCCACGGTCCTGTTCGTTTTCTCGGCCCTGGCGCAGGACGGACTCAATGCGGGCGTGTTCGGGCTCGGGGCGGTCGTCTTGCTGATGCTCCTCGCCCGCCCCACCCGCCGCAGACTCTGAGATCACTTCGCGGCCGCCACCCGCTTGATCGGGATCTGGACCTCCCAGAGGCGCTGGGAGGTCGGGGTCATGGGCCCGTGGTAGCCCAGGCGCCGCGGCGGGCCGGCCTCGACCCACTCGGACTTGTGCTCCTCGACCCACTTCTTGAGGGTCTTCACGCCTTCGACCATCTGTTCGTTGTTCATGCTGCCCTGGATCCCCAGGCAGACGAACTGGCCGGCGGGGTGGTCCTCGACCTTCACCGGGCCGGTACCCTGGCCGGTCGAACCCTGCTCGGTGCTCTGATAGAGGAACTCCATCGACACGTTGCCGAGGGCCCGGGGGTTTTCGGCCATCTCGGGGGTGTAGGTGCTCACCACCGGCGCCGTCATCGCGATGTTGTTGCGGCTGATGTGATTGAAAAGGGGCCAGAAGAGCATGTTATCCGTGCCCATGCTCACGCCCTTGCCCCGGGCGACCGCGCTGCGGTAGGCGGGGTAGCTTTTGACCTCGACCTTCCCCGGCTCGGTGCCGCCGGGCCAGCCGACGGGCAGCGGCGCATCGGAGTCGGCCGCCTTGTAGGTCTTGCCCGGGACCAGCCCCGATCCCGGCTTCGGGCCGTCGGCGACGGCGAGGAACGTCCAACCCATCCACATCATTGAGGTCAAAACAGCGAGGCGCATCGGAATATCCTCGGCTCAAGGACTTCTGTCGAAGACTCCCACGCGAATGGCTCTGATGACATAGGCGCGTGGGGACAGGAGTCAAGGGCCGGCAATCGCCGCGCCGCCGACCTCCTTCGCGCGGGCGATGTCGGTGTGGATCTGGGCGAGGAGGTCGTCCAGGCCGGAGAACTTCCGTGTGGGCCGGAGCCTGGCGAGGAAGTCGAGGGCGAGCGTCTCGCCGTAGAGGTCGCCGGAGAAGTCGATGAGGTGGGCTTCGACCTTCCGGATCTGCTCGCCGAAGGTCGGATTCGGGCCGATGTTGCAGGCGGCGGGGATCGGAGGCAGGTCGGGCCCGCGATACGCCAGGGCGGCGTAGACCCCGTCGGCGGGGATCACCGTGTCGATCTCGTCGAGGTTCGCCGTGGCCACGCCGAGCCCCGCGCCCCGGCCGGCGCCGTGAGTGACGACGCCCCGGATCCGGTGCGGGCGGCCGAGCATCCGGAGTGCCTCGTCGGGCTCGCCGAGGTCGAGGGCCTTCCGGATCCGGCTGGACGAGATCATTCGGTCGCCCAGCTCGCTCGGATCGGCGACCTCGAACGGGATGCCGCGCTCGGCGCACCACGCGCCGAGCAGACGGGTGTCGCCGCCCCGGTCGCGGCCGAAGCTGAAGTTCGGGCCCTCGACCATGCCCTTCGCGTCGAACTGTTCGAGGATGATTCGGTCGAAGAACTCCCGGGCCGTGAGGTTCAGGAGCCATGCCCCGGTGCGGAAGACAACGACGTCGTGGGCCCCGGCCTGCTGGAGAAGCTCGGCCCGGCGCTCGATCCAGGTCAGGGGTGCGGGCGCGTACTGGGGCCGCAGGATGGCGGCGGGGGGCGGGTCGAAGGTGACGGCGACGGCCGGCACTCCCGCCTCGTCCGCGAGCGCCCGCAGGCGTGCGATCAGCCGGGCGTGGCCCAGGTGGACGCCGTCGAAGTTCCCGATCGCCAGGTACGCGCCCCGAGCCCTGGCGGGCAGCTCGCCGAACCGCTCAAGCGTGATCACCGACCCAAGTCCCTCGCGGGCAAAGCCATCCGGCGCAGCCGGGTCGGAGAGTCGCCCCGGCGATGCGGTCATTATGGACGGATGAGGGGGGGAGGGTCAATGAACGCCCCGGGACGGCTCAGGCGTCCGTCCCCGGCCACCAGGCGTGGATCAGGGATCGGAGCCGGTCGACTTCGGCCTCGTTCGAACCGGCGAGGTTCTTCCGCTCGTCGGGGTCGGCGAGGAGGTCGTAGAGTTCCAGAGGGGCTCCCGGCGAGTTCTGGGGCGCGGGCACGATCAGCTTCCATCGCCCGGAGATCGCCCAGCGGAACCTCAGGCTCGTCGAGGGCTTGTGGATGTCCACCGCGTTGTGGGTGTAGAGGTCGCCGAAGATTGCCGGCCGTGCGGCGAGGGCCTTGTCGTCGGCGAGATTCAGGCCCGGCAGCCCGGGCGGCGGCGGGGTGCCGGTGAGGGCGAGCACGGTCGGGGCGATGTCGATCGAGCTGGCGAGTTGGTCCGACATCTTCGGCGCGATCTTGCCCGGCCAGCGGACGATGATCGGGGTCCGCAGGCCGCCATCGTACTGCGACTGCTTCGACCTCGGGGCGAACGCCTGCTTGGTCGGGTCCTGGATCCAGCCGTTGTCGGCGAGGTAGATCACGATGGTGTCGCGGGCGAGGCCCTTCTCGTCGAGGTGATCGAGGAGATTGCCGCAGGACTCGTCGAACCACTCGATCATCGCCCAGTACTTCGCGACGTGGAGGCTCGGGGCCTTGTCCTTGTATTTCTTGAGCAGGCGCTCGGGCGGGGTGTGCGGGGTGTGGGGCATCATCGGGGCATACCACAGGAAGAACGGCTTGCCCGCCTTCTGGCTGTCGTCGATGAAGTCGGTGACCGGCTTCATGGTCTCGCGGCCGATCTTGAGCCCGTCGTCGCCGTGCCGGCCGCCGTTGAGGCGGTTGCCGTGGGTCATGCCATGGGTGAACCCGCCGTGCTTGTAGTTCCCGCCCCACCACTTGCCCGACTGGAAGCTGCTGTAGCCCTTCGAAGCCAGGAGCCGCGGGAGGGTCGGCGTGCGGTCGAAGTTGGCGACCATCTCCTCGCGCTGGCGGATGTAGTTCGGATCCATGTTCGCCAGGATCCCCGTCTTGCCCTTGGGCACCGGCGGGTCATTGCTGGTGACCTTGTGCTCGTGGGCGTACCGGCCGGTGAGGATCGAGGCCAGGCTCGGCGAGCAGAGGCTGGAGGTCACATACCCCCGCTTGAACGTCAGCCCCTCGGCCGCGAGCCGGTCAATCCGGGGGGTCTTGATGTGCGGGTGCCCCATGAACGAGTAGTCGGTCCAGGCATGGTCGTCCGAGATGATCAGGACCACGTTCGGCGGCCGATCGGCGTTCGCGGTCGAGACGAAGCCGATCGAGAGGACGACCGGGAGAAGCCGGCGGACAGCTCGGAAGAGGAATTCGGTCACGGCGGACTCCAAACGTGGCGAATGCTGGCCCGCAGGCGGGTCACGTAAGCGTCGTCGTTTATAATACGGACGCCCCGGGTCCGCCATCTCCCGGGGTAATTCGCCGCGCGGTCATTCCGGGTCCGCTGGGCGGCCGGCTATCATGTCTCTCGGGGCCCTCGCGCGAGGGCAACATGGGGCGTCGGAACCGAACCGGATGGAATTCCTGATCCTGGGCGATGGGCCCGAAGAACGGCGCTGGGGCGCCGCGATCGAGGCCCTGGCCTCCTCGCACCGCCTCGCCGGCATCTTCCCCGCCTGGCCCGACCGACCCGACTGGAAGCCCCGCGCCGACCTCGACGACGCCCTCGCCCTCGCCGGGATCGAGGCCGTCATCGTCGGCGGCGAGCCGGGATTCCGCGAGGAGGCGCTGCGACGCGTCGCGGGCATGGGGCTGGCCGCGATCGTCCTGCACCCCCCCGGCCTGAACGCCGACCCGTATTACCACGTGGCCCTGAGCCGCGAGGAGACGGGCGCGATCGTCGTGCCCGACGCCCCGTTCCGGCTCCACCCCGCGATCGACGACCTCCAGGCCGCCTGGTACGGCCGGGGTGTGGGCAGCCCTTGCTCGATGAGGCTCGAGGTCACCACGAGGGAGACCGACCTCGTCCGCCAGGCCTTCCCCCGGTACGTCGACGGGATCCGGGCGAT
Organism: Isosphaeraceae bacterium; assembly: GCA_965279195.1. Classification (GTDB taxonomy): domain Bacteria; phylum Planctomycetota; class Planctomycetia; order Isosphaerales; family Isosphaeraceae; genus CBDIHP01. The sequence goes on from CBDIHP010000025.1 coordinate 4,206, forward strand.
CCTCGGCGACATCGAGGCCCTCACCGCCACCGGCGATCCGCCAGGCCAGCCGTTCCCGACGATCTCGCTCAATGTTCAGCTCCGAGGCCCGGGAAGCCGGACGGCGGAGGTGCGGATCGTCCACGGGGCCCGGCCGTCGGGGACGCTGACCGTGGTCGGCCCGGATGGATCGATGACCCTCGAATTCGACCCCGACTGGGTGGGACCGTCGCGCCTGGTCTGGACCGAAGGCGATGTCACCGAAACCCGGGATTATCTCGATTTCGACCCCCGTCGCGAAATCCTGGAAACGCTCGCGACCCTCCGCTCCGGGAAGCCGGCGTGGCCAGACCTGCTGGACGGCACCCGCGCGGTGGAGGTCGCCGAAGGGGCCGCGCGGAGCCTCAGGCGCGGGCGGACGATCGAGCTTCATTATGAGGAAGTGAGCGAGTCGGGGAACTTCAAGAGCATCATGACCTCGCTGGGGTGCTCGGTGCTGCTGAGCATCCTGGTGATCGTCCCGCTGGCGCTGGCGGGACCGGCCTTCGGGGCGCCCTGGCTGATCTACATCGCCTACGTGATCCCGCCGGCGCTCGGCGTCTTCCTGCTGCTCCAGTTCCTCCGCCTGGGCCTGAAATCGCGGCCCGGGACGCTGCCGGAACGCGACGCCGGGGCCGGCTGAGGGCGAGGCTGGTTTTGACGATGCCGTCCGTTTGTGGTACGAACAGTCTCTTCCCGCCGCCCTCCATGGGTGGTGGTAGGCCCCTCCGCCCGGGTCGCGGACCGGGCCGGGGCGAGTGCGAGGACGCTCGGTGACCGAAAGCCTGATCGGACAGCTCGGTTACCTCGGCTTCTTCGTCGTGCTGGTGCTCGGCGGCCTGGGGCTCCCCGTGCCGGAGGAGGCCCCGATCATCCTGGCCGCGATCCTCTCGCGCAAGGGTGCGATGTTCGGGCCGATCGCGTTCGCCTCCTGCATGGCGGGCGTGATCGTCGGCGACTTCATCGTCTACTTCCTGGGCTACTTCTACGGCGAGAAGGTCCTCAGCCTCAAGCTGACCCAGAAGTTCCTCACGAAGGCTCGCGAGGCCCAGATCAAGGGCTACTTCCACCGGCACGGGATCAAGATCCTGATCCTCGGCAGGTTCGCCGTCGGCTTCCGGACCGCCGCCTACCTGACCGCCGGCATCCTGAAGCTGCCCCCGCTCAAGCTGCTGCTCATCGACCTCTGCGCGGCGACGTTCAGCACCGTCCTGATGTTCGGCCTGGGCTGGTTCTTCGCCCATCAGATCGAGCACGGCCTGCGCGAGGCCCAGCACTGGGCCATCCTGTCGGTCGCGATCCTGGGCGGCCTCTGGTTCCTGCACCGCTTCTACAAGGCCCGCCAGCGCGCGGGCCTCCTCGTCGGCCCGCCCGTGCTTGTGACCGACGACGAATCCGAGCTGCCCCTCGACGTGCCCGCCCCCAAGCCCGCCCCGGCCGCCCCCTTGCCCCCGTCGCTGATCGAGGTCGAATCGACCGCCCCCCGCGAACTCCCCGAGTCCGACCCCACCCCGAGTCTGGCCGAATCGCTCGCCGTGGACCTCCCGGTCGAAGAGCCCATCCAGGGCTGATCCCCGGAACCTTCCGTCCCCAGACGGCACCGTAGGGTGGGCACCGCCCAGAGCAAACTCGGCCACGAAATCGTCCCGCCACGACGCGCGGTCCGCCCGCGACGTTTCCGCATTGTCACGCCCGGATGACGTGGATGGCGGAGTCCACCCAACAAAATTTTGGGCAACCAAAAATTCGATTTGCTTCTTCCGCTAGTCATTTTTATTCTGGGATTCATCGAGGCTTGGGATGGCGATGGTCATGGCGGCCATCGCCCCAAAAGGAGGAGTTCGTCCGTGACGACATCGAAGCTCGGCCCGCGCCGCGTTGGGTTCACCTTGATCGAACTGCTGGTCGTGATCGCGATCATCGCGGTCCTGATCGCCCTGCTCTTGCCGGCGGTGCAGAGCGCCCGGGAGGCGGCGCGTCGGGCCCAGTGCGTGAACAACCTGAAGCAGATGGGCCTGGCGATCCACAACTATCACGACACCCACGGCCAGTTCCCGGCGGCCTACCAGACACTCTGGGGCGGGAATCCCATCCAGGGGCAGCCGAATGCGATCTCGGGCGACACCGGCCCCGGCTGGTCGTGGCTGACGCAGTGCCTGCCGTTCCTGGAGCAGAACAACACCTATGCGTCGCTCAACGTGAACCTCCCCTGCTGGGATCCGTCGAACACGACGGGGACGCGGGTGACGGTCGCCAGCTTCCTGTGCCCGTCGGTCTCCGAGTCGAGCCGGGCGTTCGACGTGATGGACGCCAGCCGCGCAAAGCTGGCGAACTTCGCGAGGTCGCACTACGTCGCCAACGGCGGGATCCTGAACCTCTGGGACCAGCCGATCCAGGAGCTGAGCACGATCGCCACCGGCCCGTTCTACCGCAACGGACGGGTCCGGATCGCCTCGGTGACCGACGGCCTGAGCAACACCGTGTTCGTCGGCGAGCACAGCCCGATCCTGAGCGACAAGACCTGGGTGGGCGTGGTGCCGGGTGCGATCGTCTGCCCGCAGCCGCGCTGGGCGTTCACCGGGGACACCTGCGACTACGCCGCCTCGCTGCTCCAGGTCCACACCGGGCCGTCGCCGAACGAGCACCCGCCGGTGGTGCACATGCCGAACGCCCCGTTCGGTCACGTTGACCAGATGTATGCCGAGCACCCCGGGGGCTGCAACGTCCTGCTGGGCGACGGCAGCGTCCGGTTCGCCAAGCAGAGCATCAACGTCGCGACCTGGATCGGCCTCAACACCATCGCGCGTGGCGAGATCATCAGCGCGGACAGCTGGTAATCCGGGATATCAAGGAGACTTGCAGCGATGTGGAATTCTCGGATGTACCGTGCCCTGGCTCTTCTCGGCCTCGTCGCCTGCTGTGGCTGCGGCGAGACGCAGGTGACGCCGGTGAACCGCCGCCTGGTGGAGTCGCTGGCCACGGCGGTGTCGGCGAGGAATCCGGATTGGCTCAAGGAGAACGTCGAGGCGATCGCGAAGGCGAAGGCCGACGGGACGCTCTCGCCGGCCGAGGAGCAGGCGTTCCGGACGATCATCGGGCCCGCCGAGAAGGGGGACTGGGCCGAGGCGGAGCGGCTGGCGTTCGCGCTCCGGGACGGCCAGCGGGCCAGTTCGGAAGATCGCGCGTCGGCTTCGACGCCGAAAATCCGACCTCCCTCGCGGCCCCTCAGCAAGACCGGCCCCGGCGCCGCGGTGCGGCAGCCGTCGGGTCGCGCCCCGGCCTGACTTGAGAAAAAGTCGGGTTGACCCATTTCGGGGCCGGAGGTACTTTCCCGACACGACGTGCGGGTCGGCCGGCTTCCCCCAGAAACGGCCCCTTGCACGCAAACCTTTAGAGCCGACCTCCCCGCCACCGACGCGTCGCGGAGAGCTTCCCGGGGACCGGGACTCTCCGCCAGCGAAGGATCACCCTGGCAGGTCGGGCGGCTCCGAGGGCAGGCCGTCGCCCCGTCGGGAACGACCGCAGCCCTCGCCCACGCGAGGCATGTGACGGCCCGCGGGGCCCGCCCGGAGACGTTCTCCGGTCGGCGAGTTAAGGATCGACTCGCTTGAGAGTGGTTCTCACCCGAACCCCTCGATGATCAACCCTGGAAGATCGAGAGTATGAACAAGCTTTCGCTCGCACTCGCCCTGGGGACCGGCCTGACCCTGGGCTCGGCCGTCCTCAACCCGGCCGTGACCCATGCCGCCGCCACCTCGACGACCGTCTCGCAGCCGGTCGTCCAGGAGCTGTCCTCGAAGGATATCTCGGCCAGCCAGTTCAACTCGCTGTTCAAGCCGATCGACAACGCCCCGCCCCTGGTCTCGGGCTTCCAGTTCATGGGCTCGCCCTCCTCGGGCACCATCCGCTCGCAGGTGCTCCAGGGCAAGGCCGGCACCGCCGCCGAGGGCCTGACCGCCTACGCCTACCAGGTCAGCGTCAACAACGTCTCCAGCGACCTCGGCGAACCCGTCTCGGTCCAGGCCGCCTCGTGGCAGTTCAACTCCACGCCGCAGGCCACCAACTTCGCCGGCGCCAGCACCTACAGCTACGTCGTCAAGGACGGCACCGTGGGCGGCCTGATCGCCCCCGCCGCCGGCAGCGATTCGGCCGTCCGCTCGGTCTCCTCGCTGTCCTGGAAGCCCGGCGACAAGATCGGCTCGCTGATCGCCGACTTCGTCGATCCCAACAGCGCCACCGGCCCCCTCAAGACGGGCGCCGACTCGGCCACCTTCATCGTGATCTCCAGCGAGAAGTTCACTCAGAAGTTCGCCGGCATCCTCAGCGAGAACCCGACCAGCATCCCGCCGGTCGTCTACGCGGCCAACGACGGCAAGATCAACCCGATCCCCGTCCCCGAGCCCGCCACCATCCTCGCCTGGGCCGGCATGGCCGGGGCCGTCGTCCTCGGCCGCAAGTTCCGCAAGTCGCGGAACGACGCCTGATCTCGACTACCCTGCGGGACGGGTCGCCAGAAGCGGCCCGGCCCCGTTGAGGTCGTCGCCGATCGCATCCTCAACGCCCGACCCTCGCCAGCCGGAAGGCCAGCGGGGGTCGTTCGCGTTTCCGACGTCACCAGGGCCACCCGCCCATGTCCGCCGCGCCCCGCCACATCCCGAAGGTCGCCCGGGTCCGGCAGCACTGCCGGCATCCCGCCGTCGCCGACCCGCCCCGCGCCGTCGCCGACGCCATCCTCCACAGCCGAATCCGCGAGCGCATCAAGCCCGGCGGGGCCGTCGCCCTGACCGTCGGCAGCCGGGGCATCGTCGGCATCGACCGGATGACCAGGGCCGCCGTCGACGCCCTCCGCTCGCTCGAATTCCGGCCGTTCATCGTCGCCGCGATGGGATCCCACGGCGGCGGCACCGAGGCCGGCCAGCGCGAGATGCTCGCGGAGTTCGGCGTCACCGAGGAGTCGATGGGCTGCCCGATCCGGTCCGAGATGGAAACCGTTGAACTCGGACGCAATTCCTTCGGCCTGCCGATCTGCCTCGACCGCAACGCCTATCAGGCCGACGGCATCATCCTCCTCAATCGCATCAAGCCGCACACCTCCTTCACGGGCCGCTACGAGAGCGGCCTTTTGAAGATGCTCACCATCGGCCTCGGCAAGCGCGAAGGGGCCTCGCAGGTCCACAAGCTCGGCCTGCCCGGGTTGAAGGTGCTCCTGCCGGAAGTCGGCACCTTTCTCCTCCGGAAGACGCCCGTCGCCCTCGGCATCGCCCTGCTGGAGAACTCGGAGGAACGTACGGCGAAGGTCGTCGGCGTGGAGCCCGAGGACATCCTCGACGTCGAACCGAAGCTCCTCGACGAGTCACGCGAGCTGATGGCCCGGCTGCCGTTCGATCAGATCGACGTGCTGATCGTCGGCGAACTCGGCAAGAACTACAGCGGCACGGGCCTCGACCCCAACGTGATCGGTCGCCAGCGGGTCGAGACCATGCCCGACCTGCCCCGCCCCGTGGTCACCCGCCTGGCCGTGCTCGATCTCTCCGTCGAGACCCGGGGCAACGGCCTGGGCATCGGCCTGGCCGACCTGACCACCGACCGCCTCGTCTCGCAGCTCGACCCGGTCCCGATGCGAGTCAACAGCCTCACCAGCAACTTCCTCACCCGCGCCCGGGTCCCCCTGAGCCTCCCCACCGACCGCGACGTGATCTCCGCCTGCCTCGAAACCTGCTGGCGGATCGATCCGTCCGAGGCCCGGATGGTCCTGATCCCCAACACGCTCGAATTGACCACTCTGTACGCGACCGGGCCGCTGCTCGACGAGGCGAGGGAGCATCCCGGCCTGACGATCGAGGAATCGGACATCCCTCTACCATTCGATGAGTCCGGCGTCCTGGATCAGGAATCGTTGTTCCCGGAGAGCGTCCGATCCAGGCGTCGTTCGGGGTCTCATCACTGATCGGTTCGCTTTCCGGATCATGTCCACCCAGAGTCGTCCTATCCTGCCCCACCCTCCGAGTGCCGCAACATGGACAACCCGTATCGCAAGGCGTTCTACACGCGACAGGCCGAGTGGCACGGTTACGAGGGGGCGGAGGACGTCCGCCGCCGGCATGAGGCCCGGATCCCCTACTACCGCTGGTACACCCGCGACTGGCTCCCGGCCGACAAGCAGACGCCGGTCCTCGACATCGGCTGCGGGAGCGGGCAGTTCCTCTACTTCCTGCGGTCCGAGGGCTTCGAGCAGTCCGTCGGGCTCGACCTCGACGGCGACCAGGTCGAGATCGCCCGGAGCCTAGGGCTCGACTGCCGCAAGCAGGACGTCGCCGACTTCTTCCGCGAGGATGATCGGACCTTCGGCCTGATCTCGATGCTCGACATCCTCGAGCACTTCACCCGCGAGGAACTCTTCCCGCTCATGGAGACCGTCTCCTCGCGGCTCAAGCCGGGCGGCCGATTGGTCGTGAGCGTGCCCAACGCCGACAGCCCGCACGGCTCGCGGATCATCTACGCCGACATCACCCACGAGACCGCCTTCACCCCGCTGTCGCTCGGCGAGATGATGTTCTGCCACGGCCTCCGCGTCCGCGAGTTCCGCGACCCCTGGCCTGCGCCGGTGGATGCGATCCGCAAGGGGTACCGGATGATCAGCACGCTCACGCGGGCGGTGGAATCGGCCCGGTTGAAACTCCTCGGCTTCGACGCCCCACGCTACTGGTCTTCGGTGATCTGGGCGGTGATCGAAAAGCCCGAAAGTGTTGCTCCGTGATGAATGAGAACGTCTTGCAACCGATCCGGGCCGTCGTGTTCGACCTCGACGGCCTGATCTTCGACACCGAGCATCACTTCTTCCGGATCGCCGTGGACTACTGCCGCGAGCGGGGCTCGGAGTTCACGCCCGAGGTCATGCGCGCGATGATCGGCCGGCAGTCGCCGCAGTCGATCGCGAACTTCCAGCGGCTCACGGGGCTGAGCGGGACACATGATGAGTTGCTCGCCGACCTGCGCGAGCGGTTCAACGCCGAGGTCGACACCGCCGTCCACCCCATGCCCGGCCTCTTCGCCCTGCTCGCCCACCTGAACCATCGCGGGATCCCCCGCGCCGTCGCCACCTCCTCGCGGACGGCCTACGCCACCGGGTTATTGACTCGACACGGGCTCATCGACCAGTACTCCTTCGTCCTCGCCGCCGAGGATGTCACGCAGGGCAAGCCGAACCCGGAGATCTACCGCAAGGCCGCCTCACGCCTCGGGGTCGAGCCGGCGAACACGCTGGTGCTGGAAGACACCCCCACCGGACTCAACGCCGCCCTCGCCGCCGGGGCATTCGCCGTGGGCGTCCCCCACGAGCACAGCCCGGCGGAGGATCTCATGCATGCGCACTTGATCGTCAACAGCCTCGATGATCCGCGGTTGTTCGAGCGAATCGACCTCAATCATTGAACCGCCAGGACGCCCCAGATGGCCCCCTCCGACCTCACCCGCCGCCCCTGGTTCCCCTACGTGGCCCCGATGGCCGCGTTCCTGATTTTCACGAGCCTGGAAGGTTCCATCGGCCTGCATTATCCGATGGCGTACACGATCAAGATCGCCCTGGTGTCGGCCGTCGCGTGGTACTGCCGATCGGCGTGGGCGGATTTGAAGCCCTGGCCGAGGCCGGGCGTGATGCTGGTGTCGGCGGCGGTGGGCGTGCTGGTGATCGTCGCGTGGGTCGGGCTCGATGGCCGTTATCCCGGGATCCCCGGCTTGAGCGGAACGCGGGCCGAGTTCGATCCGCTGAAACTCCCGGACCCGCACCGGCTGGGATTCCTGGGCGTGCGGCTGTTCGGGCTGGTGCTGCTGGTCCCGCTGATCGAGGAACTCTTCTGGCGGTCGTTCCTGATCCGCTGGCTGATCGACGACCGGAATTTTCAGGGCGTGTCGATCGGCAAGGTCACCCCGATGGCCGCCGGGATCACGTCGATCCTCTTCGCCCTGGCCCACCCCGAGTGGCTCCCCGCCCTCCTCACCGGCCTCGCCTGGGCCGGCCTGCTCGCCTGGAGCCGCAGCGTCTCGGCCTGCTTCCTCAGCCACGCGGTGGCGAACATGGTGCTAGGGATTTATGTGATCACGAACCAGGCGTGGAAATTCTGGTGAGGAAATCATCGGGATTGAACCACAGAGACGCAGAGAACACAGAGACAGACTCTTAAAATTTGATTGTTAATCCTATCCCTGTGTTCTCTGCGTCTCTGTGGTTCAATCCCGGATTTTCTCAGTCGCTAGCATTCTCGAGCGGGCCACGACGGTCACCGAACTGAGCGACATCGCCACCGAGCCGACCAGCGGCGAGAAGTAGCCGAAGGCGGCCAGCGGGATGCCGAGGGTGTTGTAGGCGAACGCCCAGAACAGGTTCTGGCGGATCGCCCGCAAGGTCGCGCGGCCGAGGGCGAGGGCCCTCGGGATCGCCCGCAGGTCGCCGGTCGCGATCACGACGTCGGCCACCGCCTTGGCCAGATCGGTTCCGGTCCCCAGTGCGATCCCGACATCCGCCGCCGCGAGCGCAGGGGCATCGTTGAGGCCGTCGCCCACCATGGCGACGCGCGATTGGGGGGAGCGGAGGGACTGGATCGTCTCGGCCTTCCCATCGGGCAACACCTCGGCGATCACATCGGCATCCTCCAGATGCAGCGACTTGCCGACCGCCCTGGCAGTCGATGCGTTATCGCCCGTCAGCAAGATCACGCGGACCCCGCGAGCCTTGAGCGAGGCGACGACCTCGCCCGCCTCCGGCTTGGTCACATCCGCCAGCGCGATCAACCCGGCCGCGCGTCCTCCGACCGCCACACGCAGGACCGTCCTCGCCCGCGATTCCCACTCGGACGCCAGCGGCTCCAGCGCGGACGGATCCACGCCCGACTCCTTGAGGAATCGCGAGGTTCCGACGACCACCGGCACCCCGTCCACCGTCGCCTGAACGCCGCCCCCACGCGTTGCCTTGAAGCCCTCGACCCTCGCGTCTGCCGCACGCCCCGCGAGGGCCCGAGCGATCGGATGCTCGCTGCCCGACTCGGCGGCGCCGGCCATCCGCAACAGTTGTTCATTTGTGAGATCCCCGCCCGGTCCGACGTGCGTCTCGACCACGCGGGGATGGCCCTCGGTCAGGGTGCCCGTCTTGTCGAAGACGATGGTCCGGATCCTGTCCATCCGCTCGAATGCCGATGCGTCTCGGACGAGCAATCCCTCCTTCGCCCCCCGGCCGGTGGCGACGGCGACGGCCATCGGGGTCGCCAGGCCCAACGCGCAAGGGCATGCGATGATCAGCACGGCCGCCGCGTTCAGGATCCCGGCGTTCCAGTCGTGGCGAATCACCCCCCAGCCGACCAGGGTCAGGACGGCGATGCCCAGGACGGCCGGCACGAATCGGGCCGAGATCGCATCGGCCAGGCGCTGCACATCGGCCTTGGAACTCTGGGCGTCGCGCACCAGGCGGACGATCCCCTCCAGGGCACTCTCGCTGCCCAGGCGACCCGCGCGGATCACGAGCGTGCCGTCTCCGTTGCGGGTCGCCCCGGCCACGCGGTCGCCGGCATGCTTGTCGACGGGGACCGACTCGCCCGTGAGCATCGACTCATCGACGCTCGAATCTCCTTCGACAATTTCGCCGTCGACCGGGATCGCCTCGCCCGGGCGGACGCGGACCAGTTCCCCGCTGCGTACCTCAGCCAGCGGGACTTCCCTCTCGCTCCCGTCCCGCAGCACCCTCGCCGTCTTCGGCGCGAGGTCGAGAAGCCGCTCGATCGCCTCCGAAGCCGCCCCCTTGGATCTCGCCTCAAGATATTTCCCGAGCGTGATGAGCGTCAAAATCAGCCCGGAGTCCATGAACGAGTGCGCATCGTGAAGGTGACCGGTCAGCATCCGGATCAGGCTGTAGAGATAGGCCGTCGAGGTTCCGAGCGCAATCAGGGTATCCATGTTGGACGACCCTTGCATCAGTCGCTGCCAGGCCCCGATCAGGTACGGCATCCCGAGGTAAATCTGGAGGGCCGTCGCCAGCACCGCCATCGTCAGCGCCAGCGCGAGGCTGTGCCCCAGCGACGGGATGAACCACGGCAGATAGGCCAGGATGATCAGCGGGATCGTCAGCACCACGCCGACGACCAGCGGCGCCTTCCAACCTTGCACAAGTTCCGCACGCTCTCGGCGGAGCGTCTCGGCCCCTTCGCCCAGGACCAGTTCCGACCGCCTGGCCGCGTAGCCGGCCTTCTCGACGGCCTCGCTCAACAACGATTCATCCACACGCGACGGATCGACGAGCACGCCGGCCCGCTCGGTCGCGAGGTTGACGCGGGCATCGACCACCCCGGGGACGCTTCGGATTGCTTGCTCGACCCTCGCCACACAGCTCGCGCAGTGCATCCCGCCGATCGCCAGGTTCCACTCGACCGGCTGCGCCTTCGGGGAGGCCGGCTTCGGCGGCGCGATCAGGCTTCCGATCGAGATGACGCTCGCCGATGTGGGCGTCGCTGGCTGTCCGCCGGATGGCACCTCATAGCCAGCGGCCCGGACGGCCGAGACGATCTGATCACGGACGTCATTTCCTCCCTCCGCCTCAATCTCGGCCTTCGCCCCGGCGAGATCAACCCGGGCTGAGGTGACGCCAGGGACGGCCTCGATCGCCTTCGTGACGGCGGAGACGCAATGGCCGCAGGTCATGCCCGAGACGGGGATTGTGAGTTGTTCGCGGACCATCTGGCGTGCCTCCCGCCTGGCGGACTCGGTCTCCGGATGACCAAGTGTAGCGGGGGTCGTCAAATCATCCGAGCCGCTCGACCCGGCAGCTCCGGGCCTTGATGATCAGGCCGACCTCGACGCCGGGGGCGATCCCGAGCGCCTTGACCGCCGGCTCGACGAGGCTGACGAGCCAGGTGATTTGCCGGGTGCGCACCGCGACCTCGGCCCCCGAGCCGTGCGGGATGACCCGCTCGACGACCCCGGCGAGGATGTTGCGCGCGCTGATCGGAAGCCCATCGGGCAGTCTGGCCGTGAGCAGGATTTCATCCGAGCGGATGGAAACCTGTACACGCGAGCCGGCATCGAGCCCCTGGGCCGGCACGACCAGCGTCGGCCCCCCGTCGAGATTCAGGTTCGTTTCTCCCGGGTCGGTGATCGTGTCGGAGACCGTGGCGTGGAAGGCGTTTTGCAGGCTGCTGAGGAACGAACCGCGTTTTTGGGCAAGGACGTCCAGCGGCGGGCCGTCCGCGATGATTTTCCCCCCTTCGAGCAGGAGCAATCGTTCGCCGAGGCTGATCGCCTCGTCGGGGCTGTGGGTGACGTAGATGAGCGGGATCGACTCGGCCCCCTGGACCTCGCGGAGCCGGTCGATGAGGGTCTGGCGCGCGTTCAGGTCCAGGGCGGAGACGGGTTCGTCGCACAGGAGGAGTCGCGGCCTGGGGGCCAGCGCCCGAGCCAGCCCGACACGCTGCCGTTCGCCGCCGGAGAGGGTCTCCGGGGCGCGGTCGAGCAGATGTCGGATCCCGCAGAGGTCGGCGACCTCGTTCATCCTGGATGCGACCTCGTCCGGCGGGCGTCCCTTCAGGCCAAACCTCACGTTGGCCGCGACGCTCAGGTGGGGGAACAGCAGATCGTCCTGGAAGATCATCCCGATCCGCCTCAGGCGGAGCGGCGCGTCTTTACCGGTATGGGTGTCGAGGAGTTCACTTTCGTCGAGCTGAATTCGCCCCAAGTCGGGACGCTCCAGGCCCGCCAGCAATCGGAGGATGGTCGATTTGCCCGCGCCCGACGCACCGAAGAGGATCAGTCGTTCTGCGCCCATCAACAGTTCGAGGTCGATGGTCAATCCGGGATGCACGCGCCTGACCAGCCTGGCCGAGAGTCGCTCGCTCAACGCCCCGCCCCCCTGCCCCTCGGTTGAGACCGCTGCGCGATCACCAGGGCGAGCACGGAGACGACTGACACCAGGAGCGAGTACCACGCCGCTCGGAGATTCTCCCGCTCCTGGACCGCGTCATAGATCGCCATCGAGGCCGTCTGGGTGAGGTTGGGGATGTCCCCCGCGACCATCAACGAGGCGCCGTAGTCACCCATCGCGCGGGCGAAGGCGAGCGATGTCCCGGCGATCAGCCCTCGCCAGGCGAGCGGGATGGTGATTTCGAGGAAGACGGCGACTTCGGTCCGACCGAGCAGCCGCGCGGCATCTTCCAGCGCGGGATCGACGTCCTCGAACGCCGAGCGGACCGGCAGCAGGAACAGCGGGAACGCCGCCACGGCCGAGGCGACCACCGCGCCGGTCCAGTGGAACGCCAGCGAGAATCCGAACGTGGACTCCAGCCAGCCGCCGAACCACGTCCGCCGGCCGATGAGCATCAAGAGCGCGAAGCCCAGTACCGTCGGCGGCAGGACGAGGGGCAGCAGGACGAGACCGTCGACGAGGCTCTTGCCCCGGAACCGGCTCCTCGCCAGCCACCAGGCGAGCGGGATGCCGACCGCGACGTTCAGGAAGGTCGCGAGGACTGAGACCCGGATCGAGAGCCAGAACGGGGCCAGGTTCGCCATCACGGGGCACTCGAGAACCCGAAGTCGCGGAGCATCCCCTGGCCGACCGGGCCCCGGAGGAAGTCGCAGAACCGCGTGGCATCGAGGTGGGCGTTGGGGCGGCTCACGACGCCTAGATACTGCAGAATCGGGTCATATTTGCCCGGGTCGATCGAGACGACCTCCAGGCCCGATTCGCCGGTCAGGGCCTTGCCGATGAACGCCGCCTCGCACTCGCCCGACTCGACGTAAGTCAGGGCCTGGCGGACCGTATCGGCGTAGACGATCTTCGGTTCAACGGCATCCCAGAGCCCGGAGCGTTCCAGGACCTGCTTGCCGGCCTGGCCGTAGGGGGCGAGCTTGGGGTTGGCGATGGCGATCTTCTTGATTTCGGGCTTCTTGAGGTCGTCGAGCGTCTTCACCACGCCCCCGGCCGCCTTCTTGTTGACGGCGAGGACGACGGAGCCTTTCGCGTAAGGCCGGACACTCTCGGCGACAATCGCCCCGTCCTTCGCGAGTTCCTGCACGAACGCCTGGTTGGCCGAGAGGAAGACGTCGAACGGCCCCCCCTGTCGGATCTGCTGCGAGAGCTGCGACGACGACCCGAAGATCGGCTCCGAAGTCACGCCGGTGTCGACCTGGAACCGCGAGAGGATAATCGGCATCGCCGTCTGGAGGTCGCTGGCCGCGGCGATCCGCAGTGGGGCGGTGGGCGGCGGGCCGGAATCGCCGCAACCCGTTATCAGGGTGAAAGCTACAACACAGGCGAGGGCCCATGTCCTAGATTGCAGGGGGCGGGGATGTGGATTTCGGCTTGAGCCGGTCGCGACTTCGGGCCGATGAGGCAGATCAAGGAACATGGTCGATCCGGTCCGGAAGCGACGCGGAGTTGGGCCTGCGTTCCTCGACGCGCGTCGAGCCGCGGCGGTCATGGGTTGGTCGCAGACCATTCCAACCCAAGCGGCCGGTCGAGGCAAGGCGGCCCCGGCCCTGGGGAATCGGAGAGATTTCTTCCCGGGCCCCGAATAATGGAGTGACGGACTCGGTTCTTCCTGGGTCGGGGTACGCACGGAAAGGTTAGACGGCCGATGAAGATCGATCAATTCCTCCGGCATCACGGGATCGCCGGCAACCCCTTCAGCGAGGAAGACGCGCAGACCGACACGGTCTTCAAGCGCGGTTGCCTCGCCACGATCCACCATCCGGCCTGGGACAAGTTCTTCGGCAGCCCGGCGGATCCCTCCACCGCCCTGGTCTTCGGCGAGAAGGGCAGCGGCAAGACCGCCCTCCGACTCCAGGCCATCTCGGAACTCGAAGATTACAACCAGGCCCACCCCGACGAGAAGGTGTTCGTCATCTCCTACGATGACTTCAACCCTTACCTCGACACCTTTCGCCACGCCGTCCGGGCCGCGAACGCCGGAGACGCCCTCCAGCGCTTCAAGCTCCAGGACCACATGGACGCCATCCTCGCGCTGGGGGTCACCCAGCTGGTGGACCTCCTCGCCACCGAGAAGATGGACCTGACTCGCCTGAGCCTCGACCAGCGTCGCGACCTCCTGTTGCTGGCGGCACTCTACGACCAGTCCACCGGCGAGTCGCTCGAAAAGCGATGGAGCCGACTGCGCCGCCGCTCGGGATTCCGGCCGCTCTGGACCCGGCGGGACCTCCAGATCGGCTTCGGCACGACCCTGGTCGTCGCCGCGCTCCTGGCCGCGTTCCCCTCGCTGCGGACGCTGTCATGGGTCCCCTGGCTCCTGGCCCCGATCGCCGCCGGCTGGGTGTACTGGGGAGTCCGCCTCGCCCGAGCCGAGTGGCACGCGCGTTCGATCCGCAAGGCCGTGAAGGTTCTATCGCGAGACCCGTCCGCGCTGCGCTGGGAGCTGCTCTGGTTCAAGCCCAGCGAACTCGGCGGCCAGCCGCTGCCATCCCCCGCCAAGGCGGGCGGCGAGGAGCGATTCGAGCTGCTCCGGAAGTTCCAGAGCGTGCTCAAGACGCTCGGTTACTCGGGCATCGTCGTACTGGTGGACCGAGTGGACGAGCCGCAGCTCATTGAGGGCGACCCCCGTAAGATGCGGGCGCTCATCTGGCCGCTGCTCGACCACAAGTTCTTGCGCCACCCCGGATTGGGCTTCAAGCTTTTGCTCCCCGTTGAGCTCGCCTACTACCTCGAGAAGGAAGACAAGGAGTTCTACGACCGGGCCCGGCCGGACAAGCTGAACCTCATCAAGCCGCTCCGCTGGACGGGCCCATCGCTCTATGACCTCGCCGGCGACCGCCTCAAGGCGTGCGCCACGGCGCCGTCGCAGAACGGCACGCTGAAGGGCCTCCGGCAACTCGTGGACGAATCTGTCGGCGACGACGCCCTCAAGGACGCGCTGTCGAACCTGAGGACGCCCCGGCAGCTCTTCAAGTTCCTCCACCGGCTCTTCGAGGAACATTGCCACCGCCACACCGAGGACAACCCCCGCTGGAGCGTCGACGCCGACACGTTCCGGACCGTCTACGCCGCCCACATGCGGGAGTTGGGTGCCTTCGACCGAGGCTTCGGCCACGGTTAATCGTCGGGTGTGGTGCAACGCTCGATCCTGCGCAATGCTGTAGGGTGTGGTGCCACGCACGATGCGTGGCTCCGCACCGACAGAGGCGAACGACCTCGCATCGGGCTCGTACTTGTTCCAACACTCCGGTGGTGCGGAGGCCGCGAAGACGCGGCCACCACACCCTACAGGATCCATGGTTTCCTCGCGGTTGCAGGCGGGTTACACTGGCGGCACTCCCTGGACACCCGCCCCGCCAACGCGAGCCTTCACCGTGAGCAGCAAGGGCAAGCAGAACCTCGACACGCCCGCCGCCTCGGGCGGCAAGGGATGGCTGTTCCTCGGCCTCGTCCTCTTCGGGGCGATCGGCGCGGGGATCTTCGCGGCGAACCGATTCGGGGGGAGAGACGTCACGCCCCTGGCCGGCGGCACCCCTGTCCCATCCTCGCCCGCGCCCGTCCAGACCACGGTAATCCCCCAGAAGCTCAATGACCGCACGCCGCCCGGCCCTGCGCCGGCGGGCATGGTCTGGGTCCCCGGCGGCCGGTTCTGGATGGGCGGGCAGAATGAGGACATGCCCGACGCCCAGCCTTCGCACCCCGTCCGAGTGAACGGCTTCTGGATGGACGCGACCGAGGTCACCAACGCCGAGTTCGATCGGTTCGCGAAGGCCACGGGCTACAAGACGGTCGCCGAGCGCACGCC
The DNA here is from genome assembly GCA_965279195.1 of Isosphaeraceae bacterium. GTDB lineage: Bacteria > Planctomycetota > Planctomycetia > Isosphaerales > Isosphaeraceae > CBDIHP01. The sequence continues at coordinate 19,991 of CBDIHP010000025.1, forward strand.
CACCGCCGAGCAGTACCCGGGCGCCGATCCGTCGATGCTCGTCCCCGGCTCGATCGTCTTCACGCCGCCCGACAAGCCGGTCCCGCTCGACAATCACATGGTCTGGTGGCGATACGTCCCCGGGGCCAACTGGCGGCATCCCGAGGGCCCGAACAGCGACCTGACCGGACGCGAGAACCATCCGGCCGTCCACATCTGCTGGGACGACGCGACCGCCTATGCGAAGTGGGCCGGCAAGCGGCTCCCGACCGAGGCCGAGTGGGAATTCGCCGCCCGGGGCGGGCTCGACCGCAACCGCTACACCTGGGGCAACGACATGGTGCCCGAGGACGGCAAGTGGCGGGTCAACAACTGGCAGGGGAATTTCCCCAACACGAACTCGAAGGTCGATGGATTCGTCCGGACCGCGCCCGTGAAGACCTACGAGCCCAACGGCTACGGCCTGTTCGACATGGCCGGGAACGTCTGGGAGTGGTGCTCCGACTGGTACCGGCCCGACTACTATCGCTCCAGCCCCGACAGCAACCCGCAGGGTCCGGCGACCAGCGACGACCCCCTGGAACCGGGCGTCCCCAAGCGCGTCCAGCGAGGGGGGTCGTTCCTCTGCTCCGACCTCTACTGCATCCGATACCTCCCCGGCGCCCGAGGCAAGGGCGCCCCCGACAGCGCGGCCTCGCACGTCGGATTCCGCTGCGTCAAGGACGCCAACCCCTGAGAACGGCGGGAGACGGACGCATGAGACGTATGTTGCTCGGTTGTCTGGTGGTTGTCATCTTCGCATCGTCGGCCGGCGCGGAGAGCACGCCCTGGCAGCGACTCGTCAAGAAGGACGACGCCTGGTTCCGAGGCGCCGAGGGCCGGACGGCCGTCGCGAATCTCCTCTCGCACCAGTCGGACCTCGGGGACTGGCCCAAGAATCTGGATACGTCGAAGCTGGCGTTCGACGGCGATCGATCGAAGCTCAAGGGCACGTTCGACAACTCCGCGACGATCGGCGAGGTCCACATCCTGGCCAGGGCCTACCGCGCGACCGGCGACGCCAGGGCAAAGGCGGCGGTCGAGAAGTCGATCGACCACATCCTCAAGGCCCAGTATCCCAACGGCGGCTTCCCGCAGTCGTCCCCGCCCGGCAAGGGCTACCCGCGTCGCATCACCTTGAACGATGGGACGATGGTCCATCTGCTCGAACTCCTGCGGGACGTCGGACGGTCGAAGGAATTCTCGTTCCTCGACGAAACCCGCAAGGCCGCCGCGCAATCGGCCTTCGATCGCGGCATCGCTTGCCTGGTCAAGTGCCAGGTCACGGTGGATGGCAAGACGACCGTCTGGTGCGCCCAGCATGACGAGGTCACGCTGGAGCCACGCCCCGCGCGGACGTTCGAACTCGTCTCGCTCAGCGGGGCCGAGAGTGCCGACGTCCTCCTGCTCCTGATGAGCCTGGAGTCGCCTCCTCCCGACATCACTCGGGCGATCGAGGCGGGGGCGAGATGGTTCGACGCGGCGAGGCTCCTCGGGATTCGCCAGACGGTCGTCGACGGCGACAAGAGGATCGTGGCCGATCCCAAGGCGCCGCCGCTCTGGGCGAGGTTCTACGAGATCGGCACCAATCGGCCCATCTTCGCCGGGCGGGACGCCATCAAGAAGGACCGGATTGAAGACATCGAGCACGAGCGGCGAAACGGCTACGCCTGGTACGGCAACTGGGGCGAAAAAGTAGCCGTCGGCTACAAGCGATGGAAAGCCGCCCAGACAAATGCTTCGGGTGATAAGGTCCGGATCGTATTGGTCGGCGACTCGACGGTGACCGATGCCTCCGGCTGGGGCGGGGCGTTGAGCAAGTCGTTCGGGCCGAAGGTCGAGGTCGTGAACGAGGCCAAGAGCGGCCGGAGTTCGAGGAGCTACATCGACGAGGGGCACTGGACCCGGGCCCTCGCGCGCAAGGGCGATTATGTGCTCATCCAGTTCGGCCACAACGACCAGCCCGGCAAGGGGCCCGCGCGGGAGACCGACCCGAAGACGACATACCGCGACTTCCTGAGGAAGTATATCGCCGAGGCCCGCGCGGCCGGCTCGAAGCCCGTGCTGATCACCTCCATCGCGCGGCGGACCTTCGGCAAGGACGGCAAGCCCCGCACCTCGCTCATGCCCTACGCCGACGCTGTGATCGCCGTGGGAAAGGACACGCACACGCCCGTCATCGACCTCCACGCCCTGAGCCTCGCCCACCTGGCGAAGATCGGCGACGCCGCCTCGACGCCGCTGGGGAGCGACAACGGCAAGGATCGGACCCACTTTTCCGTCGAAGGGGCGCGCGTCTTCGCCGCGATGGTCGCCGAGGAACTGACGCGGCAGGTCCCCGAACTCGCTTCTTTGAAGAACTGAACGCACCATGGGGGTGAACGGATGACGAATCGTCGCGACTTTCTCCAGGCCGGCGGCGCGGGCATCGCCGGGGCCGCCCTGCTCGGGCGCGTTGCAACCGCCTCACAGAAATCCGGCAAGGCCCTGAATCTCGCCCTGATCGGCTGCGGGGGCCAGGGGACGAACCTGCTCAGGCGGTTCCTGACGCTCCCCGACGTGACGATCACCCACGTCTGCGACCCCGACGATTCGCACGCACAGCGCGCGGCGAAACTGGTGGCGTCGGCGTCGGGCAAGGCGCCGAAGGTCGAGAAGGATCTCCGCAAGGTACTCGACGACAAGTCGGTCGACGCTGTGATCGTCGCCACGCCCGACCACTGGCACGCCCCGGCCGCGATCCTCGCCTGCCAGGCGGGCAAGCATGTTTACGTCGAGAAGCCCTGTTCGCACAACTTCCGCGAGGGCAAGATCCTCGTCGAGGCCGCATCGAAACATCAGCGCATCGTGCAGCACGGTACCCAGTCGCGCAGCATGCCGATGATCGTCCGGGCGATCCAGGCGTTGCGCGAGGGGATCGTCGGCGACGTGCTGGTGGCGAAAGCCGTCAACGTGCAGAAGCGGGCGAACATCGGCCGCGCGAAGCCGTCCGAGCCCCCCGCCGGGTTCGACTACGACCTCTGGGTCGGCCCCGCGCCGATGGTCCCGTTCCAGTCGAACCGGCACCACTACACCTGGCACTGGTGGTACGACTTCGGCACCGGCGACATGGGCAACGACGGCGTCCACGAGCTCGACATTGCCCGCTGGGGCCTGGGCGTCGAAGGCCATCCGAGCAAGATTTCCGCGATGGGCGGCAAGCTCTACTTCGACGACGACCAGCAGTTCCCCGACACCCAGATGGTCGGATTCGACTATCCCGGCCCGATCGGCAAGCGGAAGCAGCTCGTGTTCGAGATGCGGATCTGGTCGCCCTACCAGCCCGACGAGGTCGAGAACGGTAACCTCTTCTATGGCACCGACGGGTGGATGTTGCTCACCAAGCGGGGCTCCGTGAAGGTCTTCGACGCCAAGGGCAAGCCGAAGCCCTACAACCCCGAGCTGCCCAAACATCTCGATCACCAGGAGGAGTTCCTCGCGGCCATCCGCGAGAACCGCGCCCCGTCGGCCGACATCGCCCTCGGCTTCCCCTCGGCCGCGCTCTGCCACCTGGGCAACCTCGCCACCCGCCTCGGCCGGACGATCGACTTCGATCCGAAATCCGAGACGATCCCGAACGACCGCGAGGCGAATGCCCTGCTCGGCCGCACGTACCGCGAAGGCCACTGGGCGATCCCGAAGACACTTGCTTAAGTTCTCAAGAAGCGAAACGGAATCGATCAGCCGTCTGCATGTTTAGAGCCAGTTCGTGTGCCAATGGCTGCTCCAGTGCCGGGGAAAACCCGGACTCAGGAACTGACCCAGGCCGCGAATGCCATCGTCGCACTGGCATAGCCTGTGGCACATGAACAGGCCCCGAACGGAGCGATTGCCGATCCAATCGCATTGCGGCGGGAGAATGTGGCGATGATGAGGCTCGTATGGTGCTCGATGGTGCTCCTCGCCCTCGCCGGAGAGGCCCGGGCCCAGGTCCGGTTCGTGGAGTGGCCCGGGTCGCTCGAAATCCGATCGATGGATCAACGTGTGGCAGAGTTTGTCACTCATGATAGCCAGATTCACCGTCCGTTCTTCGCACATCTCCAGGCGCCTGGCCGGATCCAGGTCAGTCGGAATTACCCGCCGCACACCGGGAAAGAGCCGGACGACCACGCCGCGATGCATCCCGGAGCCTGGCTGGCCTTCGGGGACATCGGTGGGAACGACACCTGGCGGAACCGGGCGATCGTCCGTGTCGCGAGGTCCGTCGAGCCGCCCCAGGCGCAGGCGGATCGAGGCTCGTTTGCCGTGAAGATCCGATATTTTTCTCGGGACATCGCCGTGTTCGCGGAGGAGGATTGCCGCTACGAGCTGCGCGTCCTGCCGGATGGTTACCTCCTCACGTCAGCCAGCGAGTTCCGCGCGATCGGGAAGCCGTTCGCCTTCGGCGACCAGGAGGAGATGGGCTTCGGCGTCCGCGTGGCGACGTCGATCTCGGTCAAGAAGGGCGGTCGGATGGTGAATTCGCTCGGGGGGGTGGACGAGAAAGGGATCTGGGGCAAGGCGGCCGACTGGTGCGCGGCGACGGGGACGGTTGATGGCCAACGGGTCGGCGTCGTGCTCATGGCCGACCCCAGGAATTTCCGGAAGAGCTGGTTCCACGCCCGAGATTACGGGTTGATGGTCGCCAATCCGTTCGGGAGGAAGGCGCTGACCGGGGGGCCCGAGAGCCGCGTCGAGGTCAAGCCCGGCGAGGTCTTCCGGCTCGGGTTCGGACTTTATCTGGGGCGCGGTGAAGTGGACGGGGCGAAGGCGTTCCGTGAATATATCAGGTAGGGTGCACTGTGACGCGCAGCGTCCACCGCACCACACGACTCGCGGGCGCAATGGATACGATCATGCGCCCCCGTCGGTGCGGTGGTCGCGGACGTGCCGTCCGCGAAGCACCACACCCTACAGATCATCATTTCTCTTTTGCTCGGCGGCGAGCTGCGATCTCAACCCGGCGATGCGTTCGACCTGCTCGGGCCGCCCGGATAGGTCCTCCGTCTCGTGTGGGTCGGACTCGAGGTCGAAGAGCTGGACCCGGCCGATCTTCGGGTAGCGGATCAGCTTCCAGTCGCCCACGCGGATCGAGCGTTGCACATCCCGGTAGGCGAGCATCACCCGATCTCGCACGGCGGGTCGCTTCCCGGCGATCACGGGCGACAGATCCTTGCCGTCCAGCCCACCGGGCACTTCCAGGCCCGCGAGCTTGCAGGAGGTCGGGAAGATGTCGTGGAGGTAGGCGAACGCGTCGGATTCGCCGCGGGGGATGCCCGGGCCGGCGAAGATCAGCGGGGCCTTCATGCCGGCCTCGTAGACGTTTTGTTTGCCCAGCAGGCCGTGGCTGCCCATCGCGAGGCCGTGGTCGGATGAGAAGATGATGATTGTCCGGTCGTACTCGCCTCTCGCCTTGAGGGCGTCGAGGATCCGGCCGATCTGGCGGTCCATGTGTGTTATGACGCCGTAGTAATCGGTCAGTTCCTTGCGGATGATCTCCGGGGTGCGGGGCCAGGGGACCAGCGCCTCGTCGCGGATCTTCAGCTCGCCGTTGTCGAACGGATGCTCCGGCAGGAAGTTCGGCGGCAGCGGCATCTTCGATTCGTCATATCGGCGCCGGTCCTCGTCGACCACCACGCGGGGGTCGTGGGGGTTGCCGAAGGCCAGGTACATGAAGAAGGGTTTGTCCTTCGGGCGCGAGCCGAGGAACTCGACGGCGGCGTCGGCGATCTCCTTGCCGGGCCGGCCGGACTTACGCTCGGCCTCGTCGTTTTTGAGGTACCGATTGGTCTGAAAGAGAGCCTGGATGGCGTGCGGGGTGTTGCCTCGCTTGCCGTGGTGGTAGGTCACATACCCGGCGTCGTTGAACGACCTCGGGAAGCTCGGCGCGGCCGGCGTGGCCTGCTTGATGTGGAACAGCGACCGACCGGAGAGCATCATCGTCCGGCTCGGGAGGCAGACGGCCGGTCGGTCGCCGCCCATGCAGTAGGCGTTGCGGAAGGTGAATCCCGAGCGCGCGAGGCGGTCGAGGTTCGGCGTCTGGATGATCGGATTCCCCAGCGCGGCGATCGTGTCGGCCCGCTGGTCGTCGGTGAACAGGAACAGCACATTCGGCCGCTCAGGCTCCGCGCCGAGGGCCGTCAACAGCACGATGGAGAGGAGCATGGGCATCCTTTGGAGTGCGGTTGTCCGGCGGCCGCTTTCCTGCGAAATCGACATCAATACCCGGTCGGATTCGCGATTCTGTCCGATCCCCCCGAGAAAAGCGACAGCCCCGCCCTCGCACTCCGAAGTGGGTGGTGGACAAATGCGGGGCGAGGCCGCATCCTGTTGGGAGACACCCGCCCCCCGTTGCGAGGCCGACGACGGCCGTTTCCCTCCGCAGAAAAAACGACCGAGAGATCCACACCCATGACCCGACTCCGACCCCGAGGCGCGTGGTCCTACGCGCCCCTGGCCCTCGGCATCGCGGCCGTCCTGGTCGCGACCCTGACCCGCTTGCCCCTCCAGGCCGCCCCGGTTGCGAAGGGCGAGGCCGACGCTGTCCCGAGCTGGATCTGGCTCGGCACGCCCACCGAGAAGTCGCAGAACATCGCCTTCCGCAAGGCCATCGAGATCCCCTCGGCGATCAAGTCGGCCCGGCTCTACGTCACCGGCGACGACTCGGTCCTGGCCTACGTCGACGGCAAGGAAGTGGTCGCGAACGATAGCTGGAGCAGCCCGATCCTCAAGGACGTGACCGAGATCCTCTCGGGGAGCACGAAGCACGTCCTGGCGGCCCGCTGCAAGAACAGCGGCGGCCCGGGTGCGCTACTGATCAAGCTCGTCGTGGAACCGGCCTCGGGCCCGGCCTTGACGTTCGTGACCGACCCGAGCTGGAAGGCGAACGCGACGCCCGGTCGCGGGTTGGCCTGGGCGGCGTCGGGCTTCGATGACGCGAAGTGGGCGGCGGTCAAGGTCCTGGGCAAGCTCGGCGACGGCCCCTGGCTGTCGGTGAACGCGGCGTCGCTCGCGAAGGCGCTCCTCTACAAGGAGCCGGCCGCCCCCGAGCCGTCGAGCTTCAAGGTCGCCAAGGGCTTCAAGGTCGAGCGGCTCTACACCGTGCCCAAGGACACCCAGGGCTCGTGGGTCAACCTGACCGTCGACCCCAAGGGCCGGCTGATCACGTCCGACCAGTACGGCAAGCTCTACCGCGTGACCCCGCCGCCGATAGGAAAGACCGAGGCGCCCAAGATCGAGCCGATCAACGTCGCCCTCGGCGAGGCCCAGGGCCTGCTGTGGGCGTTCGACAGCCTCTACGTGGTGGTGAACCGCGGCGAGAAGTACGCCAGCGGGCTCTACCGGGTGCTCGACTCCGACGGCGACGACAACCTCGACAAGGTCGAGAAGCTCCGCGAGCTCAAGGGCGGCGGCGAGCACGGCCCGCACGGCGTCGTCCTGAGCCCCGACGGCAAGTCCCTCTATGTCATCGCCGGCAACGCCACGGCCCTCACCGACATCTCCGGCTCGCTCGTGCCGAAGATCTACGACGAGGACCAGATCCTCCCCTACATGCCCGACGGCCGCGGCTTCATGCGCGACGAGCGGGCGCCCGGCGGCGTGGTCTATCGCGTCGATCCGAAGGGACAGGACTGGGAACTCGTCTCGATGGGGTACCGCAACCCCTTCGACCTCGCCTTCAACCGTTATGGTGACCTGTTCACGTATGACTCCGACATGGAGTGGGACGTGAACACCCCCTGGTACCGCCCGACCCGCGTCTGCCAGGCGGACAGCGGCTCGGACCTCGGCTACCGCAACGGCTCGGGCAAGTGGCCGGCCTACTATCCGGACAGCTTGCCGCCGACCATCAACATCGGCCCCGGTTCGCCCACCGGCGTGACCTTCGGCTACGGCGCGAAGTTCCCGGCCAAGTATCAGGACGCCCTCTACATCTGCGACTGGAGCTACGGCAAGCTCTACGCCGTGCACCTGACGCCCGACGCCAGCCACTACAAGGCCGAGCTGGAGGAGTTCGTCACCGGCGCCCCCCTGCCCCTCACGGACATCATCGTCAACCCGAAGGACCAGGCGCTCTACTTCACCATCGGCGGCCGGCGGACCCTCTCCGGGCTCTACCGGGTGACCTACGCCGGGACGGAGTCGACCGAGCCGTCGAACCCCGCCGACCCCGGCGCCGAGGCCCGCGCGACCCGTCGCAAGCTCGAAGCCTTCCACGGCAAGAAGGATCCGAAGGCTGTCGAGGCCGCCTGGCCGTACCTCGGCCACTCGGACCGCTTCCTCCGCTACGCCGCCCGCGTGGCGATCGAGTGGCAGGACGTGGCCACCTGGCAGGACAAGGCCCTCGCCGAGACCGATCCCCAGGCCGCGCTGACGGCCCTGCTCGCCCTGACCCGCACGGGCGATAAGTCGCTCCAGACCAAGATCTTCCACGCCCTCGGCGCCTTGGGCTGGGACAAGCTCGACCAGCCGAAGAAGCTGGAACTGCTCCGCGTCGTGGAACTGGCGATCGCCCGCATGGGCCTGCCGGATGCCGAGACCCGTGAGGCGATCGCAAACCACCTCGATGGCTGGTTCCCCGCCAAGAGCCGCGAGTTGAACGCCGAGCTGAGCAAGATCCTGATCGCCGTGCAGTCGCCCAAAATCGCGGCCAAGCTCGTGCCGATGCTCGAAACGGCCCCGACCCAGGAGGAGCAGCTCGACTACGCCGCCGCCCTCCGGCTGCTCGACACCGGCTGGACGCCCGAGCTTCGCGGCGCCTACTTCGGCTGGTTCCCCCAGGCGTACAACTACAAGGGCGGCGCCAGCTTCGGCGGCTTCCTCGACCAGATCAAGGCCGAGGCCGTCAAGCACTTGCCCGATGCCGAGAAGGTGGCCCTGAAGGGCATTATCGAGGCCAAGCCCGTCCCCAAGACGGCCGCGACGATCAAGTCCCGCCCGTTCGTGAAGAAGTGGACGGTCGACGAGCTGGCCGCCGCCATCGACGGCAAGCTCACCAAACGCGACTTCGACAAGGGCCGCGCGCTGTTCGCGGCCGGGCAGTGCTTCAACTGCCACCGCTACGACAACGAGGGCGGCATCGTCGGCCCCGACCTCACCGGCGTCGCCGGCCGCTTCAGCCCGCGCGACCTGCTCGAATCGATCGTGATCCCCAGCAAGTCGATCAGCGACCAGTATGAAGCCATCGTCGTCGAGACCAGCGACGGTCAGGTCATCACCGGCCGCGTCGTGAACCTCAACGGCGACACGATGTCGATCAACACCAACATGCTCGACCCCAACGCGCAGACCTCGGTCAATCGCCGCAACATCGAGAACATCAAGCCCTCGCCGGTTTCGATGATGCCCGAGGGGCTGCTGGACACGCTCAAGCCGGACGAGATCCTCGACCTGGTTGCGTACTTGCTCTCGCGGGGCGACCGGACGAACAGGATGTTCGAGTAACCGAGCCCCGTCGCAGAGCGAACCCCCTGGGCGCGCGGGTCATCATCGACCCTCGATCCGTTTCCTCCCGCCGCCCGGGGGAGTATCAGAAGAAAAACGTGTTTAATCATTAATGCGTAAAGAGTGAGGGGTGGCTTGCGCTGGGCGCGGGTCTCCAGACCCCGCCCTTGGCCCGAGACGTGATACCACAGGGGCGGGTCTCCAGACCCAATATCAAATGCTCCGACGCGCCGGGCCGTTTGGAGCGGGGTCTGGAAACCCGGTTTGGTGATACGGCGCGGCGATTGTTGGGGCGGGGTCGGGAGACCCGCGCCCAGCGCCTTCGCCACTCGCCCGGCGCGAGATAGGAGTTCGCCCCTCCCCCGGGTCGAGTTAGGCGGGGGGTTACGGCGATCGCCGGCCCATCGCCCGTCGCCTACCGCATGGGCCGGGCCGACGGCCCACGGCCGCCGATCGGCTCCAGGCCGATGATCCGGCTCTTGGGGCGGGTGCGGTCGATGTTGATGGGTCCGTTTTCGGTGGACTCGGCCCATCCGCGGTGGCCGAGGGTGTCCATGACGTCGACCCGGACGTGGAACTTCGTCGGGATGTTCGACGGCACGTTCCAGATGTACTGGCCGGTGTTGTCGAGCTGGGCGGCGATCGTCTCCCAGCGGGCGCCCGGCTGATCGGGACGCCAGGTCAGCATCACACAGCGCGGGCCGAGGTGGACGTCGGTGGCGTGCCAGGTGACCGTCAGCTTGACGCCCTCGGGGGCGTTCTCGATCTTCACCGGGTCGAGCCGGACGACCGGCGGGGTGCTGTCGACCTCGACCAGGATGTGCGGCAGGTCGCCTGGCTCGGGGGGCTTGTCGCCCTGCCCGGAGGCCGATCGGGCGACGAGTTGGAGGCCGAAGGTCCCCTCGCCGCCGAGGTCGATGTCGAACGGCGACTGACGATCGGGATCCTCCGACTTCTGGCTCCAGGTCCGGCCGCCGTTCTGGGTGACCCAGAGCTGGACCGACGCCGGGCCGCTCGGGCCGGCGTCATCGACGGCGTACTTCAGGGAGAACTTCGGCGACCCGATCAGCTCCGGCTTGCCGGCCGAGGGCTGGGCCTGCGCCGCCGGGGCCTGGTTCACCTGCGGCTGGGCGGGCGGCGCGGCGTTCACCTGTGGGGCCGAGGGCGTCGGGGCCAGGCCAAGGTCCGACGGATTGGCCATCGCCGCCGGCGCGGCGGGCTGGGCCGAGCCTCGGGGCGGGGCCTCGAACGACGGCTCGCTGGCGAGGTTCGGCATCGCCGGCGGACCGGACTCCTGCACCGGTGGCAACTCGGTGCCGTCAGACGCGAACGAGCCGAGCGGCGGGGGCGCGGCGGCCTCGGGGGTCTGACCGGGTCCGCTGAGCGACGGGTTGCGCGGGGTGCCGTCCCCCAGGGTGATCGTCTGCTCCTGCGTATTCCCCGCCTTGTCCGAGACCGACAGTCGGACCTTGACCGCCTCGGCCGTGCCGGCGTTCCAGGATTCCATGCCGATCAGCGCCGGCTTACGGACGGGCACCTGCCTCCATTCGCGGGTGCCCAGGGGCTGGTACTCGATCATCAGCGAGCTGAGGTCGAGATGCTCGTCCCGGACCTCCCAGCGGACCGACGCGACGGCGGCCCGTCGGGGCAGAGGCTCGAGCGTCGCCAGGGGGGCCGTGGTGTCGATGATGACCTTCATGCTCGGTTCGACCTCGGCATCGTTGCTCGGGGTCACCTTGCCCTTCTGGTCGATCGAGCGAGCGGCGAACCAGTACTCGCCGTCCTCCGGGGCCCGGAACGACACCGAGAGGTCCTGCGGCGACGCCTTGCCTGCCGGCTTCCAGCTCGCGCCGTAATCATTCGAGACGTAGAGCCGGACCTCCTTCAGATTCCCCCGGACGGCCGGGTCGGTGTTGAAGGGGATCCGGAAGGCCTTCTTATTGTGGAAGATCGGCACGACCTTCCGAGGCGCGGCCTCGACCCGGAGCGCAGGGGCGGACAGGGCCAGCAAGCTGCCGAGCAGCCCGAGCCCGATTCGCCAGTTTGTCCCCCGCGCCCGCTTCGACGTCACTGAGCCCTCCCGCATTCAGGGCCAGCCGCACAAGAACTCGCCGGGAATACCCGGCCCGTGATCGGTCCCGACCGGCAGGGCCTAGGGCCTGCCGACCGATCGGTTCCGATGCCTTCGCAAGAGATCCCGGTTTGCCATAACGATCAAACTCCGGACGGGTGAATGTCCCTTCCTCGGAATTGATCGACCCGGGGCGTCCTGCGACTTGAAGCGGTGCGCGGGATTGCGACGATTCTACCGGCCGCCTGGCCTGTGTGGGAGTTCTGGGCAAGCGGCGTCAGCCAGTGAAAATCCGAGCCGGCCTCAGGCCCCCCGGAACTTTTTGACGATCGCGACGTACTGGCTGGCGAGGTCGGTGATCCGCCCGAAGTCCCCGGCGGCGATCGCCTTGGGCTCGACGAGCGAGCCCCCGACGCCCAGGCAGCAGGCCCCGGCCTTCAGGAACGTCTCGGCCGTGTTCAGGTCGACCCCGCCCGTCGGCATCATCCGGATCTGGGGCAACGGCCCGCGCAGGGCCTTGAGATACGCCGGCCCGCCCAGATCCGCCGGGAAGATCTTCACGACGTCGGCCCCGGCCTCCCAGGCGGAGACGACCTCGGTTGGCGTCAGGGCGCCCGGCATGATGGCCTTGTCGTAGCGGCGGCAGAGCTTGATGACCTCCAGGTTCACGCAGGGGGCCACGATGTACTCGGCCCCGGCGAGCAAGGCCGCGCGGGCGGTTTCGGGGTCGAGGACGGTCCCCGCACCCAGGATGATCTCGTCGCCCAGCTCCTTGCGGACCTGCTTGATGACGTCGAGCGCCCCGGGGACCGTGAAGGTGATCTCGGCCGCCGTGACGCCGCCTTCGGCGAGGGCGCGGACGACCTTCACGAGCTGGTCGGGGGACTCCGAGCGGACCACCGCGACAATCCCACCGTCCAGGATGCGCTTGAGGGTTGTGTCGCGGCTCATGGGACTCTTCGCTCCGGGCGTAAACCGTATTGTGGCAAGGGTTATGGTGGGCGATGCCCGCCCCACGGGACTGTAGCGGCGTCCCGCCACCCCCGTCAACCCATCCGCCGGGCCGCCATCAACAGCACGATCGCCGCGTGCGCCGTCCAGATCCAGGCGCGATAGCCATTGGTGCGGACCAACGAGGCGTAAAGTGCGGGATCGAAGCCGCCCACCAGCTTCTCGTGGATCGGGACCTGCAGGAATGCTGTCGAGAGCCAGGTCCCCAGCGCCGCCGCGAACCCCGCCCACGCGAGCCACGACGGGATCTGCTCCGGGCGGTTCGCGATCAGCCAGGCGCTCGTGACCAGCTCGACGGTCATCGGCAGGATGACCACGTAGGTCGTCAGCCGGGAATGTTCGGCGTGATAGCGGGCGAACCCGTCGGCGCCCACGTGATCGAAGAGTTGATAATGCACAACCTGGACGAACCAGATGACCCCGGTCATGAACAGGGTCGAGGCCAGATTGGCCAGGAAGATCCAGCTGCTACTGATCGTCGTCATCCTCGGGCTCCTCAACGCCTTCCGGCTCGGGGACGTTGTGGCCCGGAGGCCGGTCGTCGTCAAGCCGGACGACCCGGTTGGGGCGATCGGGCGGCTCCATCGGGCCGGCAGGCCGCCCGCGATACTCGTCGGCGGGGCCTGAGATGTCCGGGTCGTAGGCGCTGTGCTGCCGACGCCGGTTCGAGGTGAACTCCTCGACCGTGCCCTTGGTGATGACCTCGTAGAGCGTCGCTTCCTTGTCGCCCGACTTCCTCAGGATACGCCCCAGGCGCTGGACGTGCTCCCGCACCGAGCCCGAGCCCGAGAGCACCACCGCCACGTTTGCCTCGGGGACGTTCACGCCCTCGTTCAACACCCGCGACGTCGCCACGACCGGATACGCGCCCGAGTTGAACCGCTGCAAGACCTCCCGGCGCTCCTTCGTCTTGGTCTGGTGAGTGATCACGGGCACCAGGAACTGCCGGGCGATCGTGTAGACCGTGGCGTTGTCGTGGGTGAAGATGATGACCCGGTCGCCGTTGTGGCGGTCCAGCAGCTTGCCCAGGAGATAGAGCTTCGCCGGGGCCGCCATCGCCAGGGCCCGCTGCTCTCGGTAGGCCAGGAACGCCTGTCGTCCCTCGACCGACCGGTGGGCGACCATCAGGAACTGGCTCCAGGCACCGGGACGCCGCATGTCAATGCCCGAGCCCGAGAGGAACGTCCGGTACACCTCGCGCTGCGATTCGTACCGCAGGCGTTCGGTGTCGGTCAGGTTCACGAACAGGGTCTCGACCCGGTAATCGGCCAGGAACTGCCCGCGGAGCTGGGTGATCTCGCGGCGGTAGACGATCGGCCCGATCAGGTGGTCGAGGTGCTGGTGGCCGTTGTCGGCCCTCTCGGGCGTGGCGGTCAGCCCGAGCCGGAACGGGGCGATCGAGCAGAGCGCCGCCAGGCCGTACGTGGGCCCGGGTAAGTGGTGGCACTCGTCGAAGACGATCAGGCCGAACTGGTTCCCCAGTCGCTCCATGTTGAGGTAGGCCGAGTCGTAGGTCGTGACCGTGAGCGGCCGGATGTCATACGACCCGCCGCCCAGGAGTCCGACCTCGACGCCGAACGACAGCGTCAGCTCGTCGTACCACTGGTTCATCAGGTCGATGGTCGGCGTCACGACCAGGGTCGGCCGGGCGGCCTTGTTGATGACGAGATTCGCGAGATGCGTCTTCCCCGTCCCCGTCGGCAGGACGACCACGCCCCGGCAACCCGCCTGCTCCCACGCCTTCAGGCCCTCGACCTGGTGCGGGAACGCATCCTTGTTGACCCGGAACGGCCAGGGGGACTTGTCATACGTCCGCGCGCCATCCTTGTAGGGGATCTTCTTCGCCCGGAGGAACTCGACGATCGTCCGGTAGAAAATCGCCTCGGCCCGGTGCTGCCGGGTCCTGGCGTCGTAGCGGATCCCGGGCATCCCGAGGGTATTCTCCTCGGCCACGCCCTCGACGACGATCGTGCCGGCCTCGAAGGCCAGCCGGATCTCGTTCGCAGGAGCCTCCGTCGCCGTCATTGATCGCGCCCTGTCGTCTCGAATCGCCCGCCGAACCCACCCGGTGAACTCCAGTCTAGCATGCCCGCACCCCATCTGCCCATTCGGGGGAAACCTCGCCGAGACCGGGCCGCAAGCGCTGGGCGCGGGTCACCGGGCCGCGCCACTCGCGGGTCTCCAGGAAGCGCTGGGCGAGGGTCTGCGGACCCCGCCCCCAACCCCGGCCGCGCCGGACCGCCCGACCCGGCCTCCGGACCGATTGGGACGAGGCCATCCGGGCCGCCGTCGTCGGCACCGGCCTGGCAAGTGGCACACGAACTGCCTCCAAACGGAGCACTGGCTTGCTGATTCTCGAAAAGGAATGACATCAACACAATAGACAATCTTGTCGGGTCCGCCTCTCCGGCCCCTCGTGATTGGCACGAACCGTGCAGCATCCAACCCGTTTCCGGGCTCGTCCGGAGGCTCCCCTTCAAACCATGTCGTAAGCCTCGGTTCGCGAACCGAACAGACTCGTCGGACGAACTCCTAAAGATTTCGGTCATGAGTGCTTGCAGGCGCGACGCGGGTCGCCTATAAACGAGTGGAGAGTCGGTAATTCTGCAGGCTTGCACGTGTTCGTGCGAGTATCTGTGGAGTCCTGAACAATTCGTTGCGTTGATGGGAATGGAGTCGATCGGGCGCCGTTCCCGGATCCCCCCACGCACGGACTACGGAAGGAGAGACGCTTGCGGAATCCGTGGAAGCGGGGGGTGGTCGGCCTGGCCCTGCTGGGCCTGGCGACGGCGGCGGGATGCTCGTCGTCGGCGGACGGGCCGGCGGCGCCCGTGGTGTCGGACGAGAAGCTCCAGACGCCCGGGGACAAGGAGAAGACCGGGTTCGACCCGGGCAATCCGCTCGGCAAGGGCGTGAAGGCGAAGAAGGGGCCGGGCGGCAAGTAGGCCGCGGGCGGATCCCCTGAGAGCAGGCGTCCGGGCGGCGGGTGGCCACTCGGGCCCATTCCTTTTCCCATTCCTCTTCGGGCATGGAGTCGTGTCACTATGCGCACAGGTTTCGAGATGCCGGCGCGTTCGCGCCGGGCGGGCTTCACGCTGATCGAGCTGCTGGTCGTGATCGCGATCATCGCGGTGCTGATCGCCCTGCTCCTCCCCGCGGTGCAGAGCGCCCGCGAGGCGGCCCGGCGGATCCAGTGCACCAACAACCTCAAGCAGCTCGGGCTGGCCGTCCACAACTACATCGATGCCAATGGATCGATGCCGATCGGCGCCTACAAGGCCCGCGAGCGCTACAACGTCACGGGCGCCCACGAGCACAGCATCCTGCTGGCCCTGGCCCCCTATTACGAGCAGGCCGCCGCGTACAACGCGTTCAACGTCATGATCCACTACGCAGGCCCGGATTCCACACTCGGCTCGTTCGTCAACTCGACGATGACGAACATCGGCCTGTCCGCCCTCTGGTGCCCCAGCGACCCGGCCGTCATGAACCCCCAGCGCCTCACCTACTGGGCGTCCTCCGTCGGCGGGTTCCCGATGCGGTACACCAGCTACAAGGGCAATTCCGGCCCCTGGATGTCGCCCTTCCGCAACTCCGACCCGACCGACTCGAACTTCGGCGCGCTGATCGGCCAGGCCAAGGGCGTCTTCTACTACTACAGCTCCGTCGGCATCGCCGGCATCACCGACGGCACGAGCAACACCCTGCTCTTCGGCGAGTCGGCGTACGGCCTGCTGCCTCAGGCCGACCAGATCGAGTGGGCGTGGTGGACCTCGGGGAACTACGGCGACACGATGCTCTCGTCACTCTACCCGGTGAACCCCCAACGCAAGCTGGCCGGCGGCTCGACCGCCAGCGGCGTCAACACCAGCATCGTCGTGGTGGCCGCGTCGAGCTTCCACCCAGGCGGGGCGAACTTCGCCATGTGCGATGGCTCCGTCCGGTTCATCAAGGACACGATCCAGACCTGGCCGTTCAACCCCAGCACCGGGTTCCCGAACGTCCTGAGCCAGAATTCCGACGGCACCTACGTCGTCGCGCAGCCGGGCCTGGGCGTCTACCAGGCCCTCTCGACCCGCAACGGCGGCGAGGTGATCTCCGCCGATAGTTATTGATCCATCCGGTGTGTTGCGGGCGGTTCCGGCCGGCCCTACCTCACGCGCTGGGCGAGCATCTCCCGATGCCGCCCCGACCTTCATCGGATGGAGCCACCAAAACGGGTCTCCCGTTCCGTCGACGAGGGCGGATGTCGACGGATCGGGAGATCCGGTCTCGTGGTACGGCGCGGCATTCGGTGGGGCGGCATCGGGAGATGCTCGCCCAGAGCCCCGGGGCGGCATCGGAGATGTTCGCCCAGGGCGTTGAGCCAGGGTGCCCGCCATGGCGATGGTGCCGCGGTCAGGAGACCACGGCGCAATCGACGTGCTTCTTGGTCTCGCCGTCGTGCACGACGAAGCTCGCGCCACCGAACAGGTTCGCGCCGGCGTAGGTGCCGTCCTTGGCGACGGCGTAGAAGGTCAGGCCGTAGTTCGCGGGCTTGCCTTCCTTGTCGCGGTAGCGGGGGTTCCGCGAGGTCACCTTGATGATGTGCTTGCAGGCCGTCACGAGGGCGTCCTGCACGTGCTTGCCGCGCCGCATCTCGTCGACGATCAGGTAGCTGGAGCAGTTCAGCAGGTTGACCTCGCCGAGGCCGGTCGAGCCGCAGGAGCCGACCTCGTTGTCGAGGTAGAGCCCGGCGCCCAGGATCGGCGAGTCGCCAACGCGCCCGGGGATTTTGAAGCCCCAGCCGGAGGTGGTGGTCACGCAGCCGAGGTCGCCGTGGGTGTCGAGAACCGAGCAGTGGATCGTGCCGGTGGTCGGGTTCTTGACCATGTCGCGGACCACGGCGGCGATCTTCTCGCTGGGCGGCGGCGGGGTCCAATTGTCGCCGGCGTCACGCGTTTCCTTCCAGTGCAGCCAGATCTTGCGGGCCTCGTCGGTCAGCAGCTCGACCTCGGGGAACCCATGGGCCCGGGCGAAGTCGTGCGCCCCCTGGCCGACGAGCAGGCAGTGACGGGTGCGTTGCATGACCAGCCGGGCGACGGCCGCCGGGTGGAGGATGTTTCGGATCGAGGCCACGGCCCCCGCGCCGTGGGTCGGGCCGTGCATCACGGCGGCGTCGAGCTCGACCACGCCGTTCTCGTTGGGGACGCCGCCGAGCCCGACGGAGTGGTCGTTCGGATCGGCCTCGACCCCGGCGACGACCTCGATGGCGGCGTCGAGCGGGTCGGACCCCTTCTTGAGCAGGTCCATCGCCTTGTCGAGGTTCGGGAACCCGTTCGAGCTGGCGACGATCACCGGCTTGCCCTTGCCCGCCGGCTTCTGGGGCATCGCCCCGATCGCCTTCGTCGCCAGGCTGGCCGCCGCGATCGCCCCCAGGAACCCCCGCCGATCGATCCCGTCCCGGTCTCGCATCCGAAATCCTCCCCCTCACCGACCCCAGGCGCGAAGGCCATCCCCGCGACGTTCGCCGGCAACGCGATTTTATCCGATCATCCGTGCCCGGCCACCCGTGCGGCGAGAAAAGTCCGAAAGAATTCATTGCCGGCATCGACAGAGGCTCGAGCTCCAGGGTGCGCTGCGACGCGCCCACTACAGCGACCTGCGCTCATCCGCCGTGAGTTCCCGCCACTCGCCGGGCTGGAGGCCGTCGAGGCGGATGGGGCCGTGGGATTCGCGGACGAGGCGGAGGGTGGGGAAGCCCACGGCGGCGGTCATCCGGCGCACCTGGCGGTTGCGGCCCTCGCGGATCGTCAGCCGCAGCCAGGCGGTCGGGACGTTCTTGCGGAACCGGATCGGCACCGAGCGTCCGGGGAGGTCCGGCTCGGCGTCGAGCAGCTCGACCTCGGCCGGGCGGGTCGGGCCGTCGTTGAGGACGAGGCCATTGCGGAGGGCGTCGAGGGCCTCGGGCGTGGGGACCTTCTCGACCTGGACGAGATAGGTCTTGGGGTGCTCATATCTCGGGTCGGTCAGGCGGTGCGACAGCGGGCCGTCGTTGGTGAGCAGGAGCAGGCCCTCGCTGTCGCGGTCGAGCCGGCCGACGGGATAGACGTCGGGGACCGGCACGAAGTCGGCCAGCGTCGCGCGGCCGGATTCGTCGCGGAACTGGGTCAGGACGTCGAACGGCTTGTAGAGCTTGCCGTAGACCAGGGCGCCCCGGTCCGGACGGGGCTTCACGCCATGTCGGCGTCGGGGCCCTTTCATCGGCGGACGGCGTTGGTGACGTCGCGGAGGATGCCCAGCGTGCTCGCAATCGCCAGGACGCAGAGCAGGAGGACGCCGGCGACCATGATGAGCGTCAGCACGCGCCGGGGGACCTCGCGGCGGGTGAGCATCTCGATCGACACGACCAGGACGGAGAAGCCGTCGAGCGGCGGGATCGGCAGCGCGTTGAAGACGGCGAGGCAGAAGTTGATGATCCCGAAGACGATCAGGGAGTCCCGCCAGGATTTCCTGGCGATGTCCCCGAGCATCGAGACGGCGCCCGGCTCGTCGGACTCGTAGGTGCTCGGGCGGAAGCTCTCCGCGACGGCCTCGGGCGCACTCTCGATGATGGCCGAGGTCAGGATCGGGAGGTCGTGGCGTGCCACTTCGGGCCCTCGGACCGCCACGTGGAGGGTCGCCCAGATCGCGAGGTTCACCGCGATCCCGGCGAGCAGATACACCAGCCGTTTCGGCCTCGGGACGAAGTCGCTGACCGGCCGGAGTTCCTGGCCGGCGGGGGCGTCCGGGGGCGGCAACGTCGGGGCGAATCCGGCGGGCGAGCCCTTCACGAGCTGGCGGATCGAGCGATAGAGCGCCCAGTCGTCGCGGCGGATCTCATAAGGCCTGACGAATCCGAGCACGGGGATGAGGCCGAGTTCGTAGGTCGTGACGCCCCAGCGGGCCCGGAGGATCGTCGGGCCGATGCCGACCCGGAACGTCTCGATCGGGATCCCCACCAGCCAGCCGCCGACGAGGTGCCCGAACTCGTGAAGGCCGATGGCGACCGCGATCAGGATCAGGCCGACCCCGATCGAAGGATCCCTGGCGAATGAGGTCGCCAGGAACAGCATCATCGCGCCCCAGAAGAACCAGCCGTTGCCCGAGACCTGCGAACCCGCCTCCAGGCGGAATTTCGCCCGGCCTCGCGTGGGGACGGGCACGCCGCCGACGAGGAGCGTCTCGGTCCGGTCCCGTTCCGACCCGGGCGACTCGACCCTCAGGCCGTGCGGCAGGCCGGCGGCGTAGGCCTCGTCGACGGCGGGCTCGCCGTCGGGGTGGAATGTGATGCTGGGGCCCTGGAGCTGGTTCGCGGCGTAGGTGCAGGTGCGGACCAGATTGCCGTCGGCGTCGTAATACGACCACTCGCCTTCCTTGGAGTCGCCCGAGAACCGCCCCCGACTCGCGAGTTCGCCGTTGGGGTGATAGAAGGAGCTTTCCCCCTCACGCTTGCCGCCGACCCGCCGGCACTGGATCTCCTTGCGGCCGGAGGGATACCAGTAGGTCTCGAACCCCTCGGCGACGCCGAGATCGTAGTGGACCTCGTGCTTGGGCTGGCCGTCGGCGTAGCGCCAGAGCCAGGGCCCCTGGGGCAGGCCGTTGTCGTCGAAGCCCCCCTCGCCCTCCTCGGGGTCGGTCGCCTGATCGACACGCGCCGGGCCGGGGACCAGGCAGAGCAGGAACGTGCCGATGAACCCGCCGAGGAACGCGCCCCCGACCCCGCCGAGCCGGGCGCCGAGAAGCCCGCCGGCGAGCGAGCCGAGGAACACCCGCGCCGAACTCATCGTCAGGCGGATCACGAATCGCGGCGGCCTGTCCATCGGGTACCCCTCCAGCCCACCCCGGCGACGTCAGGTCCCGGTGAGACCATCATAGCCACGGGGGACGGCGGTTGACCAATGTCGGGAAGCGCTGGGGCAGGACGTCGGGCCGGATCGACGGCCCAACTGGCGAATCGACGCGGGCTTGGGCGCCGGCCGGACGCGGGCCAAGCCGGGGCAGCAGGGTCTTGCAAAGCCCTTGGCCCTGTGACATATTTCACGATCTCCCGGAACGACCTTGCGCCCAGATCGTCGCCGATCCGCGTCGGGAATCACCTTGTTCCGGCCGCCAGAGGCCGCGTCCCGCTTCGCCTCCGAGTGCATCTCCCGCGACACGACCGAGGGTCATCGATGAGCTGGCAGGTTGGGCTCTACGTCGCCGCCGTCCTCATTCCGCTGCTGTCGTTCACCATCCAGGTGTTCGGCGTCAAGTGGCTGGGACGCAAGAACGCCTACGTCGCCACGGGCGCCATCGCGACCTGCTTCGTTCTTAGCCTCATCGGCTTCCTCGACTACTTCTTCGTCGAGGCCAGCGGCGTGCTGGAGGGCAGCCACGCCGAGGCGTCGGCCACACCCGGCGAGCAGGGGGACGCCCATGCGGCCCCCGCCGCCAAGGACGAGCACGGACACGCCACCACCCCCGGCGCCGAGGGCGAGCACGCCGCCGGCGGGCACGGCGGGCACACCAGGCCGAAGCCGCCGTTCTCCTGGTCGGGCGGGTTCGACTGGGTGTCGCTGGGCGCGTCCACGCTCGAAGGCGTCAAGGGGGGCTCGGTCCTGCCGCTGGTCATCCGCCTCGCCGTGCGGATCGACAACATCAGCGTCATCATGTTCCTGATGGTGACGTTCATCGCGACGCTCATCCACCTCTACTCGATGGGGTACATGCACGACGACCCGCGCTACCCGCGGTTCTTCACGTACCTCTCGCTGTTCTGCTTCTCGATGCTCGGGCTCGTGGCCTCGGCCAACGTCTTCATGATCTTCGTCTTCTGGGAACTCGTGGGGGTCTGCTCCTACTTCCTCATCGGGTTCTGGTACGAGGACAAGAAGAACTCCGACGCCGCCAACAAGGCGTTCGTCGCCAACCGAGTCGGCGACGTCGGCATGCTCATGGGCCTCGGCCTGATCTGGACCTTCCTGGGGACGTTCGACATCCAGGAGATCAACACCCAGATCCGCAACGACCAGGCCGTGCTCAATGAGATCCACATCAACGAGCACGACTACGTCGCCCGCATCGACCCCGAGACCCACAAGCCGGTGGTCAGCGACGCGACCGGCAAGCCGTTCCAGATCCCGATGTGGGCCCTGACGCTCGCCGGCCTGGGCATCTTCGCCGGCTGCGTCGGCAAGTCGGCCCAGTTCCCGCTGCACGTCTGGCTCCCCGACGCCATGGCGGGCCCCACGCCGGTCTCCGCGCTCATCCACGCGGCCACGATGGTCGCGGCGGGCGTCTATCTCGTCGGGCGGTTCTACCCGCTGTTCACCGGGGACGTGCTGCTCTACATCGCGTACACCGGCGGGATCACGCTGTTCATCGCGGCGACGATCGCGGTGGTGCAGACCGACTACAAGAAGGTCCTCGCCTACTCGACGGTCAGCCAGCTCGGGTTCATGATGCTGGCCCTGGGCGTCGGCGGCTGGGCGGCGGGCCTGTTCCACCTGATCACGCACGCCTTCTTCAAGGCCCTGCTCTTCCTCGGGGCCGGCAGCGTGTACCACTCGGTGCACACCTACGAGATGCCGGTCCTCGGCGGGCTCGACAAGAAAATGCCGATCACGTCGCGGACGATGCTCCTGGCCACGATGGCCATCTCGGGCGTGCCCCTGTTCAGCGGCTTCTACTCGAAGGACGCCATCCTCGCCGCGGCCATCCACCTGGTCCAGGAGCGGCCTGAGCACCTGCTCCTGTTCGTCCTGCCCGCCGTCGGGGCGATGATCACCGCGTTCTACATGTTCCGGATGTGGTTCCTGGTCTTCGCCGGGACCTCCCGCGGCTACACCGACGCCCACCCGGCCCCCGCCCCCGCCCCGGCCGCCCACTCGCACGCCCATGGTCACGATGACCACGGGCATGCCAAGGACGACCACGGCCACGCGGCAGCCTCGCACGGGCATGGGCACGACGACCACCACGGCAGCAACCCGGTGGACCACGCCCACGAGAGCGAGCCGATCATGGCCTACCCGCTGATCGCCCTGGCCGTCCCCACGGTCGCGGTCGGCTGGCCTTTCCTGATCCTGCCGTTCACCGGGACGCCGGTCCTCGAACAGCTTCTGAACTACGGCTCCCCACTGCCGCACGGCGAGCACGGGTCGGCCCACTTCCTGGCGTTCGTCGCCTCGCTGATCATCGCGAGCCTGGGCATCGGCCTGGCGGTCCTGTACTACGGCCCCTGGGCCGAGTGGCGGAGGCTGGACGCGGCGAAGACCGCCAGGCGGTTCGCCCCGATCCACAACTTCCTGCTCCACAAGTGGTACTTCGACGAGGTCTACTGGGCCATCCTGGTCCGCCCCTGCCTGCGGCTGGCCAACGGCATCGCGTCCTTCGACAAGGGCGTGGTCGACGGCCTGGTCAATGGCGCGGCCTGGGCGACCGAGCGGCTCAGCCGGCTCGAAGGGCTCTTCGACAGGATCGCGGTCGACGGCCTGGTGAACCTGGTCGCCAAGGGCGTGTACGTCCTGGGCGACTACGGCCGTCGGCTCCAGACGGGCCAGCTCCGCGGCTACCTGATGTTCCTGGCCCTGGCGGTCGTCGGCTTGTTCGTCGGCCTCTTCGCCTGGATCCTGGCCTGATCGCCACCACCCGCTGAGATCCGCCGGGCGCCGGCGACGCGACTAACCCGAGACAAAACCACCCGACACGTCCCACGTTCGACGCCACGAACGCGAAGAGAACTGGTGCCAACGTCATGAGTGACGACCTGCTGCTGAGCTTGCTCTGGTTCGTACCGCTGGTCGGGTCGGGGCTCGTGCTCCTGCTCCCGAAGAAGGCGGAGTCGGCGATCCGAGGCCTCGCGCTCGGCGTCACGGTGGTGGCGCTCCTGCTCAGCCTCGCGGCCTACTCCCGCTACGTCGAGCAGGGCTCGACCGCCCAGGCGTCGCTCTCCGAACGCGCCCAGAACAACGTGATCGGCGGCGAAGGCCCCGACGAGCACGTCCTCCGCAGGCCGAGCGGCGAGAACGACCTGGTCTTCCGCTCGACCTGGATCAAGGAATTCAACATCGAGTACTACCTCGGGCTCGACGGCATCAGCCTGAGCATGGTCGTGCTGACGGGATTCGTCAGCGTGCTCTCGTGCCTGGCGTCGTTCGGCATCGAGAAGAACGTGAAGGGGTACTTCTGCCTCTACCTGATCCTCGTGGCGAGCATGATGGGCGTCTTCATGTCGCTCGACCTCGTGCTCTTCTACGTGTTCTTCGAGGTCATGCTCCTGCCGATGTACTTCCTCATCGCCATCTGGGGCGGTGACAATCGCGAGTACGCGGCGATCAAGTTCCTGCTCTACACCCTGTTCGGCTCGGTCTTCATCCTCGTCGCGGTGCTGGCCCTCTACTTCTGGCCGGGCGACGGGGCGAGCGTCCTCAACGGCATCGCCTACCGGGCGCACACGTTCGACATCCCCAAGCTGACCCAGGCCGCCTCCGAGACGTTCTACTACGGACCCGGCGTGCAGCAGGTGATCTTCGTCCTGTTCTTCATCGGGTTCTGCGTCAAGCTGCCGTCGTTCCCGTTCCACACCTGGCTGCCCGACGCCCACGTCCAGGCCCCGACCCCGATCTCGATGGTCCTGGCCGGCGTGCTCCTGAAGATCGGCGGCTACGGCCTGATCCGCCTGGCCTGGCCGCTCGCCCCCGCCGGCGCCGCCGCCTGGGCCTACCCGGTCGCCGCGCTCGGCGTCATCAGCATCCTCTACGGCGCCCTCGCCGCCATGGCCCAGACCGACTTCAAGAAGCTGGTCGCCTACAGCTCGGTCAGCCACATGGGCTACGTCACGCTGGGCATGGCCGTCATGGAGATCACCCGCGACCCCCGCTACTACGCCTACGGGGTCAACGGCGCGATGTACATGATGATCGCCCACGGCGTCACCTCGACCGGCATGTTCTTCCTCGTCGGCGTGATCTACGAGCGGGCCCACACCCGCGACCTGAACAAGCTCGGCGGGCTCTGGAATGAGATGCCCATCTATGGCGCGGTCTCGTTCCTGATCTTCTTCGGCTCGATGGGCCTGCCGGGGCTCTGCGGGTTCATCGCGGAAGTCTTCGTCGTGCTGGCCGCCTTCAACTACAGCCCGCTGCTGGCGATCCTCGCCGCAGCGGCCGTGATCCTGACCGCCGGCTACGTGCTCTGGACCCTCCAGCGCGTCTTCCTCGGCAAGGGGCACGACCATCACGGCCTCACCGACCTGACTCCCCGCGAGATCCTGATCGCCGCCCCGCTGGTGTTCTTCACCGTCCTGCTCGGCGTCTGGCCCGCCAGCCTCATGAGCTGGATGAGCCCGTCGGTCGACGACGTGGTCCGCTCGGTCTACAGCGCCAAGTCGATCCGGGCGGCCGACCAGCAGCTCCGCCAGGCGACCGCCGCCGCGATCGCCCCGAAGCCCGTCGCCGCCCCGGCCCCCAAGGCCGCGCCCGCCGAGACCAAGGCCGCCCACTGATCCCCATCGGTCGGATCTGTGTTGAACATCCGCGAGGGGTGCCCGATCATGCCGATCGGCACCCCTCGTCTTGTTGATCCCCAACCGCCCTCGCGGAGGTTTCGATGCCGGAGACGCCCAAGCGAGTCGCCGTGGTCACCGGGTCCGCCACCGGCATAGGCCGGTCCGCCGCCTGGAAGTTCGCCGAGCGGGGGTATGCGGTCATCGTGAATTACTCACGCTCTCGCGACGACGCCGAGGCCACCGCCGAGGGCGTCCGGGCGCGCGGGGCCCGTGCTCTGGTGATCCAGGCCGACGTCGCCGATGACACCGACGTCCGCGCGATGATCGAGCGGACCGTCGACGAGTTCCGGGGCATCGACGTCCTCGTGAACAACGCCGCGACCACCCACTTCATCGAGCACACCGACCTGGAAGGGATCACGTCGGCGGTCTGGGACGACATCCTCAGTGTGAACCTCAAGGGGGCCTTCTTCTGCTGCCGCGCGGCCATGCCGCACCTGAAGACCCGCAAGGGCAATATCGTCAACGTCGCCTCGGTCGCGGGCGTCGTCGGCACCGGCAGCTCGATCGCCTACGCCGCCTCGAAAGGCGCGGTGATCACGATGACCAAGAGCCTCGCGCGGGCCTTCGCGCCCGAGGTCCGCGTCAACGCCGTCGCCCCCGGCCCCGTCCAGACCCGATGGCTCGCCGACCACCAGGACATGATCGACGCCGCGATGAAGCTCACCCCCCTCAAGCGCCCCGCGACTCCCGAGGACATCGCCGACGCCATCATCTTCCTGTCCGACGTCACCAGCCTGATGACCGGCCAGGTCCTCGTCATCGACGGCGGCCGGACGATCTGAGCACGGTTCAGATCGGAACGACGCCGATCGACCAGCCTGGGCCCCACTTGGAGCCGGTTTGGGTGCCACTGGCTGTGCCAGTGCGACGGACGCATCCGCTGAAACCGTGGCATCTCGCGTAACGCGGATCGGTAGGCATCCGCCCCGAATGGGGAGCCGGTTCTTGTGCCACTGGCTCCAAATCGGAGCGAGATTTGATGAGTTCCGCAAGGCCCCCAGGACGTACGGGACAGGTTCCGGGCGGCATCGCCCCGCGAACCTGGCGAGGATGCCGGGAGTTTGACGACTGGCGTTGCCCCATCGGGGGTTCCGTGCCATAGTCGGACCGGGAGTCCTGTTCGAAGAATGAGCCTCGCGGGGAGGGGTCGCGATGTCCGCGCGGAGCCTGATGTCTCTCGGCCTGTTGCTCACGATCACACCGGGTGCGAACGGCGAGGAGCCGAAGCCGTCGGCCTCCGGGCCCGTACCGACGACGGCCGCGATCCGGCCGGCGGTCGAGATCCGCGCGGTACGGCCGGACGTGCAGCTTGAGCGGTTGCTCGGGCTCTTCCGGGGCAGCCGGGCGGCGCATCCGGCGGCGGCCCTGGCGTCGTGGAAACGGGCCGTGCCGGGCGGCGGCCACCTGAGCAAGGCCACCGAGGCGCTGATCACCATCCTCAACCCCCGCATGACCAGCGAGTTCCGGCTCGCCGACGGGGCCACCATCGCCTTCCGCTTCCCCACCGAGGACAGTCCAGGGGCCTGGAGCGTGCGGATCCTCCGCGACGACGGCGGCATCGCGGCCGTGGCCACCGCGCTGACACTCAGCGAGGGCCAGGCCGAGGCCCCCTTCAACGGGTTCGCCATCGACCGCCTGAGCAAGAGCGGCACCGCCTGGATGGCCCGCGACGAGTCGAAGCCCGAGCGCGTCGTGCTCCTCGCCGGTTCGAGGGGCGAGCTGGAAGCGACCATCGCGTCACTCCGCACGCCTCCCGTCCCTCCCCTCGCCTGGCCCCCGCTCGACTCGGGATGGGTCGCCCGCATCGACCCGGACGCGATCGGCTCGACCGGGCCGATCCCCAGGCGACGTGTGGCCGCCGCCCTCAAGGGGGCCCAGGTCAAGTCGATGGAGGCCACGGCCACCCTGCTCGGCGACTCCCCGGGCCTGGAGGTGAAGATCCGGACCGAGTACACGAGCCCCTCCCCGGTCGAGGAGGCGGTCGTCGACCCGCTCTGGCTGGACATGATCCCGAAAGACCGCCTGCTCGCCTGCTGGGCGTTCGGGCTGGGATCCTCCAAGGCCTTCTGGAACGCCGCCTTCCGGTGGATCGACGACATCGAGAAGGCCGACCCCGCGTTCAAGGAGGCCCTGCCCCTCGGGATGCGGATCCGGATCATCGCCCGGGCGGTCGGCGTGAGGCTCGATAACGAGATCCTCAGGCGCGTCCGGGGCGTCTCCGGCTTCGTGCTGGCGAAGGCCGACGGTCAGCCGGGGGCGTTCACGTTCCGGGTCCACATGACCGACGAGGCGTCGGCCGAGAGGCTGTTCAATGAGGTGATCCCCCGCTTCGCCGGGCGGATCGGGATCGCCGACTCCATGAAGTTCGTCGAGGGCCCCGACCGGCTCTGGCGCACGAGCCTCTGGACGAAGTCGCTCGACGTCTGGCGCAGGGGATCGACCCTGAAGATCTGCTGGGGCACGCCGACCCCGGTGGAGGTCGAGCCCGGCTCGCCGAACTCGGCCGGGCCGGTCCTCCGCAAGATCCTCGACGCCCGGGCCCCGTTCCAGCGGATGATGATCGCGTTCCCCGAGCGCTCGCTCCGGCCCCACATCGAGGACTCGCCCCCCGTGGTCTGGATCGGACGATACGGGGGGACGGCCTCGATCGATCAGATCCAGTGGGGCCGGCTCCAGGAGGTCGTCAAGCGGTCGCTCGACGCCCTGCCGCTCAACGAGCCCCCTTATCGGTCGGCAGGGAATTGAGCAGGTCGACCCCGCCCGGCTGGCGGTTCGCCCTCAGCCGGCGGAGTTCCTTGACCCGGATGTGGTGGTCGGTGAACGTCGACCGCGTCACCGACTTCGAATCCTTGGGCATGTGGCAGTCGAGGCAGCCGGTCTTGGCGTTGACCGGGCAGTCGACGTTGCCCTTCACCGAGGCGTTGTGGCAGTCGAGGCACTTGGCGACGTAGTACGCGGCGTCGGTCTCGGCGTTCTTATGCGGCTCGTGGCAGGTGATGCAGTCGAGCGCCCCCTGGCTCTGCGTGAAGCATCGGCTGTCGCGCAGGGCGGTCACCTGGAACCGGACATCCCTGGGCCCGGCCTGGAGATTCCCCATCGGATCCGGGCCACGCCCGAGGTCGACCAGGGCCGAGCGGGTGCGCCGGAGAGTCTCCTCCTGCGAGTCGTGGCACTGGCCGCAGAGGGTAAGGATCTGGGCGGCTCCGGCCTTCTTGGGCGCGCCGATGGCCATCTCGGGGAGCTTGGCCTCGGCCGCGATGATGTGGTGCTGACCCGGGCCGTGGCAACGCTCGCAGCCGATCGCCCGGTCATTAGCCAGCGGGCCTTGCTTCGACAGGAAGGCGTCGACGTCGGTCGCGTGGCACGAGATGCACTTGAGCAGGCGCTGGGGCGGTACGTCCAGGCCGAGCGAGCTGCTGGCCGAGTAGATCACCGGCGGGTGCCCGGCGGTGCGGTCCCAGTGCGGGTCGGCGGGGAACTTCGAGATCCGCGACTCGATCGTCCGGCCGCCGTCGGTCTTCATCACGAAGCTCAACCCCCGATGCCCCGAGCCCAGGGCGAAATCCACGAGCGCCGAGAGCGTCTGGTCCCCGAGCGCCGACTCCTGGACGATCCGCCCCTTTTCGTCGCGTCGCAGGGAGTGCGTGACGCGTGGGCCCGAGGAATCCGGGACCTTACCCTTGGGCAGCTCGACCTTGTCGAGGTCCTTGTCCCGGAGGAGGGTCTGCGAGTGCCGGTGGACGGCGTGGTCCCCGGCGATCTGGGCGTGGCAGCGGGTGCAGGCCGCCTCGCCGACGTAGGGCGAGGGCTCGGGCCGGGTCGGGTCCGCCTCGATGAACGACTTGATCTTCTTGCTGGTCGCGACGTAGTCGTCGAACTTCTTCTGCTGGAGGAACGCCCGGCTGCGGAGCCAGTCGACCTCCAGGTCGGCGTCCTTCGCCTTCGCGTCGATCGCGCCGAACGGCTCCAGCCGCTTCAGGGCGGCCTCGGGCTTGCCCCGGACCAGGTCGAACCGGGCGAGGATCTTCCGGGCAGTGGCGACCGGAAGTGCGGCCCCCTTGAGCTCGGGGTCGAGCTTCACGGCGGACTCCAGTTCCTCGGCCATTTCATTGTCCCGCTTGAGGTCGGCGAGCACCAGCGCGGTGACCACCTTCCCCTTCACCTCGGTCGCGGGGTCGGCGGCGAGCTCGCGGGCGACCTTGAGCGCGTCGTCGAGCCGGCCGTCGTTGCGGAACATGCCGACCATCTGCTCCTTGGCCGTCGGCGCATCCTTGGGGATCAGGTCCGAGAGCGTCGGCTCGGGCTTCGACTCCCCGGGCAGGTTCACGAGGATGAGGCCGATGAGCGAGGTGACGACCGCCATGAGCATGGCGACCCAGGCGAATCGGTTCGGTCCGCTCCCCCCGGACGGGGCAGCGCTGTCGGGACGATCGGTCGCGTCCATATCGGATGACTCACAGGATGAAGACGAGGGCGGTCGGGATCGGACGAGGGGGGTCGAGACGGGACCGGGCGGTCGGGCCGGGCCGCCGGGATGGGGGATGGGGGCGAGGCCGGCTCAGGTCGATGGTACAGCGGGGTTCCGCCCGGTTGGAAGACCCGGAGCCGCGGGACGACTTCCGAAAGCCCCGCCCGCGTGCGAGAATCGCCCGCGACCTCGCGCCCCGGACGCCCCCGATACCCCGCGGATCCCGCCTCGCATGCGACTGATCGACCTCCACATCCCCTGGCTCCGGCAATATGAGGGGGCCTGCACGACCCTGCTGGGCATCGAGCACGACCCGGGCCCGATCCGGCGCCGCCTGGGGCAGATCGAAGCCTACCTCCAGGACACGGCCGCCGCGATCATCCCTTGCGGCCGGCATTACGGGTCGATCGGACCCGGTCCCGCCCGCTGGTCGGCGCTCGGGGCGGCCTTCGCGCGGATCGAGGCGGAGTTCCCCGGCCGGATCCTCGCGGACCCGGCCGACTTCGCCCGCTGGCGCGAGGACGCGCAGGGGATGGCCTGGGCCTTGCCCGGCCTCCCCGGCCTCGACCTCTTCGCGCGCGACGACTCCGACCGGGAGCGGCTCCGATCCTTCTACGTCCGCGGCCTTCGAGTCGTTCGCCTCCACTCCGGAGAATCCCAGGAATCCGTCCCCGACCTCGCCCCGACCCTGGAATTCCTGGCCTCGCTCCACTCCGGCGAGAAGGGCTCCCGGCCCGCGCTCGACCTCGCCGGCGCCCCGATGGCCCAGGTCGACGCGGCCCTGGACTGGTTCGAAGCCGACCCCGCCCGCGCCTCGAGACTCATCCCCTGCGCCCTGGGGATCCTCCCCGAACAGCCCGAACAATCCGCCCCCGACGCCTGGCCCGCCGCGCGCCTGGCCCGGCTCCGGGCGCTCTCCGGCATGATCGGCCTGGCGGCGACCTCGCCCCACCTGGCGACCCCCGATCACCTCCGACGATCCCTCGACGCCATCGCCGAGCACCCCTTCGACGGCCGACCCGGCCTCGAAGGCATCGGGATCGCCACCCGCTACCTCGACGACGACCCGCCACCTGACCGCCGGACGGTCG
The DNA here is from genome assembly GCA_965279195.1 of Isosphaeraceae bacterium. Classification (GTDB taxonomy): domain Bacteria; phylum Planctomycetota; class Planctomycetia; order Isosphaerales; family Isosphaeraceae; genus CBDIHP01. The sequence goes on from CBDIHP010000025.1 coordinate 50,683, forward strand.
CGGCCCTCCTCAAGTTCCTCAGCCAGTCCCTCTCCCCCACCGACGCCACCACCCTCGCCCAGTGGAACCCCCGCCAGTTCCTCGCCCGCCTGTAAGGGTCAGAGGCGCTTCGCGAGGAGGCCGGGGAAGAGGGGATACCAGCGGGCATTCAGCGGCGACGGGTGCGGCAATGGGCAGATGGTCAGGGGCTTGCCCAACGCCTTGCCGTCCAGCGTGACCGTCAGGACGACGGGGAGTTCGGCCTCGTAGCGGTCCTCCCTCGCCCAGAAGGCGGCGGCCGCGCCGGGCTCGGCATAGCGGGCGAACCACTCGAACGCCTCGTTGCCGAGCGTCAGGACCTTCGAGCCGGACCAGAACCGCGCCAGGAGCTCGGCCTGGAACGGCCGGAACCGCTCCTTCACCGACTCCGCGTACGCCTTGTTCCCCGGCGGCTTGTAGGGGACCGTGTTGGTCAACAGGACGTGCGGCAGCACCGACTCCAACGTCCTGTCCGACTTCGGCGGGGCCGAGCCGAACTGCTTCTCGAAAATCCCGGCGCGCACCAGCTTCCCCCCCGCCCCGATGAGCGGCTGGCCGGCCGCGACCTCGTCCTTGCCCAGGTCGCGCGCGAAGACGCAGATCGGGGCATCGAGTGAGCCGGCGAAGGGGATCGGCTCCAGCGGGTCCTTCTTCGCCTTGTCGTAGACCTCCCGGTCGATCGGGAACTCGGCCCGCTCGGCTTCCTTGCGGAGGTCGGCCTTCCACTCGTCGATGGTGCGCGGCATTGGCGTCGTTGAGGGCTCGGGGTGTCGGGATTCCGGGGGCGTCAACTCGCCCGACCATCTTACGACACCCCCCTTGCACGCGATGCGCCCGTCCGACCCGCCTGCATGTCCGCTGCGACCCCCCGACCCGACGGGACCGGCACGAGTTCCGCCAGCAACCCGGAGCCAAGCATTTTAAAGCAACCGATATTCTTTCTATGACCTGCCACACAGGAACACGCATAGGGGGGGTGATGCGATGGCCACGGCGAAGCAGATCGAGGCGAACCGTCGGAATGCGTCGAGGAGCACGGGGCCGAGGACGGCCGAGGGCAAGGCGGCGTCGCGGTTCAACGCCTTGAATCACGGGCTGAGGGCCTCGCAACTGGCGTTGCCGCATGAGAGCAACGAGGAGGTCCAGGCGTTCGTGGACGCGATCATCGAGGCGGTCTCCCCGCGCGACGCGATGGAGGCCGAGCTCGCCTGCGAGATCGCCACGCTGTCGTGGAAGCTGCGGCGGGCGGAGCGGTACGAGCACGCGGTGCTGTCGAAGCGATTGCACGCGAAGGTCGACGGCCTCGCCGGCCAGGACGAGGAGGAGACCGCCTGGAACATCGAGATCGCCGCCTTCGACGACGAGCCCGACGGCCACCGCCGTCGCCGCTACATCAACACACTCCGCAACAGCCTGGCCCGCGCCCGCAAGGAACTCCGCCTCTGGCAGGAGTTCCACCCCGAGCCCGAACCGCTTGAGGACCAGCCGGATACGGCTGAAATTGGGTTCGTTCGGCAGGGCGACGTTCTCGGAGCATCGGGCGAGCCCGTCTCCTCCTCAACCGGCTCCCCAGGAACGACGGAGCCCCAAACGGCAAGCGCCGGGCGATCATCTCCGGATGCCGCCCCGTCTGTGATCGAAGGGGACCACATCACCGGATCGCCCGATCCGTTCACCGGGGCAGAGGTCGACGGATCGGGAGATCCGGTTTCGCGGTCCGGCGTGTCGGAGGTCGGGGCGGCATCGGGAGAGGCTCGCCCGGCGCAGAACAGGGTACAGTGAACGCCCCAAACGTCCGACGTCGAACCGGAAAATGGCGTAGGGTGTCTTCTGGACGGTTTTGCTAGAATACTCCGTTCAACGCCCCGCGACCGTCGGCCCGTCGACTTCTGGAGCGTATGGCGGTCCGGCGTAACCGCGCCGCGGAATCAGGTAGCCCGAACCATGACCCGGATCTCGATTTACGATACCACCCTCCGCGACGGCAGCCAGGGCGAGGGGGTCAACTTCTCGCTCCAGGACAAGCTGCTCATCACGAGCCGGCTCGACGAACTCGGGGTGGACTACATCGAGGGCGGGTACCCCCTCTCCAACCCCAAGGACGAGGCGTATTTCCGCGCCGTCCGCGACCTCGAGCTCTCCCACGCCAAGGTCACCGCCTTCGGCATGACCCGCCGCAAGGACATCGCCGCCGAGGACGACACCGGGATGAAGGCCCTCGTGGGCGCGAAGACCCCGGCCGTCACCATCGTCGGCAAGACCTGGGACCTCCACGTCACCGACGTCCTCGGCGTCTCGCTCGAAGAAAACCTCCGGATGATCGCCGACTCCATCGGCTTCTCCGCCGCCAACGTGCCCGAGGTCATCTACGACGCCGAGCACTTCTTCGACGGCTTCAGGCGGAACCCCGAGTACGCGCTCAAGACCCTCCAGGCCGCCGTCGCCGCCGGGGCGAGCTGGCTCGTGCTCTGCGACACCAACGGCGGCACCCTGCCCGAGCAGGTGGCCGACGCCGTCGCCGAGATCAAGAAGAACTTCTCCGTCCCGATCGGCATCCACACCCACAACGACGGCGAGCTGGCCGTCGCCAACACCCTGGCCGCCATCCGCCGGGGCGCGACGCAGGTGCAGGGGACCGTCAACGGCATCGGCGAGCGGTGCGGGAATGTCGACCTCTGCTCCGTGATCGGCAACCTCGCGCTCAAGTACCAGGGCTACGAGTTGCTCCGGCCGGGCAGCCTGGCGAAGCTGACGGAGGCCTCGCGCTACGTCTACGAGATCGCCAACATGAACTTCCGGCCCGGCCAGGCGTTCGTCGGCTCGTCGGCGTTCGCCCACAAGGGGGGCATGCACGTCCACGGCGTCCGCAAGCTCGCCAGCAGCTACGAGCACATCGACCCGACCCTCGTCGGCAACGAGCGTCGGGTGCTGGTGAGCGAACTCTCGGGCAAGTCGAACATCGCCGAGAAGCTCGAGGAGTACGGCCTGGAGCAGGACACCGCCCTGCTCGCCCGCGTGCTGGACAAGGTCCAGGACCTGGAGAACGAGGGCTACCAGTTCGAGGCCGCCGAGGCGACGTTCGTCCTGCTCGTGGAGAAGCTCGCCGGGCGGTACACCCCCTGGTTCGAGCGATTGAATTACCGCGTGAGCGTCGCCGGCCGACTCGAATCGGACCCGGTGACCGAGGCCACGGTGAAGATCCGCGTGGGCGAGTCGGTCGAGCACAGCGTGAGCGAGGGCGACGGCCCGGTCAACGCGCTCGACGGAGCCCTGCGGAAGGCGCTGGAATCGCACTTCCCCCGCTTGAGGGAGATGCACCTGGTCGACTACAAGGTCCGCGTCATCAACGCCCGCGCCGGCACCGCCGCCCGCGTCCGCGTCGTGATCGAGAGCCAGGACCAGGACAGCGTCTGGGGCACCGTCGGCGTGAGCGAGAACGTCATCGAGGCGAGCTGGCTCGCCCTGGTCGACGCCTTCGAACACAAGCTCGCCAAGGACGCCCGCGCCAACAAACCCGTTCTGACAACGACATCGAATTGAGGGAAATTGAACCACAGAGACACAGAGAACGCAGAGAGATTTTCAAGAATTCTCAATCTCTCCTCCGTGCTCTCCGTGTCTCTGCGGTTCAATTCTTCGATTCATCTTCCCGAATCCAATCATGAGCCTGAACGAACTCCCGAAGCAGTACGACCCCCAGGACGCCCAGCGGCGCTGGTATGATTTCTGGCTGGAACGCGGCTATTTCCACGCCGACCCTTCCAGCGAGAAGCCCCCCTACACCATCGTCATCCCGCCGCCCAACGTCACCGGGGCCCTGCACCTCGGGCATGCGCTCAACAATACGCTCCAGGATATTCTCATTCGCTGGCGCAGGATGCAGGGCTACGACGCCCTCTGGATGCCCGGCACCGACCACGCCGGCATCGCCACCCAGGCGGTCGTCGAGCGCCGCCTCTTCGAAGAAGAGAAGAAGACCCGCCACGACATCGGCCGAGAGGCGCTCGTCCAGCGCATCTGGAACTGGAAGGACGAGTACGAGAAGCGCATCCTCAGCCAGCTCCGGCTCATGGGCTGCTCGTGCGACTGGGACCGCACCCGGTTCACGCTGGACGACATGTGCGCCCGCGCCGTGCGGCTGACGTTCTTCCGCCTGTTCCACGCCGGCAAGATCTTCCGCGGCAAGCGGCTGGTGAACTGGGACACCAAGCTCCAGACCGCCGTGGCCGACGACGAAATCTATTATGAAGATATCCAGGGACAACTCTGGACCATCAAGTACCCCGTGGCCGGCTCGGTCACCGGCGAGGCGCTCCACGTCGCCACCACCCGGCCCGAGACCATGCTCGGCGACACCGCCGTGGCCGTGCATCCCGAGGACGAGCGATACAAGCACCTGATCGGCAAGCAGGTCGAGCTGCCGCTCACCGGGCGGACGATCCCGGTCATCGGCGATGCGCTGCTGGTCGACCCCAAGTTCGGCACCGGCAGCGTCAAGGTCACCCCCGCGCACGACCCGAACGACTACCAGACGGGCTTCCGCCACGGCCTGCCGATGATCAACCTACTCAACCCCGACGGCACGTTCAACGAGAACGCCGGGGCCTATGCGGGGCTGGACAGGAAGGTCGTCCGCAAGAAGCTGACCGAGGACCTCGAAGCCGCCGGCCTGCTCGTGAAGGTCGAGCCCTACGCGACCCGCCTGAATTACTCCGACCGATCCAAGACGCCGATCGAGCCCTACCTCTCGGACCAGTGGTTCGTGAAGATGGGCGACGACGCCGATGGTAAGCCAGGCCTGGCGCAGATGGCGATGGACGCGGTGACCTCGGGCCGCGTCAAGATCCACCCCGAGCGCTACGCCAAGAGCTACCTCGATTGGCTGGGCGAGAAGCGCGACTGGTGCATCAGCCGCCAGCTCTGGTGGGGCCACCGGATCCCGATCTGGCACTGCGCGACATGCTCGGAAGACGACATCAAGAAGGCGTTCGACGGCCGCTGGGACGTCACCTGGAAGGCGTCCGAGGCCGGCGGCTGGCTGATCTGCGCCGAGGACGACCTGGCGCCCGACGCGCTCGGATCCCAGCATGAGTTGATCCAGGACCCCGACGTCCTCGACACCTGGTTCAGCTCCGCCCTCTGGCCGCACTCGACCCTCGGCTGGCCCGAGAAGACCGGGGAACTCGGCAAGTACTACCCGACCAGCGTCCTGTCGACGGCCCGTGATATCATCACGCTCTGGGTCGCGCGCATGGTCCTGTTCGGCCTGTTCAACATGGACGACGTGCCCTTCCGCGACGTCTTCATCCACCCCGTCATCCAGGACGGCAACGGCAAGCGGATGTCCAAGACGGCCGGCAACGGCATCGACCCGGTGGACATCATCGAGACCTACGGGGCCGACGTGCTGCGGTTCGCCCTCGCCAGCGCGGCGACCGAGACGCAGGACCTCCGCATGCCGGTCGAGCCGGTGAAGGACGAGTCGGGCAAGGTCGCCATCCGGAAGTCCGGGGGTGACCTCGAATTCGTCCCGCCGGCCGACGCCAAGGACCTGCCGAAGGAACAACGCGTCAACACGTCCGAGCGATTCGAGCAGGCCCGGACGTTCCCGAACAAGGTCTGGAACGCATCGCGGTTCGCGATGATGAACATGGAAGGGTATGAGTCGGGCCCGGTGAACCCGGGCGACCTGGAGGTCGAGGACCGCTGGATCCTCAGCCTGCTGGCCCGCACGGCCGCCGACGCCACGGCCGACCTGGAGTCGTTCGCCTTCGCCGAATATGCGAAGCGGCTCCGCGACTTCACCTGGAACGATGTCTGCGACTGGTACCTGGAGTTCCTCAAGAACCGGCTCCGCGACCCCGCCCGCCGGGTGGTCGCCCAGCGCGTGCTGGCGACCGTCCTCGACGGCCTCGCCCGGCTGCTGCACCCGATGACGCCGTTCCTCACCGAGCAGATCTGGCAGGGCCTGCGCGGGATCGCCCCCGTGCGGGGGATCCCCGAGCCGGCCGAGGCGGCCGAGAGCGTCTGCATCGCGAGCTGGCCGACCTATCCGGAGACCTGGATCGATCCCGAGGCCGAGGCCGTGATCGCCCAGTGGCGCGAGAAGACCGCGACGATCCGGAACCTCCGGGCCGAGCGTGGCGTCCCCGTCGCCGCCAAGGTCGCCCCGATCATCCTGGCCCCCGAGCCGCTGGCGTCGATACTCAAGGCGGGCGTCGAGCACATCGCCAGCCTGACCAACGCGTCAAGCGTGACGATCGCCGCCGAGGCCGAGCGGCCGAGGGAGTGCGCTGTGGCCGTCCTGGGCGACGCCGAGGTCGTCTTGCCGCTGGAAGGGCTGATCGACAAGGAGGCCGAGCTGGCCCGGCACCGCAAGACCCTGGCCGACCTCGACAAGCAGCTCGCGGGCATCCAGGCCAAGTTGAACAATGAGAACTTCGTCAGCCGGGCCCCGGCCGACGTCGTGGCGCAGCAGAAGGCGAAGGAAGCCGAGCTGATCGCCCAGCGCGCGGCCGTGGCGGCGCTGATCGGCTGAGGACACGACCCGCCGGGGTCCGGTCGGCCGGATCGGATCCCCGGCGGCTCAGTTGGCCCGGGCCTGCGCGGCCCGGTCGAGGTCGGGCACCGCGCGGTGGACGACCACCCGCGCCCCCTCGCATCGGTAGAGGTCGTGTCCCATCAGGATGGCCCCGCCCTGGGCCCGTAGCACGATCGCCAGCGCCGACTCGGCGACATGCTCGTGATTCGACGGCGCGCCGGCCTTGTTGCGGACGCATTCCGCCTCGTACTGGTCGACCAGCGAGCGGAGCAACCGCGTCTCGAACGCATCCATCTGGGGGCCCCTCGGGAAAGGGTGGGCGTCTCGTTTACATAACGCGCCCATGCCCCGGAGGCAACCGCGAAAGCCCGCCGACGGCCACCTTTTCGATGAAACCGTGCAGATCGTTTCACAAGCGAAATCCCTTGCGCGAATCGGTCACGGCCGGCTGCCGGGGACTTCCCCCTAAAGTGAACCCGGATAGACTAGGATCTCCATGTTCGCCATATTCCGGCCTGCGTGAAATCACACGAGAGCAACGCCATGCGCCCGCGGATCGAGGGTGAGACTTTGCATTCCAGGGGTCGAGGGCGTTCGGCGCGGGGGCCGATCCGGCCAGGATCCTGGTCGGGCTGGGAGCGGCTCGAAGGCCGCGACCTCATGGCCACCTTCGCGGTCTCGAACCTCGGCGACAGCGGGCCGGGGAGCCTCCGACAGGCGATCCTCGACGCGAACAAAGCCCCCGGCGCGGACGTCCTGAGCTTCTCGGTCGCCGGCACGATCCGCGTCGGCAAGCCCGCCCTGCCCTCGGTCACCGACACCCTCAAGATCGACGGCACCTCGGCCCCCGGCTACCTCAGCGGCCCGATCGTGACCGTCGACTACGCCAACACCCGCGGCCTCACCTTCGCCGCCGGTGCCGACGACTCGGCCGTGCTCGGGCTGTCGCTGGTCAACGCCTCGGGCGCGGGGCTCACGCTGTCGGCCTCGCGGGTGACGGTCCAGGGCAATTTCATCGGGATCCAGGCCAATGGCACCACCGCGCAGGGCAACCGGGGCGACGGCATCCGGATCAACGCCGGCTCGTCCGGCAACCTGATCGGCCGGACCGATCCGATCCTCGGCATCGACACCTTCCCCAGCACCGCCATCACCCCAGCCGTCTCGACCTGGACCGGCATCGCCCCGGCGGGGTCGGGCTCGGACGTCTTCCTGACCGGCACCTCGGGCGACGGCGGGCTCGTGCACTTCGGCGGCATCGACGGCCAGGGCGGGCTGACCCAGGGCGTGGACGTCCCCGGCGCCACCTCGACCGTCCCCAACGCGCCCCAGATCCGCACCGACGGCCAGCTCGTCGTCGTCGGCCGATACACGGACGCGGGCGGGACCATCCACGGATTCCGATATCTCGGCGCCCCGGGCGACCTCGGCAACCCCGCCGCCTACCTGACGGTGGACATCCCCGGCGCCAGCTACACCTCACTCAACGGCACCGCCCAGAGCATCCCCAACGGCAAGAACATCACCAGGGACGACTCGCTGGCCGTCGGCACCTTCACCGAGCCCGACGGCGGCAGCACCTTCGGGCCGGATCGGGCGTTCGTCTACAACCTATCCACGGGTGCCTTGCTGACGAAGTTCCAGTACCCCGGCGCGGCCAGCACGGCGGCCTACGGGATCTCATTCAACTCCGAACTCGGCTACTACACCATCGCCGGCGGCTACTCGACCGACCCGGTCAACAACGTCGGCGACCCCACCCGGCCGCTCGGCCACGCCTTCCTCGTCGACTTCGACCCGAGGACCAGTAAGCTCCTGAACTGGACCTCGTTCGACGACCCCAACCTCGTCGGCTCCGACACCCAGTTCCAGGGGATCAGCCAGGCCCAGAAGGGCGTCTACAACCTCGCGGCCAACTCGGCGATCGGCTCGGGCGATCTCCAGGGGTCGATCGTGAGCATCCGCCGCGAGCCGGACGGCAAGTTCGGCGTGCCGGTCTGGGTCGCGGCCCCGACCGGCCCGGCCGACACCCCCACGTCCGTCAGCGGCGTGTTCGGTGGCCAGTTCGTCGGCGCCACCGCCGGCGACGCCCTCCAGGGGCGGGTCAACGTCGGGTTCCAGCTCTCGAACCTCATCGCCGGCAACAAGGGCTATGGCATCGGCGTCTATGGCGCGTCGGACAGCATCATCGCCTCGAACTTCATCGGGACCGACCTCACCGGCAACCTCGCCCGGCCCAACGGCAAGAGCGGGATCCTCCTGACCAACGGGGCGGCCCGGAACCTCATCGGCGGCCAGGCGACGGGCGTCAACGACCCGACCAACGACGTCTTCCAGCGCCCGCCGCTGGGCAATCTGATCTCGGGGAATAAGGCGAGCGGCGTCCTCATCAACAAGGGGGCGACCCGGAATATCCTCAGCGGCAACTTCATCGGGACCGCCAGCTCCGGCAACTCGGCCCTCGCCAACGGCGGCGACGGCGTGACCATCGACCGGGCCAACGGCAATTCGCTGCTCGGCTGCACGCTCTTCCAGGATCCGTTCGTCTTCTACAACGTCATCAGCGGCAACAAGGGCAACGGCGTCCGGGTCAACAACTCGAACGGCACCGTGATCCAGGCCAATTTCCTGGGCGCGGGGGCCGACAACGCCACATTGGTCCCCAACAAGCTCGACGGCCTGCTCGTCTCGGGGACGTCGGACAACACCACCGTCGGCGGCGTGATCCCGCTCGGGAATGTGATCGCCGGCAACCGTGGCAACGGCATCGAGATCCGCGACAGGGCCTCGAACCTGACCTCGTTCAACACCTTCGCCGGCCTGTTCGCCTTCAAGGGGGCGGCCCCGAATGGGGGCGACGGCACGCTCATCACGTCGTCCGGCGGCGGCATCGTGCTGCGGACCTGCGTGCAGTCGGGCAACCTGGGCAACGGGATCCGCCTGGCCGGCAACGCGCAGGGGGTCCTGATCGACGACGTCTTCGCCGGTACCGACACCGTCGGCACCAGCCCCCTGCCCAACGGCAAGGACGGCATCCGGATCGAGGGCAACGCCCGGAACGTCACCATCGGCGGCAACCAGGCGTCGGTGATCCCCCAGGTCACGCTCTCGGCCAACAAGGGCAACGGACTGACGATCGTCGGCAAGGCCTCCAGGATCCAGGTCATCAACACATTCATCGGCACCAAGCCGCTGGGCGATAAGCCGCAGGGGAACGGCGGCGCGGGGATCTACCTCGGCGACTCGGCCCGGAACGTCACCATCGGCGGCCCGGCGACGACCGACCGCAACATCATCGGCTTCAACGGCGGCAACGGCCTGACGATCGAGGGGGCCTCGAACAACACCGTCCAGAACACCCAGATCGTCTCGAACGACGGCTACGGCGTCGCACTGGTCTCGCCCAAGCACGGCAGCAAACACAAGGGCAACACCACCTCCGGCAACCGCATCGGCGTGATCGGCCTGGGCAACGCGATCGAGTCCAACGGCCTCGGCGGGATCTTCGCCAGCGGCGAACTCCAGGGCGGTTTCATCCAGGCTAACTCGATCGTGAACAACACCGGCAACGGCATCACCCTCGACTCCGCCGAACACCTGACCGTTGGCGGCAGCAAGGCCGGCGCGGGTAACTCCATCACCGGCAACACCGGCTTCGGCCTGTTCGCGACCGGCGACTGCGACGGCACCGTCGTGAAGGGGAACACGATCCGCAACAACGGCCGGGGCAACATCAACGCCCGCAAGGCCAAGGATATCTCGATCTTGTAGGGTGTGGTGCCTCGCGGACCAAGGGACGCGAGGCTCCGCACCGGCGGGGGCGTCGGATATCGTCAATCGCCCCCGCGTGGCGGGCCCGGTCTTCGGTGCGGAGGACGCGAAGACGCGTCCACCACACCCTACCGCCGAACCCGCACGACGAGCCCCAGGTGATCCGACGCGAACAGCGTCGGATCGCCCTCATCCGGCCGGTCGAGGAAGACCCGGCAATCCTCTATCTCCAGGCCCGGCGAGTGGAACACATAATCGAGCGTCCCCCGCCAGGGACGTCCTGGTCGGCCGGCCAGCCTGTAGACCAGCCGGGTGGCGAATGCCTTCGCCCGGCCCCCAGGTTCGAGCGGCGTCGGGCAGGTGAATTCCGGCTCGCGGCCGTGGCGGGTCGCGTGGGCGGACCTGAGCCCCGACCGGATCCGGGCGACGGTCTTCGAACCCGGCAGGGCGTTGAAGTCGCCGCAGAGCACGACGTCCACATCGGCCGGGAGCCAGTCGAGCATCCGATCCACCTGCCGGATCTGGGCCCCGTCCGCCCCGGGCGGCCAGAGAAGGTGGACGTTCGCCACGACGAGCGGCCGGTCCCCGCCGAGCCGGACCGCCTGCGCCGTCCGGCACTGCGAGCCGAGGTCGATCGTGCGGTGTTCCTCGACCCTGAACCGGCTCAGGATCGCCAGCCCTTCCCGCGTCCGACGCCAGCCCGACTGGGGGCAGATGGAGACCTCATAGGCCCCGAGTTCCTTCGCGAGCCAGGCGGCGGTCGAGGTCGGACCGAGCGGGTCGGTGACCTCCTGGAGGCAGATCACATCCAGATTCGCCTCCGCGAGCTGCGCGGCCAGCAGCCCGCGGCGATCGGGCCAGCGGCTGCGATCGTTCAGGATGTTGATCGTCCCGATCCGCACGGACCCCCTCCTGCAGGCTGGGGTGCGGCCCCTCTTCGGTCAACCGCACCGAGATCGGGCCCGCACATCGGGGTGGTGGAACCTGTCATCGGCCTCCGTCAATGGGATCACGCGGGCCAGGGGCCGCGTCAGCACCCCACCCTACCAAGAACCTCCGGGATCTTCTCCTTGAACGGGAAGAACCCACTCGTCGCGTGGGGCCAGAAGGCGTCGTCCCAGGGGCGGCGGAAGGGCGTGACCCGGATCTTCAGGCCGTTCAAGGTTGCCCGGAACGCGTCGAGCCGTTCGAGGGCCGGCCCCTGGGGCGTCTCGGGGACGACGATCTGATAGACGTTCCGATCCCGACACCAGGCGGCGAGGGACTCCGCGTCGGTCAGCCTCGCGGTCGGGGCGCCGAAGTGGCTGGCCGCGCGGCGGAGGCCGTCGTCGATCGCCCCGGACGTGAACGCCCGGGCCGGCTCGCCGGTCGGGCCGAGGGGGGATCGGGCGTCGGAGCAATCATAGGCCGCGATCGAGGTGACCCGGCCGGGCTCGATGCCCAGGCTCGCGGGGTCGAGGTCGTCCTCGTTGAGCAGCAGGGCGAAGGTGCCGGAGGGGACGCGCTCGGGGGCGGGCAGGTTCCTGGGTTTCGGCGGCGGGGGGTCGTCTGGGATCTCGGCGACCTCCGAGAAGGGCTCGGTCGGCTGGATCCGGTTCTCGGTGTACTTGGCGATGTTCGACGCCCCCGCCAGGTAGGCCTTGCCCTTGGTCTGGAGCCCGGCCACCCAGCGCCAGCAGAGGGTGTTGCTCGCGGGGTCGGCGTCGAGCAGGTTTCGGAAGAACAGGTCGGCGCCCAGGGCCCAGGGCAGCTTCAAGGTGAAGATCCAGAGGCTGGCGTACCACATCCTCGCATGGTTATGCAGGTAGCCGGTCGCGATCAGCTCGGAGGTCCAGGTGTCGACGCAGGCGATGCCGCTCCTGCCGGCGAGGACGGCCTCGTAGCGGTCGCGGAGGTCGGCGTCGGAATCGAGCCTCCGGCCGAGGTCGGCGACCTGGCGGCGGTAGCCGCTCCAGACGCCCGGCCGGAGTTCGAGCCAGCCCTTCCAGTAGGTCCGCCAGCAGACTTCCTGGAGGAACTTCTCGGCCGAGCCCGAGTGGTAGCGGTGGGTGACCGCCTGGACGACCTCCTGCTCGGTGATGAGGCGGTGGCGGATGTAGGGGGAGAGGGCCGAGACGTTCGCGCGGGGGCCGGGGCCCTCGTCGTGGTTGCGGGACTCGGCGTAGTGCCGGCCCGCGCGGGGGAGGAAGTCGCGGAGCCGTTCGAGCCCGGCCTCTCGGGTCGCTGGCCATGGGGAATTTGCGGTCTGGGGCATGCCGAGCGGTCCGGGCGGGGTCGGGTGTGCGGTCAACCACGGTGTTGTGGCCGATCGGTCGGCATTCGGCAAGCGGGGCGGGGTCGCGGGTTCTTTGCCGAGCGGAGCCCGGTGGGGTATCATCGTATCTTCTCACCCTGTGGGATAGTGGACCCTCCGATCCCGTGACGAGTCGCGCGACTCGTCCGGACGCTTTTCGCACGCCCGAAGACGAGCCCGCCAGACATGCCCTTCGACCCGAGACACCGCAGCCGGACCCTGCTCGACGGCCGAGACCGCGCCCCGGCGCGTTCGATGCTCAAGGCGATCGGATTCGACGACGACGCCCTATCGAAGCCGATCATCGGCATCGCCAACACCTGGATCGGCACGATGCCGTGCAACTTCCACCTCCGCGACCTGGCGCAGAAGGTCATGGACGGTGTCCGTGCCGCGGGCGGCACGCCCATGGAGTTCAACACCGTCGCCATCAGCGACGGCATCACCATGGGCACCGAGGGGATGAAGGCCAGCCTCATCAGCCGCGAGGTCATCGCCGACTCGATCGAGCTGGTCGGCCGCGGCCACATGTTCGACGCCGTCATCGCCCTCGCCGCCTGCGACAAGACCATCCCCGGCTGCGCGATGGGCCTCCTGCGGCTGGACGTCCCCGGCTTCGTGGTCTACGGCGGCTCGATCGCCCCGGGCAGGTTCCAGGGCAAGGACGTCACGATCATGGACGTCTTCGAGGGCGTCGGCGCCAACGCCCGGGGCAAGATGTCCGACGCCGACTTCCGCGACCTCGAGGACCACGCCTGCCCCGGCTCGGGCGCCTGCGGCGGCCAGTTCACCGCCAACACCATGGCCCTGGCCCTGGAATTCCTCGGCCTGTCGCCGATCGGCTCCGCCAGCCCGCCCGCGCTGGACTGCCGCAAGCAGGACGTCGCCTACGAGGCCGGCGCCCTGGTCATGGACCTCCTCAAGCGGGGCGTGAAGGCCCGCGACCTCCTGACCCGGCTGTCGTTCGAGAACGCCATCGCGGGCGTCGCGGCGACCGGCGGCTCGACCAACGCCGTGCTGCACCTGCTGGCCATCGCCCGCGAGATCGGCATGCCGCTCACGATCGACGACTTCGACACCGTCTCCGACCGCACCCCGACCCTGGCGGACCTCAAGCCGGGCGGCAAGTACGTCGCCGCCGACCTCGACCGCGCCGGCGGCACCCGGCTGGTCGCCAAGCGGCTGCTGGAGGTGAACAAGCTCGACGGGTCGCAGGTCACCCCGAGCGGCAAGACGATGGCCGACGAGGCCGCGCTCGCCGTCGAGGAGCCGGGCCAGGACGTGGTCCGGACCGCCGCCGCCCCGCTCAAGCCGACCGGCGGCCTGGTCATCCTCAAGGGCAACCTCGCGCCCGAGGGCTGCGTCGTGAAGGTCGCCGGCTACGAGCGGAAGTTCCACAAGGGCCCCGCCCGCGTCTTCGATCGCGAAGAACTGGCCATGGCCGCCGTGACCGCCGGCAAGATCAACCCCGGCGACGTCGTGGTGATCCGCTACGAAGGACCCAAGGGCGGGCCCGGGATGCGCGAGATGCTCGGCACCACCGCCGCCATCGTCGGCCAGGGGCTCGGCGAGTCCGTCGCGCTGCTGACCGACGGCCGGTTCTCGGGGGCGACCCGCGGCCTGATGGCCGGCCACGTCGCCCCCGAGGCGGCGGTCGGCGGCCCGATCGCGGCCGTCCGCGAGGGCGACATGATCGCCTTCGACATCAGCGCCCGGACCCTCACGGTCGAGATCTCCGACGCCGAGATGGCCGAGCGGCTCAAGACCTGGAAGGCCCCCGCCCCGAACTACGAGAACGGCGTCTTCGCCAAGTACGCCGCCCTCGTCTCCTCCGCCTCCGAAGGGGCCATCACCCGGCCCAAGTGGTGAGATCGGGGAGGGTTCGAACATCGACGGCCCGAGGTCGCCCCGGCGGCCCGGGCCGTCGGCCGCTTGCGACGGCAACCGCCCGCCCCCATGATGAAAAGGTCAGAAGATTCCCCCCCGGTCGGCGAACCCTCCTGGGGGATCCCTCCGACTCCTCGAAGGGCGCGGACCGTTGAGCCAGGATGACATCGTTTTCGGCGAGGTCAGCTACCGCGAGCCCCGGCGCATGCGCCGGCCGGATCGCGACCGCCGGTTCGCGGTGCTCGCCGTAGACGTCCCCGGCGCGGGGGAGCTGCCGATCTTCCTCGAACGCAAGACCGCCGACGCCATCGAGCGGCACGCGCTCCGGGATACCAGCGTCGAACTCGGCGGCATCCTGCTCGGCTACGAATGCGTCGACGAGGAGACCGGCGAGCCCTTCGTCTGGGTCACCCAGTGCCTCGAAGCCAAGCACTACGAGAACACCCAGGCCAGCTTCACCTACACCCACGACTCCTGGGGCGAGATCACCCGGGAGCGTGACGAGAAGCACCCCGACCTCGACATCGTCGGCTGGTACCACACCCACCCGGACTTCGGGATCTTCCTCTCCAGCCACGACCTGTTCATCCACCGCAACTTCTTCGACCAGCCGCTCCAGGTGGCCTACGTCGTCGACCCGATCCGCCAGACCCGCGGCTTCTTCCAGTGGAAGGACGGGGGGCTGACGCAGGTCCGCGGTTTTTTTCTGTCGGCCGACCGCGGGGACCGCGCGGCCCTCGCCCGGCTCGTCAATGACCTGGAACAGATCCCCAACGCCGACGGCGGCTCGGGGGGCCTCTCACCTCGACTCGAGGCGGAGCTCATCCAGATGCTCTCTCGCCCGCAAGCCTACTACGCCCCCGGCCCCGCCGAGCGGGCCAACAACGCCCTGCTGTTCGGGCTCGTCGGCGCGCTCGTCGGCGTCCTCGGCGTCATGGCCGCCACCTGGCTCAACGGCCTCGCTACCCAGGTCCGCGACCAGTCGAAGGCCCTCGAGACCGTCCAGAAGTCGATCCAGGATTCCGACCTGGCCCAGCGGATGACCATCGAGGCCCTCATCGCCAAGTCCGCCAACCCCGGCAAGGACCCCGCCGACCCCTTCGTCGCCGGCTACCAGAAGCTCCTCAAGGACGGCGACCGCCTCCGCGAGGTCATCGCCATGCGCGACGCCGAGAAGGAGATCCTTGCGAAGTCCATCCTCACGCTCCAGCAGACCAGCAAGGATCTGCAAACCTCCCTGGAGAGGTCGCTCAAGGAGGTCAAGCTCAACGAGGCCGCCGCCAGGCGCCTGGCCGAGATCGAGAAGCAGCAGGCCATCGGCGCCAAGGATGCCTCGGCCGAAGTCGCCACGCTCGACGACAAGAACTACCGGACCGTCTGGTACTCGGCCATCGCCGGCTGGATCGTCGCGGTGCTGCTCGGCGTGAGCTGCCTCTACCTCTGGGCCAGCCAGGTCGGTGCGCCCGGCGAACTCCCAGGCACCGTCTCCTTCAAGCCAAACAACGCCTCCGACGACGAGCCGCCCGTCCAGATCATCTGACCCAGGCCCCTCCCCGACATGATCCGACCCCGCCCGATCGCCTGCCTCGGCGTGCTCCTGCTCCTCCTGCTCGCCGCGTCGCCCCTCCGGGCGGACGGCGGGCCCGTCGCCGTCCCCGAGCCGACCGAGAAGGCCCTGCGGTTCTACCGGACGGGGATGGTCTTCTGGGGCGTGAACGTCGCCCTCGGGGTCCTGGTCCCGGGCCTGATCCTGGCCTCGGGGCTGTCGGCGAGGATGGAGTCGCTCGCCCGCCGGATCGGCCGGGGCTGGCTGGTCCCGACCGTCTCGGTCTTCGGCGGCCTCTACCTGCTGTTCACGACCCTGGTCGAGATGCCCTACGACTTCTACCTGGGCTACCTCCGGCCGCACGAGTACGGGCTCTCGAACCAGACGCTCGGGCTCTGGTTCGGTGATCTGATCAAGGGAATGCTCGTCTGGTGGGTGGGCTTCAGCCTGGTCGGCTGGGTCCCCTTCTTCCTGATCGCCCGGAGCCCCAAACGCTGGTGGTTCTACACCGGCCTCCTGGTGCTGCCCTTCCTGCTGTTCGGGGCGTTCGTCCGGCCGCTGGCCATCGACCCGCTGTTCAATGACTTCGGCCCGATGAAGGACAAGGCGCTCGAGGCCCGGATCCTCGACCTGGCCCACCGGGCGGGGATCGACGACGGCCGGGTCTGCGAGGTCGACAAGAGCCGCGACACCAACGCCCTGAACGCCTACGTCACCGGCATGTTCGGTTCGAAGCGGATCGTCCTCTGGGACACCCTGCTGAAGGCCATGACGCCCGAGCAGGTCCTGGCGGTCATGGGCCACGAGATGGGGCACTACGTCCTCGACCACGTCTGGTGGGGGCTGTCCCTCTCGACCCTCGGCTCGTTCCTG
Organism: Isosphaeraceae bacterium; assembly: GCA_965279195.1. Classification (GTDB taxonomy): domain Bacteria; phylum Planctomycetota; class Planctomycetia; order Isosphaerales; family Isosphaeraceae; genus CBDIHP01. The sequence goes on from CBDIHP010000025.1 coordinate 67,612, forward strand.
GCCCTGTTCCTGATCGACCGCCTTGGGCGTCGGGTGCTCGCGCGTTGGGGAGACCGCTGGCGGATCCATGCACTGTCCAGCGTGGCGGCGTTGCCCCTGCTCATCATTTTGTCGCGTCTGCTCACCCTCGCCGGCGCCCCGGTCACCAACTACGTCAGCCAGAGCATGGAGCACGAGGCCGACCGGTTCGCCTTGGAGATCACCCGGGATAACCGGTCGGCCGCGCTTGCCTTCGTGACCATGCAGCATAAAAATCTCAGCGTGCCCCGGCCCGGCCGGTTCTACAAGATTGTGCGGTCCACGCACCCCGTCCTGGGCGAGCGGATCGACTTCTGCAACGCCTATCGCCCGTGGGAGACGGGGGAACCGCTGATTTATTCAAGTCGGTTCCGGGCCGGGCCGATGCCAGAAGATAGGTGATTTTGGATCCGCTCCGTGGGGTGCTGGCCGACGAGTCACCGACCGGAATCCTCCCGCGATCGCCGGATTTCCTGCAATCGCGTCGGAGGCTGTGCTAAAATTGTGCATGGAATTGCGGATCGGGGATGTCCCAGCGGGGCGCCTCGGCCGTTGTTCCTGGAGGAAGGGTGGGAATCCATCCCCCCTCCTGCGCGAGACGACGGGCGTCTCCCCGATGCCCGGCCCCTTGAGTTGCTTCGCGAGATCGCTTCGTCCCGCCCCTCCCTCGCGATTCGGTCGCAGGGTTGATGTTGTACGGGTGGGACTCCCAGGGCGTGGAGACGTTCGTACGATGTCCATGGACACCCTGCGCGGGGTCATGACCCGACGACCGGTTTGGGTGGTCGGGATCTGGTTCCTGGCGGCGGCCGTGGTGGGACTGACGGCACCCGACCTGACCCGGCTCGCCGCCGAAGGCCAGGCGAAGCTCATCAATCAGGACGCCGAGAGCGTGATCGGCGGCCTCCTGGTCCAGAAGGCCTGGCCCGAGCAGACGTTCGCGTCGCTGGCCGTGCTGGTGCTCGAACGCGACGGCGGCCTGACCCCGGCCGACCGCGAATACGCGAGCGCCCTCGCCTCCCGGATCGACTCGGCGACGCTCAAGCCGGCCGACATCCTCCGGGTCATGGGCCCGCACTCGATCCCGGCGATCGCCGAACGCCTGGTGAGCAAGGACAGGACGACCCAGCTCCTCGCCGTCCCGATGAGCTCCGCGTGCGTGGCCCCCTCGGTCGCCCAGGCGGTGTCGTGGCTGGAGGCGAAGACGTCCGAGCCCGGCCTGGCCGCTCCCGCCGGGCTGAACGTCCGCTGGACCGGCGACGCCGTCATCGGCCGCGACTACATGGCCGACGTCCAGACCTCCCTCGACCGGGCCGCACTGGCCACGGTGGTCCTGCTCATGGGCGTCCTGCTGGTCGTCTACAGGTCACTCTGGCTCGCCCTGATCCCGCTGGGGACGATCGGCGTGAGCCTGGTGATCTCGCGCGGCCTGCTCGCCTGGCTGGCGAAGGCCGGCTGGGAGATCTCGCCGCTGGTGGAACTGTTCCTGATCGCCCTGCTCTTCGGGTCGGGGACCGACTTCTGCCTCTTTATCTCCTGGCGATTCGCCGAGCACTGGAACCCCAAGAACCCCGGCTTCGCGATGCGGGTGACGCTCAAGCGAGCGTCGGTTGCCCTTCTCACGAGCGCGTCCACGGTCATCATCGGGCTGTCCCTGATGGGCACGACCCGGTTCAAGCTGTTCTCGACCACCGGCCCGAGCGTCGCGCTCGGCCTGGTCCTGACCGTGCTCGCGACCCTCTCGCTCACCCCGGCCCTGCTCGTCCTGCTGGCGAAGCACGGCCCGTCGGCGTTCCGCGGGATGACCCGGCCGTCGTCGGGCTTCTGGGACCGCGTCGCCCACTGGGCCCTGGCCCACCCGACCTGGAGCTGGTCGATCACGGTCGCCCTGATGCTCCCGCTCGCCTGGTTGGGGACCCGGACCCACTTCTTGAACGACATCATCTCCGAGATGCCGTCGAAGACCGCCTCGGTCCGGAACCTCCGACTGGTGGCCGAGAAGTTCGGGGCCGGCCAGGTCGCGCCCTTGACCGTCGTGCTCGAATCCGACAAGGACCTCCGCTCGTCCCAGGGCCTGGCCCTGATCGACGACGTGAGCCGGATGCTCGGCCGCCAGCGCAGGCTGGCCGAGGTCCGCTCGGCGACCCAGCCGCTCGGCAGCACGGCCCCGCTCGAACCGGCGCGGCTGGCCTCGCGACTGGGCGTGGTGAATGACGGGCTCAAGCGGATCACGGCGGGCAACTCGGAACTCCGCGACCGGCTGGCCGACGGCCTCTCGAAGCTCAAGGCCGCGCGCTGGGTCGAGCGGGTCACCGGGCTCAAGATCGTCCCCGGCCAGGGGCCGTCCCAGGCCGAGTCGAAGGCCGCGCGGGAGTCGTTGGCCTCCGGCTTCAAGTCGGCCGCCGGTGCCCTGTTCGGCGCGGGGGCGACCTCGGTCGTCAACCTGCCCGATCTGGCGAAATCCGGCGCGCCGAGCACGGTCGTCTCGACCCCGGTCGGGTCCGAACCGCCGAAGCCCGGGGCGTCCGACGCCCAGATGGTGAGCCAGCTCGCCGAGGCGGTCAGCGGCGCCAGCCAGCTCGCCGACGGCGCGGGCCGGGCCGAGAAGGAAGTGACCTCGATCCTCGCCGACCCCGTCGGACGCCGCGCGCTCGACCGCCTGCTCATCACGCCCGAGACGGTTAAGGAAAATCCCGAGCTGCTCCAGAGCTTCGACGCCTACATCACGCCCGACGGCAGATATGCCCGGATCGACATCAGCCAGGACCTGGCGATGTTCTCCGAGCCCGCCCTGAACCAGGTCGAGACCCTCCGGCGCCGGCTCAAGGACTACCTCGACGAGGAGGAGACCTTCCGGGTCAAGGCCTACCTCTCCGGCCCGAACGCCGGCGCGGCCGACCTCCGCAGCCTCACCGAGTCCGACCAGTTGCAGAGCTGGTTCCTGGTCCCGGCCGGGGTGTTCCTGGTGCTGCTCGTCGCCCTCCGCAACCCGCTCGCTTGCATCAACCTCGTGGCGACGATGGTGCTGACGTACCTCTTCGCCCTGGGGGCGACGCACCTGGTGTTCGTCCAGATGCTGGGCGCGGGGGGGCTCGACTGGAAGGTGCCTTACTTCCTGTTCGTCCTGCTGGTGGCCGTCGGGGTCGACTACAACGTCTTCCTGATGGCCAGGCTGCAGGAAGAATCGGGCGCGACGGGCTTGAAGGAAGGGATCACCCGCGCAGTGGCCTCGACCGGCGGCCTGATCACCTCGGCCGCGGCGATCACGGCGGTGAGCTTCGCCTCGTTCCTGTTCAGCCCCTTGCACTCGCTCCAGCAGCTCGGGTTCGCGTTGGTGGTCGGCATCACGGTCGACGCCACGCTCGTCCGGCCCTTGCTGGTGCCCTGCGGCCACTGGCTGCTGTACCGCCGGGCCGAGATGGCCCGCCTGAAGTCGCTGGCCGCCGGCTCATTGGCCGACTACCCCGCCCTGGACGGCTACCGCGAGCCGGCGCTCTGCGATTGATCCACAAACAAGCCGGGCCCGATCCACGGATCGAGCCCGGCCCGGATCGGATTCCACAGTCGCGCGTCCACCTGTTCGGAGCCGCCCCGGCGACGCATCGGAAGATTAGCGCTTGGTGGTCGTCCCGGTGTCGCGGGCGGCGAGGGACTGGGAGCTGAGGTAGCAGGCGAGGAAGAGGGGCGACTCGGGCTCGCCGTCGGCGACGGGATGGAGCCGCAGGCCGCGCTGGACGGTCTTGTCGGCCTTGCCCGGCTCCTTGATCGTGATCGAGAACGCGCAGTCGCGGTCGGCGCCCCGGCTCTCGACAATGAATGCAGGGACGTCGATACGTCCGGGATACTTCACCTTTCGGGTGATCGTCTCGAACTTGCAGCCGGGGTGGCCCGGCTTGACGACCACGGTCGCCTCCTCGTCGCCGAGGCCGGCGATCTGGATCTGGAGCCGGACCTGCCGCTTGAGGCCGGCCTTCCTGCCGGACGCGGCGTCGGCGGTCCGGGACTCCGTGGTGGTCGTGACCTGCGGGGCCTGCGTCGGGGCGGGGTTCGAAGCGGGCCCCTGACCGGTGACGGTCATCGTGTAGCCCAGGCCCGCGGCGAGCGTCAAAGCGGCCATCCATGACCGTCCTTGCATGAAGACTCACTCCTTTGAGTTGTCGTGGCGAACCGGGTCGGGGGAGGGATTCCGGGCAGGACGCGAAGGGCCCCCGACGCGCCTGGGGTGGCGTCGGCGGCGAGGCGGCGTCCGGCCCGCGAGGAGACCGGGTTCAGTCGGGTCGGCCCATCCTTGGTGCGGAGCCCGGCTCAAGGTGCGTCGCGGGAGTGATTCTGGGTCGTCCCCGTGCGGTGGATGCACCGCTCTCGGACGATCGCCCCGGCGAACTTGAGGGAAAGTAGCATCCGTCCCGGAACTGGGCAACCCCAGGTTCCGGGCCGGACGCCGGGGGATGCTCAGACCGACGCCTCCTGCGGCTGCCGCTCGACCGCGTGCGGCCGGTGCGCGGAGTGGTCCACGGAGAACCGGATGCCGATGCGTCGGGTGAAGGCCACCCACTGGTCGAGCAGCAGGTAGAACACCGGCGTGACGAGCAGGGCCAGGAGCAGCGAGAGCATCTGGCCGCCGATGATGACCTTGGCCATGCTCGCCCGCGCGGCGGCCCCCGGCCCCTGCCCCAGCGCGATGGGGACCATCGCCGCCACGAGCATGACCGTGGTCATGAGGATCGGCCGGAGCCGCGTGTGGTTGGCCTCGACGATCGCCTCCAGCCTGGGCACACCCCGGGCCCGGACCTGATTCGTCGCATCGACCTGGAGGATGCCGTTCTTCTTCACGATCCCGACCAGCATGAACAGGCCAAACATCGCGTAGAGGTCCATCGGCGACCGGAACAGAACCAGCGACAGCAGCCCGAACGGGACGGTCACCGGCAGGGCCATGAGGATCGACACCGGCTGCGTCCAGCTCTCGAACTGGGCGGCAATGATCAAGTACATGAACAAAATCGAGAGACCGAATGCGATGAGGAAGTACTTGCCCGTCTCCCCCATCGTCTTCGCCTGGCCGGTGAACTCGTAGTGGTACTGCGGGGGCAGGTTCATGTCTTCGAGGATCTTCGTCGCCCGGTTGACCGCCTCGCCCAGCGGGACGGTGTCGGGGTTGCCGAGCACGGTCACGATCCGCTCGCGGCCGTACCGCTCGATCTCGGTCGGCCCGTTGGCCTCGTCGAGCTTGGCCAGCGACGACAGCTTGACCAGCCCCGCCCGGGGCGACGGCAGCGTGATCTGGTAGATCGACTGCTGCGAGGCCCGGTCGGGCTGCTGGGCGCGGAGCCAGACGTCGTACTGCTGGTCCTTGTCCTTGAACCGGGTGATCGGCATGCCGCCGACCAGGACCCGGAGCGTGTCCGAGATCGTCCCGATCGGGATGCCCAGGTCGCTGGCGGCCTCGCGGTCGATCGCGACGCGCAGCTCGGGCTTGCGGAGCGACAGGGTCGTGTCGAGGTCGGTCACGCCGCCGGCGTCCTTGAGCTTGTCGCGGAGGACCGTGGCGTACTGGGTCAGCTTCTCCAGGTCCGGCCCGGCGAGGTTGACCTGGAAGGTCTGCGGCCGGCGGCCCCCCTGGAAGGCCGACACGTCGTTCACGCTGGCCCGGAGGTCGGCGTAGTTCGACAGGACCTGGCGCGCCTCCTGCTGGATCAGGAACTGGGTGTAGTCGCGGTCCTCCAGCTCGGTCATGCGAACATAGATCGATCCACGCGTCACATCCCCCTGCCCCTTGACCGAGCGGCCGTTGAGCTCGCCGATGGTGGTGAAGAGGTGCTCGGTCCCCCGCAGGGCGCGGAGGCGGTGCTCCAGCTCGGTCATCACCTTGTCGGTCCGCTCCATGGTGAAGCCCTCCGGGGTGATGACGACGACTTCATATTCGGACTGGTCGTCGCGGGGGATCAGGGTCACGCCCATGATGCCGGCGATGGGGACCGTGCTAAAGATGACGCCGATCGTGACGAGCACGACCAGCCACTTCCAGCGCAGGGCCTTGCGGAGGAACCAGCCGTAGCCGACATCCACGAGTCGATAGATGAACCCCGACTTGCTCTTGGCGTGCCCGGCCTCGCCCGGCTCGAGCTTGAGGAAACGCGAGCAGAGCATCGGCGTGAGGGTGAACGAGACGAACAGCGACATCAGGATCGCGAACGCGACCGTCAGCCCGAAGCTGGAGAAGAACCGCCCGACGATCCCGCCCATGAAGGCGATCGGCACGAAGATCACGACGAGCGAGAGGCTGGTCGCCAGCACCGGCAGCGCGATCTCCCGCGTGCCGAGGCTCGACGCCGCCATCGCGTCCATCCCCTCCTCTTCCATGTGCCGGAAGATGTTCTCATGAACGACCACCGCGTCGTCGATGACGATGCCGATGGCGAGGATCAGACCGAGCATCGTGATATTATTGAGCGTAAACCCCATGTACTTCATGAAGAGGAACGTGGGGATGATCGAGGTCGGGATCGCCAGGGTCGCGATCACGGTCGTCCGCCAGTCGCGGATGAACAGGAGGATCGTGCCCGAGACCAGCACGGCCGCGAGCAGGAGGTGGAACTTGACCTCCTCGATCGACCGCTCGATGAACCGCGACTGGTCCTTGATCAGGACCGTCTGGATGTCCTGCGGGAGGGCCTTCCTGACGTCGTCCAGCCGCTTCTTGATGTCGTGGACGACCTTGACCGTGTTCGTGCCCGCCTGCTTCTGGACGACCAGGCTGATGGCCCCGTAGCTGTCGAGGCGGGCCGACGTGCGGGGTTCTTCATACGAATCCTCGGCCCGGCCGATGTCCTTGATCCGGATCGGGAAGCCGTTGACGTTCGTGATGATGAGGTCGTTATATTCTTCCGCGGTGTCGAGCCGCCCGAGGGTGCGGAGCACGAGTTCCCGGGCCCCCTGGTCGACACGCCCGCCGGGCTGTTCCATGCTCTGGCGGCCGATGGCGGTGCGGACGTCCTCGATCGAGAGGCTGTAGGCCGCGAGCTTGTCGGTCTCGACCGTGACGTTGATCGCCCGGGTCCGGCCGCCGACGAGGCTGATGGCGCCGACGCCGTCGACCGTCTCGAGCTTCTCCTTGATGTCCCGCCGCGCGATCTCGGTGACCTCGCGGAGGTCCCGCCGCCCGGAGACGGCGATTGTCATCACGGGCATGCCGGAGGTCTCGAACTTGTCGACGATCGGGGCCTCGGTGCCCTTCGGCAGGGTCGACATGATCGAGTTGACCTTGTCGCGGACCTCCTGCGTGCCCACATCGCCATTCTTGGATAGGACGAACTGGACGGTCACCGCCGAGACGCCCTCGGTCGTCGTGGAACGGAGTTCCTCGATGCCGGAGACGGTGTTGATGATGTCCTCGATCGGCTTCGTGACCGTCGTCTCCATCTCCTCGACGCCCGATCCGTTGAGGACGGTCGTGACGGTGCAGACGGGGAAGTCGACGTCGGGGAACAGGTCGACGCCGAGGTCGCCGTAGGCCACGATCCCCAGCACCACGGGGAGCGCGACGAGCACCCAGGTGAAGACCGGGCGTTTGATGCAGATGTCCGAAATACTCATGCGCGTCGGGACTCTCGTGCCCGTGGGGATGAGATGGGGGAAGTGAGGAAATAGATGAGTAATGCGGAATGCGGAACGAGTAATGATGGTAGGGAACCCTCGATCGAACGGGGCCGTCGTCACCCATCACCCATTCACTATCACCCATTCTTTGTCAGTGTGCCGGGGCGGCGGCCTTCGGCTCGCCGGCGGGCTTGGGGGCGGACTTCTCGGGCTCGGCCGAGGGGGGCGTGGTGATCTCGATGGCCCGGGTGTCGTCGGGGAGCTGGGTCTTGCCGTCGACGACCACGCGGGCGGCCTCGGGCAGGCCGCCGATGACCTCGACCCAGCCGTTGCCCTCGATGCCGGTCGAGACCTTCACCGCGCGGGAGGTCTTGCCATCCTCGGTGATGAAGACCTTGACGACGCCCGAGTTCCGCTCGATCGCCTCGCGGGGGACGGTCAGGGCCTCGGCGTTGAGCTTGGTGACGATGGCGGCCTTGGCGAACCCGCCGGGGCGGAGCCGGAAGTCGTCGTTGGGGACGGCGGCCTCGACCTGGAACGTCCGGCTCGTGGCGTCGACCGACGGGTTGATGCGGGCGACCTTGCCCTGGAACGTCTCTTTCGGATACGAGGCGATCTGGATCCGGACATCCTGGCCGAGCTGGACGTCCGAGGCGAACCGCTCGGGGACGTTCATCCAGAGCCGCAGGGGGTTCTCGATGACCAGCTCGGCGATGGCGTCGCCCTCGCGGATCATCTGCCCCTCGGCGACCTGCCGCTTGGACATCGCATAGACGACCGGCGCCTTGATTTGCTTGGGGATATTCGTCGGGGTCGGGGCGTGGATCTCCATGTCGATCCGGGCCTGCTTGGCGACGTCGAGGGTGACCTTGCTGGCCAGGGCGTTGGCCAGGGTCGAGCGGGCGGCCAGGACCGCGGTCTCGTAGGCGGCCTCGGAGGACTTCTCGTCGTTCTCGGCGTTCTGATAGTCCTGCTGGGTGCCGGCCCCCTTCTGCACCAGCTTGCGCTCGCGTTCGAGGTTGGTCTTGGCCCGCTCGAGCGCGACCTCGGCCTGGACGACGGACGGGACCTTGGTCACGTCGAAGGTGCCGGCGGGCATGTCCTTGAGGCCGAGCTTGGCCAGCTCGGACTGGAGGCGTCGCTCGGCCTGGTTCACGGCGAGGTCGGCGTCGATGGTCTCCAGCTCGACGAGGCGTTCGCCGGGCTTGATGCGGTCGCCCATGTCGTGGTGGACGCGGGCGACGCGGCCCATCTTCTTGGTGCCGATGGTGACGTCCTCCCAGCCGCGCAGGGTGCCGACGACGGGGACGGTCCGCTCGACGGCCCGCCTCTCGATGGGGGCGACGCGGACGGGGACGGGCTTGAGGACGACGGCCTCCTTCGCGGCGGGCTCGGCCGCCTTGTGGCCGCAGCCGGGAGCCAGGGGGATCAGGATCGACAGCGACAGGGCGGCGATCGCCCGCGGGGTGGACAGCCGGCGTCTCATCATGCGATTCCTCAAGGCTTCGGCTCCTCGTCGCGACGGGGCGGCCCGAAGCCGCCGAGCAGGTCGTCGACCAGGCGGCGCGGCAGGTCAGGGCCGAGGTCGCCACCCTTGTAGAGATAATCCATCGTCGATATGGTGATCAGTCCGCGCGTGGCGCGGAAGACGTCCTGGACGCGATCGGCCGGGATCAGGCCCCGCTCGGCGGCGCGGGCCAGGATCGCCAGGGTCTGCTCGTCGAGCTGGTCGGCCCAGCCGCAGAGCTCCTCGGCGAGTTCGGAGCCCAGCGGGCCGAAGAACAGGGCGTAGACGAACCGCGAGCGGTCGGGGTCGTCGAGGCAGAACCGGAAGACCTCCGAGAACAGCCCCTCGACCATCCGCCTCGGCTCGTCGCCGGACGAGGCGATCTCCCGCAGTCGAGACACGAGCTCGCGCATCGGGTTCGTGAGCAGGGCCTCGGCCAGCTCCTTCTTGCTGCCGAAGTGGTAATAGAGCGCGGGCTTGGTCACCCCCGCCGCCTCGACGATCTCGCGGACCGAGGTGGCGTCGAACCCCTGCCTCGCGAACAGCTGCGCCGCCGTCCGGGCGATCAGGGCCGCCGTCTCGGCGCCCCCCGTCGGGCCGGACTCTTCCCGCCCCGCCTTCGATCTCGTCGCCGACGTCCTGCCCATCCCACCCCCTTCGGTGCATATACCGACCGGTAGGTATTATGGGCACAGGTCGGGATCCCGGCAAGGCGGGTTTCGGCGGATTGGGTGGAGTCTGGCGGCGGGGGTGGCCGGAGGGTAGCTTCGTGGCTTTCCCACTCCATCCTGCGGCGATCGCCGGGTCCGTCGAGGAGCCCCACCTGATGAACTTCCAGCGCACCATCTCCCCCCAGATCGTCATCGCCGACCAGCCGACCGAGGACGACCTCCGCGACCTCAAGGCCCAGGGCTACGACGCGGTCCTGAACCTGCGCAATAACGGCGAGCCCGAGCAGCCCCTGGACACGGTCGCCGAGGGCGAGCTGGTCCGGTCGCTCGGGCTCGATTACCACCACACCGGGATCGGTGGCGCCCCGCTCAGCCCGGAGCTGATGGCCGCCGCGTCGGACTTCATCCAGTCCCACGACAAGGTGCTGGTCCATTGCCGCAAGGGCGGCCGCGCCGCGGCCATGGTCCTGATCCAGCAGGCCCGCGCCAACGGCTGGACGCCCGAGGAGGCGTTCGAGAAAGGCCAGGCGATGGGGTTGAGTGTCGACGGCGGCCTGCGGCTGGTGGTGGATCAGTATCTGCGGATGAATGCCAGTTAACTGCCCCGCACCGACGACCGCCCGGGGTGCGGAAGCTCGCTTCCGCACCCCGGGCGGTCCGGCGCGTCCTGCGATGACGCGTCCCGGAGTTACGGCTTCACGACTTGCCGCTGGATCCGCGTGCGGCCGCGAAGGCCTTCGGGCTCGAAGTCGACGCCGAGCTCGACGGACCGGATGGTCTTGAGGAACGGCCAGGTGCGCTGGACGGTCTTCGGGGCGGCGGGGCACCCGAGGGCGGTGGATTCCATCGTCGCGAGCGACTCGTTCCAGACGTAGGTCCCGCCGCCGGGGCAGAGGAGCTTGCTACCCCAGAGCCGTTCGTGGAGCGCGACGGGGTCGTCCTTCGGGGCGAGCCGGTGCCACTCGTTGAGGATCGGCAGGTTGCTCCAGGATTGCTGCTGGAGCATCCACTGGCTCGTCTCCTGGCCGAGTCGGTTGAGGTGCTCGATCACCGCCCCGTCGACGCGGAGGGCGGCACTGGCGCCGAGCCAGCCGGGCGAGGCCGGGGCCTTGCCCTCGTCGCGTTGGATCGAGCGGTCGATGGCGCGATGGAGGATCTCCTCGACCAGCGTCAGGGTCAGGCCGTCCTTCGTGAGCGCGGCGTGGATCGTGAACGGGCGGACGATGCCCTGGCCGCCGAGCTTGGGCGTCGAGGAGACCTTCGCGACCTTCACGCCCTTGTAGGTCTCTTCCTTCCAGGCGAGCATCCCCTCGGTCTTCGTCTCGACCCCCTGCTTGAGCCGGCGGAGCGTCGGCAGGATCTTCCCGCGGTCGCGGACCGCCAGGTAGAGCCCGATCGGCGTCCGTTCGTAGAGTCCCAGGAACGAGTTCTGCGGCGACTTGGCGTTCGCGAGCTCGGCCCAGACCGGACTCTGGTCGAAGTAGACAGAGAAGCTGTTGCCGACCCAGTCGAGGGTCACCCCGGTCGGCTGGCCGTCGTTGAGGTCGGCGTCGAGCCGCTGCAACTCCTTCTCGGCCTGCTTCATCGAGGGTGCGTTGGGGTCGAGAGCGAGCACGGCATGGAGGAGGGCCTCGGGGTGCGGGTCGCCGTCGGCCGGCCGGAGCTTGCTCTGGCCGATGGTGTCGATCATCCAGCGGTAGTCGGACCGGAGGATCAGGGGCATGACCGTCAGGTCGACGTCGAGCCGCTCGGGCGTGGCGGAGAACCGCATGCCGATCGGGTCGAAGTACCGACGCCAGTTCTGCTGGTAGCCGTCCCGCCAGCGGGCATAGGCGTCGGCCTCCCCCTTCGTGATCCGGGACAGGTCCATGTCGGCGATCGGGGCCTGGTCGTCGATGGTGCCGAGCTTCGACGAGACGACGCGATCGCCCGCGCGGGCGATGGTGCCGAGGTCGAGCGTCGGGTCGTTCGGCTTCGCGAACTCAGGCCAGGGCTTGCCCTGGACCAGGCTGGGGATCGCGGCGGCCTGGAGGTCCTGTAGCAAGGCCCCCGCGCGGATGCGACGCGACGCGCCCACGCGCCAGGCCGGCCCGCACCAGCGTCGGATGGCGGCGTCCGAGAGCATCACGAAGGCCGTCTCGTCGGGCTTGCCCAGGGCATAACGGCCCCGGAAGTAGGCGAACTCGTCCAGGCTCGCCAGGGAGGGCGTGGCTCCCTTGGAGGTCGAAGCGATCCGTTCGAGCTGGCCGACGTTGTTGGCCAGGACGACCGTGTCCTTGACCCGCATCACGTAGGCGGAGATCGATCGATCGGGCGTCCGGACCCCTTTGTACTCCAGCCCGGCGACCGTCCCCGAGGCCGCCGGCGCGCCCGTCTTGCCGATCTCGCTGACGAGGTAGGAATCGAGCAACGCCGGGCTGGGCGATTCGAAGAGGATGGCCACGTCCGTCCCGGTGGGGAAGAACGGGTCGGAGCCGGTCAGGGCCAGGCTCTTGATGGACCGGCCGAGCGGCGACCGGGCGAGTTCGAGCATCGAGCCCATCGCGAGCTGCTTCTGGTACCGTGCGAAGACGCCGGTGTCCTCCGAGCGGCCCTCGGCGTTCATGCTGGCGGGGAGGTCGCGGTACTCCTCGAACAGCCGGAGCACCCCGCCGATGCCCCGGACGAACACCGCGTGCTGGTCGGCCGGGATGAGCGAGGCCAGCGGGTCGACGGCGGGCCGCTGCTGCGGCAGCCGCTCCTTCCAGGGGATCGCGGCGACGGTGATGCCTTCGATCGACTTCGTCTCGACGGTCTCCTTCGTGTCGGCCGGGGGGAGCAGCGCCCGGTCGAGCTGGAGGTTCTCGCTGATCGCCCGGCCGCCGCCGAAGAGTTCGAGCGTCCTGTCGAGTTCGGACGGGCGGCCCGGGACGCCTCGCAGGTCCGTCGCGGCCTGCATCCCCTTCTCGCCCGCCTGGCGGCGGAACCAGGGGGAGCCGGGGAATCCGAGTCGAGCCAGCCGGCCGAAGTGGAACTGTCGGGCCGACTCGAACGCCTTCCTCGCGTCGTCATCGCCCGGCTTCGTCGCGGCCTCGAACGGGATCGAGACCGTCTTGGCCGTCCCCGTCGCCGGCACGATGATCTTGCCCCGGATCGACTTCCCTTCGGGGCCACGGGCGAAGAGGACCGTATCCTTGCCGAGCTTCTTGGGCTCCTCGAAGGGACCTTTCTGCTCGACGCTGAGGTAGCCTTCGCCCCCGTCCACGACGACATAAGGGCCCTTGAGGACCTCATCCGTGACCTGCATCCAGCCCGCGCGGCCCTCGCCGAGCGAGTTCACATCGGCCTCGAATTTCGTCAGGCCCCCGATGGGGACCCGGACGTAGGCGTCGGCCGCCCAGGCGGTCGGAGCGGAAAGTCCCAGAGCCAGGGCCGTCGCCGCGGCCCTGCGGGTTTGGGGTCGAAACATGGTGCGTTCTCCTGGCGGGACGGAAACCTGGCCGCGTCTCCTCGTTGAAACGAAGTTGGGCCCGGATCGGCGGCAAGGTCGCGGGGACTTCCTGGGAAAGTGCCCCGCGATCGTGCCATCGGTTTCCTAAACATCCCGTCAGGAGGGCGCATTCTCCATGGTCTGACGGACCTTCGTCGACGAAAGGTCGGAGCGGAACACGTCTTCGGGCACGGCATCGGTCGAGGCTTCGAGGAACCTCGCGACGCGAGGGGAGTCCGCGTCGGCCGGGGCGAGGATCCGGAACCGGCCGTCGGCGTCGGGCCGCCCGAAGACAAGGAACCGGGTCCCGAGCGACTCGAACTCGTCGAGCATGACGTCGCGAGCGGCGTCGCTACCGCTGTAACGGGGATCGACGAGGCGCCGGGCGGTGTCGTCGCCGACGACGAAGGTCGCCCCGGGGAAGATCCGGGCCTTCTCGATGAACCGGGGGGCATTGGTCAGGAACAGCCGCCCGGAATGCCCGAGGAAGGCCGCGATCCGCTCGGAGATCGCCACATAATCGAGCGGGGGCTTGTCGGGGTTCTGGATCGACAGCTCGAACGCGCAGTCGAGGCCAAGCCGCCCCGAGGCGACCCTTGCCATGGCCAGGTGCCCCTCGTGTACCGGCCGGAAGCTGCCGGGGAGCAGCAGGCGCGGGGGCTCGGGCGCGGTCCAGGCCAGCGCGCCGACGTCGGGGATGAGGTCGAAGCCGAGGTGGCTGACCTGCTCGCGCAGCAGACGTGGCAATTCGGGGTGCCGGCAATCGAGCGACCGGGCCCGGACCGAGCGGCCAGGCAGGTCCTCGAGGTCCGACTCGACCAGGAGCCGCTCGATCAGGCGACCGGCCAGGCCGACCCACCCCGCCCCCTGGCGCGGGGCCTCGACCGAGAGCCCGTGCGTGAGGTCGGCCGTCTGGATGGCGAGGTGGATCCGGCCGGCATCGGGGCCGCCGGACAGCCCGACGCCCAGGCCGCGATGCGCCACGAAGGCCGACATCGCCAGCGTCCGGGCGTCGCGGAGGCCGTCGTCGGAGCCGGGGAAATCGGGCCGTTCGACCCGCAGGGTCGCCGACTCGATCAGCCAGGTCTCGGGGAGTGTGACGCCCGCGGCCGACCAGAGGAGCCCGGTCGCGGGCGAAGCCGGCAGGTTCTGGTTCACTTCTTCACTTCGTCTTCGATGATGTCGAAGAAGTCGTCCGGGTTCAGATTCGGCTCGACCGGCTTGGTGGGCTTGTAGTTCTCGGGCACGACGTCGTCGAAGTCGGCCTCGTCGGCCGAGACGCGCTCGATGGCGGCCGGGGCGCGCGGGGGACGCTTGACCCGGACGGGCTTGTCGTCGGTCTCCAGGCCCGCGAGTTCCAGGAGCGAGTGCTTCTTGCGGGCCTCGACGATCTCCTCGTCCATCACCTGCCCGCCGGACATCAGCGCGGCCGGGCCGGACGGCTCGTAGTCGATGTGGAAGAGGTGGGTCGCGATCCCCAGTTCGACGTCCGGCATGACGCTCTGGTCGCTGACGATCTTGGCGCCGTTGACGAACGTGCCGTTCGAGCTGCCGAGGTCGCGGACGTGCCAGAGTCCGTTGATGAATCGCAGCTCGCAGTGCTTCCCGGAAACGTTCTCGAAGTCCAGCATGATGTCGCAGGTGGCGCGACGGCCGACGATGAGGCTTTCCTTCCTCATGGGGACCGGGTCCCCCCCGCCCAGCGGCGTGAGGATCCCCAGCAGCTTGTTCGGTTCGGGCATGGTGACGTTTCCCGGGGGACGATGCCTTGGGCGGGGCGGCCCGCGCATTCCCGCTCCTGGACGGGCGCAACCCCCTCGTCTGCCCGTACGCGGCCGCCTCGGGTTTTGGGACGCCGACGCTTGTAGGATACCCCGGCGATCGCGCGCCGCTCAATCCCCGACGCATTTCTCGGGGCCCGAGTCTTCCGCCCGAATCGCCGACGCGGGTCTGGAAAGCCGTTCCGGGCCGGGTTACGCTCGGCCATCCATCCGACGCGAACCGCGACCGCAACCAACCGCACAATCCGGGAGACGTCCGCATGTCCGCCTTCGAACCGACCCGCCGCGCCTTCCTCGCCGCCGGCGCCGCCACCCTGACCCTGGGCTCCGGCCGGCTGGCCTCTGCCTTCGACAAGGCCGCCGCGAGCCAGTATGGGCCGTTCAAGATGGGCCTCCAGAGCTACTCGCTCCGGGGCTTCACCAAGGGCGGCAAGCCCGATGTCGACAAGGCGCTGGAAGTGACCAAGGGCCTCGGCCTCGGCGTCTGGGAGTTCTACCCCGCCCACTTCCCGGTCACGGCCGACTCCGACGCCATCGCCGGCTACAAGGCGAAGCTCGCGGCGGCCGGCGTCACCACCGGCGGCTTCGGCGTCAATCGGTTCACCAAGGACCACGAGGCCAACCGCAAGTTCTTCGAGTTCGGCAAGGCGATGGGCGTGACCTACATGTCCGCCGACCCCGATCCGGACGCCTTCGACAGCCTGGACAAGCTCGTCGAGGAGTACGGCATCGCCATCGGCATCCACAACCACGGGCCGGTCGGCGGCGGCAAGATGCACCGCTACGCGACCATCGAGTCGATCGAGAAGGCGATCAAGGATCACCACGAGAAGATCGGCGTCTGCAACGACACCGGCCACTTCCTGCGCACCAAAATCGACCCGCTCGACGTCGTGAAGGCGTTCGGCAAGCGGACTTACGGCGTCCACCTCAAGGACGTCAAGAATGCCACCGAGTTCTGCCTGCTCGGCGAGGGCGACCTCAAGCTGGTCGAGTTCCTCAAGGCCCTCAAGGCCCTGAACTACAGCCACGCCCTCGCGGTCGAGTACGAGGAGAACCCCGCGAACCCCACCGCCGACATCGAGAAGTGCCTCGAAGCCGCCCGCAAGGCGGTCGCCCAGATCTGACGCGTTGGCAAAATCCCCCATCCCGACGGGCACCGGCCTCTGCCGGTGCCCGTTCGCGTTGATTCCGGGCACGATTCCCATTCTCGGGGACCGGCGGGCGTCCTAGAATGCCCTCGGGGGGGACCGATCCGGCCCCGCCCCGGGAGGGCAGGATCCCCATGAGCGGACCACGGGTGTCGGAAGCCGAGTCGCCGGCGGCAATCGTGCCGCGCGACCTGTCGTATCGCGCGGGCTCGCACACGCTCCGGGCCTGGAAATGGGCGACCGCCTCGCCCCCGGCGAAGGCGACCCTCGTCATCGCGCACGGGCTGTTCGAGCACGCCCTCTGTTATGACGACATCGCCGAGTACGTCGCCCAGGAGCTGGAACTCGACGTCATCGCCTTCGACTTCCGCGGCCACGGCCGAAGCGAGGGTCGCCGGGGGGTCGTGCGGGCGTACGACGAGTTCCAGACCGACCTCCTCGCCACCATCGAGTACGCCAAGGGCGAGAGCGCCGGACGCCCCGTCTATCTGCTGGCCCACTCCAACGGCGGGCTCGTCGCGTTGCGGACCCTCCGCGACGAGGGGCACGGCATCGCCGGGATGATCCTCTCGAACCCGGCCGTCAAGCTGGCCGCGCACGTCCCGCCCTGGAAACTCATGGCGGCCGGCCTGCTCAAGCACGTCCCGAACGTCACCCTGAACGCCGGCCTGCCGACCGAGGGCCTGAACTTCCACCCCGACTACCTCGCCGAGCGCCTCAACGACCCCCTGCTCCATTCCCGGATCAACTCCCGGCTCTATTTCGGGATGCGCGAGGTCGGCGATGAGGTCAGGGCCTGCCCCGATCGCATCAAGATCCCCCTGCTCTACCTCGTCGGCGGCCGGGACGGCATCATCAACGCGCCGGCGAACCTGGACTACTACAGCAAGATCGCCTCGCCCGACAAGACGCTCAAGTATTACCCCGCGATGATGCACGAGCCGCTCCACGAGCACGGCCTCGAAGAGGTCAAGGCCGATGTCCGCGCGTGGCTCCGTGCCAGGATCGGCGAGGGCTGAACACGGACGGAAAATCGACCGCCCCTCGTCCCGTTTGGAGCCAGTTCGTGTGCCACTGGCTCTGCCAGTGCAAGAGGGGCGATCGCCGGATCAACTCGCCGACGCCCCGGCTGAAACCAGGTCCAAGGGCGATGCCTTATCCGAGGCCATCCCCGCACTGGCACAGCCCGTGGCAGCCGAACCGACTCCAAACGGCGCAGGGGAGGTTTGCTGCGCGGGGGGTTATTGAGCGTTCCGGCCCAGGGGGCTGGCCGGGTCGAGGCGTTCGCGACCGTGTTCCTCATGCTCGGGCAGCGACTCCATGACGGGCTTCACGGACTCGCCGTACTCCTGGACGAGCTTGCCGCCGAGCCAGGCGGTGTAGAGCGACAGGCCGCCGGCGGTCAGTGCGAGCGTCCGGGCCAGTGTGCTGGGGGAACGCCCCTCAGCGGCGGCGCGGACGCGCATGATGTAGCTGGCGACGAACAGGCTGCTCACGACCGCGTTCCCCAGGCCGTGGGCCGTGGCCGTGTCGTGGCTCGGCCGATCGGTCGGGATATAGCTGTAATCGCGAAGCCCGGTCACGACCGCCCCGGCGGCCCCAACCAGGCCGATCCCCATCGTCCAGCGCGCGGCGTCGTCGAACCGGTCGTCGCCGGTCGCGATCGCCAGGGCGTCGCACACGTTGCTCGACGTCCACGCCCCGATCGGCACGGCCACGATCGCCGGGTGCGGGCTGTGCCCGATCAACTTCTGGATCGCGTCGATCGCCCCGCCAATCACCTTGAGCATCGAATTGTCCTCCCCTCGCAGACACGGGCGTCCCGGGAAAATCCCCGATGCTCGCTCGTGGAGCAACTCCAACGCCAAGGGAGAGATCGTGATTTGAATGTAGGGTGTGGTGCCTCGCGGACCAACGGGACGCGAGGCTCCGCACCGACCAGGGCGTTCGATGGGGGAACGCCCCGATCGCCGGACATCATGTCGGTGCGGAGGCCGCGAGGACGCGGCCGCCACACCCTACGGCTCGGCGCGTCGGCGGGAGAGGAGCGGGTAGAGCGGCACCCCCGAGAGGATGCTCACCAGCGAGGCCCCGGCGAGCCAGGGTTCCTTGATGGCCACGGCCAACGTGAGGGCCCCGGCGATGAGCAGGTAGATCGCCGGCACGATGGGATACAGGGGCACACGGAACGGCCGGGGCAGGTCGGGCTGCTTGATCCGCAGGACGAAGACGGCGGCGACGGTGAACATCGAGACGAAGGAGAGCGCCAGGCCGGCGTAGCGGACGATGGCGTCGAAGGACCCGGTCACGAGCAGCACGACCGCCCAGCCGACCTGGAGGGCCGTGGCGATCACCGGCGTGCCCGTCCGGGGCGACATGCGTCCGACGAACGCCGGGAACTGCCCGGCCCTGGCCATCGCGAACATCACCCGGGGGCCCGTCAGCACAAACGCGCTGCAGGTTGCCAGCAGGATCAGGCCGACGGCGATTGAGAACGGCGTCGACCACCCCTGCCCGAACAGCCTCCCCGCGCTGATCTGGGCGATCGGCTCGATCCCCTGGAGGTCGCCGTATCGGGCGAGCGACTCCCGCCCCAGCCGCTTGACCTCGGCGGCGTCGATGGCGAACGCATAAACGAGGTTCAGGGCGATGTAGAGCCCGGTGACGAGCAAGGTTCCGATCAGGATGGCCCGGGGGACCACGCGGGGCGCGTCCTTGACATCACCCGCGAGGTAGGCGGCGGCGTTCCAGCCGGTGTACCCGTAGGCGACGTAGACGAGGTTCGCGAACATCTCGGTGGCCAGGTCGCCCGAGAAGGTCGGCAAGTCATTGAGGTTCGATGCGTTCCGCCAGCCGAGCGCCAGCCCTGTGATGGCGAACAGGCCGAGGCCGACGAGTTCGGCGACGGTCACCACCCCTTGCAGTCGCGCGGCCCGGTTCGTGCCCGAGGCGTGGACGATCCCGAAGAAGATCAACGCCCCGATCGCCAGGGCGAGCCGGGCGTGGGGCGCGAGGTGGTCGGGGATGGCGATGGGGGCGAGCAGGTACGACGCCGCGGCCGAGCTCGCGGCGGCGATCGGGCAGGAGAACCCCGCCTGGAAGGTCACCCAGCCGGCGAGGAAGGCGGGCAGCCGGCCGTAGGTTTCGAGGTAGATGACGTACTCGCCGCCGTTCCTCGGCAGGGCGGCGGAGAGTTCGGCGAGCGACAGGGCCCCGCAGAGCGCGGCCAGCCCGCCGATGACCCAGAGCCAGAGCACGATCTGGGTGCTGCCGAGGTGGTAGACGGCCAGCCCGGAGGTGGTGAGGATCCCGACGCCGATCATGCTGGCGACGACGACGAAGGTCGCCGTCGCCAGGCCGAAACGCTGCGGTTCGTCGGGTCCGGCCATTCGCGGGGGGGTCCCTTGTGATGGGTCGGGGTCGGATCAGCGAGGCGTGCCCCGGGGCCGCGACGCCGACGGCGAGTTGGAGCCGCCGGGCAGCGGTTCGAGCGACGGGCCCGGGTCGGCGGGACGAGGCGGGGGCGGAGGCACATCGGGGTCGTCGTACGCCGGCGGGGGAGGCGCGGGCGTGGGAGCGGCGGAGTTCGAAGGCGACGACCGGAACGGCGTCCGGGGGCCGGTCGACTCCGGCTCGTCGGATCGCTGGATCACAGTTTCCTCGACCACCTTGGAATTTGCCAGCATGTCGAGCGCACGCATCGCGGCCTTGCGCACGTCCTGCTTCTTGTCGTAACCGGCGGCCTGTTCGAGGTACGGCCGGGCCTGCGGGTCGCCGATCTCCCCCAGCGCGATCGCGGCGGCCTCGCGGACCTCCTTCTCGTCGTCGTTGCGGAGCCGTTCGAGCAAGCCCGGCACGGCGCGGGGGTCGCCCATCCGGCCGAGGGTCCTGCAGCCGTCGCGACGGCTGTTGTCGTGCCGGCTCCGAAGGCGTCCCAGCGCGTCCTGGAAGGGGTCCACCACGACCTTCTCGCGGACAGGGGGCGCACCGTAATGGATCGGCGGCTGGTAGACCACCACCGGCGGGGGCGGCAGCGGCTCCACGAACACCGGCGCGGGGGCGAAGAACACCGGCGGCGGAGGGGGAGGCGGCGGGCTGCCCACGAACAGGCTGAAGAAAGGCACGCCGACCGAGACCGCCGTCGCCGGCCGACGCTCGACCACCACCCGCTCGCGGACGATCGGGCCGTGAAGCGGACCGCCGGCCACGCGCACGGGCTCCGCATGCGGCGGCCGGCCGCCATAGACCCGGGTCTCCTGGTGATACGTACCGCCCGGCCGGCGGATGTCGACCGAGCGGTCGACCATCCCCGGGCCCCGCTCGACCCGGACGTCACGCTCGATGGTGCGGCCCCTGGGGCCGGTCACCTTGGTCTCTCGCTCGATGACCTGGGACTGCGCCCAGCCCGTGCTGACAATCAGGAGGGCGCCGAGCAGTCCGCCCAGCCCCCCGATGCTTGGAATTCTCATGGTCACGGCCTCCAGGACTCCATCCCTTCGCGTTCCGTGCATCCGGCGGGCCATCCCTCGGGGCAGCCCGTCCCGGATACCCATCTATTCTGCTCGATGGACGGGAAATTGAGAAGCCGAACCGGATGCAATCGCCCCGGGCTCCGCAGGTTGCCCATTTTCAGGGCCGGGGGTCTTCGAGAATTTTCCGAGGAATTGCCGTGGTGTAAACCAGAGCTGACAGGTAATCTCCCGTAGAGACGTCACACGTCTCGATCCCGGCGATCACGATGTGGTGATCGCCACCCCCCATCTTTGGCCCCGACGATGGAAGGCCAGACTGATGAAGAACTCCGCCAATGGCCGCCATGATGCGCGTCCCGTGGAGATCCCGTCCCACGCCCTGGGCGAGCAGTGCTGCTCGCGTTGCGAGGGAGACCTCGACCTGCATCAGCCCAATCCGGCGACACCCGAGCGGTTGCTCGCGACCTGCAACGACTGCGGCGCGTGGTTCCTGGTAGACATGCTGCCCGACGACGCCATGGCCCGCATGACCTGGCTGAGCCCGCCGGCCGTCCCCGCGCCCCACTTCAAGGCGGTCACCAAGGCGCGGAGCCGGTCCCACGAGCGGATGACGGGCTAGCCGCGTTTCCGCTTGGGCTTCTTCCCGGGCTTCGGCTTCTTCGTCGGCTTCGGCCGGGCCCTCGGCTCGGCCTCCCTCCGTCCCACCGGCTCGCGACCGCGGCGAGGCGACGCTGCACGCCCGCGATCGGCACGAGTCGGCACCACGGCGGGGCCGCTAGCGAGCCCCAGGTCGAGCTCCCTTCGATCCACGTCGATGTGGGCGATGCGGACTTCGAGCTTGTCCCCGAGGCGGAACCTCCGGCCGGACCGTCGCGCGACCAGGCTGTGGGTGCCGTCCTCCTTGTAGTAATCCTCGCTCAGCGCCGATCGGTGGACCAGCCCCTCCACGGGGAGCTCGACCATCCGGCAGTAGAAGCCGTAATCCTCCACGCCGATGATCACGGCGTGGAAGACCTCACCGATCTTGTCCAGCAGGTACGTCAGCAGCTTGACCTTGATCAGCTCGCGCTCCGCCGTCTCCGCCCTGCGCTCCGTGCGGGTGCAGTGCTCGGCCAGGGCGAAGAGTTCATCCTGGTGCGTCTTGGGCCGGCGGCCTTCGAGCACCGCGATGAGTTGCCGGTGGACCTGCAAATCCGGATAGCGGCGGATCGGCGAGGTGAAGTGGCAGTAGTGCTCGCTCGCCAGCGCGTAGTGGCCCAGCGGCTCCGGCGTGTAGGTCGCCTGCTTCAAGCTGCGTAGCAGGCCGAAATGCACGGCGTGGGCCTCGGGCCGCTCCGCGCTCTCCTTCAACACCTTCTGCAAATCGAACCGGCTCTGGGGGTTCTCGATGTGGAGCCCCAGGCTGCGGGCGAAGTCGGCGAACTCCCGGAGCTTGAACGGCTCGGGGTCGGCGTGCCCGCGTCGGATGAACGCGACCTGCTGCTCCATCAGGAAGGAGGCCACCGCCTCGTTCGCCGCGAGCATGAACTCCTCGATGATCTGGTGGCTCTCGTCGTGCGGGACGAGATGCGCCCCGACCACCTCACCCTCCTTGCCCAGGTCGATCTCGACCTCGGGCATGTCCAGCTCCAGCGCGCCCCTGGCGAACCGCCGCCTGCGGAGGATCATCGCCAGGGTCTGCATCCGATCGAGCAGCTCGCGGATCTCCGGCGTCGCCCCCTCGGGCACCAGCCCCGGCGTCGGCAGGACGGCGATCACCTGCTCGTAGCTGAATCGCTGGTCCACCCGGATCACCGATCGGGCGAACCGCTTGGACGTGAGGATCCCCTCATCCGTGAATTCCATGATCGCCGACACGGTGTAGCGGTTGTGCCCGGCCTGGAGGCTCGCGAGGCTGTTCGAGATGACCTCGGGCAGCATCGGGATTACCTTGTCGGGCAGGTACACGCTCGTGCCCCGCTCGCGCGCCTCGCGGTCGAGCGACGTGCCGGGCCGGACGAAGTGCGAGACGTCCGCGATGTGGACGCCGAGCGTGTAGTACCCCTTCTCGTCGCGGGTCAGGGTGATCGCGTCGTCGAAGTCGCGGGCGGTGACGGGGTCGATCGTGACCGTGAGCGAATCGCGGAGGTCCTCGCGGTCGGCGACGTTGTCCTCCTGGAACAGCTTCGCCTGCTCGCGGGCGTCGATCAGCAC
This sequence comes from Isosphaeraceae bacterium, assembly GCA_965279195.1. Taxonomy (GTDB): domain Bacteria; phylum Planctomycetota; class Planctomycetia; order Isosphaerales; family Isosphaeraceae; genus CBDIHP01. Next base: position 90,473 of record CBDIHP010000025.1, read on the forward strand.
GTCGTCGCCGAACGCGTCGGGGATCCCGAAGGCCCGGACGATCGAGAGGGTGTCGACGCCGGGCTGGCCCCGCGCGCCGAGCACTTCCGTGATCACCCCTTCCCCTTCCTGCGAGGGCGAGGGGTAGCGGACCATCTCGATGGCGACCTTGTCGCCGGGCCGCGCACCTTTCGCCCCGGGGTCGCCGACGTAGACCGGGTCTGTGAAGGTCGTGCCGTCGATCTTGACCATGCCGGCGTCGCCGCGCTCGAAGTAGGTCCCGACGAACTGCCCGACCGCGCGGCTGACGATCTTGACGATCCGCCCCTCGGCGTTGATCCCCTGACCCCGGGCCTTCTTCACGACGCGGACGAGGACCTCATCGCCGCTGGAGGCGTCGCGGCTGGCCTCGGGCGCGATGTAGATCTGCTCGTGCCGGGCCTGGGACTTCTCGGGCCGGACGAACCCGAACCCCTTGGCGCTGCGGCGGAAGGTCCCGACGATCATGCCGGGCGCCGACCCCTTGCGCAGGGACTTGTCCTTGGCCAGGTCGATCTGGCCGGAACGGATCAGTTGCTTGACCTCGTCCCGGAAGACGGGGTACTGCTCCTCGTCGAGCTTGAACTTCCGGCCGATCGCCTTGAGGGTGATCGGTTGATAATCCGGCTCGGCGAGCAGGGCCAGCACGCGACGCGCGAAGTCTTCCATCCGCGAGGCTCCGTTCCAGGCGACGCCGATCCCGGCCGCTCCGACCCGCGACCCCTCGATTCAGCGTACCCCCGGAACCGACCCGGGGCAAATCTCCTGCCCGAGTCCGGACCGCCGCCGCCGCGAACGGGTTCGAACGCCATTTTGGAGTGCGGCAGCGGAGCCGCCGCTTTCGCGCGGGGTGATCGGCCGACGCCCGGCCGGCTGGAACCTTCCTTGGCCCGAGCATTCGTCCGGATCCTTGTGGAGTGCGGCAGCTCCGCTCCCGCGCTCCCAAAGGACCAGGACTGCGGCGTCCCCTACTCGATGACGCCGTTGGCCTCGGGGGAGACGGCGCCCTTGAACAGCCGGCGGCCGAGGTTCTGGTGGAAGGGGGTCCAGGCGGACTCGCGGCAGGGGTCGTCGCGGATCTCGCGGGTGAAGGTGTGGATCTTGGCGTCGAGGTTGTCCAGGCAGTTGAGCGCGATGGCCTCGGGGGTCATCGGCAGCTTGGGCGACCCGAACTCGTGCGAGCCGTGGTGGCTCACGATCATGTGCTTGAGCCGCAGGAGCAGCTCTTGCGGGAACGGCTCGCCCGTGAGGTCGACCGTCTGCTCGACCTTGTCCCTCAGCATCTCGACGCCCATCACGAGGTGCCCGAGGAGCTGGCCCTCGTCGGTGTAGCCGAACGCCCGGTCGTAGCTCAGCTCGTCGATCTTCCCGATGTCGTGGAGGAAGATCCCGGTGATGAGCAGGTCCTTGTCGACGTCCGGATAGAGGTCGGAGATCCGGTCGGCGATGGTCAGCAGGGTGACGACGTGCTCCAGCAGCCCCGCCTGGTAGGCGTGGTGGTTCTTGATCCCGGCGGGGGCCGAGGTGAACTTGCGGAGGAACTCGTCGTCGATCAGGAAGCACTCCGCCAGGGCGCGGAGGTGCGGGTTGGACATCCCGAAGAGGATCTCCCGCAGCTTCGCCGTGAGCTTGGCGACGTTCTGGGTGCTCTGGGGCAGGAAGTCCTCGGCGTCGATCGAGGTCGGGTCGACCGACTCGATGTGCGAGAGGATGACCTGCAAGGCCCCCTGGAACACCTGAACTTTCCCCTTGGTGTGGAGGAAGTCGCCGGGTTCGAATGTCCTGGCCAGGTTCTCTGAGGCGTTCCAGAGCCGGGCCCCGATGCTCCCGGACTTGTCCCGCAGCTCAAGGTGGAGGTACAGGTTGCCCTGCCGGTTGGCCCGGAGCTGCTTGTCCGCGACGAGGAAGACCTCGTCGACGGAATCTCCGTTCGCCAGTTGGTTCACATAGCGACGCGTCATGCGGTTGTGGGTCGGGGTGGGGAGCGGAGAGATCGGTGAACGGGGAGGGGGGCCCCAACGGTCGATGATTGTAGGGACGCCCCGGCGCCGGGGTCAAGCGACCCGCGACGCCGGGGCGTCCCCGGACCTCATCCAAACGTCGGGCCGATCAGGCCTTGTCGCCGTTCAGCTTCACGGTCGTCATCTTCTTGAGGGTCGCCTTCGCGATCTTGAGCGCCGCCGGGCGGGTCGAGCTGTTCAGGCCCGAGTTGTCCGGCAGGCTGCCCGAGGAGATCGTGCCGAGGACGATCGGGCTCGGCGGGGTCGGGAAGACCGCCGGCACATACGAGGCGTTCAACACGTTCGATCGGATCGAATTCGCGCCCGTGAATCCGACCGGCGTCAGCGCGGCCAACCGCGAGGTCGGCGGGCTGAGCTGCTTGATCGACTTCGTGGGGTCGATCACCACCCCGATGTAGTACTTCCTCGGGGTCGAGGGCAGCGTGCCGATCGGGAACGTCTGCGTGATCGAATTCGCCGGCGGGACGATCGACTGCGTGCCGTTGACCGTCGCGGTCGAGGGCACCGAGTTGATCCCCGGCAGGCTGCCGATCGAGAAGCTGGAGATCACGGTGTCGCCCGGCCCGAAGTTGCGGTCCAGCGAAGCCACGAGCTGCACCGCCACCGGCCCCTGGAGGTTCGGGTTGGCCGTGCCGAAGTTCGTGATCGTGACCGTCGGCGCGACCGAGTCGCCCGGCTGCAGGTCGGTCGGGATGTCCGCCGAGGTCACCGCCAGCTCGGGCAACGCCGCCGTGAGCCGGACGGGGTTCGAGGACGCGGTGATGTTGTTATTCGGGTCATACTCCAGGACGTTCCGGCCCGGATTGACCACATAGGTCAGGTAGATCCGGCCGCCGTTGCCCGGGTAGCCCGCGGGGCGGTTCGGCAGCGTGATCGACCCGCTGATCTGCGACGTGCCGTTCTGCGGGACCGCCGGGACAGCGAACTGCCCGACCAGCACCGAGGCGTTCTTGCCCGGGTTCGGCACCCGCGAGGCCAGGACGTTCACCACCGTCGCGGCCGCGTCGGCCGAGCTGGTGGCCCCCTGCTCCAGCTGCGTCGGCTCGACCATCGAGCTCGCGCCGATGTTGTGGACGTTCACCGACACGCTCAGCGGCTGGCCCCACGCCGCCAGGCCGCTCGACGAGCCCGACACGATCAGGTCCGGCAGCGAGACGCCGTACGGCGAATACGCCATCAGCTCGCGCGACTCGAGCATCGTCAATTCCGGCCGGCGTCGGGCGCGACCGCTCCGGCGATTGCGCCGGCTATCCCCTGTCAACACCGAACACCTCCGTATGCTCACTAGAAGGAAAGAGGAGGGACCGGATCCCCCGGCCCGACTTGCCCGCGACCGACCGCGATCGTCGGCCGTATCGCCGGCCACCCCGCCACGCGACACGTCGCCGGGCGCCGACCACGGCCATCCTTGTTCCTGAATTTCGTCCCCGCGACCGTCGAAATGTGGCCCTTCCCGCCCTTTCTCGCGCGCCGAGTTCGGAACCTGCCCGATGTGCCCGCGACGCCTGAAATCGGGCGCGACGCGGTTGTCCGGATTGATCCGTCCGCGACCGCCCGACACCCCTCACTCCCCCACCTCCGGCCCAACCTCCCACCCCCGATCCGCCCGGCAATGTTTCCGAAAAGCAACACGTCGCCGGTTACTTTGACCGCAATTTCGGATCAAACGCATCGTTCTGCCCGATCATTCGAGCACATTTAAACCGGGCAACATTCCCTTTGCGCAAATCCGTAACCGCGCGTTGACCCGGGGCCACTTTCTTCCGGGGGACGCGGGCTCGGGAGTCGAGCCGGGCGACCGATCGCGACGCGTCCCCGGCTTCATCCGACCGATCGATGGATCTCGGCTCACCCAGGAACCCCATTCATGCTCCGCGCCATGCTCCGCCTCGGCCTCCTCTCCGGTTTCGCCGGCGCCCTGCTGCTGGCCCACTCCCCGGCCCATGCCGGCCCGATCATCGACCCCGCGGGCGACTTCCGCGCCCGGAACGCCGCCGACGCGAACGCCTATCGCGGTCTCGAGAACGGCGCCCTCGACATCCTCTCGGCCAACGTCATCCTCGACCTCTTCCACCAGACGGTCACCTTCACGGCGACCACCAACGGCCAGGTCGCCAGCCTCGTCGGGGCGGGGAACTCCAACCTCGGCACCTACATCTGGGGCATCAATCACGGCTACGCGACCAACAACTTCGCCGCCATCGGCGCCGCAGGCGTCGTGTTCGACGCGGTGCTCACGATCAATCCGAACGGCACCGCGAGCTATCGCGGTACGAATGCCCCGGCCGGGTCCGTGACCATCAGCGGCAGCACCATCACCGGTGTGTTCTCCACCGCCTTCATCGCCCCCCCGCCCCCGCCTGCCAGCCCGAACGGCCCGCTGCTCGACATCACCCAGTGGGGCTACAACCTCTGGCCGAGGTCCCTCGTCGACCTCCAGGGCGCGGCCCTCGCCGGCAACGCCGCCATCTCCGACTTCGCCCCCGACAACTCCACGTTCCGCGCCGAACTCGCCACGCCCGAGCCCTCGACCTTCGCCCTCGCCGGCCTCGGACTCCTCGGCGCCGCCGGCGCCCGCATCCGGGCCCGCCGCCGCGCCTGAGTCGACGTCCAGGACCGACGCCCCCATCCGACGCCCCGGGCACCACCCGGGGCGTCCGCGTTTGACGACCAGTTTGCACACACGTGCCACATTCGACAAGAACTCATATCCACAAACGATCGCATTCGACAACGACGCCCAGGCCCCGCCCCCGATCCGCACTCTACCCGGCCGAACCGTTGTGGTAGACTACCTCTCTATTCTCCGGGGAGGAGCCGGCTACCGCCTGCCCATCTCTCCCAGGTTCGCCATTTCCCGTGGTATCCCATACGTCCCGGCAGGAGTGGATCGTGCGCTGGTCGCAAGCCTTGATTCCGACTCAGAAGGAAACCCCGGCGGACGCCGTGGCCCCCAGCCACATCTACCTCCTCCGCGCGGGGATGGTCCGACAGCTCGGCGCCGGCGCGTACACCTACCTGCCGCTCGGGCTCCGCGTCCTGAACAAGGCCGTGCAGATCATCCGCGAGGAGATGGACAAGGCCGGGGCGCAGGAACTCCTGATGCCCGCCCTCCAGCCGATCGAGCTCTGGAAGGAGACCGGCCGGTACGAGACGTTCGGCGAACTCCTGATGCAGCTCCGGATCAGCGGCAACCAGCACATGGCCCTGGGGCCGACGCACGAGGAGGTCATCACCGACCTCGCCCGCGACCTCTTCAAGTCGTACCGCCAGCTCCCGACCACGCTCTACCAGATCCAGACCAAGTTCCGCGATGAGCCTCGCCCCCGGTTCGGCATCCTCCGGACCCGCGAGTTCCTCATGAAGGACGCCTACAGCTTCGACGCCGACGTCGACCAGCTCGCCAGGAGCTACGACGAAATGTACGAGGCCTACTGCCGGATCTTCGACCGCTGCGGCATCCCTTACGTCATCGTCGAGGCCGAGTCCGGCCCCATCGGCGGCGACAGCTCGCACGAGTTCATGGTCCCCTCCTCCACCGGCGAGGACGCGGTCATCCAGTGCAAGGGCTGCGGCTACGCCGCCAACCGCGAACGCGCCGAGATCGGTGCGGGCGCCGCCCCCAACGCCCCCGACCCCGCGGCCGCCCCCTACAAGGCCGTCGAGACCCCCAACCGCCGGACCATCCAGGAGGTCTGCGACTTCCTCAAGGTCGACGAGTCCACCAGCGCCAAACTCCTGGTCTTCCTCGCCGACGGCAAGCCGGTCGCCGCCCTGATCCGCGGCGACCTCGAGGCCAACGAGGCCAAGGTCCGCCGGGCCTTCGGCGCCACGTCGCTCGTCGCCGCCGACGCCGAGACCATCCAGAAGGCCACCGGAGCCCCGATGGGCTTCCTCGGGCCCGTGGACATCAAGATCCCCCTCAAGATCGACCGCGACGTCGCCGCCATGCCGACCGTCGTCGTCGGCGGCAACCAGGTCGACGTCCACCTCGTCGGCGTCGTCCCCGGCCGCGACTTCCCGCTCGACCCCGCCCACGTCCTCGACCTCCGAAACGCCGAGGAGGGCGACGCCTGCCCACGCTGCGGGACGAAGATGATCGTCACCCAGGGCATCGAAATCGGGCACGTCTTCAAGCTGGGGACGAAGTACTCGAAGGCGATGAACGCGACCTACCTCGACGCCAAGGGCGCCGAGATCCCCATCATCATGGGCTGCTACGGCATCGGCGTGAACCGGATCGTCGCCTCGGCCGTCGAGGCGGGACACGACCCCAACGGCATCGTCTGGCCGTTCCCGCTGGCCCCGTACCACGTCGTGGTCGTGCCGCTCCAGATCAACAACGCCGAGGTGATGAAGACCGCCGAGGACCTCGCAGCCGCCTTCGAGACGGCCGGCTACGACGTGCTCCTCGACGACCGCGAACAGCGTCCCGGCTTCAAGTTCAAGGACGCCGACCTCATCGGCATCCCGCTCCGCGTGGTCATCAGCGAGCGCGGCCTGAAGGACGGCACGGTCGAGGTCAAGTGGCGGACCGACTCCGCCGCGCAGAACCTCGCCGCCGCCACCGCCGCCGAGGCGATCGTCGCCGAGCTGAACACCGTGAAGGCCGGGCTGGCCAAGGGGTGCGAGGACCGCAAGGCCGATCGCGCGGCGAAGAGGGGGGCCTGATGGATCCCCGCGCCCGGACCCTGCTCCGGCTCCTCGTGATCCAGACCGTCATCATGATCGGCGGGCCGTTCGGCATCGGCGCGATCCTCAAAGGGGGGGAGTCGTCCGACTGGCCCCCCGATCGCGCCATCGAGTGGATCGTCGTCGGCTCGATTTGCGGCGTCTTCGCGGTCATCCTCCTGCTCATCCTCACCCTGGGGATGAAGGCGAAGGCGGAGATCCAGGCGAACCCGAAGTCCACCATCCCCCCCGCCGGGGACGGCCCCGCATGAACCTGCTGGCCATCGGCGTCGGCCTCGCCACCCTCTCCTTCGTCGTCGCCGCCGGGCTCACCCGCGCGGCCATGCTCCTCGCGCCCCGGGTCGGCCTGGTCGACAAGCCCGGCGGCCGCAAGGCCCACCGCGCCCCGACACCCCTCGCCGGCGGCGTCGCAATCTGGGCCACGACCATCTCGGTCCTCGCCGCTTCGGCCGTCGGGCTCTGGCTCGGCCGATCCTTGCTGCCCGAGAGCATCGCCGTCCACGCCTCGGGGCTTTGGAGCAAGGGGGGGACGCTCCTCCTGCTGATGGGCCTGGCCACGATCATCATGCTGATGGGCCTGGCCGACGACCGCTGGGGCCTCGGCTGGCGGATCCGCCTGTTCGTCCAGTTCGGCCTGGCGGGGATTCTCGTCGTATCGGGTGTCCGGGTCACGCTTTTCTGGCCCTTCAACAACGAGATCCTCACCGGCGTCCTGACCGCATTCTGGATCGTCGGGCTGACCAACTCGTTCAACTTCCTCGACAACATGGACGGCCTGGCCGCCGGCGTCGGGCTGATCGCGGCCCTGCTGTTCGCCGTGGCGCAGATCATCGCCGGCGACCTGTTCGTGCCCATCCTGCTGCTGATACTGGCCGGGTCGCTCGGCGGCTTCCTCCGATATAACAAAAGCCCCGCGCGAATCTTCATGGGGGACGCCGGCAGCAATTTCCTGGGGTTCCTCCTGGGGGCGCTGACCGTCCTGGGAACGTTCACCCGGCCCGAACTTGGCCTGTCGCGGTATAGTGTCCTGTCGCCGTTGCTCATCATGGCGGTGCCGCTCTACGACACATTCTCGGTGATCACGATTCGAATCCGGGAGGGCCGGAGCCCGTTCCAGCCGGACCGGAAGCACTTCTCGCACCGGCTGGTCGAGCGCGGGCTGACGAACGTCGGCGCGGTCCGGACCATCTACCTCGTCACCCTGGCGAGCGGGCTCGGTACACTCCTCCTGCCGAAGCTCGTCGACTTCGCCGGCGCCTCGGTCGTGATCGCCCAGACGCTGTGCCTCCTCGGCGTGATCGCGATCCTCGAATTCTCCACGAACCGGCCGGAGCCCCATCGCGATGGCCCAGCGACGTCCCCGCAACCCCCGGTCGAACCCCTCCAAGCCCGGCCCGCCGACCCCGTCGGCCCCGCCGCCTGATTCCCCCGAGCCGGAAGGGGACGACGTCCTGATGCTCCGACTCGGCGAAGGCTTGCGGCGACTCGCCCTGGGCCTCACCGGCGCCCTCCTCGTCGCCCGCGCCTATTACCCCAGCGAGGATGCCGAGACCGGCACCGGCCTGACCTGGATCTTCGCGATGCTCGCCGTCGCGGGCCTGGCGATCGCCTCGATGCTCCTGAAAGGCTCAGTCCGGCTCCGCTTCGCCTGGGCCGACCTCGGCGTGATCGCCCTCACGATCCTCGTCGCCTGGAGTTCCCGCCACGCCGCCGACCGCCGACCCGCCATCATAATGGCCTGGGAGTGGGGCGGCCTGCTCACCCTCTACCTGCTCGTGCGGAACCTCCCCGCGACCAAAGGCGAATCCTCCGCCCTCGCCGGGGCCATCGTCGCCACCGCCATCGCCCTCTCGGCCTACGGCCTGTTCCAGGTCGAGGTCGAGTTCCCTTCGCTCCGCGTGGAGTACCTGAAGAAGGAAGCCCAGGTCCTCGCCCGCGCCGGGGTCGTGCCGGGTTCCCCCAGCCACGCCGCACTCCGTGATCGGGTGATGAACTCCAAGGAGGTCATCTCCACCTACTCGCTGGCCAACTCGCTCGCCGCAGTGCTCGCCGTCGGCCTGGTCATCGCGGCGGGGGTGGGGATCGACCATCTCCGGCGTAGCGAAGCCACCGCTCCCTGGTCCGTCCTCCTGGCCGGGGCGACCTTGTGCGTGATCGTGGCGATCGCCTTCCTCCTGACCAAGAGCCGGAGCGGTTGGATCGGCGCCGCCGCCGGGCTCCTTGCGCTCATTCTCGGTGCCAGGCATTTGCTCCCGACGCGGGCCCTCGCGGGGGCGCTCGGCAGCGGTGCCCTGGTGCTCGCCGTCCTGATCGGGGCGGGCCTGGCCACGGGTCAGCTCGACCGAGAGGTACTCACGGAGTCGAGCAAAAGCCTGAAGTACAGGCTGGAGTACTGGGCCGGTGCCTGGGGCATCATCACCGATGCCCCCCCCGCCTACTCCCCGCCACAGCCGCCCAAGGGCCCCGGCCTGACGAGCCAACCGATCGAGGACGAGAGGCCACACAGCCCCTTCTGGCAAGGCGTCGGGCCGGCCAACTTCGCGGGCCCCTACCTCAAGCACAAGTTGCCGGTCTCCAGCGAGGAGATACGCGACCCCCACAACCTGATCCTCGACGTCTGGGCCTCTTCCGGCCTGCCCGCCGTGCTCGCGTTGGTCTTTGCTCTCGTCGCCGGAGTCGTCGCGATCCTTCGCTCCGCCGCTGCACCCGGCACTGAAACAGATCGCGAAGTCACCGCCGCCGGCTCGCCGCCGAGATCCGCGGCGTATCTCGTCGTGGCCTCCGGGCTCGGGTGGCTGGTGGTCGTGATGCTGGGCAAGCTGAACCCTCTGGAACCGGACCTGACCGAACGCTGGATGATCCTCGGCGTGGCCTGGGCCATCTCGGCGGCCATCGGCTCGCTCCTGTGGCGCAGGCGAGACGTCCCGGCCATCGCACTCGGGGCCGCCGTCATCGCCCTGACGATCCACCTCCTCGCGGCCGGCGGGATCAGCCAACCGTCTGTGGCCATGTTCCTCTGGGTCTGCCTCGCGCTCGGCCTGAACCTGCGAGACGATCGCGCGACCGGCCGCCCCCGCGAGGTTGGACGCCTCGGGGTCGGCATCGTCCTGGCGGTGATCTGGGCCGCCGTCGTCGGGTCATTCTACGGCGCCATCAGCCCCGGCTGGCGTTCGCAGGCCCTGATCCTCGAGGCCGACACCATGATGCGGGCCCCCGAGCCGAAGTTCGACATCGCCCGGAAGGTCTTCGAGGAGGCCGCCGAGGCGGATCGATACGCCCCTCAGCCCTGGCTCGCCATCGCCGACCTGGAGTTCCGCTACTGGCTGACCCCCATGGCCAATGGCCGGCCGCTGTATACCCGGGTCAACCTCGCGCTCGACAAGGCCCTCGACCCGCCGCGCGACCCGAACAACCTCGGCCTTCGACGCCAGCAGGCGAACTACGCCCGCGAGATCCTCAAGTACCTCGACGACCCCAAGCTCGAACGCAAGCCGAAGATCGCCGAGATCCTCGTCCTCCGGACCAAGATCGTCTCCTCCCTCCGCAAGGCGGCCACGATCTATCCGACAAACGCCTTCCTCCGGTACGAGCTCGCCCTCGCCAGCGCCGACGTCGGAGCCTATGACGACGCCATCCAGGAGGCCGGCGAGGCGCTCAAGCTGAGCGACCTGACGCCGCACAAGGACAAGAAACTCCCCGAGCCGATCCGCAAGCGGCTCGAGGCCGAGGTCAAGGACTGGAACGCCAGGAAGGCCGAGGCCGCGAAGCAGGCCCCCGAGAAACCGGGGGCCTGATCGCGGGCGATCTCAGCGCGTCTGATACGTCTCCAGGTAACGCCGGTACGCCTCATCCTTCTTGCGCTCACCCTCGGGCCCGAACGGATACGACGGCATCCCCTTGTAGGGCAAGGGCCCGACCGTATCGCTCGTCTTCGTGAACGGGTCGGCGTCCTTGCAGTAACCGTACGACCTCAGGACGTAGCTCCGCGTCCACCCCTGCGGCAGCTCCGGCAGCGCCGAGCCGTCGAACTCCAGTCGCACCTCGTCGCCGGGCCCGACCAGGCAAAGCTGGTCGTCATCGGCGTTGAGCAGGGGGGCGACATCCCCGTAACGGGTCAACTTGCCTTCGAGCCGGGCCAAGGGGGCGGGGTCGATGTACTCGTAGTCGTAGAGCAGCGGCAGCTTGCCATCCGGCGACACTTCGCGGGTATAGCCGCGATACCCGAGCTGGGCGCGGGCCACCGGCAGCGAACAGACCTTCAGGTCCGCCCGATCCTCCCGGATCGCGACGAATGCCTGATCCCAGTAGCACTCCATGTTCGTCCGAATCCGCAGCACGCAGCTCGGGCCGGTCAGTTTGCCCGACAGGTCCACGGTCATCATCCGGGGCAACCCAGCCGGGTAGCCCGGATTCGGCTCGATCACCTCCCAGCTCCCGTCCGGCTTGCGGCGTTCCAGCACCGGAGTCTTGAGCGGCACCCCGGCGGTGGCCGCCGCGTAATTGGTCTGCGAGTACGGATACTCGACCCACCCGGCGAGGCATAGGATCAGCCGATCGGTCGCGCCCAACGAGGCCAAGCGGTCGCCGAAATCTAGGGTGATCGCGTGATCTTCCGCATACCCGATCCACGCGCGACGTTTCTGGAACCCGTCGGCCGTCGCCCGGTCCCAGGCCCTCAGCGCCTCCGTCCGATCGATTCCGCGATGGTCCGTGACCTTTACGGGAGCGATCTGACGCGACCACGCCAGCAGTTCCCCGGTCGGCCGAGGTCCCTCGGGGGCGAACCGTTCATCGGGCGTCGTCGAGACGCCGGGCGGCCGATCGATCACGTCGAGGGTCAGCTTGTCGAGATACGCGACCTCGTCCATCGGCTCGGTGACCGACAGCCGGAAAACTCCGTTCACCGCCTTCAACTGCTCGGGCGAGATCGCCACGGCTTCATCGCGATCGGGCTCGCCGTAAATCCCAGGGGCCACCAGATACCCGAGCCCGCCGCCGCCGAGGAAGTCGCCGATACAGACGAACCGCTCGCCGTTCCAGGTAAAGAGCACGGGGCAACTCCCCGTCTTCCGGCTGTTCTCGGCCAGGGCGAGGACCTGATTCGACGAGACGTTCAGCTCGCATTGCATGACCTGATCCGGCCACTTGAGCCGGAGCAGAGGAGCCCCGGAGTGGCTCCCCATGCCCAGGACGATCGGCCCCTGCGACTGTCCGAGCCCTCCTTCGGTCGTTGTCGCCTCGAACGGGTTGAACAGCCCCTGCCCCTCAAGACTCATCCGAGTGCCGATCCCGTGCGGATTGGTGCGCATCTGGGTCGGCCGGACATGCCACCGCCCTCCGAGATCCACCGCAAGCCAGTGATTGCCATTCCCCGGATTCTTCGCGAGCTTCGGAGGCCCATCCTTCGCAATCAGGAACAGGTCGGGCAGGGCATCCCCAACAAAATCTGCGGGAACAAACCCAATCAGTCCTTCGGCCTCAACCAGACCCGGCCCCCTGGCCAGTCGACTGCCGTCCCCCCTCCCCCACGCGATCCCACTCGACTCCGAGGACACCCCGACGACATCGGCGAAGGTGTCGAGATCGAGGTCGACCGCCGCCGCCGAGAGAAAGCCCCTCGACTCGACAGGGAACGACGAGAAGGCCACATCCGTCTTCGCGTCCGACCGGGACGTCGCGTTCCGCAACCCCGTCGCCTTCCCGCTTGCGCTCGTGACCACCAGATCCGAGCGGCCGTCCTTGTCGAGGTCGGTCACGAGCAGGCCGGAAACCGGTCCATCCGCCTTCGCACCGGCGATGGGGACGTCGCGGAACACGCCGAGCCGATCATTGAGAATCGCGCGGAAGCCGCCGTCGTTGTCGGCCACGATCAGGTCGAGATCGCGATCGGCGTCGACATCAAGCGCGGCCAACCCGACGTGCGGCCTGTCGCCCGCGCCCAGCGCCTTCGCATCGGGCCAGGGGGTGAATGCCAGGGAGAGTCCGCCAACGGACGGGGTATCCAGGGTGGAATTGGCCAGCGGCACCCAGGCATCCGGTGGCTGCGACGGCGCCGGACGGGGCACCCCGTCGTTCCGGTAGGCGGCATTCTCCGCCCCTGTGAAATGTTCCACGTGAAACATTTCGCCCGCTGCCTTCGCCGTCGCGAGGTTCAAGACGTAGAGGTCGAGGTCGCCGTCCTGGTCGAGATCCAGCCACCGAGCCGTCAGCCCGACCGTGGAGGATCCGTTGATCTTCGCCGTCGAGGTCGCGTCTTCAAACCTCTTGCCATCGACGTTCCGAAGCAGGCGATTCGACCCGGCGCCGGTCACGAAGAGGTCGATCCGGCGATCGGCATCGAAGTCCCCGGCGGCGACGCCGATCGAAGGACGGTCGGTCGGGATCCCGAACGCGGCCGAGGCGTCCTCGAACGATCCGTCGCCCTTATTGATCAGGAGGACGTCGCGCGGCCCATCGCTCCCGACCGCCGCCGCCGCCAGGTAGAGGTCGGACTTGCCGTCGCCATTCGCGTCGAACGCCGCGGCCCCTGCCCCAAACCGCCCGCGGATCCGCCCGAGCCAGGCGTACTTGCCATCGAAGTCCTTCGGCGTGGACCAGCGAATCGGCTTCTCGGTCGGCAGAAACTTTGGGTCGAGGAGCTCGAATTTCGGTGGCTTCGACGCGGCCACAGTGGGCTTCGCCGTGGTGCCAAACGGGTTGATCACCGAGCCGTACTTGCCCATCTCGCCGTAAGTTAGGGCCGTCTCCTCTCCGGGTCCGGAGATGTTTTCCTGGGGGTTAAGCTTCCGCCAGGTCTGCAGCAACTGGTTCCCCTTGGCTCTGTCCCCTGACCTGAAGTGGACCTGAGCCAGCTTGAACCTCGCCTCGACGAGGTAGGGATTCAACTCGATAGACTTCGTCAGCGGCTCGATGAGTATCTTGTAATGCCGTAGCTCCATTGCTCGGCTCGGGTCTTCGGGATTCGTCATCGTGCTGGCGAACTTGAGCCAGCCGTGAGCGTCCGTGGGATCCTTCTCCACGACGACCTTGAAGGCCTTGTTTGCCTCGGCCAGTTCCCCCTGGTACGCGAGGATGACTCCCTTGCAGTAATGAGCATGCAGGTTCGACGGGTCGCGCTCGATCACCTTGCTCAGGAGCGATAAGGCCTCGTCGAAGTTGCTCTGACCATTGCCGCCGCCCGCCTTCTTGCTGGCTTCCGCGACGACGCCCGTCTGATTCAGGAGCGCGATCGAGAGGTTGATGGAGCCGGGGACCCACCCCGGGGCATCGGAGACCACCTGCCGGAATGCTTCGGCGGCCTCCTGGTACTCGTAACGCTCCATGTGACCGAGACCGCGGAGGGTCGCCGCGACGACATCCTGGAGTTTCTGCGGCGGGATCTCGTCCTTGAGGACGGTCGGCGCCTTGCTCGGGGCGGGGGCCCCTCCGGTCCCGGCCGAGGGGATCGGGACGGTCTGTTCTGTTCCGAGACACCCGGCGAGGGCGCCGACGACGGCGGCGGCCAGGCCGGCGCGGAGGCGACGGGATGAGGGCATCGGGATTCTCCAGGGCGTCGACGCGGCGGAAGCGTCCGATCACCGGCGATGAGGGCGGGCCGGGCGCGGCGGATCCGCCGTCAGCCCCGACCTTCGGGACGAAAGATGGGCCGGGAATAGAGCCCAGTATAGGCCTCGGCCCGGATGTGTTGCAGTAGGGCGTGACCGCGACGACGCTCCCGCTCGTGCCGGAGCGCAGCGATGTCGATCGGCCCGACGACGATCTTCTCCCCCGCCCCGGGGTCGGCCTGGGCGACGATCCGGCCGTCGAAGTCGACGACCATACTCCCCCCTGGCCAGCTGAACGGCGGGTAGTTCGACGGGCTCGCCGCCTGGTTCGCCGCGACGACGTACGCCATGTTCTCGACTGCCCGGGCCCGGTTGAACAGGGTCCACCAGTCCATCGGCGGCGTCGCGCCCCAGGGGTCCATGTACGCCGACACCCGGATCAGGACATCCGCCCCGCCGAGGGCAAGGGCCCGGATCGCCTCCGGGAAAAGCCAGTCGTAGCAGATCGCCGCCCCGAGGTTCCCGATCTCGGTTTCCACCACGGGGAACAACGGTCGGTCATACCCCGGCAGATCGTGGGGGCTGGCGTGGACTTCCCAGGGCCGCCACGGATTCACCTTCCGGTATGTGCTCAGCAAGCCATCGGGCCCGATGAGGCAGGTCGTGTTGAAGACGACCCCGGGCCATCTCGGGTCGGATTCGAGGAATGTCCCCGTCTGGATGTAGATGCCCCGCTCTTTCGCCTTCCGGGCGTAGCGGTCGGTCTCCTCGTTGGGGATCGGGACGGCGAGCCGGTCGAGGAGTTCCTCGGCCGTCTCGTAGATCGGTGCGGCGTGGGCGAACTCGGGGAAGACGACGAGCCTGACGTCGAAGAATGGCCCGTAACCGATCACGGCCCGATCGATCATCGCCAGCAGGTATCCGACCCGTTCGGGCAACTCGATCCGATCACGGGGACAGGGGAGATCGGTCTGGCAGGCGGCGGCGTAGTAGCGAGGGGTGTTGCTCATACCGCTCGGCTCGTCCTGATCAGGGGCGTGGCGGATCGGGTGTGGTGGCGTCGAGGAAGCCGGCCAGGGTCGGATCGGCCCTGCGGTCGTTGAGGCGACGGAAGATGTCGGACGACTCTCGGACCTTGCCCGTCAGGAACTTCTCCGCCCCGAGGACGAGCCATGCGTCGCGGTCGGCCGGATTGACCCGGACGTGCGACTCCAGGACCTCGATACGCTTGTGGAAGTCGGCCGGTTCGGTGTAGAGCGCCATGATGTCGGTGGCGCCGACGAGCCAGTTCGGTTCCGCGGTGTGGGCGTCCCGGAAATGCCCGGCCGCTCGTTTGTAGTCGCCCCGGGTCAGGGCGATCTGGGCGAGGAGGACGTGAGGCCGGGCCGAGTTCGGGTTCGCGTCCGCAGCCTGCTCGAAACGCTCCTCCGACTTCTTGTAATTCTTGGCCCGGAAGAGCCGCTCGCCCATCGTGACCAGTTCTTCCACCCGGGTCAGGCTCACGCGGCGCACCTGGGGCCTCGCCACGATCGGGGCGTCGTCCAGTTCGCGAGGTGGGAGTGGTAACTGCAACCCGCCTCCCTGCCCGAATCCGGTCGGCAATGGCGCGACCGGGTACGGCGCGGGAACGGGGAACCCTCCCCCGGGCGCGACCACGATCAGGGGAGGCGGCAGGAGGACACCCGGCCCGTATGGGGTCCAGATCGGGAACAGCGTCGGATTGTAGACGATCGTGTTGCCCCACCCGCCCCCGCTAACGCCGAAGCCGACGCTTCGACCCGAGCCCCCGGAGGAGTACGATGCGTGGGCCGATCCGGAGTTGGCACTGGACTGGGCGGACCCATCGCGGGCCGCCGCAAGGGTGGCGAGTACGGCGAGCGAGGCGGCGAGTCGGGTTCGGATCGATCGAGTCACAACCGAGACTCCTTCTCTTCGGTCGTGGAGGTTCCGGACGGGCCTACGTACGATTATCCCGAGCCGTCGCCCGCGCGGCAATGCCCGCTCCGCATCCGGGTTGCCCCGGATCACCGAGCGACAGCCCGCGGATCATTGACAGTCATTTGTATGAGGGGTAGCCTACCTCCCTTGGGTGCGGACACGACGGCCGTGCGTGCAAGGCCGTCGTCGACCGATCCTCGCGACTTCGACCGCCCTACTCTCCAATCCGAGGACGCGGAACCACCATGGCGGAGCCCAGCACCCGAGATGAGACCGATGTCTTCCTCCGGTGCCAGGAGGTCCTCGATTACCGATTCCAGGAAGTCAATCTGCTCCGCGCCGCCCTCACACACGCCTCGGGCGCCGATCACAGACTTTCATCGAACGAACGGCTGGAATTCCTCGGAGATGCCATCCTCGGCGCCGTGATCTGTGAGCAGCTCTACCACCGCTTCCCCGACTACCTTGAAGGCGAATTGACCCGGATCAAGTCCGTCGTCGTCTCGCGACGGGCCTGCGCGAAGGTCTCAGAGAAGCTCCATCTCGAAGCGTTCCTCTTCCTCGGGAAGGGCATGGGGAGTCAAGACCAGACCCCCACCTCGGTCCTGTCGGATGTCTTCGAGAGCCTCGTCGGGGCGATCTTCATCGACGGCGGGA
This sequence comes from Isosphaeraceae bacterium, assembly GCA_965279195.1. Lineage (GTDB taxonomy): Bacteria > Planctomycetota > Planctomycetia > Isosphaerales > Isosphaeraceae > CBDIHP01. The sequence goes on from CBDIHP010000025.1 coordinate 107,343, forward strand.
TCGACGCCGCGCGGAAATTCATCCTCGAGCATCTGGAGCCCGAGATCGATGAGGCGATCGAGGGTCAGATCGGCGGCAACTTCAAGAGTCACCTCCAGCAGGTCGCCCAGCGCCAGTTCGGCGAGACCCCGACCTACCTGCTGCTCGATGTGAAGGGCCCGGATCATTCCAAGTGCTTCAAGGTCGCGGCGCAGGTGGGCGTGCAGCAGTTCCCCGCGGCCTGGGGTCGGAACAAGAAGGACGCCGAGCAGCGGGCCGCCCTGAACGCGGTCCGACACCTCGAAGGGCAGCCGATCCCCTACGTGACCGACTGAGAGGGTTGCGGGTGGCCCCGAACTCGCGTATCTTCTCCCGTTGACGGCGACGCATCTCCGATTCGCCCGGACGCGCATTTCACCTCGTTTCCCCATCGAGGCTCACGTGACAGGCTCGCTCGTGGCCGACCTCGGCATCGGACCCGAGACCTGGTTGTTCGTCACCCTCCTCCTGATCCTCACCCTTTTTTTCAAATTTAGCCGATTCTGGAGCATCCGGAATCTCGACCTCTTGCTCCTCTTCGCGCTCGCGCCGGGGATGATGCAACTGGTGGGGACCCGATCCGCGCCGGAGTGGTACGCATACGTCTCCCCTCTTCCTGGGATCGTTGTTGTGGCTCGCCCGCTGTCTGCTCGACCTGGGTTTGAGTCGACGGCCGATCCTCGAACCGAACCTCAACGCCTCAGGCCTTGCCTGCCTCGCGGTGGGAGTGCTCGGCTTGTTGGTCACCGAGACCATCAGCCTGCCGATCGACCCGGCAAACCGAAATCCTGCGGATTCAAAATCGGGTCAGAGCGCGAAGGTGGAGCCCGAACTCCAGTCCGAGGTCACGGCGACTGTCAGTGAACTGATCAAGAACTCCCCCCTGCCCGAGACGTTGCGGAAAACGTCCAGCCAGGTCGTCCTCCGCCGGATCATCTCCAGCATCTCGCACCTCGCGCTCACGATCGCCCTCATTGCCGTCGGGTGGCGACACTTCGAACGTCCGATCTCGGGCCTCGCCGCCGCGACCGGCTACCTCCTGCTGCCCTACACGAGATTCCGCCTGGATGACGCCGGGCAAGTGCTGCCGGCTGCATTAATCACGCTCGCGTTGCTCGCCCATCGACGCCCGATGCTCTCCGGTTTGCTGATCGGATTCGCTGCGGGCTGGATGCCTGCGTGCGTAGGGCTGATCCCGCTCTGGTGCAGCTTTTATCGGGGTAAGGGGGTCTGGCGATTTGCCGTCGGTGGATTCGGGATCCTGGCGATCTGCGCCCTGGTCGGCGTCGGATTCCCGAATCTGGCGGTATGGGGACGTGGGCTGGGAACTCGGAGTCTCCTCGACGCGGGACTCATGCCCCAGGCCGAGGCGCCCGCCTGGAGTTTCTGGTCGGGAATCGATTCCAGTTACCGACTCCCCGTGCTGGTGGCCTATTTGTTGCTCGTCGGTTTCGTCACGATCTGGCCGCTGCAGAAAAATCTCGGCGAACTGATCGCACTCTCAGCCGCGCTCCTGATCGCCAGCCAGTTCTGGTACCTCGAAGGCGGCGGGACGATGGTCCTCCTGTATTCCCCCATGCTCCTGCTCATGATGTTCCGGCCGAACCTGATCACGCGTCGCGCCTTCCCGCGGAGTCGTCGACCTCGGTCGGCACAACGGACGGTCGCCAGCACGCTCTGATCGAGGATTTTCGGCGTCTCGATGACACTAGACGGATCGAATCCATGCTACTCACCTACGAGATGATCGCCAAACGGATCGACCACTCCCTCCTGGCGCCGCAGATGACGGAGACCGAACTCGAAGAGGGCTGCCGACTCGCAGCGAAGTACATGGTGGCGAGCGTCTGCATAAAGCCCTATGCGGTGAAGTACGCGGTGGGCATCCTGAAAGGGACCGGCGTCGCGGTCGGCACGACGATCGGCTTCCCTCACGGCGGACATCTGACGTCGGTCAAGGTGTTCGAGTCGGAGCGGGCGATCGAGGACGGGGCGACCGAGCTGGACATGGTCATCAACATCGGCCAGGCCCGTTCGGGCCAGTGGTCGGCCGTCCGCGACGACATCGCGGCCGTCACCGAAGTTGCTCACAAGGCAGGGGCCCTGGTGAAAGTGATCTTCGAGAACTGCTATCTCGACGACGACCAGAAGGCGCACCTCTGCGTCATCTGCGGCGAGGTGAACGCGAACTACGTCAAGACCTCGACCGGCTACGGCACCGGAGGCGCAACCCACGCCGACCTCGCCCTGATGCGGAAGGTCTCGCCGCCCCACGTGAAGGTCAAGGCGGCCGGCGGGGTCCGCGACCTCGATCAGGCCATCGCCGTCATGCAACTCGGCTGCGACCGCATCGGCGCGAGCCGGACGGCCGAGATCCTCGAGGAACTCAACATCCGCCTGGCGAGCGGACCGATCGAGCTGGGCGACCCGAAAACGTTCCACGTGGAACAATCGACGGGCAAGGGGGGCTACTGAGCCCCGGCCGTCGTCGGATGTTTCACGTGAAACATCCGACGACTCGGCATCACTTCCGGACGTCGACGACCTCGACCGATCCGGAGTGCCCCACGATCAGTGTGTCGCAGAAGCCGAGGAATAGGCCGGTCTCGAAGACCCCTGTGATCGACTGGAGCTTCGCGTCGAGCGAGACAGCGTCGGGGATCGGGCCGAACTGACAGTCCAGGATCCGATTGCCGCCGTCCGTGATGAACGGGCTGCCGTCGGGGTTGCGACGCAGGAGAGGCGAGCAGCCGAGGGCAGCGACACGGACTGCGGTGTGTTCGAGCCCGAACGCGCTCACCTCGACCGGGACCGGGCAGTGATCGCCGAGCATCTTCACGAGCTTGTTGTCGCCGACGATGAAGACGCGACGCTTCGCCGCAGCGGCGACGAGTTTCTCACGGAGCAATGCGCCCCCCAGCCCCTTGATCATGTTGTAGGCCGGATCAACTTCATCGGCCCCGTCGATGTTGACGTCAAGGTGTTCGCGTTCGTCGAGCTCGATCAGCGGGATACCGAAGGACTCGGCCAGCTTCGCGGTATTCAGGCTGGTCGGCGCGCCGACGATCTTCAAGCCGTGATCCCGGACACGCTCGCCGAGGAGCTGGATCAGGAGGGTGGCGGTCGAACCCGAGCCAAGGCCGACCGCCATTCCGTCGTGCACGAGGTCCGAGGCCGCCTGGGCCGCCTTCAGCTTCAATTCGTCGGTCGACGGCATCGGCGTTCCCTCGGGAGGGTGCATGGCGGGAACCGGGATCAGGTGGGAAGGCAGTGGGAAGGGCTAAATCGGGGCGACCAGATTCGAACTGGCGACCTCCTGCTCCCAAGGCAGGCGCGCTACCAGGCTGCGCTACGCCCCGTCGATTCGCTCGATCATCCTAAAGGGTGCCGTGCGGAAGGGTCAAGGACCATCAATCTCTCCGAGACCCGATCCCGGCCGGATCAGCCAGACGGCGGGGGGCGGCGATGCGTCCGCCCCCCTGCCCGGCTCAGACCTCGATCAGCCCGAGGATCCGCTCGAACTCGTCGCGCGAGTTGTAGTCGATCACGATCTGCCCGCGCTCCTTGGGCTTCTCGCGGATCAGGACCTGCAACCCGCCGAGACGCTCTCGGAACCTCTGTTCCGTCTCGACGATGTGGGGGGCCCGCTCCTTCGCCAACACGTGGGCCGGATCCTTGCGGACTTTCGGCTTTGCGATGCTCGGGTCGCCCGAGGAAACCAGCGCCTCGGTCTGGCGGACGTTAAGCCCCTCGGTGATCACGAGCGCCAGGGCCGCCGACTGCGTGTCGGCGTCGGCAAGGCCAAGAAGGGCCCGGGCGTGCCCCTGGGTGATCTGCTTGTTGAGGACAGCCTGCTGGACGTCCTGCGGGAGTTCGAGGAGTCGGATCAGGTTGGAGATGGTCGACCGGTCGAGCCCGAGTCGGCCGGCGAGTTCTTCCTGCGTGCCGCCGTAACGACCGAGGTAATCGCGGAAGGCGACGGCCTTGTCTATGGGGTTCAGGTCCTCGCGCTGGAGGTTCTCGACCATCGCGAGTTCGTGGACCCGCTGGTCGTCGAGTTCCATGACCCGGACGGGGATCTCGTGGAGATGGGCCTCGATGCTGGCGCGGAGTCGACGCTCGCCGGCGATGAGCTGGTAGCGCGAGCCGACGGCCCGGACCAGAACGGGCTGGAGCATCCCGTGCTGACGAATCGAGTCGGCGAGCGTCGCGATTTCGGCCTGATTGAAGGTACGTCGCGGCTGGAACGGGTTCGGGTCGATGAGGTCGACCGCGACGTGCGTCGACTCCGACGAGGCCTCCAGCGATGTGGGTTCGGAGCCGCCCTCGTCCCTGCCGAGCAGGGAGTCGAGTCCGCGGCCGAGTCGTCGCTTATTCACGGTCGATGACCTCCATCACAAGTTCCGTGTAGGCCCACGCGCCACGGGCCCTCGGTGAGTAGTCTAGGACACTCTGGCCGTGGCTGGGGGCTTCGCTGATATGGACGTCGCGTGGAATCGGCGTCGTGAAGACGGTTGAATCGAAATAGCCACGCACCTCGTTGGCGACCTCGTTCGCCAGTTCGAGGGATGGGTCGAACATGGTCAGGACGATCCCGCCGATTTCCAGCCGGTGGTTGTCCTTGGCCTTGGTTTGGCGGGCGAGGTCGATGATCTGCGACAGCCCCTCCATGGCGAAGTATTCGCACTGGATCGGGATATAGACTTCCGAAGACGACCCCAACGCCGCGCGAGTGAGCTGACCGAGCGACGGGGGGCAATCGAAGAAGACGTAGTCGAACGTGCTCAGTTCATTCGAGAGCTGCTGCCGGAGCGCGGAGGCACGTTGTCGGTTCGAGGCCGACAGGGCGTCCGCATCCGCGAGGCTCTGCGAGCCGGGGAGCACGAACAGCCGGGGCTGCGAGGTCTTCTCGACGGCCTCGGCCAGCGGCTTGCCGGCGAGCAGCGGGTGCCTCTGCGCGGGTTCGACACCCAGGCCGCTTGTCGCGTTACACTGGGGGTCGATGTCGATGACGAGCGCGGTCTTGCCGGCCTTGGCCAGGCCCGCCGCGACGTTGATCGCGGTGGTCGTCTTGCCGACGCCCCCCTTTTGATTGGCCACGCTGATGATCTTGGCCACGGCCCTTGAATCCTCCGTTCCCACGGGAGGAGCGTTCCCGCGGTCCGGTTCCGCGGGTCGACATCGGGCAGGGGACGTGTTGTGGCGGCGCGAAGGAGCGATCTCAAGGGCGTCCTTGCCCAGATCCTGGTCGTCGATCTCCCTCCCGGCGGCCAGGTCGCGGGATCGTACATGCCGGGGTCGAGTGCGTCTAGGTCAGGATCCCACGGAGGTCAGACCTTCACGCCCAGCCGCCTGGCCTCATCTTCGAGAGTGTCGCTGTACTCGAGCGGATACTGAGGCTCGGCGTCGAGGGCCTTCAGTGAGTCGGGCAGGGCATCGAGCTGTGATCGGCAATGGGCTCGGATACTCTCGAGGCTCGGTAGTTCGGCGCAGATCTCGCCGCCCTGGATGTAGGGCCGGAGCAACGGCTCGCCTTCCGACACTTCGTCGGCCTTGGTGACGAAATCCAGGGCGAAACGCCCGTCCGGCCTACGGCGCCGGTAGACCTGCTTGGCCAGGGGGTAGGTCTTCTTCCCGGAGCTGAGCTTCACCCTCCCCTCGCCCGCCAGTTCCACGAGCTTGTAGACGATCGAGAGTGCCGGGGCGTCCCGGCTCGTGATAAGCTCGGTGCCGATCCCGAAGGCATCGTAGGGAGCCCCGGCCGCGATCAGGTCGCGGATCTTGAACTCGTCGAGGTCGCCGCTGCCGAGGATCCTGGTCGCGGGCCGCCCCGCCTCATCGAGGATGCGGCGCGTCTGTTTCGCCGACTCGGCCAGGTCGCCCGAGTCGATTCGGACCATGGCGACGGGAGGCTCGATCTCGGCCGCGTGGCGGACTCCGGTCGGCGTGTCGTAGGTATCCACGAGCAAGGTCGGCGACGGGTAGTCGGCTGCGAACGCGCGGAATGCCTCGGGCTCATCGCCGAACGCCTGGACCCATGCGTGGGCCATCGTGCCAACGCAGGGGATTCCGAACCGGATGGCCGAGTCGACGTGACTGGTGCCGGCGAAGCCCGCGATGTAGGAGGCTCGCGCCGCCATGTAGGCGGCGTGTGGGCCGTGGCCGCGACGGGCCCCGAACTCGTAGAGCGTCCGCCCGCCCGCCTCCTGCACCATCCTAGCCGCCTTGGTGGCGACCAGGGATGGATAGCCGATCGCGGACAGCAGGTAGGTTTCGACGAGCTGGGCCTCGGCGAGCGGACCCGAGACACGGACCAGGGGTTCGGCGGGGAAGACGACCGAGCCCTCACGGATCGACCAGATGTCGCCCGAGAACCGGAACTCGGCCAGCGAGTCGAACCAGTCGGGGGCCACGTTGGCGAAGATCGGCCACCGGCGGATGACCTCGATCTGATCCCGCGAGAATCGCAGCTTGGGAATGTCAAGCAGGGCCTGTTCCAGGCCGGCGAGCACGAGGTAGGCTCGTCCGGGTGGGAGTCGGCGGACGAACAGCTCGAACGTCGCCGGGGTTCGGTCGATGCCGGCCGCGGCGTACCCCGCCATCATCGTGAGCTGGTAGAGGTCAGTCGCCGGGCCGAGGTGTTCGGGATCGGGCCACAGGCGGGTCGGGGACGCGGACATGGGGATCGACTCCGATCGGCTCAACGCGCCCGGAGGAGCAGGAGAGGGTAGTTCTTCCAGGGGACGTCGGTATCTCGGTCGTCCGGATCGAGATCCAAGCGGACGGGGATCGGCGGGTCGGTCGGTGCCGACTCCAGTACGTCCCAGCCCTTCACGATCTCCTCGACACCCTGGCCGCCGTGAAGGCTCGATCCGATGACGACGGTGTCCAGGATCGCAAGCTGCCCCGGTACCTTCGCACCCGAGCGGAAGAAATTCTCGTCCGCCAGCCGGCGGACCGGGATCCTCCCCGCCAGGTAGAACGCAATCGCCGGCCTGCCGAGGACGCTCACGCCCGCCGTGCCCTTCGGGATCTTCGACACGATCCGGCCCAGTGCCCGATTCAGGCCGTCGGACCTCGCGAGTAGTCCCGAACCAGGCGGACTGAGCGGGAGGACCAAGAGGATCGCCAGTGGGACTGCCACCTGCGCGACGACGATCAGATCATTTCGGTCGGGCTCGCTCGCGCGGACGACGATCGGGATCCTCGACGCGAGATCCGGGTTGGTAGCGACCCACGTCAGCAAGAGGTACGAGATCGCCTCGATCGGGAGCCAGAGGCGCGCGTACGGGTGGTATAGCGGCGTGATCGACACCGTCATCAGCCAGGCCCATGACAGCAGCCGGATCCCAGGTCGGCTGTCCACGAGAAACGACGGGCGGACTAGCAGCACCGCGAGTCCAACCCACGGCCGGTACAATGAACCCAGGATGACCCACGCTGTCGGTACCGCGAGAAGTGCGACTCGCCGCTCGGCGGCGATCCCAGCTCGATCCAGCCAGGTGAAACCGAAGCGGGCCAGGGGGCCTAGCGTGAGGAGGAGGACCGGCCCCGAGAGCGACATCGAGGCGTGGAACTGGATCCCGAGCGAATCCCACCAGAGCCCGAATCCACGGAAGTAGCTCCGCTGATGGGAGAGCAGGGCGGCATATCCTCCGTGATTCTGGACGTAGACCACCCAGGGCGCGACGATCATCAGGGAGATGAGGAAGGCGAGAGATCCCCAGAGTAGCCCCCGCTTCAGATAAGCGCCCCCCTGCCCGCCGATCGCCCCGGCGAGCATCGCGACGGCCACGACCGCCCCCGGGAGGAATCCGTTGTACTTTGTGTTCTGCGCCAGCCCGACTGCCATCCCGAGCCCGACTCCGCTCCAGGCATCTGGCCGACTCAAAAATCGCCCCCCAACGCCAAGCACGAGGAGCCAGACCTGGAGGAACGTTGCGTCTGTGAGGCCGAGCCGAGAGAACGCGATCAGCGGGCCGCCCGCCGCGAACAGGACTGCGGCCAACGCCGGGGCGTGGCGGTGCTCCGGCATCAGCCTTCGGGTTAGCCAGGCGGACGCGGGGATCGTCAAGGTCCCGACGAGTTGCGAGACGAGGAGCACGGCCTGATCCGAGGGACCCAAGATCGAATACATCAGCCCGACGAGGATCGGGAAGATGGGTGGAGCATACGAGATGACACCGGGGTCGATGGCCCCAAGCCCGCCGCGCTGGAAAGGCCAGAGACCGGCCGCGGCGTAGACCCCCTCGTCGAAGTGGGAGAGCCCGAGCCCGCCAAGGGGCCAGAGGCGCAGGGTGAGTCCGAGAATCGTGGCGGCCGCGATGATCCAGGCGTCGTGTCTCGGGGCTTGGCTCGACATGCCCAAGGTTATCCCCCGAACGAAGCCGATCGGGCAAGGCCCCTGCCCGCCCTTGAAAGCGTTTCACGTGGAACATTTCGCTGACGCATAGCTGGGCATCGCCCTGGGATCCGGTTGTTTCACGTGAAACATCTTGTGCCACCGAGGCGACCGGACCCGCGTTGATTGGGTTCGCTCGTCGGTTTAGTCTGAAGCCTCCACGATTGGCTTTGTTCCGGAGATTTTCCAGAGATGGTGGCGGTCTACACCGATAGCCGGATGCTCGAACACGTCCCAGCCTCGGGGCATCCCGAACGACCCGAGCGGCTGGCGACGGTCCTCCGCCACCTGACGCGCACCGGGCAGCTCGGCGTCTGCCGCCAGAAGCTGCTCCGCGAGGCCACCGACGTCGAGCTGCTCCGGGTCCACACCGAGGGGCACCTGGAGTTCATCAAGCGGATCGCGGGGCAGGGGAATCTTACCCATGTCGAGGAGGACACCTGGGTTTCACATGGATCGCACACCGCGGCCCGACTCGCGGCCGGCGCGTGCGTCGACGCGGTCGAGTCCGTCGTGAAGGGCGAGGACCGCCTGGCGATGTGCCTGGTCCGGCCTCCCGGGCACCATGCGCTGCCCGATGGCCCGATGGGATTCTGCCTGTTCGGCAATATCGCCGTCGCCGCCGCGCATGCCACCAAGGCGCTTGGTGTGAATCGTGTGCTGGTCGTCGACTGGGACGTCCATCACGGGAACGGCACTCAGGAGATGTTCTACGAGGATCCCTCGGTCGCCTTCCTCTCGATCCACCGCTATCCGTTCTACCCAGGCAGCGGCGCGGCAGACGAGACTGGGACGGGGCCGGGGCTGGGGACCAAGGTGAATGTCCCGATCGCGTTCGGGACGTCACCGACCGACTATCTGGCCGCCTTCCGGTCGAACCTTGAGGCCCTCGCGGATCGGACGAGGCCCGAGTTGATCCTCCTGAGCGCGGGTTTCGACGCCCACGCCGAGGATCCGGTCGGCAGCCTCGGGCTCGACTTCGAACATTTCGAGACCATGACAAGGCAGATCCTCGACGTGGCGAAGGTCCATTGCGGAGGTCGGCTGGTGAGCGTGCTCGAAGGAGGGTACAACCTCTCGATCCTCGCCGGTTGCGTCTCGGCGCACCTTGAGGTCCTCATCGACAACGACTGACCCGCAAGGACGACGGGATGACCGTACCGCCGAAACGCGCCATCCCGTTCTATGTCTGGATCGTGCTGGCCATCGCGCTCGGGGCCGCGACGGGCGGTCTTATGGGGCCCAGAGCCGCCCCCTTGAGCAACGTCGGGACGCTGATCCTCGACATGATCAAGGGGCTAGCCGGCCCGTTGATCCTGTTCGCGATCCTCGACGCCTTCCTGAAGACCGAGATCGACTGGAAGAGCGGAGCGCGGATGCTCCTGATCTGCCTGATCAACGCCACGATCGCCGTGGTGATCGGGCTGTCACTCTCGAACTGGATCCGGCCCGGTCACGGGTTCCTCGACGCCCACAGCCCTCACCTGGCGGGCGCCGCGAGCGAGGAGTACGCGAAACTCAGTCGGAGCCCTGCCTCGGGCCGGTCGATCGACTTCCTGGCCGATCTGCTGGCTCTCGTCCCGACCTCGCTCTTCCGGCCGATCGTCGAGAACACGGTCTTCTCGATCGTGATCTTGGCGGTCCTGCTCGGGGCCGCCCTGCGTCGGATCAAGTCGACCAACCTAGCCGTGGGCTCGCTCGACTACCTGCCTGTGGAGCAGGCGATCGGCGTGATCTATGCGACGATCGAGATCGTGCTCGGGTGGATCGTGAAGCTCGTCCCACTGGCTGTGTTCGGGGTGGTGGCGAAGACGATCGGGCTCTACGGCGTTCGGCCTCTCGGACAGGTCGGTCTTTACCTCGCCGTCGGGATCTCGGGTCTACTCGTTCAGGTTCTCGTCGTCTATCAGGCGTGGCTGGTCCTCGTGGCCCGGATGCCGCTGAGGCGATTCTGGTCGGCCGCGAGGGAAGCGGTGATGACGGCGACGGGGACCGCGAGCAGCATGGCGACCCTGCCCAAGACGCTGGAGTGCCTTGAACGGCTCGGGGTGAGTAAGCGATCGTCCCGCCTCGCCGCCTGCGTGGGGACGAATCTTAACAACGACGGCATCCTGCTCTACGAGGCCATGGCCGTGCTTTTCGTGGCTCAGGCGATCGGGATCGACCTGGGATTCGCTGAGCAGCTCGTGGTCGCCCTGGCGTGCGTGATCGCGGGCATCGGGATCTCAGGCGTCCCGGAGGCAGGGCTCATCTCGTTGCTCGTCGTGCTCCAGACGGTGAAGTTGCCGGCGGCCGGGGTTGAGCTCGTGATCCCCTTCCTGCTGTCGGTGGACTGGGTTCTCGGCCGCTGCCGGGCGATGACGAACGTGACCAGCGACATGCTCGTGGCGGTGCTGCTCGATCGGTTCAACGGGCAGGGGAACTTCGAAAGCAAAACGCCCCGCAAGGACGGGGCGTTTGACTCAGGCTTGGAATGACCCCGACGGGATTTGAACCCGTGCTGCATGCGTGAAAGGCATGTGTCCTAAACCAGGCTAGACGACGGGGCCATGTCGCTGGGCGACAGGAGAAATGTAGCCGACCCTGCCCCGCGGGTCAAGGGTTCACTCCCGAACCGCGATGGGTTCGCGGGCCGTCGGGAAGCCCCTTGCGGGCCCCGACCAGAGTCGGTAGCTTGGTCCCGAAACCGGAACCCAGGAGCCCTCCGCTCGATGCCAAAGATCCTGATCCTCACCGGCGACGCGGGTGAATCGCAGGAGATTTACTACGCGAAGTACCGCCTCGAGGAAGAAGGCTGGCACGTCGACATCGCCGCGCCGGAGCGTCGGGTGTTCCTCTCCGTCGTCCACGATTTCGAACCTGGCTTCGACACTTATACGGAGAAGCCCGGCTACCGCGTCCAGGCGGACATCGGCCTCGATGACGTTGACGCCGCCTCCTACGACGGGTTGATCCTGCCCGGGGGCAGGGCACCGGAGTATCTCCGGAATCGGCCGAAGGCTGTCGAGATCGTCCGGCACTTCGTTGAATCGGGCAAGCCGATCGGGGCGAACTGCCACGGCCCCTTGCTCGTCATCGCCGCCGGCGGGCTCAAGGGTAAGTCGACGACCTGCTTTCCCGACCTTGAGCCTGATGTCACGGCCGCAGGCGCAACTTTCGTCAACCGCGACGTGATCGTCGACGTCTCGCTGGTCACGGTGCGTGGGTGGCCGGACAACGGTCCCTGGATGAGGGAGTTTGTGAAGTTGCTCAGATCTCGGCTATCTTGAAAGCCTCTCGGGCTCGATGTCGAGCCCTGGACTTACTGACCCGCTTCCGGCGAGGTGGCCGGATGGACTTCCACCTGCTTGAGTTGATTCTGGATCGCCTCGTAGACCTCGCGGCGGTGGACCGTGACGTCCTTGGGGGCATCAATCCCGAGCCGGACCTTGTCGCCGCGGATTTCCACCACGGTGACCCGGATCGTATCGTTGATGATGATGCTCTCGTCTTTCTTCCGGGAGAGTACTAGCATCGTCGCTCCTCGTAGAAGCCGCACTCAGGTGAGCTGACATCGAGCGAGCGTACATCCTGGAAGGCGCCGCTGCGCGCAACGACCTTGCCGAACGTAAGCGTTCGTTCCACTCTAACCTGCCTCCGACAGCGGTCAAGGGGTTGTGGCAAAATTCACAACCCAACGACTCTATACGGAAGAGGAAGGCCTGGGGGGTTTGGGGGCACTTCGATCCCCGCGCCGCGCGGGAGGGAACGAGCTATTCGTCGCTATCGTCGGCGTAGCGACGGTAGAGGTTCCCGAGTCCGAGGTCGTAGATTTCGGCCTCGATGTCCTCGGGATTGCAGGGGTGGATCGTCTCCTTGAGCTCCTGGATCAGGAGTTCGAGGAACTTTGCTCGGGCGCGCTGGAGGGTCTTGCGGAAGGCCTCCGGCGTGATCCTGGCACCGGTGCGCTCGGTCAACTGCTGGGCGATTTCGTCGATCGATGCTTTGGGATTGTTGACACGAAGGTTGAGGACGGTCGCATAGCGATTCTTGGGCGTGCTCGCCTCATAGGAGTCGAGGCGGGTGAACACTCGCTTGATGACGGCTTCTCTCCAGACGCGATCGTAGTCCGAGTCGGGATGACTCGGGTCGATCAGATCGCCCGGGGGCAGGGCCTGGACCTTCCGCCCTCGGAAATGGTCGATGATGAGGCGGTGGAGGACTGTGCGGAGGTAGTCGCGGAAGCGTCCCTTGTTGTGGTCCGCGCCGGCGAGCTTGTGGGTCAGGAGCTTGGTCCAGAATTCCTGGAAGACCTCGTCGGCGAGGTTCTGGTCGCGGAGCTTGAGCCGCAGGTAGCGTCGGACGGCCTCGTGGTAGCGACCGATCAGCTCGCCCATTGCCGCCTGGCCGACGGGCCCGGGCGTGTGGGCATTACGGATCGTGGTCCAACTCGTCTCGAGTTCGGTGAGGTGACCACTACCCTCGGGGACCGCCGCGACGTCGTCGTTGGAACCCATAACGCGCCAGCCTTCGTCGTCCGTGCCGGCCGATCCCTTGTCGCCAGGGATGCCCGCTCGGCAATGGCGGGCGGAGGCCGACGAGTCGCTTGAATCACGGAAGGGAAAGGTCGTTGGGCCATCGCCCCGTTTTGGGGCGGGCGGTACCCGCGCCGGGCCGTTCGGATGTGGGGGACCGCCCGGAGCTCGGCCAGCGAATACGCCCGGCAGGATTCGAACCTGCGACCGGCGGTTTAGAAAACCGCTGCTCTATCCACTGAGCTACGGGCGCTCGGAGGGGCTCGATCGAGGACGACCAGGGATGCGCCCGGCAGGATTCGAACCTGCGACCTGCGGTTTAGGAAACCGCTGCTCTATCCACCTGAGCTACGGGCACGTTCGAACGACCTGGAACGATTCTGGCCGACAGGGCACACTCATGTCAACGACCAATGGCGGGCCCGCGGGACTTCGTCCGATCCGGCCGTGGTCACTGGATTCGACGCATCTCCCACCCGAGGGGTTCGGACCCGATGTCGAGCTTAACCCGAGTCGCCCTGGTTACCGGAGGGAGTCGCGGCATCGGCCGGGGGATCGTCCGCCAGCTCGCCTCCTCCGGCTACCGGATAGCCATCAACTACCGATCCGCTGTCGATGAGGCGAACGCCGCGAAAGCCGAGGCGATCGACGGCGGTGCGGACGATGCAGAGAGTTTCCAGGCCGATGTCGGGGACCCAGAGCAGGGGAGATCGTTGGTCGATCGGGTCATCGCGCGATTCGGTCAGCTCGACGTACTCGTAAACAATGCGGGCGTCGCCCCCCTCGAGCGGAAGGATGTGCTGGAGATGATAGAGGAGAGCTGGGACCGCGTGCTCGGGATTAACCTTCGTGGCCCCTTCTTCCTGAGCCAGTACGCATCACGGCGGATGATTGAGGTCGCGCCGGTGGATCGCGACGCCCCTCGCTCGATCATCTTCGTGACCTCGGTCTCGGCCGAGTCCGCCAGCGTGAATCGGATGGAGTACTGCGTCTCCAAGGCCGGGCTGAGTATGGCGGCCAGGGGGCTGGCCTTGGCCCTGGCGGATCACGGGATCGCCGTCTTCGAGGTCCGCCCGGGGGTGATCGAGACCGACATGACCGGCCCGGTCCGCGACATCTACGACCGTAAGATCCGAGATGGTCAGATCAGCCCGATCCGGCGCTGGGGGACCCCGCTCGATGTCGGTCGGGCGGTGGCGATGCTGGCGAGCGGCGAACTGCCCTTCTCGACCGGGGAGATCCTCCACGTCGACGGCGGATTGCATCTCCCCAGGCTCTAAACCTCCTACGGTTCGGACTGTTCCGCACGAAGTTCGATTGAAGGCGTCCGCCGGTTCGGGGACAATGAAGCCTGCGGAGGAAACGTTGGTCCTCGGATGCCTTGCCACCGAAGCGATATCCAGGACACCCCCGATGCCGGATTCCGATTCGATCTCGGTCAAGCCTCCTCCCGTCATCGGGAGCTACCGGCTGCTCCAGCAGCTCGGGAGCGGAGGCATGAGTTCGGTCTTCCGCGCGGTCCATGTCGACTCCGGGCACGACGTCGCGCTGAAGGTCCTGCCCCGGTCGATGGCCAAGAATCCGACCCTGCTCCAGAGGTTTCATCGCGAAGCGAAGAAACGCGGAGTCGCTGAGCCACCCGAACATCGCCGAGATCTACGACCGGGGATCCGACCAGGGCCGTTATTACCTGGCCCTCGAATACGTGGACGGCGGCGACCTCCACGAGCGGGTCCGCAAGGAGGGCCCGCTCCCGATCAAGGAGGCGGTCGGGATCATCCGGCAGGTTGCCGAGGGGCTGAGATACGCCCTTTCCAAGGGGGTCATCCACCGTGACATCAAACCGGCGAACATCCTCCTCCGTCACGACGGCGTGGTGAAGATCATCGACCTCGGCCTTGCCCTCCAGCTCGAAGGGGAAGACGAGCGCGTGACCCGCGTCGGTACGACGGTCGGCACGGTCGACTACATGTCCCCCGAGCAGGCGAGGGATTCGAGGGCGACCAGCGAGCGGAGCGACATCTACTCGCTCGGCTGTACCTTCCACTATCTGCTCAGCGGGTCGGCCCCTTTCCCGGGCGGGGACGTCGCGGACAAGCTCAGCCGCCACTGCACCGCTCCCCCGCCGGACGTCGCCAAGCTCCGGCCGGACGTCCCGCCCAAACTCTCGCGGTTGATCCAGAAGATGATGGCGAAGCGGCCGGAGCGGCGTTTCGACGACTACGATCACCTGATCCACGGCCTCGACTCGATCCTCCCGGTCCTCGAATCCTCCTCGGAAGCCCCCCTCGTCGCGCTCATCGACGATGACGAGGGGGACGCTCCGCTCGACGTCCTGGTCGACGACGAATCCGACGAGGGGGATTTCCTCGGATTGGATGGGAGACGGCCGTCGAGCACGATCGACGGACCGGGTCGCCCCGGTCCGGTCGAGGTTTCGCTCGCCGATCTCGCGTCCCTCGACCAGGATACCCCGACCCTACCGGCCGGTTCCCGACGCCGTCCTGCACCGGAGCCCCCGAAGGCCGACCTCTGGGCCCTCGACGAGGACGATCCGGAGGAGGTCTACGGCACGGCCGGGTACGCGGACGGCTCCGGGCGCCGTGTGGCCGGGGATGACCTGCCGCTCCAAACCTGGATCGGGATGGGGGTCATGGCGGGGCTCGGGATCGTCCTGGTCTACCTCGCCATCTCGTTCATCTGGTACACCCTCCTCGACACGAGCGAGTCCGCGCCCGCGACCGTCCAGGGGCAGGCCAGTTCGGAGTCCTGAACCCAGCGCATGCTCCTTGCCGCGACGGAACTTTGACCGGGTCGCTCGATTCGCGTTAGGATATGGGATCGGTTCCGATCCCATACGCTCACCCCGGAGTTCGCCGTCGTGGTTCCCGCCAAGGATTTCAAGCGCCGGATGGTCGTCGAGATCGACGGCGCACCGCACATGATCGAGCACATCACCGTCCAGACTCCGAGCGCTCGTGGTGCGGCCACGCTCTACAAGATCAAGGCGAGGAACCTCAAGACCCGCAATCGGGTCGAGAAGGCGTTCCGCGGGACGGACGCCCTGAGCGAGTCGAGCTTCGAGCGCCGGACGATCCAGTACCTCTACAAGGATGGGGACGGCCACCACTTCATGGACGCGGTCGACTTCAACCAGTTCTCGTTCTCGAACGAGGACCTGGAAGACCAGATCCCGTACATGACCGAGAACATGGAAGGGCTCGAATCGCTGGTCGTGAACGACGAGGTCATCGCGATCGAGCTGCCCGACACGGTCGACCTGATGATCGTCGACACCGCCCCCGGCGTCCGCGGCAACTCCGCCACGGGCCGGACGAAGCCGGCGACGCTCTCGACGGGCCACGTCATCCAGGTGCCCGAGCACATGGAG